>JAKIHM010000010.1 GCA_021608145.1 Thermovorax subterraneus
AAAATATGGAAATAAAAAACATGCTGCTTTTTAGCTTCAAAAAATTCTTTTTGGTACTTCAATAGAGGGAAAATATTGCAATAAATAGGTGACCAAAATTAAAAAAATGGCACAAAGCAAAAAGCTCTTTGCATGTTAATCTTGACAAATTCCGCATTTTTATATAAAATATGCTAACAACAAGGCTAAATAAAATCAAATTCGATGAACGGGAAGGATGCGGTAAACCAGGTCGCAGAGAGCCGGGGTAGGTGGGAGCCTGGTACTCTGGTTGCCGCTCGATGGGCCCGGGAGGAGTCGTGCGAAATGGAAGTAGTATTGACCGGGAGTCCGCCGTTAAAAGGACAGGGTATCGAAGGGAAACCTTCCGTACCCGAAACGAGATGGCTGCATTTAGGTGGCTGAGAGAGGCATTTCGTCCTAAAGGATGAAATGCCTTTTTTGCTATAAAGGCTACTTGGGCGGCCGAAGTTGGGTGGCACCGCGAGGGCACCTCGTCCCATGGGATGAGGTGCCTTCTTTTTTTAAGCGCACGGTTTTATTTCAAAGCAAGTAAGAAAGGAGTGGAATTACAATGACATTTTTCCCCGAAGAAGATGAATTTAGAAAACTAAAGGGATCATGCGGCATTGTACCTGTAGTATTGAAACTCAAAGCCGATGAGCTCACCCCTATTGGGCTTTTCTACAATTTAGAGGGAAAAAGGAAATTTTTGCTTGAGAGTGCGGAATGCGGAAGGAGTTGGGGAAGATATTCGTTTCTGGGCAGCAACCCCTACATGGCGATAAGCAGCTATAAGGATAAGGTGACTGTAGAAAAAGGAGGTCTTACCGAAACGTTTACTGGCAGAGTCCTCGACGAAGTGAAAAAATTTATAAAGCGACATGAGGTAGTTTATAAAGCGGGACTCCCGCCCTTTGCAGGGGGCGCGGTGGGATATGTGGGTTACGATGTGATAAGGCAGTACGAAAAACTTCCAGATAAAAATCCGGATACTATTCAAGTGCCGGAAGCCTATCTTCTATTTTACAAAGAGGTCATTGTATACGACCATTTTTATCACACGATATCCATCATCCGTAACGTATTTCCCGAAGAAGAGGTAAGTTATGGCGATGTAATAGAGGCTTTGAACTTAAAAAAAGATGAAATATTAAGGCGCTCACCACTGCACCCGATAAAAGAAGAGGCGAGTTTAGAAAGTTTAGATTCAAATTTCGACGAAGAGAGTTTTTGCCAGATAGTGCGCAGGGCAAAGGAATATATAACTGCAGGCGATGCTTTCCAGATTGTCTTGTCCCAACAGCTGACCGCCATAACCCGCGCCAAGCCGTTTGACGCCTATAGGAAGCTCCGCCACCTCAATCCTTCTCCTTATATGTTCTATATAGATTTTGGGGATTTTCTGATAGTAGGCTCCTCTCCCGAAAGCCTAGTAAGGGTAGAAGGAAAGAAGGTGATGACCAATCCAATAGCGGGGACGAGGCCGAGGGGAAGAAACGAGCAAGAAGATGAAAGATTGAAATCAGAACTTTTGTCAGACGAGAAAGAAAGGGCAGAACACCTAATGCTGGTTGACCTTGCGAGAAACGACATAGGCAAGGTTAGCAAAATCGGCACGGTTGAGTTGGAAAGATTTATGGAAGTTGAGCTGTATTCGCACGTCATGCATATTGTCTCTACTGTATCGGGTCAGCTTAGCGATGATAAAGATTATTTCGATGCACTTGTGGCTTGCCTTCCTGCGGGTACAGTATCGGGGGCACCTAAGATAAGAGCTATGGAAATAATTGATGAGCTTGAAAATGTAAGACGCGGGATATATGCCGGTGCGGTCGGGTATTTTTCCTATACTGGAAATATGGATATGTGTATCGCGATAAGGACGATAATATTTAAAGGACGGAAAGCCTACATTCAGGCGGGGGCTGGTATCGTCTATGACTCCGTCCCCGAATTGGAATACCGGGAGACTTTGAATAAGGCTATGGCACTAAAGGAGGTGTTATAGATGGTACTTATCATAGATAATTATGACTCATTCACATACAATTTATACCAATACATCGGAGAAATTTATCCCCGTGTCGAAGTTGCGAGAAACGACGAGGTATCGCCAGAACAAATATTGAGCTCGGGGGCCAAGGGGATAGTGCTCTCGCCAGGACCGGGAAGGCCGGAGGAAGCCGGGATCTGCGTTGAACTGGTAAGAAAAGCTGCAGGAAAAATTCCGATTATTGGGATTTGCCTGGGCCATCAGGCTATAGGGTACTCCTTTGGGGCGAAAGTGGTTAAGGCGGATAAGATACTGCACGGAAAAACATCTTTAGTTGTACACGAGGGAAAGGGGATATTGAAGGGGTTAAAAAGTCCAGTTAGGGTGGCCAGGTATCATTCTTTAGTGCTCGACGAAAACAGCATACCGCCAGAGTTAGAAGTTACGGCTAAAACTTTAGATGGTACTATCATGGCCATAATGCACAAACATTTTCCTATATTCGGTATACAGTTTCATCCAGAGTCAATAATGACCGAATGTGGAAAAGAAATATTGAGAAATTTTATAGGAGTGATGCTGGATGCTGAAGGAAGCCATTAAAAAAATAACTTTAGGTGAAAATTTGAGCCAAGAAGAGGCTGCGATGGCGATGGACGATATAATGGAAGGTCGTGCCACACCGTCGCAGATAGGGGGATTTTTGGTGGGCCTTCGCATCAAAGGTGAGACGATTGATGAAATAACGGGCTGTGCATTTACTATGAGAAATAAGGCCAAAAAAGTGATACTGGACGGATATGCAATAGATACATGTGGAACCGGAGGGGATGGCGGCAGGACGTTCAACGTATCGACAGCAGTTGCGATTGTAGCGGCATCTTGCGGTGTAAGGGTTGCAAAGCACGGCAACAGAGCAGTCTCCGGAAAAAGTGGGAGCGCGGATGTCCTAGAGGCTCTTGGGGTAAATATTGAGATGTCCCCCGAAGAGGTTGCCGAAACCATCAGAAGGACGAATTTGGGCTTCATCTTTGCTCCACTTTATCATCTTTGCATGAAAAACGTTGCCGGGCCGCGAAGGGAATTGGGAATTAGGACAATCTTCAACATCCTTGGCCCGCTTACTAACCCGGCTGGAGTAAGAGGCCAGGTAATGGGAGTATACGACAGGGGCCTTGTGAAAAGCATGGCTCAGGTGCTCGAAAATCTTGGGGTTAAAAGGGCTATGGTAGTGCACGGCCTGGACGGCCTTGATGAGATTACCACTACTACGAAGACTCTTGTGAGCGAGGTCAGGGATGGGAGAATAGTCCATTATGAAATAGACCCTGCGGATTACGGAATCCCTTATGCAAGGCACCGTGACATCGCAGGCAATGATGCTTCTTACAACGCCCGACTTATAGTGAAGATATTTAAAGGAGAAAAAGGCCCGGCGCGGGATATCGTCCTCTTAAATACAGCTGCTGCCTTATATATTGGAAATGAGGCAGAAAATATCAAAGAAGGGCTAGAAAAAGCTGCCTACGCCATTGACTCGGGAGCGGCTTATGAAAAACTGAGAGAATTCATAGAGGTAAGTAAGGGGGTTGCTCGATGATACTAGACGAGATAATATATCACAAGAAAAAAAGCTTGTGGGAAAAAAAACATCTGAAGCCCCTTAAAATCCTTGAGAAAGAGGCTTATGATATGCCGCTTCCGAGGGATTTCCTCGGAGCGCTTCGCACAGAAAAACCAAATGAGGTAAGGATTATAGCAGAAATAAAAAAGGCATCCCCATCGAAAGGCATAATAAGGGGGAATGCGAGCCCTTCCGAAATTGCGTCGATGTACCAAAGAGGGGGAGCTGATGCTATATCAGTTTTAACCGAGGACAAATATTTTATGGGAAATGATGAGTTTTTAAGACAGGTTAAAAAGTCTGCTACATGTCCAGTGCTGAGGAAAGATTTTATAATAGACCCCTATCAAATATATGAGTCAAAAGTATTGGGTGCCGATGCTGTGCTGCTAATAGCTGCAGTATTAGGAAGTAGGCTTAAAGAGTTCTACAATTTGGCGGAGTCGCTGGGATTGGGGTGCCTGGTGGAGGTCCACGACGAGTATGAACTCCAGATAGCTCTTGATATAGGTGCAAAGGTCATTGGTATTAACAACAGGGACCTCAGGACTTTCAAGGTCAATATCGAGACTACTGAAAGGCTCGTGCAGCTGATTCCCGGGGATAGGGTGAAAGTTTCGGAAAGTGGGATAAAGAGCGTAGAGGATATAAGGAGACTTAAATTACAGGGCGTCGATGCGTTTTTGATAGGCGAGGCGCTGATGGTTGCGGATGATGTCGAAGAGGCCGTAAGAAAGTTTAAGGCCGGATAGTGAGGTGAATAAATGAATGGTCAGGATAAAGATATGTGGCCTTCGGAGAAAGCAGGATATTGATTGGGTAAACTTTTTAAAAGTGGACTATGCGGGATTCGTATTTGCTGAAAGCCGAAGGAGGGTAGATTTAAAAGAGGCTGAAAGGTTGTCTGCGCTTCTTGAAAAGGGAATAAAAAAAGTAGGGGTATTTTTAAACCAAAGTCCGGATTTTGTAAAAGGAGTTTGCAGTGCGTTAGGAATAGATGTTATCCAGCTTCACGGAGATGAAAGCCAAAAAGAAATAGAAAGCTATCTTGGTCTTGGCTTTGAAGTATGGAAAGCTATCAGGATAAAGGATAAAAGTGATTTAATATCTGCCTTTGAATACCGGGTGGATGGCGTATTGTTAGATGCCGCAGTGCGGGGGATGTATGGCGGGACTGGCAGGACATTCAACTGGGATATTTTAAAAGGGGTATATTTCAAAAACAAAATAATCCTGGCAGGAGGGCTTAACCCCCAAAATGTAGGCCTTGCCATTGCCAAGGTAAAACCGTTTGCAGTGGATGTGAGCAGTGGTGTTGAAACCGAAGGGTATAAGGATTTTTTTAAGATGAAAGAATTTGTAGAAAGGGTGAGAGGATTTGGAAAACACGACGGGTAGGTTTGGAATTTTTGGAGGGCAGTACGTGCCGGAGACGGTCATGAATGCATTGACAGAACTTGAAAGGGAGTTTAATGCTGCAATAAAGGATGAAAATTTCATAAAGGAGTACAGGTATTATTTGAAAGAGTATTCGGGACGGCCTACGCCGCTTTATTTTGCATCTAACCTTACGGAGAAACTGGGCGGCGCAAAAGTATACCTTAAGAGGGAAGACTTAAACCACACAGGGGCGCATAAGATAAACAATGTTCTAGGGCAGGTCCTGCTCGCAAGACGGATGGGGAAGAAAAGGGTGACGGCTGAGACAGGAGCAGGACAGCACGGTGTAGCTACTGCGACAGTGGCAGCCATGTTCGGCCTGGAATGCGAGATTTTTATGGGGAGGGAAGACATAAGAAGACAGGCCCTGAACGTTTTCAGGATGAGGCTTTTAGGGGCGAAGGTGCACAGTGTGGATTCGGGGACCGGGACTTTAAAAGATGCAGTAAACGAGGCGATAAGGGATTGGGTGGCTAGAGTAGAGGATACTTTTTATGTCATAGGTTCAGCAGTAGGTCCGCACCCATACCCGACGATGGTAAGAGAGTTTCAAAAAGTAATAGGAGAAGAGGCGAAAGCGCAAATTCTTGAAAAGGAAGGCAGGCTACCTGATTATGTCATAGCCTGTGTAGGTGGAGGCAGCAATGCTATTGGGATATTCCACCCTTTTTATCATGACAAAGAAGTGAATTTGGTGGGTGTTGAGGCTGGGGGCTTTGGATTGGAAAGCACAAAGCACGCTGCTAAAATGGCAAGAGGCAGCATAGGTGTGCTACACGGCATGAAGACCCTGGTTTTGCAGGATGAGGAAGGTCATATTATGCCGGTACATTCTATCTCCGCAGGGCTCGATTATCCGGCTGTAGGGCCAGAGCATGCCTATTACAAAGAAATAGGAAGGGCCCAGTATGTAGCTGTGACCGACGACGAGGCAAAAGATGCTTTCATTAAGCTTTCGAGAATGGAAGGGATAATCCCCGCATTGGAAAGCGCCCACGCCGTAGCCTATGCCATTAAATTGGCTCCTCAACTTTCCAAGGATAAGGTCGTAATCGTGAACCTGTCGGGGCGAGGAGATAAGGATGTAGAGATAGTGACAAATCTACCGGAGGTGATGCTATGAACAACAGGATTGACATGACTTTTGAAAGATTAAAAAAAGAAGGGAAAAAGGCTCTAATCGCTTATATAACGGCTGGAGACCCGGATATTGAAACAACAGCTGAGTTAATATTTAAAATGATTGAGGCAGGAGCTGATGCGGTCGAAATAGGAGTACCTTATTCTGACCCCTTAGCCGACGGACCGGTAATACAGAGGGCTTCGGCGAGAGCCCTGAGGAATGGTACAAAAATAAAGGATATAATGAAGATGGTTGAAATGATAAGGAAGAATTCCCAAATTCCAATCCTCTATCTTGTATATTATAATTCGGTATTCATCTATGGAGTAGAAAGGTTTATGAAAGAGGCCTATAGCGCGGGGGTTGACGGAATTATAATCCCCGATTTGCCGTTGGAGGAGAGGGGGGAGGTCTTTGAGCTTACAAAAAAATACGGCTTGCATCTGATTCCCCTTGTTGCCCCAACTTCTCACGGGCGCATTAAAAAAATTGTGGAAAATGCAGGTGGATTTGTGTATTGTGTTTCAAGCACAGGGGTTACCGGTGAAAGGGAGCGCATTGAGACCGACATAAAGTCCTATTTGGAAGAAGTTTCAAAATACACAGGACTTCCAAAAGCTGTGGGATTTGGCATATCCAGCCCCGAGATGGCAAGAAATATAAAAGATTACTGCGAGGGTATAATAATAGGCAGCGCTATAGTTTCCATAATCGAAAAAGCGTCGACAAAGGAGGAGATGTTTGAAAAAATAGATAATTTTATAAGAAGCATAAAAAAAGTTTTGTAGTCCCGCTCTATAGCTGCTTTCTAGGCAAGTTTTTGATGTATAATATTTTTTGACATACATTGCGATAATGGGGGTAGTTGAAATGGGTTCTAGGGTTTACTTTTACAACATGAGGGCGAAAAGGCGGTCGCAGAACCTTCCGTCAAAAGTTGCAAAGCTTTTTGACGCTGCCGGCTTTGATAATATTATTTCGCCGAGCGACCTTGTGGCAATAAAGATTCATTTCGGGGAAAGAGGCAATACCGCGTACATAAATCCCGTATTTGTTAGGCAGGTGGTGGATAAAATAAAGGGAAAGGGGGCCAAGCCCTTTCTCACCGACACCAATACCCTATACAAAGGTTCCAGGAGCAATGGGGTGGACCACATTGTGAGCGCTATAGAAAACGGTTTTGCCTATGCGGTGGTTGGGGCGCCGGTAATAATAGCAGATGGAATTGTTAGCAAGGATTCGGTTGAAGTAGAAATAGGGAAGAAGCATTTTGAAAGGGTTAAGATTGCTTCGGGAATTTATTATGCCAATTCGATGATAGTGATGACGCACTTTAAGGGCCATGAGATGGCGGGCTTTGGTGGGGCGATAAAAAACCTCGCTATGGGATGTGCTCCGGCTGCAGGGAAACAGCAGCAGCATTCCACATTAAAGCCGAAGGTAGGAGAAAAATGCAGGAGATGCCTTTCATGTGTAAATAATTGTCCCGAAAATGCAATTACTGTCATAGATAATGCAGCCTATATAGATCCCGAAAAATGCATCGGCTGCGGCGAATGCGTATCAATGTGCTATTTTGGGGTGATAAAACCTCAGTGGGAAACTGACAGCCGGGAGTTCATAGAAAGGATGACGGAGTATGCTTACGGGGCTTTCTTGGCGAAAAAAGGAAAGATAGCTTTTATGAATTTCGTTGTTGACGTTTCGCCTCTCTGTGATTGTACGCCGTGGAACGATGCACCCATCGTGCCCGATATAGGAATACTTGCATCCCTAGACCCGGTGGCTATAGACCAAGCAAGCTATGACCTGGTGACAAAGCAGCACGGAAATGCAAACAGCGTTCTAGGAGAAAAAGGGATGGGTTTAAAACCCGGGGAGGACAAATTTAGGGCCGCGCATCCGGAGACTGACGGTCTTGTGCAATTGGAGTATGCTGAAGAACTTGGGATGGGAACGAGGGAGTATGAGTTGGTAGAACTAAATTAAAAAATTTCTAAAAAACCTCCTGCCCTTAGGAGTGGTGCGGGAGGTTTTTTGATTTGTGTGACATTCCGACAATTACAAAAGTCAAATATTTTAAATAAATAGAACAATATTGACAAACAAAAATTACTTGTATATACTAGTAGTGAAAAATATATACAAAATTTAATAAATTATAAATTATGAAATCTAAAACAATAAAATAGAGGGGGGACTAAATTATGAAAAATGCAGAAGAACTAAAAAAAGAAAGAACGGAGATTTTCCACGACCTATATGATGGCAAGATACCGAAAAGAGTTCCGGTTGGCGGCTTGATCGGGATAGAATTCTGCATCGAGTTTGCGGGACTTCCTCCTGCTAGGACCCAATGGACGTTAGAAGGAATAGAAGAAGCAATGGACAGGATATGTCAGATGACGGGACAGGATATATATCCTTTCGGCTTTGCGAGGTCGCCGGTTGCCCTGCAGATCCTCGAATCCAGGATTCTTAGGATGGGGTCCGGGGGATTCATCCAGTACACCGAGGTTCCGGTCATGGAAGCGGATGAATACGATGACCTCATTAAAAATCCTCATGAATTCATAATGGAAAAAGTTCTTCCCAGGAAATACAAGGCTTTGGATGCCGACCCGGTGACCCGCTCTATAGTCTACGCAAAGGCTGCCAAGGCGCTTTTTGACCATATGGATACCTTTGCAAAAATAGATGCAAAATTGATAGAAAAATATGGGTATTATACTCCCCCGCCTGAGTCTACCGGCATAGCTCTTGCACCTTTGGATTTTATCGCCGATGAGCTAAGGGGAGTAAAGGGACTTTTAATGGACGTTAGGAGATGTCCCGAAAAGGTGGCTGAGGCTTGTGAAGCTTTACTGCCGCTGACCCTGAAAAGGGCTCTCCCGCCGGTGCCGTCGAAATACGGCCAGACCTTCATGCCATTACATATGCCGGGGTTTTTGCGGACCAGCGATTTTGAAAAACTTTACTGGCCTACATTTTCCAGGGTTGTGCAGGCCCTGGCGGATGCCGGTCAACCCGTATTCATGTTTTGCGACCATGACTGGATGAGGTTTTTGGATTACCTGTATGAACTTCCGGAGAATACAAGGATAGCCTTCGAATTCGGAGATCCGAAAGTAATAAAGGAAAAACTGGGGAAAAGGCATATACTTTCGGGTCTGTATCCGATGACCTATCTCAAGACGGCGACGAAAGAGCAATGCATAGATAAGGTAAAGGAACTCCTTGACATAATGGCGCCCGGGGGAAGGTATTACTTCGACTTTGACAAGAGCCTCATCACATTAAACTCTGTCAATGTGGAGAATTACTTTGCCGTGGTCCGATACGTGGCTGAAAATGCGTATTACAGCAATGCCGGAGAAGAGGCGCCGAAGGATGAAAATTCAGGGAGGAGCTTTATAAAAGTAGGCGAAATACCCCCGTTTAAGTCGAAATATTATAAGACCTGGGAGGATTACAAAAAGGAGCACCCCGAAATTCCTGCAGAACTCGAACCGGTTGTTGCCCAAAAACTACAGATGTACGAAGAAATGTTTTTCATGTTGATCTCGTAGATAATATAAGGATAATATAAGGGCCGGGCTTTTACCCGGCCTTTTTTACTATACCCCCTTTGTTATAAACCTTTGCCCCTGTCTCCCAGCAGGAGGAGTATCAGAATCAAAAATACTATAAACGCTCTGCTGTCGTCAAAAAAGCCGCCGCCCACTGCGGTACCTCCTTTCGAGTTTTCTAGTTATAATATATGAAAGGAGGTTTTTTTGGGTTACTTTATAGTCTAACTAATTTGCCGTTATTTCCACCGTCCTTGACTTTTCATCCCATGTTATTTTTGCCCCCAGCACCTCGCTGATGAATCTTAAAGGCACCATTACCCTCGAATTTTTGAGTTCGGCTTTAGTATCGAAATTCACTTTTTTCCCGTTGACGAGAGCCGACTTTTCTCCCACCTTAAGGGTTACAATATTTCCATCTTTTTGTATGATTACCTGTCTTGCCGTGCCGTCCCAATGTACCCTTGCCGATAGATGTTCTGAAACGAACCTTACCGGGACCATCGTGCGCTGTTCTTCGTTAATATAAGGCTGTTGGTCGGGGAAGGTTATTTCTTTTCCATTCACCTTTACTCCGACGTCAGAGATGTAAAGTTTCACTTTCCCGCTGAATACCCCGGTTTTAACAGTAATCTCGATTTCACCGGCTTTTTTCCCGTTAATTTCGAGGGTTTTCGAATCCAGGGTGCAAGCTCCGGCGGGAGTTATGTTATATTCTGCGGCGTAAGGGTATCCCAGCGGCACCTTAAAGCCTGTTGGCGAAATTCCAAAAAGCCCCAAGCGGCCGGGGATGCCTTTTCTGACTGCCGGAGTTTCCGCCACTATATTCTCGATTATGGGGATTACCCTGTAATATATTTTGCCTTCTTGGACGTTAAATATCAGCGCTGCAGGTTCTTCCGAGTTTACGCCGGGGACATTTATGTACCTTATTCCGTCTTCCATGGACGAAGAAAATTTCTTCGCTCCCCCGGTTAATACCAAAATATTTTTGAAAGATGGTCTGTATTCGGAGAGGACCTTTTTCAGAAGCTCGGCTTCTTTCTGATCCTGGAAGCTAGAAATTGCGCCGTCTAGCACTACAACTAGGTTGCCATACTTAGATATTGCGGATTTTGCATCTTCTTTAAATTTTATCCACTGGGTTGGGTCAGTCAGCCTTATACCGCCCTTCGAGGCATTCAAAAATACAAACAGTGTATCATTAGACTTGTGGGTTAGATAACCCGCACTGCTCGTCAGGAATTTGTCCAACGGAGGTAAGGACTTTGCATCATCAGGCAGGGAATTCGTTTTGTAGAGCCTTCCCGCGATGACGTTGAAGGATGTCTTTTGGCGGTCGAACACCGTTTTTGCCATATTGAAAGTCTTCAGGTAAGCGGGATTATAATTGGCTTCAAGCAAAAGGTCTCCGAATACGCCGAACGTCAATCCGCCCTTTTTAAACGGAACATTTGCTTGATCGGTGATAATCGGTTTTGAGGGAACAAGCGATTCGTCGAACCTTCCCGATTCTCCGACCTTCACCAAAGCTCCCGCAGTGATGTTTGAAAATTTCGCGATGACCGCAAAAGAGCCTTCAGCTTGCGGCGCGATGAAAAGGCCGTTTTCGATATAACCTCCGTCACCTGCTATTTCCCACCTTATGTCATTCGGCTCTATGGGTGCCTTATATCCTTCGGCATCAACCGCATAAGCCCTGAAGGTCTGTTTTTGTCCGGGTGAAAGCTCGACCCTGTCAGGCTCCAATATAACCTCCACCGGATCCCCAAGAACCCTTACCTTGGTCGAAGCCTTGAGGTTGCCTATGGAAGCCGTTACGGTACCGATGCCGGTTTTTTTGGCATAAAATACATTGCCTTCAAATATCCCCAGATCTCCTGTGACCTCCCAACGGACGAGGCCCCGGTCCAAGTCTACGGGGTTGTAATTTTCATCGTAAGCTTTTATTTCGAATACCCGGCTGCCGTTTTTGGGTATGTTGAAAGAACTGGCCGTGATTTTAAATCCGTAAACTTTACCTGAAGAAGGAAGCCTGGGGAAAATACCTATTCCGTTTACTACTGGCCTTTCGGCCTTTTCGGATGGACTATTTACAACGCCTGGGGTTTTTTCACCGGGTTCCCTCACCACCATGGTGGAAGAACCTCCGCCATCCAGGTTAAGGGCGTTGTATGCTCCGAGGCTCAGCATAAAACGGGCTAATTCCTCCTGTGTCATGCCCCTGCTTTCCGCCTGCCTTCCATCTACCACAACGAGTATCAATTTCTTGCCGTCTTTTGTGAAGCCCACTGCCGTCCTCGGGTGTTGCCCCGGGATATTGTGGGAAAAGCTTACCGGTATTTTGCCGTTGTCAACGAGGATTGCCCCGCCTCCCAAGGCCATTTTTAGGTTGGCAATGTCCGGTATAATGTTTAGCTCAATCCTTATCTCATCCCCCACGCTGAAATTATTCTTTAAAAATGATGAGGCGCCGCCCCCTCCCGCCAGGACGATACTCCCTTCGGGGATTTCGGCGGATCTTCCGTCAAAAATACCTGCGATCCTGCTCTCCCTGACCACGGCGTAGGTAATTTCCGGGGATGTTGCCGGCACCTGCGGTGTTGATTTGCCAAATTCCGAAGTGTAAATCATAATTTTTCCATACCCGTCTCCGAGCTTGTTGACGCCGCACACATCAAAAGAAGCTCCGTTGGGCGCGATTATCTTTCCGTTAAATTCGAACCTTAGAATCTGCGGTATATTTTCTGCCGTGAGGGCGAATGATGCCATGTCGCTCCTGTTGGACGGGGTGGAGATTAGTTTGCCACCGTTTATTTGTATGCCTATTGGGGACGACGGGTTTGACATTATAAAAAAGTCGCCGTTCACAGCAGCTACGGCTCCGTTTTCCAAGGACATTTTGCTCAGTGCCTGCCGCTCGGAAAGGCCGCTTTTATTCATTAATGTATCTATGTTTACGTTTTCCGAGGACAGATCTACACGAAGGATGTGTACCTTCTGCCAGCCTGATGATGTAAATATAGTCCTGCCTTCGTAGGAAACCCCCCTTGTTACGGGGAAGTTCACCGCCTCTTCGTGCAGGACCATTTCCTGGGCGGGTGCGTAAAAAGCTTGAGATAGCACGATGCAGATGAGCAGAACCAGAAAAAGCTTGCGCAAAAGGTGCGACATTTTTATTCAACTCCCTTTGAAATATTTATATTGTGTCTTATTACCTATTACCTAATTCTACCTCCGAGTATATTTTTCCTTTTTTGTAACAGACTTGTAATATTAGAGGATTCCCGCTTTTCGAGCGACATTAAAGAAAAGCAAAAGTACCGGCTGGTGGGTCAGATAAATGATAAGCGAATACCTGCCCAAGAGCGACAGGAAATTTTCTCTAATTCCCCCAAAAATTCTGTTGCCTTGTGCGTAAAAATTTCTTCCTATGTATACTCCCATAAGGAATACGCCGAAATACGGGATGAGCGGGTAATAGTCAAGGGACGAAAAGTAAGGTGTGGTAATTCCCAAAGGGAAGAGGAATGGATTTTGGGTTGTAAGGGAACTGAAGTAAGTTCCGGTAAAAATTATAGCCGAAGCCAAAAGGATTAAAGAAATGGAATCAACCCTTTTAAAATGAGGCGAAAGAAAGTATGACGTTCCCAGAAAATGAAGGATGCCAAATTTTATGTAATTTGTACTGTCTAAAAGATAAGTCGCTGCTGTTATTGCCATACCCAACAATAAAAGTTTTACCCCTCTTTGCCTGGGATTGCGGCTGAAATAAGAGGATATGCCGGCTATACAAATAAAAGTAAGAGCGGAAAGTTTTCCTTCGTAATACCAAAAACCCCTGGAATAATCTATATTTAATCCGAAATAATACGAAAGGTCAAATATGCCGTGAAAAATTACCATGAGAAATACGGCTATTCCTCGAAAAAAGTCTAGTTCCACGATTCTATTTTTCATTTTATCCCAACCTTTCGCGGTAATTAACTATAAGTATATCGAATTTTTTGAGTTGACAAAAGGGAAAGCTACTATTAAAATAGACTTTAAAA
This sequence comes from Thermovorax subterraneus, assembly GCA_021608145.1. Lineage (GTDB taxonomy): Bacteria > Bacillota > Thermosediminibacteria > Thermosediminibacterales > Thermosediminibacteraceae > Fervidicola > Fervidicola subterraneus. The sequence continues at coordinate 13,805 of JAKIHM010000010.1, forward strand.
AGTTAAAACGATAAAGGTGATGAGGGAAAGAGTAGCCATGGATGGGCTTAGAGAGAGCCGGTGGAGGGTGCGAACCGGTAAGCTCGCTATGGCGAAGTACATTCCCAAACCGCAGGCTGAATTAAGTAGGCCGGGCCGCATCGGTGCGTTATGCTGCGGAGGGGATTTGCATGGAAGATTTCTTCCGGCAAATCAATTAGGGTGGTACCGCGAGAAAAGCTCGTCCCTGCGGGGACGGGCTTTTATTTTACATAAAATTTAGGGGGTCCGACGAAAAATGTTTTTCAGTGAAATCGAGGCATTAGAGAGAGAAAAGTTGAAAGAGCTGCAACTGGAGAGGCTAAAGAAAATAGTGAAATATGCGTACAATAATGTTCCGTTTTACAGAAAATTGTTTGACGAGAAGGGATTAAAGCCAGAGGATATCAAGACGTTGAAAGATATAAGGGAAATCCCTTTTACGACGAAAGACGACCTGAGAGAGGCTTACCCTTATGGAATGTTTGCAGTGCCGTTAAAAAAAGTTGTAAGGATTCACGCATCTTCAGGCACCACGGGGAAGCCTACGGTCGTGGGTTATACTAAAAAAGATATAGAAACCTGGGCGGAATTGGTGGCCAGGATTGCTTTTATGGCAGGAGTTAGGGAAGAAGACGTAGCCCAAATTGCATTCAGCTACGGCCTTTTTACCGGTGCTTTTGGACTTCATTACGGCCTTGAAAAAATCGGTGCGACCGTAGTCCCGATTTCCAGCGGAAATACGGAGCGTCAAATAATGATAATGAAGGATTTCGGCTCGACTGTGCTTGTGAGCACGCCTTCGTACGCCCTTTATATGGCTGAAGTTGCCGAAGAAATTGGAGTAAAAAAAGGCGACTTAAGACTTCGGCTAGGTTTGTTCGGAGCGGAAGGAGCAACTCTGGAGATGAAAAAGGAAATAGAGCGAAGGTTCGGTATTATGGCTACCGAAAATTATGGCCTGAGCGAAATAATAGGCCCTGGAGTATCGGGCGAATGCCACGTTAGGGATGGACTTCACATAGCCGAGGACCATTTTTTGGTGGAAATCATTAACCCGGATACCGGCGAGACTTTGGACTTCGGGGAAAAAGGGGAACTAGTTATAACCACCTTGACTAAAGAAGCAATGCCGCTTTTGAGGTACAGGACGAGAGACATAACCAGTTTAAATCCGGAGCCGTGCAGATGCGGAAGGACGTTAATACGGATGAGTCCGGTGCAGGGAAGAACTGATGACATGCTGATAATCAGGGGAGTCAATGTCTATCCTTCTCAGATAGAAAGCGTTCTCATGGGAATTAAGGGAATTGGCCCTCACTACGAAATTGTGGTTACAAAGAAGGGGTATCTCGATGAATTAACGGTAAACGTAGAACTTGCCGATACGGATATGCTGGAAAAACATCAGCTGCTGGAGAAATTAAAGGAGGAGGTGCGCTTGAAATTAAAATCCGTTCTGCAAATAGATGTAAATGTGCGGCTTGTTGAGCCGAAAAGCCTTGCGAGATTTGAAGGTAAGGCGAAAAGGGTGAAGGATTTGAGGAAGTAGTTGACGAAGAATGCATGTCGTGGTATAATTCCTAAAAATAAAAATACAAAGAGAAAAAAGCGATGACGGAAGAGAGTAGGCTACGGCTGCACCTTACAGGGAGGAAGCGCCAGGGACTGAGAGCGTTTCCAGGTGCGAGTAGTTGAAGTTCGCTTCCTAGCTTTCGGGCTGAAGCTGAATGAAAGTAGGTCCGAACGGATTTGACCGTTAAAGCAATAGGGCATCGACTGAAATGTCCGTGCCCGAAAAAGAGTGGGCTTTATGCCAATTTGGGTGGTACCGCGGAAATCAGCCTTTCGTCCCATTGCGGATGAAAGGCTTTTTTGTTTACCGAAAATTGAATTAGGAGGGTTGGATTATGTATTGGAATCCAAAATACGAATGTATGCCGAGGGAGGAAATAAAAGAGCTTCAATTAGAAAGGCTTCGGAATACTCTGGAAAGGGCGTATTACAATGTGCCTCACTACAGGAAGGTCATGCAGGAAGTCGGATTCGAGCCCGAGGATTTGAAATCCCTGGATGACCTAAGAAGATTGCCGTTCACCTCAAAGAAGGACTTGAGGGATAATTACCCTTACGGCATGTTCGCCGTCCCTTTGAGCGAAGTAGTGAGGATCCATTCTTCTTCCGGGACCACGGGAAAACCGACGGTTGTCGGCTATACGAGGAATGATATCAATGTTTGGGCGGAAATCATGGCGAGGACCCTTACCACGGCTGGAGTAAAGAAAAGCGATGTTATTCAGAATGCTTACGGTTACGGGCTTTTTACTGGAGGACTCGGGGTCCATTACGGGGCGGAAAGGATAGGTGCCACGATAATTCCTGTCTCGGGAGGAAATACGAAAAGACAGGTCATGATTATGAAGGACTACGGAACGACGGTCCTTACTTGCACTCCTTCATATTCGCTCCACATAGCCGAGACCATAGAAGAGATGGGGATTTCCAAAGAAGAACTTAAATTGCGGATTGGAATATTCGGCGCGGAACCTTGGTCGGAAAATATGAGGAGGGAGATAGAAGATAGGTTGAAGTTGACTGCACTGGATATATACGGATTGAGCGAAATAATAGGGCCGGGCGTGGCAATAGAATGCCCGCATAAAAATGGATTGCATGTTCAGGAGGATCACTTCATTGTAGAAGTAATAGACCCGAAGACCGGTGAGGTACTGCCTCCCGGAGAAAGGGGAGAGCTGGTTTTTACGTCCCTTACTAAAGAGGCTCTTCCGATGATACGCTACAGGACCGGAGACATCTCCAGGCTCATAGAAGAACCGTGTCCGTGCGGCAGGACCAGCGTAAGGATAGGAAGGATTGAAGGAAGGACCGACGACATGATAATAATCAGAGGAGTGAACGTCTTCCCTTCGCAGATAGAACACGTTTTGCTTGAAATAGGTCAGATCGAGCCTCACTATCAATTGGTTATCGACAGGGTAGGGTACCTTGACGTTCTGGAAGTCCATGTAGAGGTATCGGAAAAAATGTTTTCGGATGATGTAAAATCCCTTGAAATATTGAGTAAAAAGATTCAAAATGAAATAGAAAGCACCCTTGGGATTTCGGTCAAAGTAAAATTGGTAGAACCGAAGACTATCGAAAGAAGCGAAGGAAAGGCAAAGAGGATTATAGACAAAAGGAAAATTTAGGAGGGATTTGAAATGTTGGTTAAACAGTTGTCCGTCTTTTTAGAAAACACCCCCGGTAGACTTTATTCCGTGACCTCAATTCTGGCGGAAAACAATGTGCAAATTAAAGCTTTGATGCTTGCCGATACTGCGGATTTTGGCGTTTTAAGGCTGATAGTGAATGAACCCGAAAAAACTTTGAAAATTCTCCAGGAAAATGGTTACGCGGCCAAAATAACCAATGCTATCGCAGTTGAGGTATGCGATTCCCCGTTTAAAAAGATGCAGGAAGTCCTCAAGGTATTGAGCGAAAAAAATATTAACGTGGAATATATGTACGCCTTTTCCGGCGATGTCCCCGGTAAGGCACTGGTAGTTTTCAGAGTGGATGACATAGAATCCGCAATTGCACATTTGAAGGAATTAGTATGATTATGATTAGGAAGGAGTATAAGCCTCGGCGTCGTTTTTAATAGGCGCTGGGGCATTTTTTTATATTGACAATTCAATAAGTGATATGCTAGTATATTAGAGTAAATATTTTAACAGAATTAATTTTTATAGTAAGGGTGAAATTTTAAAATGAGGCTATCACTCGAAGAATTGCAAAAAAACTCACGTTTTTGGGAAGAAAGGGGCTACATACTTCCAAAATTCGATATAGCAAAAGTGCGGGAGAAAACCTTACGCCAACCGGTGTGGATTCACTTTGGGGCGGGCAATATCTTCAGGGCCTTTTTGGCGTCGCTTCAACAAGCGCTGCTTGATAAAGGGTACCACGACACCGGCATAATAGCGTGCGCGCCTTTTGACGACGAGGTTATAAAGAAAGTCTATACCCCTTATGAAAATTTAACCCTATTGGTAAATCTCAACAGTGATGGAACGCTCGAAAAAAGGGTGATAGCAAGCATCGTTCATGCATTATGTGCGAGGGAAAACTTCGAAGAAGTCGAGCGGTTCTTTCAAAATCCATCACTTCAGCTTGTTTCTTTCACCATCACGGAAAAGGGCTATGCATTAAAAAATGCTAAAGGCGAATACCTTCCCGAGGTCCTGCACGATGCAGAAAACTTCGATTCGACTCCCAGGAGCACGATGGGGATGGTTGCGAAACTATGCTACAACAGGTTCATTGCGGGGCGTTACCCTATAGCACTTGTTTCGATGGATAATTTTGCCCATAATGGGACGAAGCTTTACGAAGCAGTTAGGTTTTTCGCCGAAAAATGGGTGGAAAAAGGCTCGGTAAATTCCGACTTTCTAGGTTATCTGGACGATAAAGATTTTGTATCCTTCCCATGGACGATGATAGACAAGATAACTCCGCGCCCATCGGAAAAAATAAAAAAATTGCTTCAGGAAGACGGAATAGAGGGGGTGGAGATTTTCCGCACCGCTAAAGGCTCTTACGTTGCTCCTTTTGTCAATGCCGAATCTACGGGTTACCTGGTAATTGAAGACACATTTCCCAATGGCAGACCGCCTCTTGAAAAAGCAGGTGTAATTTTTACAGATAAAGAGACGGTAGACAAGGTGGAAAAGATGAAAGTTTGCACGTGTTTAAACCCGCTGCACACGGTATTGGCCGTTTTTGGATGCCTTTTGGGCTATGAATCGATTGCCGAAGAGATGAAGGATGATTTGCTAAAGGCATTTCTAGAAAAACTGGCGTACGAAGAAGCACTGCCGGTGGTTGTCAACCCGGGAATAATAAACCCCGAAGAATTTTTGAAGGAGGTTTTGGAAAGGAGATTCCTCAACCCCAACATACCGGACACCCCGCAGCGCATCGCGACAGATACATCCCAGAAAATACCAATCCGCTTCGGCGAGACCTTAAAGTCATACCTGAACGCAGGAAGGGATATTAAAGAGCTCAAATATATACCTTTGTTTTTTGCCGGATGGCTGCGCTATTTGATGGGAGTGGACGATTTTGGCCGAACGTTTGAACCGAGTCCTGACCCGATGCTGGAAGAGCTCCAGAGCCGGTTAAAAACAGTAAAAATTGGCGATAGAGGCCCATTTACGGATGTTTTAAGGCCTATACTTTCCGACAGCAGGATATTCGGAATTGACTTATTTGAATATGGCCTTGCACAAAAAGTAGAAAATTATTTTAAAAAGATGACTGCCGAAGAGAATGCCGTGCGGAAAACATTGGAAGAAGTCATTAGGGGGTTGGTTTAATGAAAAAAATTGATTATATTGAAAAATTGCTGGAATTAGGGGTGTTTTTGTCATTCGGGTCATTAGTCCTTGTGGTATGCTTGCAGATTTTTACAAGAATATTCATACCTCAAGCGAGCTTTGTATGGACAGAAGAAGCGAGCAGATTTTTATTCATCTTTGCTATGTCTTTCGGTGCGCCTTTAGCTGTTAAGACTAAGGAATATGCGAGTTTGGACGTTTTAACTGGCAAGTTAAATGGAAAATCGAAGAAGGTTTTGGAAATTTTTATCCAGGTGCTGACGGTATTGCTTTTTGTAATAGTTTTATTTCAGGCAGTCAAATTTACAAAGCTAGGTATAGGACAGACCTCGCCTACAATGAGAATACCGATGTATATAAGTTTTAGCAGCATGGTAGTGATGATGCTTTTTTCGAGCCTATATTCTATATTGAATCTAATAAATTCAATAGCTGAATTTAAAAAATGAGGTGGATATTAATGTCTGCATTAATGTTATTTTTATCCTTCGTAGTATTGATATTTTTAGGCGTTCCCATAGCCTTCGCCCTTGGGATTTCTTCTCTGGTTTATATTTTCATTAACGACATTTCTTTGACGGTCTTAGCGCAGAAGATGTACGCCGGACTTAATTCTTTTGTGTTGGTTGCCATACCTGGATTTGTCTTGGCCGGAAACCTTATGAACAGTGGAGGGATTTCGAAGAGAATAGTAGAATTTGCCGATGCTATAGTGGGGTTTATAAGGGGGGGACTTGCTCTTGCAAATGTGGTTGCATCGATGATTTTTGCGGGAATTTCGGGAACGGCTTTAGCTGATACGGCAAGCGAGGGTCCGATTATTATTCCGGCAATGATAAGACAAGGCTATGATCCGGATTTTTCTGCGGCCATAACTGCAGCGTCGTCAACAATTGGCCCTATCATTCCCCCAAGTGTTCCGATGATTATTGCAGGCACGCTCGTGGGAACTTCTATAACAAAAATGTTTGTGGCTGGTATAATTCCGGGAATATTAATGGGTCTTTTGCAGATGGCTCTATGCTATTACTTTGCGGTCAAAAGAAATTATCCCAGAAGCGAACTTAATTCGCTAAAGCAAATATGGGAGAAGTTTAAAGGGGCTATTTGGGCAATTATAATGCCCGCAATAATGATTTTCGGAATCTTGGGTGGCTTTTTTACGCCAACGGAAGCTTCTATAGTTACGGTGATCTACGGCTTAATAGTAGGCCTCTTTGTCTACAAGGAATTGCAGTTGAAGGATATTCCAAGGATCGTAGTGGAGTCCATAAGGAGCACGGCAGCCATTATGGTCTTAGTGGGATTTGCTAATACCTTTGCGTGGATTTTAGCAAGCGAACAAATTCCACAGCTTATTGCGGATTCGATACTGTCAATAAGCAATAACCCAATCGTCGTCATCTTATTGGTCAACCTCTTTCTTCTGTTCGTCGGCATGTTTATGGAAACAATCGCGGCCTTAATTATTCTATTTCCAGTCTTGCTCCCTGTGCTTACATCTGTCGGTATGGACCCAATTCAGGCGGGAGTTATGGTAGTTTTAAATCTGGTAATAGGGCTCAATACTCCGCCTGTGGGAGTGTGCCTGTATGTGGCAGCAAATATTGCGAAAATTTCCCTATCCAGGCTCACAGCAGCTATTTTACCTTTTATCATAGCGAATATTGCTGTGTTGATGCTGGTGAGCTATATTCCCCATATTACGCTATTCCTTCCGAGATTGCTATTTGGCATGTAAAAGGAGGACTTAAGGTGAAAGCAGTTCTCGTTTCACACCCGGGGAACATAGAATTGGTCGAAAGGGATATTCCCAAAATAGCAAGCGAAGACGAGGTTTTGCTCAAAGTGAGATTGGCCGGAATATGCGGCTCTGATATGCACATTTATCACGGAACGTCTCCGGTTGCTACATATCCCAGAGTTATTGGACATGAATTTGTCGGCGAGGTTCTTGAAAAAGGAAAGGAAGTTAAGAACCTGAAAATCGGGGATAAAGTAGTCGTAGAGCCTATAATTTATTGCGGAAAATGCTACCCGTGCAGAAAAGGTAGGCCAAACGTCTGTGAAAACTTAAAGGTGATGGGAGTCCACGTTGATGGGGGTTTTCAGGAATATGTAGTTGTAAAGGAAACAAATGTTCATAAATTTGCGGACTATTTGAGTTGGGAAGAAGCCGTAATGATGGAGCCTTTCACTATTGCAGCTCAAGCAACGTGGAGGGGAGGCGTCGAAAAGGATGATTTTGTTTTAATAATTGGTGCTGGACCTATAGGGCTTACTATCTTGCAATATGCAAAGTATAAAGGGGCAATTTGCATAGTGTCCGATATAGTTGATTTTAGATTGGAGAAAGCCCTGGAGTTAGGCGCGGATTACGTAGTAAAAGGTAGCGAAAACATCGAAAAAGAAATAAGAAAAATTACCGGCGGAATGGGTGCAAATATTGCAATAGATGCGGCGTGCACGCCAAAGACTTTCGAAATGGCAGTTAATGTGGTTTCTCAAGCGGGAAGGGTTGTGGTATTAGGATTCGATACTTCCCCCTCTAGCATACCGCAGTTTAACATAACAAAAGGGGAACTTACAATATGCGGTTCCAGGCTGCAGACAAATAAATTCAAAGAAGTGATAGATGTGTTTAATAAAAGAAAGCTGAATCCTACTGCTTTGATATCTCATAAATTCCATTTTACCGAGATAAAAGAGGCGATTAACTTGTTGGAAGAAGGAAATCAGAATGTTTTCAAGGTTATCCTTGAGTTTTAAAACAGATTTTAATTTTTGGAGGCAGCTATGAGAGCGAAGGTTTTGATTACTCCGAGGTCATTTTTAAAGGTAAAAGAACAAGCTCAGAACTTACTTAAAAGGTATGATTTGGATTTAATTTACAACGATACTGGGAAAACACTTACGGAGGAACAGATGCTAAAGATGTGTGAAGATGTGGATGGGCTAATAGTAGGAATAGACCCGGTCACGGAAAAAGTTTTGAAAAATGCCAGGAAGCTAAAAGCTATTTCAAAATACGGGGCTGGACTTGACAATATCGACTTAAAAACAGCTAGAGAGCTCGGCATTAAAGTGGCCAGCGCAGCGGGCACAAATGCTACGTCTGTGGCAGAGTTGGCGATAGGTATGTTTTTTGCCCTTGCGAGGAACTTGGCAAAGCACGTTTTTCTTGTAAAAAATGGAGGATGGGATCGCATTCAAGGGGTAGAACTTACCGGAAAAACAGCTGGAATAATAGGCCTTGGCAATATAGGAAAAGAAGTAGCAAGATTGGCAAATGGAATAGGGATGAGGGTTATAGCTTATGACCCGTACTTTGAAGATAGAGAGTTTCTCAAAAAATACGATATAAAAATGATGAGTTTGGAGTTCGTTTTTAAAGAAGCAGATTTTGTGACCCTCCATGTCCCCCTTACTGAAGCTACGGCCAAAATTGTGAATGAAAATACATTAAAATTGATGAAAAAGACAGCGTATATCGTGAATACATCAAGAGGGGGATTAATCGACGAAGATGCGCTTTATGAAGCCCTGAAAAATGGCAAAATCGCTGGGGCAGCTTCAGATGTATTTTCGAAAGAACCTCCAGGCTTTCATAAATTGCTGACATTGGATAATTTCCTGCTCACACCGCACATAGGTGCTTATACGGCTGAAGCAGTGGAAAAAATGGCTATAAAGTCTATTGAGAATTTGGTTAGGATGCTGTTCGAAGAAAAATGATATCACAGGCCTAAAATTGGAAGGTGGTATTTTGAGCAAAGAGCTTTTCATGGGCATCGATATCGGCACTACAGGAGTAAGGGCAGTTTTATTCAACGAAAAAGGATATGAAGTTAGTTTAAGCTATAAGGAATACCCCATGAGGAGTTCGCCCGATGGTAAAGCTGAAATAGAGCCTGAAGTTGTTTTTAAATCGATGTTAGACGTCGTAAAAAATTGTATTGAACAAGTGGAAAATGCCAGGAACAAGATAAGTGCAATAGGTTTAAGCACCCAACTTTTCAGTCTTGTAGCTGTTGATAGGCATGGAAACTGTTTAACAAATGTCATTACGTGGGCGGATACCAGGTCTATCAAAGAAGGGGGTTTTATTGAAAAAAATTTTGACTGCATGGCTTTATACAGAAAGACGGGTTGCAGGGTCCAACATCCAATGTATCCATTGAGCAAAATTTTGTGGATTAAGAACAATCACAAAGATATTTACGAAAAAACTTATAAATTTATCAGCATCAAGGAATATATCATTTTCAAACTTTACGGCGTATTTGTCCTCGATTTGACCGATGCTTCGGCGACAGCTTGCTTCAATATACATAAATTTGTCTGGGATGAAGATGTTTTAGAAGAAGTACTAGGCGTTGATAAAGAAAAATTTGGTACGCCGGTAGAATGCATACATGTACTTAAAGGCATGAAAGAGGAATATGCGAAAATTATGGGAATACCTAAAGATACCCCCCTTGTCATAGGGTCGGGCGACGGGATTTTGGCAAATCTGGGATGCGGGGTTTTCGATAATACCGAGCTTTCAAGCACGATCGGGACAAGTGGAGCTATCAGGACGGCTGTGGACTTTCCATTGTTAGATAAAGAAGCGAGGACTTGGTGTTACTGCTTCACAAAAGACAAATGGGTTGCCGGTGGGGCGATAAACAATGGAGGCATAGTGTTAAGATGGTTGAGGGATATGCATGTCGGAGAATATTCGAAAGAGGCGAGGGAAAAAGGCTTTAATAATGTCTATGAACTTTTTGACAGCTATGCAAAAGAAATAAGACCGGGAAGTGATGGACTTTTATTCTTTCCTTATTTGACGGGACAAAGGTCTCCTCACTGGAGGGCCGATGCGAGAGGGGTGATGTACGGCTTAAATCTCAGCCACAACAAAAAGCATCTTGTTAGGGCTGCAATGGAAGGTATTATCTTCAATATGTTTATGATTTACAATGCTCTGATGGAGCAATTGAGGAATCCCGTAAGAAAAATAACTGCCAACGGAGGATATGCGAAGTCAGGAGTGTGGCTACAAATACAAGCCGATGTGTTTGATAAGGAGATTCTTGTAGCTGGAGTCGAAGAAGCAGCTGCACTAGGAGCGGCGTTTCTTTCAATGGTAGGAATCGGGGCTAAGCGACTGATAAAAGAAGATGCTTTGCCTGCGATGAGAGCGAAAAGGCCTATTGAGCCCATAAAGGAAAATGTGGAGATTTACAAGAATGTATACAGGAATTTCATTGAACTTTATAACCTTATTTTCAAAAATTCTGGGGAGGTAAAGAATGAACGAGATAATAATTGATAATCCAGGAAACGGCTCTGTTTCAGAAGATGAAGTAAGGTCTGCTTTATATAGGGCTCTTGAAGGGAGAAAATTAAATAAAGTTCTCATTATACCACCAGATTTTACAAGAATAAACTCTCAGGCGGGTATGATAACGAGAATTTTATATGAACTATTAAGTCCAAGCTCCGAAGTAGATATACTGCCTGCTACGGGTACTCATAGGCCGCTCAGCGACTTAGAACGAAAAAAGATGTTTGGAGATGAAATTCCTAAAGAAAGGTTCTTGGTCCATGATTGGGAGAAGGGTACAAAAAAGATTGGTGAGGTTTCTGCTGAATTTATCGAGCAAGTAACACAAGGTGCCTTGAGTTTCCCCATAAATGTTGAAATAAGCAAGCATATTGCAAATAAAGCCTATGACCTTATCATCTCCATAGGACAGGTAGTACCCCATGAAATTGTGGGTATGGCCAGTTACACGAAAAATATTCTTGTGGGATGCGGTGGAAAGGATGTTATCGACAAGTCCCATTTTATAGGGGCAGTTCACGGGATGGAGCGGATAATGGGAATCGACAGGACACCTGTGAGGCAAGTATTTGACTTCGTTGAAGAAAAATTTTTAAAAGAATACCCCATAATGTATGTGATGACAGTGACTACTACTAAAGGGGGTGCTGTCAATTTAGATGGGCTCTTCATCGGCCGAAGCAGGAAGATTTTTGAAAAAGCTGTAGCTTTAAGTCAAAAAAAGAACATCGAATTTCTCGAAAGGCCGGTAAAGAAAGTGGTAGTTTATCTGGACGACAAAAAATACAGGAGCACCTGGATAGGCAATAAAGCTATCTATAGGACCAGGATGGCGATTCAGGATGGAGGAGAATTAATAATTCTGGCCCCGGGGATTGAGAGATTTGGGGAAAATGATATAGGGGAAGAATTGATAAGAAAGTACGGATATGCAGGAATGCAAAAAATACTAAAACTTATACATCAAGATGTGAAGTTAAAAGAAAATTTGGCTATAGCGGCCCATCTGATACACGGCTCGAGCGAAGGAAGATTTACCATAACTTATGCTGTTGAAAAGCTCAAAGAAGAAGAAATAAGAAAAGTAAATTACAATTATCTGCCTTTTAAAAAAGCTTATAAAATCTATAATCCAGATATTTTAAATCCTGGATTTAATACTCTGCCAAATGGAGAGGAGGTGTTTTTCGTCAGCGATCCAGCATTAGGCCTTTGGGCCTGGAAGGAAAAATTCAATAAAAATTTTACAATAACAGAGGGGGTCAATTGAAATGAAAGGAAAAGCAAAATTAATTTCGCTAATTTTAGTATTGGCTCTTGCCTTGATTTCTATTACAGCGTGCAGTGGCGACAAGAAGGGCCAGGAAAATAATGCCGGACAAAAACAAGAGACGATTGAGTGGAAATTCGGTTACCTCGCAAATGAAGAACACATATGGCATAAGACTGCCCAAGAGTTTGCAAGATTAGTCAACGAAAAGACAAATGGCCGCCTTGTGATTAAATTGTATCCCAACGAGCAACTTGGCAGCGAAATGGATGTGCTCAACATGATAAGGGATGGGTCCGCAGATTTGACCATATCCGGTGAATCCATGCAGAACTGGGCTCCTAAAGCTGCACTGATGGCAGTACCTTATGCATTCAGGGACATAGATCACATGAAGAAAGTGATTGAGGGTGAAATAGGCAAGGAAATAAGCCAGGAAATTATGGACAAAGTAGGGGTAACACCGCTTTATTATCACTTGAGGGCACCTAGAAACCTGACTTCAAACAAGCCAATTAGAAATCTAAGCGATCTTAAAGGATTAAAGTTGCGTGTTCCTAACGTTCCTGTTTTTGTGGAAGCGTGGAAGGCCGCAGGAGCAAGCCCGCAGGTAATGGCCTTCAGCGAGGTGTTTACAGCATTGCAACAAAATGTAATCGAAGCTCAAGAAAACCCGTATGACCTGATATTGAGTGGAGGACTTTATGAAGTGCAAAAGTATGTGAACGAGACGGAGCACGTAATAGGATGGGTTTACGTTGTAGTTGGGAATAAACAGCTCAATTCCCTCCCTGAGGATATGAGAAAAGCAGTATTGGAAGCTGCAAAAGAGGTACAAGTTTACGCCAATCAGCTGTTTGAAAAGGATACGGAAGCGTGCAAGCAAAAGCTTATCGAAAAAGGTATGACGATAATTTCCGACGTTAACAAGGAAGAATTCAAAAACGCTATGGTGCCGGCTGTGCTCAAGATGTTAAACGATGAGCAAAAAGCTCTATATCAAAAGATACTGGAGGTTCAGTAAAATAAATTGCTGCAAAGGTTTTTCAGCTGTCGCCAAAATACTGGAGGTAGATATAGCTATGAAACTGGTCTTTAGATGGTTCGGGAAAGAGTACGACAAAATTCCACTAGAATATATCCGGCAAATTCCGGGCATCACAGGGGTTGTTACGAGCTTGATGGACATTCCAGTGGGAGAAGTATGGCCGCTGGAAAGGCTTAAAGCTTTGAAAGAAGAGGTTGAAAGACATGGACTTAAAGTCGAGGTTATTGAAAGCGTAAATGTCCACGAGGATATAAAGTTAGGAGAGCCTTCTAGAGATATTTATATTGAAAACTACATTGAAACGATGAAAAATTTAGCCCAAATAGGTGTAAAAGTGATTTGCTATAACTTCATGCCCGTATTCGACTGGTTGAGGACGGAGCTGGAAAGGCAGTTAGAGGACGGTTCTCGAACTATGGCTTATAGGCATGAAGTTGTAATGAAGATTGACCCGAAGAATTTTGCCGACGAATTTATGGATCGGTCCGGTGATGTCGAACTACCCGGCTGGGAACCGGAAAGGCTGAAAGAAATCTCCGAAACACTGGAAAAATACAGTGATATGACCGAAGAAAAATATTGGCGGAACATAAAATATTTTTTAGACAGCATAATTCCGTATGCAGAAAAATACGACATAAAAATGGCCATACATCCGGATGATCCACCATGGCCTATCTTTGGTTTGCCAAGGGTTATAACGAGCAGGGAAAATATCCGCAAATTCCTCGATTTAAACAAGAGTCCGTACAACGGAATTACTCTCTGCACTGGTTCGCTGGGTGCTGACCGGAGAAACGACCTACCGGCAATAATCAGAGAGTTTGCCAAAGAAGGGAGGATACATTTCGCCCATATAAGAAATCTAAAATTCGAAGCTGAAAAGGACTTTTACGAAAGTGCTCACCTGTCAAAGTGCGGCTCGTTCGATATGTTTGAGATAGTTAAGGCTTTTTACGATAGCGGATTCGATGGATATGTGCGTCCTGACCATGGCAGAATGATATGGGGTGAAGCGGGACGCCCGGGATACGGACTCTACGATAGGGCATTGGGAGCAATGTATATCATGGGATTATGGGAAGCTATTGACAAGATGAGCGGAAATTGATAAAAATTATTAAGAATGCTCGAGAAAGCAGGTGTGTCATAACATGCTGGAAGTCCTGGAAAGAAACATTAGAGAAAATGCGAGAGAGTATGCCATAAGAGTTCTGTATCATAATATCATAAACATGAACCTAGAGCCGGGGCAGCAAATAAGCGAGAGCGAAATTTCTAAGGTTTTGGGAATCAGCCGCACGCCGGTCAGGGAAGCGCTGATAGAACTTTCAAAGTTGTCTCTGGTAGAAATATACCCCCAGAGAGGCACGTACATTTCCAAAATAGATATGGACAGGGTGGAAGAGTCTCGTTTCGCAAGGTGCGTTCTGGAAAAGGCGGTTGTCAAGCTTGCATGTAAGATGATTGATGAAAAATACGAAGCCGAAATCGAAGAAAATCTGAAATTGCAGGAAATAAGCGCAAAGAAGAAGGATTTCAAGCACCTGCTTTTTCTCGATAATAAATTTCACGAGTTGATTTTTAAGGCTTGTAACAAAGAAGCGACTTTTAATCTCATTAGAAGCATGATGTCGCACTTTGACAGGGTTCGAATACTCAACTTCGTAAAAATGGACATGAATAGGACTGTGAACGACCATAAGAAAATATACTATGCAATTAAGGAAAGGGACGAAAAAAAGGCGGAAGAATTAATGGAGGAACATCTTACAAGAGTAGTCTTTGACCAGGAGTACCTCAAAAAGCTGCATCCGGAATATTTTAAGTGAATTCGAATGAATTTTTAAAAGGGAGCGCTTTGGCGCTCCCTTTTAAATCTCCAGTTTTGTGGGCTTTAAGCGGATTTTCCTGGTTGTCTAAACTGTACAAAACTATACAAAATCATACAGTTTAGACAGCTGGGCTATTTATACTCCGCCCTTTCAGAGAGTGCTCATTCCCAGCAGGCGGTATTTAAGCACTCCCATAGCCCCTGCCCCAAGAAGCAGGAACTCACGCACTTATCCGGGTCTCCCCACTTGCCCTGAATGTAATACTCCCTTCAGGACAGAGACGTCCCTTAAAACTTTCCCAGGGGAGAGTGGCGTCACCACCGCTACCTTGAGAACTCGCCAGAGTTTATAGCCTTCGCTACAGGCACTAATACTTGTTCCATCCAGAGGTATTAGTGCCTTCTCTAGCTCACTCCCAAGGCTTTGTAATAGTCTTATCGCCCTTTCTATCTCCTTTAGTTGTCTTTTCTTTAGTTGTTTGTTTCTAACCGTCCTCTTTACGTGCTCTTTTAATTCCCCCAATTCGTAAGCATCTAAATCTTTTAGAATTGCCATATATCCTTCGGGAATTTGCTCTTTTAACCCAAGTCCTCTTCTTGCTATGACATACGCTGCTGCAACGTCCTTGCTTATCATATACTGCGGTGCATATTTCAGCATCCCTATCAGTGATGTGTAGGCAGGATTGACCTCTATGATTTGTATGCCCTTTCTCTTTGCTAAAACCTTGATTTTTTCTATGAGCGACCTGTAGCTAAAGCTGTGCCTTATCCTCCTCGATTTCCTCCCTGAAAAATCTCCTTTTTTCCCTTTGTCTCTTATGTCCAATCTTTCGATTGCTATCGCCTTTTTCTTTTCTTCTGCTAGCCTTATTACTTCGTGGGCATACTGTCATCTGTAATATTCCCTCTTATCCGTATTGCCGCTTATAAGTTCGGGCATCGGAATTTTGCCGTGTCCTGCTAATTGCCCGTTCTCATCTGTTTCCGCCCATGCTATATGGTCCCTAAAAGCCTGTTATATGCAAATCTCATGCAGGATGACCATCTTCTCATTAAATCCGCTACTGTTTGCTTATCTTCCTTGCTTTTGAAAATGAGTTTAGTCTGTATTGTTATCATGTCTTTTGCCACCTCTTTGTCCTAAATCCTGGCTGCAAATGATGTGACTATTGCTATTAAATCCTCTGCTAACTCTTTGTTTATATCTTGTTCTCCATAACTTCATAATGCCATCCTTGGGAATTGGCGTATTCTTCAAGCCTTCTAATTTGATTCTTGAGATATTCTTCTTGTTTTTTTGTGGACACTCTTGCATACAAAACTACTTTAGGTCTTGGTTTTTCTTCCTGCATACCTAATAACTTTACTTATAAGGACAAGATGAAATAACAAAAAATTTAACTATTTTGCAATTGTTTCTACGGTATTATTCTAACAAAATTCATTGTAAAATGAAATATGATTCCTTTTTTATCTTCTGAAGTTTTTTATTTCATGCCTGTCTATAGCAAAAAGGTGGAAGGAAAAATGAAGCTTATTTCCTTCGATAAGCTTGAAAGTAATATACGATATTTCCCCGGAAATACCTTAAATTTTATGCAAACGCAAGGGAGAGGGATGGTATCCATAATGGGATCTTCCCTCTCCCTTCGCCTCATCTATATATTCTGCGCCTTCTGCGCAATAATTCGAATATTAATAGGGCAAGCACTAGTGAGCGCAGTGGTCTTCTTCCAAATTGCTGGGTCTCTGCATCAGCGGAGTACCACGAAGGAGACCACGAGCACATTACTTCATCGCACCAGCGTTCAATCATTTCTCTGGTTGGGCATGGGCATCTCCACGGATCGTCATACCTGTCGCAAACCATTCGGACGTGCTGCGTTATTTCTTGGCATAGCGAGTCATACATGGACATCATTTCAGCTTCAATCATATCGTAGTTGCAGTGATCGTAATGATGATCGTGATGGTCGTGACCGTGATGGTCATGATAATCGGGGCAACCGTTGTAGTCAGGATAGTTCGGATACTCGCCCATCAATATTAAACCTCCTTCCGTCGAATCTACTATAAATATATTGACTTTAATCCAAGTAAGTTCCGATTAAAAAGAAAAACTCCCCGATTGTCGGAGAGCAATACTATTTCAGTCTTTTTTTTGCCATCAAGAAATATTCTCCTGAATGGCCTCCGTGAGGTTGGTAATCGAAGCCCTGATTCTTCAACTCGTTTACTATAAGGTCGGCTTGATGTGCATCTGCCGCTTCCATGCGGATGATGATTTCTTCTCCAGGCTTTATCGACCGGAGCCTCCTTTTAAGAGAATTGATGTCGTAATAGTTGATTTCCTGCCCCATGTGTAAGTAAATTTCCGTCATTTAGATCCTCCTTAGATTTGTGATATAGTTATGTCTTCATATAGTATGTCCTCAGTTTTAAATGAAAATCCATTTCGGTGAATGTAAAAAAATGAAAAAGTAAAGCCCCCGGGTAGAAGGATTGCCCAGGGGCCTTATATTAATTTTCGAAGTCAACTCTCAGCGAATTCTCCCATAGGCCGTGGATGTTGCAGTAGCTTAAGGCAGTCAACGTGCCCGGTTTTTCCAAAATCACGCGGGTATACACGCAAGGTTCGCATTTTGCCGAACCCTTGTTGGGTCCTTCTGTTGATTCAGCATGAGCTTCAAACGTGTAGGTTCCCAGGTGAATGGTGAATTTTTCGCCATCGGGCTGAAAGAATAGTTTTATCCACCTGATGTGATGTTCGGTGGTATTCGGGTGCGGGATTTCTTTCCCGACGCAAAGATATACGTCGATTGGCTCGCCTTTTTTAGTTGGTCCTTTTGTCTCTATGACTGGGACGTGCTTTTCTTTTTTCCAGTCATCCTTTTGAATGATAAGCTTTAAGGAATCCATCACTACCCTCTCCTTTAATAAAAATGATATTTATTACTAATAAAATACTACAAAAAATGGCCGATTCCTTCATGCATAATAAATATTTTTGTTCACAAGCAGGGATAATTTTAACGCCGTAGAAATTAATATATAGCTATGTATGAAAATGAAAGGCGGGGTTTAGAGAATTAGGCGGAGCTTTGGTTGAATTTTTTTAGAGGGTTTTAAAGCTTTCTTTTCCTTAGATTTGTTGGTTACACAAATTTTACCGCTGACGGCTTCAACTTCCCTTACAACCATGGTGGCTTCCTCATAACCATATCTTTTCAGAAGTTCTTTTAATAGAGGTAGCTCTTTTCTTATAATTGTAATATTTATTGAAAATCGTTCGGCTCCGCCATAGCCATAACCTTTATGGGTTGTTACCGAATATCCCATATCTCTTAAAGAATCTGCGATTTTTTTGGCTTTTTCTTTTTTAGCAAAAACAGAGACTTCTACTACACCTATTCCCATGATGTCTTCAATAAAGTGGCCAAGCCATACGCCAGCCACCCTTCCAAAAGAAAAGGCAAGTAGTAGAAGAATTTGTCTGTTTTGTGAAATTAGTTGGAAGCCTAAAGCGGTTATTATAGCTTCAAGAAATACTATTAGATAAGCGGGTTTTAGTATCTTTCGGCTTATCATTATGGTTTTTAAAGTATGAAGGGAAGTGTACATTGCATTTAACAAAAAAGCCAGAAAGCAATCCCTAATCATCGTTCATCCCCCTCCCCATACTGGAACTTGCGAGCGGCAATTTATTCATGAGGAATTTTGGTTGTCAACGCTTTGGGGCAAAAGCTATATCTTGTAGCGATGGCGGTGGTGCTAACGCCGCTCTCCCCCGAGAGGGTATTATTTATAGGGACATAAGGGGAGCCCCGGTTAAAGGCGCGAGTTCCTTAGTGTTGGGGTAGGGACTACGGAAGTGATGAAACATCGCCTCGGGAAATGAGTACTCGCTCGGAGGGCAGAATGCGAATAATTCTCGATGTCTGATGACAGGTTGACGGCACATTATTTTATTCAAAATTCATGATAAGTTCAATGTTTGATAAAATAAAATATGGAAACTTATTAAAAAGTATTGCCGAATATTTAAAACTAACTCTGGATTCCTTTGGGAAATTATCTTTTAAAGGGGGTTTTTTAATGATAACGAAAGAACAACTGGCAAAGTTAATAGACCACACTCTGCTAAAACCCACAGCTACATTTGATGATATAGACAAGCTCTGCGAAGAGGCAAAAAAATACGGATTTTATTTAGTGTGCGTAAGCCCATGTTATGTGAGCTATGCCGTCCAAAAACTTTCGGGGAGCGATGTGAAAGTTGGAACAACAGTAGGATTTCCCCTCGGGGCAAGTTCCCCCGAAGTTAAGGTTTTTGAGACCAGAAAAGCTGTAGAGGCAGGAGCTTTTGAAGTGGACATGGTTATAAATCTTGGATATCTGAAAAGCGGCGATTATTATGCTGTAAAAGAGGACATAGAAGGAGTTGTGCGTGCGGCAAAGGAGGCAAACCCTGGAACTATAGTTAAAGTTATCATCGAAACGTGTTATCTTACGGAAAATGAAAAGGTTACTGCTGTAAAACTTTGCATGGATGCAAAAGCGGATTTTGTGAAGACCTCTACTGGTTTTGGCCCTGGGGGGGCTACTGTAGAGGACGTGCGGCTGATATCCAAGTTAGTTGAGGGCAAAATGGGGATAAAGGCTTCCGGCGGAATAAGGGACCTAAGAACCGCATTGCAGATGCTCGATGCAGGAGCGACCAGAATAGGTACGAGCTCGGGAGTTGCGATAATGGAAGAATTTAAATAATTATTGGGTAATTGAAGTGGAAGCTTTTTCAATTTGCGAAAGGGCATCATCGCACTTTGTTATGGTCTCGAATACTTTATCTATCGCCTGACTTTGTAAAAGAGCATTTTGAGCCCTTGCCAGAGCCGATATGGCCTGCTGCATCGCCTGAATTACCTGCATGTCCATGGCCACCTGCTGCTCGTGGCACTGCTTTTCCATGCTTTCCAATATATTTTTGAACTGTGGGGCATTGGCCTGCATATTGGAAAACCCCATTTTTGCCAGTTGTTCCAGCTGCTTTGCGCTATTTAGTATGTTTTCTAAGCGTCTGGAATCCATCATGTTGCAAGATGCCTGAGAAAGAGAACTTTTAATCTGCTGTTCCGTTGATATATGCTGATCTCTGACGACGTCAGCTATGTTTTGAATGTCCTGAAAGAATTGGTTATGGACAACTTCGGATATGGTTTTATCTTCCAACATTATGTCCTCCTCCTAGAACTTATATTTTAATTTTATTTTTTCCTTTTTGCCTAAAAAAATGTGTGTATTAGCGGTGAAAAATGAGGAGACAATAAAACTGTGAAAAGCTAGGAGGAGGTATAAAAATGGCTAAGACTGTTATAGGAGTTTTTGAAAACCGTGAGCAGGCCGAGAAAGCCGTAAATGAGATGAGAAATTCCGGTTTTGATACCAACGAGATCTCGGTGGTTGCGAAAGGCACGAAGAGGGGAAACGGCAATGATGAAACGATGAACATGGATACGATAGCGGATGGTACTACTACTGGAGGAATTCTAGGGGGCTTAGCAGGACTTGCGGTTGGAGCCGGAGCTTTGGCAATACCAGGACTTGGGCCCATAGTTGCGGCAGGACCTATAGCGGGAATGCTATCGGGTGCTGCAACGGGTGGAATTGCCGGGGGGCTTTTAGACTGGGGCATTCCGGAGGAGAGAGGCCGTTATTATGAAGAAGAAGTTAAAAGAGGTAAGATTTTGGCAGCAGTCCGCACCCACGATCAAAAAGTACAAAAGGCGGCAGACATAATGAGGCAAAACGGTGCGAGGGACGTAGAAACCCACTAAAAGACGGAGGGGGAAGGATTAATGTTGGGTCCTCCCCCTCTTTTTTATTTTATGGTATAATAAAATTAAAAGTGTGTTATATAATATTTCGCTGTAATTTCAAAAAAATGTTCAATAAATGTATATTTGCAAAAGAGGTAAGATTGATATTCTTGTCGAATATAATAAATAATAATCTGTTTTTTTGGATTTTATGGGCTTAGGGGGCTCAAATTATGCAAATGAATTATAGTCTTACTCTTTCTCAGACCCAAAAACTTTTGATGACTCCGGAATTGAGACAAGCGATAACGATACTTCAGCTATCAAGTCTTGAGCTTTGCGACTATATAGAGCAGGAGCTATTGAATAATCCTCTTTTAGACAAAGAAGAGGATGAATATACGGCCTTTTCGGAAGACGGAATGAGGGTTGATGAAGGTAAGACGAACGAGGACACTATAGAGTGGGAAGAATACTTGCAGGATTATTTCGATTGGGATTTTCTAAGATTTCCCAAAGAGAGGAAAGAAGAGGAGACGAGTTTTGAAAATTTCGTCTCTGCTAACCAGACACTGCAAGAATATCTTTTGATGCAGCTTCGCTTAGCAGCTGCCGATAAAAAAATTTTCAAAATAGGAGAATTCCTGATAGGAAATCTGGATAAAAATGGATATCTTACGGTGAGCGTGCAGGAGGCCGCCAGGATTTTAAGAGTTCGTGAAGAAGAGGTGGAAGAAGCTTTAAAAGTAGTCCAAACCCTTGACCCTCCCGGTGTTGGTGCAAGGAACTTACAGGAATGTCTCTTGATTCAGGTGGAACAGAAAGGAATTAAAGACCCCAACTTATATGAATTAATTAAACATCATTTGAAAGACCTGGCAGAAGCGAGATACACCAGGATTGCGGAAAAGCTAAATGTGCCGCTTTCTAAAGTTCAGGAACTAAAAGATATAGTCCTGAGCTTAGACCCCAAACCGGCAAGGAACTTTTCGTCGGCTAACGAAATCCAGTATGTAATACCAGATGCGGTTATAGAAAAAGTCGGCAATGAGTATGTGGTAATAATGAACGATTCGGTAACTCCGAGGCTCTCAATTAACCCGTATTACAGGTCCTTGCTAATGTCAGAAGATAAGGAGTCTTTGACTTCTAAGTTTCTGACGAGAAAACTGGAAGCAGCCCTCTGGCTCATAAAAAGCCTAGAACAGCGGCGGATGACTCTTTATAAAGTTATAAAGGCCATCGTGGAAGTGCAGCGCGAATTTTTAGACAAAGGCATATCGGGTTTAAAACCCCTCACTTTAAAACAGATAGCAGATGTTGTGGGGGTGCATGAATCTACCGTCAGCAGAGCGATAAGCGGCAAATATGTCCAAACACCTAGAGGGGTTTTTGAACTAAAATTTTTCTTCCAAAACGGCTTGGAAAATGAAAACGGGTCTTCGACGTGCGCTGAGACTATAAAGAAAATGCTAAAAGAGATGATTTCTAATGAAGACCCTTATAACCCCTTGAGCGATCAGATGATAGCCGATGACCTGAAAAAGAAAGGTATAAGGATATCAAGGCGCACCGTGGCAAAATACAGGGAACAGCTTGGAATACCTTCTTCGGCAAAAAGGAAAAGATATTAATTTTAAAAGAAGGTATTGAATGGTATGCGTGGAATTATGTATAATATATTATGCTAGAACCTTTTTGTTAATTTTTTTAAAATACGCGGGACGTAAAATGTAACATAGGGACAAAAAATATCCCGGGAGGTGATAGTTGGAAATAAATTAAATTAAATTAATTAAAATGTGACAAAATATTAAAAAACGCAATCGAAGGAGGATTTTTCATGGGTGTTAAGGTTGGAATCAACGGGTTTGGAAGGATAGGCAGGAATTCTTTCAAGGCTGCACTAAAAAATCATCCTGATATAGAAATAGTGGCTATTAACGACCTTACCGACGCAGCTACTTTGGCACATCTTTTGAAATACGATTCGGTTTTCGGCAGGTTTGAAGGCGATGTTGCCGCAAAGGAAGATGCTATAGTAGTAAACGGAAAAGAAATAAAAGTGTTTGCCGAAAAAGACCCCGCCAATATCCCGTGGAAGGATTTGGGTGTAGATATAGTTGTAGAGTCAACAGGTGTTTTTACCTCAAAAGATAAGGCTATAAAGCACATCGAAGGCGGCGGAGCTAAAAAAGTTATTATATCCGCTCCGGCTAAGGGCGAAGATATCACCATCGTTATGGGGGTAAACCACGAAAAATATAATCCCAAAGAACATAACGTAATTTCCAATGCTTCCTGCACCACAAACTGCCTTGCACCTGTAGTCAAGGTTTTGATGGATAACTTTGGTATCAAAAAAGGGCTTATGAATACGGTCCACTCCTATACCAACGACCAGAGGATTTTAGATCTTCCACACAAAGATTTGAGAAGAGCGCGGGCTGCGGCGTTAAATATAATCCCGACAACGACAGGTGCTGCAAAAGCTGTAGCTTTGGTAATACCCGAGCTTGCAGGCAAATTGAATGGTTTTGCCTTGAGGGTTCCGACTCCCACTGTATCGATAGTGGATTTTACTGCGGTAGTGGAAAAGAGCGTGACGGTAGACGAAGTGAACCAGGCACTAAAAGCTGCGGCTGAAGGACCTATGAAAGGGATCCTGGGTTATACCGAGGAACCTCTGGTCTCCATGGACTTTAAAGGTTCTGAGCTTTCCTCTATAGTAGATGGCCTTTCTACTATGGTAATGGATGGTGACTTGGTAAAGGTAATAGCCTGGTACGACAACGAATGGGGTTATTCCTGCCGTGTGATGGATTTAGTGAAATATATAGCGGAGAAGGGACTATAAAGCAAAATAGCCCTTTTGGGCTATTTTGCTTAAAAGGAGACCGCGTTGAATGGAAGAAATTGCAAACCTCCTTAAAAAGATTGCTCCAGAGATGGCGCATGTAGTTGAGCAAAGATTTGAGATTCTAAAAAATATTTATTACAACCAACCGATAGGCCGAAGAGCTCTTTCAGCTATAATGTCCCTTTCGGAAAGGTCCCTGAGGACGGAGGTTAAGCGATTAGAAGAATTGGGCTTGCTAGAAATTGAACCGAAAGGGATGAGGGTTTCAAGAGAAGGAGAGGCAGTTATAAATTGTCTTGAGAATTTCGTCTACTTTATGAAAGGATTAAACTTTATTGCCGATAGGATTAAAGAAAGATTTGGATGCGAAGAGGTGATAATTGCACCGGGCGATTCGGATGTAGATGAGACTGTCAAAAATCTTATGGGAAAAGAGGCCGCCTCTTATCTGAGGTCTTTTTTGAAAAACGGGGATATCGTGGCTGTAACAGGTGGAACCACTATGGCTCAAGTGCCCAAAGGCATGCCCAAACTTGAGGGATTTGAGGATGTGGTGGTAGTTGCGGCAAGAGGTGGTCTTGGTGAAAAAGTAGAAATTCAGGCCAATACCATAGCAGCGGAATTGGCAGAGCGGCTGGGGGCTCGGTACAGGTTGCTTTATGTCCCGGATAACCTGGGACCTGAAGCGATGGAGTCCATAACCAGCGAACCGCGCATAAGAGAAGTGTTATCTCTAATCAAAAATGCCGACGTTGTGATTCACGGCATCGGAAGGGCTGAAGAAATGGCTCGAAGGCGAGGTCTTGATGAAAGTATCATAGAGGAAATTTTAAAAAAAGGAGCTGTAGCAGAAGCTTTCGGATATTACTTTGACAGTGAAGGAAGGGTAGTATTTACTACAACTAGCGCAGGGCTCAGCATTGCGGATTTAAAAAATGTACGAAAAGTAATATCGGTGGCGGGAGGTGCTAAAAAAGCACCTGCCATAAGGGCCTTTTTAAAATATCACTGTCCGACAGCTCTCATAACGGACGAGGGAGCGGCGAGAAAACTTATAGAATTGGAAGGGGGAAATCCGGATGAATAAAAAGACGGTTGAAGATTTTGACGTAAACGTCAAAAGGGTTTTGGTGAGGGTGGACTTTAACGTTCCAATGGACGAAGAAGGAAATATCACAGACGATACCCGAATAAGAGCAACGCTGCCAACCATCCAATATCTTATTAAAAATGGTGCGAAAGTCATCCTTGCATCCCATTTAGGAAGGCCTAAGGGAAAGAAAAATCCCAAATACAGCCTGGCGCCCGTGGCGGGTAGACTCTCGGAGATTTTAGGAAAAGATGTATTGATGGCCGGGGATTGCATAGGTGAAGAGGTGGAAAAAGCCGTAGCTTCTATGAAACCCGGTGATGTTATGCTTCTTGAGAACGTTCGCTTTTATGCGGAAGAAGAGGCCAACGACAGGGGATTTGCCGAAAAACTTGCAAGGCTTGCCGATATATATATAAACGATGCTTTCGGCACAGCCCACAGGGCTCATGCCTCTACGGCAGGGGTAGCTGAATTTTTGCCTGCGGGTGCAGGGTTTTTGATGAAAAAGGAAATAGAAATTATGGGTAAGGCCCTTGAAGCGCCAGAGAGGCCGTTTGTTGCAATTTTGGGCGGAGCAAAGGTAAGCGATAAGATAGGCGTCATAAGGAATCTTTTAAACAAAGTGGATTATCTACTAATAGGCGGAGGGATGGCTTTTACCTTCCTGAAAGGATTGGGATATAACATCGGCAGGTCCCTCCTTGAAGAGGACAAAATAGAACTTGCGAAGGACCTTTTGAAAGAAGCTGAGGAAAAAGGAGTAAAAGTTCTGCTGCCGGATGATGTGGTAATAGCGCCTGAAGTAAAGGAAGGGGTGGAATACAAAACGGTTCCAGTAAGCCAAATACCCGATGACATGATAGGCGTCGATATTGGTGAAGTAACCAGGGACAAGTTTGCAAAGGTGATAAAAGAGGCCAAAACTGTGGTGTGGAACGGACCGATGGGCGTTTTTGAAATAAAGGATTTTGCCGAAGGGACCCTTGCGGTGGCAAAAGCTATGGCGGAATCCGGCGCTGTAACTATCGTCGGCGGCGGAGATTCGGCGGCTGCGGTAGAGCAGCTGGGCTTTGCCGATGCTATGACTCACATATCGACAGGCGGCGGAGCTTCGCTGGAGTTTTTGGAAGGAAAGGAATTGCCGGGAGTTGCAGTTTTAAATGACAAATGATAGGAGTGAAGGGCATGTCGAGGACTCCGCTTTTTGCAGGCAACTGGAAAATGCATAAGAACGTAAAGGAAACGTTGGAGTTTCTTGAAGACTTTCTCCCCCTTGCAAAAGATATTCCCTCAGAAATAGAAATAGCTATATTCCCTCCTTTTACCAGCCTTTATGCAGCTTTTGAAAAACTCAAAGGAAGCGGTATAAAGTTGGGGGCGCAAAACATGCACTGGGAGGACAAGGGTGCTTTTACAGGCGAAATTTCTCCTCCCATGCTGAAAGAAATCCCTTGCGATTACGTGATAATAGGCCACTCTGAGCGCCGCCAGTATTTTGCAGAGACCGACGATACTGTAAACAAGAAGGTAAAATCGGCGGTAAAGTATGGGATAGTCCCTATTATATGCGTGGGGGAGAGCTTGGAACAAAGGGAAAAAGGCGAGACCCTTTCTGTTGTTTTAAGTCAGGTAGAAAAAGCGATTTGGGAAGTCCAAATTGAAGATGGAGGCAAGTTGATTTTTGCTTATGAGCCTATCTGGGCCATAGGGACGGGAAAGGTGGCCCTCCCTTCAGATGCTCAGGAAGTTATAGGGGCTATAAGAGGGAAACTTTCCCAAATTTATGGCAGTATCTCCCAGGATGTTCGCATACTTTACGGCGGAAGTGTAAAACCGGATAACATAAAGGATTTAATGGCTCAGCCGGATATAGATGGAGCTCTAGTGGGCGGTGCAAGCCTTGAGGCAAAGGCTTTTTACCAAATAGCTACATACAATCGAGGTTAGGAGTTGAACAAAGTGGCGAAAAAACCTCTTGTACTCATGATTTTGGACGGGTGGGGCATAAATGAAAAGGTACAGGGTAACGCAATTTTAAATGCCCGCACCCCAAATTTCAACCGACTTTTGAGGCATTTTCCGAACACCGTGTTGGAATCTAGCGGCCTTGCGGTGGGACTGCCCGAAGGCCAGATGGGCAACTCGGAAGTGGGACATTTAAACCTCGGCGCAGGA
This sequence comes from Thermovorax subterraneus, assembly GCA_021608145.1. Classification (GTDB taxonomy): domain Bacteria; phylum Bacillota; class Thermosediminibacteria; order Thermosediminibacterales; family Thermosediminibacteraceae; genus Fervidicola; species Fervidicola subterraneus. The sequence goes on from JAKIHM010000010.1 coordinate 40,656, forward strand.
CGCATAGTGTATCAGGAGTTTACCCGCATAAGCGAGGACATCAAAAAAGGGAAATTCTTTGAAAACGAAAAGCTAGTTAACGCTGTAAGGCTAGCCCGTGAAACCGGCAAGGCTTTACACCTAATGGGTCTTTTGTCCGATGGTGGGGTCCACAGCCACATAGACCATCTCATAGCCCTTTTGGAACTTTGCCGCAGGGAAGACATGAAAAGGGTCTACGTCCACGCCTTCCTAGACGGAAGGGACGTTCCACCTGCTAATGCGGCTATTTACATCGAAAGACTCGAAAACGAAATTTCGAAAATTGGTATTGGCAAAATAGCTACGATTGCTGGAAGGTATTACGCTATGGATAGGGACCGCCGATGGGAAAGAACCGAGAAAGCTTATAACGCTATGGTTTTAGGAGAAGGCCTCAAGGCAAGAAGTGCGATGGAAGCTCTACAAGAAGCCTATAAAAGGGGCGAGACCGACGAGTTTGTAATTCCTACGGTTATCGTCGATGGAAGCGGTAAACCTATTGCGACAGTGGAAGAAGGGGATTCCATAATATTTTTCAACTTCAGGCCGGATAGGGCGCGGCAGCTGACGTATGCTTTTTGCGAAGAGGACTTTCAGGGGTTCGCAAGGAAAAGGGGATTTTTCTTTGTCAATTTCGTATGCATGACGCAGTACGATGCAAAGGTTAAAAATGCAAAGGTCGCTTATGAACCTCTTTCTATGAAAAATATTTTTGCAGAAGTCGTATCTAAAGAAGGCTTAAGGCAGCTTCGAATAGCGGAGACAGAAAAATACGCCCACGTGACGTTCTTTTTTAACGGCGGAATAGAAAAGCCATTCCCCGGGGAAGAGAGGATATTGATACCTTCTCCGAAAGTTGCCACCTACGACTTAAAGCCGGAAATGAGCGCTTATGAAGTGACGGATACGGTCATAAATAAGATAAACGAAGACATATACGATGTAATCATAATGAACTATGCAAATCCAGACATGGTAGGCCACACGGGCATTTACGAAGCCGCGGTTAAAGCTATAGAGGCGGTGGACCAGTGTATGGGACGGGTGGTGGACACCGTTATCAGAAAGAGCGGGACGGTCATAATCACCGCGGACCACGGCAACGCGGAAAAAATGGTGGACTACGAAACTGGCGAAGCGCATACTGCTCATACCAGCGACCCGGTGCCTTTCATCCTGGTGAGCGACAGGAACTACAGGCTCCGGCCGGGGATATTGGCTGATGTGGCGCCGACCATGTTGGAGCTTTTGGGGATAGAAAAACCAGAGGAAATGACAGGAAGTTCTCTAATAGAAGAAAAATTATAAAACGGAGGAGTGATTTTATGTCAATAATTGCCAATGTATTTGCAAGGGAAATTTTGGACTCTCGTGGAAATCCCACAGTAGAAGTAGAGGTTATCCTCGAAGACGGCACATTGGGAAGGGCTGCAATACCTTCGGGAGCTTCTACGGGGCAGTTTGAGGCTGTGGAACTCAGGGACAATGATCCGAAAAGGTTCAAAGGAAAAGGTGTTTTGAAAGCTGTAGAAAATGTAAACGAGATAATCGCGCCGGAACTTGAAGGAATGGATGCCCTCGATCAAGTGGCTATAGATAAATTTCTGATAGAGCTAGACGGCACAAAAAATAAGTCAAAGTTAGGGGCTAACGCCATCTTAGGAGTTTCTCTGGCTGTTGTAAAGGCGGCTGCAAACTACCTCGGTATACCGCTTTACCGCTATATTGGAGGAACGAATGCGAAGACGCTCCCCATTCCTATGATGAATATCTTAAACGGAGGAAAACATGCAGATAATAATGTGGACCTCCAAGAATTCATGATAATGCCGGTGGGAGCTGAAAACTTTTCCCATGCGCTGAGGATGGGAGCAGAAACATTTCACAGCCTTAAAAAGGTATTGAGCGAGAAAGGGCTTAATACGGCGGTTGGAGATGAGGGGGGATTTGCTCCGAATTTGGACTCCAACGAGGATGCAATAAAGTACATTCTGGAAGCTGTTGAGAAAGCGGGTTATGTACCTGGAAAAGACATATTTATTGCCCTTGATGCCGCAGCCACGGAATTTTACGAGGATGGCAGGTACCGCTTGAAGGGAGAAGGTTTAGAACTTGATTCGGCCGGGATGGTTGAGTACTACGTAAAACTTGTCGAAAAATACCCGATTATATCGATTGAGGATGGTATGGCCGAGGAAGACTGGGACGGTTGGAAACTCCTGACCGATGCCTTGGGTAAAAAGGTACAGCTGGTGGGAGATGACCTTTTCGTCACCAATACAGAGCGCCTATCTAAGGGAATAAAACTTGGAGTTGCTAACTCCATCTTGATTAAACTCAACCAGATAGGGACCCTCACCGAAACTCTGGATGCCATAAAAATGGCAGAAAGAGCCGGGTATACGGCCATAGTTTCCCATCGCTCCGGTGAAACTGAGGATACCACCATCGCCGATCTAGTGGTTGGAGTGAACGCCGGCATGATAAAGACTGGCGCTCCGTCGCGCACCGACAGAGTCGCGAAATACAACCAGCTCTTGCGCATCGAAGAAGTGTTGGATACTGCCGCGCAATATCCAGGCATAGCAGCCTTTTACAACATAGAAAGAAAATAATTTTAAGCTCCCCTGAAAAACGGGGAGCTTTTATCCTCTCCCTCGTTGCATAAATGGTGTTTTGTGAGGTAGAATATATGTGAAGGAGGTCGAAAAAAATGGAAATAAATCTAGAAAAAATTGACTTATTGAGGGAAAGGACGGGCTGCAGTTACCGCAAAGCTAAGGAGGTTTTGGAAGCTGCTGGTGGCGATGTGGTTAAAGCATTGATAATTTTAGAGGAAGAAGGGGAAAAGGACTTTTTAAAGTTTGGCAACCTTAGCGCTAAGGGGAATAAACTTTTGGAAAAAATTAAGGAACTGATACGAAAGGGAAATGTGACCCGTTTGAGAATAAAACACGGCGACATGGTACTGCTTGAGATTCCAGTAACCGTTGGTGCTATTGGCGCTATATTAGCTCCTTATCTTGCCGCCATAGGAGTGATAGCGGCATTGGTTACTCGCTGTACCATTCAGATTGAAAAAGAAAACGGGGAAAAAGAGGAAATCGTTTTCGAAAACAAATCTACTACGGACAAAGAATAGTGATTAATATTTTTCCGGGCCCTTTTTATAAATGAAGGGTTTTCTTTATTTGCCCTTAAAACCGCCTGTAATATTGAGTTTTTAGGTATATTGTGATAAAATTACATTCGTTAATTGAATAAAGGGGGTGCAGCAGGTGCAGGCTTTTCGCATAGTTTTTTCAATAATATACGTTCTTGTTTGCATAGGACTCATAGCTACGGTCCTTTTGCAATCAGGGAAGAGCGTCGGCCTCGGAGCTATTTCGGGAGGAGCGGAGGTTTTTTTCGGAAAGAAAAAGGGTATTGATGATAAATTGGCAAAGTTTACGGAAATTTTAGCAGTGGCTTTCCTTGGACTATCCATCTTAATGATGGTAGTTTTAAAATAACAGACTTTCTGGAGGGAGACTGATGGAAAATTTAATAGTACTTGCGCCACTTGCGGGAATGCTTGCGCTGTTATTCGCCTACTTGCTTGCTATGAGAATCATCAAAAGTCCAGCAGGTACCGAAAGAATGAGGGAAATATCTGATGCAATTCATGAAGGCGCTATGGCTTTCCTATTCAGGGAATACCGGACTTTAGTGATATTTGTAGTCGTCATGTTCCTCATAATTGGCTTTTTTATAAACTGGCAGACTGCCGTAAGCTACATAACCGGTTCAGTGGCATCGGTTCTTGCGGGGTTTATAGGGATGAATGTAGCTACCAGAGCTAACGTGAGGACGGCAAATGCCGCGCGGGAGGGAATGAATAAGGCCCTTTCCATAGCCTTTTCGGGCGGCGCAGTCATGGGAATGTCGGTCGTTGGATTGGGAATATTGGGACTTGGGATACTATACTTTGTTTTCGGAGACCCGTCGAATGTAAAGAGCTTCGACGTGATAAATGGTTTTGCCTTAGGAGCAAGTTCGATAGCACTATTTGCGAGGGTGGGCGGAGGAATTTACACCAAAGCTGCAGATGTCGGGGCAGACCTGGTAGGAAAGGTTGAGGCAGGCATTCCTGAAGATGACCCGAGAAATCCCGCGGTAATAGCGGACAACGTCGGCGACAATGTGGGTGACGTAGCAGGTATGGGAGCAGACCTATTTGAGTCGTACGTGGGCTCGATAGTATCCGGTATGGCAATCGGCGCTGTGGCCGTTAGCACCGTCACGGGACAGCCGTACGGCATAAAGGGCATAATTTTCCCAATGCTGGTGGCGGCTGCGGGTATAATAAGCTCCATAATCGGCACATTGTTCGTAAGGACCGGGGAGGGAGCCGATCCGCAAAAGGCTTTAAGGAACGGTACCTTTGCGAGCGGCATACTTGTGATTGTGGCAACTTTATTGCTGAGCATTTATTTCTTGAACGAAATTAATGCCTTTTATGCTGTGGCTTCTGGTATCATAGTTGGCATTATCATCGGAATGCTCACCGAGTACTATACTTCTTCGAGTTATAACCCGGTTAAAGAGATAGCTAAAGCTTCCCAGACTGGCCCTGCTACCAACATAATAACTGGATTGGCAGTAGGAATGAAAAGCACCGGCCTTCCTGTGTTATTTATTGCGCTGGCGGTTATAATATCTTATAAATTTGCCGGGCTTTACGGCATAGCCCTGGCGGCCATAGGTATGCTGTCTACCACGGGCATGACTGTAGCTGTTGATGCTTACGGTCCCATAGCTGATAACGCTGGCGGTATTGCGGAAATGGCTGAGCTCGACCCATCGGTCAGGAAGATAACCGACAAATTGGATGCAGTCGGTAACACGACGGCGGCTATGGGGAAAGGGTTTGCCATCGGTTCGGCGGCGCTGACGGCACTGGCTCTATTTTCAGCGTACACCACGGCAGCAGGATTAACTGAGGGGATAAACCTCCTTCGGGCAGATGTCATAGTTGGGCTTTTCATCGGAGGCATGTTGCCGTATCTGTTTTCTGCCATGACCATGGAGGCGGTAGGTAAGGCTGCCTATCAGATGATAGAAGAGGTACGCCGGCAGTTCAGGGAAATCCCGGGTATAATGGAAGAAAAGGCCAAGCCTGAATACGCAAGGTGTGTGGACATAAGCACTAAGGCAGCTTTAAGGGAAATGATAATCCCGGGACTTATGGCTGTTGCTGCACCTTTAGCGGTAGGTTTCATCTTCGGCAAAGAGGCGTTAGGAGGACTCCTTGCGGGTGCCCTGGTTACCGGCGTTATGATTGCGATTCAGATGGCCAACTCCGGCGGTGCCTGGGACAACGCTAAAAAGTATATAGAAGAAGGCAATTACGGCGGAAAGGGCACGCCGACTCATGCAGCTGCCGTAGTAGGAGATACGGTGGGAGACCCGTTCAAAGATACCGCTGGACCTTCTCTGAATATATTGATAAAACTCATGACCATTGTAGCTCTGGTGTTCGCACCGCTTTTCATGAAATAATACTGAAAAGACTCCTGTGGGGGATTTTGCTCCACAGGAGTCTTTGTGATATCGGCAAAAAAAAGACGAAGTAGAAGCTGGAAAGGAGTCGACTTAATTGGAAAAAAAGCTTATATACTTATATATATCAATAGGAGGAGCTCTAGGTGCCTTAGCCCGGTATTTTCTATCAGCGTGGCTTAACGATAAAATTGCCACGAACATTCCTTTCGGAACCTTATTTATAAATTTGACTGGTTCGTTTTTACTTGGATTGTTGTACTCTCTTTCAATGAATTTTATTGTCCCTGAGAATATTATTAAGTCATTTATAATGATAGGTTTTTTGGGCGCATTTACAACCTTTTCAACATTTTCTCTAGAGACCCTGATTATGGTGTATGAAGGCAGTTTGAAAGGGGCGTTGATTAATGTAGTAAGCAATGTGCTGGGAGGGCTAGTAGCGACCTTTTTGGGAATAAATTTAATCAATTTGATAGCCGGTGTGAAGGGATTGGTGTGAAATGGATATAATAGGACCGGCAAAACGAGTGAGGATATATATAGGCGAGAATGACAAATATGCGGGAAAGCCGCTATATCATGCAATTGTTCTAAAAGCTAGAGAAATGGGTATGGCTGGCGCCACTGTCGTTAGGGGTATAGAGGGTTTTGGAGCAAAAAGTCGCATTCATTCAGCACGGGTATTGGTTTTATCCAGTGACCTTCCGATCATAGTGGATATTGTAGATAAGGAAGAAAGAATAGAAAAATTCCTCTCACATATAAAAGAAATCGTGAAAGAGGGATTGATAACGGTTGAAGACGTGGAGGTAATAAAATACTCGGATAAAGATCATAAATGAGGATTGCGATATTGTTGCCACGAATCGGAAAAAGATATATAATATAATAGCAAGTTAATAGGTGATGGAGCTCACCATAACTGCCTTCTGGCTAATAGCTCCTACAATATCATGAGATATTGTAGGAGCTTTTTACGTTTCCAAAGAGGTGAGAAAGAAGTGCTCGATTTCGAAAAAGCAAAAGAACAGTTGATCCAGTGCATAAAAGAGGTAAAAAAGATAGCCGATGATAAAAAAGACGAAACGATAACCGAAGATATAGATTATGAATTGGATAAACTATCGAAAAATAGGTTTAACTTGGCAGTTGTAGGTCAATTTAAACGAGGGAAATCCACATTTATTAATGCCATGCTGGGAGAAAAAATAGTACCAACTGCAGTTGTGCCGCTTACTTCTGTAGTTACTGTAATAAAATACGGCCCCACGCTGAAAGTGACGGTTAATTTTTTGGACGGTTCTGAGGAAGTAATACCTGTTAAAGAATTGGACAAGTACGCAACCGAAAAGGGTAACCCGGGCAATGAAAAAAAAGTAAAGGAGATAGTGGTAGAATATCCATCGGAGTTTCTCAAAAAAGGCGTAAATTTGATAGATACACCGGGTGTCGGCTCTGTGTACCAGCACAATACCGACGCAACGTACCATTTTCTACCAAAACTCGATGCAGCCATATTCCTTTTTACCATTGATTCTCCTGTCTCCCAAAATGAATATGAATTTCTAAAAGACGTGAAGGAGCATGCCGTTAGGATATTTTTTGTGCTGAACAAGATAGATTACACTGAAGAAAATGATGTGAAAGAGGCCCTTGATTTTGCTACTGGTATTTTAAAAGAGAAGTTGGGATACGAGGAAATCAAAATTTTTCCCCTTTCCGCCAAAATGGCGCTGGAAGCAAAGGAGACGCACGATGAGGAAAAATTAAGGCTCAGCGGATTGCCTGAGTTTTTATCAAAACTGGATGAATTTATAACCAGGGACAAAGGCAAGGCCCTCTTGCTTTCCAGCTGTAACAGTGCTCTGAGGTTCATATCAAGGTTGAGGTTTGATATTGAACTGGAGACCAGTGCAATTAGGACGCCGGTGGAAGAACTAGAAAAAAATATCGATGTCCTTAAAAAGAAAATAGAAGAGATCGAAGTAGAGAAAAAAGATGTAGTGCTTATTTTTGAAGGGGAAAGCAAGGAGCTTCTTGCCCAACTCAACTCTGAGTATGAAAAATTCAAGAATTCCGAATACAGAAAGCTGGAAGCTGCCCTGGAGGAGTATTTCAGAAGCAACGCCGCTTTACCGTTAAAAGAGTTAATAGAAAAGACAAGAGAATATATAACCGGGAAGACCCTCGAGGCCATAGATTCATGGAAGGAAGGGGAACTCAAACGCCTGGCCGAGGCGTCGGCAAGAATAACGGGAAGGCTCGGAGAAAAGGTGGAAAAGATTATTACGGGACTCCAGCAATTGACGGCTAACATGTTTCATATAAAGTACGAGAGTTTTATACGAATAGAAAATTTTAAAGAAGCGGGATATTTTTACTACAATATGGAACCGGAAAAAAACTATCTTTTGCCTACGCCTTTGGCCATCGCTCCGTTTCTCCCCAGGTTTATTGCGGGTAAAATGGCATTTAACAACTTGAAAAATTGGCTTCAGCAGCAATTTGATAGGCAGTGCGGCAGGGTGAGGTACGATATTGCCCAAAGAATGGAGAAAACCTTCAAGGAGTATTATAATTACCTTGATAACAAGATTACGGAAACTGCTGCTACTATAATGGGATTGTTAAAAGAGGCTATTTGCCTTAAAAAATCGGGAGAAGACAGGGTAAAGGCCAAGTTGGAAGAACTAGAAGGATTTTTAGAAAGATTGAATGAAGTCGAATCTAATGTAATAAGAGTGAAAGACCACGTTGAAAGGACTGCGTAAAATGGACAGGGTTGATTTTTCTAGTAAGATACAATCTGTAATAGAAAACATAGGAAAAGTGTTTGTAGGCAAAAGCCAGGTTATAGAATTGGTCCTTACCAACCTAATAGCTGGCGGTCATTTACTCCTAGAGGATGTGCCGGGAGTTGGCAAAACCCTTATGGCCAAAGCACTGGCCAAGTCATTAAACCTGGAATTTAGAAGGATTCAGTTTACCCCCGACCTTTTGCCGGCGGATGTGCTGGGTGTAAATATCTACAGTCAGAAGACCGGAGAGTTTGTGTTCAACCCCGGGCCAATAATGACCAATATTCTCCTCGCCGACGAAATAAACAGGGCCACCCCCAGGACCCAGTCCAGCCTTCTCGAAGCTATGGAGGAAAGGCAGTTTACCGTAGACGGGGTTACCAGGCGGCTGAAAGAGCCTTTTCTGGTGCTTGCGACTCAAAATCCCGTGGAAATGGAAGGCACCTTTCCCCTGCCCGAAGCCCAGCTGGACAGGTTTTTGATGAGGTTAAGACTGGGTTATCCAGAGTTGGAGGAAGAAAGGTCTATACTTCATCGTTTTGGAGCGGGAAATCCTTTAGAAGAAATAAAACCCGTTTTAAATGCCGAAGATATACTCGCGATGCGGGAGCAGGCAAAAGGCGTCAACGTAGATGAAAGCGTAGAGTACTATATGCTAACCGTTATTAGGGAGACGAGAAACCATCCTGCGGTAAAACTGGGAGCCAGCCCCAGGGCTTCACTGCTACTTTATAAATGCGCTAAGGCCTTTGCGGCCATAAAAGGCAGAGATTACGTGATACCCGATGATATTAAACATCTGGCCGTGCCGGTGCTGAGCCACAGGTTGCTCCTCAGCTATGGGAGCCTGCTTAGAGATTACAAGCCCGAAGAAGTAATAACCGACATTCTCGAGAAAACGGCGGTTCCTGTTGAATGAATACCGGGGATTAAAAAACTATGCAGGTATTGGTGCTTGTTACAGCGGTGGCCGCGGTTCTTGGGATATCGTATTTGTGGAGCGTATTGAGTGTTAAAGGGCTTAAATTCAGTCACCGGTTTGAAAAAGATCAGGTGTTTTTCGGCGATACTGTAAATTATATACAGGAGATAACAAATGCTAAAATCCTTCCGCTTCCCTGGATAAGAGTAGATACCGAGGTGCCGGCGGCTGTTGAATTTTTAAAGGGGAATCTCGTCACTCACCACAGGTCTGATAAGAAAATCTTGAGCGGTTTGTATTCACTATTATGGTACCAGAAAATAAGAAGAAAATACCCAGTTTATTGTAAAAGCCGCGGGATTTTCGCCTTTGGACCTGGGATTTTGAGTACAGGAGACGTATTCGGCTTCTTTGAAAAAGAAAAGCCCATGGGTTCCACTGCCAGTCTGATAGTGTATCCTCGGATAGTGGATATTATTGTAGCAGAAGGCAAACTGGACATAACCCTTTCGGGTGTCATCGGCCGCAAAACGCTTTTAACGGATCCTTTTTGTTTTACCGGCACAAGAGACTATGTTCCGGGAGATTTGCTAAAATGTGTGGACTGGAAATCCACAGCCAAACTTGACAGGCTCAGGGTAAAGGTTTACGACTCCAGTTTCACAAAACGGATTTCCATCCTGCTCGATGTAAACACTTTCGAAATTGCATGGGAAGGAATCGATCCTGAGCTGTCAGAATTCCTTGTAATACTGGCGGCGTCGATTGCAAAGAGAGCGTTGGATCAGGGATTTGAAGTGATGCTTGCCAGCAACGGAAGGATGGTTTCCCCCGATAAGGATACCGATTTAATAACATTGATACCTTACGGTTCGGGTTCGATGCACCTGAGGAATATCCTGGAATGCCTTGCCCGCCTTTCGAATTACAGCATATTTAAAATTGAAGAAATATTGCCAAGAACACTGGGAATGTTAAAAAAAGACAGCAAAGTTATATACATAACCGGCATCTGGGGTAAAAACACCGAAAAGGTCGTTAAATTGCTGCAGAAAATGGGGATGAGTGTGGTTTTAATTCTTGCGGGAAAAAAGAATGCTAAACTAAAAGGGCCCGAAGGTGTCCTCACGTATCACGCTCTCGGGGAGGAAGCATGGCGTGAAATTTCCTTCATTCGATTGGTATAGATTGTTGAAAATAATACTTTTTTACGTCATAAACAGTATATTCGCTCTCATTATACTTTCGGTATTCGAACGGTACGCGCCCGGCATGATTTTTCCGGTCTTTGAAGTCTTATCGTGGCTTTTTGCCGGAATTATTTTTAATGCGGCTTACAACAGGTTTGAAAGATTTAGAAAACCGCTTTTTATTGCAGTTTTGGTCTTCATAACGGTCTTGAAAATCGGCTCCGGCTATTACAAATTGGCTGTCGCTTTTTTTTTTGCTTTATCCTAGGAGTGTGGCAGGGCAGTTGGGTACTGAGCCATTACGAGCTGATGGTGAGGCTCAAACAGTATACATTTTTAATCCTTTTGGGGCTCTTTTTTTATAAAGGCAGGGGGAAAACCGGTGAACTGCTCTTGCTGCTTATGAGCTATATTTTAATTTCACTTTTAACGCTCTCCATCTATAACTTAGAGACCGTTTCTTTCCGCGTGCCACAAAAAAGGTGGGTCTTTGTAACTATTGCTGTTTCTTTATTGGCGATAGTTATCGTACTGTTTACTGTTCTGTTCGTCGATCCAGCTTATGTTTCATCTTTCTTCTGTCTTTTAAAGCGTATTTATTTCGCTCTTGTAGATATTGTAATGAAGGTACTAACTCCTCTTTTTGCTCCGATTGTTAACGCGCTGAGCTTTATTCTATCTGCCATCATAAGATACTCGCGGATCAGGCGGATTCAGGTTGGATCGGGAGAAACGGGTGATCAAAGTGCTTCGTATGAATATGAAGAATACATAATGCCGGAAGGTCTAGAAATTATTTTAAAAATAGCTAGTTTTATATTCGTTATATTGGTTTTTGCAACACTTATCCTGATGGTGCTTAAAAAGTACACCTATTCTGAAAAAAAGGACTTTGTGGAAGATGAGAAAGAACCGGTAATAAAACCCGGAGTCATTAAAAAAAGTCTTTTTCATCTGATATCGAAAGCAGGCAGGGTATTAAATTCTTTTGCAAAAATTATTTATGGAGATTCACCTTCCGAGAAAATAAGGAAAATTTATGCTAAAATTTTAAAAGAAGCAGCAAAAAGGGGATATTCTAAAAATCCCTCCGAAACGCCCCTGGAATTCATGCCGCAGCTTAGAAAGGCTTTTGAAGATGCCGGAGAACTGGTAGAAAAAATTACCTATATTTACCAGAGGGCAAGGTATTTTCCCGGTTCGGTTTCTATTCATGATGTGGAAGAGATGAAGAAGTCAGTAAAGTTCTTGCTTTCTAAATAAATTCATCAAAAAGTATATTCAGGAGGTTTTCAAAATGAAAATTTACGACCTTGCTACGCCTGCATTTATGGTGGACCTGGATATCCTGGAGAAAAACATAAAAGAAGCGGCAGAGCTTGTGCGCGGTAATGGCAAACGCCTCTGGCCCATGGTAAAGACCCACAAGAGCACTGAAATTGCTGCGATGCAGAAGGCGGCCGGTGCCGAAGGTTTCCTAGTAGGGACCCTCTTGGAGGCGGAAAAACTGGTTGAGAAAGGGTTTACAAACATCATGGTGGCATATCCGGTGGCGGGAAAAGAAAATATAAAAAGAGTTGTAAGCCTGGCGAAAAAAGCTCGCATAATACTCAGCTTAGACTGCATAAAAGCGGCGGAACAAATCCACGCTGTACTTGAGGAAAATGGGATCACCCTTGAATACTTGCTAATCGTGGATAGCGGCCTGAAGCGGTTTGGAGTTATGCCAGAGGATTCGGCAAAACTTGCTAAAAAGCTTTTGGCTTTCAAAAGTTTGAAGCTTATAGGTATAGCCACCCACCCGGGGCACGTGTACGGAGTAAGCAGGCCGGAAGAGGTAAAGAGGATAGCGTCAGAAGAAGTAAATGCCTTAAAAACTGCTGCAGAGCTTCTTGAAAAAGAAGGATTCGACTTGGAGATCATTGCCACCGGAAGTACCCCCACATTTCGTTACGTCCTGGAAGACGAAAAAATAAACGTCTTAAGGCCTGGGAATTACGTGTTTTATGATTCTATTCAGGTGGCGCTTGGAGTAGTGCCTTTTGAAAGATGCGCCTTTTCCGTAATGGGCACCGTAATTTCAAATCCAAGGCCCGGTAACCTGATTATGGATGTGGGGAGCAAATGCCTTGGCTTAGATCGGGGAGCCCATGGGATATCTCTTTTAAAGGGGTACGGTACCGTTGTCGGCCATCCGGAGCTTACTTTGGTGAGCCTTTCGGAAGAAGTGGGAAAGCTGGAAGTGGAAGGAGAAACTGCCGTCAAAGTCGGTGAAAAGTTAATGATAATTCCCAACCATGTGTGCTCTGCGTGCAACATGACGACCTATCTTGTAGGCTTTCGGGGTGAAGAATTGGAGAGAATAATAGAAGTGGATATGAGGAACGGCATGTACAGGCCGGAAAGTAACCTGTAAAAATGAACTAAAGAAGGTACATAAAATCCGCAAATTTTGCGGTATTGCGGGTTTTATGTACCTTTTTTTATACAGTAATTATCGTAATATCTACGGTATACTAAGGATTTTAAAATATTCTAAAATTGGCATGAGAATTGCTAAATTATATTTTCAAAAATAAAAAACTTAACGAATGCTGAAAGGAGGAGTTATAGTGCCAAAAACATATAAGATAGGCATAATAGGTGCTGGAACGATGGGCAGCGGCATAGCCCAGAAGATGGCTCAAGAAGGATTAATGGTTACGATGGTTGATGTAAAAGATGAATTTGTCGAGAGAGGCTTTAGCAGAATAAGAGAATTGTTGCAGGAAGCTATAGAACGCGGGATATTCAATGAAGCTCAGGTCAAGGAGATAATGTCGAGGATTCGGGGAACTACAGATATTAACGAAGTGGCGGATGCCGACTTGGTCATAGAAGCGGTATTTGAAGATGAAAAATTAAAGTGCGAGGTTTTCAAAAAGCTGGACGAAATATGTAAGCCCGAAACAATACTTGCGACGAATACTTCGAGCTTTTACGTCAAGAACCTTGCAAAATGCACTAACCGTCCAGACAGAGTCCTGGGTATGCATTACTTCTATCATCCGGCCAAAAACCGCCTCCTTGAAATAGTGCCTCACGAAGGGACTAGCAAGGAAACGGTAGAAAAAGCTCTGTTTATTGCTAAGATTCACGGTAAGACGACAATTGTAGTAAAAGACTCGCCAGGGTTCTGCGTAAATAGATTTTTTATTCCATGGTACGTGGAAGCCATCCGGATGCTGGAAGAAGGGGTGGCCAACATACCGACCATAGATGCGGCTTCGAAGAAGGCTTTTGGGATAACCCTGGGCGTATTCGAGCTAATGAACGTTAGCGGAGTTCCCATCGGCTTGCATGCCGCAAGGACGCTCAGCAGGGAAAAAGGCCCATTTTATGCTCCACCCGAGACATTGCGCAGGCAGGTAGAAGACTTGAAGCAGGACTGGGACCTCAGCGGTGAAGTGGATGAGTCAAAGTTTGATATAATCACCGAGCGCCTATACGGGACGGTAATGGGAGTCGCCGCACAGCTTGTAGAAGAAGGAGTGGCAAGCATAGAAGATACGGACAGGGGTGCAAAGGTCGGCCTCAGGTGGAGGTATGGGCCCTTTGAACTCATGAATCGCGTGGGAATAGATAAAGCTTACGAAATGGTCAAAAAGGTGAAGGAGCGCCATCCTTATTTTGAAATTCCGGAACTATTAAAGAAACAGTATGAAAAGGGCGTGCCCTTTGAATTCAAGTTCGTGGAGCTTGAAGTAAAGGATGGTATCGCATGGATAACGATTAACCGCCCTGAGGCAATGAATGCACTCAATCCCACCGTTATGGATCAGTTGGAAAAGAAATTCGATGAAGCGGAGCGGGACGAAAATGTAAAGGCCATTGTATTTCGTGGCAGCGGAAAGGCATTCATTGCAGGTGCCGATATTAAATTTTTCGTTGACAACATAAAGAACAATAGGCTCGACAAGACTTATGAATTCACGAAAAAAGGCCATGAACTTCTGCTCAGGTTCGAGAATTCGCCCAAAATGACGATTGCATTGCTGGACGGGCTCTCGTTGGGAGGCGGGAGCGAGGTAGCTTTGGCATGCCAGGCAATCATTGCGACGCCGCAGGGTTCTTTTGGATTCCCCGAGACGGGTATAGGTATTTTCCCGGGACTTGGTGGGTTGATAAGGCTCGAAAGGCATCTTGGGCCAGAACTGGCGAAGTATTTTATCTTTACCGGCAAAACGATAAGCGCCAAAGAAGCCTTGGAACTCGGAATAGTTACGAAGTTGGTGGAGCCCGATGAAATAGAAAAAGCCGTAAAGGAAGTTGTAGAAGCAGGTAAGTTTGACAAATACCGCCCGAGGTCCATACCCGAAAAATATAACGAGATTAAGATTGCCTTCAACAAAGAAAATGTCGAAAGAATGCTCAAAGGAGAGCCGATAGAAGGGGTATCGCCAGAACTCGCCAGGGAGATCGCCGATATAGTTTCCAAGAAAGCACCGATAGCTTTGAGGATGACCCACGAATTGATAGAGGCCCAATCGAAGGTTTCGATAAAAGAGGCTATCGAGATAGAACTTTCGAAGTTGTACGATATCTTCTCCACGCAGGATGCCCTAGCAGGTTTACAGTCACCTGGACGCCCGCCGAAGTTTATAGGCGCTTGATAGGGGGGGATAAAGGTGCAATTTACCAAAGCTTTTATCCCTTACAAGGGATACTATAGTTCGCCTTTCTGCAAATGGCAGGGAAGTATGCAGCACGACAACGCGATAGAATTGGGAGGCAAGACCAGCAAGAGATGGTTTGAAAGTAAAGGGATTAATCCAAATGAGGTAATCGACTACGTTTATTTAGGAATTACGGTGGGGCAGCACAGGGTATTTCATGGCGCTCAGTGGGCGGCCGTATTGATGGGAGCGCCCGATATTCCAGGAATGACTATAATGCAGGCATGTTCTACCGCCACTACTTCCGTATTTACTGCTAGCATGGCGGTTGAGGTTGGAAATGTAGAAACCGCATATTGCCTCATGGTTGATAGGACATCAAACGGCCCCCACACTATCTGGCCCAATCCTCTTGGGCCGGGAGGAGAGGTTATCTCCGAGAACTGGAATATGGACAACATGAAAGCCGATCCCGCAACGGGCTTGGGCATGATAATGACCGCAGAAAACGTAGCAAGGGAGCACGGCTTTACCCGAGAACAGGCAGATGAACTGGTAGTAGTTCGGTACAACCAGTATAAGGAAGCTCTTGCCAATGACCGAGAGTTTCAAAAAAGGTATATGTTTCCCGTAGAGGTTACTGTATCGCGAAAAGAGACTAAAATTGTGGAGGAAGACGAGGGAGTTTTTCTCGATACGACGTTAGAAGGATTGAAACGGTTAAAACCGCAGATTGAAGGAGGCATACACACTTTTGGTTCCCAGACCCACCCGGCAGATGGGAATGCCGGTATAATCGTTACAACCAAGGAAAAGGCTAAAGAGTTGAGTGAAGACCCGAATATCCCGATCCAGATAATTTCTTACGGTTTTGCCAGGGCAAGAAAAGCTTTCATGCCGGAAGCTCCGGTTTATGCATCAAGGATGGCCTTAGAAAGAGTAGGATTAAAGGCAAAGAATATGGTAGCCATAAAATGCCACAATCCCTTTATAGCGAATGATTTGGTACTGGCAAAAGGTCTCGAGATTCCTCCTGAATCCTTTAACAATTATGGCAGTTCTCTAGTTTACGGCCATCCTCAAGCTCCTACCGTTGCACGCCTATTGATTGAAGCGATAGAAGAAGCGGTCATAAAAGGCGGGGGTTACGTATTAGTTACTGGTTGTGCTGCAGGAGATACCGGTGCTACCCTGATATTAAAAGTTGGATAAAAGTTAATAAAAGATTTATAGGGGCTGTTTAAAAAAAGGAAAAAAACAGCCCCTTTTAATTTTTAACCCTTAAATTCTTTTTTCTCTATTCCGTATTCCTTCAACTTCCGGTAAAGTACAGTCCTGAATATGCCTAGCTTCTTTGCGGTTACTCCTATTTTACCGCCGCTTTCGCTCAAGACATGCCTGATATACATTTTTTCCACTTTTTTCAGCACATCTTTTAATGTACCGCTTAGACCCAATAGCTTTACGTAATCATATTGAAGTAAGTCCTTACCAGGAGTGTCTGGAATATTTGGGATGTCTTCTTCGTTATATTTGTTCATATTAATAATTACGCTTCTTTCTATAACATTTCTAAGTTCTCTAACATTTCCGGGCCACTCGTACTCAAGATAGGATTTTATCGTATCTGGGTCTAATTTGAAATCAGTTCCATATTTTTTATTAAAATGTTCAACAAACATCTTAGATAAGGCCACTATGTCTTCCGGTCTTTCTCGTAATGGAGGAATTGTAATGGTAACTACGTTAATCCTGTAAAAAAGGTCTCTCCTAAATGTGCCCTCCTCAACCATTTTTTCGAGGTTTTTATTAGTAGCGCAAATAAGTCTGAAATCGACGGTGCGCTCGAGGCTGCTACCTATGCGCCTTATGGTCTTTGTCTCCAGCACTCTGAGTAGCTTTGCCTGTTGAGCCAGCGGTAGTTCCGAGATTTCATCAAGGAACAAAGTACCGCCGTTTGCCGCTTCGAACAATCCTATCTTTCCCTTTTCGGAAGAACCCGTAAATGCTCCTTTTTCATATCCGAAAAGCTCCGATTCGACGAGTGTCTCTGGCAATGCCGCACAGTTTACCGCTATAAACGGTCCTTCTGCTCTTTTACTGTGCTTATGGATGTACTTGGCAAGGACTTCCTTGCCGGTTCCCGTCTCACCGCAGAGTAACACCACGCTGTCCGTTTGAGCCGCGGTATGAGCAGTGAGTAGTATCTTTTTCATTGTTTTACTTTCTGCTACGATGGTTTCCTCGTTAAATACATAGCTTCGCAAGTAATCAATCTCCCTCTTTTGTCTTTCATCCAAGTCAGGATTTTTGCTAGGATTTTTCTTATCTCTCCGTGTGCCGCACGTTACGACTATTACGTTTCCCTTTCTGTCGAAGACGGGTGTGCTGATGGTATCGTAAGTGATACCCAGGCAGGTGGTTATCTCGCCTCTTACCACTTCTTTTTTCTCCGCTGCCTGTAGGGCGTAAGAAAAATTATAATAACCATTTTTTATGAGTTCTTTTAGATTGGATTTTAAAAATTGGTCAAGGGATATACCCATCGAATAGGCCGTTGCCGAATTTGAAAGAAGGACGTTTCCTTCGGAATCTGTCAAAAAAATCGGGTCAGGGAGGTTTTCGAGGATTTTTTCGAAGTATGAAGTTGGCTCAGCGGGCCTATCCCGGCTTTTTTTGGCGGTCAAAGTACCACCTCCGGATGAAAGATAATTTTCTGTTATATATAAGATTCCAATATATCTATTCTATAAAAAATCATTGATTCCTCCCAAAATTACAATGTTCTCAAAAAAGTACAAATAAAAAATTAATTCTTTACTCAAAGTACCACTGCCGGTTCATTGTCTTTTAGTGCAAAATGATAAAATAAGGACTTCGGAAGAGCATCAATTATGGCATATAATTTGCAATATTTTATATAACAGAAATATACAAGTAATTATAACGAAGGATAAAATAATGCAGCGAGGTGATGATAATGTCAAAAGTTATAACCGCCGAACAGGCTGCCGAATTGATTAAAGATGGAGACATTGTCGGTGCTAGCGTTATGGGACTTGCCGGTTGGCCGGAGGAGGTTGCCATCGCAGTCGAAGAAAGATTTCTAAAAACGGGACATCCGAGAGATTTGACTTTCGTGCACAGCTGTACGTGCGGTGACCACAAAAGTAAGGGTGCTACTCATTTTGCTCACGAAGGGATGGTAAAAAGGCTGATATGCGGCCATACCGGGGCTTCCAACGAAATGGCAAGCCTCGTTGAGCAAAATAAGATAGAATGTTATCTACTTCCGCAAGGAGTAATCTGCCAGCTTTGGAGGGCAATTGCTTCGAGAAAGCCGGGAGTGATAACAAAGGTAGGGCTCGGGACTTATGTGGACCCCAGACTGCAGGGAGGCAAAATAAGCCCGAGAACAAAAGAAGATATAGTGCATTTGATTGAGTTGGATGGGGAGGAATGGCTTTTTTATAAGAAATTTCCTATAAACGTAGCTTTAATCCGCGGAACTTATGCCGATGAGCACGGCAATCTGACGATGGAAAAGGAAATGGGGATACTGGAAGCGCTATACCTGGCAATGGCGGCCAAAAACAGCGGGGGAATAGTAATCGCTCAGGTACTTGGGGTGGCGAAAGCACATACGTTCAATCCAAAAAATGTCAGGGTCCCCGGGGTACTTGTTGACTACATCGTGATTGCAAAACCCGAAAATCACATGCAGACGGAAGTAACGTTATACAATCCAGCGCTGTCGGGGGAAATAAAAGCTCCTTTAGAGCAAATTCCGTCACTTCCCCTTGATGCGAGAAAAATTATAGCCCGCCGTGCGGCTATGGAATTGGCTCCAAATACGGTCATAAACTTGGGAATCGGAATTCCTGCGGGAGTGGCAAGCGTTGCGGCGGAAGAGGGAGTTATAGACCAGGTGACCATGACCACGGAGCTCGGGAATTTCGGCGGGGTTCCAGCTTACGGGGGGGGATTTCGGAGGCTCGTACAACAGCGAGGCGACTATTGACCACGCTTCAATGTTCGACTTTTACGATGGTGGAGGACTGGATGCAACGTTCCTGGGCCTTGCCCAGGTAGACAGGTTCGGAAACGTCAATGTTAGCAAGTTCGGCAAAAGGGTGATTGGCCCGGGAGGTTTTATCAACATAAGTCAAAATGCCAAAAAAATTGTATTTTGCGGAACCTTTGTGAATGGTGCTGAGATCGCCGTAGAAAATGGCAGGCTTAAAATTCTAAAAGAAGGGGAGCATAAGAAATTTGTGAATGAAGTCGAGCAGGTGACCTTCAGCGGCAATTACGCAAGGTCAACCAAGGTGCCGGTTCTCTATGTTACCGAAAGATGCGTATTTTCTCTGGAGCCGGAGGGTCTAACATTGATCGAAATTGCTCCGGGGATTGATTTAGAAAAAGATATACTCGCTATGATGGAATTTACTCCAAGAATATCGCCAAACCTTAAGACGATGGATGAGGCGATATTTAGAGAAAAATGGGGAATGCTCAAAAAGATAATGGAGGATAAGGTGAGATAACTTAAAATATAAATTTAAAAAAGGAGGGTTTAATTAATGGTTACTGGCAATGGAAATAATATAAGCTGGCCTTACAATTACAAGAAGCTCGACCCGGATGTGGCGGCAAAAAGGGCTTATGAAAATTGTAAGGCGAAAAAATCGTGTAGCTACGGTACTGCAGCAGGCCTTATCGGTTACTTAGCAGAGGAGGTAGGTTATCCTTTCAATCTTATACCGCCAGAAGTTATTCAAGGATTTAAAGGAGGTGTTCCGGGCCACTCATCCATCTGCGGTGCCATAGTAGGCGCTGCCCTGGCTATAGGACTTGTTACGGATGTAAAGACACAGGATAAACTGCTGAATGAATTGATGGTGTGGTATAAAAACTTCGAATTTCCCAAATTCGTTCCAGAAGGACAAAATGAGATGGTGACGAGTATCAGCAATTCGGAGCTGTGCCTTCATTCCGTAGGCAATTGGTGTAAGGCTTCAGGTTTCGAGCCCTTATCCCCTGAGATGCATGAAAGATGCGCTAGGCTTTGTGCAGATGTAGCTAGGTATGTGGTTGAAAGACTAAATGAAACGCTTACTTAAAATTTGATGGACAAAAGGAGGTGTTAATGTCAGTAATTTATGATTTAGTTGAACATCAGGAAAATTAAAATAAGCGGGAGGTCATCTGTTATGTCAATAATGAGCGTGGGTTTTGGCCTGTGGCCGAATAAAGTCGTCAAGGGAGTCGGTGCCGTAAAGACAGTTGGCAACGAGCTCAAAGAATTGGGAGTGAAAGAGAGGGTAATTGTTTTTACCGATGAGACTTTGAAAACTTTACCGATGGTTACTGAACTAGTAGAACTTCTTAAAAAGGATGGATTTTCGGTTTCCATATTTTCCGGGATCAGCCCCAATCCGACGGAAGAACAGGTGATGAATGCGGTTGAAATGATGAAAGACGGAAAACCCGAAGCGGTTGTCGCTATAGGAGGAGGAAGTTCCATTGACGCAGCGAAAGCTGCAAATGTTACATACACCCACGGTGGATATGTAGGAGACTACAGCATCGAAATTGGAGGTATAACGAAGATAGGACCAAAAGTGCTTCCGCTCGTTGCCATTCCAACTACTGCAGGCACCGGTACTGAAGTTACAATGGTTAGCGTTATAACCGATACAAAAAGACACGTGAAATACGGCGTTTTAAGTCCCTTTATAGTGCCCAATGTTTCCATACTAGACCCTGAATTAACAGTATCATTGCCACCTGCTGCCACAGCTTATACCGGGATAGATGCCCTCACTCACGCCATCGAATCTTACGTTTCAGTGGTGGATTTTGAAGCTGCAAATGGTGCGGCACTTCAGGCAATAAGGATGATTTCTAAAAATCTCAGGAAAGCTGTAAAGGATGGCAAGGATATAAATGCCAGGGCTGCTATGTTAGAAGCATCGATGATGGCAGGGTTTGCCTTTAACGTAAATGGACTTGGTTTGTGTCACCAGACGGCCCATCAGCTGAGTGCCCAATTCGGCATACCTCATGGCCTGGCGAATGCCATAATGCTGCCCCATACGATGAGATTTAACATGGATGCCTGCTATCAAAAATATGCGGACATAGCGATGTTTATGGGGGCGGATATTCGCGACCTTTCTGTAGAAAAAGCTGCAGAAAAGTCAGTAGAGCTTGTGGAGCAGCTGATTTCAGACCTAGGAATTCCCAAATATCTGGATGATGTAAATGTGACAAAGGATAAAGTACCTGCCATGGTAAAAGAAGCCGTTCGCGACAATTCAGGGATGAATAATCCCAAAAAGACCACCGAAGAAGAATGTGAAAAAGTTTACCTTAATGCATTCAGGAATTAATATTAGGAGGCTTTTTGCCTCCTAATAAAACCTCGTAAGCCTTTTAAAAATTTAATGGGGGGTATCGTTTATGGAACAATCTAAAGGCATGGTAAAGCTTGCTATTTTCAGCGTGGGTATTTTGATGATGGGGGCAATGGCCATAGCAAGCGGGCTTGCCGTAATAGGACAGCACTTCAGCAATGTACCCCAGACTTCAATACAGCTTTTAATCACAATACCTTGTATGGTAATAATTGTAGCCACACCAATAATAGGTAAACTCCAGGAGTATGTGCCAATTAAAACTTTAGTTCTATTGGGAGTGCTCTGTTTCCTAGTGGGAGGAATAGTTCCTGCATTTATGAACTCTTTCTCAGCGATATTGGTGATGAGAGCAATTTTCGGTTTTGGAGTAGCAGCAGCACAGGCTTTGTCACCTGCAATGGTTGCTGCCAATTTCGAAGGTGACGAAAGGGCAAATGTCATGGGGCAGCTCACTTCGGCCCAGATGTTAGGATGCGCTGCGATGGTCTTAATAAGTGGGTACCTTGCCATGATGGGCTGGAATATGACATTTTTCGTGCACTTAATAGCATTGATTTCGCTTATCTGTGTTGCAGCCTGGCTACCAAATGTTAAACCGATGAGGGCTGCAGGCGGGCAGGAAGGAAAAGCGCCAGAAAAAGTTAACGTATCAGGAGCTTATGGTTGGATATTCACGATGTTCGCTTACTTCATTTCGGGAATGATTTTAGCTACTTACCTGGCATTTTTAATAAGTGAAAAGAACGTCGGCACTGCAGCAGATGCGGGTCAAGCTACCATGATATTTGCTATCGGAGGATTCCTAATGGGATTAGTATTCGGAAAACTGATGCAGGCAGTAAAAAATGTTAGCCTTGCTGTGGGATTTTTCATGGGTGTTTTGTCGTATCTCATTATAGCTTATGCAAACACCATCCTCTTGGTCCATATTGGGAGTCTGCTTTATGGTTTTGCGGTAACTACTATATTTTCCAGCATAATGGTGGGGACTAGTTCATCTGTAAGCCCAGCTTCAGTTCCGATGGCTATATCTCTGGTTACCGCCGGGCAGAACCTAGGCTCTTTCCTGTGTCCCTATATAATAACCCCATTGGCTGCCATGTTGGGAAGCAACATTAATACTAACGCATTTATAGTTGGGGCCATACATTTTGCAATAATGGGAATAATAGCTTTCTTCTGGGGAGTTTCAAAGAATGCAAAGATGAAGGCATCTTTGAAAGTTGATGCTTAAAGTTAAAAATATAAGAATATGGAGGTAGATAAAAAATGTATGGCGGATACTGGGGCAAGGTTCTCAGGGTAAATTTGACGAACAAAACTTACAAAGTTGAACCGTTGTCCGAAAAAGTGGCAAAGGATTTTATAGGCGGTGCAGGCGTTGGAATCAAATATCTTTACGATGAAGTACCTGCGGGAACAGATCCTTTGAGTCCGGAAAACAAGCTTATTTTTGCTACCGGGCCTCTTACCGGAACTAGGACACCTTCTACAAGCAGGCTAGCTTTGGCGACCAAGTCTCCTTTGACGGGGATAGTGTGTTTGTCACTCTCTGGCGGGCATTTTCCGGTGGAATTCAAAAATACCGGACATGATGTGCTGATAATCGAAGGGAAATCAGAAGAGCCGGTGTACCTATATATAAAAGATGACCAGGTGGAATTCAGGCCGGCGGACAAACTCTGGGGCACTACCACCCATGATTGCGAACATCTCATAAAGACCTGGCTGAATGACCACAACATAAGGGTTGCATCAATAGGGCCGGCTGCGGAAAATATGTCCAAGATTGCTTCTATAATGAATGATAGAAATCGTGCTTTCGGGCGGCGCGGCACCGGAACTGTAATGGCTTCCAAAAATCTGAAAGCCATAGCAGTAAAAGGCACAAAGAAAGTATCAATTGCCTCGGAAGATGCCTTCAAGGAAGTCCACGCCAAGATGTTAAAGGCATTCAAAGAAGCACCAGGTCTTTACCCGGCGCTGGGTCAACACGGAACATCTTCAGTTATAGAAATTCTTTGGGGATTGGGTGCTTGCCCCGCTAAAAACTTCAGCGCTACCGGTGAATGGAATCCCGTTCCGGGCCTTGGAATCGCCACACTATCTGCCAAAAAGATAGGAAAAGAGCCTTGCTACGGTTGTCCGGTAGCTTGTACCCAGGTAAGGCTAGTCAAAGAAGGGCGGTATAAAGGGACAGTATCGCCTCCGGAGTATGAAACGGTTTTTGCACTTGGAGCACAGTGCGGAATAGACAACGTGGACGCCATTATTTACGGAGACAGGCTGTGCAACGAATTGGGGCTTGACAGCATATCAACCGGCGTTACCATAGGATTTGCTATGGAGCTTTACGAAAGGGGAATTATTACAAAAGAAGATACGGGCGGATTGGAATTGAAATTCGGAAATGAAGAGGCAATGCTGGAGCTAATTCGTCAGATGGCTTACAGAGAAGGTTTTGGTGCTGTACTTGCCGACGGTACGAAGGCGGCTGCTGAAAAGATCGGAAGGGGAGCCGAAAAATATGCTATGATAATAAAGGGAATAGAAATGCCCGGATATGACCCGAGAGCTTTAAAGACCCACGGATTCAGTTTTGCAACGACTTATACCGGAGCGGACCATAACAAGGGCTATGCTTCGCAGGATGTATTTGGTTCGCCAGTTCCTGAGCCTGTAGACAGACTGGACCCGAAGGGCAAGGGAAGGATTACCAAGTGGAACCAGGATGCAAAGGCTGCCTGCTGCGATGCAGCAGTTATGTGCAACTTTGTATTTGACGCTCACTACATGCCCGGGCCATTAGAGCACATGGCGGAGCTTTTCAACGCTGTCTGCGGCTATGATTTCACCGCTGAAGATGTTATGAAGGTAGGCGAAAGGATTAACAACCTTGCCAGGGCATTTAACGTGAGAGAAGGCATTAGCAGGAAAGACGACACGTTCCCGGAGAGAATACTGACCGAACCCTTGAAAGAAGGAGGTTCTAAGGGCTCTTATATCCCAAGGGAACAATTGGATATGATGCTGGATGAATACTATGAAGTAAGGGGCTGGAATAAAAACGGAATTCCCACTGAAGAGAAACTCAAAGAATTAGGCTTGGAATATGTCATTGAAGACCTGAAAAAGATGGGGTGTCTCTAATTGATAAAGATAAAGGTAATTACAGGTTCTGAAATCGCAAAGATCATAGGTGCTCATGAAAAAATAATTTACTTGCCCGAAGGTGCTACAGTAAATGACTTTTTGACATACTTAAAAACGGAATACGGAGAACCGATGGAAAAATTCCTTTTCAAATCGAACAGGGAGCTTTCCCAGGTCGTAATGGTAAATGGCAAAAATATTGCCTTTTTGGAGGGAAAGGATACGAAGCTGAAAGATGGCGACGAAATATTTTTGGTCCCAATAGCAGCTGGAGGATAGTGATTTAAGCAATATTAATAAATTTGATTTCAACAAGATGCCCACTGAAAGATTTAAGATGTTCAGTGGGCATTTTTTTATGAATTTTTGAGTATAAAATAAGTTCCCAAAGACTTTGCCGCTACTTTGTTTTCTTCATTTATTATTTCACTTTCGGCTACACAAATATTTTCACCAAGTTTAATGACTTTTCCATAGGCTTTTACTTTTTCTCCTGGATTTATAGGAATTAAATAATTTATTTTCAACTCTACGGTAACAGATGTTTTACCAAAAGTCCTGACAGAAATTCCCATAGCGGTATCGCAAAGTGCTGCTGATACTCCGCCATGAAGTATTCCCATTATGTTTAATAGTTCTTTTTTCGGCTGGAGTTCTATGGTAGCACTGCCGTTTCCTAATTCGATCAATTTGAATCCCATTAATTGAGAAAAGTATGATTTATTAAAATCTCGAACTATTTCTTCGAAGAGCTCTTGATTTACCCCGTTGTTTCTAATTGTCGCCATTATTTTCACTCCTAACCCAAGTTTGTATATAGGTTATTATACTAATATAATTACTGAGATTTCAATTAATTTATTGAGATTTTTTGGTTACAATATGGAAATAAAATGTTAAAATTAAAGGAAGAATTATATTATGATAGTTTATAAAAAAAGGAGGCCTACTTATGAATTTTATTTTTTATCCTTTCGAGAGTATTTTTAGGACGGTGAACTTCGTAATGCTACTTGTGGAGATCTTACTCATATTGTTGTGGATAGGTTTTGCCGTTAACTCAAAAAGGACGTCCGTCATAGCTTTTACTTCGGCTATATCTGCTGTAATCTTCCTTGCTTCGCTTATGATGGGAAACCCCGTTGTATCTTTTGTTTTACTCGCGGTGTTAATCTCGTTGATGGCGAATACAATTAAAATCGTAAACGAGTACCAGCGGGGGGTTCTTTTGCGGTTTGGTAAGTTCGCTTACGTAGTGGGGCCGGGTATAAATGTAATAATGCCTTTTGGGATAGATCGATTGCTGGTGGTCGACTTGAGGACAGCTACCATAGACGTGCCTCGACAGGAAATTATAACCAAGGATAATATCCCAGTATTAATTGACGCTGTCGTTTATTTTAATGTGTTCCAACCGGAACTTGCCGTTTTGAAAGTTCAAAATTACTTTAGCGCTACAAGCCTCCTTGCTCAAACCATTTTGAGAGCAATATTGGGAAAGTACGATTTAGACGACATACTGGCAAAACGCCAGGAATTAAATGAGATGTTAAGGGAGGAACTGGACAGGGCCACCGACCCGTGGGGCGTTAAAGTAACAGCGACAGAAATTAAATCCATTGAGCTTCCTGAGGAGATGAAACGGGCCATGGCGAAGCAGGCTGAGGCAGAAAGGGAAAGAAGGGCTAAAATAATAAGAGCAGAAGGGGAACTTCAGGCGGCAGAAAAGCTTTCGGAGGCAGCAAACATAATTTCAAGAAACCCCGGAGCCTTACAGCTACGGCAACTTCAAACTTTGAGCGAAATTGCTGTGGAGAAAAATTCAACGGTAATATTCCCTCTGCCGATGGAAATATTTAAATTTTTTGTGCAGAAGCAGGATGGCAGTGAAGGGTAAGAAAAAATTTTTGGCTCTTGAAATTTGAAAAATGTTAATGTATAATAATAACAAATAGTAATAATTACTATTAAGGGGGATGTTTGATGGAATTAAAAGGAACAAGAACCGAAAAAAATCTGTGGGAAGCTTTTGCCGGCGAATCTCAGGCAAGGAACAAATACACTTATTTCGCCTCTATTGCAAAAAAAGAAGGTTACGAGAAAATTGCTGCTATTTTTCTGGAAACGGCGGAAAATGAGAAAGAACATGCAAAAGTGTGGGCAAAATATCTAGGACTCATCGGCGATACTGCCAAAAATTTAGAAGAAGCTGCAGCAGGCGAGAACTACGAATGGACCAACATGTACAAGGAATTTGCAAAAGTTGCAAGAGAAGAGGGGTTTCATGAAATAGCCGAACGCTTTGAGAAAGTGGCAGAAGTTGAGAAGGTCCACGAGGAAAGATACCGCAGGCTGCTTTCTGAGCTGAAAGAGGGCACCCTTTTCAAGAGCGAAAAGCCGGTCAAATGGCGCTGCCGAAACTGCGGATACATACATGAGGGAACGGAACCGCCGGAGAAATGTCCGGCCTGCGATCATCCTAAAGGATTTTACGAGAAGGTTGTCGAAGAATAATGACAAATCCGCTTTTAGGTTCAAGCCTAAAAGCGGATTTGTTTTTTAGATCTAGCGCCCTGAATTATAATCCTCAATAAAAAATTCTATAGACCTATTGTAAGTCTTCTCGGCTTCCTTCGAAAAGTAACATGCGGGCAGCTCTCCATTTCGTCTGTGGTAATGTAGGCACTCACAACAGCGTCCCTTTCGTGGGCATGGTTCGTAAGTGCACGTGCAGATGGCTTTATTTTTTGCTATGATGCATTCCAAAACTTCTCACCTCCCAAAGAAATTTTAACCGATCTATTGAATAAATCAAGGCTATTTAACACATTGTTAAATGACGATAATAAGTCAGTCCTTCAGCTTGAAATATTTCATAAAACATAAAATAATGGTTGTTTTTTAATGAAACATTTGTTACAATTATGATAAAAACAAATGTTACAAGAAGGGGGTATGAAAGTGACCGATAGTGACCGGAAGTGGCTGCTGCTGATCTACAGGGTGCCCGTAGAGCCGTCGACCCTCAGAGTAAAAGCCTGGCGCAAGATGAAGGAAATAGGGGCCCTTTATCTTCAGCAATCGGCAGCCATCTGCCCCTTGCTGAATAATTTGAAAAAGGAGCTTTTGGATTTTGCCAGGGAGATCAGGTCTGCGGGAGGCGAAGCCCATCTATTCGAGGTGGAGACGGTATCGGAAGGTGACGTCGCAAATCTTATAGAATCATTCAACGCCCAGCGGAATAAAGAGTACGAGGAGCTCATTGAAAAATGCGGCGACTTTTTTGCGGAGCTAATGAAAGAGACGGAGCGGGAAAATTTCACCTTTGCGGAACTTGAGGAAAACGAAGAGGAGCTGGGGAAGCTCCTTCGATGGTTTGACAAAATAAAAGCGAGGGATTTCTTCGGAGCACCCTTAAGTGCAAGAGCACAAGAGATTCTGGAAGAGTGCAGAAGAGAATTTGCCGATTTTGCCCAGAAAGTATACAGGGTGGAGGGATCTATGTAATGTTGAATATAATCCTGCTGGGGATTACAAGCCTTTTGACGGACATAAGCACGGAAATGGTGTACCCATTGCTTCCCATTTTTCTTACTACCAAGCTAGGAGCTACCCCACTTATCGTAGGCACCATCG
Source organism: Thermovorax subterraneus (assembly GCA_021608145.1). GTDB lineage: Bacteria > Bacillota > Thermosediminibacteria > Thermosediminibacterales > Thermosediminibacteraceae > Fervidicola > Fervidicola subterraneus. Next base: position 68,997 of record JAKIHM010000010.1, read on the forward strand.
AGGGGATTGCCGAGAGCCTGGCGAGTTTGTTGAAAGTTTTTTCAGGGTACTTCTCAGACAGGGTAAAACGCCGCAAGCCTTTTGCCATAGCCGGGTACAGCGCTTCTACTTTGGGAAAGATTCTCCTTTACACAGCTTCTTCCTGGCCGGTAGTACTGGCAGGGAGAGTCGTCGACAGATTCGGCAAGGGCATAAGGACTGCTCCCCGAGATGCCCTCATAGCCGAATCGTCTTCCGAAGAAACCCGCGGCAGGGCTTTCGGGCTCCACAGGACCATGGATACCCTTGGAGCGACGATAGGGGTGTTGCTGGCCTATTACTTCATAACCAGGGAGCATCTCGATTTCCGCCAGATATTCCTGTACTCCTTAATTCCGGCAGTTATGGGCGTAATGACTTTATTTTTTGTTAAAGAAAAGGGAGTTGCCAAAATAAGTAAAGAAAGGCCATCCCTGAACTGGAAAGCCCTGGACCGCCGCTTGAAATCCTTTCTTGTCCTGATGTTCATATTCACCTTGGGCAACTCCTCGAACCAGTTCCTGCTTTTAAGGGCAAAAGATGTGGGATTTGATGCAAAAACCATACTCCTTCTTTACCTTACGTACAACCTGGTGTACAACGCCGCCTCATATCCTGCGGGAGCTATTTCTGACCGAATAGGCAGGAAGGCATTGATAGTGGCCGGATATGTGGTTTACGGCCTAGTTTACTTAGGCTTCGCACTGGCAAGCACGCCTGCCTCCATATGGGCGCTTTTTGCAGCTTATGGGCTTTACATGGCATTTACCGAAGGTGTAGAGAAGGCCTTTATCTCAGATATAGCACCGGAAAACGTGAGAGGAACTATGATTGGGCTCCACGCCACTCTGGTGGGCATAGGCCTTTTGCCCGCCTCTCTCATAGCGGGGGCCCTGTGGAATGCCTTTGGAGCACCGGCGCCCTTTTATTTTGGTGGATTTATGGGGATTTTAGCCGCAGTCGGAATCGCGCTTTTGATATAGGTTTCAGCAAAAAGACCTTGAAAACTTGCCAAAAATGGAGCAAAGGTGTAAAATGAATGAAAAGATTGGGAAAACTACTTAGGGAGTTTTACAGAAAATTCATCGGAGGGGGATACAAAACTGAAACTGAAGGATAAAATTCTTGAACTGATGAAAAGTGAAGGATATAGGCCCATGACCGAAGGGGAAATATTGGTAGCGTTGGATCTTGACATAAAAGAGGCGGACCTATTACTTAAGACCCTCCAGTCCATGGAAAAAGAAGGCCTTGTCGTAAAAAACAGAAAGGGCAGGTACGGTCTTCCCGAACGGATGAACCTGGTAGTAGGGCACTTGGAAGGCAACCCCAAGGGATATGCCTTTTTGATTCCAGACAATCCCGAAATGGAAGATATATACATCGGGCTGGAAAACCTGAACGGCGCTGTACACGGCGACAGAGTAATAGTCAGGCCGCTTTTCAAACCATCTGGCGGAAGGCTCGAAGGAGAAGTCGTCCGGATACTGAAGAGGGCGTCCACGAGGATTGTAGGCACTATCGAGTGCAGAAAGCAGTTTGCCTTTGTAACTCCGGACGACAAGAGATTTTACTTTGACGTTTTCGTGCCCAAAAGCGACACGGCGGGGGCAAAATCGGGCCAAAAAGTAGTTGTGAGCATCACCAGATGGCCCGAAGGACGGCGAAACCCTGAAGGTCGCGTGACTGAGATATTGGGTTACGAGGACGAGCCGGGCATTGATGTGCTGGCGGTTATAAAAAAATACAACCTGCCTTTGGAATTCCCGGAGAAAGTCCTTAGGCAGGCTGAACAGATACCGGAAGAAATAACCGATGAGGAACTAAAAGGAAGACTGGACTTAAGAAACGAAAAAATAGTGACCATAGATGGCGAGGATGCGAAAGACCTGGATGACGCGGTGTCGGTAAAAAAAATACCCGGCGGCTATAGGTTGGGAGTCCACATAGCCGACGTAAGTTATTACGTAAAGGAAGACACCCCTTTGGATAAAGAAGCGAGAAAGAGGGGCTGCAGTGTGTACCTCGTGGACCGGGTGATACCGATGCTGCCTCCAAAACTCTCCAACGGCATCTGCAGTCTAAATCCGAAGGTTCCACGTCTTACGATGAGCGTAATCATCGATTTTGACGAGAGCGCTAGGGTAAGAAGCTACCAGATAACTCCGAGTATCATTAGAACCTGCGAGCGCATGACCTATACTGCGGTCAATAAAATTTTGGAGGAAAATGACGAAGAGACGGTAAAGCGTTACGAGTATCTGATAGAAGACTTCAAGCTGATGGAAGAACTCGCGGCAAAATTGAACCGGAAGCGGTTTGAAAGGGGAAGTTTGGACTTCAATTTCGAGGAAGCGAAAGTAATCCTGGACGAAAGCGGACGTCCTGTGGAAATAAGAAAAGAGAAGAGGCGCACGGGAGAAAGAATAATTGAAGAGTTTATGCTGGCAGCCAATGAGGTCATAGCCGAGCACATGTACTGGTTGAAAGTCCCCTTTGTGTACAGGGTGCACGAGATACCCGACATGGAAAAGATGTACGCCCTGCAGGAGTTTTTGCACAATCTCGGATATTCCATAAAAGGCATAAAAAACATAAAGCCGAAAGCCCTGCAGCAGATTTTGGAGGCGGTAAAGGGGAAGCCCGAGGAGCGGGTTGTGAGCACCGTGCTCTTGAGGTCATTGAAGAGAGCCCGTTACAGCGAAGAGAATCTAGGGCATTTCGGGTTGGCGTCCCATTATTACACTCACTTTACATCACCGATTCGACGCTATCCCGATTTGGTCATTCACCGTATCTTAAGAGAACAGCTGGAAGGCAAATTGGATGAAGAACGCATGGAATACTTGAACGAGGTCTTGGGCCGGATAGCAAAGCATTCTTCCGAAAGGGAACGGATAGCCGAAGAAGCGGAAAGGGAAACGGTGGAACTCAAAATGGCGGAGTACATGGCAGGGAAAATAGGCGAAGTCTTCCCTGGCATAATATCCAGCGTCACCCCTTTCGGCTTTTTTGTGGAGCTGGAAAATACCGTAGAAGGACTGGTCCACGTAAGCACTTTGGAAGACGATTTTTACCGGTTCGACGAAAAATCAATAACCTTAAGAGGCGAAAGGACGAAAAAAGTTTTCAAGATTGGAGATCGTGTGAAAGTACGGGTCGCCAGGGTGAACAAAAATGAGCGGCAGATAGACTTTATTTTTGAAGAGAAACTGGACTAGAAGGGGGCGAGAGATTTGAGAGAGAGGGCAAGTCGGGATTTGGTGACTAACCGGAAGGCAAGGCACGATTACCATATTTTAGAGACTTATGAAGCCGGCATTGCACTTGCCGGGACCGAAGTAAAATCTTTGAGGGAAGGCAAGGCCAATTTGAAGGACAGCTTTGCGCGAGTGGAAAAGGGGGAGCTTTACCTATACAATATGCACATAAGCCCGTACGAGAAGGGGAACATATACAACAAAGACCCTTTAAGACCGAGAAAACTCCTGATGCACCGCAAAGAAATAGACAGGCTCTACGGCCTTGTAAAGGAAAAAGGAGTGACGCTGATACCCCTTAGGGTTTACCTGAACGAAAGGGGTCTTGTAAAGGTCGAATTGGCGGTCGCCAAGGGAAAAACGTTGTATGACAAAAGGGAAGACATAAAGCGCAGGGACGCTCAGAGGGAAATGGAAAAAGCGTTTAAGGAGTATTATAGATAGCGGACTATTAGATGAAAAAGCAAAGGGCAGGTGCTCGATTATGTACCTGCCTTAATGTTTGAACAAAATTATAAAAGAAGGTATAATAGACAACGGTGAGAAGATTATTTCTAAGGAATTGCTGAAAATATCTGAAACAGGGGAATAATAACATAAGCCGTATAACCAGAAAGGAGTGAGGAACATGAAGGTCATTTTTAAGATGCCGTTTCGAAAAGAAGTCGAGGTGAAGGGTATAAAAACAGTAAAGCAGTTGGCTGAAGAATTAAACTTTAGTCTTGAATCCAATCTGGTATTGAGAAACGGCAAAATGCTGACACCTGACGAAAAGCTAAACGAGGAAGATGTGGTTGAAGTGCTCTCTGCGATATCCGGAGGATAAAGGGGGGATTTGAGTGCTCTGCCGTAGGTGCAAGGAAAAGGCAGAAATATACTTGAAAAGGCATAACACAGCTTTTTGCAGCAATTGCTTTCGGATATATTATTCTGAACAGGTAAAGCGGAACATTAAGAGGGAAAAAATGTTTAAGCCCAATGACCGAATACTTGTAGTGGTATCCGGCGGGAAGGACAGCATGGCTTTATGGCATATATTATTAAAATTGGGATACAACGTAACGGGAATGTACATCAATCTTGGCATATCGGCCTATTCGGACAGGTCACAGGAAGTAGTAGAAAAATTTTCTCAAGCAAACAATGCGCCGGTCATTATAAAGAGCATCGAAAAAGAATACGGTTTTAGCATCCCGGCTTTAGCGCGGGAAATCCGCCGCAGCACCTGTTCTTTATGCGGGACGATAAAAAGGTATCTTTTTAACAAGGTTGCGCTAGACGGCGGATTTGACGCGGTGGCGACCGGTCACAATTTGGACGATGAGGCGGCAACCCTTCTCGGAAATGTTTTAAGCTGGCAGGAGGGGTATCTCGCTCGTCAATCGCCGGTACTTCCGAGTATCCATCCCAAGCTGGTAAAAAAAGTCAAGCCTTTATTTACGTTGACAGAAAGGGAAAATCTAGCCTATGTATTGTTTAACGGTATTGAATTCATCCACGAGGAGTGCCCCCACGCGTTAGGTGCGAGTTCGATATTGTATAAAGAAATCCTTAATAAATTGGAAGATGAAAGTCCCGGCACGAAACAGCGCTTTCTTACTAATTTCTATAAGAAAGGAAGAAAATACTTTGAGAAATATTCGGAACCCGTTAAATTAAATGAATGCAAGATATGCGGTCAGGTGACCACAGCGGAAATTTGCTCCTTCTGCCGACTAAGGCAAATGGCGGAAAAGAAGAAAGTTGATTCAATGCAGCAGAAAGGCGACGACTTTTAAAAAAAGAATTTGAAAGTGGCGATACGATGGCTGAGGTGCTTACACTTCTCGTTTTTTCGCTTTTACTTTTATTTTGTATAGTAAAAAACGTATCGGTTTTGATTGCACTTTTTGCAGGATTGGTCCTTTTTGCGATTTATGCTCTATACCAAAAATTTACCTTTGAAGAGATTTTGCGGATGATGCTTGCCGGCATAAAAGAAGCCCGAACCATACTCATCGTATTTTCTCTAATCGGAATGCTCACAGCCCTTTGGCGAGCCGGCGGCACAATCCCTTTCATAATCTATCATACAGTGTCGGCGATTGAACCAAGATTTTTTATTTTATTTTCTTTCCTTCTGTGTTCGTTGGTGTCTTTTCTGACGGGGACTGCCTTTGGGACTGTCAGCACCATGGGAATTATCTGCATGATGACGGGAAAAGCCTTGGGCATTCCGGATTTTTATTTGGGTGGTGCCATTTTATCTGGCGTCTTTTTCGGCGACAGATGTTCTCCGATGTCATCGAGTGCCTTATTGGTGAGCGAACTTACCGGGACAAATATCCACAGGAACATTGCCAACATGATGAAGACATCGATAATACCTTTCATATTGGCGGTAGCCTTTTATGCCGTTTTTGGACGCGTTGAAAGCAGCCTACAGGTTACCAGTAAAAAACTCGCATTGTTCGCGCAAAGCTTTAATCTAACCCCGTGGGTCGTTCTGCCGACGGCGGTCATAATGTTACTTACCCTTCTAAAGTTGAATATCAAAGTAACAATTTTGTGCAGTATTGTAACCAGTATTTTGGTGTGTATATTTTTCCAGGGGATGAGCGTTTACGAACTTTTGAGGTGCATGGTGATAGGATATCGCTCTGAAGATGCAAAACTAGCCGCCTTGATGGACGGAGGCGGCATTGCTTCAATGTTACAAACGATGCTTATAATTGCAATTTCTTCTTCTTATTTCGGCATCTTTCGCAATACCAATATACTGAATAGAATAAAAGAATGGAGCTTCATGGTGGCCCGGCGCAGCACCAATTTTGCCGCAGTTTTAGTGGTTTCAGTGATAACCGCGGCTTTAAGCTGCAATCAAACCCTTGCCACGATGCTTACCTACGAGATAACAGAAAAGATGTTCAAAGACCGTGAAAAACTGGCCGTTTTCCTGGAAAATTCGGTTATCGTGATCAGCGCCCTTATACCGTGGAGCATCGCTGCGGCTTTTCCTCTCACGACCATAGGCGCACCTAAAAGCAGCATTGTTTATGCCGTATATTTATATGCGCTGCCGTTGTGGAATCTTTTTGTATCTTATGTGGATTCCCGAAGGTTTAAAAGCTTGAATAATCTTATTAGGGCAATAAAAGCATAGGTTAAAAAATAAAAAACCCCCCTCTCCTAATCTTAAGGGGGTTTTACTGTGCATAATTTTTTTAAATTTTGGTAGCCCTACGGGGACTCGAACCCCGGTTTCCGCCGTGAGAGGGCGGCGTCCTGGACCACTAGACGATAGGGCCATGGCTGCGGGACCAGGATTCGAACCTGGACTACATGATCCAGAGTCATGGGTGCTACCGTTACACCATCCCGCAACAACTAGCAAAAAATATATTAGCATATTTTTATCAGCAAGTCAAGATACAGCTCCGTTATGTCTGTGTCAAGAGGTTGTAGGTAAAAAATTTTTTAAGCTGACCTTCACCACTATTTAAGTTCAGGTGACATAAATTTGATGTATTATATTGCCATTTATGTAAAATAATTACTGCATAAGTTGACA
>JAKIHM010000011.1 GCA_021608145.1 Thermovorax subterraneus
CAACTTATGCAGTAATTATTTTACATAAATGGCAATATAATACATCAAATTTATGTCACCTGAACTTAAATAGTGGTGAAGGTCAGCTTAAAAAATTTTTTACCTACAACCTCTTGACACAGACATCAAACTCAGAAATCTTGACAAGCTTTATACGGTAAACTAGACTGAATTTAAAAACAGTCTTTTTACCGAAAGGGTGAAGTATGCCTTTTTTTCCATAAAAGCTTAGGTATTATTTATTTTCATGGTTTCTTCTAACTCCAACTTTTGCTCTTTTGATTTGCCAACTACTACCTGCTAATTCCATTTTTTAGGGAATCCTCATATTCTTATTTGACGCTACCGATATAAGTATGCACGATGGTATGGTTACCATTATAATGTGAACTACCATCCACCTAAAGAGGTGCTTCCTGCTTCATCGATCGGACTTGCTGCTGCAGCATTAAACTAAGGAGCGAAAAATAAGATAAAAGAGCAGGAAAATAACGGGAATTACGAAGATGGCTATTTTATCGTTTCTGGACAAATTCTGGGAATACATGTAACTTCTTGCAGGATAGAGGCCAAATGCTCGGCTCTCCATCGAAATGGTTAGAGAATCCACCCTGCTCAATGCCGATATCACAAGCGGCACTAAAATATACCTGACTACCCTTAAAAGCTTTCCTGGGGAAATTCCCTCAATTTCAATCCCCTTGGCCATCTGAGCATTCTTCACCTGCTCTAGTTCCATATGAAATACGGGAATAAATCGCAGGGCCGTAATAAGCATGAAGCCAAACCTGTACGGCAGTCCGGCCTGCATCAGGGCATAAGCGAGCCTGTTTGAATCTGTCGTAACCACAAAAAGATAACTGGAACCGATAATATTAACAAAGCGCAGCATCATGCTTAAGCCCCTCGAGAGTCCTTCCGACCAAATTGAAAGGCGCACCGAACCGAGGTCAAATTGCCAAAGCAAAATGCCTTCTTTTACCGCAAGAATCTGGACAAGGAAAATTAATAAACCAAAAACAAAAATAAAGCGCAGCCTGCGAGAAAAAAAAGCAAGGCCCTGTCCTGCCAGAGCATACAGGCCCAGCAGCAGGCAGAAAAGAGTTATCTCTCCCCTCCAAAAAGGTACGGCAAAAACGGTCATACTGAAACTGAAAAGAAAAAACAATTTGACAAGGGGATGAATGCGGTGCAGCAGGGTGCGGTTACCGTCACGGGTCGGCTCCGGAGAAAATCCGTTCACCGCGGACGTTATCCTGTCACGGACGGTAATACGGGACTGCTCACTTTTTTTACCTTCTTCTCCTGGCAGAGAAAATTCATACCCTGCGGGCAGGTACTCTTCCAACCCTAGCTGTGCCAGCTTCGCCAGTGCCTCATTAACCGGCGCATCTATGATGAGCTTCCCCTCCGAGAGGAAAAGAATCCTGTGACAGCAGGAAGCAACCACGGCCGGTTCGTGGCAAACCATCAGGGTTATACCTCCATGGGCGCTGTGCTCTCGCAGTACAGCCATAAGGACGTCAAGCCGATAGTCATCCTGCCCTACAAGGGGCTCATCTAATATTAAGACCTTGGGAGAATAGGCCAGCACTGAGACCAGAGTAAGCCTCTTTTTTTCTCCCAGACTCAGCGTAAAGGGGTTTGCATCTTTATATTGTTTCAAATCGAACGCTTCCAATAAACAGTCAGCTCTATGCTCGATTTCCCCTAGCGTGTCCCTGCTTAAAAAAAGTGATGGGAGCACCGCTTCTTTGAAAACTGTATTTTCGAAGATCTGGTGGTTGGGATTTTGAAAAGTAAGACCCATAACCCTGGCACGCCGGCTAGCCTTTTCCCTTGTTATATCTTCGCCGTCCAGGTAAATTTTCCCTTCCCGGGGTTTAAGGATCCCCAGCAAAGCCAGCAACAGGGTGGTTTTGCCGCTTCCGTTATCCCCCATAATGGCAATGGTCTCTCCCGGATAAGCATGGAAACTTATTCCCGAGATGACATCCTTATTCTCATACCCGGCTTTGAGATTTTCAACAGACAAAAGGGGCTTCTCTACCTTCGTCTTACAGCCCGGTAGCTTCCCTTTCTTAAGGGCGGTTACGGAGTCAACCCTTCTCTCAGCCGGGATATATATTTTACGGAAATCTTTGGGAGTGCCTTCTCCGACAATCTTCCCCTTCTGCATCACCAGCAACCTGTCCGAAATGGGTATGAGCCTTTCAAGGCGGTGCTCGATAATAACAACGGATATTCCGTGTTCGTATTTCAACCTTTTCAGAGCTTTAAGCACCTCATTGGCGCAGGAGGGGTCCAAGTTAGCCGTGGGTTCATCCAGGATAATGATTGAGGGTTTCATAGCTAGTACAGAGGCAATGGCCACACGCTGCTTTTCGCCACCGGAAAGGGTGTGAACCTTTCTGTCCATTAAATCCAGCGCATCCACGGCATCCAGGGCAAAGTAAACCCTCTCACGTATCTCTTCCGGCGGTATGCACAAGTTTTCCGGTCCAAAGGCTACCTCATCGCTCACCGTAAGAGTGCAGAGCTGGGCATCCGGGTCCTGCTGCACCAGGCCCACAATGCTGGAGAGCCCACCGGCAGGATATTCCCGCGTGTCCCTCCCCTGTACGCGAACAACCCCTTTCATCTTTCCGGCATAAGCATGAGGTATAAATCCTGCGATACATAAGGCAAGAGTGGTTTTCCCGCAGCCGCTGGGCCCAGTAATTGTCAGGAACTCGCCTGGATATACCTGCAGGTCGACTCCTTCCAGAGCTGGAGAAGCAGAGCCGCTGTAAGTAAAAGTCAGTCCTCTGATTTCGACAACTGGTTCCATCACAATAACTCCTTTCAATCTACCAGATGAACTTTATTCCACAATCATCCTGTTTACATGCTTTACCCAGTATCCTCCACTGTAATTTCCAGCAACCAGGCGAAGCATATCCCCTTCCCGGCTCAGCAGCATCCGGTCGTCATTTAATACTTCCTGCATATTAAATTCCACCGTATAGCCGTCCGCCGCTATAACTTTAAGTTTTTTAGCCCCCTCCCGTGGGGAGGCCTTCTGGAGAATTACTCTCAAAGGAATTCCCGTGTACTCCCGCGGAGGGACGTGAGTAACCTGTCCCCTTAATTCGGCGATTATCGTCGTTTCATATTCTTCGAAGTCTGAAAGCCGAAAAGAGATGGGCTTTTCCACCGCTCCCTCCACCCGGCAGGTGGGTCCCGTCCAGGGAGGTTCAAACACAGCAGCAAAGTAATAAACCGCCCCGATAGACAGCAGCATAACAAGAAGGAAAGTTACGGCAAGCCTGAAACGCCGGATAGCTGCTTTTTTATAACCATCCTTTGCGGCAACTTCAGCCATACCTTCATCAAAAGCACCGGAGATGCGGAAGGGCCTGGCCTGCTGCACAATCTCCAGCACGCTGTACCCAAAGCTGCCAGCCATGAGAACACCTGAAACAAAAGAAATAATGCTGATAAAGAAAATATAAGTCAAAGCAACACCGGAAAAGTAGAGGATTTGGAAGACAAAAACGTTTGAAGCTGCGGAAACCCCACCGGCCAGCATATAGCTTGCCAAATTGTGGCGCCTAGCCACCAGTAAAACTACATCGACCAGCAAACCCTGAACCAGAGAAACCAAGACAATGGCCACTCCATGGGTGCTGCCGGTGAGCAGCTCGACTACCCCTTTGAGCATACCAGCTGCTGTAGCGGCGCCCAGTCTGCGTATCAGCCCTGCTACTAGAATGAACCAGAAAACATGCAGGCCTGAGACAAACTGCCCTGCACCGAAGGGAACTCCCAAAATGCGGTTTAAAAGATTACCCAGATAGCCGGCATAAGTGCTCATCACTCCTCCCATACCGCTAAGTACTGCAATGACAAGAAGATCCCGATTGCTAAAATAGTACTTCCTGGAGTTCTTTATTTCCCCTCTCACGTTACAACCTCCGCCTTTTGAAGTTTTTTGAACCCTCCTGCTTGGCTTTTCTCAATCAATGCGGATAGTCTTCACATTGCGCACCCAGTAAGGTTTGTTCACATCACCGGGCTTCCGCTGGCCGACGACGAGCTGAAAGGGATTGCCATTGGCCGGATTAATTTCCTTCCCGTTTTCCTCCCATGCAAGAATCATTTTGTACCTAGCTTTGGGATTTTGCTCATCGATATAGTTTTCCCTCTTAACATCATCAAGGCTAAATTCCACGCTGTAGCCGTCCTCGGCTATGAAGGTAACCTTTGAGGCATTTTCCTTTATTTTCACCTTTTCCTTCAAAATATGCCAGACCCAAACACCTTTAAAACGAGTATATTCTTTAGTCCCGTAAGAGTTTATGGAAAAGTAATCGGCTTCTACCAGGCCCTCATCCATAGACTTTAATTCGTCCAGCGTTAGATAAGCTTTGCTCTCTACGGCATCTCCCTCAATAACAACTATGCCCCGCGCGGCTTCTTCCCGCAGAGCACAACCGCCTCCTGCGGTGCATATAAGCAGGGATAGCAAAAAAATAACAGCTGCTTTTCTACAAATATAAGCATGCTGCATGCCTTATGCCTCCTGGTTATCAGACGTTCTAAAAGAATTCCAGCAGAGGAAAAGTTTTTCCGCTGCAAAAAATGGGCGTTCTAAATTTTATGATGAAAGGATAAGGAACGGGGCGGGTAACGGGGAAAAATGGAGCCTGACCCTCACTTTTCCCCTCCTGTCTTTCCCGCCTCCAAGCCTTTTTCGCTAACCGATTACCCAAGGTTTACTTACTTTTCCCTCTTTAACGCATTAACGATGACCGTAACAGCCTCGGCCCTGGTGGTCTTGGCCTGGGGACGAATGGTATTATCAGGATAGCCTTTCATGATGCCGTTCTTCACCGCCGTAGCTACAGCTTCTTTGGCCCAGCCTGAGATTCTGCCGCTGTCTGTAAATGATAGCTCTTCGGTTGCCGGAGTAAGTTTTATTGCTCTCACAATCATGGCAGCCATCTGTTCACGGGTAATAAAATCGTCAGGTCTGAATGTGTTGGCGTCATAACCGCGTACGATGCCGTAATGAGCGACTGTAGCTATAGCATCTTTAGCCCAGTGGCCAGCTGTATCCCCAAAGACTTTGCCACTTTGCTGCTCCAGTTTTAAAGCTTTTACTAGGATTGTGGCAAATTCAGCCCTGGTTATCTCTTTGTCGGGCCTGAAGGTGCCATCCGGATAACCGCTAATGGCCCCAAGGACAAACAGTTCTTTGATATTGTTCCCGGCCCAGTGACCGGCAATATCCGTCAAAGTCTGCTTGGGGACCAGCCTGATGCTTACAATCTTTGAAATCGATGTTGACCCCTTGACAGCTGGTCCGACAAGCCGGAGCGGCCAATCGCTGCTGGACTCGGGTATGGTCGTTCCATTCAATGTATTAGCTACAATGTAGTTGTTGTTCCGGATGATATCCCTGCTGTCGATCATTACCGAATAGCCGTCAGCCGCGGTAATTATTACCTTGTACCCGGCCTTAGCCAAGGCATCATTAAAAGCTTTATCGGAATGCTGGTCGGCATCATCGACAAATCCAACGAGGAGCCACAGCGGCATGCCTTCCCATACCCGGCCTTTAGAATCGGTGTATGCAGCCCTGTGGTTAGCACCGAACTGGCAGGCAAGGGCTTGTTCAAAATAGGTTTTGCTTACTTCGTATTCCATACCGCCGATGTCCCGGCCGTCGAGCTTAAGCTTCCAATCACTTTCAGGCACAGAGTATACCCTGATTTCTGTAATCCACTTGGCCGATAAGCCGGCACAGGATGGATACTGGACGCCATCGCTGTAGTAATAGTGCCAGTATTTTTCCGGCAGCGTCTCGTGCATATCCCACTGTCCGTAAATACCATCCTTGGGGGTAAAGAACAGGCGCATCCCGTCAGCGTATTCAGGTACGTATTTGCCGTCAGCCCACCAGGCGAGAATGGCATCTCCCTGCCGCGCCTGCACCCAGGGGTCAGGATATATGGAGGAGTAGGGAAGTCTGGTCTCATAGCCGTCTTTTGCAACAAGCACTACTTCTGTACCTGCACCCATGCCGCCAACAAGTTCGCAAAGGTCTCTGATGCGGGTGCCCTTCACGGCGTTTTCAATTTTGAAACCGCCAGGATAAGTCTCCTCCGGATCCCACAGATTATTGGGGTCGAAGGTAACTCCCTCGAAGCGGTATACCTTTTCCCCATCTCCGATGACCTCGAGGTTCCTTTCCATCCACAGGTAATCGATCGTCTTCTCAGCAAGGATAGTGGTGCGATCTTCGGCATATTTTACTATACGAAGTTGAGGCACGGATTTGGCCGTTTCGAAACCTGACTCCTTCTGGGTAATTGTATCCCCTACTTCCCCTAGCAACTTCAGGGTCCATCCTTCCGAAGCACCCGAAAGCTGGAGGGTCCAATCTGCAGTGGCGCTTTCACCAGCGGCGCTTTTTCCTGTGGAAACAACGATTTTAACCGCCGCAGTGGCCTTTTCCTTAACGGTATTGATATCGGTCGGATCGTCAATACCAGCGGCGTAGTAGAACTCAACCCTGTCGCCATTTTCAAGTTCCATCACGTTAAGACCATCAGCTGGATTTACATACCCGTCCTTATAGACACCGTTGACATAGGCATACCAGGAGCCTGGGGACTTACGTCGATAGCTCCCTACATTGTCCAAAAGGAGTACTCCAGAGTCAGCGTACTTCTTATCTGTGACATCATAGGTGAAGCCAGCGGTATCTGCTGCTTCCTGAAGTGCCCCCAGCGGAGTATTCTTTTTGACGGCGTATTCTGCCCCCGAGTTGTATGCGGTTACAGTAAAGGTCTCGCTAAGAGGAAGATTCACCGTCCCCTCAAAAAGAACATCAACCTTGCTTTGGGCAGAAACTAGCGCCGGCATAGGAAAGCAGGCCAGCAAAATAATGCACATTACAATTGCAGAAAGCTGAAGGCTCCATCGGATTTTTTTACTTTTCATCTCAGTCCTCCCCTTTTTTCTAAAATTTTTTTAGGATTCGGTTTATGCAAACGTTGGGGGCTGCTATCCTGGCCCCGCAGTTACAAGCTTTTCCGATGATGTGGCAGTGCCGATGCCGCAATATCCTGTTATGCAAGAATCCGCTACAAATATGTTTACCACCGTAGCGATGGCTTCCATGGGCTAATCCGAGATATTGCCGCGGTCTATAAACGGTATTATTATTTCTCCCGCCATAGTACTCATATCGGCACCATACATTATTATTACAGCCATAAGGACAGCCGGTATCGAAATACTTGTTGCCGGAAACATCTAGAATGAAAATAGCAATTATCCCATCATGGATGGCATCAATTTTATACCCTGTGCCATCCCCCGGCACGACAGTGTTGGCCGCATTGGCTTTTGCGGGCCGCTTGACAATCGTGCAGGTATCAATTACCTGTCCATCGGCACCCTTTGCAGTCATGGTAAGGGTATCCCCATCAATTTCGACTACCTGGTAGTTGCTGACCAACGCCTGCTGTTTGGCAATATAGTCAAGATCAGGGCCAGGCCTGTAGTACTTTGTCCCTGAATTGCCCATGACATAGACGATGCCCTCTCCGTCCGGACGAATTCGCCCATCCCGCAAAGGCTTGGTCCTCATGTAAACATGCTGGTGACCGACAAAGACCATATCAACATTATATTGTTCCAATATGGGCAGCCAATTTTTGCGTATCGATTCGTCAATGCCTTTATAATCAGCAACAACTGGGTATGGGGGATGATGAAAAACAGCAAGTTTCCACTTTTTATCAGTATTTTGCAGGTCTTCACGAAGCCATTTTTTTACCGTTTCATCGGTGTTTTTATTGCTGTTCAGCACCACAAAATGAGCATTCCCGTAATCAAACGAGTAGAATTCTTTTTTTAAACCGTCGGGACTGTTATCAGGCAGAGCAAAAAATTTTAGATACATACTCCCATCGTGATTTCCCATAGCCGGCATTACGGGGATTTTTGAAAATAATCTCGCCGCTGCATCGAGAAACTCTCCCCATTCCCTTTCATCGCTGCCGTTTTCCGTCAAATCCCCACCCAAAATGGCAAACCTGACTTGAGGATTCTTTCTGTAAATCTCCTCCAGCATACTCCTCCATTCTGTATATCCGGATTGGACATCGCCTAAATACAAGAAAGAAAAATTTTCCGTATCAGCGGGGGCAGTAGAAAAAGAGAAGGCGTCGCTCCAGGCTCCTTCCCTCCCTACCCGGTAGACGTACTGCGTATCTGGGTTCAAGCCTGTAAGCGTGACCGTATATCTATAATGCACGCTGTCAAAGGGAGCCCCTTCAACATCCACCTGCTTAGCAGTACCAAAATCGCCATTAAATTTCTCTGCCTCTATGTACTGCACATGAGCCGGTAAATTGCCGGGCATAATCCAGGTAACGGTCTGCGTTGTAGCTGGATCCGCGGTCCAGGTCAAAATAATTCGATCGATCTGCAAAGATTCTTGTGCGAAAGTAACGGGAGAAAACAGCCAGCAAAACAAACCCGCCAGTAATAAGAAAACGACAATAATTTTTCTCACTGCTGCTTTAGTTCCACTGTAACTCATAAATCCAAATTTCATAAATCCGGCTCCTTTATCAATATAAAAGCCTCCTTCCGCAACAGGAAGCTCGCCTATTTCAAGGCGAACCCTAACGGCCCGAAGACCATGGGTGCAACCTTCAGGTCATGGGGCTTGGAGCAATATTCTTTTAGGTGCATACAAATTCCCAGCAATGTTCACCGGGCAATGGTAATCTCGCGAGTTTTTGGATTATAATCCACTGCAGCGCCCAGTGTCTCGCTCACGAATCGCAGAGGTATAAAGGTGCGGCCTGGCGGAAGTATAACCGGGGCGCAATCGATGGTCTGATGCATGCCGTTAACCAGAACATCGCTGGAACCAACTGTGAGGACAATCTTCTTTTCTTCATCAGTAATGATTACCCGTCGAGTTTCACCGTCCCAAGTAACCTTAGCTCCTAATGCCTCGCTGACAAAGCGCAGCGGGACCAGCGCGCGTCCAACTTCGGTATTTAAGTATGGTGCTGTATCCAGGGTGTAAGGAACACCGTCGATACTGGCTTTTATACTTCCAGGAGTGAGCTGGATAACTTTAAGCGATGGCTTTACATCGGCTACCTGGTAAGTAAATGTGACGATATCGCTGTCTAACTTGCCGGGCCCAATTGTAATCGCCTTAATGATGGTATCTTCATAAATAGGACCAATGGGGCGATTGATTTTTCCCAGGACATCTGCCCTGGCTGACCACCACCGTCTGGAAATCCAGTTGTACATGGGACTATTCAGGTTGGGGTCGCTGCCGTCCAGGGTATAATAAATCTTAGCATCATCATCGTTGGGAATGCTAAGCGTCACCATGGTCCCTGGAGGTACTGTACCGCTACCTGGATTGGCCTGCGGAGGATCCCATTTTTCCGGCTCGTCGGTAAGCACCTCTATCTTATTAAGATATTTAACGAATAAATTCCCTGTTTGCTCTGTTACGGTGCGCTGTCCTAACATCAGCATTGGGCAATTCAAATCGTTCATGTATTCGGGGTTATTGGTTCCCTCAGCATTGACCAGAGCAATGATAGGTTCTACCTTTACTTTCCCGGAAGGATCTCCGGGAATATGCCCTTCACTCTCCGAACCCTTTTTAAAATTTGGAAAACAATAACGCTCGTCGTGAAATAGCTCCTTCATTGTAAGCACTACCGTGTAGCCGTCGACAGCCGTAAATCTTATTAGTTTAGCCTCTCTTTCCTTAATCCCCGCTCTGACGAGCAAATCCCACAGTTTGACTCCTCTCCCTACATACCATCTCTTGCTGGGCCAGGTGTTAATGCAGCTGTACACTACCTGATGCTGTTCCATTTTTTCCAGATCTTTCAGAGTAAACTTCACCGGATTTGACACTCCATCTCCAGTTATTTCAAGCGAGTACGATTCCGCAAGGGTAGTAGTGGGAAGCATTATGATGAACGCAGAAGTAAATAAAAGTACTCCGGCTAACATATAAACCAAAAAGGCTACCACTTTCCTTTTATCAGCTTGCATTTAACATTCCCACCTTTACAAGTCACCATCTTCGGTCAGCATAAACAGCTGCCCCGTTTCGGGGTCTTTATAGACTGTGCCAATCCGCTCGTAGAGTTTACCACGGTCGTGAGCTTCAATCAGATCTTCACGTATCTGGGGAACTTTCGTCACCTCCCGTCCGCGATTTATGTTGATTCGCTCTCCAACAGGCCCAAGATCTATATTCCAGTAAATAGCAAGAGCTAGCATTAACCCGCAGGCAAATACCACCATAGCATCCGCGATGTTTATAACTCCTTCAATAGGATTGACCTCTTCTGACATCTTAAGCATCCTGTTCCTCCTGCTTCTCAACCCTCTGTCCATGAGCAGACACCTCCAGTAAGCTTTCCATCAAGGCCTCCAGAGAGCTCAAGTACTCCTCATACCACCTTTTGCGCAACCGAGAAATGGTAAAAGCTACACCAGCAGCCGCAAGGCTTATTACCGTCGTGTCAAAGGCAACTAGTAGAGATTCCGATAAGGTTCTAGTGTCTCCCTGGCCAAGGGCAAGTATTCCCGGCCCAAGTGGAATAAGGGTACCCATTAACCCAAACATAGGTGCAAGACGGGCAACCAGGTCTGTCCAGCCTACTATCTTTGAATAATGTAGTTCCTCCGCGGCTATCAGGTGCCGAGCCAGCGCCTGTAAGGATGCGGCAGGCAAATTACCGTGCCTTATTAGCTCGCACAAAGCCTCTTTATGCCGCCGGAATAGGCAGCTTTGCCGGACAATTTCCATTATCTCCTCGGTATTTTTATCCTGAAAGGCATCGACCAGTTCTTGCACATTAACTTTCATCCGGCGCCGTTCTATAATAGCTTCCACCAGCAGGCTACCGAGTTCAACCACCGACACTGCTAAAAGCAGTAGCAGTATAACAATTGTAGGTATCAATAAGCCGCTGGAGATTACATGCATTGTATCTTTTAGAGGCATTAAAATGGCTTCTATCATTATGCTCATAGCTCCTTTACAAATTCGATATATTTTTTGCCTGCACCAGAAAGTAAGAGGAGCAGAATTATAGCTGCAATATAGAAAGCCAGATTCTTTTGTCGCGCCGGCAAAGGTATGGGCATAACAGTCCCAAACGTTATCTCGTATACCCGAACCTTATTTGGGCTGTTTTCCGACATTGAGGTTACGCCGGCGGTGGTAAAATTCGCCTCGATATCTTGTTTACGTACCAAATACCGCCAGTTGCCTTCGAGTTCTGGTGCCTCGCCTTCGGTTGTTGAAGCGAGAACTTCCTGATCCTCTTCTGCCGCTGTAGTGGCTTCACCTGCTGGTTCCGACATCCTGTCGGTAATTTCCGGTTCCTCATCGTAAATTGAAGCAGAAACTGCCGTTTCCTTTTCTGCAACCTTCTGCTCATCCGTATCCGACAGCAGGTCTGAGGGCTCCTCCTTGGTCTTGGCCATATGTTCTGTAGCGTCATTCTCGCTTTTTTCATCCTCTAGGCCACGTACAATACAGGTAGCCACGTGGCCGCCGACTATAGTTTTTGCAGTAATGATTGCTGTACCCCGGCCCACAACCGTGACAAGGCCTCCGGCATCCACCGTGGCAACGCTGGTATCGCTAGAACTCCAGACCACCCTCTGGTCAACGGCGTTAAACGGAGCTACACTTGCTTCCAGACGGAAAGTACTCCCTACTGGTAGATCAATTTCATTCCGGTCAAGGGTCACACTGGTAGGCGGCCCACCGGGGATTTTGGTCGGATCTGCCAACTTGCCGGTACGATCGACTTTATAAGTAAATGTGACAACTTCGCTGTCTTCTTTGCCGGGCCCAACGACAATAGCCTTGATGACTATGTCCTCTTTTATTTCGATAGGACGGTTTACACTTTCCAGATTATTTCTTAAAGGCCACCAACGACTGGCAGACCAGTTAAACATCGGGCTGTTCACGGTCGGGGTGCTACCGTCTATCGTGTAATATATCTTAACTTCATTATCGAACTTACTGCCAAGAGTTATCACAGTACCCTCCGGCACAACGGTTCCGCTAGGTATACTGGCCTTAGGGGGATCCCATTTTTCCGGGTCGGTGGTGAGCACCTCAATTTTACTCACATGTTTTAAAAATAAATGATTGGTCTGTTCGGTTACTGCTCGCTGGCCAAATATCAGCTGCAAAGCATCTCTGTCATTCATATCGGCGGGATTATCGCTTCCTTCAGCACTGACCAGAGCCAGGATCGGCTCGACTTCCACCGCACCCTCTGCAGAACCGGGAATGCTCCCGTCGCTGGGGTGATTATCCTTTAAACGCGGGAAATAATAACGCTTGTCTTTTAACAACTCTTTAACGGTGAGGGTTACCTCATAACCATCTTTCGATATAAATTTAATTAATTTGGCCTCTTTCTTGATTCCTGCAAGGTCTAGCAAATCTCTCAATTTTACCCCTCTTGCCGTATACCATCTCTTCGTTGGCCAGGTGTTTATCGTGCTGTAAACATGCTGATATTGCTCCATTGCCTCAAGTTCCGTTAACGTTAACTTCAGAGGTGTTGTTACCCCACCTCCTGTAATTTCAAGCGATTCTGAGGTTTCAGCAAAAGCCTTTCCTGGTCCTGTAATATGAAATAAAGCTACGGACAGAAACAGAACAAGAGCGATTTTCAAAAGTTTGTATAGCGATTGGAGACCAATACTGCGGGTAACCATTTGCCTCTCCCCTGCCTAAGGCTGCAAAATACAATTACCTACTATGCTGTAGACGTTAATGTATTCACAAAAAGGTTAAACTTTGGCGCAGCTCTGGCTTGTTATCCCGCGCCCTGGGTTGTTCAGTCCTAGTCCCAATATGGTGATGTCGCCACATTCGGCCACGGCAGGCGCAGGGGCCGGAAAGACCTTAAGGAAGCGTTTTCATCGTCACCCATTGGTAGGAATCCTTGTTGTAGCATGCTATCTTTTCAAATCGATATGCTTGTATTAACATATCGGGGATATAATAAAATATACTTCGTATACTGCCTGCAAACCAAAATCATACTGTAAATTTGTATTGCAGCACTTTTTCAAATATTATTAATACTTCTTCAGTCTCTATTATATGTGATTATGGAAAAACTGTCAATAAAGCCCATTTAATAAGCCGTAGATGAGCCAGAACTTCGTTCACACTACTTTATTAAAGTGAAAAAGACATTGCAAAGGGTGGGTATCCCTGCGGTATTATGGATATGGCACATTAAAAACCCATTAAGGAGGGATCCCACCCAACGATATTATACCAAAAACTTAAAGCTTCGGGTAATCCCCAAGCTTTTGCTCAAGTCACTATCTCTTTGCTTGAGTCTCATTCCGTTAAAGAAACCGCTAAAATCTTGGGTGTTACTCCAAGATGGGTGTATAAATTAAGAGAGCGTTTCAAGCTTTCTAATGGGGATATATCGGCCTGTATCAAAAAACGAGGTCCTAAATTCCGCATGCCTAACAGAACTCCAGAGCACATCTAAAATTTGGTCGTTACTCTGGCAAAAGAAACTAATCTGGGCTCTAAAAGACTGGCATTGTTCATTAAAAATACCTTCAACTTTCCCCTTTTACTATTCGAAATTTTTCTCCAAGTCGGATAAAGTCTCATTCCTCATATTTTTGAATCATCTTGAGCTTAAATCTATTGAGTAACTTAATGAAGCCTGGACCGAAAAGCAGGTAAAATGCCGCATTGCCCGCGGCGTGAAAAGTATCAAACCAGAAACTTGCCGCACAGACTGCTATAAAACTCTGCCAGTTTAATGGTTTAACAAAAGTAGTCCATGACCACAAGTTTAAAATCCATCCAAAAAAATACCCCCATAAAAAGCAGAAAACGACCATTCCCCATCTGCCTATGTGCGGGAAGAAGCATTTAACGATACCGGCCGATGAGCCGGCAAGACCCCAGGCAAACATCTGCCACGGTGTCCACGGCCCCTGCCCCAGAAAAAAGTTTGAAACCAGGGCCGCAGTGGAACCCGTCATAAAACCAGCGGTCGGGCCGAAGACATACCCGGAAGCTATTGCTATAAATGTGGTAGGCTGTACGTTGGGCAGGGCGGCAAAGGCAACCCGGCCTGCAGCGCCAACGGCCCCCAGCACCGCTATTAGGGCAATTTCCCTAGGAGAGGAAGCGTCCAGTTCAAAGCCCAGGTACATCAAACCAACAGCGCCAAGGATGATAATAGATGCTGTCAGCCCCCATTCCCGGGTGATGGAAGTCTTTCCCGAGATGGTGACCGCGAGAAAAACCGGGATAATCGCAAATCCGAGCCAGAACAGAATTTTGGACAACAGTTTTTTCATAAGCATCTTCCTTTTCACTTTCTTTCCCACTTTCCGTGCGACGCAGGTTTTAACACGGCCAGAGCTTCTTCCGGAGTCAGAATGCCGTCTGCAAAGCCCCGGCACATCCTGCCGATCTGGGTAGAATAAAAAATCGACTCTGATAGGACCTGATGTGCCGGACCATCACATACTATCCTGCCACAGAACATCATGATCACTCTCGATGCGTATTCTGCGGCAAATTCCACATCGTGGGTGGTCAGCACAACACTTGCTCCCTGCCTGCAGTATTCCACCAGCACCTTCCCCATTTCGGCCTTCTGGCGATAGTCAAGCCCCCTGGTAGGTTCATCCAGCAACAAAAGCTTTGGCTTGGTGACCATAACCGAGGCCAGGGCCACCTTCTGGCGTTCCCCACAGCTCAAATCCCGTGGGTTTGCATGTCGAAAGTCCTGTAGCGAAAGCTTATCCATTATTTCATCAACTATACCGTTCGGGCTGATACCGAAATTTTTTAAAGTATATAATAATTCTTCCTCTACAGTATCATGAAACAGGTAATCGCTGGGATTCTGGGAAAGGTAACCCACCCATGAATTCCAGACCCTCCGACTACTGCTGCTCCCCGGTTCCCCGCCCATCAACATTACCCGGCCGCGCCCTGGTTTTAACAGGCCTGCCATAGTTTTGAGTAGCGTGGATTTGCCCGCTCCGTTAGCTCCCAGCACGGCCACCAGCTCTCCGGCATAAAATTGTAAATTTATATCCTGCAACGCTTCCCTGCCATCGGGATATGCAAACCATACCCTCTCCATTCGTAAGAGCGGTTCTTCTTCGTGCACAACCCCGGGATGCTTTAAATAAAAATCGCTCGAAGGAAGGTTAAAGTTTTCTCTCAGCATACGCCGTCCTTCTTTTACCGTGACGGGAATCGTATTAAAACCTGCCTTAGCAAAGAAGCGGGCGACAGGTGGGATAAAAGGGGTTTCACACTGCGCCGCCCGGCGTGCCACCTGCTCAGGTGTGCCCTCAAACCTTATTCTCCCATCTTCCATAAGCAAAACTCTGTCCGCTAAATGAAAACATCTTTCAAGACGCTGTTCTATTAAAATCACGGTCATGCCTAAATCTTCATTCAAACGTTTTACAAGATTAAAAAATTCCTCCGCCGCTACCGGGTCCAGTTGAGAAGTGGGCTCATCAAGGATTAAAACCGAAGGCTGCATGGCAAGCACCGCAGCCAAGGCAAGTTTCTGTTTTTGGCCGCCGGATAGTTTCGCAGTAAATTCTCGCCTTAATTCCGAAAGCCCCAAAAAGCTCATGACTTCAGCAATACGACGGGCCATCTCCTGCTGTGGAAGGCCCAGGTTTTCCAGGCCAAACGCAATTTCGGCCTCCACGCTTGTCATGATCAGCTGTTTTTCCGGATCCTGGAAGACTATCCCCACCTCTCTGGCTATACTGCATTGTTCAAGTTGCTTAATATCTTTGCCCCGAAAGAAAACGCTGCCACCTATGCGGCCACCATAAAAGCCGGGAATTAAGCCCGCGAGCACCCGAGCAAGAGAAGATTTACCCGAACCAGAACTGCCAGTGATGAGCAAAAACTCTCCCTCTTCAATATTCATATTTACGTCTTTTAATGCAGGCTTCTGACTGTCGGGGTAAAAATACGTCAGATTTTTGATTTGATAAAGGGGCAATTATGCCACCCCCAACTCAATATTAACGGGAAGGATAACAGAAAAATTACGGCGAAAAGGAGCACTAATTCCGTAAGCCCGTCAATAAGGCAATCGAGCCGCGGGTAAAAGCTGAATGTGCCCAGGCCTTTGGCCCAACCGTATATCGCCGCTCCAAGGGCGAGCAGGCTTGCGGCAAGGCAGATACTATCTCTAGGCCTCCAAGCATCGCGGACATAGTGTGAACGCCTTCCGCTGCCAAAGGCCCTCGCATACATTGCTTCCGCTGTTTCCATGGAATCTTCAAGAGAAGTTAAAAGCAGTATTTTTATCAATAGGGCGTATTTCCCCATCTTTTCTTTTAATGTTCCCGTATTAAAATCGACTCCTCTCGCCGTCTGGACTTCCCTTATACTGTCCAGGCGACTTACCATGGCGGGGAACATCCTGGCGGCGAGGGAAAGCACCAGCGCGGACTTGAAAGAAAAGCGAGACAGCAAGTCCAGGACCCGGTCAGGGTGAATCGTAAAATTGTAAAGGCAAAAAATGCTCATTATATCCAGAAGCCTTAATCCCATGTCTGCACCATAGCAAACAGCCTCCATTGAGACGTTCAACCTGCCGAAAACTGGGATGTACGGTCCGTGCCATATAATGGTCTCGCCGGCGCGGACTGTAATTGCATTTACAATTATGATAACAAAAGCTGCCCCCATGCTTACTTTAAGAAAAGATTTCCAGGCATCTATCCCGTCAACAGCTTTAATGGCCGTGACTGTAACTGCGAGCAGTCCAAGGAGGTAAAGGGGGTGGTTGAACATCAATACCAGCCCCAACAAAACTGCGATATATGTTAACGCGGACAGCGGGTGAAGACTCTGCAAAAATAGCCCTTTTTCTCTATAAAAAAAGCGGTCCAGCATTATAATTTTCTCCTCTCAATTTTGAGGCGAATTCTTAACCAAACTCTCCCAGTCGGGAGAGGGGGTGTTGATGCTCTCGCTGTACCACCAGATTATCCTGTCGCCCGGTTTAATCTTTTTTTCACTTGCTGCAGCCATTGGCACCTCGTCGTTTACTTTGTACATCCAGCCCGACATACCTTTGTTTGCCTCTCCTGCTATGCTTATGACAAAACCACCGTACGTCGGACTGGTCTTGTATTCAATCCCGGTGGAATCGAGAGCACCCAGCACCGTCAACCCCCACCTGTTGTTCTCTTCTACTGCCACCTTTGCAGGGCCGTACAATACCCGACCTTCTTTTCCGACTATGGCGATTTCCACCTGACATTCGCCTGCTGCGGCAGAAGTTGAGCCAGTTTCTTTTGTAGTATCACTGCCGGCATCGGCGGTCTCTTTTTTATCAGAGGAGGCCGAAGGCATATTAACCTCAGAGGAAACCGCGGCACTGCTCGCCGAAGTACCCCTGCTGCCGGCAGACACAGATTTAGCATTAGGAGTCTGCCTTATTTCTGTCTGTAATTTTACGTCGGCAGGCTCTGCATTTTCACCGATCTTTTTTTCAACAGTAATGCTACCCGGAGCAGTGCCTGTTTCCTTCTCTGGCACATCGCCCGCAAGTGCACCAGCTTTCTGCTCTGTCTGGCCGTTTATTATAGCACTCGTCGGCTTTGTATTCACATTATTAGACATCAAAGACCCGTGGTTTTTTTCAGCCGTGGTTAAGGTTATTATTATGGCAAGTAGCAGTGCTATAATAATTGAAAACTTTACACCTTGGTTTTTCACTCATATCCCCCACTGCAACAAGGTTTTAATTTGAGTCTATTCTCCTCCCATAATCCGGTATATTATAACGACGGTTTCCGCCCTGCTGGCCGTAGCTTTCGGCCGGAATGTGCCGTCTTCAAACCCCTTGAGCAACCCACCGGCTACGGCAGCAGCTACACTCTCCTCGCTCCACGGCGAAATTGTTTTTCTATCTTTAAAATCCGGCTTTTCCCCAGATGAGGCAAGCCCGAATGTACGGGACAGGATGACCGCAATTTCCTCCCTGGTAATGGTACCTTCAGGGCGGAAAGTGCCATCTTCATAGCCGTTGACAAAACCCCAGTCCGCAGCGGTGTACACGGCATTTGCATACCATGCATCTTCTTTTACGTCTTTGAATTGTCCTTTTCTGCCTGTCTTTGGTTCAAGGCCCAGTGCTTTAACCATAAGAGTGACAAACTCGGCCCTGGTCACCGCACGGCCCGGCTCGAAATGAGTTCCGTCAACACCCGTCACAATTCCGGCTCCGCCTAGAACTTCAACAGCATCCTTAGCCCACTCGAAAGATACCTCGTTGACATCAGCAAATGACCTTTTTACCTCTTTTGCAAACACGGCAACTTCGGAGAAGTGTTCTAACTTAGCCAGAATGACACCCTTTTGCAGGTCTACCACAGCAGGGATAACCGTCCACCTGCCGACTTCTTTATCATACCAGGCAAGGGCCAGGTTTTCCGGTTTTACCAGGGGCGGAACAGCAATTCTTATAGCCACTGTTACGGACAGAGTAAAAGAGGTTCCGTCCGGGCCAAATTGATAAATCCCCGATAAAGCTTTGTAGCCGGCAGGAATTGCGCTCAAAGCTTTGTCACCGGTGAGTTTCTCTGCTGATGGCATATTGGTCTCTTTGATCGATATTGTCACATCCTTTTTCAATGCACCTGCCGAAATGATAAGGGCTATTTCCTCTTTGCTGTCGGCAATGATCGCCCCTGTTGAAGCGGCTACCTTTTTCTCAACATCAACCGCATTTTGAAGAAGCATTTCTTTCAAATTCAAAAATTCACCGCGTTTAAACGGTCCACGGTTTCCAACAACCACTACCGATTTGCCTGTCTCTCCAAGACCCACCGCATCTTTTGTATTCGCTTTTATTCCGAGCAATTGGTCGACTTTTTCAAGTGCTTTCAGCGCTTCATCGGAAACCTGCAAAGCCTGTGGTAGTTTTTTATTCTGTTCTGCAAGGTCAGAAGAGATAGCGTCTTCCTGTTGCTGAATCACTTTTTTGTTAACCAGTTCTTCCCACGTGGGGCCGCTAGAATTTATGTCTGTACTGTACCACCAGATGATTTCATCACCTTCATTTATAGCAAATTTGGAGGCCAGGACAGAAGGTATCTTGCCGTTGACTTTATACATCCATCCACTCATGCCTTTGTTAGCCTGTCCTTCAATGCTTTTGACAAAGCCGTTATCATCGACGTAATCCAGGCCAGTAGCGTCAAGGGCTCCCAGGGCCGTCAAACCCCATTTCCCATCTGCCCTTACAGTGACGGAACGGGGACCGAATAGCAGCTCTCCATCTTTGCCCACTACTGCGATATTTACAGTACACTTGACCTGAACCTGATCCGAACCGGGCTGGGAAGATCCCGGCGATTCAGCTTCCCCATCAATTAGGATAAATGCGCTTAACGCTTCGGCAGCGTCAAGAATATTTCCCATTGAGCCGAAACTGCCGTCGGAGTTCAGCGCTTTCTGCATCATGTAGTCAACAGGAGTGAAGCCCTGGCTGCTCTTCCAGTCAGCGGGATTCTTGCCCAATTTCTTCAATGTAACAATTGCCTCGGCGGTATCCACCACCGGATCATCCGGATAGGGCTTTGTGGTATATACGCTGCCGTCGGGCTGCAACTGTTTTTTAAGATAAACAAGGCCTTTTTCTATGGCATCCAGAATCTGCTTGTCTTCTGAAGCCCCGGGCAGGTATGTCAGTGCCCGAATGGCCTGAGCTGTTGACATAAAGTCGGGGAAAAACACGCCATTCCATTCTTCTCCCCAGGAGCCGGCGTTATCGCCCGATAGGTTCTGCTTACCCAGTATGTAACTTCGCGCTTCAGCCGTATTTATTTCATTTATCTTCCCCGCTTCTCCCAGGGCAATATACGCCCACATGTCGCTGTAGACACTGTTGTCAAAGCCTTTTGAAGAATGCCTTTCCTTTAAAAGATTTACCAGTCTGTTTACCCTGTCCTCGTCCTTCCAGAGGTTTAAAGCCAGTATATGCTGGGCGATGGTCTTTGTCTTCGATCTTTTTATCCAGGTAGAACCAGCGCCAGCGTAGTCATTATATGTTTTCCCCACTGATTTCAGAGCTATGAGGGTTTCAGCCGTCGCAAAGGTGCTGTCCCACTGGGCTTTTATGGCCGCGGTCTCGGGGTCCTGGATGTCCGCGAGATAAGTGAGGCCGCCCTGAATGGCATTATAGACATCGCTGTCGGGATTGCGAGCCGCATCAAAATAGCTGAGGGCCGTAATAACCTGTGCAGTCAGGTCGGGCTCTTCAGGATAATAACCTCCCCATGCGACACCCGCATCATTGCCCCAGCTATCCTCGTGCGGGCGTTTAAATTTATTGAGATAATTAAATGCCTTTTGCTGGTCTATGAGGTTGAGTTTACCTGCCTTGCCGAGGGCGGTCAGGACCATGACATCGTCGTAGATGCTACTACCAAAATAAACCGAATCTTCAACAGTTTTCCCTTTATCCGCGATAGTCCGGGCCAGAGTGTCTATATTATCAGATTGCGGGTCTACCGCACGAAGGGCAGTCAACTCTTTTGCAAGGTAGACGGCATCGAGGACGGAAGCGTTGCTGGCAGCAGCGGCAGCCGAGGTAATGACTATATCCTTTAGAGACTTGCCGCCGTATACCCATGTGGAAAGGTCTTCTCCAGCGTCGGAGAGGGCTTCCACACACCGGTAGTCGAATTTCCACCCCTGGGCATCATAAGTCAGGGATCCTTTCAAATAACGATCCTTGAAATATGTTATGGCTTTTGAAATACTATCCTGCACCTGGCTTTTTAAATTGCTATCGGTTATTTCATTCTTTACCATCGCCAGTGCCTGCAGAGGAGCTTTGGTGCCGTATTCGTTGGCATAAGGGCCAAAACTGCCATCAGCGTTCTGTGTAGCCAGGATATATGTAATCAGGCTGTTGCTATTGCCAAGAAAGTCCGCATTTTTCTGAATTTCATCCTCCAGGCTCTCACCATTCCTGGACCATTTTTCCGACGAAAGATCTTCTCCCGCCAGGGTTAGGACGTATGCGGTGTAGCCGTCAATTTTTTCGCCGGCTTTGTATCTATCGTTAATGAACTGCACAGCCTTATCGGCCAATTGTTTAGCGGTATAACTCTCAGCCTGCGTGGCAGCCTGGGCTGCAGTCAGAGTCACCCCACCAACAGTGATGCTTAATAAAAGGCAAAATACCAGAATAATCGATACCAGACGCTTTTTGATTTTATACAACATAATCTCAACCCACCTTTTCAGATTTAATTTTTTGCAATTATCAAAATCGATTTTTACTCAAGTATGCTAATATGCTGTTTTTCCTTAAAACACCTCCCCTTCAAAGGGCTCCCCTCAGAGGTGGGTTGAAACAGACCCAATGATGAAATAAAATAAAAGCCCTGGCTCCTCAAGATAAGCCAGGGGATATAAGTCAGTGGTAAACTGTTCCCCATCCTGCGTAGGGAGCACCAGTTTGACAGCAGGCCTCAGGTCTCCTGGCTCGGATTCACCGCTCCCCCACGCCTTCCCAGGTTATTCCCAGTGGCATGATGTGGGGGCGCTCCTCCTCACAGTGGCGCGACCGCGCCGGATTTTCACCGGCTTCCCTTGTTGCCTGCCGAATTATTTATTTGTACCATAAATTATATTAATAATTCATAGAACCGTCAATAAGTTATCGCTTACCCATGTTCGTTTACTTTGTGTCCTTCAAGAAGGTTTTGAGGTTGAAATTTATTCGAATGGGTGCAGAATTGGTGTAATACCCTACCAAGAAAAATCCTAGGTTACCGGCAACCAGCGGAGCTCTTCATACGTGAAATAGAGCAGCTAACTTCTGAACTTCAAACTTCATGATTGAGAAACTTGGATTGCTATGGATTATCATCAAAAAATAGTTCTATTTGAAAAAAGACAGTGTTTCAATATCCGACATGGGCCTGTATGGTCCTAAGACCAGGTCTTTTTCATTCGGATAAAGCTTTTTTAAGGTTTTCGAGATTTTCCTGCATAATTGAAAAATAATCCTTGCCAGCCTTTATTTCTTCATATGTAAGCCCACCAATGGGATTCAGTACCAGGGTTTTGGCTCCTACCTCCTGGGCCAGGGTTTCGGAAAGTTTAGGGCTTACTAGAGTTTCAAAGAAAATGTATTTTATATTCTTTTGCCTGCAAAGTTCGGCCAGTTCCGCCATTTTCTTAGGCGAAGGTTCCTCCTGAGGTGAAAGTCCTGAAATCGGTATCTGCACTAATCCGTATCTTTTTGCCATGTAGCCAAATGCCGCATGGGATGTAATAAACTCTTTTCTATTCAGATTTGCCAGGTTTTCTCTATAGCTTTTGTCTAGTTCATTCAGTTTTGCCGCCAGTTCATTGAAGTTTTCTTCATAATAGGATTTGTTGTCGGGATCGGCGGCAGCTACTGCATCATATATACGGCGGGCCATTTCTTTAGCAAGGACAGGATCCAGCCAGATGTGAGGGTCATGATTTTCTATAAGGCCTTTTCCTGCTTCCACTACCGTTATCCCCTTATCCCTGAGCTGCCCTTCCAGCTTTTTGGCCCAGGGTTCCATGACATCTCCAAGAAATACGAATACCTCAGCATCGTAAATCCCGGCTATTTGCTTTGGGGAAGGTTCATAATCGTGTGGTTCCACTCCTGCCGGTATAATGTTCTCTACCTGGGCTCTGTCCCCTACTATTTTTTTGGTAAAATCATACAGCGGATAAAAGGTAGTGTAAATGACAAGGCGACTTGAATTAGCTTTGGTAGGAGCATAATCGGCTCTTTTTGCAGCACAACCGGCCACCGTAAAAATTAGGGAAAAAATTGCAATGAATACTATTGCTTTTTTAAACCTTTTCACAGGGACCTCCTCCTAATCGCAAATTATTTGCATTTGCTTTTTAATATCATAAACCTCTAATTTCACCCGGTGGCAGGTGTTTTATGGGCGCACGTTTATATAATCGCTGAAAGGCTGCGCTTTGGACATCTTACACCCTACAGCCATGAGGTCCATTTTCTGAACTGCTTTTACAATATCTTCATCTAACTTCATAGAAGGCCTAGCAACTAATTTTTTCTTCAAGATTATAAAACCCTTTTTCAAAGTCATTACCTTACGGCCTCTGCTTCTATTTCAGTCTTAAACCCTGTTTTTTCAGCCATCTTGCATAGCTTTGATATAGCCGCAAACCGCTCTTCTATTGTTATGCAATTCGTACACCCTCAAATGATAATACTGCCACATTTTTTAAAGCCTCCGCAGCCGGTCCAGAAGAGTATTCAACCGGCGGAACACCCTTTGATACGGCCCTTACAATTTCTTCATCAAAGGGGATTTTCCCTATCACCTCAATGCCTTTACTGATACAGTATTGCTCTATTTCCTTGCTTTTTTCTTGAGCAAGGTCGAATTTGTTTATTACCACCTTAATAGCCACTTTAAAATTTTCCGCCAGCTTCAACACCCTTTCAAGGTCGTGCAATCCCGCAGCAGTAGGTTCCGTTACAATAAGTGCCATATCTGCTCCGGAAAGGGAAGAAATTACCGGGCATCCAATGCCTGGCGGGCCATCCGTAATTATATACTCATACCTTCCTCTTTCTGCTATTTCCCTAGCAGCCTTTTTTACCACTGAAACCAGTTTGCCCGAATTTTCCTCGGCTATTCCCAGTCTAGCATGGACCATCGGACCGTATTTGGTATCCGAAATATACCAGTGACCTGAAAGGGTATCCACCATATCAATGGCCTTTCGAGGGCATATGTTGTAGCAAACCCTGCAACCCTCACAAAAAATGGGGTTTACTTTAAAATTTTCAATAGCACCAAAACGGCAAACATCTTCACATTTGCCGCATTCTTCGCATTTATTTTCGTTTATCTTTGCCTTCTGGCTTCCCCAGAATTCGAAGGTTTCTTTTATTTCGGGTTTTAAAAGCAGGTAGAGGTCAGCAGCATCAACGTCACAGTCGGCCAAAACCGCATTTTTTGCCAGAGCCGCCAGGGAGGCCGTCACCGTGGTTTTCCCTGTCCCTCCTTTACCGCTTAATACAACTATTTCCTTCATGCCTCCACCCGCCTTTCTATGGCCTTCCATAAGGTGTCAAAGGATGACTTAAGCTCAGGAAATTCTTCCACGAGCAGTCCACCACGGGCGTAGCAGGCTGCATACCGCCGGTCAAAGGGAATTTTCATAAGCAGGGGAATGCTCTGCTCCTGCAGATATTTTTCGACTTCACCATCTCCCATATCAGCCCTATTTATCACGACACCGAAAGGAATCCCGAGTTCCCTGACAACCTCTACGGCCAGTTTCAGGTCGCTTAATCCGAAAGGTGTGGGTTCGGTTACCAGCACGCAGTAATCGGCCCCGTATACCGCACTAATCATAGGGCAGGATGTGCCCGGTGGCGAATCGATAATAGTTAATTTGTCCTTTGGAATCCGGCTTTTAACCTTTCTTATGACGGGTGGGGCCAAAGCTGTTCCAATGTTCATTGTGCCTTGAATGAATTCTATGCCCCTGGCAGTTCCCCGCTTTACAAACCCTATCTCTTTATGAATTTCCGTGATGGCTCCGGCCGGACAGAGAAGCCCGCATCCTCCGCAGCCGTGACACAGTTCTTCAAAAACCAGGACTCTTTTGCCCACCCGGGCCAGAGCGTGATAAGCGCATGCCCTTGTGCAGATTCCGCACTGAGTACATTTCTCCTGATCTATTGCAGGAACCGGCAGGGTAACAGGCTCTTTCTCTTTGAATTCGGGTAAAAGAAAAAGGTGTGCATTGGGCTCTTCTACATCGCAATCCAGCAGCGCCACCTGCATCTTATCTTTTAACGAGAGGGCAAGATTAACGGCTATCGTGGTCTTGCCGGTACCGCCTTTGCCGCTGGCAATTGCAACTATCATCGTTTCACCGCCAAAAGAAAAAATCATTTTTGGTCCTAATGGCTACAATGCCCACCGTGTCCGTCGCCGTGGTCGCACAGGTTGCCACTGTCGGCAATATTTCCCTTGAGATACTCCTGTATTACATCGTCCACCCGGCCGGATACACCGGTTATGGTTGCTATATTATTATGGGCGAACAGCTCCTTGGCCCTTGGACCCATACCCCCAGCTATAATGCAGTTTACTCCTAACTTTGCCAGATACCCCGGCAGGAATCCGGGCTGGTGGCCAGGATTTTCAATTATCAATTTTGAGTTTACTTTGCGCTGTTTTTCATCCACGTCATATATGGTGTACTGGGGGCAGTGCCCGAAATGAGCCGAAACTATATTTCCATCGGTGGCTATAGCTATCTTCATAATAAAATTCCTCCAATCCGAATATTATTTTAATTATGTCGAGATGGCGTTGTCGGGTTAGAAATTTTAGTCAGCTTACCTTTAATGTAATTTTCAACGGCTTTCTTAACACTCATGGAACTTGCTGCGTATACTTCTATCCCCGATTCTTTTAATACCCTCAGGGCATTGGGGCCCACATTCCCTGTTATTAGGGCAGAAACACCCTTATCTACAATAAACTGAGCTACCTGAACACCTGCACCATGGACATCGCCCGTATATATGTTTTCCACGGCTTCATATTCTTTACTCTCAGGGTTGATAAAGATGAAAAACCTGCAGCGCCCGAATCTTTCATCCACCATCGAATCCAAACTGCTGCCCGCGGATGTAACTGCAATCTTCACTTTTGCTCCCTCACTTCATGTTTTTAATCAAATATGTTTTCTTTTGAGATGGTGTGTAGTATAATTAATTTGTCGCCTTAAAAAATAAAAGCCTGGCAGGGGTGGGCAGAGAGCCTACCCCTGCGGATGATACTATTACTCTTCCTGGCCTTTTTCATCAAGGTCTTCTTTTTTTGCCTTTTTGAGCTGTTCAAGTCTTTCTTCTATTGCTTTTAGCTCTTCCTTCAATAGTCTAGCCTCCTGGGAAAGAATTTCGGCTTCGTACTTTTGCGCATCTTCAGCAGCAGGACGTGCTGCAACGGGATCAAAAGGGTAGAATTGCCTCGCCCAGAAAGGCAGCCCCGTGGCATAGTAGCGCCACCTCCAGCCCCTGCCAAACCCGAAAGCACCAAGCCCCTGGCCGAAAGCCCTGCGCCAGAACCTCCTGCCCCAGAATCCCCTTCCAACGGGATTCATGAAGCCCGGGACGGGAAAGCCTGCGCAGAAGCCTGCGGCTCTGCCGGTCATGGGGCCAAGTCCCAGGGGGCCCGTTCCGTCACCTCTCGGCATGCTTTCACCTCCTTTCGGTGTTTCATTTCTTTTTAAGACGCTCTAGATCTTTTACCCAGTCTCCAATGCCTTTTATTTCATCGCTATCGTACATTTCAATTTTGCCTCTGTCGCACAATTCCGTGAGCCTGTGGTCTACCGGCAGGGAACCTAAATATGGAATCTGCACCTGCTCTGCAGCTTCCTTTCCACGGCTTTCGCCGAATATCTTTATCTTTTCGCCGCATTTGGGGCAAACCAGGTAACTGTAATTTTCCACCAGGCCCAATACGGGTACGCCCATAATTCTGCTCATTTTTATGGCCTTTTTCACTACCATCATTACAAGGTCCTGAGGTGAGGAGACGATTACTAATGCATCAACCGGTAGAGATTGCATGACAGTAAGCGGCGCATCGCCGGTACCGGGAGGAAGGTCGATGAGCAGAAAATCCAGATCTCCCCATACCACATCAGTCCAGAATTGTTTTACCGCGCTTGCAATGAGCGGACCTCGCCATATCACAGGGTCATCCTCATTGTCCAGCAATAGATTTAACGACATTATACGAATTCCCGAGGAGCTTTCGGGCGGGATCAGGCCAAATCCAATACTCTCGGGGCGTTTTTTTACGCCGAACATCCTAGGTATGCTTGGGCCAGTAATATCGGCATCCAGGATGCCCACCTTATAGCCTTTCCTCTGCAAGCTTACAGCCATGAGCCCTGTTATAGTGGATTTGCCCACTCCACCCTTTCCGCTCATGATGGCTATCACGTTTTTTATGCGGTTCAGTTCGTTTGCGGGAATTTTTTCTATGCCCGCACCGGTATCGGCAGTTTCCTCCCGATTTTTCGGGTTGTTTCCTATTTTGTTTTGCTCCATGATAGGCACCCTTTCTGATTTAAATTTGATTTTCCTTGCGCAATTTACAATTCCTACAATATCCAAAATGCCAGAAAGAGCTGTTCACTACTGTAAAATCCTCGATGCTCTCATCATTTTTTGTACTTGGCAATGGGAATTCTTCTTGCAGCGGCACCTCAAAAATCTTTCCGCATCCAAGGCACAAATAATGGCAATGAGCATTTTCATCTTTTTGCAGCAACTCATATCTTGCGGATTCATCTGGCAAATTTAATTTCTGCAGTATACCTATCGTGCAAAATAGCTCCAATGTGCGGTACACAGTTGCCAAACCTATTGAAGGCATTGTCTTTTTCGAAAGTAAATATATCTCTTCTGCTGAAAGGTGTTTCTTTTCACTATTTGCGATGGCTGAAATTATAGCCCGGCGCTGAGGTGTCCAACGCAACCCTTTCTCTTCTATTTTTTTTGCAGCTACTGATTTCATGAGATTCACCACCTTTTGCCAGATTCAATCCTGGCAATCAAAAAAGCCCTCCTGCCGGTGGCCATGGCACCACCCCCGCCTATTTCTGCCAGGTGAAAACTGATATTTTCCTCCTTCTATTCTGATGGCCTTTCCTTTTACAAGAGCATCGGCTATTTTGCTGCGGGCTGAATTTATTATCCGGAAGAAGGTAGGTCTTGAAATCCCCATCTTCTCGGCACATTCTTCCTGCTCCAGACCCTCCAGATCCTTTAATCGAATGGCCTCCAGCTCTTCCACCGTCAGGATAACTTCTTCCAGCTGTCTGAGCGGCACTCCCGCAGGCTTAAAATATGTTACATCGGGCAAAAACTCCACTATGCGCCACTTCGGTGGTCTCGGCACCTTTTCTCTCCTTTCTTGTTATGGTCACTTGTTCATAACCCTCTGGTTTTATTATATTATTATTATGAACTTATGTCAACAATAATATCCTTTCCAGAAAATTTTTAAGCAAACAATCTTACCCATGGTTGTTTATTGACTTTAATCTAGCAAATAACAAAGCCCCGGGTTTTTATCAGAATTTCCCGGGGCTCAATTTATGTCTAACTGTAACTCAATTTCTCTGCAATTTTTTTGTTTAATTCCTCTGCCAACATTTTTATCTTTTCTATATCTTCCTGGGCTGCTTTTTCAATGTGAACACCAGCACTTACCACAACAGTTTGATTCGTTTTTTTGCAAAGGTCCTCGGCTATAGGTACTGCTATATCATCATCTTTATGCCCCAAGAGATTAAAAACTGAAGTCGTACAGCTTATATTGCCATCTCCTTTCAAACTCAACCTTGGTTGGCTAATAGCAACTGTACCTATGTGTGGTTTTTCGCCACCACCTATATATACATTTATTCCGCAACCACTCACAGTAACTACAGCATATATTGTGTATTTGTCTTGTCCTACTTTTACGAAAAAGGTATTATTTGCACTCACATTTTTATCCCCCTGATTTTAATGGTGGAATCGGAGGAATGCAAAGCATTTTTTCAAAAGATTCTTCCGTCAGCTTAAATCTAGGATCAAACTTTTCGGGATTTGTGATTTCCTCATCCTCTGTAGAACGCCATGTATAAAAACATTTTTCGCATATAAAGACAGACCATTCCTCACCGACAGGAGAATCAACCACCTTGTAGGCCGAATCCCGGTCACACCTGGGACAAATCAATCTCTTACCCCCTTCCCTTGATCTTGCTCTGAAGGTCCCTCAAGACCTTTTCCCACAACTCCGTCTTAGGCGGTGTTTCAATCAATTCCACTTCTCTGCTTACCACATCGGGCGGGACGGGTGTTGTGGCATCAATTATTAGCTTTGTATGCATTCCCGGAGGTTCTGACGAAGGATCTAACGGCATTCCCGGCGCGGCGGGAATGAGTATCACATCCTTGTCGGGTCTCACTCGAGTAGTTAGGGCCCACATAACTTGTTCTAAGTTAAATGGATCGACGAAATCGTCGACAACTATAATAATTTTCGAATAAGGCATACCATGAGGGGTAGATAGCAGACGCATGGCGACAGCCTTGCCATATCCGCCAAATCTGCAACCCGTCGAAATTATAACCCCTATGCCGTGGGTGTACATGGCGTTTACCGCCACTACTTCGGGCATGGAAGCTTTTATCTGCTTGTATAAAGGTATGCTTGTATTAAACGCTTGCAAATAATCTATCTCGGTCCACGGGAGTCCAAGATATAAATTTTCAAATATCGGATCGATCCTGTGGGTTACGGTATGTATTTTTATTTCCGCGTGTAACCTCACTCCCGAATAGCTGCCGGGGAATTCTCCAAATGGCCCTTCTGGAGTCCTCCGCCTTGGAAGAATTTCACCTTCTAAAATATATTCCGAACCGGCCGGAACGTCCAAATTGGACGTCTCGGCCTTCACCACTTCGAAAGGTTCACCGCGCAGGGCTCCAGCTAGCTCATATTCGGATTCCTCGTAGCCTAATGGTGTACTTGCGACAAAACTCAACACTGGGTCGTTGCCTATTGCAATGGCAACAGGTAACGGCTGATTGCGCTCTTCCGCCTTGCGCAAATGTATGCTTATATCGTGGAATGGTAATGCTTGGATGCCCAGGAGGTCTTTTCCCTTTACCTGCAACCTATATATCCCCACGTTTTGTTTTTTGAAATTATCCGGATCTTCCGGGTCCCTACTTATTACGGATGCTTTTGATAGATAAAATCCACCGTCGTGCCTATTAATGCGAAATAAAGGAAGCAACTCAAAAAGATTAATATCTTTTGTAACCTTGACTTCCTTTACCGGCGTGCTACTCACATAACGAACGGGGACCGGGAAATTATCCCACCTGCGGCTCAACTCTAAAAATTGTTCTTTAATAGGTGTATCCTTTGGCATATCGAACATTAATGCATGGTTTGCCCAGGAACCGTGGACGTTAAGTACAACTTTCTGGCTATAGCCCCTAACTTTTTCCACCAAAACGGCAGGTCCGTTTTCCATATTGGATGCCGCCCTGCCTATTGCCCCCAGATCGGGTTCGGGCATTACCGGTTCTTTTACTCTTATTAACTGGCCTTCCTCCTCCAGCTTACTTAGGAACTCTCTTAAATCAGTATAAGGCATTAATTTTCACCTCAGTTTCCCGTAATTATGCGGGCATCGAGAACAGCCAGGCCATTTTCGAACACAGCTACAGGATTGAGGTCCATTTCTTTAATTTCCGGATTAGATACCGCAATTTCCCCAATCTTCACGAGCAAATCAGCTAATGCATCAATGT
This sequence comes from Thermovorax subterraneus, assembly GCA_021608145.1. Taxonomy (GTDB): domain Bacteria; phylum Bacillota; class Thermosediminibacteria; order Thermosediminibacterales; family Thermosediminibacteraceae; genus Fervidicola; species Fervidicola subterraneus. Next base: position 30,519 of record JAKIHM010000011.1, read on the forward strand.
CCTTACTTTGGCTGCCCCTCGTGCCGCGCAAGATGGTGTAAGCCTTTGTTTCAGCGATCATCTTCAATGCTTCATCACGGCTAAATGGCGCAACTCGGAAGCTCACATCCTTGAATACCTCTACGAATACACCACCGAGGCCAAACATAACAACGGGTCCAAATTGCGGATCTCGCAGCATTCCCACTATAACTTCCGTACCGCCTTTCATGAATGGAGTAATGATTACTCCCTTTATTTCAGCATCAGGAGCTTTCTGTTTAACCGTAGAAATTATTTCGTCGTAAGCTTGACTTACCTCTTCGGGAGAAGAAAGATTGAGTTTAACTCCTCCATAATCGCTTTTATGGATAATTTGGGGTGAAACGACCTTTAAAACAACGGGATAACCTATCGCATCCGCACCCACAACCGCATCTTCCTTAGTTTTAGCAAAATAGAAAGGTTGCATCCTTATTCCGGAGTCTTTAAGAACTTGAACGGCTTCCGGCTCAAGTAAATTCCTTCCTTCTCTAGCAGCTTCCTTTACTATATCGTGGCTAAATATTTTGTCAGCTACAGACGTCAGCACTTCGCTTCCTCTATAATTCAATCTAGAAGCAGCTTTAATTAGATTGATCATCGCCCTGGCCGCCCTATCGGGGGTATCGAAGGTCGGTATGCCGTTTTCTTCTAAATACCTCCTCGCGTTTTCCATAACCTGACCGGTCATGAAGCATACCATGACGGGTTTTTCATAATTCCGTGCGACTTCCACTATAGCTTTAGCTACGTCTTCGGCAGGCAAAAACGTGGGAGGCAAACCAATCAAAATAACCGCATCCACATTAGGATCTTCAAGCAGCAACCTAAGCGATTCGGCAAATTCCTTTTCCATAGCAGCAGCAGTCATATCTACATAACCATTGGGTTTGCAGATCATGGCCATGGGCGGCAAAACTTCGGCCAGAGCTTCTTGAGTTTCTTGAGTCACCGGGGCAAGTTGTACGGCAGGGTCACTTCCTATTTCATCCATAGCAATTATGCCTAAACCCCCCGCTTCGGTAAGCACACTTATGCGATTTCCTTTTGGATAGGGAGCCAGTACCAAAGCCTTAGCGCTATCTACCAGTTCTTCAATGGTATTAACCCTTATAATCCCGCTTTGAGCAAAAGCCGCACTATAAATTCTATCTGAACCAGCTAGAGTTCCTGTATGCGATAAAGTTGCCGTAGATCCAACTTCTGTACGTCCAACTTTAAGTACCAATAATGGCTTTTGCCTTGTTATGCGGTCGGCCAACTTCATCAATTCCCTGCCATCACGAACTCCTTCCATATATCCGGCTATTACCTTTACCGATGGGTCGCTTGCATAATATTCCAAAACCTCCAAATTCGTTACGTCACACATGTTCCCAACATGTACCCATTTACTAAAACCGAGGGGTCGCGGTTGCGAAGAAGCAAAAAGTAGAAGCGAACCTCCCGTTGCGCCGCTCTGAGTAAAATATCCTATACTTCCCGGTATCATTTTGAGGCCGGGCGCAAAACTGGTACTTATGCGGTTGCCGGTATTTATGATCCCGTTGCAATTAGGCCCTACTATCCGTATGCCTGCAGCCTTAGCTATTTCAACAACCTGTTTTTCTAACTCGATTCTTTCCGGGATACCCGTTTCGGAAAAGCCAGCCGATACTATAATTGCAGCCTTTACATCGCCCCTTTCGGCCGCTTGCTTCATGACATCCGGCACGCCCGGCGCTGGAATGGATATAACTACCATTTCGACCCTATCGGGTATATCTTTTAGACTTTTATAACATTTTAAACCAAAAACTTCATTTTCGCTAGTATTTACCGCAAAAATTTTCCCTTGAAATTTTTCCTCCACCAGAGTCTTTAAAATCTGATGACCTGCCTTGCCCGGATTATTGGAAGCACCCACTATGGCCACGGATTTTGGCCAGAATAAATGTTCCAGAGAATTAACCCCCATCACGTCTTCATCCTTTCTAGTTCCTGATAATCTTTATTTACATTCTGTTGTATTAAATCAATCTCTTCTTGTGTAAGGTGTGCAAAACGGCGTTGCATGGATAAATACTCGGAAACGGGGCGCGGTTTATCCACCTTCACCGTTATTTCAACACGGCCATCTACAATTTCCACTAATGGCCAGCTTCTGGTCTGAACTGCTAACCTGGCCAATTCTATCGTCCTGGATGGATCGAAGCCCCATCCCGTAGGACACGGCGTCTGCAGGTGGATATAAGCCGGACCTTTAGCTTCTTTAGCTTTAGCTATCTTTTTACGCAAATCGTCTATATATCCGACGGATGCGCTTGCTACGTAAGGTATGCGGTGTGCAGCAGCTATCTTTAACATATCCTTGCGCCAAACCGGCTTTTTACCGGGAGTGGTAGTAGTCCATGCCATTAAAGGCGTGGAACCACTAGCCTGAATCCCAGTATTCATATATGCTTCATTATCATAGCAAACATATAGTATTCGATCTCCTCTTTCGAAAACTCCCGAAAGGGCTTGCAAACCAATATCTACCGTAGCTCCATCTCCCGCAAGGGCAAGTACAGTTACGTCTTCAATTCCCTTCATTTCTAAACCGGCTCGAATGCCGGCAGCTATAGCAGCCGTATTTTCCAAGTTACCTTGAATTCCTGCAATTTTTACCGCGGTTTCCTTGCCAAATCCGGAAAATAGGGCAGCACATCCTGGCGGAATAACTATTATAGTCCTCGGCCCCAAAACCGAGAGTATGTGCCGCACCGCAAGTTCCAAACCGCAACCATGGCATGTACTTATACCGTGGGAAACAAGACCCTTTGCCTGCGTCATCATTTCATACATTTACTTTCACCTCCCGAATTTTCATGGCATCTTCGCGAACGTCAATCCACTTGCTTCCTTGGCGCATTTCAATTTTGCCTTCCTTTATGTCTATCAAGTTGCGAAAAGCCTTTTCTATTACGTGGGGAGCAAGATCTCTTCCTCCAAGACCTCCCACAAATCCCGCAACTTTAGGCATCGGTTCAAGGCCGCTCAAAGCCCTGCTCACCTCAATCCATACCGGTCCACCCTCCGCTCCCAATCCGGCAGACCTATCCATTACTCCGATGACCGGTACATGCTTTAAGGCATTTCTTATTTGATCGGCAGGGAACGGGCGAAATACGACAATTTTTAGCACCCCAACTTTGTAACCCTTAGCGCGCAATTCATTTACTACATATTTTGCCGTTCCGGACATTGAGCCGAGGGTTACCAAAACCACATCCGCATCGTCGCACTTATAAGTTTCTATGAAGGAATAACGCCTTCTAAAAAGTCTGAAAAACTCTTCCTGAACTTCTGTAATGACTTTGAAAGCTTCTTCGAATGCTACTTTATGCTGGTACCTCATCTCGGTATAATCGCTCGGAGGGGTCAAATCGTTGACAAACATAGGATCATCGGGATCTAGATAAAGATTAGCCGGATTGTAAGGTGGTAAGAAAGAATCCACGGTTTCTTGTTCAGGAACAAGCACCACGGCAGGCGTATGAGAAACGAAAAAGCCATCCATGCATACCATTGCTGGTAGCAAGACTCGAGGATCTTCCGCCACCCTATACGCTATCAGAAGGTAGTCCAACACTTCCTGAGGATCTTCCGCATAAAACTGAAGCCATCCGGAATCTCTTTCCGCCATGGAGTCTTGATGGTCGCACCATAAACTCCATGGACTAGCTAAGGAACGATTAACCACCGCCATTACTATCGGCAATCTACATCCCGATGCAACTCCCAGGACTTCGTGCATCAGAGCCAACCCCACGGAAGAAGTAGCCGTACATGCTCGGACGCCGGTTAACTGCGCTCCAATTGCGACGGACATCGCGGTATGTTCCGATTCTACCCGCACGTATTTAGCTTTTAAACTTCCTTCAGCAACAAAGTCGGCCAATTTTTCTGCAATCGGGCTCTGGGGAGTAATCGGATATGCTGAAATTACCTGAACTCGGGCCAAGCGCATTGCCTCAGCAGCCGCAGCATTTCCATCCAAAAGTTTCCTCGTAGCCATTTACTTAACACCCCTTTCCGGAACCATTTCTATGCATTTTCGCGGGCACACGTTGGCGCAAATACCGCATCCTTTGCAATATTCAAAATCTATAACCACTTCTTTTTCCTTATTCCCCCTATCCACTTCAATAACATCCAGTGGACAATGTTTGGCGCACGTCCCGCATCTTGTGCATTTTTCTTGCTGAATTACCGGACGCAATATCCTCCAGGATCCGGTTTTGGTGCTTGCAAATATCGTAGCAACCGGACCGTATAAATACTTTACCTTAGGAAAACTTTCTGACGGCCTCATAGCATCTCCTTGCTGCTTCAACATTTCTCTCACCAGCCTTTCCTTTAAAAGTTTCTTCGAGTGCTGCACACACCGCATCTATACTAACAACGCCGGTCGCGGCAAAAGCACCTAACATCGCAGAATTCGGTATATCTATACCCAGAACTTCAAGTGCAATTTTTGTAGCATCCACATAATACACTGAGCCAAACTTATTTATAAAAGGGAATTCCGGATTCAGTTGGTGGGCATTTACTACAAAACACGTATTGGCATGTGCACCTTCAGTAACATCCACGCCCTTTTCCAATACAGCAAGGTCAAAAACCATTACATAGTCAGGTTTGTATACAAAGGATTTGACCAATATCGGTTCTTCCCCTAAAATTACATCGGCGTAAACGGGCGCACCCCTACGTTCATGACCGTAAGCAGGCACCGTTTGAGCGTATTTGTTCTCATAGATTGCCACGGCGGTTGCTAACAACTTTCCAGCAGTGACTACGCCCTGCCCTCCCAAACCGTAAAGTTTTAACTGTATCATCTTTTGCCCTCCTTATGTTCTGTATTTCTTAGTTGAATCTAGATTTTTATTTCTTAAGAAAACCACCTTTCTTTCGCAATTAAGATTTGCACAAATATTCATATTACTGCAAAATGTTACCTTAAATTTCTGATCCTCTCATCAAAAGTTTGCTCCTGAATCTTCACAAGGTAATATAAAGTTTCGACAGTTGGAACCGCCATCCCTAATCTTTTTGCCTCATTGACCACCGCACCGTTAAGAGTATCAATTTCGGTTGGTCGTTTCGCCAGTACATCTTGAAGCATAGAACCCAAATGATGCTTATGATTCACAATAGCGTTTTCTACAGAATCCATTATCTCATCTACCGTAATATCGATCCCTTTTTTATTAGCTACGGATACCACTTCTTCTATTACTTTTCTAACTAACAACCTACCCTCGTTTGTGCTTCCAATTCCCCCATTGGTAAGATAAGTAACACATCCTATTGAATTTAAAGCTACATTAAACGCCAGTTTTTTCCATATATCTTTGTATATTGTCAGAGAGATTTCACAGGGCAATCCCGACGAATTAAATATGCTGTATATTGTATCTAGCATATAATTCATTTTTCCATCCGCCGACATTATCTTAGTTATACCGCTTCCAAACGACCTTATATGACCCGGAGCAATGAATTCACTGGGATGAGTGGTAATACCAACGATTATCTTTGATAAATCGAAGAACTCGTTAATTTTTTCCACGTTCCCCAATCCATTTTGTAAGGTTAGCACATACGTATCATCATTTATCAAATGCCTTATTGATTCTAAAGCGGACTTCGTATGATAAGTCTTCGTAAACAATATAATAAGATCGGCTTTCCGTTCGATCTCGGAGGCGAACCTTGCCGGAATATTTATCAGATAACTACCTCCATCGGTTTCCAATAGCAGCCCCCTTTGGTTGATCGCATCAATGTGGTCTTTCGAAACATCAATTAAAGTAACGTCGCAACCGTTTAATTTTAACCTTCCTCCATAGAAACTTCCCATAGCTCCCGCGCCAACTATGTAAATCCTCATTATGGGTCCTCCTAAAAAGATTATTTTTTTACAGCATAAACATTACCGATTGAGGTATATAAGTTATTATCAGCAAAGCAACTACCATTGCGATAAAGAAAGGCAAAATCTTTGCGGAAATCCTTTGGATGCTTGTACCCGCTACGCTTGAGGTTGTAAACAAGACCACCCCAAACGGTGGCGTCATCAAGCCAATTGCCAAGTTCACGGTCATTATTATGCCAAAATGGACTGGATTGATCCCAAATTTCGTTATAACAGGCCATAATAAAGGCACTGTAATAACCTGTATGGAACCACTTTCCAGAAAACATCCCGCGATCAACAAAATTACGTTTATAATTAACAAAAGCACAATTGGACTGTTTGAAAGGGATAAAAAGCTCTCCATAATTTGTTGGGGAATTCGTTCGATGGTAAGCACCCAAGCAAAAAGGGAAGCATTGGAGATAATGAACAAAATCCGCGCGGACGTTTTAGCCGACATAATGAAGACTTTTAAAATATCGTTCCAAGACATTTCTTTGTAAATATATCTGCCAACAATAATCGCATACGCTACCGCAACTGCAGAGGATTCTGTGGGTGTAAAAACTCCGCCGAAAACACCACCGATAAGGATTAACGGGGTGCCTAAAGCCCAAACTGCATCCTTAAAGGCATTCCATATATTTTTTAAATCAAAAGGAATTTCTTCTCCTTTATAATTTCTTTTACGCGACATCCATACAGAAACTATAATTAGAGAAATCCCGGTAATAATACCTGCAGGTATTCCAGCCTTGTATAAATCGGCTATAGATGTACCAGAAAGAACCCCTATAATCACAAAGGAAATGCTCGGTGGAATAATGACTCCAATCGGTGCAGCCGATGCCACCACGGCGGAAGCAAAATCGATATCGTATCCTCTTTTTACCATAGCAGGTATCATGATGCTTCCTAAAGCAGCAGCTGTTGCAACTCCGCTTCCCGATATTGCCGCAAAAAACATACACCCTAAAATCGTAACAACAGCAAGGCCGCCCGTGGCATTTCCTATAACGGAATTAGCCAGGCGTACCAACCTTTTTGCTAATCCCCCCATATTCATAAGGTCGCCAGCTAGGACGAAAAACGGTATAGCTAAAATAGCCGTCATGTCAATACCCGCAAATAATCGTTGTATAATTATTAAAGGTTTTATTCCCGAAGCAAGAATATATATTACCGAAGACAAACCAACCGTAACTGCAATCGGAAAACCTAAAAATAGAAATAGAACCGCAGAAACTAAAAATACAGTTATCATTTTTCTTCCCCCTTGATGATTTCATGTATTTTTACCATCAAATGAATTATCATGAAAATTGCACTCAGGGGGATTACTGAATAGATAATGCTCATCGGAAGGCCCATAGCAGGAGATTTTTGCGTCTGGGCAACCCTCATTGCGAGAATAGCCAACCACGTTATTATTAAATAGAATATAATTGTAAAGATGTACTGAATAAAATGAAGCCATCTTTTTGTTTTTGGGAAAACATCTTCAATTAGCGTCATACAAATCTGCGAACCTTCTTTAGTGAGTATTGTTGCCCCAATATACGTCATGCTTATCATTAAATACCTCACCAATTCTTCCGCCCATGGCAGTCCCGTTCGAAAGAAATACCTCAATACTACTTGACCAAAATAAACCAAAAACATAACTACAAAAAATAAAGTGGTTAAAAAACGGAATACTCTATCAGATACAGCGCTAATCCAATATAAAATGTTCATTTGAACATCTCCCTCGTTACATACTCATAAGTTAATTCTTTTCTAAATAGGTTGGCAGAAATAAAACTTTCTGCCAACCTATTTTATGAAATCTTACTCTAGTTCTTTTATAGCTTTAATATATTTATCTCCGTTTTTGGCTATCCAGTCTTCAACTACTGGTCTCGTTACTTTTGCAAAAGCTTCCCGGTCTACATCATCGTTGATTATCATTCCTTTTTCCTGTAATTTCTTCATAAACTCGGCTTCCCTTTCTCTTTGTAATTTTGTCTCGACCTCTTGTGCTGCCAAAGCCGCTTCCCTGAACAACTTTTGGTCTTCAGGCGGTATTTTGTCCCAAGTGACCTTGCTTATGGTAACAACGCCCCAAGCAGCTATATGTTCGGTTAATGAAAAATATTTTTGCACTTCATAAAACCTTTCGTAGTAATTAACAGCAGGGGTATTTTCCTGGGCATCTATAGTCTTTTGTTGCAGCGCAGTATAAACCTCTCCTGCAGCCATCGGAACTACTGTGCCTCCAAAAAGTTTAAATGTATTAACAAAGACAGGACTTTCTATTACTCTAAGTTTTATATCTTTCAAATCTTCTGGCACCCTTATCGGATGTTTTGAGTTAGTTATGCTCCTAAAGCCTCTCGGCAGCACAGCCAGACATATTAAACCGGCTTTTTCGCCTTCTTTTAACAGTTCCTGTAATGCTTCAGATTTTGCGAATCTTTCTATATGGTCCCAGTCCTTGAAAATGTAAGGTAGATCCAATACACCCATTTCCGGAACAAAGTTTACCATAACCGAACTTGTAACAACACCCGCATCAACATTTCCATATTGCATAGCTTCTATAATTTCCCTATCTCCACCTAGCTGCCTGGCTGGATATATTTGTATTATGTATCGGCCATTTGTCCTCTTTTCAACTTCTTCTTTAAATCTTTCAGCCATCAAATTGTATTCGTTTTCTAACGAACCGATATGGCCTAGCTTAAGAACCATCGGCTCCTTAGTTGTGGAATTTCCAGAAGAACTTGAATTGTTATCAGCTTGCCCTGTTGATTTGGTCCCCGAGCAAGCGGTTGTTAATAAAAGTAATAATATTAACAAAACGGAAAAATAAATTTTTCGTCTAATAAACACTTATTTTCCCTCCCCAATTTTTTTCCCGGCCCAATCTTTCGATTCCATAACTCTTTTCCTTTTTTTGACCCTCATCTCTCCCTCCTCTAACCTCCAGATTTTAATTATATCTCTAATTTTTTAGATAATTTTTTCAACCAGTTTAATTTTAGCACTTCTTTTTTCAATTTTCTAATATTTATTTTTGATAATATTAATAAGTAATTCTTATAAATCTATTACGCATTTTGTTAAAATTATGATAAAATCATATTAGAAATTAAAACTGATAAAAGCTTAATATTGCGTAAACCTTAAATTAACCCTAGATTAACTTTACTCTTATATAAACTTTAAATATTAACACTTATGAGAGGTGATATATAATGGAAATACACCAATTAGAATATGTAGTTGCCGTAGAAACATATCGCAATTTTACACGAGCAGCAGAAGCGAAAAACATTTCTCAATCATCTCTCTCACAGCAAATAAAAAAGCTCGAAGAAGAACTTGGTATAAATTTATTTGTAAGGACCACAAGATCTGTAGAACTGACTCCTGCTGGCGCCGAATTCATAGTACATGCAAAACGTATACTTTCAGAAATAAACAAAGCACGTCAAAGTGTACAAAAATTTTCCTCTTTTGAGCGTGGTAGCCTTTCAATTGGAATAATGCCAGCAATCAGTTACTACAATCTCATTCCTATATTAACTAATTTTCAAAAAAAATTTCCGGGAGTTAAATTGAATTTACTTGAAAAGGAGTGCGAAGAATTACATTGGTTACTACATTCTGGGAAAATAGACGCAGCTATACTTAGCCTCAACAAACATGATTCGCAAACCCACTACTATACACTAAAAGAAGAAAAATTAGTTTCGCTAATTAACAAAAAGCATCCTCTCGCTTCGAAACTGTTCGTAGAGGTAAAAGATCTAGAAAATGAAAAATTGATTACACCTCCTATAAACTCCGGAAACTACCAAGATTTCTTCAAAGCGTGCTTGGCTAACGGTTTTACTCCTAATATACTTATGCATTGTTCCCAAATTGCTACTATTACAAATTTAATAAGAGACGAATTTGGAATAGGAATTCTTGCATCTTGCGTAGCAGAAAGCGTAAAAGACCCAAATATTGCCGTGGTCCCTATTATCCCCACAATAAACAGGAAAGTATATTTAGCTGTTCGAAAAGAGGACAAGATGTTACCTTTACTTAAAGTTTTCATTAAATTTGCTCATCAATGGATATATGTATCCTCATCTAACCTAAAACAAAAGGAGTGAAGTGTCTTGCAAAAAAGACCTCTAATAGCGATTACCGCAGGAGACCCCGCCGGCATCGGTCCCGAAATTGTGGTAAAAGCTTTGTCTAATAAAGAACTTTACGAAAAAGTCAGGCCGGTTGTAATATGTTCAAAAAATATCATTGAGAAATCTCTAGAAATAACAAAGGTGAAGACGAACATTTACCCCGTAGAAATAGAAGCACTTAACCGACTGAGCGAAAAAGACTTTACTTTCGATAAAGTTTTCCTAATAGATTTGAAAAATGCAAGTAACGATATCCCCTTCGGTAAAATATCTGCGGAAGCGGGTAAAGCTGCCTTTGAATACATTAAAAAAGCTGTAGAGCTTGGGATGGCAGGACTTATAGACGGTGTAGCAACCGCCCCGATAAACAAGGAGGCAATTCATGCTGCGGGCATTGATTTCATCGGTCACACGGAGATGTTTGCAGAACTAACCAACAGCTCCGATGTCTTAACAATGTTCCAGGTAAGAAACCTCCGCATATTTTTCCTCACCCGACATCTTTCGCTGATAAAGGCATGTTCCATGGTGAAGCTGGAGAATATTTACAAGACTCTCGTCAGCTGCCATAAAGCGCTGCAGACACTGGGCATAGAAAGTCCTTCAATTGCTGTGGCAGCCTTAAACCCACATGGAGGTGAAGGAGGGCTATTCGGAGACGAGGAGGTGAAAGAGATAATTCCGGCCGTTGAGAAAGCTAAAGCTGAAGGCATAAATGCAGTAGGCCCTGTTCCAGCGGATTCGGTCTTTTACCTTGCAAACCAGGGCCGTTTTGACGCTGTGCTCTCGCTATATCACGACCAGGGACACATCGCTGCTAAAATGCTGGATTTCGAGAGAACCGTCAGCGTAACCATTGGCCTTCCGTTTATAAGGACTTCGGTTGACCACGGCACAGCCTTCGATATTGCCGGAAAGGGAATTGCAAGTTCAGTAAGCATGGAAGAAGCTATTAAGGTTGCGGGGGACTACGCTTTTTTGGTTAAAAGTAAACCGAAGACAATAAGGCCCTGGGATTGTCGTTAGAATTTCACACGGCTTATTTTATGTTATAACTCCATCCCAAAATTGCTTTCTAGAAAGTTTCTAACTGCTGCCAGGAATTTTTCCGCATTTTCTAGCTGTTTTTCGGCGTCTTCTTTAGAAACGATATAAAATAAAATAAAATAAAATAAAATTTTTTTAAATAAAATCATAATGGAGTTTTCCTGTAAGGGAAAGGTTTCTGTCAAGTTGAAAGGAATCTGAAGTTGCGCTTGTTTATTTAAGAAAAAGCGGCAAAAATACTTTTCAATTGCACTCAAACCGTTTTCTGTCCCTTCCCAGCGTCCCGTAAAGCAAAACCAAAGTAATCTATCCAGTTCCTGATTCACTAGTGGTCTTTCAGCATCTCTTCGTCGAAAGCCTTACTGGAGGAATATATGTATGTCCCGCCTTCCGGCTATAGAAAGGAAAACACGAAATATGAAGAACATTGTCCGCTATATCAATCTGTTTATGTTATCCTGAAATATTTATCACTAATGTTAGAGGCCTCTCTGCCAGTACAGCCTTTTATACTTTTTCTATTTCGTAAATAGATGATTAATAAAATAATTGTAATCTCTCCACATAAAATTGCTGCTCCTACTTTCTGCTGCAAATGTATAATCAACGGTTCATAATTAGACCCGGTAAAGTAAAGTTTGTCGCTACATAACCAGTCAATCAAAAACGCAGAAAATAATCTGGTACCGGATAAAATAACCATTGCAATCAAAAAATGTTTCCAAATTCCTAAGATTTTTTTATTGGCATTACCCAAAAATACAATAAATAGCGCCGCAATAAATGCATTAATACAAAACCTATAATAGTCCTGTTTTGTAACAATGTTTCTATTGTAAAAGATCAATTCTAAATATTGCCTCAAATCAATAATAAAATATAATGATATCCCAATTATTGGAATTAGCATCAAGATTTCTATTAAATAAACAAGCCATCTTTTTTTCAATTTACCACCACTCCTAAAAATCTAAGAAAATTGCCCCATCGTAAACGGGGCAATTTTAAAATTACTCGGGTTGGATTATATGTTCTGGATCTAGATCGGGTTCTACAGTAAACTCAGATATTTTCCATTTACCGTCAATTTTCACTAAGGTTGCTTTAATTATATCCTTCCCTTGCATCCGATCAATATATTTCTTACCCTCTTTAGTTATTCTATCTGTTATATATTTTTCGAGCACAACAGTTACATGTGCCTCATTCCCAGAGATGGAAAGATCTTTAAATTCAATACTATTTACTCCACTATCAATTTGATCTGGTCCTTCAACAGCATTAGTAAATTGATCTTCTACCCAACTCTTATATAAACGCTGTGCTAGTTCATCAGTAAAAACTTCGTATAAAGCTTTCTTCCCGTTTTCAATGATGGTTGCTTTATTTTCAGCCGATGCCCTGTCTTTATAATGCTTTTTTGCCTGAATGTATATTTCATCCGCCAATACTGCAGCTTTTTTTATAACTTTCGCAATATCTCCTTTTTCTTCTTCATTTGGGGCTTTAGCTTGTATGAATGTAAAGGCACTAACAACTAGCACAATTAATACTACTATTGTAAATAATTTATTCTTCGTAAGCATATCTATCCTCCTCTCTATCTTAATAAGTTGTATACAACTCTACCGGATATATTTTTGTAGTATTTCTCCATCTATTGTAAGGACTCAGAGACCAAATAGCATGATATCTATTGCTCGTATGTTGATCAACTAACGCACCAGAATATCCGGAGTCAGGATCTGTCCCATTCGCAACATATATCGATACATGATCAATTTCAGCATCTCCATTCCAATCATAAAAGATTACATCCCCTATTGTGGTATTGTCCGGATATGGATCTGAAGTAGTACCGGGGTATGGAGAAGTAGTGGCATTCTTACCCCTGCGGGGGTTGCTGTCAAGAACAATAAAAGTATATAATTTTTTAGCAACAGACCATGTGTGGGAATATTTATCATCAGATGTTGAACTAGTACCTTTGTTATCGTAATACCATGCGTATGGACTTGTTACATCTATTCCAAAGTTGGCAAACGGCCACCCTCCAGCGCGTAATGCTTGTGACACAAAATTGGCACAATCCGAAGAAAATGTTATATATGCAGGATTAGGATTCTCTGCATATTGGTCTGCATATTCGGCAGCTTTAATAGGATTTAAGCAGAATCTTTATGTGATTGATGAGAACTTTTGCTTTAGTCTATTGTATCATCAGTGATATATTCAACTTGCCCCGCTATAATTCTGAATTGACCAATGACTGTTCTACCGTCTTTATCATAAAGGGGTATCAATTTATCACCAACATTGTTTTGAGCTACAGCTTCTTCAGGTGTGCGCGGAGCGGGAGGTGTTAGGTCTGAAGAGCGCACATATCCGTATGTTCCATCAATGCCTATGGCCGCAATTAGATCTGGTTCTTTTCCTAAAATTTCAGCATAAATTGCCGAACCATATGTTTCTCCATATTCATTTTGATATTTATAATTTGAAATTCCCTTTGACTTTAATAAAGAAGATTTAGTACTACCTAAAGTAACAATAGGACTTTTATAAGTAGTGTACGTATTATACCCATCACCGTTGTATAATCTGACCTGTCCACAACTATAATAATCTCCAGCGGTAGTATAATTTTTTGTCAACACATTAAAACCCGCAAGTTCTCTGTCATTGTATACCCAACTACTTGATAATTTCAATAGACCGTCTGAATTATATAATCTAGCTTGAGCTCCCATATATCCTGTTGGAACATTGCCATCATTACAAACCACTAAGGTTTCAGCCGTTACGTATGTGCCAGTATTATAAATGCGTGCTTTGAAATCATAATCATATCCGTAAACAGTAGCATATTTATAAGGAGAATCTGCTTAAGCTGCAAAAGCAACAATTGAAAAGCTCAATATCAAAATGCAGACAGTTGAAATTAAAAATAACGTTTTATGAAACTTCTTTTTCATATTTACCATCCCTTCTCTTATTGTTCTTTGGAGTTCAGATAAAATTTATGTTACCATTTATTAGCGCTTTCTTTAACTTTAATCATTTTCATTAATTACATATTCAATAACTCCACCTGTTTCCATTTTAAATTGACCAATGACCGTTCTCCCGTCCTTATCGTAAAGTGGTATTAGTTTTGCGCCAAGTTTGTTTAGAGCTACGGCTTCCTCGGGTGTACGCGGTTCGGGAGAGTTCAGGTCCGAGGACCGTACATAACCTAATGTTCCATCTATCCCTTCGGCTGCAATTAAATCCGGCTCCTCTCCCAAAAACTCTGCATAAATTGCCGGACCATAAGTTTCGCCATATTCATTTACTTGATATTGATAATTTGAAATTTCTTTTGGTTTTAACAAGTCAGATTTACCGCTGCCCTTTATTTCGAGAGCTGACGTCTCAACTGCACCTGCCAAAATAGCGCCTAATAATACTATTGCCAGCGTTATTGCGGTTGCAACCATGCGCATCCATTTTTTGCTCATTGGAACTTCACCTCTCAGTATCACACCGACCCTCCTTTCCAACTTTTTCCGCATGCCACCAAATGCGGAAATTAATCTGGTTTTTTTGTCCGCAACGTTCCACAACACGCTAAGCATCAATTCGCAATACCGCCTCCTTTCCCGATCGTTTATGGATTTCACGACGCTTTCATCGCAGGATAGTTCGCAAAATTGGTCGATATCGAGCCTTGCCGCATAGGCTAAAGGGTTGAACCAGTGCATCGCATTGATAAAAAGCATGAATAATTTTAACCAGACATCACGGCGCTTCCAGTGGGTCAATTCATGAAGAAAAACGCATTGCAATTCGTCTGCAGAAAGTTTTATATCAGGCAAAATAATGCAGGGCTTAACAATACCGCAAAGAAAGGGTGTTGTTATGTACGGGGAAATATATACGGGAATTTGTCCCCTTATACCCATCTGCTGTTTACACTTTGAAAGTACTTCTAAAATCCGATTATCATCGGTCATAAAGCAGACTTTGAAAATGCGCCGCTTCAGATTATAGTACTGGACAAGAATTACAACTATAAATATCAAAGTTCCGGTCATCAAGATGTATGGAAAAGCTTTAAAGTAAACGAAAAATCCGGTACTGCCATTTTGCTGAGGTATACCACCAGAAGGGAGGTCAAAAACAATGAGCGGATTTAATTTAAGAATGGAGGATAAATTAAGCCACGACATCCACCGGTGATACGGTATCAGAAAAAACATATATATAGCTATACCGGTGTAATAATGCCATGCCGCCGAAAAGTATTTCAGGGTTATCACACTCAAAATTTTAAAAATCAGGTATATCCCTCCGGCTACAACCGACATGATAAACAGATGATTGTAAATGTTATTCAATTTAAACACCACCTACTCTTTCAGGCGTTTCATAATGCTTTCAATGTCTTCCTTCGTTAAGTCGCCATTCTCAAATAACGCGGTTATAAAGCCCAATATTGAGCCTTTATGAACTTCGTTTATGAATTGCTTCGTTTCAAAATACCGGTATTCTTGTTCCGTTATACAAGGTTCATAATAATTGGCCTTTCCAACCCTGGTTGCCTTGAGTATTCCTTTTTTTATCAAACGGCTTAAAAAAGTAATTACAGTATTTTGCTTCCATATTTTCCCTTTTGGTAAATTCTCCATGATTTCCGAAGTTGTAACAGGTCGCCCGGCTTTCCATATATACTCCATAATTTGCCTTTCTGCATCAGACATTTGTTGAAATTTTTTCATGTTTTAATCTCCTTTCATATTTCTACAATATGTAGGTTAACCTTATTCTACATTATGTAGAGATATATGTCAATATTTTATTTTCAAAAAAATTTTAAGGTTAATTGTAAAATTAAATGCGACAGAAAAAAAGTTGAACCATAGTGTGAAACCCGAAATGATGTTGGTTGGCAAAAAACTAACACATATGGAAGGTTTCAGCTATGGTTCTTACTAAGGAGTATACCACACTCATCCGCAGGGGGGTTGCCGAACGGTTGCCTATTTCGTGGCCTTCTTTTGCTATTAACTTCGTCATGTCCGGGTATTTGTCATCCACATCTTTACTAGGAAAAAAGTATATGCCCTGCCATCATAAGGATGTTTTTTCAGGCAGGGCTTAATCAAATAAATTTTTAAATTGCTATCGCATCTTTCTATATCACACCTAATTCTTCATCACGCAGATCTGTTATGAACATGTGTCCTGGCGAATGGGTTATCATTATTTCTGGTTTTGATTCTAGGGCAACGGCCTGAGGCGTTACACCACATGCCCAAAATACAGGAATCTCATCTTTTTTGACCTCAACAGGATCGCCGAAATCCGGCTTATCTAAAGAGCGTATTCCTATCGCTTCAGGATCTCCTATATGTACCGGAGCTCCGTGAACCGAAGGAAACCTCGATGTAACTTGAATTGCTCTAACAACCTTATCTTTCGGAATGGGCCTCATGCTGACAACCATTTTACCTTTGAATATCCCTGCAGGTTTGGTCTGGATGTTTGTGATGTACATCGGCACATTTTTCCCTTCCTCTATATGCCTTACAGGGATTCCATTTTCGATCAAAGCCCATTCAAATGTAAAACTGCACCCGAGCAAAAACGCCACAAAGTCTTCTCGCCAAAAATCGCGGATATCTTTTACTTCCGCATATAATTCCCCTTTTTTGTAAATTCGATATTTGGGTAAATCAGTCTTAAGGTCTGCACCAGGTGCCACATTTTTGGGCTCTGGATCTCCCGGATCAGTAACCTCTAAAATCGGACATGGCTTCGGATTTCTAAAGGCAAACAACATAAAATCATACGCTAAATCTTTAGGTAATATTACCAAGTTGGCTTGTGTAAACCCAGGGGCGATTCCGCAAGTAGGCCCTTCCCAATTACCCTTTCTAATCATTTCCCTCGCCTCTTTTGCATCCACCCTTGCCACCCCACTTATTTTTAATTAATATTTTCCAAAACGACATCGTAATGTTTCCCATTCACAGTAATGTCAAAATAGTTTACAATTTTCAAAGTGGCCTTAATCTGTTCGATACTCTTTTCCAAGTCCCTTAAAACTTTTTGCGCTTCTTCTACACTGATCGCTTTGAATCTGATCCTATCGTCAGGCTTAAGCTGGGCAAGTTTCGGCAAATCGCTCCAAATGCAGGTGGCAATTTTCGCATACCCACCCGTTGTCTGAGCATCTTTCAACATTATAATCGGATTGCCGTTTGCCGGAATTTGTATAGCTCCTGGCACGATACCATCGGTTATAATATCGTGTTTTTTCTTTGCCCGAATTTGTGGTCCTTCTAACCTGTACCCCATTCTATCAGAGTCCTTCGTAATAGTATAAGTAGAATTTAAAAAAAGTTTTATATTATCCTCATCAAAGTAATTATCTTGAGGACCTAAAATAACCCTTATCTCGGTGACGTTTTCATAAGTAGGCACGTATCTTTCATCAACCCTGTAAAATTTGGCCGGTTTCTTTCCCAGTTCTCTGAAAAGCAAGTCTTCCTTTTTCAACGGCCTTCCTTCTAATCCCCCCAATTTTCCCCTGGTATAGGTAGAAGCGCTCCCCATTACCACCTCGGCTTTAAATCCCCCGCTAACAGCAAGATACGCCCTACATCCAGAACTTACCGCCCCTATTGATAGCACATCACCCTTCTTCAAGGGGAAAGACGACCACACCATTCTCTTTTTACCGTTAACTTCGACAGGAAGCTGTGCACCGGTTATTGCAACGGCCACATCTTCCAAAACTTCCAGCGTTGGACCCAGCACTGTAATCTCTAGCGCGGGCGCGTTTTCCTCGTTACCGAGAAGGATATTGGCAACTCTAAACGCAAACTCATCCATAGCCCCTGAAGTGGGTACTCCCTGACTTTCATAACCGTATCTTCCCAGATCTTGAATCGTAGTAAGAAGGCCCGGCTGCAATACCCTGAAAGTAGCCATTTTGATTCTCCTCCATCAAAAATTTCTATCGCTTTTCAATATATTCATAAGTCTTAATTTGATACGTTCCTTTTTCGACTTCTTCTTCTATATTAAAGAACTCATCGGGCCCTATTCTGACGAATTTTATATAATTACCGGCTTCTAACAAAATCGGATTTTCCCTTTTGGGGTCGTAAAGTTTTACCGGCGTCTTCCCTATTAATCTCCACCCCCCCGGGCTATCCAAAGGATATATGCCAGTCTGGCTGCCCGCTATTCCCACCGAACCTGCCTCAATTTTCTCCCGCGGCGTTTCAAGCCTCGGTGTTGCTATTTTTTCGGACATCCCACCAAGGTAAGCAAATCCCATGGTAAAGCCGAGCATGTATATGCGGTAGAGGGGTTCCACGTGAATTCGTATTACTTCTTCAGGAGTTATCTTATGATATTCGGCGACGAAATCCAAATCCGGCCCGAACTCTCCGCCATAAGCTACGGGAATTTCTATGACTTTAGGTTTAAATACATATTCTTCTCCCTTTGCATTTGAAGCAGCTTTTACGTATTCCGAGATTTTTTCAAAATCTATCTTTAGGGGATTGTACTTAATAAGCAGGGACCTGTACGTGGGAATCATGGAGATTATTCCATCTACCTTGGAATTCTTTAGAAAATTGTATAGGTTCAATACCTTGGCGTTACATTCTTCCGATATCTCATCACCATATTCAACGACAATAGCTTTATCGCCAGCAGGTAAAATCTTCGGTTTATCGTACATAATAACTCATCCCCTTATAGAAAACTTGCCATAGGTACAATTTGTACTCCGTTTTCCTCCAAAACGGTTTTTAATTTTCTCGCAAATCCCACCGCCTTAGGATTGTCCCCGTGCACGCATATGGTATCTACCTTGACCTGTACCAAAGTGCCGTCTACCGCTTCTACACACCCTTCCTTTATCATTTTTAGCACCCTTTTGCAAGCTAGCTCCTCATCGTGAATCATAGCGTTTGGGTGCTTTCTTGAAACCAGCGTGCCATCGGGATTTATATTCCTGTCCGCAAAAACCTCGCATGCGAATCTAAGTCCCACCTCTTTTGCAGCTTTTTCCATAGCGGTTCCCGCCATACCCACGCAAATCAGATTGCTGTCAACCGCCTTTATAGCTTCCGCAATGGCAAGGGCCACTTTTTCGTCCACGGCCGCCATATTGTAGAGAGCTCCGTGGGCTTTGACGTGCTGCAGATTAAGTCCGTGGGAATCTGCAAAGGCTTTCATCGCCCCTATTTGATAAATGACGTAAGCTCTTATTTCATCGAAAGATGCATCCAGGTTTCTCCTTCCAAAGCCCAATAGGTCGGGAAAACCTGGGTGGGCACCAACTGCCACATTATTTTCCTTGCAAAAGCGCACAGTTTTATCCATCACCAGCGGGTCTCCTGCATGAAAACCACAGGCTATGTTAGCAGAAGATATATACTTTACTATTTCCTCGTCCATCCCCAACTTATACACACCGAAGCTTTCCCCTATATCACTGTTAAGGTCAACCCTGTAAGTCATACTTACGCCTCCTTTAAAATTTCCAAACATTCTTTTCTCTTTATTATGCATCCTAATTTTATATAACATCTAAGAGTCGACAAAAATTCATCCAAAAACGATAAAAAACTTCCTTATTCTCTCTCCACAGTTTTTTTGTCTCATTTTTAAGTTGATCTACTGCTTCTATTCCTCCAAAATCTATAAGTTCTTCCTGATAAATCTCAGACCACTGATTAATGATGATAGGAGTAACTTCTAGATGAAATTGTAAGGCCAAAGCGCAATCCCGATAAATAAAGGCTTGATTAATACAAGTATCACCTTCTGCAATAAGAGACGCCCCTTCAGGTATGTCGAAAGTATCTCCATGCCATTGGAAAGCCCAAAACTCCTCCGGCAGATCCTGAAAAAGAGACGCTTTCTTCCCTGCTTCTGTTAAATGTATTTTATACCACCCAATCTCCTTTACCACATTAGGTTTAACCACAGCACCTAACGCCCTGGCAATAAGCTGTCCTCCTAAACATATACCTAATACCGGTCTCCTTCTATCTATTGCATCATGTATTAGTTCTTGCACCTGACAAAGATATGGGTATTTTTCTTCCTCATATGCCCCCATTGGACCTCCCAATATTATTAGAGCTTTATAACCGGATATTGTTTTAGGCAGAATAGCCCCTGGTTGATCCATGATACGAACATCTAACCTTAGTCCTTTCTTCAAAAAAATTTCAGTTATAATACCTGGCCCTTCCTGAGCAACATTTTGTATAACCAAAACTTGCATTATCTCATCTCCTTGTCTTATAATTAATACTTTTTTGAGTACGAGATGTTTTCAAAATCTCTGTAGTTTTTATTTCTATAAAATGTATAACAAATTTGTTTTTGTTAACCTTTAATTCAATTGTCTATTTTTTCATTAAAAAATTATACGCTTAAAAAATTTATATTGTCAATTAAATGTAAGGTTTATCCCATTAAACCTGACATTAGCAAAAAAACGTTATGTATAATTTTTTTATTTAATATTATACCAGATTACATTTTTTATAGAAAAGTTTTTGAACTAGAATTAACAATGCGTAAGTTTTATATATATGATGTCAAGTGTATTATAAAAAACCTTACATTAATTTGACAATTTAATTCTGTAACCATATAATTCTTACTAAAAATATACGCGTGAAAAATCGTGTTTTCATAAAAAATAAAACGGCGGTAAAAAACCGCAACAACATGAAAAAATAAAAACAAAGGAGGTTTTCCATGGAAAACAAAAAAACCTTATGGCAAAAACTTAAAAATATTGGTCCGGGCGCGATAGTAGTAGCTGCTTTCATAGGTCCCGGCACAGTAACTACTTGCACATTAGCAGGCGTTAATTATAAGTATGCACTCCTTTGGGCTATGCTCTTTTCAACATTAGCAACTATAATCCTTCAGGAAATGTCTGCCCGCATAGGAATAGTGGCCAACAAGGGGCTTGGAAGTACAATCAGAGAGGCATTTGAGGAAAATCCGACAGTGAAATTCATAGTAATAGCTCTTGTCATAGCAGCTTTAGGAATCGGAAACTCCGCTTTCCAAAGCGGCAACATCAGTGGAGCTTCTATGGGATTACAGGTCATCCTAGGAGGTTCTAAGCAGCTATTTGTAGTGTTGATTGCCATAGTTGCAGGCATTCTTCTCTGGACTGGAAGTTATAAACTCATCGAAAAAGTACTCCTTGGAATAGTTATCATGATGAGCGTTGTCTTTATAGCAACAGCAGTAATAATTTCACCGAACTGGAGTGAGGTCATAAGAGGACTTTTCGTTCCAACAATCCCTCAAGGGGCGCTTTTGGTAACTTTAGGTCTTATAGGTACTACTGTAGTTCCATATAATTTATACCTTCATTCTTCTGCAGCAGTGGAGCGCTGGGGAGACTATAAAGACAAAAAAGAAGCCATTTCAGAATCTAGATTAGATGCGATAATCTCCATAGGTCTAGGTGGGTTAATTTCTATGGCAATAATAATCACATCATCTTCTATGTTCGGAACCGGAGTACAAATTAAATCTGGAGCCGACATGGCACGTCAGCTAGAGCCCCTTTTAGGGCAATGGGCGAAGTGGTTTTTTGCCTTAGGGCTTTTTGGAGCCGGAATATCATCGGCCATGACCGCGCCTTTAGCAGCTGCTTATGCTATAACGGGCATATTAGGCTTAAAGAGTAACTTAAAGGCCAATTACTTTCGTGCTATTTGGCTAATAGTAATGTTGATAGGTGCTACAGTAGCTTTTATAGGGGCAAACCCCGTTCAAATAATAGTCTTTGCCCAAGCAGTCAACGGTATTCTGCTTCCAATTTCAGCAATACTTCTTATTCTAGTAATAAACAACAAAAAGATCATGAAAGATTTCGTCAATACAACCGTATCAAATATACTCGGATATTTTGTAGTAGGAGTTACAATAATTCTGGGATTGAGGATGATTTTAACAGCTTTAAAAATAATATAAACTTTCAGCAATCATTAGGCCTTTACGGCCTTTTTTTTTATATTAAAATATTGCTATATGGTTTTGCACAAAGAATATTTTTCTTATGAGAAAATTTAACCGACGAATTCTTCGAGTTTTTCTATCTGTTTTATCATAATTTTTTTCTGGCTTACTTCTATTATACCTTCCTTTTTGAGTTTGTTTAGACACTTAGTTACTGTTACTCTATCGCATCCGATTAGTTGAGCTATATTCTCGTGGGTCAAAGGTAAATCTATAACGCGTCCATTATCTAATACTTTGTTCTGCTGGCAACACAGTCTGAGCAATACATCGCAGAGCTTGCCCAATGAATCTTTAAATAAAAGGTCATAAAGCTGCATCATCAATATCCTGAACTTTCTACACATACTGTGAGTTATATATTTATATGCTTCAGGATTATTTTTTAAAATCCTTTCCAACTCTTTTTCAAACAACAACGAAATTTCGCTATATTCCATAGCCTGCCCCACAATCATATCTTCTCCACCGCCTAAGTAAGCAAATTCCCCGAAAATTTCCCCTGGTTGGAGAAAATAAAGGATCTTTTCCCTTCCATTGTAACCAAAAACCGATTGTTTCACCCGGCCTTTAGTTACTATAGCTATATAAGCCTCATTGCTACTGATCTTTATTATTTCACCTTTTTTGTAAAATTTCTTAGAACCTTCCTTAGCTATATCAAGGAAAAAACTTCTCATCTTCTCCTGTCTTTTGATATCAAATATCTTTTCGTAATAATCCCTCATTTTCATCATCCCTGAATTTAGAATTTAACCTTTTTAATTTATTAAAGTAATTATTGTAGATATTATAACAAAAAAGCAGGCACTTAGCACCTGCTTTCACAATAAATTAAGTACGGTTTCTTATTTTATTATAAAATAGATTGCTCTATAGCTATCGTCAATGCTTTAACAATTTCATTTAACCCCATAGCCGGAGTGTTTTTCTTATCCAATACCTGTTCGAAAAGATAAGGCACGTGGATAAAGCCTGCTTTCATGTTCGGCTTTTTCTTAGAAGCGTAGTACAAAACACCATACATCACATGGTTGCAAACATAGGTACCTGCAGTATTTGAAACTTCTGCAGGGATTTTTTCTTTTTTTATGGCTTCTACAATCCTCTTTATAGGCAGGGTAGAAAAGTAGGCATTTTCTCCGTCTGGAAATATTGGCTCGTCTACGGGTTGATTGCCTTCATTGTCAGGTATTCGTGCATCATCAACGTTGATTGCCACCCTCTCTACAGAAATGGCAAATCTTCCCCCCGCCTGCCCTACACAAATTACCACGTCCGGATTCACTTTTTCGATTTCGCTAAATAATACGTCAATACTCTTTCTAAAAACCGTTGGCAGCTCTCTAACTATCACCTGGGCACCATTTATTTCTTTCGGCAATAGTTTCACAGCTGCCAGAGCTGGATTTATTTTCTCTCCTCCAAATGGCTCGAACCCTGTAACCAACACTTTCATAGATAAATTCCCCTTTCAATTAAAATGCAAATACCAACATCAGGATTATATGAACAATAAGTAAAACTACTCCCACCGGAATCTGCTTTTTAATTATCATGTACTTATCCTTCAATTCTAAAATTGACGCCGAAACAATATTAAAGTTTGCAGCCATAGGTGTCATTAAAGTGCCACAGTATCCAGCGGTCATCGCAAGCGCTGCTGCAACAGCAGGATCTGCACCTTGATTCAATACAAAGGGCACCCCAACGCCAGCTGTTATGACTGCAAAAGCGGCAAAAGCGTTACCCATTATAATGGTAAAAAGTGCCATTCCCACACAGTACGCAATGACCCCTAATGTTATGTTATCGGCCGGTAATATCGCACCTATCCCTCTTGATATGACTTCTCCTACTCCTGCAGCATTAAATAGCGCTCCCAGAGCCGCTAACAGTTGAGGTAATATAGATGCAGGCCCTACCTGATGAAGCAGCCTTGCACTTTCCCTAGTTGCTTCGTCAATTCTCGCACCTGTTGTGGCAAAACTAATCAAAAGCGCAATTACAGCTCCTATTCCTAAACCGACAAGTCCCCCGAGCTTGGTAAACTGAGCTATGCCGAAAGCAGCTACTGCTATGGCTAATGCAGGGACAAAAAGTTTGTTTCCTATTTCGGCAGCTTTTTTCTCCTTAAATTCAGGAGAAGATGTAAAAAACTTCCCTACTCTGACATGCTTGAAAGCAGCAAGGATCGCCATAACAAGTATCATCGCTCCAACAACGTTTTTAGGCATATACCTGCCGATAGTAAAAACTAAACCGAGGATAGCCCAAAAGAGCGAAGTTCCTATTCTGCACTCTTGTCCTTTTCCGGTAAAAGCATAATACGCAGCGATAAAAGATACGATTCCACACATTACATAAAGCAGTTCAAGAAGAATATTCTGCACAATTATACCCCCTATACCATTTTTTTCTTACGGACAAGTTTTCTGTCATAATACAAAAATTGAACTGCTGAAACAATAACTGCAATTACGGCAATTGGAATTGATGCTTTCGCAACGGCAAGGGCCTCAACATTAAACCCAAGCTCTTTTAATACGCCAATAATAAGTAGCACCCCACCAGACGCCACAAAGACGTTCTGTCCGTAGAAGTTCCCATAATTTTCTGTAGCTCCCGCAAGCCCCTTTAATTCTTCAATGTCCTGTTCTTCCAATTCACCATAATTATTTTTTGCAGCCCCTTCTGCCATAGGAAGGATTAAAGGTCTTATAAATTGTACGTGCCCACCTAACCTTAAACTCAATGCAGCAGCTAGCGTCCTGAGAGCGGTATATATCACGAATAATCGCCCTGGCGTTACTGACCTCATTTTTCCTATTAGATACGCAGCTCTTTCTCTAAGTCCGTAACACTCGAGAATTCCTATAGCAGGCAATGTCACAAAAAATACCGTCATATACCTGTTTGTTATAAAAGCATCTCCTAATGTAGTAAGTATCTGGTTAAAACTCATGCCAGCCGTAAGTCCCGTAGCCAATCCTGCAACAACAACCACAGCTATCGGATCGAGTTTTAATGCAAAGCCCACAATGATAATTAAAATGCCGATTAGTTTAATCATACTATACCTCCTGTCCTTTTTTCATCAATATTAAAAAAAATACAGATCTATTACTGTGGCGTAGACTACAAATTTTGAAATTAATCGTCTAGACATGCGAAAAGTAGAAAAGCATAAAATAGCATTATGAGAATAAAATTTATAGAGGTAACAAAACAGGGAGAGTGTTGTAATGATTTCAAGAAACCAACTAAGAGGTATCACTTTTGGAATTATCTGGTGTTTGATTTCATGGATTCCATATTACACGGACTATTTATCTATCTTGCGGCCAATTATAGGAATTCCTGCTTACCTAGGCCTTAATCTAGAACTTTTGCTGAACAAAGGAGATTCTTTCGCTTACAGCATCTTGATAGGCGCAGGAATAGGATTTGTTATTAGTAGCCTTGTCGAATTTGCAAGAGACGGAATCAAAATAATAGGACTTTTCCCGCGAAATAGGAAAAAGCTTTACAAAAGGGGTATTTAAAAGCCCCCTTTTTTTTATGTTATGTTATATCTATGATAAATATAGCTAATAAGATTCGCATTTCCAATTTAGTTTTAAAATGTCCAATATTATGCTATAATTACTTGTGGTCAAAAAAATATTTTGGGAGTGGATTTGCTTGAGTTTAGAGAATTCATTAACACTACTTGGTGGTCTAGGGCTTTTCATTTACGGTATGAAGCTTATGGGAGAAGGCTTGGAAAGAGCTGCTGGGAACAGGCTGCGTGTAATATTGGAATACTTTACTAGAAATCGGTTCATAGGAGTCCTTACAGGTACATTAGTAACTGCACTTATACAAAGCAGCAGCGCCACTACAGTTATGGTAGTCGGATTAGTCAATGCAGGTATAATGGACCTCATGCAAGCCATAGGCGTAATAATGGGTGCAAACATTGGTACAACAATGACTGCTCAGCTCATCGCCTTTAAACTTACCAAGCTCGCCCTCCCTGCAATTGGTTTAGGCACGGCAATTCATTTATTCTCCAAAAATAAACGCCAAAAATTTCTAGGCCAAGTGATACTCGGCTTCGGTCTTTTATTCTTTGGAATGCAAACAATGGAGATTGCCTTAAAACCTCTATCAAAAATGCCTGAGTTTGTGAAATTCATGACTAATTTCAGTAAAACACCTATACTAGGCGTATTAGCGGGATTCATAACAACTGGCATAATTCAGAACAGCAGTGCTACCATTGGTATTCTCCAGGCATTAGCAGCGCAAGGCATAGTAGATATTTCTATAGCTTTACCCATCTTATTTGGGGACAACATAGGCACATGCGTAACTGCCCTGCTTTCCAGCATAGGAACTAATGTCACTGCCAAAAGAGCAGCACTTATTCATCTGCTTTTTAATATAATAGGTACGATAATATTCATGCTCATTTTACCCATTTTCAAAATATTCATCGTCCACACTTCATTAGATCCCGTAAGACAAATCGCAAATGCCCATACCTTTTTTAACGTGGTAAATACGGCAATTCAGCTGCCGTTTGCTGCACTCCTAGTTAAGATAGCAACGTACTTAATACCAGGCAAAATTGAAATCATAGAAAAAGGCACAAAATATATAGACGAAAGATTCCTGGAAACTCCTGTATTCGCTTTGACACAAGCAAGAAAAGAAATAGCCAGAATGGGAGAACTGGCATTGAAAAACCTTCAAGAAGCCATCAAACTCTTTATGAATTTCAGCGAGAATGAAACCAAGGTTCTCAGGGAAAGAGAAGTAGTGATAAATGATTTGGCAAGGGAAATTACCAGATATGTCTCACTTCTTTCGCAAAAGCCCTTATCTTCTGAGGAATCAAAGGCGATTGCAGATATGATAAATGCCGTCAATGATATGGAACGGGTCGGCGACCACGATGTGAATATTTTGGAACTTGCCGAATACAAAGATGAACATAAACTTCCCTTCACAGACGAAGCTATAAAAGAGCTTCTAGAAATGGCATCTTTAGTTGAAGAAAGTTTCTCTTACGCAATAAAAGCATTTCAGGACTTTGATTCGAAACTTGCGGCTACCGTAGTTCAAAACGAAGATAAGATTGACGCTATGGATCGTAAACTGAGAGAAAATCACATAAGAAGACTCAACGAAGGAAAATGCAATCCGAGTTCCGGTGTCATTTACCTGGATTTAATAAGCAACCTCGAACGCATAGGCGATCATGCTTTCAACGTAGCGTCTTATATTCTAAAAATGGACAAACATTATAAAAGACCAACCGTATGGTAAAAAAGGGCAGCGTTTTAGTGCGCTGCCCTTTTGGTTATAATAAGAAAGAGCAAGGTCTTAACCTTGCTCTTCTTTTGCATCTTCTAAATCCTCTTTTTCGCTAGATGATTCTTCTTCCACCACTTCTCTGCCGCAATAAGGACATTTCCATACTCTTAGATCTGCTGCAGAATAAGACCTTTTCAAACAGTAAGGGCATACAGAGTATGGCAAAACAAACCCCCCATATTTTTTATGACTTCTTAAATATTTTTTTAAAAAGCTCCGCTTCGCTTCCTAAATTTATTAAATTCAACGTTTTCCTCTCAAATCCTCCATAGGAGGTAACATTTATGGACATTTTTCTTAAGATTTTTTTATACAGCTCCCTCTCCGGCCTAGCAGTAATACTAGGCGGCTTTTTGGGGACGAAAAAAATTCCGGATAAAATATTTGCCTTTATACTCACTTTCGGTTCGGGGGTGCTAATTTCGGTATTATCTTATTCTCTGATGCATGAAGCATATCGCCATTCAGGGCCGGCACTCACATCTTTGGCTTTCTTGGCAGGAGGAATCGTATTTTACGCTTTAGAAAGATTCCTCGTGAAAAGGATTACCCCTGGTATGGGCTTTATCCTTGGGACCGCTTTAGACGACCTCCCCGAAGCCCTCAGCATGGGCATAGGTTTTGCAAGCGATACAGGGAAGCTTGGCACAGTGCTTGCTCTTTCGATTTTTTTACACAATATCCCGGAGGGCATCTCATCCACTACTGAATTAATAAGAGAAGGCAAATTTTCATCTAATGCCGCTATGACTTTAGCCGGATTAATTGCTTTACTTGACCCTTTCGCAGCTTTAAGCGGATACTATTTGCTAAAGAATATAGGTCAAACCTGGCTCGGAATGATAATGGCCTTTTCTGGAGGTTCAATTCTTTTTATGACTGGTATGGATATGATTCCAAAAGCTCATCAAATAGGCGACGAAATCGACAATATAGGCCTGCTCGCCGGCTTTCTTACCGCTTTTCTCCTAAGCAAACTTATGTGAGAAAAACCTCACACCTCGAACTTCGCAAAACGGGTTCTTCCTTTACCATAGAAAAAAATTATTCCGGTTTCCCTTTGACTAAAATCGGTTGTCAAGTCGTGACCAAAAATTCCGTATGCAATTTTCTTCCACAGTTCCCTCCCGGATAAATTTTTGGCTTCAGGTAAATTCCGTTCCAGCCAATGCCGGTCGCTCAAAATCAACCTCACTTTATCTTTGAGTTTCCGGTCCTCTTCTAGATCTACACAATCGGGAACGGAACCCTTACCGCCTGAATACAAAAAGTCAAATTTAATAAGGTCTTTCACAAGCATTTCCATTTCTTCCATATTTAAGGTTTTTGAAAAATCCTCAAGGTAATCGTATAGCGATTTTAGCGAAAGCTCTTTCCTAAAAAGGCCTTTTCTCCGCCAGTACCTGTACATCTCATAATAAAAATAAAAAGGTCTTTTAAAGTTTTTCACAAGGTAGCTTAATGTAAATTTAAAACGGCCGGTATTGTAGTACTTATCAATGAGCTTTGCGATACCTTTGAGCACTGATAATTCTTCATACTTCATCCACCGATTGTAGAGGATTTCGTAAGGAGCGCAAGCCCGATAAACTATTCCGTACTCCTCCGCCTTTTCCCTCAGAACAGTGCCTTTCAAAAGTTTCAAAAACCCCAATTGAATTTCATCGGGTTCAAGCCGGTACACATCGTCAAAAGCCTCGCTGAAACTTTCAAAGTCGTCATAAGGAAGGCCAGCGATTAAATCTACATGTAGTTTTATCCCTGCTTTTTTTAAAAGTTCGACGCCTTTTAGAGCTTTCTTAAAATCGGGATTTCTTGAAATTTCCCTTAAGCTTACGGGATTGGTCGTTTGTATTCCAACTTCAAACCTGAGCCTTTCTTCAATCCCCTCAAGAGCTTCTAAAAATCTGTCGTTGACAAGCTCCGGATTTACTTCACAGTGAAAGACCGTATCTCCGCCCAATCGTTTTATTATATTTAAAATCGCTACCGCCCTTTCGGTATTGCAGTTAAAGGAACGATCCACCAATTTTACCAGAGGGACATTTTTACCTACAAAAAATGCAAGGTCTTTTTCTACTTTATCGAGGCTTGCCACCCTCACGGCGGAATCTAATGATGAAAGGCAAAAAGCGCATCTAAAAGGGCAACCCCGGGACGTCTCGTAGTATACCATCCTGCTTTTTAAATCTTCACTTTCACCGTACGAAAAAGGTATTCCATCCAACGATACAAATGGACCTTTTTCATTAATATGTATTTCTCCATCCCTACGGTAGGCTAATCCGGGAACCTCCTCAAAAGAAAGGCAACCGAGCATAGCATCTATAAGCTTTTTAAAGGAAAGCTCACCTTCTCCGACGATGATGAAATCCACATAGTCGCATCCTTTTAAAACTTCACCGGCATCGTATGAAACCTCTGGGCCGCCGAAGACTACCACAACTCCCGGTTTTACCTTCTTCAGGTTTTCCGCCAAATAATGTACATCCTCAATATTCCAGATATAACATGAGAAAGCCACGAGGTCGGGCTGTTTTAAAATAATTTCGTCCAATATATCATCCATATTGTCGTTTATTGTGCCTTCAAAAATCTCGATGTCCTCCAAGCCGCAAAAAGCTGCAATATTTCTAATCGCAAGGTTCGTATGTACGTATTTCGCATTTATACCTACCAACAATATCTTCATCTTTATCCTCCCACTGTAAATCCGCTCACTGTAAGCAAAAGGTGTTTTTTCCTTAATAAGACTCGGTTACTTCTATTAATTCAATATTATCTAAACTCTTCTCGATGAATCCTTTAATATCAAATCTCTCCTCTGCCTTATGGACATCGTCCAGTTTCGGCCTAGTTTTTGGATGTTCGGGAACAAATATGGAACAACAGTCGGCATAGGGCTCAATAGAAATGCCGTAGGTGCCGATTTTCTTGGCCAGATCAATTATTTCCACTTTATCGAATCCTATGAGCGGCCTGAATACCGGCAGTCTTGCCACTTCATTAGTAGCCACTAAAGCTTCCATGGTTTGGCTTGCCACCTGCCCTATGCTTTCGCCGGTTATCAAAGCTTTTGCACCGATTTTAGTTGCTATTTCCTGGGAAATTCTAACCATCATCCGCCTCATCAATATTGTCAAAAGTTCGTTGGGACCCTTTTCTCCCAATTCTTTGAGTACATCAGTAAAATTTACCACATGAAGGCGGATTTTGCTGCAATATCCTGCAAGAACCCGGCACAATTCAATAACCTTTTCTTTGGCCCTATCGCTAGTGAAGGGAAAGCTGTGAAAGTAAACCGCTTCTATCGCGACCCCCCGTTTCATCACCATGTATCCAGCGACCGGACTGTCAATTCCGCCGGAAAGCAAAAGCAGAGCCTTCCCGTTCGAGCCCACAGGAAGACCTCCGGGACCCGGAATTCTTTTGCAATAGACAAACCCTTTCTCTCTTACTTCTACATTGACTTCAATGTCCGGATTATGGACATCTACCTTTAGCCCTTTTAAGTTTTTCAGGATATGAGCACCCACCATACAGCTTATATCGGGAGATTTAATCGGAAAAGACTTGTTGGTCCTTCTGCTTTCTACTTTAAAGGTCTTACCTTTGTAATCGACTTCTTTAACAGCTTCGAGTGCCGCACTTTTGATTGACTCTATATCTAGGTCACAGCTTTTTGCAGGACTTATTCCTACAATCCCGAAAACCTTTCTTAGCCTTTCTATCACTTCATCCTGTGGTCCCGCTACCCTCACGTATATTCTCCCGTGGGTTTTCTTTACATCCAACCCTTCAAAACCTTCGAGGGCCTGTTTTATCCTTTTTATCAAAATGCGTTCGAAAAACGGGCGGTTCTCTCCCTTTAACCCAATTTCTCCGAAGCTCAAAAGGTATATGTTTTCCATCTTCTACCTCCGAATGTATTTTCTTAATTCGTTCACTTCTTTTTTTAGAATTTCCACTGTATAATCAATATCCTCGATTGAAAGAAACGGCGATAAGCTAAAACGAATGGCACTTTCAATCTCTTCAGCGGTCTTGCCCATGGCGGCGAGCACATGACTTTTTGCGCTTTTGTGCGACGAACAGGCCGACCCCGTAGATACATATATACCGTGCGATTCTAACGCGTGAAGAAGGACCTCCGCTTTCGTTCCGAGAAAGGATATATTAAGAATATGCGGCGCACCATCGTCCGGACCATTTAATATCGTATCCGGTATTTCTGAAAGAATCCCGGTCTTCAACCTATCCTTTAATTCTTTCATCTTTGCCTGCCAAGCGCCAAAATTTTTAAATACAAGTTCCGCCGCCGCCGAAAAACCTGCTATCCCCGGGACGTTCTCCGTCCCTGAACGCAATCCTTCTTCCTGACCTCCGCCGTTAAATAAAGGCGTTATTTTCGTCCTTTCCCTGACAAACAGCGCTCCCACTCCCTTGGGTCCGTATATCTTATGGGCGCTCAGCGACATAAGATGTACGCCGGAAAGATTAGGGATTAGAGGAATCTTTCCAAAAGCTTGGACTGCGTCCACATGAAAAAGGGTATTTTTGTTTTGCGATATAATTTTTGCGGCGTCCTGGATGGGCTGTATTGATCCAACTTCGTTGTTTACGTACATAATGCTTACAATTATGGTATCGGGTTTTATCACCTGCTTTAATTCTTCTAAATTTATATGCCCCTTTTCATCCACGCCAAGATAAGTAACGGAAAAACCCTCTTCTTCCAATTGTTTAAATACTTCCAGTACAGAAGGATGTTCTATCGAGGTGGTTATAAGATGCTTTCCGTATCGCCTTCTGGCGTAAGCCGCTCCCTTTATCGCCAGATTGTTGGATTCAGTGCCGCCAGATGTAAAATAAATCTCCCTTGCTTTCCCACCTAAAAACAAAGCCAATTTTTCCCTGGCCTTATTGACTATTTTTTCAGCTTCCATACCTTTTCGGTGAAGAGAAGAAGGATTCCCAAAAGCTACCGTCAAAGCGTGCACCATTGCATCGACGGCTTCTTTCGCTACTTTTGTGGTAGCGCTATTATCCAGGTAAACCTCTTTCATTTCCACCACGCGACCACTCCTTTATATGTTCGTCTATTTTGTCAACTAATTCCCCGTACCGTTTCATTATTTCTTTTGCCTTTTCCGTCAAAACTGCTCCGCCTCCGTATTCTCCTCCTTTGTGCCTCTCCAAAAGTTTAATACCTAATCTTTTTTCTATAACCTTTATTTTCCCCCATGCTTGCCTGTAGGACATATTTTGAGCCTGAGCAGCCCGATTGATGGAACCGTATCTTTCCACTAGCTGCAAGAGCCTATAAATTCCTTCACCAAAAACCTGTTTTCCATCATGTTCTATCCACACTTTATATTTAACTTCCATTATTTTCACCCAAAATCAATTTTATTAAATAAAAGATTACAATTCAACTTCAAAAGCTATTTTTACCCACGAATATAAAAAAATACAGGGGAAAAAATAAACGTGGAGGTGGTTGTCGTGCAATTGACCCAAAAAGAAAAGCTATACTTGCAAGATACGCTGAGCCATGAAAGGGTAAGTGTTACAAAGTGCAATTTTTACGCCGGCCAGGTGCAGGACCCCCAAATAGCAAACATGCTCAGGAATCTAGCGACCAGGGGACAGCACCATATAGACACAATCACAAACCTTCTCAGCCAAGCGGGAATCCAGCCCCCATCCTATTAAATTTAAAAGGAGGTGCGGTTTTTTATGCATCAAACAGTTACTATTGCGGACAAAGATGTTATGAACGACGTGCTCATGACTATGAAATACCTGTCGGGCGTCTACGAAACGGCAATTATGGAATGCACCAACGAAGCTGTCAGGAATGCCCTCCGCCAGATTCAGGACGAAGAGCAGCAGAATGCAAAAATGGTTTTCGATTACATGCTTCAAAAAGGATGGTATAAACCGCAGTAAAACGAGGCAGTCTTTTGACTGCCTTTTATCTTTCTTTTATCTTTTCAAGGCCCACATCGCATGTTCCCTTATTACGGGCGAAGGGTCGGAGAGAAGCTTTTCAAAGTATTTTTTACACCCGACTCCGGTATTTGCCAAAGCAACCGTTGCATTTCTGCGCAACACGTTCCTGCCGCGCCAGGCGATGGGTGTCAGCTTAAAGTTTTTATCGAATTCCACGTTATCCATAAAAATCAATTTAATAAGACGCCTTTCTATTTGATAGTCCAACATAAACTCTTCATGCTTAACAAGGATAATTTTTTTATTCTTGGGACATGCTTCCTGACATGTATCGCAGCCAAACAGCCTCAAGCCCATTATATCTCGAAATTCTTCAGGAATCGTCCCCCTCATTTGTGTAATATAAGAAAGGCATCGGAAAGGATTCAGTCGATACGGCCCTTCTAGAGCTCTCGTCGGACAGGCCTTTACACACTTGCCGCAGTTATCGCACTGGTTACGGCAAGGCATGTCCGGTTCTATTTCCAGGTCGGTTATCATCTCGCCCAAAAAAACCCAGGAACCAAACTCCTCGGTGAAAAGACACGTATTCTGGCCAATCCAGCCTATCCCTGCCCGCCGGGCAGCCGCCCTTTCCAAAAGGCCTGCTGAATCGACGAATATTTTTGATTTGGCTCCCCACATGGAATAGATAAAATCGGCCATTAACTTCAATTTTTGAAAAAGCACACCGTGATAGTCACGCATTAAAGCATATTTTGATATTATTCCAAGGGGTTCTGACGAATTTTCTCCGGGCATATCCTCTTTTCCAAAAAAATAACTCACAGCAAAGCAAATAATCGTCTTTGCCCCGGGAAGATGCTTTTCGGGATGGCACCTGAGTTCTATATCGCTCTCTTCGAAAGGCGAAAAAAGTCCAGCCCTTTTTCTCTCCATCAATATCTCTTTCTCTTCCCAAAAAGGTTCGGCACTCGCAAAGCCTATTTTATCGAACCCTATTTTCCTCGCATAATCCTTGATTTGTTCTTTTTTGTTCAACACAATTATCACCATGACAAAGTTTAAAATGACCTCAAACAAAAAATAAAAAACGGTTTTCGAAAAATCCTCGAAAACCGCGACCTTCTTGGTGCAGGGAGCGGGATTTGAACCCGCACGGAGCAAATCTCCACTACCCCCTCAAAGTAGCGTGTCTGCCAGTTCCACCATCCCTGCAGTTTAAAAGATGGCTCCTCGAGTAGGATTCGAACCTACGACCCTCCGGTTAACAGCCGGATGCTCTACCGCTGAGCTATCGAGGAATGCCATATTTTAAGATTTCGGCAGCGTCCTACTCTCCCGGGGAACACTCCCCAGTACCATCGGCGCTGGAGGGCTTAACCTGTGTGTTCGGAATGGGAACCGGTGTTTCCCCTCCGCCATGGCCACCGAAATCTTTTATTCTTCGCTTTCCACTTATAAATTTTACATGCCTTTGCCTTCCCTGTCAATACCCCGAAGAGAAAAAGTTTTTTCCTTTTTGCCGGGAAGAAAAAGTCCAGCGTCCGTATGAGGCAGAAAACAAGCCGCCGTGAATTCTTCCATGTAAGCCGGAAAGGCGCTGAGTTCCACATAAGTTATCGATTCTGCAATTTGTCTTGCTTTTTCTCTAGCATCCCTGCTAATGAGACACAGATAAGCTCCCATAAGAGAGCTGTTACCTATATAAGTAAACTTTTCCTCTTCCAATTCCGGCAATAGGCCTATAGCTATTGAATTCTTTATATTAAGCTTTCTCCCTATACCACCGGCTATTATTATTTTCTCGATATCCCCTATATCCATAGCCAATGTATTGAGCAGGGTTCTTATTCCCGCATAAACCGCTCCCTTTGCTCTGATGAAGTTGTCGAGGTCGATTTCGTTTATCGTTATATCGCGCCCGTCTTCAGTTTCATCCTTAAAAGCTACAACGTACTCATAAACCTGCAAATTTTCATTAAATCTTATCCTTTTGGAGTTTAAATTGGCATTTATCCTGCCCCTCGGGCTTATTATTCCGCTCAAAAACATGGATGCTATAAGGTCTATAAAGCCCGAACCACATATTCCCCGGGGTTTGCCGCCTCCTATCACACCGTAGGAGGGTTCCAACGTCCTTGCGTCTATTGTCACTTCATCTATAGCCCCACGCATAGCCCTCATGCCGCAGCTCATCTCTCCCCCTTCAAAAGCAGGACCCGCAGAACACGCACAAGCCACCATAACTTCACGGCTTCCGAAAACCAGCTCGCCGTTGGTGCCAAGGTCAATAAAAAGCACCTTCTCATCGCTGTCCCAAATCCCGGCCGCCAGCACTCCCGCAACAATATCTCCTCCGACGTAACTTGCCACCCCCGGAACTATAAACACCGGCGCATAGGGATTTATACGAATTCCCACTTCCCTTGCTTTGAGCGGCGGGTGGTTTCTGAATGCCGGTATATAAGGTTCCAGCCGTATGTTTTCTGCTTCCACCTCGAGAAGAAGATGGGCCATCGTGGTGTTGCCGGCAAAAACTCCGAAAACTATATCTTCAGGATTTAAACCGCTTCTTGCAGTCATTTCTCCAACAAGACGGTTTATTGTACCGTCGACGATTGCATGTTTTAGAGTTGAAAGGCCACCTTCTCTTGTCGAATAAATGATTCGACTGATGACGTCGGCCCCATACTGAATCTGCAAATTGCCGGCACACGCCGACTCCTTTATTTTTCCAGTCTCGAGTTCCACCAGATTCGCCGCCACAGTAGTCGTTCCCACGTCAACGCATATTCCGTAAAGGGGTTTATCCTCGTCAGAACCTCTAATCTCTATTATCTCATATTCGTCCTTTTCTCCTTGCAGTACAACGTTTATTTCAAAACCATTCCGTCTGAGAGTTCCCGGCAGCTTCTTTAGCAAATCTAGAGAACACTTATAAGATGCAAAGCCTAGTCTTTTTTCAAGTCCCCTGCAAAGGCGTTCCCAGTCCGGGATGTTGTCGTCTAGCGTCGGAGGGTTAAGAGTAAGCTTTATTTTTTCAAACCCGCTTTTGATTGCCATCCCCGAATCTTCGAGCATCCTTCGGGCCTTTTTTATCCATCCCTCTTCCTCTTCGCCGGGAGTTAAATCCTCCACCAGCACATCGCTTGCCGATTTAACTTCCTGAATTTCTACCACCATATCGCTACGGACGTACGTAAGGCACGCCAGGCGTATGCCTTTTTCATAATCTTCATCCGACAGCGCGGGAGATTTTTCATACGAATAGTTCCCTTCGAGTATCTTTATGCGGCACTTCCCGCAGTGACCTCTTCCGCCGCAGGGCGCGTCGATGAAAATCCCAGCCCTGCGGGCAGCTTCCAGTATAGTGGTACCTATTTTCACTTTTACGGTCCTGTTTTGAGGTTTGAACAGTATGTTGTATCCATCCATGTTTTCACCTTTTCTCAAATTTAGAATAGCGCCGGGGACGGACCCTGAACGGCAGAATTTTACAGGGCCTTTCCCCGGCGGTTTACCTTTTTAACGGCTTACTTTAACAGCTTCGAGTATTCAACAGCATCCATCAGCCCTTCCAAATCGGCCGGGTCGCTCATTTTAACCTTAATCATCCATCCCTTTTCATAGGGGGATTCGTTGACAAGCTCCGGACTTTCGACCAGAACTTCGTTTACCTCTACCACCTCTCCGCTCACCGGAGCATAGAGGTCCGACGCAACCTTTCCCGATTCTATACTCCCGAAAACCTCATCCTTTTTGATTCTCTCGCCAACCTCCGGAAGGTCCACGAATAGGACCTCCCCCAACTTTTCTTGGGCGTAATCGGTAATGCCGACAACGGCAATATCTCCTTCTACCCTTGCCCAGGTGTGTTCCTTATGGTACCTGATGTCGGATGGTAAATTCATAGCCAAAACCTCCAATCTACATAATTGGGTCCATCGTTAAAGCAGGATGACCTACTTTGTTCAGGAATGCCACTACCGAATCGGGGTCGGTTCCCACGGTTTCGTCTGCTATCATATCGGCGAAATTTTCAAAACCTATTTCCTTACCCCTTTGATTCAACTTTTCTCTTAAGGCCTCTTTCAATTCCTTCGGCATCCAAACCAGCCTCTTTATTCCGCCTTCTGCCAGGAGGAATTTCCTGCTCGTTATATACTGCCTGCCCATACCCATAAAACCGGGGGTCTGGACGCCTCCTCCGGTGGTGGACGCCAGTTCTCCGAAGGTCATGCCGAGGGGAGTCATTCCCGCATATTCCCTGTTTACTATTATCACGCCGTTGGCTTCGGGCATTACTCCGCATATACACTCGAAACAACCGCAGGAAGTCATAGGATTTTCCATAATCGAATAGATATTCACTTCTTTAGTGGCTCCGTGGGAAAGTTCCTGCACTGCCTTATTTATCGAATCCCAGGAACCCTTTATTTCGTCCTTACACTCTCCCTTTACTATCGGCTGGCACGGGCCTGTAGGATTGATTTCTTTTGTGGCCTTGGCGTCAAGCCAGCTTACAGCACCGCAGAGCCCCAATCTTTCCGGCGTCACTATACATACGTGTGCCGGTGCGAAGGACTGGCACAAAAGACAGGAGTAGAAGGTGTCCACGCTTTCATCGGTAAGTCCTGCAAGTCTTGCATCCCTGGCTTCGTATTTTGGCCTTGCAATTTCTTCGGCAAGTTTTATTACCTTTTCTTTGTCCGTGTAAATCTTGACCTGTACCTTATCAATAATGTTGCCAAACTCATCCAACATCTTAGCGTACAGCGCTTCTCCTATGTGGTGCAGCCTGAAACCGGCTTCGTATGTTGATTTGCTGATTCTAAGCCACATTATATCCCTCTGCCCTATATGCATTACGCCCTCTATATAGTTTAGGAAGTAATGTATCCGGCGTTCGATAACAGGTTCGAAATCTTCCTGCATGTTCTTGCCCGCAACTTCCACCAGAATTGCCAAAGGCAGCTTTCCGCCTTCGGGGGCGAGGGTATCTATGTCTGGACCTATCACCTCTATCCTATGGTCCTCCACATCCGCCATATCCCGCATCCTTACCAGTTCCCAGGCAGGAGTTCTTCCACCGCCGAATTCTGCGAACATATCTTCTTTCCTTACTCTCTCGCCTTCAAAGGCAGCCGCAAATCCTACGGGTATAGGCACTTCGGTTATTTTTATCTTTATGCCCCGGGCCTCCAAAGAAGTGGGTACTATTTTGTCGTAGTCCTTTTGCACTATAAGGTAATGGGGCACTTCCTGCACATCCTGGTCGGTAATCACTGGAAATCCGAGGGCTATGGCACCTGCACCGGCGGATACGACAAGTTCGCTCAAGCTCCCCAGGGCGTTTACGAAAGCCGGCACTCTTTCTCTGGTGTACTTTAATAGTTCCTCCAGATTGCCGGCAGGTACCGCGCCGAATATGAGGGCCGCCCTTATCGCAACCGTAACCACGTGGATTACGGAAGTCACATCATACCCCAGGGGCACAACGCGGAGTTCAAGCCCCATTTTTACTTTGGCCTCCAAGGCCTGGTCGATTATCTTCCCAACCAAGAAAACAAGAAGGCCTTTGTTCTGGTAATCTTTAATGACTTTAGCCGCTTCTTGTGCAGAAGGTGCTTCACCAATTACAACCGCTACACCCGGTATATCTCCGGTGACCAGCGGCACGCCCAGGGAACGGATTACCGCATCGGAAATGAACCCGACGCATGGCTCACTATAAGGTTTTTCTTCCACGGCATATTTGCACGCCTCAATTATTTCCGCAGAAAGCGCCGTAGCAAGTCCGGCGTTCAAAGCTTTTTCCAGATTTTGTTCGGGCACTATCAGGCTTTCGACGATGGAAAGGGCATCCCGGAGTTCACCCAGAGTTCCTATCTTTTTTCCGGTCGCCGCATATATTGCAGGAAGGCCGTATGCCGTCTCGGGAAATGCCACCTTGGTGTCGCTTCCCTTTTTCTCGATTGCTGAATTAACAGCAGCTTTCGCAGCTTCAAGGGCCTGCTTAGACCCCTCAAAAATAATGTCAAAAAGCGCCATATTGGCCACCCCTTTCGTTTCTCTTATTTTTATAAATCAAGATAAGAATCGCAGTACAGGTTCCATCCCTTTATAACTTCGGCCGTCTTAATTACATCCATCAATAATTTGTTTAGAGGGTTGATGATGGCGGAACTCAACCCGCATTGAATTGCCATCGAGCAAAATACCGCCTCGATAAGGCCCCTTATCTCTTTGGGACATCCGTTGGATACATTGCTCAAACCGCCGGTGGTCTTCAGCCCCATTTCCGAAATCTGCCTTACGGCATCGAGCACTTCTTGCTGCTTTTCCTGCATTCCCTTTACCACGACGAACAGAGGGTCAAATAGTATATCTTCGGGATTCAATCCGACCGCTATCGCCTTATCCAGAATTTCGGTGCAGTAAGCTATGCGCTCTTCGTTATCCCTCGGTATGCCTTCCTTGGCGCACAATCCTATTACCATCGCACCGTATTCGGCAGCCACTTCCAGCATGCCAATCCTCGAGCCGGCATCGGCTGAATTTATAATTGCCTTGCCGGGCTTCGGGTCGTACACCTTGAGTCCTGCCTCGATGGCCTTGGTATTTGCGGTATCAAGGCAAAGCGGCGTATTTGGAAATTCGCTCTGCAGGAGCTTCACCACCCATGGCATGAGTTCCTCCCCGTCTTTCTCGGCAGGCCCGATGTTGACATCCAGGTAATGAGCTCCGGCTTCAATTTGCTCCCTAGCCCTTGCTATTATAGGCTCGGGGTCTCTTTCCTGGAGGGCCTTCCTTATCACTGGGGAAATGACGTGAATCCTCTCGCCTATCGTAAGAAATCTTGCCATACCTACACCTCCGCTAATTTAGGACACCTTTTTGTCCGCATAATCTCTGAGGAACTTGGGCAGCAATGCCGCTTCATCCGGACCAACCACCACTTTCCAGCCGGGCAGTTCGTCTTCGATGTCGGCTTTCAGCACCGCCACCTTTCCCGGTATTACAATCTCCCTGGTCTTCAGTTTCTCTTCTACGGCAAAATCTTTTACCGCTTTTGCTATTGACTTGCCGCTGAATTTGCCTGAAGCCCAGGCGGTAAGCACCGAATATCCGCCGGCATCCGGAATCAGCATCCAGCTAGGTATCTTTGACCTTTCAACTTCGCCTGAGACGATAAAGTACGTAAGTGCGAAATCAACCGTCACAAGAAGCGGCGAATTTTCATCAGCGGAACCTATCTTGTAAAGGCCCTGCTCGACCTTCATGGGCCTTTGCGGATCGGTATAGATGTTTTGCCTCAACGCAAAAAGCGGTAAGGCCAGGGAATAATCAATATCATCCAGCACTATCACCGATGCGTATTTTTCAACAAACAGCGTGGCCATCGCAAGTTGCATCATTTTATCCTTCGAAAGCTTATTTACGAAAACCAATGTCGGATAACCTAAGGTTCTGTCCTGGGACAGCAAAGCGGTCCGCCTTATATTGACCACATCATCGAACATTTGCTTTAAAGTGCCGCTTTCGGTACTAAGTAGCAGCTCGCGGTAGCCCAGGTTCTGGATTTTCTGAACGAGATTGTAGAGCTTTTCCTGGTCTGGTGCTGTAACGCCAAGCAAAAGGCCGTGTTGCTTCGCCAGTTCGACCATATCTTCGCAATTTTGTTCATCGGCGCCGAACAGAATCGGACCTGATTCCTTACATTCTTCAACGGCTGCTCTTGCAATTTCTGGGTCGGACGTTATTATCATGGGAACAGCCTTCTTGCAACTATCCTTGACTTTCTTTATAAGGGAAAGAAAGGTCTCTTTATTAGCGCTTTCGCACTTTAGGGCCGCTATTTCGACGTACATTTCTTCGTTAATCCTGACGTAATTTACCTTGTTCATGCGCGCTATTTTACCCTGTATTTCCTCTTCGCTCATGGCATCGGAGAATAAAACGGCGAACCTGGGCCTATTGACGAAGGTTTTTTCGTGTCTGAAGAGGACCGTCTCTCCTCCAAGGTTATAGCACTTATCGCCCGCGCCGAATTTTACGGTCCTCATGGGAGGGGCTGTTGCTTCCGACAGCCGCGCTTTTGCATCATCGGACATGTAGGGGCACTTTGTAGCCTCAACAGCTCCCTGAGCCAGTTTCATCGCGAAAGCAAGACACGTTGGAAAACCGCATTCCTTACAATTTTTCTTAGGCAATAGCTTGTATATATCCATTCCGCTCAAAGCCATCTTCAATCTCTCCCTTTTTGTTTTCTAAATCAAGCAATTGATGAATTCCCTGAGAACTTGCAGGGACCTCGGATGCCTCAAAATCACAGCATTGGCCCCCGCCGTGAGAACACCCACGGCTGTAGAAATTTCAACGGCAATTCCTCTTTCTTCCTGATTGCCCCATTCGGGGACGTCCTCCTCCGTAGCCACAGATTCCTTTACCTTCCAGGTTTCAAAGGAGACCGGCATAATTATCGGCATCTGAAGGGTGGTGTCATTCTGGTCAAGAGCGGCGAGCCTTATCCTGTCCAGGGTTGTTACCACGTACTCGAATCCGTATCCCACCGCGGAACATCCTGGATTCATAAGCATCTTTTCGGGTTTCACCCCTAGCTGCATTAACAGAATATTGAGCTGTTTTGCCAGGTTAAGGTCCACCGAAGACTCAGCCACCACTATGTTGCCGTAGGCCAGACCTACCGCCGCGCCTACTTCCTTGTAATTGCCCTCCACCGCCGAAAGAAAGGCGATATTTTTTTCAGGGAGTGCTTCCGCTACCTTCGTAAATATTTTTCCGTTTTTCTCGTTGGAGTCGCATCCCGCTATTACAAGAGGAAGATTTACAGCTTCGGCTACTTGTTTTGCAACTAAAGCGCATTCCTCAGGGCTTTTATCGCCCGCGTCCTGGTTTGCTCCGACTAATCTCAGGCAAATAAAGTCGGGGTTGTATTTTTCTTCCACGTACTTTGCCCATTCTGCGGGCTTTTGGGCCCTGTCTCCTAGCTCGTTCACGATTGTCGCAGGCCAGCTTTCAGGGTATACATCCCAAATCTCCATACCTAACGCGGGTTTATGACCAGTATCTCCATCAAAACTATAAAAAGGAAGTACCGATTCACCCCCCAGCTTCAAGTTCTCCCCCAAGGTCACTTCCCTTATCTTACCTGTAAACTTTTGAACTGGTTTTTTGTACGCCATACCATTCGCCTCCGTTTTAGGCCATTAGGGCCTTTTTTATTGTTTCGATTCTGGGAAGAAGGATATTGTCGAGGATTTCACGGTAAGCCGATAAAGCTTTATTTCCTCTGGATATCTTCACAAGAGGTATTCCCCTGTTGTCTAAATCGAAGATCTCTTCATCAAGAGGAACAGTTCCGGCAAGAGAAAGATTATAGCGTTTTACTGTATCCGCAATTTCCTCCGTAAGTCCTCTTGCTGGAACCCGGTTTATTATCAGGAAAAGCTCGCCAACATCGAGTTTTAGTTCTTCTATGAGACCTTTGATTCTATAAGCAGCTTCCACACCTCTTTTCGAGCATTCACTGACCGCAAACATGAGGTCAACTTTTCTTGTCGTGCCCCTGCTCAAATGTTCCAGGCCCGCTTCGTTATCTAT
Organism: Thermovorax subterraneus; assembly: GCA_021608145.1. Lineage (GTDB taxonomy): Bacteria > Bacillota > Thermosediminibacteria > Thermosediminibacterales > Thermosediminibacteraceae > Fervidicola > Fervidicola subterraneus. The sequence continues at coordinate 73,716 of JAKIHM010000011.1, forward strand.
CACAATAAAATCGTAGGAATTAGAAAGTCTGTCGGTAGCTTCCCTCAGCACGCCATTGGCGAAACAGTAACACCCTTTCCCTTCCGGCCTCCCCATAACGAGAAGGTCGTACCCTCTTGCCTCCACAATGGCCTGCTGTAGCCGGAAATTCATATATTCGGCCCTCGTCAATCCTCCAGGGAAAATTCCTTCTTGATTGTTTTTAACTTCTTCTTTTATATCGCCAAGCGTAGATTCCACTTCGACACCAAGGACCGAATTTAGATTGGAGTTAGGGTCTGCATCCACCGCCAGCACAGTGCCCAGTTTTTTTTCAACCAGGTAAGCTACGGTAAATCCAGCCAGTGTTGTCTTTCCGGTGCCTCCCTTACCCGCAAATCCTATGGTGTAAGCCATGACAACCATCTCCCATCATGCGCTGTGTATTGACATGCCGTGCACATCGTGCAGAGCTTCCATGACCACCTCGCTGAAAGTCGGGTGCGAGTGGATAATTTTGCTCAATTCTTCTGCGGTTATCCCGCAGCTTATCGCAGGAACTAGCTCGTGCACCAGGTCCGTGGCGTTCGGACCCATAATTGCTGCGCCCAGAATTTTATCCGTGTCATCGTCGGTGATTATCTTGGCAAAGCCGGTTATCTTCCCCGCCGCCTGAGCCCTTCCTAACCCTCTAAAGTAGAACCTGCCTATCTTTACCTTGAATCCGGCTTTCCTGGCTTCTTCTTCGGTCATCCCGACCGCCCCTATTTCGGGGTCGGTAAATACTCCCCGGGGCACCGCTTTGTAGTCCATGCGGCTCTCTTTTCCCA
>JAKIHM010000012.1 GCA_021608145.1 Thermovorax subterraneus
AAATTATTGGGATATCTTAAGGATAACTGGGAAGGGATAGTGAATTCACCGGCAGCAGAAAGACTTGGGACGATAGAAGGGCAGATACAACACAATGTAGCGAGGCGAATGAAGCGTCGAGGAGCGAGGTGGAGCGAATCTGGAGCGGATAGGATGACACGGATTTTGGCAGAGAAAGCAAATGGCAAGTTAGAAGAATACGCGATGCGTTGGCCCATGAAGCAGAAAAAGATAAAAGAGATAGTAACGGAGATAGCTCAAACGGAGGAGAAAAAGAAAGCAAAAGTAGAAGACATAGAAAAGTGGCTGAAGGTTTCGCTGCCGATTTTAAATGGGCCCCACGCAAGCAAGCCATGGATAAAATATGTGCTTAAGGAATTAAGCCGTTCCAACTTTTCGGCAATGATTTAGAAGAAAGGATTTGGTATATTTGAGGAATGAATTCAACTCTTGGTAGAGAAGATAATTATTCAACTTTGCAGTAATTATTTTACAAAAATAGTAATATTATACATTAAGTTTTTATCAACTAGACTCAAATAATGGTGAGGTTAGCTTAGAAAAAATTTTTACCTACAAACTCTTGACACGGACATGTGATTTTCATCACAGAATTTACAGTTTTTCGGCGTTATTATTTTAATTGAAACAAAAAAATACCACGGAGGGGATTATATGTTCTGCTATCAGTGCGAGCAAACTCCAAAAGGCGGTTGCACAAAAATCGGAGTTTGCGGTAAAAACGAGGATATATCCAGCCTCCAAGATATGATCATCCTGGGACTCAAGGGAATATCAGCATACGCGGTCCACGCAAGAGAACTTGGCTTTACCGACCCCGAAGTTGACGCCACCATACAGGAAGCTCTTTACATGACCCTGACCAACGTTAATTTCAACCTACAGGAGCATATAGATATGGCGATGAAGGTAGGCAGGGCAACGGTAAAGGTCATGGAACTTTTAGACAAGGCTCATACGTCCAAGTTCGGAATCCCGGAACCGGTAGAAGTTCCCCAGGACAAAATCGAAGGCCACTGCATCCTGGTAACCGGTCATAATCTCCACGCTCTTAAATTACTGCTCGAACAATCCGAAGGGAAAAGCGTAAACATTTACACCCACTCAGAAATGCTGCCTGCCCACGGCTATCCAGAACTTAGAAAATACAAGCATCTAAAAGGGAACTTAGGCAAATCCTGGACCGACCAAAGGAAACTTTTCGAAGAGTTTCCCGGCGCTATCGTGGGGACCACCAACTGCATAATGCCAATAAAGGGCACGTACTCCGACCGCTTCTTCAGCTACGGTGTAGCAGGACTTGAGGGCGTTCAGAAAATCGAAAACGACGATTTCACGCCCGTTATCGAAAAAGCCCTGTCGCTTCCGCCAGCCAACGTAGATTCCGATAAGAAGGTAGTGACTGGCTTCCATCACGAAACGGTACTTAAAATCGCCCCCGAAATAATTGACGCCGTAAAGGCCGGAAAAATAAAAAGGTTCTTCGTGATAGCAGGTTGCGACACTCCGGGCAGCGGCAACGAGTACTACAGGAAGCTCGCCTTAGCTTTGCCGAAGGACTGCGTTATCATCACCACCTCCTGCGGCAAATTCCGCTTCAACGACGTAGATTACGGCACCGTGCCTGGAACCAACATCCCGCGCTATATAGACTTCGGCCAGTGCAACAACTCCATCTCGGCGATAAAGGTAGCAACGGCCCTTGCCGAAGCTTTCAACTGTTCGGTGAATGACTTGCCCCTTTCTATAGTGCTCTCTTGGTTCGAGCAAAAAGCCGTGGCAATACTTCTCGGCCTTTTGAGCCTGGGAGTGAAAAATATCTATATCGGCCCCAAAGCCCCCGAATTCATTACACCGGGAGTGATGAAGATCCTCCAGGACAACTTCAACCTGAAGCTCATAAGCGATATAGAAAAGGACCTCGCCGAAATGCTCGGATAAATAGTATGGCATCTCCGAACGGAGATGCCTTTTTTATAGTACCTACTCGGTTTTTCCAAGATGTTTGAGGTTATACAGCGTACAACTTTCGCAACAGCGTGACCAGGATGTCTGTAAACTGCCGCCCCCTGTGCGCAAAGTCCCACAGGCTTCTTCCCGTTTCGCGGTGGCTCATATTCACGTCCACTTCTACAACCTTAAAACCTTTTCTGAGCACGTCTATCAAAAACCCGACCTCTGCGCCGAATCCAGCCGGGATTTCCCTAACGCTTTTCAGCACTTCGCGCTTAAACGCTCGCTGGCCCGATAGTGCTGCATTAAATTTTTGCCCTGTCATGAGATAAACTCCCCACCGCGAAAGACTTTTCACTAGCCCAAATCCGCCTTTTTTCCTGGCTTTGGGGAATTTAGCTACGGTCATATCGGCCCTTCCTTTTTTTATCGGTTCCAAAAGCTTTTCCAGGTCATCGGCCTTAAAACAAAGGTCCGCATCGAGAAAAACGACTATTTCTCCTTTTGCGGCAAAACAGCCCGTCATCAGAGCAGCCCCTTTTCCCCTGTTTTTTTCATGCCTTATTACCGTTGCTCCTGCGGTGGCTGCTTTTTCTGCGGTAGTGTCCGTTGAACCATCATCCACCACTATTATCTCCTTTAAATTTTCGATTTTTTTTGCTTCTCTTATGACGAATTTCACATTTTTTTCTTCGTTAAAAGCTGGAATTACAACGCTTACACGCATCTTATCCCCTCGTATGCAATTCGTTTTTAAAGGACAAAATATAACCGTGAGCGCTGGGAGGTGAAAGTTTGAAAAAATTACTTAGAGTCACCGCTTTTATATTTATATTTTTAATGGCTTTTTATTCACCTTCACAGGCCTTCCAGGATACTTCCGGCCAAAAACCAAAAGGCGAAGTTTCTTTGGTAATATATACCCTTGAAAGGAAGCTTGTAGTCTTGGATGACGGAAAGCCCTTTAAGACCTTTCCAGTAGCGGTGGGTACCTTCGAAACCCCTACTCCCATAGGTCTTTTCAGGATTACAGAAAAATCAAAATGGGGCGAGGGATTCGGCAGCCGGTGGATGAGGCTCAGCGTTCCCTGGGGAATTTACGGCATCCACGGCACAAACAAGCCCTATTCCATCGGCGGTTTCGCCTCACACGGGTGCATCAGGATGCACAACAGGCATGTAGAAGAGGTTTACAGTTGGGTAAAGGTGGGCACAAAGGTTTATATAGTGGGAGGCGTGGACGGGCCTTTCACCTTCGGCTTCAGAACGCTGGTCCAGGGCAGCAGGGGCTCGGATGTGGTGGAGGTGCAAAAAAGGCTTTTTAATCACGGATTTTACAGCGGCAACTTTGACGGAATCTACGGTTCCGGAACACGGGAAGCCGTGAAGGCCTTTCAAAAGGGAAGAGGCCTTAAGGCTACCGGCATAGTTGACGAAGCCACTTATAGGGCCCTCGGAATCTTCAGGTTTGAATAAAAAAAGCGGCTTTTAGTCCGCCGCCAATCTAAAATTTGTCTTTAAGATGCTTTGCAAAATATTTCGCCGCCCCCGGACATTCCCGCGAAAGCTGCTCCAGGAAGCATGAAACAATTTCCGGCTTTGACACTGCAAGTTCGGCTGTTATGGATTCAACCAGATTTTCCGGTAACGCTCCTCTTTTCATTATGGAAGACTTTATTACGCTCACGGTTCTTTCAACATCTTTGAAATTTTGTATGGAAGGTGTCATTTCTTCTTCCCCTTTTTTACTTAATATGAGCGAGTTCTGAAAAAATATTTTGGCAATTATTGTTAAATGTTTGGTTAAAGACAAAAAAATAAAGGCCCTTTTTGTAGGACCCTATATTCCTGGTGCCGAAGGTGGGATTCGAACCCACACGGGCCTTTCGCCCACTACACCCTGAATGTAGCGCGTCTGCCAATTCCACCACTTCGGCACAAATCGCAATTATTATATTACCACACTCTTTATTATAATTCAAGAGCTTTTTACGCCGAGAGAGATTCCCGTCATCGAGTTGCCGATAATCATTCCGGCAATTGGGATAAAGTATCTCGGTTCATACCATGGTGACAGATTAACCACAACGAGTATGAAGAAGTGCCTTATCCTTTGCGTTTGTATACTGAACCAATTTTTCTTTAATCGCTTTTTCAGTATCTTCATCCAGAGCAGATGAAGGTTCATCCAGCAGAAAAACTTCGGGGTCCATTAATATGATTCTTCCAAGAGCCAATCGCTGCTTTTCTCCACCCTATAATTTTTCCGCATCTTCTGTAAGGGGTTTGTTCAGATGCACCATATTCAAAGTTTCCAGCAGTTTATTATCTCCAACAATTGGTTTTTCTGAAAACTTTAAGCCTATAAGCAGGTTATCCCCGACGGTGCCGGAAAAAATTAGAGGAGTCTGGGGTAGCACGACCACACTTCTTCTTTAATTCAATGGAATTTATTTCATCTAACGCCTTTCCGTTATAAAATATTTTTCCGCATGTGGGACTTACGAGTTTATTTAATAACCTCAACAGAGTGGTTTTTCCGCTTCCGCTTTCTCCTACTATCGCGGTTATTTTGCCTTTTGGGATAAACAGATTTTTAATGTGACATCCTCCCCCTAATGAATTAGGGGGCATCCCAACGTGGGATGGCGGCACACGCCGCAGGTTAGCCAGCATTCCCCGGTCTACCCGGTTCATCACCTTAGCCTTAAGGGGTGTCACGCTCCCCTTTCTCCCAGGGTCATGCCCCAAGAGCATCGAGCGCTCTCGCGGCTATGTTCATTGCCCCAACCCTGTCCGCATCAGATTGGTACCCACATTCTATGCATCTAAACCAGCCTTGGGCCTTACGATTATACCGGGAAGCATTCCCGCACTTCGGACAGGTCTTGGAGGTTTCCTTGGGGTCGACGTAGATTACAGGAACCCCGGCAAGGGCTGCCTTGTATTCGATAAACGAGGCCAGCTCCTTGAAGTTCCATCCGGTCATCATCCGGTTGAACTTTTTTGATCCTTTAGTCCGCTCGCGGATACCAAGGAGGTTTTCCAGCGCAATCGCCTTGCCTTCTTTCTTCGCTATTTCAACTATGCGCTTCGAGATGCAGTGGTTGATATAACGCATCCACCTTGTTTCGCGGCCGGCTTCTTTCTTGACTCGGGAAAGCCTGCCCGCCTGCTGAAGTGCAGCTCTCCTTGCTGCCCACTGCTCCTTGCGCCACCTGACCTGGCGGCCGTCAAAAAAGATGTTGTTGGACAGCACGGCAAGCTTTACTATGCCGAAGTCGACCCCGATTACGCCGCACGGCTCGTTTAAGTGAGTCTCGTATACTAATGATATGGCAGCATACCACTCTCCGTCTTTACCACGCCATATCTCTATGGACCCTTGTCGGCAGGAACCTCCTGCCAGGTCCCGGAGCCTTTTGGCATGGTATTCGGAAGTGACAATGGGCACTGCTATCTGGCTCCTACCGGAGGAGACAGGGAACTTGATGACCCATGTGCCTGAATGCAGCTGATGTATTGAATAGCAGTCCTGCCGCACCATTACCGGAACTATCCGGTCAAATTTGGGCAGGTTGGATTTCTTGCCATTTTTTGTGCGTGAAAGGTATGAGCGATAAGCTGAGAGTGCTTTGAGCATGGCGCACTGGAGTGTAGCGCGGTTGAGGTCGAATAGTTCACAGGCTTTATGGTAGGTTTCGCGGTTTAACTTTGCCCTGCTGGTAATTTTCAAAGTTTCAGCCTGTTCTAGGAACCAGGCGCAGGCTTTTCGATATGTCTCGAGCATGCGAACCATCTTCTCCAGTTTGCCTTTGTTTGGGGATAGGAGTTTTACCTTGAGGGTTACTGTCTGCATATAGTATCTCCTCCGGTTCGCTTAAATTTTAGCATAACCGGAGAAAAATAGCAAGCCGCCATTCATCCCCCGATTAAAATCGGGGGCATTCTGGCGGGATTTTTGGTAAAGTATATCTTTGTATTTAACTTCCTGCAGACGAAACATGTTACATCCTTCCTCCATGAAACTTGAATTCAGTCTTTTATTTCATTGAAAAGCTCGTAAGCTTTTTTTCTGACTTCATTCAAAATCTCAATGATTCAAATCTGTCGAAGTGATGAGCTGACATGCTTGGCAGGAAAGCAAAAAAAAATCGGCGGCAAGAGATGCTCTCGCCGGCCTATACGGCTGCGAAATTACAAACGTGCACTAAATTTTTAATGCAAGTTCGGCACCGTCTCTTATCGCCTCTACTGCGGTTGCTACACCTTTACAGTCACCTATGAAGAAGTACCGTTCATCCCCTCGAAGCCTGCTGAAAGTGTCATCGGGCGCATTTCCGATGGCCACCACCATGTCGTCCACTTCAATGCTGATTTCACCTTCGGTCGAATCGCAGATGATTTTTCCGCCTTCCAACTTTTTAACAGAAGTATTCGTCCTTATTTCCACGCCATGCTTTTTGAGCCTCTCAAGGATGAGTCTTTTCAGCATCGGGAAAAGATTCGATAATACATCGCCCTGTGCTTCTAGAACTACCACTTCTTTTCCTTTCTCTGCCAGATATTCAGCGGTTTCAAGGCCAGTGAGGCCTCCGCCTATTACAGCAACCCTTTTACCAGGCGGGATGTTGCCTGCAAGGACATCGACGGCCAAAAAGGGCGTTTTATCCACGGTGATCTTGAGATTTGCCGGCTTTGATCCGGTAGCTATTACGATCCTGTCGTAATCGCTCGCTTCGATTTCGTCGACGGTAACTGTTTTTCCGAGAATGATGTTTACGCCATATTTTAAAAGATCCTTTTCCAGGTACTCCACCACACGCCCGATTTCCTGCTTGTATGGGGGAAGTTTCGCTACATTCAACTGCCCGCCCAGCTTTGTTCCCTTCTCATAAAGGTCAACCCGGTGGCCTTTTCTGGCAAGGTAAGAGGCGGCAGCCATTCCGGCCGGGCCTCCGCCTATCACGGCAATTTTAAGGGGCCTTTCGGCTTTTACCCTGAAATCCTCTTCCCTTCCCACTTCCGGGTTCATCAGGCACGATACAGAAGATCCATTCAATATATATGCGATACAGGCCTGGTTGCAGTGGACGCAGTATTTTACCTCATCTTCCCGGCCGTCTTTCAGCTTACCTATGCAGTCTGGATCTGCTATAAGCCCCCTGGCTATACCGATGAAGTCAGCCGCACCGCTTGTGAGAATATCTTCCCAATCTTTTGCTTTACCCAGCTTGTTCGCAGCAATAACTGGGATTTTGACGTTTTCTTTTATCCGCCTTGTAAGTGAAATGAGTGGCCTATCTTCAAGGGACATGGGTGCTATGTGGTATTCGGCATTAGCACCTATCCCACCAGAGATGCTGAGGGCGTCGGCGCCGCTTTCTTCCAGCATTTTTGCCACTTCTATGCTTTCACTAATGTCAAGGCCTCCGGGAGTAAAATCGTCAGCGTTTATCCTGCACGTAACGACAATATCCGGCACCTGCTCTTTCACTTCTTTTAAAATTTCCAGGGCAAATCTCGCCCTTCCCTTCAAACTCCCACCGTATTCATCCTGCCGCGCATTTAGGTTTGGAGACAAAAACTGACTTACCAGCCAGCCGTGGGCAAAATGAAGTTCGACCAGGTCGAATCCTGCCTTTTTTGCCCTAGCAGCAGCTTTAGCAAAATCTTTAACGAAGCCTTCTATTTCCTCATGCGTAAAGTCAGTGGGCCTGTACCTGGGATTGTGCAGTGCAATCTGTATGCCTGCCCTGGCGCCGTTATCGTGTATGACCCCGGCCAATTTGGAAAGCCCCTTTATCCTGTCATCATTTTCTATGCCGAGCTGATTTTTAAAGAACTTGCCGAATTCGTTTACATAACTTGCCTCTACTATTACAAGTGCCACATCGGCGGACCTTCTCCGGTAATAACCGAGTTCACTGTCGCTTACAGAACCGCCCGAAGCCAGATTAGTTACGGTAGGAAGCATAACAATGCGGTTTTTCAACACCATATTACCGATTCTGCCTTCAGTGAAGAGCACTTGTATCACCTCCAAGATAAATTCTACATCTTACTTTACTATTAGTAAAATAATATGATATTATGAGATTGATAAGTTTATGGTTATATGAGGTGGCCGTTATGACCTTCAGGGATATAGAGATCTTCGTGACCGTTTGCGAGTTAAAGAGCATGTCTGCTGCCGCAAAAAAGCTCTATATGTCCCAACCCGCCGTCAGCCAGACCATATCGCAGATGGAGGGAGAACTCCAGGTCAGACTCTTTGATAGGATAGGAAAGAGGCTTACCCTCACGTATCCAGGAGAAATCCTGTATAGTTATGGAAGGCGGATACTCAATCTTGTCAAGGAGGCAGAGAGTACTCTTGATGATGTGAGGAACATGAGGATGGGAAGACTGAGGGTGGGAGCCAGTACAACGGTGGGAATTTACCTGCTCCCGGAGATAATCGGCGAGTTCAGGAAAAGGTTCAGTGTCGACGTCTACTTTACGATTGACAATACAGCAGGGATAGAAAAGCTGATATCTGATAATTCTATAGACCTTGGCATTGTCGAAGGGCCGGTCCACTCAAGGGACATTGTTGTAACACCCTATATAGACGATGAGCTGTATCTTGTATGCTCAAAAAACCACCGGTGGGCGGAGAAAAAAAGCATCAGCCCCGCAGAGATTGAAAACGAGGATATAATCATGCGAGAAAAGGGAAGCGGGACGAGGGAAGTCTTTGAGGAGACCATGGCGAGAAATAATGTGAGGTACAGAATAAAATACGTTCTTAATAATACGGAGGCTATAAAAAAGGCCGTCGAAGCCAATATAGGCGTTTCGGTCATATCAAGGCTAGCCGTTGAAAAGGAGATAAGAGGCGGCAGGCTCGTGAAAGTTGACATTGAAAATATAAGGTTTGAAAGGAAGTTTAGCATCATTTATCATAAAGACAAGTTCAAATCGAATCTGTTCGAAGAATTTATAAAACACCTTTATGACTTTAGAAGCAATATAAAGTAGCGGCCGCGAAGCGTAACTCACTGCCGCAAACGCAAACTAGTTAAAATACACCCATCAACTTCAACATTTTGACGACAGGACCTCCGCCTTTTTCGCACCGAATCACTTTGTTTTCTCTGTGTGCAGCAAGTATAAGCTGCAGCAGTGCAAGACTCATATTAGGGTTTTCGCCAAATTCGAGGTTTACTACATCAGCACGCATTAACGCTTCTTTTAGACGTTGGAGATCTTCTACTTTATACTGCATGCTCAAGTTTATTTTCACATCGTTCATATCAACTTTATTACGAACCTTCTCATGAACCGGTCTTATTTCTACATTTTCAACGTCCTGGATATTTTTTAACCCTAAAATGATATCCTCGATATCTCTACTAATCTCAATTACCGCCACTATTTCTTTACATTCGAGTTTTTCTCTTATTAAAACGTCAATGGGAGGATCAATGCTCAATATGTTCCCCATTTCCTCGAGATACTTTACTATTACCAAGGCGCGGGCAGTTTTCATCATACAGTCACCGTTAATCTTCACCGATACCTGCCATTTGGTATTTTCTCCCATTGACCCTGTATGTATTAAGTTGTTTATAATATCTACCAGTTCGGCTGCATTGCCATCATAAACTTCCCCTTTAATCGCTGCAGTGATCATCTTTTTAAGAGCGTCAAGGCATTCAAAGAAAAGGTCTATCAGTTCATCATTAACACCAAGTTCACCTTTTCTAAGCTTATCAAAAAGGCTCTCTAAATTGTGGCTGAAATCTGCAACTTCACTGAAACCCATAGTAGCCGATGAACCTTTTAATGTGTGCATAATCCTGAAGATCTCATTGAGAACATCCGATTGTTCAGGTTTTTCTTCCAATTCCAGAAGGAGTTGTTCCAATCTCGAAAGTTGCTCCCCAGTTTCTTCGATATAGGCATCAAGGTAATTCCACTCCATTTAAATTCCTCCCGCCAGCTCTTCAGGATTCAAGACAAGGACAATATTTCCATCTCCCAGTATAGCTGCACCTAAAAAACACGTGGCAGAAGAAAGCTCTTCAGCTAGCGGCCTTATTATAATTTCCTGCTCGCCAATAAATTCATCCACCACAACCGCCATGCCGCTATTTAACACAACCAGCGGATACTCTTCATACTCATACCCCTTATCCCAATCACTTTGAAGCCCCATAAACTCCCGCAGTCTTAAAAGTGGCATTATCTCTTGCCTGAGGACAACTACTTCTCTCCCCTTCATCCTTCTTACATCATCTGCTTTGATTTTCACCATCTCGCGCACACTCTCCAGCGGCAAAGCGTAGCGCTGGCCCTGCACGGTAACGAGCAATACCTTCGATGTCACCATAGTCACAGGCAGTTCCATAAATACAGAAGTTCCTATTCCCACCTTGCTGACCACGCGCACATTGCCACCCAGTTTTCTAACTGTATCACGGATTACGTCCATTCCCACCCCTCTGCCCGACAGTTCGGTTACTCCTTCTGAAGTGCTGAAACCTGGTATGAACAAAAGTTCTAAGGCCTCATCATCTTTCATCTTGGCTGCTTCTTCAGCAGATATAAACCCTTTTTCAATCGCTTTAGCCCTTATAACATCAGGATTGATGCCTCGCCCGTCATCTCGGACTTCAACCACAACCTTATCTCCTATTCGCTGAGCCCTGAGAATCAGCGTGCTTTCTTCAGGCTTACCGGCTTTTTTTCTCTCTTTGGGCTCTTCAATACCATGGTCAATAGCATTTCTTATAATGTGCAGCATCGGATCATAAAGAGCCGTTACGATATTTTTATCTATTTGTGTCTCTTCACCCTCGGTGACAAGGCGCACCTTTTTATTCAACTTTCTGCTTATTTCGCGAACCATTCGTGGGAAACGGTCGAAGATATACCGCACAGGAAGAAGCCGCAAGCTCATAACTATATCCTGTAAATCCTTTCCTATTCTATTCAGCAAAACCTGGCGTTCTTTCAACTCTCTTGTTATTTCCGATAAACCGTATTTCATTTCAACTTTTCTTATCATATAAGAGAGACCATTGTTCACCACGATCAGTTCTCCGACGAGATTCATAAGTTCGTCCACTTTAGCCTGCTCTACCCTTAATGTCTTTGTAATTTCGCCTCTCGAACTGCTGTTTTCGCCCTCTCCGGTTTTCGCAGAAATCTTTTCTCCCTTCTTTTCTAAAACTGGTGGTCTGGCAAAATTACCCCGATCTTTTTTAAATGGTTTCTCATTACCTTCAATTATCTGGCTAATGAGATTTGAAAACCTCTTTGGCCATATCGTGCTATTTTCCTTAAGCGCGCCGATTAAGCTTTCTCCTTTTGCAATCCACCCCATGTATTCTGCAACTTTCTGCAGCACGTTTATAACCATATCTCCCCTTGAACGCCGTTCTTCTGGCGTTTCGGCAATTTGGTAGAACATTTCTTGCTGGGAAATGATTAAATCGAGCACTTCGTTTACTTTATCTTCTGCAACAGAAATAGACGTAGGACCATTTTCTGATTCTAAAAGCTCCATAACCGCATCCGGAAATACTGGGGATACCAGCACCCTAATATTCCTTTCCGATCCTGCTGTTTCCCAAATCGTTTCTTCTATTTCCTGGGCGCTTTTGTCGGTAACGACAATAAAATTCAGCGAAATGAAGAGATTAGAAGGATCAAAATCTTGAAGTGAAGGCAATGTCCGCAAGTCAGCAGCAATATGGGCAACTTCTCCTATTTTTCTCAGCTTGCAGAAAATATCAAGTACGTCAATCTCAATTGCGTCAGGACCAGCTGTTTGCAGCGATACCTCGTATACGTCGCCGCCTTTATGCAGCAATTCCCTCAAAAATTTTTTCCTCTCTGCCGATATTGTGTGCAGCATATCGTCTGTATGAATTACAGGCATATAAAGCAACTTATCCATCTTATTCAAAAAGTCGTATACTTTATCTTCAATTTCTTTTAGCCCTAGTTTCTTTAAAGTCTCAAGTCCTTCTTTTTCTGCACTTTCTACTAAACTCAATAGCCTCTCAAAGGCGTCCAGCATAAAATCACTCAGATCAGCATCAATAGTCTTTTCCCGTAAAGCTACTTCTTTTGTCAATTTTATTAAACCTTCGACCACAGAACCTATTTCTTCTAAATCATATGACTTGCATAATCCTAAAAGATTATCTAATCTGCTTAAAATTTGCTCTGCTGCCTTATCTTTTTCATCTGCATTTTCCAGGGCGAGCACCAAAAAGCCTATGTTGCCAAGAAGTTCTTTTGCAGCTTTTATAAAGCTTTTTTCTCCACTAATCATTTTCCCCCATCCCTACCTAATACCTGTCAGCATCTTCGCGGAAAGCTGTAGGCAAATCGGATCAACGGGTTTTTCTAAATAAAGATTGGCTCCAGCTCGGAAGGCTTCCAAATAGTCATTTTCTCCCGACTCGGTGGATATGACGATCACAGGGACAAAGTCGGAGAGATGCTGCTGTCTTATCTGCCTTATAAGCTCGTATCCGTGCATTTTGGGCATATTCACGTCAACTAGCAGGAGGTCGAATTTGTTTTTGAGATATTTTTCCAGGGCCTCATAGCCGTTGGCGGCTTCTTCTACCTCAAAGCCTGCATTCCGGAGTATCGTGCCATGAAAGCCTCGAACCGCAGTAGAATCATCCACAATTAATGCGCGTGGCTTCATAATTTCTTTTATCACCTCATTTCTGGTATACAAATGCATTCTTAAACCGACGCAGTTTAAAAATAGGAGTTATGCGGCTCATCGACTCCGAATGGCCCAAAAATATATAACCGCCCTCTGTCAGAGCTTCGTAAAAGTAAAGGGCCACTTGTCTTCGCGATGCGTCATCAAAATAAATAAGCACATTTCTGCAAAAAATCACATCAAAATCCATCATCCTTCGCATTGCCGCCGCATCCATTAAATTTAGCTGGTAGAATTTAACCTTTTTTCGAAGCTCCGGAATTATTTCATAAAATTCTCCGCGTCTTATGAAATAACGCATTTTATATTCTTCAGGTACCAACCGGACAGACCTTTTCGAATACAAACCTATTTCTGCTTTTTCTATGACTTCTGTATTAATATCTGTCGCGTGGACCTCCCAGGTCACTCTCTCCACGTCTTCAAGCATTTCTTCCATAATTATGGCAAGCGTATACGGTTCTTCGCCTGTAGAACATCCGGCAGACCAGACGCGGATCTTCTGCTGCTTTTCTTTGGATTTTTTCTCAAGAAGCTCTGGCAGGATTTCCTCCGCAAAACATTTCAACTGGTAATATTCTCTGAAAAAATAAGTCTCATTTACCGTAAGAATATTGATCAGTTCTTGAAGTTCCTGCCCAGTTACATCAAACCGCAGCCACGCAAAATAACTTCTGAAATTGTCATGTCCGGTTGCCTTAATACGGCTTTCTATTCTGCTTTCAACATAATATTTTTTATGCTCTTCGAAATAAATTCCAGTTTTTCTGTAGATAAAATCTCTGAGCTTGATAAATTCTTCAGCTGTCACTTCTACACCTCTCAATCTCCCAGTTTTTTTATAGCCATCTTTACAACATAGTCAAAAAACGGGCTGGAAAAGCGGTTAGCAGCCCGCATTATTACTTCCCTATCTTCTTCGCCGCACCCAACTTCACCCAAATACTCAATTGCCGCTGCCACAACGTTTTCATCTTCATCTTCTGCTATCACCTTTCTTAAAAGCGTTGGCGCTTCTTTTAAACGCCCTTCTCCTAAAGCATTAACTGCCAACTGCCGGACATCCTTATCAGGATGCTTAATCATTTTTTCAAGGACTTCTAGCGCCGAATCTCCCAAAATAGACAGTATTTCAACTCCCGCGTTTCTAACATATGCATCATCATTCTTTAAAAGCTCCGCTGCAGATTCCGCCACATACCTGTCCCCTATTTTAATAAGCGAACTTACTATTGCCTCCTGAACCGCCCTGCTTGTCTCCACCTCAAGTTGTCCTATAAGGGCATCTACAACTTTTTTCCCTTTGGCTTCTCCAAGATCAAGCACTGCCATGACTCGCTCACTTTCATTCCTGCCGTTTTTCATCAAATTTAATAGTTCATTTATGTGAGATTCTTGCATATTCGTTCACCCTCTTCAATATAATATCGCTGATTTTATAGGCGGGTGCTATAATGTCTGCTCCTCCTCGCTCTATGGCTGCTTTGGGCATACCAAAAACCACTGCGGTTTCTTCTGACTCTGCAATGGTTAATCCGCCCTTTTTTCTTATCTCAACCATCATATTGGCTCCATCGTCGCCCATGCCTGTCAAAAGCACACCTATAATATTCCGGCCATCCACATTTTCAAGCACCGATTTCATGGTTACGTTAACGGATGGCTTGTACAGCGCATCTTCAGGCTCCTTAGTCAGTCTGGCTCTTAGTCTTGCAGTCTTAGAATCCCGTTCTACTACAAGATGCCACCCACCTTTTGCCACGGTAATCGTTCCAGGCTCTATTGAAGCCCCGTCGCTCGCTTCCCTTACGGGCAAATTGCAATACTGGTCAAGGCGCTTTGCAAAAGATTCCGTAAAAGCTGGAGGCATGTGCTGAACCACCAACACTGCCCCCACAAAGTCGGAAGGAAAGCGCGGCAATATCTCCATCAGAGTTTTCGGCCCTCCGGTTGAAACTCCAATTACCACAATAATTTCATCTTCAAAAACTATGCACTCATTTTTCTTCCCGGACGCCTCATGCTTTTTGGCCTCAGCTGTAGTTTTCCTGGAAGACCTTGTACGACCTATTAATTTCCTATTTGAAAAAGCAGCTGCTCTCACCTTTGCTACAATTTCATCGGCCACCTGCTTTATTCCTAGTGAAACCGTCCCACCGGGCTTTGCCACGAAGTCAACGGCCCCGAGTTCAAGAGCTTCGAAGGTGACTAAGGCCCCCTCCGTAGTGAGGGAAGAAATGACTATAACCGGACAGGGTGCAAGGGCCATAATATGCTGCAGGGCCGTAAGACCATCCATATGTGGCATATTTATATCAAGAGTTACCACATCGGGGGAAAGCCTTAGAGTCTTCTCTACCGCCTCCCGACCATCCCTGGCCGTGTCAATTACCTCTATATCTTCCTCGCTCTCCAAGATATCTCTCAAGCACCTACGCATGAAAGCTGAGTCGTCCGCTACAAGCACGCGAATTTTTTTCCCCATAATCTGACAATCATTCCCCTTGTTCTATTTTGTCAATTTCCATGAGTTCTTTCTTTTCCTTCCCCGACAGGACCTCCTCTGCAGAAAGCAGAATAATCATTCTGTTTGCTCCATCAAATTTTGCTATTCCTCTGATGAACCTCTGTTCTATCTCTTCTACCAGAATTTCGGGCGTACTTTCTATGTGGGATCGCTTTATCTTTAGAACTTCTTTAACAGAATCCACAATGAGGCCGGTACGCCTTCCGGAAATTTCGACGATCACTATCCTGTTATGCTCATCCCGGTCTGCTTTTTTTAATCCGAACTTTTTCCTAAGATCAATTACGGGCACAATTATACCACGCAAATTTATAACGCCCTCTACAAAATCCGGAGCCTTTGGAACAGCTAGTATATCCGTTAGCCTTATTATTTCCCTCACATCTTCTATCGAGAATGCGCACTCCATGCCATCCACGACGAAACTCACAAGTTGTTCCTCTTCATCCTTTTCATCAATAACTTCCATTTCGCCATCATCCCCGCAAGACCGTAATATATCAGCGCTTTCTTTTAACCCGTGGGAAAACATCTTTTTGGGGTCAAGCACATAAACCAAGCGCCTGCCACCCTCAAGCTTGCATATCCCGCTTATCTCCTCAATACCTTTTCCTTTTAAAAGCGGTGGTACAGGGTCAATCGAGGTTCTGGCAATACGCAGTACTTCTGAAACTACATCGACTCTAAATCCTACTGTGTAAGAGCAGTCTTCTTCTTTTACATGAGTTACTATTATCCTTGACCTCTCGTCAGAAGCGCATTCCTCCATGTGGAATAACCGCCTCATGCTTACGATGGGCAATATCCTATTGCGTAGTGAAATAATTCCAAGAATGTAAGGGGGTGTATTAGGGATTTCATTGATCTCTTCGGAGTTTCGAACTATCTCCTGGACATTCGCCACCTCTATTCCATATTCCTCGTTACCTATCTTGAAGCTGATGAGCTGCAACTGTTCTTCACTGGTTGTATCCATACTTTTCTTATTATCTTCGTTAATTCTGGTATGATTAATTGTATTTACCAGTTTCTTGCTAGCTTCTCCCTCCCATGATTTAATGAGCCGCCTTGCGTCCAACAGCATAACCAATTTCTCGCCATCTTCGATTCTTGCCACCCCCTCCAAAAAATCCACAGCAGTTTCTTCCCCAGATATTTCTTCTATCTCATCCCTTCGAATAGATATTACCCCTGCAACCCGGTCTACTACGTATCCGAGTCTTTTATCATCCGCTGTCAGCACGATCACACGGCTTGCCTCAGTATCTTCCGCTTTCGCAAGCCCCAGGCGCAGTCTGCAATCTACAATTGTCAGGATGGTTCCCCGGAGGTTGGCAAGGCCCCGAATATATTGAGGGGCACGGGGGACCTTCACAACCTCCGGAACCCTTATTATCTCCTGCAAATACTTTATTGCTACTCCGTACATTTCATCGCCCAGATAGAAGGTAATGTACTGATTGCTGTTTTCAATCGACCTTTCGATTGTGGTTACCGTTTCCATGAAGCCATCACCCTATCCTTAAAACTGCTGCAGTTCATCCGCCAGCGCTGCAATCTCCTCAATGGCCCTTGAAAGTTCTCTCACGCCTTCTGCCTGCTGCTTGCCTGCCGCAGCCGCTTCCTGGGCGGCTCTTGACGCTTCTTCTGCAGCAGACGCGATCTGGTCAACACCTTTTCTTGCCTCCTCAATAGCGAGCACACTCTGCCTGGCTTCTTCAGCAATTTCTTCCGTTCCTTTTACTATAGCCTTCATGTCTTTATCTATCTGTTCCAAATCCTTTGAAGTCTTTTTTGCTTTTTCTACTTCCTGAATTGTAGACTCACTTATTGCTTCTGTATCCATGAGCACAATTTTTATCTGTTCCTGTATAGACCTTACAAGCTCTTTTATCTGCTCGGCATTGCTTGCACTATCCTGGGCCAAATTCCTGATGTCCGATGCGACAACCGCAAAACCTTTACCATATTCTCCTGCTCTTGCTGCCTCTATAGCTCCACTTACAGCAAGCATATTTGTCTGAATACCAACTGTAACGATAGTATCCACAATCTTGTCGATTTCTCTGGCCCTGGATTCTAACGTTTTTATCTTTTCAATATTTTGTCTGTTTGTATTCATGGCTTCTAAAATTCCGGATATCAATTGGTCTACATTCGCTTTATTGCGCTCCAACAATTCTGCAAGTTCTTTAACCTTCTTTAACGAAGACTGCGCCTCTTCGCTGATCGTCTTCATCCCTTTCTCTATCTGTGCCGCAGCTCCGGAAGATTCTTCGGCCGCCGCTGCTTGCTGTTCACTACCCTTGGCTATCTGAGAAAGTGCCGCCATGATCTGGTCTGCCGATTTGCTTGCTTCTTCAATGGCAGCTGAAAGTTCTTCTGCCGCAGCTGCAAGGCTCTCGGCCGATTTTTGAGTATCGGTAGAAGATCTCAACTCCTCTGCCATTTCAGCAAGTTCACTAGCAGCCTGGCTTATGTCAGAAAGGGCTTTTGTTTGCTGGTCTATCGCCTGAAGGGCTTCCTGCGTTGCTTTAGCCTGCTCTTCAGCCCCGCTTGCGACTATTTCAGCTCCCTTTTGGAATTCCTGCACAGCCTGCAAAGACTCGCGGCTTAGATCATTTATTATGGCTGCAGCTTTTACTACTTCTTCCATTGCCCTGATAACAGAAATTAGATCTTCACTTATCACTTTCCCTCTTTCTACCTGAGAACGTGCTTTGGCTGCAGATTCATTAATGGCATCTACCACAACCTTTACTTCTTGTTGAATGTTATTTACGACCTCTCTTATGTCATTAGCTGCCTTTTCAGAAGTTTCTGCCAGTACCCGTACCTCATCGGCCACCACAGCAAATCCCTTGCCGTGCTCTCCAGCCCGTGCTGCTTCGATTGCAGCATTTAAAGCAAGCAAATTGGTCTGATCGGCTATCCTGACAACTGCTTTAATGATATTGCCTATGCTTTCCGCCTGCTTTTCTAACTGAGCTACAAGCCTTGCTGATTCCTCATTTTTAGCAGATGCCTTGTTAACACCTTCTACAAGTTTTTCTATGTCTTCAGCCGTTTTTTCAACAAGCGCCTGAATGGCTTTCCCTCGCTCCAGCGCCAGCCGGGCATTTTCTGCAGCCCTCTCTGCTCCTCTTGTTATCTGCTCAATTGCCGCCAGTGATTCCTGGGTTGCTTTGCTCGCTTCTTCTGCCCCGCTGGCAATCTGTTCCATAGAAGACCTTAGTTCTTCTACTGCTCCTGAAGCTTCCTCCACTCCTGATGACAGTTCTTCCGTTGCAGCTGCAATCCTTTCTGCTGCCTGCTGCCTCTTTGCAAAGGTACGCGCCTTTTTTCTTTGCATTTCAAGCTGTTTTTTATCCACGTTGTACAAAGCTGACTCTATTTGGTTTGAGCCGGCTTTATCGTTCTTTGCTGTATCTGTAGGCTCTCCACCTAACGGCGCAAGTGATTTAAAATTTTTCTCCGGCATATTCCCATCCACCTCCGGTTATTGTTGTTCACTTAGAATTGTATTCGTTTGTAAAATCATTTGACGTCGATGCGCAGTAGTTCGACACTCTGTAGGAAGCATTTCAGTAACTCCGGATCAAATTGACCCTTTGAATCTTTTAATATATCAATGGCCTGGTGTACTGGCAGCGGGTCGCGATAAGGCCTTTTGCTTGTGAGCGCATCGAACGTATCAGCTATAGCTATAATCCTCCCAAAGAGCGGTATCTGATCACCTATTAATCCTTTCATGTAACCCATACCATCGTATCTTTCATGATGATAGTAGACTCCATCAACTATTGCCTTTGAAAAGCCAAGGCTTGCCAGCAAATTCCTGCCTATAACTACGTGCTGCTGTACTATTTGCTTTTCCCAGCGGGTGTATTTTCTCGTCGTTTTTAAAAGTCTATCTGGAAGTCCTATTTTGCCGCAGTCATGAAGTAAAGCTGCCACATAAAGCTCTTTAACTTCTTCGGGACGTAAGCCCAACGCACTTCCTATCGCTGCAGTGTATTTTGCCACATTTTTGCAATGAATTGCTGTTACCCCGTCCCTTGCTAATAATACGTAAAACAAAGCAAGAGTGAGATTCCATAACACACTTCATCTTTCCCTTGTGATGTCCGTTTTCTTTGGTTTTTGTAAATTGTACGTGTCACTTACCTAAAATCACCTCTCATAACTGATGTTTTATATTTTGATATATTTCGACACAAATTGTCAGAATCCTTTATTTTTTTTTTTTTTTTTTTTTTTTTTTTTTTTTTTTTTTTTTTTTTTTTTTTTTTTTTTTTTTTTTTTTTTTTGTATTATTTTTATTTTTCAAAAGCATATTTTAATCAAAAAAAATAGAGGGGCACTCCCCTCATTACTAAATGACTCAATAGCTCACAGCTTTCTGCTGGCAAAGAATCCTGTATAAATATCCATCTCAATCTCCTGGTTGTAAGTGGGAAAACTACTTTCTTCCTTCACGTAAACTTTTGTCCCACTTATCTTCATTTCCACTTTTGAGCCCCTGCGAGTAATTCCAGCTGAAAAGCCATCGATCAATCTGAAAAACCTGTACATTGGCAAAAGATACTGCGGAAAGTCTGACGGCAGCTCGTTCTCCTCATGGTGGTGATACTTTATCAAATAATACACTTTATCGTCTATGTTATATAACGCCCTGCTCAGATCAGCTCCCCGAAACGCATGAAGGTGACCCTTTTCAAATGCCTCTTTCGGATTTACTATATCCCCTATTTTTAAATCCGGCTGCACCTTTCCGATATCATGCAGAATGGTGGCCTGCACAAGTACATTCTTTTCCATCCCCGGCAATTCCATCAGCCCTTGCCTAAAGGCATCCGCGATTAGTTTGAGCATGTTTATGACGTGCCTGAAACACCCGTTGTTGATCACGCCGGTTATTTTTATCATACCTGTATTTTCGTCGTACTCGTCCATATACTCCACTATAGATTTTAGCCGTGCCTCGATGCGCTGGTCCGGAAGCATTATCGAAAATGCCGTTTCCACTTCACTTTGACTACTTCTAAGCTTTTCCATCATGGTGTACTCCGCCGTTATATCGGCAAAAGTAACCAGAAAATAATTTGCTTCCCGTAAAATATTCGAACATATCCTGTAGTAGGTTCCCGCTTTGGTTGTGAGTATCTTTCTCGGATTATCCTTAATTATCGCCTTCATTTCTTCAACGCCTATTGAATTTTCCGATATTATCTCCATTGCTAGCTTATTAGCCTGTATGACTTCGCCAACTTCCGATACCAGCGCAATCCCAAAGGGAAGGAGGTTTATCACTGCCTCTATTAAGCGCTCTATATCTATCCTTTTTTTCCTTTCCTCACCGTGCGACCTTATAAGTTCGCCTATTACCTCATCCAGCGAAAGTCTGCCTGCTATTCTTCCCTCTTTACCAGTAAATAGCGGCAATCTTCCGTATTTATTTATCCTTTCAACAATGCCCTCTATGTCCATGGGCGATTCCAGCTTATCCTCGTCTTTTATCAAAACGGCAATGTCCTTGGCTTTAAATTTTGCACCTTCATCTCCCATGAGAAGCCATTTTATTATCGTTTTGCCATCAATGTACCCATAAACACCTTCTTCCTTCTCTACAATTACCAGGGCTCCTTCACTTTCAAGCAGTGCTTTCGCAACTTCTCTCAAATCCGCATCTGGCGGAACTACAGGCAAATTTCATCGGTCCATTAGTATATCTTCCATTTAAGCACCCTCCCTAACATTTGTTGTCCAGGGAACCGTAGAAAACAAGCTTGTTTTTTCCTTTCGCCTTAGCTGCATACATTGCTGCATCTGCAAATTCTACAATCTCCTCCATACTTAACGGGCGGTCATCCGGATACACCGCTGCACCTATGCTGGCGGTAATTTTAATCCTGGCTTCTGTATAAACCCCCTCCTCTATTCGTTTCCTTACCCTTTCGAGGGGCTTTTTAGCCTCGCTACTTTCCGTTTCCGGCAGCAATATGAGGAATTCCTCGCCTCCATACCTCATAACCACGTCCTTATCCCTGAGTCACGTCTTTATAACAGTGCTCACTTCCTTCAATAGTTCGTCTCCGATCACATGGCCGTATCTATCATTAATATCTTTGAAATTGTCTATATCAAGCATGGCCACTGTAAGAGGTGTTTTTGTCATACTTGCATTCGACCAGAGTTTCGAGAGAATTCTATCAATTGCTAGCCTATTGTAAAGACCTGTCAGGGGATCTCTTTCGACACTCTCCTTTAGAGTGAGGAGCAAGGCATCCGTTGCTATGAGTATTTGGGCTAGAAATTCTGTGGCTCTCTCAATGTAGATCCACTGGACCATATCGTTATCCTGCTTTATATTAAGAACGTCTTTTAGAACTTGATTATGAATGTCCAGAATATTTGCTGCTTGGGCTGAAGACTCGTCCAGCAATTTTATAAGGCGCTGGTATGCCTCAAACAGTACCTCATCTTGCCCACCTTTTAGAAGGTATTCTGAAAGGTAATTCTTGTACTCCATCACAAAGCTCTTAAGATTTTTCACTGCCCTATTCCCCCTCTTGCTACAAGTGCGGTAGCATCATCTTCTTTTATACTGAACTCCGTCACTATCTTTAAAGCAGCGTCTCTAGCACTTAATGTTCTGATCCATACTATGTCTGGCGTCGGAATAAACTGATTCTTTATTCCATCGGTACAGACCACTAATGTAGAATAAAGCAGCGACACGGGTTCTTTAAATATTTTCGGGCTGGCCTGCACTCTCCCAATGACACCGCCTACTCCCATGATTCTCCTTGCAGACCCAGCATCGACGAGCCAGGCCTTTATATTGCCCACGTTTATGTATTCTATCATGGATTCAGAAACCAGAGCAACAAAAGCAGCACAACCGCGAGTATCTCGTAAAAGCCTCTGAAGATCCGCATATATCTTTTCTATTTTCTCCTCAGCTGAATTCTTAATGTAAAACTCTATAAGTTTCGCAACTTCGTGCGCCCTTCTGCCGTGGCCTAAGACATCCGCGACAAATAACATATATTTCTCGCCCATCTTCTTCCATAAGCACACATCTCCGCTCTCTTCCTCCAGATAATGCGGCTTTGATGCCGTTCCGACTTGAAAAATAAAATTCTTCCCATTTTGCTTTGAAGGCTTGAAGGTAGCCTTTACTCTTGTACCTCCGCCGGGTTTTCGCTCGATTTCAAGTTCATTGCTGCTTTTTTTTACCACTTCAAGGCCTATACCAAGCCCACCGGATAGCTTATCTTCGCTGCTATCTCCCGTAACCCTTCCTATATCTTCGGCCACGATGCGAAGACCATCCTCCCTAAGTTCTACTTCTATAAAGCCCTTTTTGCCGTATTTCAAAATATTAGTGGCCAATTCTTTGGCCACGAGCAGTGTTGAGGGTATGTCCAGGTTAATTTTTTTCAAAAATTTCTTCAGGCGGTATTCGAGAATAAAAAGATCGGCTTCAACAGCAATATCGACCTTCAGCCTCTCTGTCAAAACGCGCGCCTCCTTTTTTCCACGATAACGGCCGTTCCCTTTCCAACTTCAGACTCGATATGAAAACTGTCCATAAGCCTTCTGATCCCTGCAAGGCCCAGCCCCAGGCTTCTTTCTGAAGTCGTATATCCTCCGCTTACCGCAAGTTCCACATTTTCTATACCAGGTCCCCTGTCGCACGCCAAAATCTCTATAGTTGTCGCCTTCTCTGGACCTGCTTCTTTCTTTCTAATGTAAATGTACCCTTCCTTTGCATACCTGTAAATATTTCTTGCCAGCTCCGAGACGGCCGTGGCTATTTTAGTGACATCCGCCAGAGAAAAATTCATTTTCTGTGCAAAATTTTTTGCCATCTGCCTGGACACCGCTATATCGCTTTCATCTTTTATCTTCAGCACTATATCGTAGTCCTGGGGATTTACTTCTATCACCCGGTATCACTCCCCCAACGCAAAGCATTGAAAAAGCGCCGTTTAATCCAGCTCATCCAGAATATCTATAGCATCCTCAAGGCTCCGGGCAGTGATTATATCTTTCAACCTGATTCCCATCTGGGCCAGCGTAAGCGCTACCTGCGGCTGAATCCCGCATAAAACAGTATGGCATCCCATAGCTTTAGCCATACCGGCCGTCTCCGACAGGACAAAAGATATGTAGCTGTCGATTACATCTACCATACTGACATCGATTATTATACCCCGGACGTCATTCTCGTGTATCTCGTGGAGTATCTGCATCTGCAGCCTCTCAACCGTATTATCATCAAGTTCGATCTGTATTGGGACAAGCAAGTAATCATAAAGCTTTATGGTCGGCACTACCTTACTCTTCATCGCCGTCCCCTCTTTTTCGGCCATGTTTTCTGTCGCTTTTTTCAGGTGCTATACCAATCGCATACTTGAGGGCGCTTTCCAGATCCCTCTTTATAATTACCATGTTAAAATCGACGCCCAGTTTTACAAGGGTATGAGCTATCTCCGGCTTTATTCCCGTCAGAATTACATCGCTGCCTAGCAGCTTTATCGCGTTAAACATTTCTATTAAAAATCCTCCGACAATGGTATCGATCATCGGCACTCCCGTCACATCCACGATAACTATCTTTGCCCTGGTGCTTGCTGTTTTTTCAAGAAGTTTTTCGGCCATGTTCTGGGCTCTGTGGCTGTCAAGGGTACCGATGAGAGGCACGAGGAGTATATCCTGCCAGATCCTTATTATGGGAGTCGCAAGTTCGGCGAGTATGTCCCCCAGTTCTCTTATGCGCGTCTCCTTTTCTTTTTTCGACTCATCCAATACTTCAACTACGACTTTTAAAATTTCTGCAAAGGGAAATCCTTCTATTTTTTCGTTCAAAAACTCAAATCCTTTCAACAAAGCACTTGAATCAACGACATTCATGAGACTTTTTAGCGGTTCTTTAATTTTTTCCTTCATGTCCGCGTTTCCGGAAGCATCCGCAAGATTAACCAAAAAATCCTCCCATTCTTTTTTTTAATCCCATCCTGTCTTGCCAGTCCTTCTAAAAGCGCTTCTAAATTATAAATTATGGCCTCTTTCACGATAATACCACCCCTATCTTACAATATAAACTCTATAAAAGTAATGTTAGTCCCACAAACTATTATAATACATAAATTAATGCGCAAGAGCAATAAAGTGCTTTTAAATTCTCTTTACCCGATAGCTCTAGAAAATAGGACAAAAAAATATCCGGACCGATAAGCCCGGGTATTTTTACTTCTCACATCCCAAAACTTTCTTTAGAAAATGCCCCGTGTAAGACTTCTCGTTGGCGGCCACATCTTCCGGAGTCCCCTGTGCAACAATCTCGCCTCCCGCATCTCCTCCTTCCGGACCGAGGTCTATTACATAATCGGCGGTTTTTATCACATCAAGGTTGTGCTCGATAACTATTACCGTACTTCCCCCATCCACCAACCGGTGAAGCACATCCAAAAGCTTTTTTATATCCGCTGGATGTAGTCCCGTGGTGGGCTCGTCCAGGATGTACACTGTGCCACCGTTGTTCTTCCTCGAAAGCTCGGCAGCAAGCTTTACTCTCTGGGCTTCGCCTCCCGACAGCGTAGTGGAAGACTGTCCTAACTTGATGTACCCCAGCCCCACATCCCGTAATGTCTCCAGCTTACGCCTTATTTTGGGAAGGTTTTGGAAAAATTCCAGTGCTTCGTCCACCGTCATATCGAGCACATCGGCGATGCTCTTTCCCTTGTACTTTACTTCTAAGGTTTCCCGGTTATAGCGCTTGCCCTTGCATACCTCGCATGGAACGTAAACATCTGCCAGAAAATGCATTTCTATCTTTATTATTCCATCTCCCTTACATGCTTCGCACCGACCGCCTTTTACGTTAAAGCTAAACCTGCCCGGTTTGTAACCCCTCATCCTGGCCTCTGGGGTCAGTGAAAAGACCTCTCGTATATCGTTAAAAACCCCTGTATACGTAGCAGGATTAGACCTCGGCGTCCTGCCTATTGGAGATTGATCTATGTTTATTACCTTTTCCACGTATTCTACGCCTTCTATGCCATCGAAGTCGCCGGGCCTTGTCTTTACGCCGGATAGCTTTTCCTTCAAAGCTTTGTACAGGATCTCGTTTACAAGAGTACTCTTTCCGGAACCCGAAACCCCCGTCACGCAGGTAAAAAGCCCCACCGGAAATTTCACGTCTATATCTTTAAGGTTGTGCTCTCGGCAGCCCCTCAACACTATCCACCGGCCATCGGGCTTTCTCCTTTTCGGTGGCACAGGTATTTTAAGTTTTCCGCTTAGGAACTTTCCAGTCAGGGACTCCTCGCATTTTTCAATGACTTCCACTGGTCCTGCCGCAACAACCCTTCCCCCATGTTCTCCCGCTCCAGGGCCAATATCTATTATATAATCGGCGGCCCTCATGGTATCCTCGTCGTGCTCCACCACCAGCACCGTATTCCCAAGGTCCCTAAGTTCTTTTAAGGTTCTTATAAGGCGCTCGTTGTCCCTTTGGTGCAACCCTATGCTGGGCTCGTCGAGTATATATAAAACTCCTACCAATCTCGAGCCTATTTGGGTGGCAAGCCTTATCCTCTGGGACTCACCGCCGGAAAGCGTCCCGGCGGGCCTGTCCAGCGTCAAGTAATCGAGGCCCACATCAATCAAAAATTGGAGCCTGTTTTTTATTTCTTTCAAAACCTGCTGGGCAATAATTCTTTCCTTCTCGGTAAGCTCCAGCTCCTGGAAAAATCGCATGCAGTCCCTTATGGAAAGGGCGGTAACTTCTGCTATAGAAAGCCCCCCTACTTTCACCGCAAGGCTTTCCGGCTTTAGCCTTGCCCCCTTGCAGGCGGGGCAGGGCCTCGTGCTCATAAACTGTTCGATTTCTTCCCTGGACCACTCGGAATCCGTTTCCTCGTATCGCCGCTTTAAATTATTGATAACGCCTTCGAAATATCCCCGGTAGTGCCTCGTGCTGCCGTAGCGGCTTTCGTAGTAAAAGTCTATTATCTCGTCGGAACCATATAGCAAAATATCTATCATGCGCTCATCCATCTTCTCAAGCGGTGTTTCCACGTCATAGCCGTAGTGCTCCAGCACCGCCTGAAGCATCTGAAAATAGTACCCATCGGGGCTGCTGCTCCAAGGCACTATAGCACCTTCGGCCACAGACTTTGACCTATCGGGTATTACAAGGTCCGGATCGATTTCCATGTTTACCCCGAGTCCGCTGCATGCCGGGCAGGCGCCGTAGGGACTGTTAAAGGAAAACATCCTGGGAGACAATTCCTCTAGGCTGATGCCGCAGTCCGGGCAGGCAAAATTCTGGGAAAAAAGTATTTCCTTTTCTCCGATCACATCTATGACCACGAGACCCCCTGACCTCGCAAGGGCCGTTTCAATGGAATCGGCAAGCCTCGATTCCACACCGGGACGCACTACAATCCTGTCCACTATGATTTCGATATTGTGCTTTTTATTTTTATCGAGTTTTATTTCTTCTCCAACTTCCATGATTTCTCCGTCTATGCGGACCCGCATGAAACCGTCCTTTTTTATACCTTCCAGGAGCTTCTGGTGTTCGCCCTTCCTGCCCCGCACCACCGGTGAAAGCACCTGTATCTTAGTGCCTTCAGGCATTTCCATCACCGCGTCCACCATCTGGTCGACGGTCTGCTGGGATATCTCCCTGTCGCAGCGCGGGCAGTGGGGCCGGCCTATCCTTGCAAAAAGGAGCCTTAGGTAATCGTAAATCTCCGTCACCGTCCCCACTGTAGAACGGGGGTTTTTGCTGGTGGTCTTCTGGTCGATGGAGATAGCAGGGGATAAACCTTCTATATAGTCCACGTCTGGTTTGTCCATCTGGCCCAGAAACTGGCGGGCGTAGGCCGACAGCGACTCCACATATCGCCTCTGCCCTTCGGCGTAAATGGTATCGAAGGCCAGAGTGGATTTGCCCGACCCGGAAATACCCGTTATCACAACCAGCTTGTCCCTGGGTATTTCCACATCGATGTTCTTTAAGTTGTGCTCCCTTGCTCCTTTAACTATTATTTTATCCTTTGACATGAATATCACTACCCTCTCTCACGACGCTGAAAGCCTGGGCCTTTATTTCCAGTATGATATCGCGAAGCTGGGCCGCCTTTTCGAATTCCAGATTCCGCGCCGCCTGCTTCATCTCTTTTTCCAGCTTTTCAACGTAGGCTTTCAGTTCCTTTTTGGTCATCTTGGCGAGGTCCTTATCGGGCAGGAAGTCTTCTTTTTTGTCCACTTCCTTAGTGGCCTCGATGAGCTCCCTTATGCCCTTTTTGACCGTGGTGGGCACTATGCCGTGCTTTTTGTTGTACTCCATCTGTATCTGTCGGCGGCGGTTGGTTTCACTTATCGCCCTTGCCATTGATTCCGTTATGGTATCCGCATACATTATTACGCGCCCTTCGGCGTTGCGAGCCGCACGCCCGATAGTCTGAATCAGCGAGGTTTCCGAACGCAAAAATCCTTCCTTGTCGGCATCTAAAATTGCCACCAGAGAGACCTCAGGAAGGTCCAGGCCCTCCCTCAAGAGATTGACTCCAACAAGGCAGTCGAATTTTCCGAGCCTGAGGTCCCGCAATATCTCAAGCCTTTCCAGGGTATTAATCTCAGAATGCAGGTATTTTACCTTGATTCCGGATTCTCTCAAATAGTCGCAAAGGTCCTCGGCCATCTTTTTCGTCAGGGTGGTAACCAGGACTCTCTGGTCCTTTTCAGCCCTCTTTCTTATCTCGCCGATGAGGTCGTCTATCTGCCCCTTTGTAGGCCTCACCTCTACTTCAGGGTCCAAAAGGCCGGTAGGCCTTATGATTTGTTCGACCACCTGAGAGCTCTTTTCAAGCTCGTAAGGGCCCGGCGTGGCTGAAAGAAATATGACCTGGTTTATCCTTTCCTCGAATTCCTCAAAGGTCAGAGGACGGTTGTCGAAGGCCGAAGGAAGCCTGAAGCCGTGTTCCACCAAGGCTTCCTTGCGGGAGCGGTCCCCCGCGTACATGGCCCTCAGCTGGGGAATCGTAACGTGGGATTCATCTATAATTATCAGGTAATCTTCCGGGAAATAATCAAGGAGAGTAAAGGGCGGCTCTCCCGGTTTTCTCCCCGTAAGGTGTCTGGAGTAATTTTCAATCCCCTTGCAGTATCCGGTCTCACGAAGCATTTCAATGTCGTAGTTCGTGCGCTGCTCGAGCCTTGCCGCTTCAAGGAGCTTCCCTTTAGCCTTCAGTTCCGCCACCCGCTCTTCAAGCTCCTGCTGTATGGACTTTATAGCAGCTTCCAGCTTGTCTTTCGGAGTTACGTAGTGGGACGCAGGGAAAATCGAAACGTGGTTTCTTTCCCCGATAACTTCGCCGGTGAGGGTGTCAAACTCGGTTATCCTCTCGATTTCATCGCCGAAAAACTCCACCCTTATGGCCCTTTCCGTGAAGGACGCAGGATAGATTTCTAAAATGTCGCCGCGCACCCGGAAAGTGTTGCGGGTAAAATCGTAATCGTTTCTCGTGTACTGAATTTCCACCAGCCGGCGAATGACCTCATCCCTATCCTTTACCATTCCAGGCCTTAAAGATATAACCTGGTTTTCGTAATCCACCGGAGAACCCAGGCTGTATATGCAAGAAACGCTGGCGACTATGATAACGTCTCGCCGTTCGAACAATGCCGCCGTGGCCGAGTGGCGGAGTTTATCAATCTCGTCGTTTATGGATGCATCCTTTTCAATGTAGGTGTCGGTCTGGGGGATGTACGCCTCGGGCTGGTAATAGTCATAGTAGCTGACAAAATATTCCACAGCGTTATTGGGAAAAAACTCCTTGAGCTCGCTGCAAAGTTGACCCGCCAAGGTCTTATTGTGAGCTATGACCAGAGTCGGCTTTTGAACCTTTTCTATTATGTGAGCGATGGTAAAAGTTTTGCCGGTGCCAGTAGCCCCGAGAAGCGTCTGGAATTTATATCCCTTTTTTATACCTTCGGACAATTGGGCGATTGCTTTGGGCTGATCGCCTTTCGGAGTAAAACTGGAAACAACCCGAAACTCCCCCATGGCAATACCACCTTCTTCATCTTGTTCACCTTAAAATTATACCATATTTTTGTTTGGGCTTAAGATGTAACGGCAAACTGACTTTTATACAGTTCCGCGTAAAACCCACCTTTTTTTACCAGCTCTTCGTGCGTGCCTTTTTCGATTATCCTTCCGTTGTTTATCACCAGAATCATGTCTGCATCCTTTACAGTGGAAAGGCGGTGGGCTATGACGAAGCTCGTCCTGCCTTTCATTAAGTTTTTCAAAGCCTTTTGGATGTATATTTCTGTTACTGTATCCACATTGCTCGTTGCCTCATCAAGGATCAGTATTTCCGGATTGGCTAAAAAAGCCCGGGCGATGGTTATAAGCTGTTTTTGTCCCTGGGAAATGTTTGATGCCTCTTCGTTTAAAACCGCATCGTAACCTCCCGGCAGGGTCTTTATGAAATAGTGGGCGTGGGCTGCTTTTGCCGCGTTTACAATTTCCTCCTCGGTGGCCCCTTCTTTGCCGTACGCGATGTTTTCCCGTATGGTCCCGCTGAAAAGCCAGGTGTCCTGCAGGACCATCCCGAATATTTTTCTTAAATTTTCCCTGGAAATATCCCTTATGTCCACGCCGTCCACGGTTATCTTTCCCTTTTTAATTTCATAAAACCGCATCAGAAGATTTACTATGGTGGTTTTTCCGGCTCCCGTCGGACCCACGATGGCCACCTTCTGGCCGGGTTTTACCTCCACGTTCAGGTCTTCTATCAGGGGCACATTTTCGCTGTAACTGAAGCTTACGTTTTCGAATTTCACGCATCCTTTTACATTTTTCAGTACCAATTTAGGACTATCTGAGGTTTCTTCCTCCTCGTCTAATATCTCAAAGACGCGCTCGGCGGAAGCGATGGTGGACTGGAGGATGTTCGTAATGTTCGCTGTCTGGGTTATGGGGTGATTGAACTGCCTGGAATACTGGATGAAGGCCTGAACATCTCCTATTTCGAGAACCCTTCTAATTACAAAAATTCCTCCGGCAGCGCAGACTATCACGTATCCTATATTGCTAATAAAGTTCATCAATGGCATTATGATTCCCGAGAGGAACTGGGCTCTCCACGATGCGTCGTAGAGTTTTTCATTCATTTCCACAAAAGCTTTTACGAAATCCCCTTCGCGGTTGAAGGCTTTAATCACGTTAAATCCGCCGTAGGTTTCCTCCACGTGGCCGGTCAAATTGCCCAAAACAGCCTGCTGCTTTGAAAAAAGCCTCTGCGAGCGGGACGCTATGGACATCGTCGCCACAATGCTAAAGGGCAGCGTCAATAATGTGATAAAAGTCAAAACCGGGCTTATCGCCAGCATCATCGCCACGATGCCCAAAAGAGTAACGACAGCGGATAAAAGCTGGAGGATACTTTGCTGCAGCGTAGTACTTATATTGTCTATGTCGTTTGTAATCCTGCTCAAAACATCGCCATAGGTGCGGGAATCGAAAAATTTTAGAGGCAGTTTGGTAAGTTTCCCCATAACCTCGTTCCTGAGCGAAAAAACCATGCGCTGCGATACTACAGCCATCAAGTAATGCTGGATGTATGTGAAAAAAGCAGCTAAAACGTAAAGTACCGCTAAAAGCATAAGTTTTTGCAATATAAATCCGAAATCTATTTTTGAACCCAATCCCGCTTTTTGCGCAATAACTCCCTTAAAGAGTTCTGTTGTTATATCTCCCATTATTCTTGGCCCAAACACGTTGAACATATTGGACAGCACAACTAGTACGAACACAATCGCAATTTGGAAAAAATAAGGCCTTATATATTTCAGGAGTCTTTTCAAAGTGCCCTTCAGGTCTTTTGGCTTTTCCGCGGGCCTCACCATGGGCGGCCCTCCGACGAAGCCCCTTGCACCGGGCCGCCTCCCGTGGAACATGGGCCCTCGCGGTCCTATGCTCATGCCAATTCCTCCTCGGAAAGTTGAGATAGCACTATCTCGCGGTATTCCGGGCATGTCTTAAAAAGCTCCTCGTGTTTTCCTATTCCTGCTATCCTGCCGTCCTTTAGCACGATTATCTGGTCGGCGTCCATGACCGTGGCCACCCTTTGGGCAACCACTAAAACAGTGCTGTCTTTTGTCTCCTTCCTTATAGCAGCCCGCACTTTTGCGTCGGTTCTAAAATCAAGGGCGGAAAAACAGTCGTCGAAAAGGTAAATCCGTGGCCTTTTCGCCACAGCCCGGGCGATTGAAAGGCGCTGTTTTTGGCCTCCGGAAAGGTTCTTGCCTCCCTGTGAAATTACGGAATTATATCCGCCCCCCATATTTGAAATAAATTCGGAAGCCTGAGCTATCAAAGCCGCCCTTTCTACTTCCTCGCGGTTCAAATCTTTCCCGAACCTTATGTTTTCCTCAACGGTACCCGAAAAGAGCACCACCCTTTGTGGTACATATCCTATCGCATCCCTTAATTTCCCCTGGGGCAAAAGCCTTATATCAATTCCGTCGATTAAAATACTGCCCGATGTTACATCGTAAAACCTCATTATGAGATTTAAAATTGTCGTCTTGCCGGCTCCGGTGCCTCCTATTATGGCGGTGACGCTGCCCGGTTCGGCTCTAAAAGATATTTCTTTCAAAACAGGCTCTGCCGAACCGGGATATTTAAAGGTAACATCTTTAAACTCTATAGTCCCTTTTATTTCTTCCGGTTCAACGGGATTTTCCGGTTCCCTTATCGCCGGTACCGTCTCGAGGACCTCAATTACCCTCGACGCGGAAGCGTGCGCCCGCGGAAACATTACAAACACCATGGACATCATCATCAGGGAGAACATCAAGTGCATTACGTATTGGATGAAAGCCATCAGGTCCCCGACTTGAAGGGTTCCTCGCTCAATCCTTATCCCCCCAAACCATAAAATGGCGATGATCGTAAAGTTTACGACAAGGGAGGTGGCCGGCATGAACCACGACATCAACCTGTTCACATTAATGGAAGTTTCGGTCAGATCCAGATTTGCCTTTTCGAACCTTTGCCTTTCGTATTCCGACCGGTTGAAGGCGCGAATCACCCTTATCCCTATGAGGTTTTCTCTGAGTATGAGATTCAACCTGTCTATTTTTTTCTGGATGGCTTCGAAAAGCAGCACCGACCTTCTGTACAGGAAATATACTATTCCAATGAGGAGCGGCACTGTAACCAGCAACACCAGCGAAAGCTGTGCATCCTTGTATACCGCCATTATCATGCTGCCTATCCCCATCAAAGGCGCCCTCGCCACCATTCTGAGCCCCATCACCGTCATCATTTGAATCTGGTTTACGTCATTCACTGTCCGGGTTATGAGCGATGCGGTGCCGAATTTATCGAATTCCGCAAGCGAAAAACTTCCCACATGTTTGAAGATGTTTTCCCGTAAATCCCTCCCGAACCCCATGGCGGCCTTCGAAGAAAGATAGCTTGCCAGGATGGCCGCAATAGTTCCCCCTAAAGCAACAAGCAGCATAATAATTCCCTTTCTCAATATGTATCCCACATCCTTATTTAGAATTCCCGTATCTACGATGTCTGCCATAAGATTGGGAAGGTAAAGTTCGGATACCGCCTGAAGAAATATTAAAAAAAGCGAACCCGCCACGTAGTTTTTATAAGGCTTTAGCCACTTTAAAAGCTTCGCCACGAAAATTCATCCCCTTGCTTTTCAATGCATATCAAAATTATAATACCAAAAAGAAATACCGTAAATATATAAAAAAATGCGCCACCTTCCGGCGACGCAATCGCCATCATTTCTCGGATTTAAGCGCCACATTCAAAAAGAAAAGTAATCCGCCCCACACTACCGTCAACATGG
This sequence comes from Thermovorax subterraneus, assembly GCA_021608145.1. Lineage (GTDB taxonomy): Bacteria > Bacillota > Thermosediminibacteria > Thermosediminibacterales > Thermosediminibacteraceae > Fervidicola > Fervidicola subterraneus. The sequence continues at coordinate 33,149 of JAKIHM010000012.1, forward strand.
TTATCATAGTAATTATACTTCCCAGCCTCATTCCTCACCTTCACCTCTTTTATGCGAAACAGCTTTTGCAATTCTATTATTCAGCGCCAATATCACAGCAATAACTATGCCCCATTGTGCGAACATCGTAGCGGGGCTGTAAACTTCAAAGGGATTCCACCAGGTTTCCGGATACCATGTGAATTGCTGGTATATCCACCAGCCGAAAATTATCGCAAAAAGAATGGGGAATATTCTTATGCAAAAGTCCCACCACAGGCCAATTTTTATATCGGAAAATGGATTAATATCCTTCTTCCTTGCCCTCTCAAGCCCATATTTAATAAGGGCAAAGGCAACGAAAAGTCCGCTTATCAATAGGGCTACACCCCACACCTGGTCTTGGTTGTTTAGAAAATCGATGTCTACTGCCGAAGGAAGCCCGCCGAGAAAGCTAAATAAGGCAACGGTGAAAGCCGCCTTTTTCCTATCCCATCCGGCATCGATCAGGTTTCTTATTACTACTTCGTACATGGCATAAAGGGATGTCAAGGCCGCAAAAGCCATAGCCAGGAAAAATGCCGATGCAATCCACCTGCCACCCGGTAGCTCCGGGAAAAGCCTTGCAAGCCATATAAACGTAAGCCCTGTATTGCCCGAAGAGAGTATCTCTTCCACGTTTGCGGGAACGAGCGCAAAAATCGTCGGAATAATTGTCATAGCTGCTATAAAAGCGGCAGAAGTATCGGCAAGACCCGTTATAAAGCTGTTTACTGTCACATCTTCCTTTTCGCTGGTATAGACAGCATAGGTTATCATAAATCCCCAACCAGCGCCTGTAGACCACGCCGCCTGCGTGAAGGCCTCAAGCCATACTTTAGCGCTCATTAACTTGCTAAAATCAGGATTGAAAAGGTAGTCCAGACCTTTTAAAGCGCCCGGAAGCGTAAGAGCCCTCACCATTCCTATTACTAGCAAGGCAAAAAGAGATGGGATTAATATTTTAGAAACTTTCTCGATCCCACCTTCTACTCCTTTGAATACTACATAAGTGCCCAAAGCTACCGAAATGAAGTGAAATAAAATTCCCTGCCATGGATTATTTATAAAGCCTTCCCAGATGGCTTTGGTATCAGCACCCGGTCTTAAAACCCCTTCCAGGCCGAACACGAAATACCGCAACGTCCAGCCCATCGTCACCGAATAATAAGCACCGAGTGCGAAGCATACGAAAGCTATCCACGCGCCCATCCAGGTATAGCGCTCGCCCATAAAGTCCCTAAAAGCGCCTATCGTGCCCTTCCTAGTCCTTCGTCCTATGACGACCTCCGCCATCAGAAGGGGAATGCACCAAACTAAAAGTGCTACAAGATACGCCACCAAAAAAGGTCCCCCACCGTTTGCCGTCGCTACCCTTGGAAAGCGCCACACATTTCCCGTTCCCACCGCTTGTCCCATCGCAGCAGCTATAAAACCGAACCTGGTCGCAAACGACTCTCTCTTTGTCATCTGCTAACCTCCACTTTGAAAATTTCCCGGGGCCCTTATTCAGGGCCCCGCAAACAACTAGAGATATAGAGATATTTTATTTATATTTCTTCCGAGCCTCTCATTGCAGACCTTAACATCGAAATTGCCGTGTATATTATTACGAATACTACCAGCCACTTCAATAATGTAAGCGGCATTGACTTCACGAGATACGCTGCTACAAGTACTCCCAGAGAACCGGCGATAGTGATTGCCACCGACGCTTTCCTGTCGTAAGCCCCTTCCTGCACGAATTTTATCGAAGCCGCCGGCATCAGGAAAGCGCAAGAACCCATCATTATCGGGAAAGCCACCCTAGGACTCATTCCCAAAGCATATACCAATGCCATACACGGTGCGTAAAGGCCGATGCCAATTGTCATCAATGCACCCAATATGAAGTTGCCTACAACACCTATTATAAGTTTCGTTCCAGTGAGTCCAATTGCCTCGCCGCCTACCGGCATCAGGTTGAATATTCCGGCGAGGAAAATTAACGCAACTATTAAGAGTGCGACGCCCATCCCCATCTGTATTTTCTTCTCCGGAAGCTTCGCCACTACTCCGGCTCCGAGGACCGCACCTAATGTAGCCGAAGCGAGCATGGAAATAAGGGTTATCGGCTCAACTTTAATTACCGTTATGAATATAAGCGCTTCCAAAACTACCGGTATCGTCATGCTCACATTAAGTGTGCCGGGTATCAACCTGTCAGGAACAAGCTTCATCAGCTTAAAAAAGGCCGTTGTGGGTGCAAAGCTTCCTATCCCCAGAGTATCAAAGAAGTTTACTATGAAACCAACCAGTGAAAGCTTTGCCCAGCTCGCATCAGAAAACGTATTCTTGTTTTTTATTGTGTCCTTTACGAACACGTAAGAAAACCCAAGGGTTAAAATTCCTAAAACCGACAATACAGCCTGTGTCATAATTCCCCTCCTTGTAAATTTTTAAACGGCTATTCCTACTTGCAGCATTCACCTGAACCCTTGCTTCCCAGTAAAAATCCATATTTTACCGGGTCATCCGGGTCAATTACGAACTGGTTAAATCCCGTTATATAAGCGTTTCCGGTTATCTCCGGAATTACGGCATCGAAAGGTCCGACCTTGGTGGCACCGATTAACCTCCCTTTAAATACGGTACCTATTATGCTTTCGTACAAGAAGTCCTGCCCCAGGTCGAGTTTGCCTTTAGCGTACAAAGTAGCCATTTTGGCACATGTTCCCGTGCCGCAAGGTGACCGGTCTGCCTGACCATCGCCGAAAATTACAACGTTTTTAAGGTGCGCATTCGGGTTTTCCGTATCATCATAAATTTCCACGAGGTCTATTGTCTTTATGTGTTCCTTTTCGGGATGCTGAACTTTAATTTGCTTGTTGGCCGCCCTCTTTATGGCCATCCCCGCTTTTATTAAATCATCCACATTGGAAGGCTCAATTTTTATCCCAAGCTGTTTTGCATCTACTATGGCAAAAAAGCTTCCGCCAAACGCAATATCAGCGGTAATTTGCCCAAGCTCTGGCACGTCTATCTTCACATCCGCTTCGTAGAGGAATGCCGGAACATTTCTCACTGTTACCGATTTTACAACGTTATCCTCAACCTCTGCCCTTGCCTCTACAAGTCCAGCAGGTGTGTCCAATTTGACGTGGGTTACCGGAGTTACGGCCTTTACCATGCCGGTTTCAATCGCAACCGTAACTGCGCCGATAGACCCGTGGCCGCACATGTTGAGGTATCCGCCGCCGTCCATGAAAATTATGCCGAAGTCCGCTTCCTGATTTACAGGTGCCGTAATTATGGACCCGAACATGTCCCTGTGGCCCCTCGGCTCGTGCATCAATGCCGTTCTTATGTGGTCCATGTTTTTCTCGAGATATTCTTTTTTCTCGGCCATGGTCTTCCCCGGTATGTGCGGAATTCCTCCCACCACCACCCGGGTCGGTTCGCCCATAGTGTGGGAATCCACCGCGATTATGAGCTTGCCGAATCTCATATTTTCATCTCCCTTTTCGCTTCATTTTTTTCTTTAAAATTTTAATTGATTTTATCACGTCTTTTTTCGTAACGCAATTTTGTCCGACAATCTCCGTCTCCATGCCTTCGCCCGCTTTATCCAGATCTATAATGTCTTCCATGTATTCGTTTTCGACTACCAGCCCGTTGCCGGCAAAGGTAAGGCCAACCGCCGGAATCCCCCTTTTGCCCAGCTCTTCGATGTGTGCGGCAAAGTCTATATGCTGGTTTCCGAAACCCTCGGCATATATTAAGACTCCGTCGACCCCAAGCGCCTCTGCCAGTATGCCCAGTCTTTTGGCCACGTAAAACTTTTCCAGGTTGTCCTGAGGGCTTCCTACCACGGCAATGCCAACCAAATCCAAACTTTTGTCGTTTCTCACGATTTCCACCATCGGGTCGTTCATGTGGTGCAAGGTGGTCTCCTTAGTGGAAGGTCCTATTCCCATATTGATACCTCCTTAGGTGACGGAATGAATGCCACCATCCCTTACTTCGTTCGGCGAAAGGATTACAGGCACGTTGCCCAGGTCTATGATGGACCTACCTCCCCGCACCCCACCGGGTTCTGACGGCATTATAATCTTTTCGTGCATTGCACCCTGGCCGCCCAGTTCCTTTACGATGAGTACCTTTGGCCTGCCCTCACGCCTTACGTCCTTAAACTCCTGGACATATATTGCTTCCTGAGGAGGTAATTTTTTAAGTTCCTGTCTTATATGGTCAAGAATCCAGTCGCATACCTGATGGGCTGCCAAGGGACCTCGCCTTTCCATGCCGGTGCCTTTTTCTATCACCACATCGATATTCAGTATAATTTCCCTATTTCCCGGCGTGCCCGGCATTCCAAAGGCCACCTTTTCATTTAAAATTCCATGGGACGAACCGAATTCGGATATTTGCCTGCCTTCCTCATCGGTTCCTGTCAGAAAGACCACCATTCCACCGAGAAAATGGGTGACACCTTCTCCGATTTTGCCTTCCACCTTAGCCGCTACTGGAATAATGTCCATGATGGAATTCACAAAGACGTTTCTTTCACCGGGCTTAATAACCCTTAAAGTTACTTTTTTCACAATCGGGTTAATATTAACAGCACGACCGGCCAGCTCTTCATCGATGTACAAGATATTGTTTTCTATCTTAGTATATTTCGAAATTTTTACATCTTTTACGGAATATTCCCGCCACGTCAGTGTTCTCATTATTTTTTCTTTTAGAAATGGTGTCACCTCATTTTTCGACTTCTCCCCCGACTTATTTTTTAAAGCGAGCTGGGCATACTTTTCCGGCATTTCCATCGTCACACTCTTCGCCCTGGCAATGGACAACCTGACCATTTTTATTTCACCCCCTTTACATGGCATTTGCTGCCGGCAGGCAAAAGGCCTGCCGGCTCAAAAATATTTTTATATTTTAGCTTTGTATTCATAAGGAAGTGGAATTACCTTTCCATAGGTATCTATAGTCTCCAGAGCTTTTAAGGCATCTTTTAAAATCGCAGTCTGCATAACCTCGTTGTTAGGTTCGCCTACGTTCGCCCCCATAGGCACCATAGGCGCCACAATCCTGGGTGAACCCTGCTGCTTCGCTACCGGCGGCAAAGCAGCAATAAGCACGGTTGGGATTCCGACACTTTCTATTGCTCTCTGCACAATCACGGCAGAGCGGTGGCAGGTCCCTCAGCCGGCGGTCAGGACGGCCACGTCAACTCCTTCCCTTTTTAACACCTCCGCAATCTGGGGACCCGTTTCTTCCTGGAACTTCTTTACATTGCCGCCTCCACCCATGAATCCTATATGCACGGGAGCTGCTGCTTTTATAAAGCCCTCTTTTGCCAGTTCCCTGAGCCTGTCGATGGGGAACATGCAGTTTATGTCCCTGTTTACGTCGGTGTTGTCGTAGCCTCCGTGAGTTACCATCAGCTCCGAGGATGGAGTATCGCCGGGTATTTCCCTGTAGGTGAAGTCCCCGGCCAGGTTGAACGGTTTTTGGGATTTCATGTGAATCCCCGCCGCAGACACCAGAGCTACGGTACAATCTTTGAGTTCTTTGGTAAAAGGCGTAAATACCGGCGGCGGAGTAATAGGAACGTAAATCTCCGATTGGAGCCCTTCCACCACTGTAAGCTTCATTTGTTTACCTCCCATCGCTTTTTAATATAACGTAACTCATCTTTAATTCGACCTCGTCTCCGACCTCCGGACGCTTACCACAAATAAGCATCCGGAGGGGAACCCTCAACATACCCATCCGGCCGTAAAACTCGATTTTTACATCTCTCTCGGTAAGTTCAATTATTTTCCCTTTGATCGGCCGGACATCGGCATTTATTTCCATAATGCTTCTCCTTTGCTACTTTTTCGCTTTCCTTATGAGCTCTTGGTTCTTTTCAATCACCGACTGATCCCATTTCTTTGGCGCCGGTTTAATCTCTACTCCGGCCATCTTTGCCTTCAGCATGGCAAGTGCCCTTTCTGCATCCTCTCTGGTGAGGGTGTTGTCGCCCAGAATTTCGGATTCCATGCCGTTGGGGTCCTTGTTGAGCTCGACCATCGCATCCATGTACTTATTGCCCACTATCAGCTGCCCCTGATACGCCGCATAGGTCACGCCGACCACCGGAATTCCCCGCTTGCCGATCTGTTCGATGTGGGAAGCAAAGTCGATGTGGTTGTTGCCGAATCCTTCAGTGGTTACAATAGCACCGTCCACTCCCATAGCCTCAATCAGGGCGCCGAGACGTTCCGACACGTAAAACTTTTCTTCATTGACCTGCGGGCTTCCAACAAATACCACACCCACCAGGTTCACCTCTTCATCTTCCGCCACGAGGTTCACAAGCGGTTCTCTGAAATAGTGCCGCGTATTTTCTTTCGATGCCGGACCGATACAGGTGAGGGCGTGAATTCCTCCATCCCTTACTTCGTTGGACGATAGCACCACCGGGATGTTTCCCAAATCCACATTGGGCCTGCCTCCCAACACTCCGGCGGGCTCCTTCGGCAGTATCACGTTGTCGTGCATGGCACCCTGACCCATGATTTCCTTTACTATTACCACTCTCGGTCTTCCGACTCTTTCAACATCTTTGTATTCGATTACCCTGGCGGCCTCGGATGGGGCCTTCTTCTTCAGCACTTCTCTGATTTCCTGTATCACCGCATCGCAGACCTTATGAGCTGCATAGGGCCCTCTTCTTTCCATTCCGGTCCCGGCCTGAATCGTTACGTGTATTCTTATCATGATGTCGTTTTCATCGGGACAGCCGGGCCTGCCGAACCGCACCTTTTCACCGATAATTCCCTCGCATGAGCCGAATTCATGCACCTGAATCCCGCTTTCATCAACACCTGTGAGGATGACGACCGCCCCGGAGAGAACGTGGGTTATACCTTCTCCGATGGCACCCTCCACTTTCGTGGCTATAGGGATTACATCCATAATGGTATTGGTGAAGACGTTTTTATTGTCGGGAGTTATTATGTCTATTTCCATTTTCTTCGCCAGCGGATCGGCTTTTAAGGCATCTTCCGCCAATGTTTTCCTGATGGTGAGAATGCCGTTTTCAAAAGAAGTTTCATCTCCCAGTCTAACTTCCTTAACATCGAATTCGTGCATTAAAAGCGTTCTTTTCACGCGGTCTTCTATTTTTTCTTCTTTGCGGAGTTCTTCTTCCGGCCTTGCCGCCGGTTCTGTTGCTGTCGCGGTCGTGACTATAGCGGGAATTTCCAGGTTTATACCCTTACCCTCTTCGATGTGAATCCTTATGACGTTCCCTTTGCCAATTGCATTCGAAGCCGCTTCCTCTTTAGCCACACCGTTCTCCTTTATTACCTCAGGTTTTGTTTCCTCTTCTTCTATTCCCCCTTCTATCATATCTGGTGTAATGGGTGTCAAGGCATCTACGGTTTTTACTAATTTTTTCCCCAGGACCTGACCTATTGTCAAAACGTTCTCCGGTATGATAAGGAGTCCTGATTCCTCCAGGTCCGGAAATATGGCAGGGTCTTCCAGGTCAGCGGGGCTTATTACAGTTCCCTCCTGGGTAAGGCAGCAGACCACCGCCGGGTCGTTTTTATGCTGATTGGCGGTTTCCGGCGTTATAGACATAGGACTCTACCTCCTTTTCTTATTTCTTAAGCCTCCGCACGAGGGGGTGACCCACGGTGCGCAAGGCATGGTCGGTGTGATGGTATACGGGCATTTTCAGCTTGGGTGCTACACCCATTACTGTGTTTGTACAGTCGCTGCACGTCCCCACTATGAGCACTTCAGCTCCACTTTTCTTGAGCTTCAGTATCTTTTCGGCCTGACCCGGGCAGTTTCCAGGATTTTCACACTTTATCGTGCCCCTTGCGTCCACAACCTGCTTGCAGCGCTCGACTCCGGCCACACAGGCCCCCATCTTTTGTGCTATCTCTCGCAGTCTCGCTTCATTTGCACCGCAGCCGCAAACCAGCAGTCCCGCCCTCCTTTTCTCCCTCGGCAACGGGTCGGTAACTATTATTCCTCCCGTGGTCTTGGTCACTACGCAATCTAGATCAACAGCTTTTCCAGTAAACGGCCCTCCCATTATAATTTCTCCGTATTCTCCTTCGATACCGCCCGCTATCTTTATGAGTTCTGACACCGGAGTTCCAATTGGGACGTCGAAAAATACGTGAGCCTTCCTTCCGCTTTTTAAGCGACCCACCACCGTTACGTTTTTTGATATTACCGGCTTTCTCTCCTCTACCGCCTCGCATATTCTGGAAAGGGTTTCTACGTTCGATACGACGGCCCTCGCCTCTTTGGGGAGCTGGTCGGGTTTTAAAAGTTGCCCCAATATGTCCCTGATTAAGGCCCTTTCTTCGCCCATCGGATAGATGTCAGGCATCCCTTTAACTTCGATCCTGGGATCGTCTATTACCGACTTCATCGCTTCGATAGCCTTTTTGTTTTTAGCCTTTATGGCTATATAAGCCCTGGAAGCATTGGTAGCCTCCATGGCATATTTAATTCCTTTATATACTTTTTCGGGCTCTTTTTCCATTTGCCTGACGTTGTGCTCAAGAAGCGGTTCGCATTCCACCCCATTGGCTATGACAACGCCGCCCTGTAAATCCACGTCCATTTTAATATGGGTGGGAAATCCAGCACCGCCCATTCCTACTATTCCAGCTTCTTTTATTGCCTCTATTATGCTGTCCGTTTCTTTAATGGGGACGAAGCCTTCCGGCTGTTCTTTGTCGGGCTCTATTTCGATATACTCTTCGGTTATAGCTTTAACCCTGCCGCTTACGCTCGAGTGAATGTTGGCTCCCAATTTTTCCGGCGCCGCAATGAGCTGACCTTTTTTGACCTTATCGCCTTCTGCTACAACGGGTTGGCAGGGCGAGCCTACGTGCTGTCGGAGCGGTATCCTCAAGCTGTAGTCCAAGTTTTCACCTCCTTTGTGACTTTCGGAACAATATTTAAGCAACTTGCGTGCCAACGTTCGCCTCCGTTAGACAAAATTTTTTAAAGCCTCACTAGTTAATATCAGCGGTCATGTCTGCTTTTATTCTCGTTTCAGCCGTTGGCAAAAAATAAAACTCGAACCGTCAGTGTACCGACATTATTCGACAAGGTATTTGTGAAAACTATAATAATCACTTAAAATGAGGCTTGTTAAAAAAATGTCCAACTATCTGACGCCTGTCAGCTAGTTGGACATCCGATTTTGAGCGACTGCATTTTGTAATAAAGGGTGCTCCGCGGTATTCCCAGAAGCTCGGCAGCTTTTGCCTTATTGTTACCCGCTATCTTCAAGGCGTTGGTGATAGCCTGCTTTTCAGCTTCAGCCACAACCTCATCCAGCTTTTTGAGGCTGACCTTATTTTGTTCCACGCCCTTTTCTTCAAAATATCTTCTTATCGATTGGGGCAGATGTTCAGCTAGAATCATCCCATCTTCTGCCAGAATTACCAGCCGTTCAACGACGTTTTTGAGTTCCCTCACGTTTCCGGGCCACGGATAATTTAACATCATCTCCACCGCAGCCGGTTCAATAAAATCTATCACTTTTTTATTTTTAACCGAGTACTCTTTCAAATAATGATCGATTAATACGGGAATATCCTCGGGCCGCTCTCTTAATGGAGGTATCTTCAGAGATACCACGTCGAGCCTGTAAAAGAGGTCTTCCCTGAAAAGACCCTGTCTCACCATTTCGTGCAAATCCCTGTTGGTGGCAGCTATTACTCTTATATTTACTTTTACGGGTTTTACTCCACCGACCCTGTAAAATTCCCTGTTTTCCAGGGCCCGGAGGAGCTTTGCCTGCATCTCCAAGGGCATCTCACCTATTTCGTCGAGAAAGAGGGTGCCGCCCTCAGCAAGTTCGAACTTTCCCGGTTTCCCCTTTTTCTGGGCTCCGGTGAAAGCCCCGGGGTCGTATCCGAAAAGCTCGCTTTCCAGCAGGCTCTCTGGTATGGAGCTGCAGTCTACCACAACGAAGGGTTTATCCCTTCGGGGACTTTCCTGGTGAATGGCCCTTGCAAAAAGGTCTTTTCCTGTACCGCTTTCACCTTGTATCAACACGGATGCATCGCTTTCGGCCACTTTTCGCGCAAGAAATATGAGGTCGTACATCTTCTTGCTTTTGTATACGATATTTTCAAAACTGCAATTTTGCTTTTCCTTTTTCATTTCTTCCTCAATGTACTCGAGGTATTTAATCCTGTCCCTCGCCTTTTCCAGCTCTTGACTCAGCTTTTTTATTTCTGTGATGTCCTGATCAATCGACACGACGCCTAAAATCGTATCTCCTTTTTTGATGGGAATGGAGCTTATAACCACTACATTGCCTTCTCTCGGCCTGTGTTCCACGTATTCCACCGCTTTTCCCGTTTTTAAAACTTCCAAAGCCAGAGCATTAGGGAAAAACTGAGCAATGTCTCTCCCCAGAATCCTATCCCTTTTTATTCCGTAAAGTTTTTCCGCCTGACTATTCCAGTATACTACGCGCCTTTCGCTGTCGATAACACATATACCCTCGTTTATATGTTCCAAAATGCTCTCCAAGGGAATGGTAAAACCTTCGAAGTTCGTCGCCGCCATATTATACGACCTCCATCGCTTCGTTTATTGTGTTGGAAAATGCAATATCCATGCCAGATCCACCAGCTCCCTAAAAATAAATTATGGAGAGGGCTTTCCTCTCCGTTAGAATCAATTAACGTAGATTATTTTGTTTCGCCGACGGGTGAAAAAGCCTGCAGACCTTTGTCCGTAAGTATCCTTTCCTTCCTGCATGGAGTCTATGTTCATAATCTTCAGCATGATCTGCTTTTTCTCTTCTTCCGAAGCGGTCATATATGCTCTGAGGAGCATATCTCTTTCCCGCTCTAAGTACTGCTGCCGCGTCACCGCAATCCCTCCTTGTATATTGTATTTTTTAATCTAGCTTAGGACTGTTATTTCTTTCACAATCATTATATCATATCGTAAAAAATTTATCAAGTATGTAAGTTGTAAATAACCACAAATTTTCTTAATTTTAACTTGAATTTTAAAAAGTCCTTTACTTCATCCCTCCCTTCCATATTTTATAATCCCACATTTTTTTGCCTTTTATTCAAAAAATAAAAAAAGCTGCAAAGCAGCTTCGAATCCGTCTTGACATTATCCCCTCTTTACTATTTTTTTCATCCTTTCAAGTAAGCTTTTTTCTTCCACAACTACAAAAGGAGCATCCTGCCCTTTTGGAACAACGAGCAAGCCTAACATTCCAATACCTTCTGGATAAGCCATCATATCCACCGTTTTGGATTCCCCATTGGGCTTTATTACATCCAACCACACGTAAGTAGGCCTGGTTTCTCTTATCATCCTTATGTCATCTTCGCTGTCAATCTGCCTCCCGTTTATGGCAATCAACACGTCGCCAGGCTCAATCCCCATTTTTTCTGCCGGCGATCCTTTCACCAGGTCCAGAACCTTAACTCCTTTTTCTGGCGGTGCAAAAAGGGGTGAACTTTGCCTTTCCTTTTTCTTTCCAAAAATGATTAAGGCCTCGTGGGCAACAGGTGCAAATAGTGCGGCTAAATATTTAAATGCAGCTATCCTCGATGCTATTATTGAAAGCAATAGCAGCACTGTGCTAAAAATCAATAAGTTTATTGCCGACGACCTGCTTCTTGTCCTCGGCGTCCTTGATAATGCAATGTCTCCATACCCCAAGGCAGCTACCACCGGTACCATAAGGTATACTATATCTTCCCTCCCAAGAAATTCGGAGGGAGGTTTGACAACCGGCCACCATTCAGGCATGTTGACCATGTCCTGAACGGGAAGCTGTCCTGAAGTAACTGCTAACATCATTATCGGCACGGGCCAAAATTCCTGAAGGGAAAAACCCCCTATTACACCGTACCTGTTGTCCTGGATAAAAACAGGCGCGCTGTTCAAATCTCCAGTAGCGTAAATCAACATGCTTTCTACCAGGTGAAGAACGCCAACCAGTGCCATAAGACCTGCCACATCAACTTTCGGAAAGCCGAAAACAAGAGAAAAGAGGGAGACTATGCCCCCTGCATAGGAAAAACACATAAAGCGCGGATGTACGAGCATAAGGGCAATCGCCAATGGCCACACATAAGTCAGCCCTGCTTCGGTTATGCTTATGCCCAAAAAGACTATTACGAGGCTACCTATTATGCCACCAATAAAACCGGCCAGGATAGAATAAATAACCTTCCTTCCCGGACTTTCTCTAACAAATCCGAACATTCTTGCTTCCAGGTCGGCGGTCTTTTTGTACTGCAGCCAAATTATAAATATTACCGCCCAAAAGAAGGGGTTAGCCATTGAAAGCGGCATGCCTTCTAAAATGAAGCGGACTATTTTTATCAGCGTAAACATGCACCCTACTCCTCAAAACTTTGTTTTTAGTATTTCTACGGCTTTCTTTAGTTGCTCATCTTCATTTTTCGGAATCTCATAAGAACTTACGACTTTCTTCAAAGATACCTCAAAGTCGGGCTCTACTCCTTTCCCATCTATGGACCTCCCGCTGGGAAGGTAGTACTTTGCTATGGTCATCTTCAGGCCCGACCCGTCGCTCAAAGGCACGAGTTCCTGCACGGTACCTTTTCCGAAGGTCCTTTTCCCCACCAGCACTGCCCTTCCGGTGTCCTGCAGTACTCCAGAAACGATTTCCGCAGCGCTGGCACTGTTTTCGTTTATAAGCACAGCAAGGGGAAATCCCAAGCTCGCATCGTCGGAATAATACTCCTCCAATTTATTTCCGTATCTATCCCTGGTGAAGACCACGAGCCCTTTTCCCATGAGCATATCCGCCACTCGCACAGCCTCATCTAAGGCTCCTCCGGGATTGTCCCTTAGGTCCAACACTAGAGCTTTTATCCCTTTTTGCTGCAAAGCTGTCAAAGCGTTTGCGAATTCCTCTGAAGTATAAGAGTCAAAGGAAGATATTCTCACATAACCGATGTCATTTTCAATTATATCCCATTTTACCGTTTTTAGCCTTATATCATCCCTCACTAGCTCGTATTTAAGAAGTTCTTGTACACCGGGCCTTTCCACGTAAATGGTGACTTTCGTCCCCTTTTTACCCCTGAGCAGCTTTACAGCTTCGTCAATGCTCTTGCCTTTTAGCTCCACCCCATCTACCTTAACTATGCGGTCCCTCGGGCGAATACCTGCTTTATAAGCCGGAGTGCCTTCTATAGGGGCAACTACTATAATCGCACCGGTCTCTTCGTCCACATCCAGCGAAAGTCCTACCCCCTCGAAGCTCCCGTTCAAAGAAATCATAAAATCCTCAAACTCTTCCGGCTCCATGAATACCGAATAGGGGTCCTCCAGGGCCTGAACCATCCCATTTATGGCTCCGCGAATGAGAATTTGCGGTGGAACTTCCTTTACGTACCTCTCCCGTATGTAATTCATCACCTCTAAAACGGGCATGAGTTCGGGAGTTTCCCCGGACTTTGTCTGAACTTCCCCCAGGATGGGTTTTTCTTTTAAAGTAGAAAGGGGCTTAACCCCGATAGCAGCCCCTAAAAAGAACGCAACGGTGAACACGATGAGATATGTAATTGACGCCCTTATAATCTTTCTTTTTTCGGTCAGCATCCATCCTACCCCTTAATTCATTCAAAAATCTCCTGTTCTGTTTTATCTATTATACCACATTATTTTACCCAATTCCATGGGCTTACATGCTGACCGTCCTTACGCACTTCAAAGTGAAGGTGAGGCCCTGTGGAGATGCCAGTGCTTCCAACGAGGCCTATTCTTTCTCCTCTTTTTACGTTTTGCCCTTCGCCAACCAATATTTTGGAAAGGTGAGCATATAGCGTTGAAATACCTCCACCATGATCGATGATTATGGTATTGCCGTACCCCCCATAGTAGCCGGCGTATATCACTTCGCCATTGTCAGCAGCTACTACATTAGCCCCCATGGGGGCACCTATGTCTATGCCGGTATGGAAACGCCTTGATTTGTATACCGGGTGAACGCGCCAACCATAGTCGGATGTAATATTCCTGGAGCTCGGGGCAGGCCACTGAAATACTCCGGTTCCAACGTAGCCCTTCGAGCTTCTCGCCTGAATTTGCCTTATCATCTCGGCTATTTTCCTGGATTCCTCTTCCAGCTGGTCCTGCTGGCGTTCGTATTCCCTTCTTTGCTCTTCGAGGGCTGCCAGAAGCCTCTGGCGGTCCTGCTGGCGGGAAGCCAGCTTCGCCCTGTGAGTATTTATGAGTTGATACTGCCGAGCTATGGCCTGGCGCTGGGCTTCCAATTCGGATTTTTTCTTTTCCACCAACTCTTTTTTCGCCTGAAATTCCATAAGAAGTGTTTTGTCATAATCCAATAGGCGCTTTACCATATCCAAACGGGTTAGAAATTCCGAAAAACTAGCCGACTCGAGCATTACTTCCAGATAATCCACGGGCCCTGCTTTGTACATTGCCCGCAGCCTTGTCTTGAGGTCATCTTCCTGTTTTTTAACTTCTTCTTCTGCTTTTTTCAGTTCCTGCTGGGTAATGGCCAGTTTTTGCTGGGTGAGTTTTAATTGCGCTTCGGCAGCGGCGAGCTTATTTTGGGTTTCCTGAAGGTCCTTTTCTATCGCTTCTAGCTCCTCTGCAACGTTATTCTTTTGAGCGTTAACCTTTCTCAATGAATTCCTTATCTCCTGTATCTTTTTCGATATTTGACTCTGCTGGGTTTTTAAATTTTCAAGATCGATCGCTTTTGCCGGTATCATAGATGTCATGAAAAAAAGCACAGCCAGAATTAAACCGAAAACGTCGCGGGCCTTTAGTTTTTTCAAACCATAGACCTCCTTTCTTCCGCTAGACCCTCAAAAATCTCCTTATAGAAAAGCCGCTTCCAAAAGCCCCCAAAAATGTCCCCATTAAAAGCAGACCGAGAGTGTACTCGTTAAATTCCTTTAATGGAAGAAGAGAAATCATCGGAACATTTAATTTCACCATGTTGTACAAATAACTGTAGCCAACTGCCAGCAAAGCAATGGCAATCAGCGAACCCGTAAACCCGAGTATCATGCCTTCAATCAGAAAAGGCCATCTCACGAACCAGTCCGTAGCACCTATATACTTCATTATGCTTATTTCCCTGCGCCTTGAAAAAACCGTGATCCTTATGGTGTTCGATATTATGAAGACCGATATCGTAGCAAAAATCGCCATTACTGCTAGGCCCATCAGCCTCATCCAGTATGTAACTTTAAACAGCTTTTCTACAACGCCCTTGCCGTATTTTACTTCCTCTATCCCCTCTATTTTCTGTATCCTTTCCGCTACCCCCGCAACTTCCTGAGGAGTCTCAACCTTGATGCGAAAGGAGTTAGGCAGCGGATTTTCTATGCCTTCCAGCAACTCTTCGCCCACCTGTTTTTTGAATTCCTCCAAAGCCTGTTCCTTCGACACAAATACAACCTCTTTAACCCCATCCAGACTTTTTATGCTCAATTCGATCTGGTTTATTTTAAGCTTGTCTACCGAATCTTCGACATACGCGGTAATCTCTACTTGCGATTCCACATTTTTTGCTATGTAATCAAAATTTATCGATATCATCAAAAAAGAGCCGAATATTATCAGCGCCGAAGCCACGGCTCCTATGGAAGCTAAACTCATCCACCCGTTCCGAAAAAGGTTTACGAAAGCTTCTTTGAAAAAGTAACGGATGGTTCTAAGTTTCACAGCGGTAAACCCCTCTTTCTTCATCCCTGACCAGTCGTCCATCTTCTAATTGCAGAACCCTTTTTTTCATGGCATCTACGAGTTCTTTGGCATGGGTGGCAACAATTAACGTCGTGCCTTTTTTATTTATTTCATCCAGCAATTTAATTATCTCCCAGGAAGTATCCGGGTCCAGGTTGCCCGTAGGTTCATCGGCAATGATTACGTCCGGATTGTTGACAAGAGCTCTCGCTAAGGCAGCTCTTTGCTGCTCTCCTCCCGAAAGCTCGTGGGGCCTTGAGTTCATTTTATGAGAAAGCCCTACCATTTCTATAACCTTGGGTACCCTTCTCCTGATTTCCCTTGGAGATGCCTCTATAACTTCCATGGCGAAGGCCACGTTTTCATAAACGGTCTTTTGGGGAAGCAGCCTGAAGTCTTGAAAAACAACTCCCAACCTTCTCCTCAGATAAGGTACTTCCTTCGGCTTCAAACGCGTAATGTTCTTCCCATTTATAAAAATCTGGCCTCGGGTGGGTAATTCCTCGCGAAAAAGGAGCTTGAGAAATGTAGATTTTCCTGCCCCAGTCGGTCCTACAAGAAACACAAACTCTCCCTTTTCTATCTTCACGTTGATGTCCTTGAGCGCTACACACCCGCCCGGGTAAATTTTTGATACTCCCACCATTTCTATAATGTGTTGCACTTTTTATCCACCTCTCACCAATTATTTTTTAAGTTCGACACAAATCCCAAAATTCCTTCCCTCTCGGGACTCATATTTTATGGTAATATATTCCCGCGAATTAAAAAAGCGGTTATTCGCCGCTTTTAGTAGGTAGTAATTTCTTAAGATTGGCCATCTCTATAGCTGTCAGCGCTGCATCCCATCCCTTATTTCCCGCCTTGGTGCCCGCTCTCTCTACCGCCTGTTCTACGGTATCGGTAGTCAGGACGCCGAAGATGGTGGGCACCTTTGTTTCGAGAGATACTAAAGCAATTCCTTTAGAAACTTCGGCAGCAACGTAATCGAAATGAGGCGTCGCACCTCTTATTACTGCACCCAAGCAGATTACCGCATCGAAACGCCCGCTCTCTGCCATTATTTTCGCCGTAAGGGGTATCTCGAAACTTCCCGGCACCCAGTAAACCTCGATAGCCTCGTCTTGGGCACCGTGGCGAACCAGGCAGTCGAGCGCACCTTCAAGGAGTTTTTTGGTGATGAATTCATTGAAACGGCTGACAACAATACCGAATCTCAGGTTTTCTGCGGTCAGTTTGGCCTGGATAATTTTGGGCATTTTAGCATCCTCCTCCTTTTTTTATAGCCAGTGACCCAACTTTTCTTTCTTAGTTTCCAGGTACCTTGCGTTGTTTTTAGTAGGCGGGATTTTGAGCGGTATACGCTCCACTATCTCAAGGCCGTAACCTGCAAGGCCCACTACCTTCCTAGGATTGTTTGTAAGGAGGCGCATCTTTTCAACCCCCAGGTCCTTTAGTATCTGCGCACCTATGCCGTAATCCCGAAGGTCGGGAGGAAACCCTAACTTCAGATTGGCTTCCACCGTATCAAATCCTGCATCTTGCAAAGCGTATGCCCTTATTTTGTTAGCAAGCCCTATACCTCGACCCTCCTGGCGCATATACAGAATCAAACCTTTTCCTTCTTCTTGAATTAGCTTCATGGCCGCCCTCAATTGAGGACCGCAGTCGCAGCGCTGTGAAGAGAAAACATCTCCGGTAAGGCATTCAGAGTGGACGCGCACCAGGGGCACGTCGCCCTCATTTATCTCTCCTTTCATGAGTACTAGATGGGTCTCTGAAGTAACTATGTCTTCATAACATATCAGTTTGAATTCCCCGTAATCGGTTGGCAGGAACGTCTCTGCCACCCGCCTCACCAGCTTTTCCCTGGCTTTGCGGTACCTTATGAGGTCTTCTATTGTAATTATTTTTAGTCCCCACTTTCCGGCAAGCTTCATAAGGTCCGGAAGCCTCGCCATGGTACCATCGTCCTTCATTATTTCGCAGATAACGCCGGCTGGATAAAGCCCGGCCAATCGCGCAAGATCTACTGCCGCTTCGGTGTGTCCGGCCCTCCGCAGCACTCCGCCATCCCTGGCTATTAGGGGAAATATATGGCCCGGGCGGCGCAGGTCCTGGGGTTTCGTGGCCGGATCTATCAACGCCTTTACTGTATCGGCCCTGTCGTAAGCTGATATGCCAGTGGAATTTCCGACGTAATCCACGGATACTGTAAATGCGGTACCCATATTGTCAGTGTTATTGCCAACCATCAAGGGCAGGTCAAGCTCTTCAGCCCTTTTTTTCGTAATGGGGACGCATATTAGGCCGCGGCCGTGAATTGCCATAAAACTTATGGCTTCCGGCGTTACCTTCTCCGCAGCCATGACAAGGTCTCCCTCGTTTTCCCTGTCCTCGTCGTCGACAACGATTATCATTTTTCCCTGCCTAATGTCCTCTATGGCTTCTTCAATGGTATTGAATTTAAATTCCCCAGACATCGATTTTCTCCTTCCTTTTTGGGCTCTAGGGTTGAAAAAGCAGCCCTGAACCGGCTAAAAGCCGTAAGACTTGAGCATTTCAGCAGTCAGGCTTTTCTCTGCCGGGTTCTTATGCAGAGTCGTCAAGTATTCTTTTACGTATTTCCCTATGATATCAGTTTCGATGTTTACTTTATCTCCCTGGTTTTTGTACTTAAGAACCGTAGCATTGAGGGTATGGGGTATTATAGAAACTGAAAACCCATGGATACTCACCGCCTGGACGGTCAAGCTGATGCCGTCTACGGCTACGGAACCTTTGGGTACAATATATTCCATTAGCTCCGGCGGCACGCCTATCTCAAACACCACCGCGTTTCCTTCGGGATAAGTTCTAAGTATTCTACCCACCCCATCCACATGGCCCAAGACCATGTGCCCGCCAAACCTACCTCCCGCTTTTAGAGCTCTTTCAAGATTTACTCGTTTGCCCGCCGAAAGCTCGCTTAAAGTTGTGCTTCTTAAAGTTTCCGGCATAATGTCGGCCATAAAGGAATCGTTTCTGACCTCCCTGGCCGTCAGGCATACCCCATTGACCGCAACACTGTCGCCGACCTGGAGGTCTTCCAGTACTTTTTTACATGAAATGGTAATCAGGGCTCCTGAAGAAGACCCGATCAATTTAGTAACAATTCCTACCTCTTCGATTATGCCGGTAAACATGAGGATTCCCCCTTTCCAGGGTCAGGATAGGCTTCCAGCAGCAGATCCCCGCCTATCACCTCGGCTGAATGAAATTTGAACCGTGGAGCTTGCTTTAGCTGGTCGATGGGAAGAATTCCAATAGAATCGATTCCATCGCCGCCTATTATCAAAGGAGCCTGGAACACCAGCAGTTTATCCACCAGATTCTCTTTTATGAAGGAAGCTATAAGGGTGGCCCCTCCTTCGACCAACACGCTAGTTATCCCCATACTGCCCAGGATTTCCATCAGCCGCTTAAGGTCTACCCTGCCATCGACAGCGGGAACCTTTATCACTTCAACACCCTTTCCCTTCAGAGCATTGACCTTTTCGCTATCGGCCCTTTCCGTGGTGGCAAGTATTACCCGCCCGTCTTTGCATTCCAGCATCCGCGCGTCAAGGGGTATTCTGGCCCACGAATCCACCACTATCCTGAGTGGGCTTTTTCTTTCTCCCGGCAACCGACAGGTGAGAAGCGGGTCATCAGCCAGCACCGTGCCTATACCTACCATTACCGCATCGTACCAGCTCCTAAACTCGTGGGCTTTTATCCTGGCAGGTTCTCCTGTAATCCACCTAGATTCGCCCGAGGCCATAGCAATCTTGCCATCAAGGGACTGGGCTATTTTTGCGACGACAAAAGGCCTGCCAGTGGTGATATACTTTATAAAAACCTCGTTCAATTTTCTCGCTTCTTCTTCCAATATTCCGACTTCTACCTCAACACCAGCTTCTCTCAAGCGCTTTATACCCTTACCGGTTACCAGGGGATTAGGGTCGGTCATAGCCACCACAACCCTTTTTATCCCGGCCCTTATTATCGCATCGGCACAAGGGGGGGTTCTACCGAAGTGGCAGCAGGGTTCAAGGTTTACATATAGCTCCGCCCCCCTGGCCCTTTCACCCGCCTGGGCCAAGGCTATCACCTCGGCATGTGGCTCTCCAGCTTTCCTGTGGTAGCCTTCGCCAACTATCTCGCCGTGCTTTACTATTACCGCCCCCACCATAGGATTTGGACTGGTGGTGCCTCTGCCCTTCTTTGCCAAGTCCAGCCCCCGTTTCATGAAGAAAACGTCTCTTTCCATAAAATACCTCCGCATAAAAAAATACCCTGCTGTCTTCAGGGTATTCTCGGATAAAATAATTAAACAAGTCTTCTCCCATCCAGACTTTACTGTCGGCTCCGGAATCTCACCGGATCAGCCTTTCGGCTCGCGGGCTTAAGGCTTTTCGCCTATCACCGCCGGTCAGGAATTGAAGGCAAAATGCCTTCTCACCTTGCCCCGAAGACTTTCTTAAAATTTGATTCAGTTTCTTTAATAATACCATACAAAGCACGGGATTACAATACCGTTTTTTTAGAAGACTTAATATTCCATGATCGAATAAGGTAAAATATTATTTAAAGCAGATACTCAAGTCGGGCAGGTGTTTTGGCATGGGCTATCGCGACCTTTCTTTTGAAGAATTATCCCGCCAGGTTAAAAAAGCCGTTGAACTTTTATCCGATTGCGCAGTCTGCGCCCAGGAATGCCACGTGAACCGCCTAAAAGGCGAGAGGGGATTTTGCCGCACCGGCCGCTATGCGGTAGTGAGCAGCTGGGGACCTCATTTTGGCGAAGAGGAAGTGCTTGTAGGCACCCACGGCTCCGGCACCATATTTTTCGCCTACTGCAACATGGCCTGCAGATTCTGTCAAAACTGCGAGATAAGCCATTACGGCGAAGGCAGGGAAATGTCAGCTCGGGAACTTGCCGATGTAATGCTGGAATTACAACAAATTGGGTGCCATAACGTAAACTTAGTGTCCCCCAGCCATTGCGTGCCTCAGATCATTGAGGCTCTGCAGCTAGCCGTAAAAGACGGTTTAAAAATTCCTCTCGTCTACAACACGGGCGGTTACGATTCGGTCCAAACCCTGAAATTGCTTGACGGCATCATAGACATATACATGCCTGACATAAAATTCGGCGACGACGAAACGGGAAGGATTTATGCTTCCGCTCCGGGTTATTTTACCGTGGCAAAGCGGGCGGTAAAGGAAATGCACAGGCAGGTAGGGGACCTCGTAGTAGACGAAAAGGGGCTTGCAGTTAGAGGTTTGATAGTAAGACACCTCGTGCTTCCCAATGACCTTGCCCGGACAGAAGAAGTTATGAAATTTCTCGCTGAAGAAATTTCTCCAAATACTTTTGTCAATATCATGGACCAATATTACCCCGCCCATAAGGCTCATAATGACCCCGTTCTTTCAAGACGCATAACTTCTCGAGAGTACAGCCAAGCGTTAAAAATCGCCAAGGCCGCAGGATTAAAACGCATATACTAAAAAAAGCGCGAGTTTCGCCTCAATTTCCAGGCGTTCTCGCGGCTTTCTTATTCTAAAACATATTTGCTTTTCAGGCGCTGTCTTACTTTTTCCGGTATGAGGTCGCCCACTTTACCTTTTGCTACACATACGCTGGTGTCGGCAGCCCCGTAGTACACCAGGACCTCGTCTTCTTCGCCCAAGATTTCCTTTTCTTCAGCAGGTACCGCCCCGCACGTGAACACCACATTAGGTACCCAAGACTGGCCTTTTTCTCCGACTTCGTATTTGGTTTCCGGCGAAAGAATCGGGTTTGGCGAACGATACAGCACTCTTCCCGGATCATCCAGGTCAACCAGTACGACTCCTAGCCTGTATACCATTTCGTGGTCGACTCCGTGGTATATTAAAAGCCATCCGAACTTTGTTTTTAAAGGCTGCGCCCCTGCTCCTATTTTCAGGGAGTCCCACATCATTCCGGCGCGCGGCCCCATTATTATTTTATGGCCTTCATGGGGCCAGGGGAACGCCAATTTGTCTGAATACGCGACCCAGATGCTGGGTTCTATCCTGTGGTATATTACGTAATTTCCTTTGATTTTTTCCGGGAACAGTATGGCATCTTTATCCCACACCCCGGGAAATGCCAATCCTCTCCTTTTCCACCGGTCGAAATTGCGGTTCAAAAAATCTTCCACTGAAATCGACGCGGCGGCTATTTGCGCAACAACCCCGTCGTAAGCCGTATAAAGCATTACTATCTCGTCGTCTATAACGACCACACGAGGGTCTTCGCAGCCCTTTAGTTCCTCCCTGGTTTCCGGAACGAAAATAGGGTGTTTTAACCTTTCCAGGACGTTATACCCGTCAGTTACGGCGAGGCCTATTCTAGACACTTCGTCCTGACCAAAAGCTCTGTAAAGCAGATAAACCTTATCCTTTATCCTCAGGCTTGCAGCATTAAGCACGTATCTATTTTCCCACCAGTGTTCCTTTATAGGATTTAAAATCGGATTTTTTTCGTACCGTTCGAGCATACCTGCCGGCGGCCAATCTTCCAGTTCCTGTACTACCACCTCTTCTTTAGGCGGCTTAATCCCCAAAAGCATGTCCAGCAGGTCCTGGTATTCCCTTCCAAGGCTTATCAGCTGGAAAACCTGATTCATTATCTCTTCGGGGTCATATCCCAACTCTCTGTATATTTCTTCCAGCAAGTCATGGTTGAACCAATCTCTCTCCACGTGCAGCGAAAGCGGAGTCGGCACCCCCTCTCCGCCTTTGAAGCTGAAGCTGGCCCATGTCCACGCAGAACACGGCAGGAAAGTCCCGTCCTCCAGGGTGAGCCCTAAACCGTAACCTTCGGCCATCTTTAAAAGGTACTCTGCTTCCCTTTTCTTTCCTTCTCCTTCAAGGTTTCTTGCAAATTCTTTAAGCCTTGCTACAAATTCCCTCTGATGCCAGTTTTCAAAGACGCGGTGAGCTGAAAAAATTTCCCTGCCGTAATGCTTTGTTATTGAATTTACGAACTTTTGACCAACTTCTCTACGCTCTTTAGTGTAAATTTCCCATATCTTGGAATAATGTTCGGCTTCGATTATGCTCTTTGCTATCCTCGTAAAATAGCGGAGTTTGGGGTACCTGCCACCCATCCCCTTGCCCAGATTTACTACGGCTATCCTTGCCGTCAACCTGCTGTAGCGCGAAATATCTGCCCAGTCGTTCAAAACCGGAATCCTTTCCCTGCTGAGCACCAGTGGAAGCAATTCAACTTCTTCGAAGCTGTCAGGTCTCAGATTGTCCTGAAGCCACTCGTAAATATGAGCAAAGTATTCGGGCCGCTCGGTAAACTGGGCTAAAGTCAATATATCCCTTACGTCTACGTTGTCCATCAGCTCGCGCATGTTGCGGAAGTTAAGCCTTACCAATAAATTCCTCGGAGGGAATTCATAAAGGAGTTTCCTTAGCACATCCCACTTGACGCCGAGCACCTTTTTGTGGGGGAAGACCTCGAAAATTTTCTGACATACTTGTAATATACCTTCTTCAGTAGAGAGGTCTCCCGGGAAAATGCGGTCAACTACCCTTTCAAGTTCGCCCAGGAAATTTTCGAAGCGTCCGATTATTACTTTTGAGGTTTTCTCGGTTATTTCAAGGATATTCCTTATGTAATCTTCAAAAGCTCTGCTATATTTTCGCTGCAGCCTTTTGAATATTTCGTTGGGATATATTTCCTTCCCAAGATAACCTTTTAATTTTTTTGGAAGCACAATAGGGACTCCCGGCACGAATTCCAGATAGTCAAGAGGTGTAATCAATGGCTTTACTCCAGCGCGCCTTTTTTCAAACAGGAGTTTAAAGTTCCGTCTTTCACTTAAAAAAGCTTTTTCCTGGGATTCTGCCAGGCTCTTCACTTTTGAGTTGATTATATCTCTTTCATCCGCTCCTATTTTTTTCAAAACCGAATCCAGTTTCAGAATTTCATTCGCGTATCCCGCTACCATGCCGTCGTAAACGCCGGCAAATGCATCTATGATGTCTTCCTTTAATACTTCCCCATTCGTTGAAAAAGCAGTTAGAAGTTCAAGGGCGACTTTCGCCCAAATTTCAACCGGGAACCTAAAGTCGCTCTTTTCTGAAGATGCGATTTTCTTTAAAGCTTCGCTCGTGTCCTTCTCTAATAGGGCCTCAAAGAGGCGCTCGTTGCGCTTAAAATTCTTCTTGAAAGATTCAACATATGTATCTACGTTTAGCTCCTCAAAAAGTGCATCCCCTTTTACTTCATGCACTGCATAAAAAACATCCGGTTTTTTCACTACAAATTCATCCTGCCAAATTTCTTCGTCGCGCAATATACATTCGAAAACCGTCCTCGACACCGCTTTGAAAACTATGTTGCGCTTTTGGTAAAGCGAGGGCGGGGATATTTTTCGGTCCAATTTTACTTCACATATTTTTCTCCCCCACCTTATAGCTGTCATAATAAGCCATGGAGTTATTCCATAGCCTCCTAAGTGCTCAGAACACTGGTCGAATTCTTTACATAGGTCCTCTACCAGGTCATGGGAAAATGCATATACTCCGCTCAAAGGGTCGGATACGCTTATCCCGTAAAATGCCGTAAGAAGCGGGGACACAAAAAGCTTGCCCGTAGTTTCTTCAAAGGGACTTCTCACGAAGCTTGCAATGGCCATATCGTATCCGCCGGAAACGGGATTGTATAATCCCTCTATGCATTGTGGGGTAATTCCCTTTTCTTGTCCACTTTCCAGGTCGGCCTCAAGCAGGATTACGTCTGACTCCAGCATTCGAGCCACTTCAAATATAGCCCTCGTGCTAAAACCTTTGCCTTTCGCTTCATCCGGCATTGAAAAGCAAAGGACCTCACCTTCTTCGCACGTTGCAATATTTTCCACAATTTCCCTTCCTGCAGGGTCTCCTGCACATACAATGAGCTTCTTATACCCGCCGGCAACCAGACTATTTCTTGCCGTTTCCAAAAGCCTCTTCAGTGTCTCCTCCTCGTTAAAAAAGGGTATACCAATTACCACATCTATTCTTTCATCCTTTAGGTTTTCTATAAGTTTCCTTACCTCTCTTGTGGCATCCTTAAGAAGCATCGATTCCACATTTTTACCTCCTATACCGCCGGCACAAATGCCCTTTCACCATTATTCTCTATTTGTTCTAATATCTGGTGAGCCAGGAGGAAAGTGACTATGGCTTCTGCCCCCTGGTTCTGGTTTACGCCATCGGGTGTCAGGGCATCATGGCAACCTTCGGTTTCCTTGTTTATGAGGGGAATTTCATTAATATTTTCACCCCAGTACCAGTTATAAGCCGTCTTTGCCTTCAGAAAATACTCCCTTTCTCCCGTCGCAATGAATGCCTGCAGGCACGCCAATATTACTGACGCAGCATCGACTGGTTGCTGGTCATAAAGCGGCATTGCGTTTTCCTTTTCCCACCATCCTCTATTGCCCACTATATTCAGATAGCCTTTTTTAAAGAGGGCATCAGTTAAAAATCCAAGGGTGTTCTTGGCCACTTCCAATACCTTCCTATCGCCACTCATGGTATAGTAAGAAAATAATGAATGCGGCAGCAGGGCATTACAATACGTCAGTTTATCTTCGAACCAACACCATTTTCCAGCCGTATTTTCTTCATATAATTTTACAAGCTTGTAGGCCATCTTTTTTGCAGCAGGATATAGTTCTTTATATACATTGAAATTGTTTATAAGATTGACTATGCCCAGGAGAACGTAAGCTACGGCTCTAGGGGCTTCCAAATTTAGGGCTTTTTCTAAACTTTTTTTGACCATTTTCAAGCTTATTTCTTTCACTTGACTCATATCGCTCGATGCAGAAAAGCTTGCAGCCATAAAAGCGCGTCCAATGCAGTCTTCTGAATTAAGTACTGGCACAAATCGGTCTTCCAGTTTCAGGTTGTTCCACAAGCCGTTTTCCTCCTGAGCTTGTTCCAGGAAGCTAATATATATCCGTGCAAGCTTCTCTCGCATATCGTCTTTCATGTCCACAGTCACAAGCAGTGCTCTCGCGTTGTCGTCCACCGTATAACCGCTGGATTTCTGTGGTGTAGATTTTTCGGCAAACTGGATTATTCCCGTGGAGTCGGTCATATTCATGAGGTGCTTATACATCTTTCACCGCCCTCCTAGTGAAGTTGGGCTTTAATATCTCCTCTATGATCTCCACGTAGCTTTTCGCAACTTGGGGCCATGTCATAGTCTTCCCCAGTTTGCCAGCTTTCCTTTCCAGTTGACTCTTTAAAATAGGGTCTTTTAGTATTCGATCTATTAGGGTAGCTAGTTCTTCTGGATCGGCCTGTGACGCGACAAGCCCTCTTCCATTTGCCAACATCTCGAGTGAATAGTCATAAGGTGTTGAAACGATCGCCCTCCCGCAACCTATCGCATACGAAAGCGTACCGCTTACTGCCTGATGCCTGCCGGGATACGGGGTAATGTAGACATCAGTCATATAGAGGTAATCTCCTATCTCTTCAAGGGTTAGGAATTTGTTGATAAAACGAACATTGTCGTGGAGGTTTAGGTCATCCACCAGCTTTTCTAGAGATTCACGGTAAACCTCGCCTTCTCGCTTTTTTAGTTTGGGATGGGTTTCTCCCACGATAAAATACAATATATCCGGATATTTTTCTTTTAATATAGCTATGGCTTTAATCCCTATCTCGATGCCCTTTCCAGGCCCGATAAATCCGAAAGTAGTGACCACAGGCCTGCCTGAAACGCCGTAGGCTTCTTTCAGCCTTTCTCTTGGCTTTTCCCTGAAAACTGGCACTCCATGCGGTACCACGTAGATCTTATTGAGGGGTATTTTATAAACTTCGTGCAAAAGTTCTGCAGAGCGCTTAGTCATGCAAATTACTGCCGATGCGCTTTGTCCCAATTTCATAAGTATGCTCTTTTGACTTATCGTCGGCTGGGAAAGCACCGTATGAGTATTTAAGATGAAAGGCTTTTTCAGGTGAGCCACAAAATCGAGGAGGTAATTTCCGTCACAGCCGCCGAAAATTCCATATTCGTGTTCCAAAAGCACAAGATCCGTATAACTGGAATTGATGTATTCTGCTGAGGCTGCAAAATCCTCTTTGCACTCCTCATGAAGCTCAAATACCACTTCGGGAGGGTAAGAATAAGAAGAGCCATTGTCGGTGATGGCGAGTATTTTTACTTCTTGTCCCCACAAGGTAAGGTTGTCCCTCAAGTCTTTAGCAAATGATGCTATACCGCATTCTCTAGGTGGATAGGTGGATAATATAGCCAGATTCATAGACATCCCCCATTTCTATATATAATAAAAGGGTCTTTCCCCAATCCAATTCCCAGAAACACCACATACATTCTTATTATATATTTAAACAAGCTATATTATCCCACTTGCGGCGAATAGCACCATTGCCGGGAAATTTTTAAGAAAGACAGCAGGTATGTTGAAGGAGGAAAATCTCAAGAAGAAAATTAAAACTCTGACGTGAGATCAGAGCCTTTAGGAGGAGAAAAATATATTGCTAGGAATATACATTATAAAATCTTTTCTTATATTTTAAAGTATTACATTTTCTGTAGTTTGTCAAGGGATATGAGGACAAGGATGGCGTGAAGTTGTTTTAGGTTTTTATGCCCCACCATTACTTTACACAGGATAGTTTTTGGAAGATTATACCGAAGATAGTTATGCCCTATAGAATAATTGGTATATATTACCATTATACGAACACAATTTCCCTTCCTTACTCACTCCCGGGTGTTAAAATAAAATTGTGTGTAGTGTATAATAAAATCTCCAGGGAAACTGGTAATTATGGATAAAAATACCTATTACCAGACAGTTAAAAATATTGCTGTTCAGAAAGTATTAAACCAATATTGCTCTGCACAGGATCCCTCTCGTCCTGCCCTGAAAAAATTGCTGGAAGATTTGCTCGACTGGTTTATGTTGTCTGAACGCCAAATCTATCTCATGAAAAACGATAACGACATCAGAATCTCCCCTTCTCAATACCCTCAAAAGCCTCAATCTCCCTTATTCTGATGATGAGCTCAACAAAATCAAAGATAACCTCAAAAGCAAGCTGGAGCTATTATACTGGTCCACCGCCAATATGTTCAAATATGTCCTTCAGTCCCTGAAACAGACATTCCTGGTTTTCACCTTTGAAAAGCTAGGTATATCCTGCGTTGCTGAAGGGAAACTACAGGTTCAGATAAAATCCGTGGTGCAATGCCCCGTTTTCGTAAAAGTCGGCTTCGCCGAAGTCCACCTGCGCTTCACCGGGGATATGTTCAAGCGGCAGACGGCAGGAGTTGTCCTAGTATATTTCTTTTTTCCTTACGGCCACGTAGCCTGCTACTGTGCGGTAAGAACAGTTAAACTGCCCTTGATATTTTTCACAGAGCCTGTCGTAAATCCTTTTTGTGGTATGCCTCTGCTTTTTGCGAGCTTTTTTATCTTCTTCAAGTCAATGGTCTATATCCACCCTGAAAGGGTCGAGTTTTGGGTAAGGTATTTTTAACTTCTTCAGCTTTAAGCCTGGTGTTCCAGTCCTCTCGATAGATATACTTACGTATTGTTTTTCGGTCTTTTTGGAACTCCCGGGCTATCTCACTGATATTTTGCCCTTTCATAAAGAATGCTTTTCTGATATCATCAATTTGGGTCATTGTGAGCATCCTCCAATTCCTCCCTTGCAGTTAAGTTGTCCTTAACTACAAGGGTAAAGGTTTTTAGGGGTGCCTGCAATGACCTTTGCAAATCTGGGAATTTTATTTTGCAACTCTGTCCATTTGTATTATGCAATAAACAATAAAGGACATCAAAGAGAAGATAAAAAAGTCGCATCGCAATCTATGAAAAGCAGGCAACAGCAAGGATAAACAGTATCAACGCCTCCATATAAGAAAAGAAAACCGACAAAGAGGTCAACGACTACATAAAAAAGGTTGTAATCAACGAAAAAGAGCTCGCAAAACTCGAAGAGGACCTGGCAGAAATACTGAACGTCAACGCGAAAAACTTCATAGCTAGCGAGTACAAAAAAACCTCTTTCCGGGAATTGCAGCACATGGAGGATGAGTTCATTTTTTGAATTCTTGTATTACAGGATTTCCTTTCAAAACCTTGTTCAGAGGAAAGTTGTATTACAGAAAACCCAAAAAAATGCCCTCAAAGCTAGTAAAATCAAGGCTTTGACCTTGTAATACAAGAACGTGTCATCCACGTTATTATACAAAGTTTTCCCTGACGACATGAAATGCGGGTCCATTACAAACAAAGGCAATTATCTCAAAATGCTTCGTAAAACTGTTGGCCATTGCCCGTAAAGCCTTGAAAGATCTAGGTATGACGGCAGGCAGATGTGCGAAAAATAAACGAACGATCGAAGCAAGCAACTTCATCAACCACCCCACCCCATTATTGATTAAACCTGCTATTTTGATTCAGGAGAATGCGGCCTAAAAAGCAGCTATAAAAGTGGTAGGCAAAACGTTAGAGAGTCAAAAAGTGGTGGGATAGTTTTTTAGTAATGGAATGGAGACTAATAAATGCCCATAAAAAATTAGCCCTATATCGATTATTAAATACTCAGTATAGGGCAGAAGTTATAGGCTTTAAATTTTTAAGGCATAGGGATATTCGCAAAATATACGAATAGAAACCAAAACGCCGTTCCTGTTATTATTCCAAATATAATAGATGTGACAAATGAACGCTCTCCAAAGACCTGCATTGTTAATATAAGAAAAATTATAGTGGAAATTAAGTATCCTAAAAAAATTACAGCAAAGCTATATAAGAGTAATAAAATTATTGCTATTACGGCTGGTGAAAATTTGAGATGCAATCCTATTAATATTGACTCGGAAAATGTATCTTTTTTATAAGTTGCTATCAGATAGCAAGCACTGCTACATAGTAAAATAGCACTAAGTATAAACAAATACCAACCTGGACCAAGTATTTCATTTGTAGTTGCTTTAACGAGTCGCAAACTATCGATTAAGCCTATAATTCCTAGCATGATAAAAATTATTCCTTCATTCTTTATTATGGAGCTGATCATTATATTTCATGACTCCTTTAATTTTTTTATGTTATTTTATTTATTTTTTCTATTTATTTTTTCAATGCTTTTAATTCATCGGCTAGATTTAAAACGTAGTTGCGATAATCCTCGGAATTAGCAAAAGCCGGGACTGCTCCTATTTTAGCTAATTCTTCTACTACTTTGGGATCCTTTAAAATTTCTTCGGTTGTTCTTTCCCAAATTTTAACGATATCACCAGATAGCCCTTTAGGTGCTGCAAAACCTACATGACCGCGGAAAGTAACAGTATTCCATCCTTGTTCCACTGTGGTTGGAACATCGGGAAAACTTTGAAATCTTTCTTTACCCGTAATAGCTATTAGTTTTACTTTGCCTGCATTGTATACTGGGCCTACTGAAGTTGAAGATACTACTCCAATATCCACATGTCCTCCGGCTACCGCTGTAGCTAAGTCGCTTCCTCCAGGATATGTTACCATTTTTACTTTTGAAGTATCTATTCCTTTAGCTTCTAAAGCAGCCATAAACTGGACGACAGGAGCATCAGCACCTGCGGTACCACCTAACCAGCCCCATTTTATATTTTCAGGGTTATTTTTGATTGCTTCAGCCACATCGTTTAAAGATTTCCATGCCAAATCAGTTCGAATTATAAACAACCAAGGAAATTCGGCAACTTTGGCAATGTAAGTTCTTTCCGAGATATCAAAAGGCACATCTGTTCCCCATGCAGCAACAATTGCATTGCTACCATCGGCATCAGCGAGTATAGTATATCCGTCTGGTTTGCTAGTTAGAGCTTCTAGCGTACCGGGTATACCTTTGCCTCCAGGTTTGTTTATAACATTTATAACTGCTCCCCATTTTTCTGCTAAAGCTTTTGATGCAACTCTAGCGACTAAATCAGTACTTCCACCTGCTGACCAGGGACATATAACATTTATAGGTTGAGTTGGGTATTTTACTGACTGGTTATTCTTACTGCAACCGTTTAGAGAAAACACAAATAATGTGACTATGAGTAAAAGTAATATGTGATTTTTAAGACCTATTTTATTTTTCATACTCAGACCTCCTTCTGATTTTTTAAATTCCTCTAATCTTTATTCCTTTTGTTTTTGATCTTGTTCTTAATACACTAAGTAAAATCATAAATAGTGTAAGGATGAGGAAAAACACTGTTATGGGTCTTACGAAGAATATGGAAAGTGTTCCTCCGGACATTTGTAAACTGGCGCGAAGATGTTGCTCTAAATTAGGGCCAAGTATAAATCCTAAAATTAAAGGAGCTGCAGGCCAGTCTTTAATTTTCATAATGTATCCTAGGATACCGAAAATTATCGCTGTCCAAACATCGAACAATGTATTACGAACCGAGTAAGCACCGATGAAGCATACTGCTAAAGTGATCGGTCCTAAATATTTATATGGAATAGTTGCCAAACGTACCCATATTCCTACTAATGGTAAATTTAATATGACCAGGATTAAATTTCCTATGTACATACTTGCTATTATAGTCCAAGCCATTTCTCCGTGTTCTGAAAATAAGAGTGGTCCAGGCTGCAAACCATACATCATAAATGCAGCAAATAAAAGGGCACATGCGGCATTTGTTGGAAGACCTAAGGAAAGTAAAGGAATTAATCCAGCCTCGCTTGCAGCATTATTAGATGCTTCGACAGCTGCTACTCCTTCAATGCAACCAGTTCCGAATTTTGACGGTTCATTAGATACGCGTTTTTCAAAATCATAAGCAACGAAGGAAATTACGGAAGGCATCATGCCAGGTAAGATGCCTAAAACTATCCCAACTAATGTTCCTCTTAAACTTGCATATAGGCCTTTTAGAAGTTCTTTCCCTCTAGGGATTAATCGGCCTAGCTTACCTGTATATATTGATTGGACTCCTTCATCGGCACTTAAAAGGACTTCAGAAATTCCAAAAAGTCCCATTAATACAGGAATAACATCTAGCCCTCGCATTAGGGGTGCATAACCAAAGGTCAATCTCTGTTTACCGGTCATTGGATCCAACCCAATGCTCGCCAACAACATACCTAAAGTTGCCATCATAATTCCTTTTAACATACTTTTCCCAGATACGGCAACTAAAGTAGTAAAGCAAAACAGCATCAATGCTACATATTCTGGAGCACCGAATTTTAGCCCAAAATCTGCAAGAGGTGGGGCACATATTTGTAAAACAATTACCGTTATTGTCCCGGCAATGAAAGAACCTATAGCGGATATTGCCAAAGCCTCTCCGCCTCTACCTTTTTTAGTCATTTGGAATCCGTCTACTGCTGTCAGTACAGAAGATGCTTCTCCTGGAACGTTGAGAAGAATACTTGTTACAGAGCCACCATACATCGCTCCATAAAATATTCCGGCCAGCATTATAATAGCTCCTGTAGGATCAAGATAAGATGTGAGAGGGAGTAACATAGCCATTGTCGCTGTTGGGCCTAGCCCAGGTAAAACACCTACTATTGTTCCGAGTAATGCTCCTATAAAGCAATAGAGTAAGTTGGTAAGTGTGAGAGCATTTTGGAGTCCGTATAGAAAGTTAACTTCCATTTATGCACCTCCCTAATGTTTACTAAATTTATTCATAAACAATTAACATGCAAAAAGTGTACCAGTATCTAATTTATTGAAGTTTTGAAATATTTCATTACAATATTAAAACATCACAATTACAAATTTAATTATATTGATTCAAATTGAAATACTCAAAATAGAAAGGTTAATTGTAAAATTAAATACGACACCAAAAAATAGTTGAACCATAGCATGAAACCCGATATGATGTTGGTTGGCAAAAAAACAAATACATATGGAGGGTTTCAGCTATAGTTCCTATATCAAGAGCATACAACATCACAACGCATTTTTAAACACCTTACGAAAAAGGCATAATCTCTGCCTTGCTTAAAGAAGGTTACTTGCAAACCGAGATCGCTAAAAAACTCGAACGTCATCGCAGTACTATTAACCGCGAAATCAAGTGTGCACAACAACTCAACTTCGACAGATTTAACCAAATACAGTGCTTCCTTTTCAGAAAACCGGCCAGGCAGTGTAAAAAAAACTGCTCTTGCCTGTAGCAGAAAAAGCAAGGTCCACCAAAACTACTGCTTGCTTAAAGTTCCCAACACAAAAATCAAACATAACCCCAAAAAAACATATCTCGAAATCTTAATCGACAATGAGCGGCGCAACGGCTTAATCAAGCGGTTAATTCCCCAAAGAATATTTATCATTTTCACAAATCGAACAGATGGAGAATTAGTTCAATACCTGCCCAGAAAGATCCCGGGTTATAGGCAAATAGCAGAGGTCTTTTATACTTGATATGAGTTAACTTCTGAACTCTCATACGTCATGATCGAGAAAGCCAACATCATTCGGGTTCTCCAAAATTGTATCGCATTGTAATTCAAGGAAAAAATTTTATTAATCTCCTATTTCCGTGTCAATACCATTGCAAACAAAAATTTGTGGATTATAATATTTCTGGAGATTGGCTACTTTTAAAATTGGATTATTTTCTATTAAGCTGCTACAAAGCACAATGTAAGCATTTGCTTCAAATCTTTCAATTACATTGTAAGCTTGAGAAAGATTCTTTCCAATAGACATTACTCCATGTCTTGCCAGCATTACAGCCATATCCGAACGTCCCAGAATTTTTTTCTTTCTTGCAAAGTAATCCGCGACGGTGTTAGCTAATTCTGTTGAGCAGGCTTTTTTATAAGGCAAAACTTCGAGAATACCATACTTGCTAGTAGCTTCAGTTACTGAGGGTAATGGAACTTCAAGGCTTGCAAATACTAAAAGATTTTTTGGATGTGCATGAATACACGCATTAATTTCAGGTAATTGTTTTAATATACCACAATGCATATTAACTTCTCTGCTTACTTTACCCTTCCCTTCAAGAACATTCATATCAAGATCAACCAGTATAAGATCCTCCGGATTAATTTTACACCTTTTTTCTTCGGCCATTAAAGATGGTGTAATAAGTATTTCGTTTTCTCCGACTCTTAAAGAAACATTTCCTCCTACTGCATTTGTCATAAACCTATCAAACATGTCCTTTACAAGTTCACATATTTCTTTTCGTTCTTTTAAATACTTCACTTTGATCCCCCCTGCTAGTGATAGTAACTGATATTCACACATTTCAAAAGTAATTCCACTTCTTTTCGATCAAATATAGAAGTTTTCCATGAAAGAGCTTTAGAACCACTCAAGGCTGTCGCAAATTTAAAGCATTCCTCTAGTTTTTTTCTCATTTTCATCTTATATAAAGCCCCGGCAAGGTAAGTATCGCCACATCCCACAGTATTTATGGCGTGTATATGAGGTAAAAAAATTTTTAGAACTTCATTTTTTGTGACAACAATAGAACCATCTTTTCCTAACGTAATAGCTACTATCTCTACCCCATCATCAATTAAATTTTTTGCTTTTTTTACTATATCAACTTCACAACTTACCTCCTCACCTATTAGTTCGGAGAATTCCTCGCGGTTGATTTTTATAAAAAATGGTTTGGACTTAACACCTTCTCTTAAGTATTCACCACTAGCATCAAGCACTGTCTTCGCACCATTCTCTTTGGAGATGGCTATTAATTCTCTATATATATCTTTATCAAAACCTGGACTTACCCCACCGGAAAAAACTATGTAATCTACCTTTTTTGAGATTTTATCTACCTTTTCGTATATAAGTCTAATACTTTTTCTATCAATTTCACTCCCTTTTTCAGTAATCATAAAATGCTTCTTATCCTTCTGTAAAAGAATTATATAACTAGTCCTTACTTCTATACCTTCAATCCATATAAAATCACATTTTACACCCCTTTTTTCCAGAAGATCACAAAGTTTCTCTCCTCCTTTGCCTCCTATAACACCTGTTGCTATGGTTTCCACCCCAAGGTCTGACAAAACAGCTGCAACATGAGTGCCTTTCCCACCAATATCGATTTCTTGTTCTTTTATCCTGTTGTTTTCACCGTAATTGATCTCCTCGAGTATCATTATTTTATCCAAAGCAGGATTCAGAGTAACAGTGCATATCAAAAAGAGCCACCCCTTTATTTAATTTTTAAAAATTCATAAAGCAATTTAACGTTACGATTTAATATTTGACTTTCATCGATACCTGCTTTTTTGATAACATAATGTGATAATACGAACTTCCCTATGGCATCAGGATAATGAGCATCGCTGCTCACGATAAATTTGATCCCAATTCTATTTGCTTTTTTTAATTTTTGTACAAAAGGCTCTACAGTATCCCTTCTTTTTAACAAGGCTCCTTCATTTATTTCCAAAGCTACATCTCTCTCTTTCATCACTGGAAACAGAACTTCCTCATCAACAGGATATTCACTATAATTAAGATGGGCTATTACATGAATTCTGTGGGTCCTTATTGCTTTTACAAGTGCCTCTGTATTTTCTCCTCTAGAGAGAGGCTTTAATGCAAAAGTATGGAACCCTGCTATTACAATATCCATCTTTTTCAAAATGACCTCTTCTAGATCCAGATTTCCGAAACGATCCATTATATTTGCTTCAACACCTTTCAGAATTTTAATAGAACCATCGTATCTGGGTATCAGTTCCATATTGTTAAAATAATACTTGTGGGGTCCACAGGGCATAGCAGGGCCATGTTCAGTTATGGCAATTGCTTTTAAATTTTTCTTACGTGCAACGAATAGGGCATCTTTTATAGTTCCAAAAGCATCTCCACTAGCAATGGTATGAATATGGAGATCTGCCTCCACGCTATCCCTTCTTTCTTTTTTCTTTAGGCGGCCGGGGAGAATTCTCCTCCCCGACCGCTAAAGCCATGTCTTAAAAGTTATAGTCCTAGTCTTTCCTTAACCTCTTTCTCCCTCCTAGTCATGTAGTTCCAATAATACCATATAAGTAAGGCATAAATCGGCAAAATTATAATCCCAGGGAAAAGCTGGCCTTTAAAAATCAGACCTATCTGACTCATAAAGTACCTGAATTCAGGAGCTTCCATACCATTCCATGTAATTAGTTGGTTTGGCGGTATGTTTATTGTTCCTACTTTCCTAGCGAGGTCCGTTATTACAGGTGCAAAATAACTGGCGACCCATAGGTAAAGTGGCGTGGTCATAATGCCTAATATTATCATCCTGAACAGATCACCCCGGGTTATTATCAAGGCAGTCGCCGCAAAGCAAATATTAAGTATACCTCCAAAAGGCAACGTGGTATTTCCAGGTAATAACACTGCCATAAGCAGGATTATAGGAACTAATATAATGGTGGTGACCCACAACGCAGGCTGGCCAGCAAGAAAAGGCCAGTCCAATCCGATGTAAAACTCTCTCCCAGGAAATCTCGACTTCATGAATTCTGCTGCAGCTTCAGAGATTGGAGCAAGAGCCTTCATAAAAAGACCAGCTACCATTGGGAATAGTACAAGCGCAGTTGCCGCCTTCATAGCTAAGGTAAGGGTATCCTTGAAGTTGTATCTGGCAAACAGGGCTATTATCAAACCCACGATGAATCCCAGAATATGATTTTCAGCAAATATACCCAATTTCTCCTTGA
Organism: Thermovorax subterraneus; assembly: GCA_021608145.1. GTDB lineage: Bacteria > Bacillota > Thermosediminibacteria > Thermosediminibacterales > Thermosediminibacteraceae > Fervidicola > Fervidicola subterraneus. The sequence continues at coordinate 69,637 of JAKIHM010000012.1, forward strand.
GACCATCGGCGTCCAGTTTGATTTTATTTATTCCAGGGATAAAATCCAATAGCCTATTAAGGGGAGCAATAATAACACCTGTAAGAGCCATGCTATGAGGAAGTGCTATACCGGGAATATTAGTTATCTCGTAGACCTGCTTCTGTGTAAGATCTGCGTTTTTCAGTTCGAATACTACCATGATGGCACAGACAATAAATGCTATTGGTAGGCTCCCAGTAACTCCTGCAACTAGCACTCCCGTAAATACTTTATTCCACACATTCCACATATCAACGTTAAGACAGTTGGTCCATCCTAAAGCCAACATAAGGAGATTGATTGCGATCTGAAGCGGAAACATTAAAAAAGCATAGGGCCATGCCCACGCAATGGCAGCATTGGGAGTCCATCCCAGATCTAAGGCGTTTAGTTTTATTCCAGTATTTTCGACAAACGCATTAGCAGCAGGCGATATAGCGGCGAACATAAAGTCAAGTATTGCCGACATTCCTAAAAATGCAACACCGAGGGTAATGGCTGCGGAAAGCGCTTTCGTAAACCTCATCCTAATAATCAAACCTATTATTAGCATTACAAAATGTAGGAAAATACCTGGTCCTAAATCCAATATATATTGAATAACATCTTTAAAAGAAAACATACCATATTACCTCCCTTTCCTTAAAATCCTCTCCAATTCGTCCATAGCTTTATCAATACCGACTCCAGTAAGAAAAGGTATTCCACTGATAGTAGGTACCCCGTAATCAGTCTTATCATATGGTGCTATTGAGATAAAAACATCGGCTCCTTTTAGATAATCCTTAAGAGACTTAAAATCTACAGCCATTACCTCCACATCAATATTACGCTGTTTACAGAGATTCCTTACCTTTTCAGCCACCGTGTTGGAGGTAGCCACTCCTGATCCACATGCCACTATTATTTTCTTTTTCATAAATTCTCTCCCCCTTAATCTGCATGTAATGTCAAATTAGGGCACCAAATTCACATACCTATGGCCTCTAAAACATTGAAACTAAAAGTTTTTCGGAAAAAAGGAGGATTCCCTCCCCTTGGTGTCGTAGGTAGTAGTTGCCAAAACAAAT
>JAKIHM010000013.1 GCA_021608145.1 Thermovorax subterraneus
CACCACCTCCGCTCGACTTGCATGTGTTAGGCACGCCGCCAGCGTTCGTCCTGAGCCAGGATCAAACTCTCAGGTTAAATCCTATTCCTTTAAAGTAAGCTCTCCGCTTACTTTAATTACACACCTTTTGGTCGAAACTCTCAGGCGTGGCACTGTTCAGTTCTCAAGGTTCATCTCCTCGGCGGAATTTTATTGTATCATCTTTTGCTCTTCTTGTCAACTATCTTATCTTCAGCTTTTTCCGCCGACAGTTCTTTATTATATCTTTCTTGCTGTTTTTTGTCAACCCTGTTTGTTCTTAAGACATTGAATTTACCATTTTACTGTCAGTGCTTTATACTATACCATAAACATAATTCATCTGCAATTTGGAAAGATATTAATAAAAAAGCGCATTTATTAAAAAAAATTGACATCCCTCAATTCTTCTTTGTTTTTCACAGGTTTGGCTCACCGTTTAAAGTCTAATATAGTTTGAGGCACAGTACCTATGATAATTGTTTCAGCTATAGGGACGCTAGTTTTTATCTCTACTTTTGAACTCAAAAGTGGCTGAACTATCTTTACCTGAGCCGTGATGTCCAGCAATATTTTATGTCTCGTTTGATTAATGCCAGCTTCTTCAAATGCTTCAGAAGTATCTACGTAAGCTGTTCCAACAGGATATAAAGATACGCTAATCAAGGGTCCCATATTCGATAATATTTTACTTCCAGTAATTAAACCTAATGGTATTTTTATGTTTTCCATGCTTATTTCTTTTAAAGTTTTTACTACCTCTAAAGATGTTTCGGTTTCTATCCGGTTTATTTCTATCGTATTTATTTGGATTAACGTTACCTGGCCGTTGACGTCTTTATGTATAGCAATGAGGTCAGTGTACTTAATGTTTTTAGTAATTCTTTCTTTTACTGCCTTGTTTATAGCTTCCGTCGCTATAATTCTGGCTCTGGCTTCCGCTATTGCCAGAAGACTAGGTGCTATTTGCCTTTCAATAAATGCAAATATAATAAAATTAAGTATTACAATTAAGATAATGAGCATATAAACATTTAGCTTTATCGGATGTCTCCTATTTCTTAGTGTTTTCAACCGTATAAACATAAAAAACCCCTCCTAATCAAAATATGCAGGAGGGGTTGAATTGGTTCATAATTATTTTTTGGCGTTGATAACTTTTACAAATTTTCGCTTTCCAACTTGTAAGATAAAGGGAGATCTTATCTCGATGTCTGTGGCGTCGATAATTTTTTCACCATTTATCTTTACAGCTCCTTGTTTCAACATCCTTAAAGCCTCACTATTGGATGATGAGAATCCTACAAGTGTTATTAATTTAGGGAGCCATATTTTTTCATCATTTACCTCGAATATTGGAATTTCATCCGGTAGATCTTTCTTTTGAAATATCCTTATAAATTTTTCCTCTGCTTTCAAAGCTTCATCACTACCGTGATAAAGTTTTACAATTTCCCTGGCCAGTCTCATTTTTAAATCTCTAGGATTTACTCTTCCTTCCTTTAAGTTTTCTGCTATTTTTTCTAATTCACGATGTTCTAAGTCCGTAGCCAGCTTATAATACTCAAGCATTATTTCATCGGGAATAGACATTACTTTCCCGTACATTTCATCGGGCGGGTCATTCACTCCTATGTAATTTCCAAGACTTTTGCTCATTTTTCGCTTGCCATCGATTCCGACGAGAATGGGCATGAGCACTGCTACTTGAGGCTCCTGTCCATATTCCTTCTGCAGTATTCTCCCCATTAAAATGTTAAATTTTTGTTCTGTTGCTCCTAATTCAACATCAGCATTAAGGGCTACCGAATCATAACCCTGCATAAGCGGATAGAAAAATTCATGTATAGAGATTGGCCTTCCCTCGGTAAACCTCTTGCTAAAATCTTCTCTTTCTAGCATGCGGGCTACGGTGTACTTTGAGGCTAGTTTTAATACATCTTCAAAAGTCATTCGGCTCAGCCATTCACTATTGAAAACAATTTTTGTTTTGTCTGGATCTAAAATTTTAAACACCTGCTCTTTATAAGTTTTTGCATTCTCCATAATTTCTTCTCTTGAAAGTTGTTTTCTCGTTTCTGATTTTCCTGTTGGATCTCCAATCATCCCAGTAAAATCTCCGATTATCAAGACTACTTCATGCCCCAACTTTTGAAACTGCCTCATTTTCTTCAATACTACAGCATGTCCGAGGTGAACATCCGGAGCAGTAGGATCCAAACCCAATTTCACTTTTAAAGGTCTTTTTTCTTCGTAAGATTTTCTCAGCTTATTTAATAACTCTTCCTCCGAAATTATTTCGGCTACATTTTGTCTTAAAAGTTCAAATTGTTCTTCAGGCCTCAACTTTATCCCTCTTCCATGAAGATGTTTTTATTAATTATAACACACTGATGCATTTTCTTCAAAGTTTATATTATGTATGGTATAATAATCTCGACATACTGTTTAATTGTTTAAGATGACCGAGGAGGTTAATTATGAAAAATCCGAGAAAAAGAAAGCTCTTTCTTGCAAAGAGCTTAATACCTTTTTTGATATTTGTTTTTCTTTTATCTTGTGGCTCAGCCCTTGGACTGTTTTTATACTACGTAAAGGATACACCTCCGTTTGATCCTCAGAAATTAAAACCTAGCGAGACTTCTATAGTTTACGACTCAAAAGGCAATGTAATTGCCGAACTTCACGGAGGCCAAAATCGAATTCCAGTACCTCTAGATGAAATTCCAGAGCATCTCAAAGAAGCATTTATTGCCATTGAAGACAAAAATTTTTACAAGCATAAAGGTATCAATTTTAAATCCCTCATAGGCGCTGTGTGGACAGATATAGTCACTGGAGGATATCGCAGGGGTGCAAGTACTATAACTCAGCAATTGGTTAAAAATGTCTTTCTAACTCATGAAAAAACTCTAAAACGAAAAGCCCAAGAGGCATGGCTTGCAATTCAAGTTGAGCGTCATTTTACAAAAGACCAAATTCTGGAATTTTACCTGAACCATATATACTTTGGTCACTCAGCTTATGGCGTTGAAGCTGCGGCTCAAACCTTTTTTGGTAAAAGCGTAAAAGACCTAACCCTTGCAGAAAGCGCCATGCTAGCAGGTATAACCAAGGGTCCTTCAATTTACTCGCCTTATATAAATTTCGAAAGGGCAAAGGAAAGGCAAGCCATAGTTTTGAATGAAATGGTCGATATGGGATTTATAACAAAGGAAGAAGCTGAGAAAGCAAAAAAAGAAGAGATAAAACTGGTAGGCCTTGAAAACGCAAAGGCAGACTACAAAGCTCCATACTTTACTGATTTTGTAATAACGCAGTTGGCAGAAGATCTTCAAAAAGAGCTAGGACTTACCGAATCCGAAGCTTATGAAAAAATCTATAACGGAGGATTAAGAATTTATACCACAGTCGACCTAGAAATCCAAGAAGCAGCCGAAAAAGCTTTAGCGGACCCGAAAAATTACCCATATACAAAAAAAGACAATAACGGCATTCCCCAACCTCAAGCTGCAGTAGTAGTTATTGACCCTCATACAGGGTATATAAAAGCACTTGTAGGAGGTCGCGAACATTATAAAAAGTTAGGTCTAAACAGGGCTTCTCAATCTTACAGGCAACCTGGTTCTGCCTTTAAGCCAATTGTTGTTTATACAGCAGCAATAGATATGGGCTATACAGCCGCAAGCGTAATAGATGATTCGCCTGTCTCTTACGGCAATTGGTCACCACAAAACTACACAAGAGACTTCAAAGGGCTCACAACCATACGGAAAGCCATTGCCGATTCAGTCAATGTGGTTGCAGTAAAAGTCCTAGAAAAGATTGGCGTAGACAGAGGAATTGAATATGCACAGAAATTAGGCATAAAAAGTCTCGTTTTAGAAGGCCGAAAAAATGACAGGCAGCTATCAATAGCACTAGGAGGATTGACTAAGGGAGTTTCCCCTCTAGAGCTTGCATCGGCCTACGGAACATTAGCCAATCAGGGGATACACGTGGAGCCCATAGCTATATTAAAGGTTGTTGACAAAAACGGAAGAACACTTCTTGAGCACACACCTACAAAGTGGACAGCCGTAAGTCCTCAGGTTGCCTTTATTATGACCGATATGATGAGAAGCGTTATAACAGAAGGAACTGCAAAAAGGCTTGCTGATTTTCCGTTCCCTGTAGCAGGAAAAACGGGAACAACTTCGGATAACAAAGATGTATGGTTTGTGGGTTATACGCCGCATTTAGTCGCAGCTGTATGGATGGGACATGACGAACCAACCCCCATGAAAGGAGTCGCAGGTGGATATCAGCCTGCTTTGATATGGAAGCAAATCATGACCATAGCTCATAAAAAATTACCTAAAGTAGGCTTTCCTAAGCCAGCAGGAATTGAAGGGCCCATCGCAGTCTGCCAGGATTCGGGAAAAATTCCTACGGAGCTCTGCAATAACGACCCACGTGGTTCTCGTATTAGATATGAATACTTTATTAAGGGAACAGAACCTTCTGAATTCTGCGATGTCCATGTGCAAAAGTTAATAGATATAACCTCAGGATTGCTGGCGACACCGTATTGTCCTCCTGAACAAGTAAAACAAAAAGTTTTCTTAAACAGGCCACCTTACAAAACATCTCCAGATGGTAAAATACCTTTAGATGCAAAGTATATGCCGCCGACAGAATATTGCAATTTACACACCCAGGGATCATCGGGAAGCAATTTCGAAGAAAATGTTTTGCAACCGCCCCTTGACAGCGGTAATCAAAACAATTCCTCGGGTAACAGCAGTGAAAACCAAATTAACGGTAGCGCAAGTAACACGGGAAATCAAGTACCTTCACAAAATCCCAATCAGCCTGAGGACAACGAAAATGGGTCAAGGGGCTCAGAGAATGTTCAGGAAAAAGGTAGCGCAAAAAAGGGGGGTGTATAGCTTCCTTTTTTTTTGCCGCGCAAATCTATGTTAATACAAACCACGTAAATATTCGTCCGAATCAATCACTTTTAATCCGAATGCCGTTAAATAAGCGGCTGTTACCCCCATACCTTCTTTTAATGTTCCGTTAAATTTCCCGTCGTATATAAACCTGCATCCGCAGGAGGGACTTTTCGATTTTAAGATTGCAGTATCGGCACCTATAAGCTCTGCCAATTTTAACATTTCTTTTGCGCCTCTGATAAAATATTCCGTCACATCCCTTCCGTCTCTGGTGAGGACTACCGCTTTCCCTTTAATCACTTCAAAACCGTCTTTACCAATTATTTCAGCTGGCGTACGAGGTGTAGGCAACCCCCCGGCTTGTTCTGGACAGAAAGGTATGGCTTTTTTGGTTCTTACCACATCCTCAAAAACCGCATGGCAACTATTTTTCCCATCGTATCTCGTATTAAAACCTGCAAGGCATGCGCTAATTATAATCAAAGGAACTCCACCACCGTAACCCCTAGTCCACCTTCATTCATATTGCCGGGTCTAAAAGATTTAATGTCTTTTCGCGTTCTCAACATATCATGGATGCCTTTCCGTAGCACTCCCGTACCCTTGCCGTGAATAATAACTGCATTGGGCAAACCAGCAAGGCTCGCATCGTCCAAATATTTTTCGACCTTCAGCAACGCCTCCTCCAATGTGAGACCTCTGATGTCTATTTCTTTCGAAATTTCTTTTGTTTTTTCCATCGCCAACAGCGAATACGTCACCTCTTTTTTGTCATTTTTCTCTTCTTCTATTTTTACAAGACTTTCAACTGGTAAATTAATTCTCATGGCGCCTATTTGTACCTGAGCGATTTTCCCTTTTTCGTCCAGTGATACTACATATCCTTCCTGATTTAAACTTTCCACCATCACCCTATCGCCTGGATGTAAAGGGCCAGATATAATTTTTCTCTTTGCAGTTTTTATCAACGGAACTTCTTCCGTCCCATAATCTTCTCTCGCTTTTTTTAGCGTCTTCCTAACCTCTTCAGCTATTTTATCCCTAATTTGCTTCGTATCTTGAGCTTCCAATTCCTTTAACTTTTCAAATACCTTTTCGGCTTCTTTTCTTGCTTTTTCGATAATGTCCTTTGCTTTTTCCCTCGCTTTTTCTATCATTTTTTCTTCATTTTTCCTAAGCTTTTCTCTTTCTTTTTCAAGTTCTGTTAGTTTATTAAAAAGACCCTCTTTTAATTTCTCAAGTTCTTCTCTTTCTTGCCTTATCCGCTTTCTCTCCAATTCGATTTCCTGCAGCAGATCTTCCATTTTTATATCTTCTACTTTTAAGAAGTTTCTCCCAGCGTCTATAATCTCTCTCTTTAATCCCAGTCGTCTTGCAATTTCAAAAGCATTGCTCTTTCCTGGAACGCCAATGGATAACCTGTAAGTCGGACTTAGAGTTTCCAGGTCAAATTCCACGCTAGCATTTTCCATCCCATCCTTGGAATAAGCAAAAGCTTTTAGTTCGCTATAGTGAGTTGTCGCTATCACTCTAGCTCCTATTTTCAAAAAGTAATCCAATATAGCCATTGCCAGTGCTGCACCTTCTGTGGGGTCCGTCCCGGCCCCTAGTTCATCCAGCAATACCAAGCTTTTCGAATCCGCTCTATCTACTATCTCTTTTATATTTTTCATGTGCGCTGAAAAGGTGCTGAGTGACTGCTCAATGCTTTGCTCATCGCCAATGTCGGCAAAAATATTGGTAAACACAGACATTTCAGTTCCTTCTTCGCATGGAAGGTGAAAACCGGATTGCGCCATCAGAGCAAACAAACCTACTGTTTTTAACGAAACGGTTTTTCCGCCAGTATTAGGCCCGGTTATAACCAATATCGTAAATTTGTTGCCCAGATAAATATCGATTGGAACAACTTTTCCTTTCAACAAAGGATGCCTGCCTTTTTTAATGCTAATATATCCTCTCGTATTAAATTCGGGTTCGACACCTTTTATTTCAATGCTGAACTTGGCTTTAGCAAAAATGAAATCCAATTGTATTAAAGCTTCAAAAGTCTCTTCAAGGTATTCGCTGCTTTGTGCTATTTTAGCCGTAAGCTCTCTTAATATTCGCTCTATCTCCTTGTTCTCTTCAATCTCCAACCTCCTTATTTCGTTGTTAATCTGAAGAACGGGCATGGGTTCTACATAAATAGTCAACCCGCTTGCTGATTGATCGTGTACTACTCCAGGAATGCTGTTTTTAAACTCTTGCTTTACAGGAATCACGTACCTACCATTTCGCACTGTGATAATAGGCTCTTGAAGGAATTTTTGATAGTGGGGCGAATTTACGTAAAACTCCAGCTTTTCTTTTGCCCTTTGTAAAAGTATTCTTTTTTCTTTTCTCAGGCTGAGTAATCTGGGACTTGCATCATCTGATATTTCTTCCTCATTCAAAATAACTTTATTAATCTTTTCCTCAAGGGAAGTGAAGATATGGAGTTTTTCCATGATACTTCCAATAACCTTGCACTCAGTTAGCGCTTTATCACACCAGGCCTTTTTCACGAGGCGCGAGGCTCTTATAATCGCAGCAATTGAAAGGAGTTCACCGGGCGAAAGTATCCCACCAATAGAAGCCCTTTTTATCGATTTTCGAATATCGGGCAATTCGTCAACGGGTAAGTTCATCCCCGCTTTTAGCAAAATTACGCCCTCTGTGGTCTCCCGCTGCATTTTTTTCACAATTTGCTCATCAGAATCCGGTTTTAAATCAATCAATAATTTTTTTGCCCCCTCAGAAACTGCGTATTTGCTTGCTATCTCTTTTACTTTGTCGAACTCCAACAATTTCTGCACCCGTTCGTCCATAAAATCAAATCACCCTTTTATTAGTTCATTTTTTTTTGCTCAGTATTTCCATCAAACGAGGAAGCCTAAAGGTGTTTATCACATCTTCTTTCTCTAACCAAGCCCTTCTTGCCACCCATACCCCGTACTTTATGTCGTTTAATCCTTCCAGCTCATGAGTATCGGTGTTGATTACGACTTTTACCCCCATTTCCTTCGCCTTTCTCGCAAGTTCATCGTTCAAGTCAAGCCTATCTGGAGATGAATTAATTTCTAGCACGGTATTCGTTTCGGCCGCAGCTTTCATTATAGCATCGACATCTATTTCATAAGGATCCCTTTTTGTTAACATTCTCCCCGTTGGATGGGCGATTATATTAACATAGGGGTTATAGATGGCTTTTAAGACTCGCCGAGTTAACTTTTCTTTATCTTGACTGAAGCCGCTGTGAATAGAAGCAATTACGATGTCCAATTCTTTTAATATATCGTCGTCAAAGTCCAAAAGGTTATTGCTCAAAATATCAACTTCTATTCCGGACAAAATCCTTAAATCTTTTATTTCGTTATTCAGCTTCTTTATCTGTTCCAACTGCCTAAATAAACGCTCTTCATCTAACCCGTGAGCAATCTTCAAAGATTTTGAATGATCGGTAATGGCTATGTATTCATAACCCTTTTCCCTAGCTTTCATCGCGATTTCTTCTATAGAATTTAATCCGTCGCTCCAATTGCTATGGATGTGAAGGTCGCCCTTTATATCACCAATTTCTAAAGATTGAGGCAACTTCCTCTTTTGAGCCGCTTCTATTTCTCCCCGGTTTTCCCTGAGCTCTGGAATTATATAGGGCATGTCGAGCAATCCGTAAATTTTCTCTTCGCCTTCAGGGTACAATAATTCGCCACTTTTTATCCGGACAACATGGTTCTTTTGAATATCATAACCCTTTTCCCTGGCTATTTCTCTCAACCTGCCAACGTGTTCCTCACTACCTGTAAAATAATGCAAACAGGACCAAAACGAAACGGGCTCTACAACATGAAAATTAACCATAATCCCTAAATCCAACAACACTTTCAACGTTTCTTTGCTTCTTTCTTTGACCTCTTTTATCCTGTGGTAAGTTAACAATCCATCTATTACTTCATCTGACTTATTAGAAGAAATGACAATCTCGAGTTCGCTTATTAACTCTTGTTTTCTCCTCAGGTCTCCTGCCGCATCGACTTTTTCAACTGCAGGATGCGACCGTAGCATTGCTATTATTTCTTCCGCTAGAAAAAGGGCGGTGGGCAAAAGTACTTTACCCATCGTCCCCTTTAGCATTTCTATTCCCTTTAATATGCCTTGTTCCGTCTTCACTCCAATCCCTGGTAGTCCTCTTAATTTACGCTGCTTTGCTGCCTGCTGTAGCTCTTCAATTGTGGTTATATTCAACTTTTCATAAATAGTCCTTATTTTTTTTGCCCCCAGGCCAGGAATCTTAAGCATTTCCACTAGTCCCTTAGGTACTTCATCTTTTAGTTTCTCGTAATACTCGCACGTTCCGCTATTTATAATTTCCTTTATCTTTTCTTTGAGAGCCTTTCCAATTCCTTCTATACCGGCAAGGGAAGAGGTTTTTACTAAATATTCAACATCCTCAGTAAGATTTGCGATTGCACGGGCGGCTTTTCGGTAGGCCCTGATTTTAAAAATATTTTCCCCCTTTATTTCCAGCATATCGGCAATTTCAGAAAAGATAAAGGATACGAGATAATTTTTCATGTCCTTCCAACTCCGTTTTACCTGTTTTTTTCTTCATCGAACAGCTCTAAAAATTCTTCGTATTCGGCTTTTAACTTGAAATATTCGTCGGCTATATTTAATGCCGTCAGTACCGCTAAGTTAATGCGGCTAAGTCTGGGGTTGAGTTTTAAAAGTAATTTCATTTTTTGGTCAACGTACTTTGCTAGCTGCTTAATATATTCTTCTGACGCTGCACCCTTTATATAGTAATCTTCTCCGCAAATATCCACCTTTACTCTTGTTACATCCGGCTCTTTTTCCATCATTTATCCTCCCACTCTTTACTCCCTCAGGCGCCCATCAAACCTTTCAATTATGCTTCTAATTATCTTGGCGTGCAGCTCATTTATTTCTTCATCCTTCAGCGTTCTGTCTTTAGCCCTATACCTCAATGAAAAAGCAATACTTTTGTATCCTTCCGGTATTTGTTCACCTCTGTAGATATCAAAAAGTTCTAGGTTCTCCAATAGCTCCCCACCCACTTCCCTTATAGCATCCATCAAATCGCCAACAGCAATATCTTCTTTTACAACTATAGCCATATCTCTCTCTGCGGCCGGGAATTTAGGAAGTGGCTGGTACTTTATTTCAGTTAATGCATTATCCAACAAGATTTCCATATCAAGTTCAGCAACATATACCCTTTTATCTTCCATGTCATAATTTTCCATCACGTCTGGATGAATTTCTCCTAGATAGCCAGCAATTTTACCCCCTACTAAAATACTAGCAGTTCTTCCGGGATGTAAGGCAAAATGCTGGTCCTGATTAAATTTATGATTATCTATCTTTAACATTGAAAGAATCGCCTCTACTATTCCTTTCAGGTAATAAAAATCTACATTTTCTTCATAAACTGCAAGGCCTATCATTTTTCTTTCTCTAGGTAGTTCTTTCAAAGGCAACTCATTGGGTAGGAAAATCTTCCCCACCTCGAAAATGCGTATCCTCTTCTGATTTTGATTTAAATTAAACTTAACCACTTGGAGAATCCCATCGAGCAGCGTGGTCCTCATTACACTATGTTCTTCACCTAGAGGGTTCATTAACTTTATAGCTTTGCGAATTTCATGATTAAGCGGCACTTTTAGTTTATCAAAGGCACCAGGACTGATAAATGAATAAGTGTATATTTCCGAAAATCCCAAATCCGAAAGGGTCTTTTTTATATTATCTTCTAATTTTTGCCTCTTACTTAGTACACCACATGCAGCAATACTTCCCGGTAAAGTTGATGGAAGATTGTCGTACCCGTAAATCCTGGCAATCTCTTCGGCTATATCAGCCAGTTGAGCTATATCTGTCCTATAAGTTGGAACTATGACGAATGTCTTTCCATCTTTGTCTTGAACATCCATCCCGAGTCTTTTTAAGATGCTAACCATGCATTCTTTTGAAATTGAAGTACCTAACAATGCATTTATTTTTTCCACCCTGAGTTGCAACTCTCTTGGCCGGACTATTTCAGGATATACATCTGCGTATTCTTTAATGACTTTTCCTGCTCCCAACTTTTCAATGAGCTCGCAGGCCCTATCTGCGGCTATTTCGGCAAGATTCGGGTCAATTCCTTTTTCATAGCGCAAAGACGCCTCAGTCCTAATACCTAGTCTTTTTGCAGTGCGGCGGATGTTAGAGCCCAGGAAATTTGCCGATTCTAAAAGTACTGTCCTTGTTTTATCAGTAACTTCAGTGTTTTCTCCCCCCATTACTCCTGCCAAAGCTATAGGTCCTTTTTTGTCTGCGATCACCAGAGTATCTTCTGTTATCTCCCTTTCCTGTCCATCTAATGTAATAAGCTTTTCCCCAGCCTTACCTCTGCGAACTATAATTGAACCGTCACTCAATTTATCATAATCAAATGCATGTAACGGCTGACCTAATTCCAGCATAACATAATTTGTAATGTCGACAATATTGTTTATAGGGCGAATTCCGCAAAGCTGCAATCTTCTTTGCATCCAGAGGGGAGAGGGTTCAATTTTTACATCTTCTATTATCCTTGCGATGTACCTTTTACAAAGGTCAGGAGCCTCTACTGTCACTTTCACTCTTCCAAAAATCTCGTCGATTTGCCTTATTTCCCCAGAGGTCGAAAAAGACACCTTCAAAGGAACGTTGAAGGTGGCTGCAGTTTCCCTTGCAATGCCTACGATGCTAAAACAATCAGCTCTATTAGGGGTAAGTTCAAATTCCACCACTGCATCTTCAAGTTCTATGTACTCTTTAATATCTTTTCCCACCGGAGCATCTTTCGGCAAAATCAAAAGCCCTTTTTTCATATCTTCCGGCAGGCCGTGGTCATCCAATCCCAATTCTTTTGCCGAACAAAGCATCCCCTCCGATTCCATTCCTTTTATATTCTGGACTCCTATCTTTTTACCACCCTCTATTGTGGCTCCGGGCAGGGCCACAGCTACCTTATCGCCTTTTTTGATATTATAGGCTCCCGTTATTATTTGTAAGACCCTTTCTTTTGTATCTACTTTTACTAACAAAAGCTTATCCGCATGCGGGTGCCTTTGTATCTGCAAAATTTCGCCTATAACCACATTTTTTATGTCTCGTCCCACACATTCTATAGTCTCTACACTTGATCCCGACATGGTCATTTTCTCAGCAAATTCTTTCACACTGCCTTTATAATCAACAAACTCTCTTAGCCATTTCATCGGTACCCTCATTATTGTTTTCCTCCTTAACTAAAACTGTTCCAAGAATCTTAAGTCGTTTTCGAAAAACAGCCTCATGTCGTTAATACCGTATTTTAACATAGCTATCCTTTCTATTCCCATGCCAAAAGCAAAACCCGTAACTTCTTCAGGGTCGTATCCACAATTTTTAAGCACGTTCGGATGAACCATGCCACAGCCTAGAATTTCCAGCCACCCCGTATAAGAGCAAACCCTGCATCCCTTTCCATCGCACGCAATACAAGATATATCCATTTCAGCACTCGGCTCGGTAAACGGAAAGTAGCTGGGCCTGAACCTCACCCTTCGTTCCTTGCCGTAAAACATCTTTGCAAAAGTTATAAGAGTGCCCTTCAAATCGGCCATTGTCACCTTTTCCCCAACCACAAGTCCTTCAACTTGGTGGAATACAGGAGAATGAGTCGCATCCACTTCATCGGAACGATAAACTCTTCCCGGAACAATCACTTTGATAGGAGGCTTCTTTTTTTCCATTGTCCTTATTTGTACAGGAGAGGTATGAGTTCGCAAAAGAATCTCTTCAGTTATATAGAACGTATCCTGCATATCTCTCGCCGGATGATCTTTCGGTATGTTTAGAGCTTCAAAATTGTAATAATCAAGCTCAACCTCCGGGCCTTCAACAACTTCATATCCAAGACCGAGAAAGATTTCTTTTATCTCGTCTAAAACCAATGTCAGCGGATGTTTGTGTCCCAAGATAACTTTTGATGGGACCGTAACATCTATTTTTTCCTTCTGCAGCCTTATTTTTTTTGCGATTTCTTTTAGTTCCAAGCCTTTTTGAAAAAACTTTTGTTCTAATTCTTCTTTTACCTCGTTCGCTAATTTCCCTATGGCAGGCCTTTCTTCCGGTGAAAGATTTGCCATTCCCCTCAATATTGTAGTGAGTTTGCCCTTCTTCCCTAAATATTTTATCCTAATATTATTCAGTTCCCTTAGGTCTTTTGATTTCTCAATTTCATGCAAAGCTTCTTCTTTCAGATATAACAAGTCTTCCTTCACTTACTTGCTACCTCCTCAAAATTAAATTACAAAAAAGCTTTCGTCCCGGAAAACAGACGAAAGCTTGTCTTCTTCGCTACCTCCTTAAAAATTAATATTTTACGTTCAAAACCTTATTGTATGAAATAAATCTTGCTTGCAATCAATTTCCTGTATATCAAATAAGCTGTTATCGAACCCGTGGCTTCAAAAATATTCCAAAAAAAGTCAGCGGTCAGCAAAAGACCACTCCCTTTCCCCGCGTTTAAGTCTATTATAGCACAGAAGGCCATGTTTTACAAGGGAAAGAGAGTCCTTCTTTGTCTTGCGGCTTCATAAAGTAAAATTCCACAAGCCACCGCTACATTCAGAGACTCAGCTCTACCAGGAATCGGAATCTTTACTTGTTCCGAGGGCATATCCAGTATCTCTTTTGAAACGCCTTCGGCCTCACTGCCGAAAACAATAACCACAGGTATTTTGTAGTCCGTATCCAAGTAACTTTTCTTTGCATCAAGGCTTGTTATTATTATTTTGGCTCCTTTTTTCGATAATTCCTTCAGCGCCCACCTAAGGTCAATTTCCTCCATTACTGGAAGGTGAAAAATGGAGCCCATCGTAGACCTTATAACTTTAGGGTTATATAAGTCCACACATCCTTTGCCTGCCAAAATCCCAGTGGCTCCGGCTGCATCCGCTGTTCTTATAATAGTCCCCATATTGCCCGGGTCTTTTATCCCATCAAGAGCAACGACTAAAAAGTTACCCTCGCATAAATTTGCGATTTCAAACTTCTTCATTCTAACAACTGCCATTATACCCTGCGGGGTCTTAGTATCCGACAGAGTTCTGAATAGTTTTTGCGGTACTTCGTATACTTTCACATCCCTGAATCCATGGAATTTTTCCCCGTACCTCTTTACAAAATCGTCCGACAATACGACGAATTCAACCGCATAATCTGAATTAATTGCTTCCTGCGTAGCCCGTAAACCTTCGATAATAAAAAGCCCTTTTCTCTTCCTATAATTTTTCTGATTTATCAATGCCTTAATAAGATTTATTTGCCCTTTCGAAAGCTCTTTAAAAGTCATTTTACCTCCTAATAATCAGACAAGCTTCTCAAGTTTTTCTATATCTTTATTCTGTCCTACCACTACAAGGATATCTCCCTTTGTTATAAAATCTTCTGCCCCCGGAGAAACTATCACTTCTTCGCCGCGTTTTATAGCCATGACATTCAATCCATAGTTTTTCCGCATCTTCAATTCACCTAAAGTTTTGTTGTACCACTCCGGAAAAGCCTCTAGCTCAACTATCGAAAATTCGGGCGAGAGCTCGATATAGTCGAGAATATTCGATGCTACCAAATTATGTGCAACACGAACTCCCATATCCCTTTCCGGAAAAACCACCCTGTCAGCCCCGATTTTGTATAAAACTTTTCCGTGGAGGTCGTTTTGTGCCTTTGCTATTACGTATTTTATCCCTATCTCTTTAAGAATCAAAGTTACTAAAATGCTCGCCTGGATATCATCGCCGATGCTCACTATACCGACGTCGAAATTCCTAACTCCCAGAGCCTTCAAGGTATTTTCATCCGTGGCATCTGCCTGAACAGCATGGGTAATGCTGTCAGCCAGTGATTGAACTATTTCTTCATTTATGTCAATTCCCAACACATCGTAACCCAGTTTATATAACGTCTTCGCAACACTCGAGCCGAATCTCCCTAAACCTATTACTACAAATTGCTTCACCTAACACCGCCTCCGAGTATTAACCTACAAGTACTCTCTCCTCGGGATATTTTATAGAAGCAATTTTCTTTCTAGTAGCCAGGGCTAAAGCTACTGTAAGTGGTCCCACCCTCCCGCAAAACATCGTTATTATAATGAGCACCTTTCCAACATCGCTCAAATGCGGGGTAATCCCTAATGACAAACCTACGGTTCCGAAGGCAGATACGGTTTCAAACAATATGACTATGAAATCTGCCTTTTCGGTCAGCGTTAGCAAGAATGAAACCGTAAATATGAGCAGCAGAGCTACCACAACAATAACGCAGGCTTTAAATACATTATCCCAAGGGATTCGCCTGTTGTATATTTCTACATATTCCCTAGAAGTTATGACAGTATAGACCATCAACAATAGCAAGAAAAACGTCGATGTTTTCACACCTCCGCCCGTAGAGCCCGGCGAAGCTCCAATAAACATCAACAGAATAGTAAAGTATTTAGCAGGAAGTGTCATATCCGGTTGGTTTATTGTGTTAAACCCTGCTGTCCTAGCAGTTACTGATTGAAAAGCTGCAGCCATAATTTTCCCGAAAGGCGAAAGATTGCCTAGTGTTTTCGGGTTTTCACGCTCTAAAGAATAAATCACAATAAAACCAAATATCAGTAAAATTGCAGTCATTGTGAGCACTATTTTTGAATGGAGGCTGAGTTTATGGAAGCTCCTAGTGTTGAAAACATCGAATAATACTGAAAATCCCAAACCCCCAAAAATTATCAGTGCCATTACCACTATATTTATTATGGGATCTTCTACAAAGGGAGTAAAACTTTTAAAATCTCCTATGACGTCAAACCCTGCATTATTAAATGCTGACACTGCGTGAAAAATTCCAGCATAAATTCCTCTCGAAAATCCGTAAATTTTAATGAAGCGCAATGAAAGTAAAAAAGCACCTATTCCTTCAAAAACTAGCGTTGTAAAAATGACGTACCTGGCAAGCTTTACCACGCCGGCGATGGTTAATTGATTTAAAGCTTCTTGCATAACAAGCCGCTCTCGCAAAGTTATCCTTTTTCCCAATATCAAAAATATTAACGTGGCCATCGTCATAAATCCGAGGCCACCAATTTGGATTAAAAGTAAAATGACAAGTTGTCCAAAAATCGAATACTGGGTGTAAGTGTCAACTACCACGAGTCCCGTTACGCACGTGGCAGAAGTAGCAGTAAAAAGCGCGTTTAAAAATCCCACGCTCTTTCCCGTTTTTGATGCTACTGGCAAAGCAAGGAGCAAAGTACCACTTAAGATTACTACAGCAAACCCTAAAACCAAAATCTGTGCCGGCTTTAATCTCAAATTATGACTGAAAGCAACTACTTTGATTTTGATCGCCCCCTAATATCAGACAAAGCGATCGCCAGTTAACTTAAATTTATTTTGCATTTGCTTTAGCTATCTCTACCAATTGATTAAATCCTTCTTTATCGTGTATAGCCATCTCTGCTAGCATTTTGCGGTTTATCTTTATACCCGCTTTCTTAAGGCCGTTAATAAATTTGCTGTATGAAATTCCATTGGCTCTCGCTGCTGCATTAATTCTTGTGATCCAAAGTCTCCTGAAATCACGCTTCTTCAGTTTTCTCCCGATGTATGAATACATCAAGGATTTTAAAACCGCCTGATTGGCCATTCTAAAACGCTTACTCTTTGCCCCGTAATATCCTTTCGCTAATTTTAAAATCTTTTTATGCCTTCTTCGAGCTGTAACTCCTTTTTTAACTCTTGGCATCAAACATCCCTCCGTTTACTTATATGGTATCAGCTGTAAAATTCGCTTGTAATCCGCCTTGCTCACGAAGGCCGGCTTTCTCAAGCGCCTTTTCCTCTTTTGAGATTTGTGAGAAAGAAGATGGCTTTTAAACGCTTTTGCCCTCTTTATTTTTCCCCTTTTCGTCAGATTGAATCTTTTAGCAGCACCTCTGTGAGTCTTCATTTTAGGCATCATAGTTCACTCCTTAGTTGTATTTTGTTTTGGCGAAAGTATCATCACCATATTCCTTCCCTCTATCACTGGGGGTTTTTCTATTACCGCCTTTTCTTTTACACTTTCCGCTAATCTTTTCAATACATCCTCCCCCAGTTGGGTATGGGTTATCTCCCTTCCCCTAAACCTCACAGTAACTTTTACCTTATTGCCGTCGTCCAAAAATCTAAGAGCACTTTTAACCCTTACTTGAAAATCGTGCTCCTCTATGTTCGGGCTCATCCTTATTTCTTTCACACTTATTACTTTTTGATTTTTACGGGCCTCTTTTTCCCTTTTACTTTGCTCGTATTTGTACTTTCCATAGTCCATTATTTTGCACACCGGCGGTTTTGCTTGAGGAGCAACCTTGACTAAGTCTAATTGCCTTTCTTGCGCGAGCTTTAGAGCTTCTTTTAACGGCATTATCCCCAGTTGTCTTCCGTCAACATCTATTACTCTAACCTCTCGCGCTTTAATCTCATAATTTACTTCCAGTTCTTTTTCTTTTGTAATACCGTTCACCTCCAAAAAAATTAAATAAAATAAAGGGCAGGAAGAATCCACCTGCCCCCTTTTTCTTGTCGGACCTTATAGGCTTTCGCCATAAGGTGAGAAGATGAATTCTTCTACTTTTTTAGCTAAAATATTTTGTTTTTGATTACCTAGACTAATATATCATACGGCGTTTTATGATGTCAATCACTTTATCCGCTTTAATCTTTGTTTTTTATCCTTTCTTTTATCTCTTGCACAAACTCCTCTAAACTTTTCGTTCCCACGTCGCCTTTTCCCCTTATTCTTACCGACACGGAACCTTCAGCCTCTTCTTTTTCCCCTACGATAAGCATATATGGGATTTTTTGCATTTGTGCTTCCCTAATTTTATAACCTACTTTTTCGTTTCTTTCATCTAATTCTACTCTAATATCGTGAGCTTCTAGCTTTCTTTTTACCTGCCTTCCGTACTCCAAAAATTTTTGACTTACAGGTATTACCTTTACTTGCACCGGGGCCAGCCAAACCGGAAATGCTCCTGCATAGTGTTCTATAAGGATCCCTATAAAACGTTCAAGACTCCCAAATATGGTCCTGTGAATCATTACAGGACGGTGCCTTTCTCCATCCGGACCGATGTACGTGAGGTCGAACCTTTCCGGCATCATGAAATCCAACTGAATTGTACCGCACTGCCAGGTTCGACCTATGCTGTCTTTCAGATGAAAATCTATCTTCGGACCATAGAAGGCTCCATCGCCTTCATTTACTTTGTAAGCGAACCCTTTTTTCTCCAAGGCATTTTGCAAAGCCGATGTGGCTTTTTCCCAAAGTTCATCAGGTCCCATAGAATTTTCAGGCCGGGTTGACAGCTCCACGTGGTAATCAAAGCCAAAAATCTTGTAAATGTAATCTGCCAGTTCAATTACGTCCAGAATTTCCTCCTCAATCTGCGATGGCATGACGTAAATATGGGCATCGTCTTGAGTAAAGCTTCTCACCCTCATCAGGCCATGTAGAACCCCCGAAAGCTCATGTCTGTGGACGAGTCCTAATTCAGCCAATTTCAATGGAAACTCTCTATAACTATGGACTTGGCTTTTATATATCAATATTCCACCAGGGCAATTCATAGGTTTTATAGCGTACCCTTCTCCGTCTATCTGAGTAAAATACATGTTTGCTTTATAGTGATCCCAATGACCCGATCGTTTCCACAGTTCTTCGTTTAATATGATGGGAGTTTTTATCTCCTGATATCCTCTTTTCTGGTGTTCTTTTCTCCAAAAATCCACTAATGTATTCCAGAGTATCATTCCTTTTGGATGGAAAAACGGGAAACCTGGACCTTCCTCGTGCATGCTAAAAAGATCGAGTTCCCTCCCCAGTTTTCTATGGTCCCTCTTTTTAGCCTCCTCCAGATTCTTTAAGTATTCTTCCAGCATCGATTTTTTCGGAAAAGATGTACCGTAAATCCTCTGCAGCATCTTATTGCGTGAATCGCCCTTCCAGTAAGCACCCGCAAGGGTCGTCAGCTTAAAGGCCTTTATCCTGCCTGTAGAGGGTATGTGGGGGCCTGCACATAAATCAAGAAATTCGCCGTTTTTATAAAAACTTATCTTGGCATCTTCCGGCAGGTTTTGAACTAGTTCCACTTTGTAATGTTCTCCCATTTCCTTTAACCTCTTTATCGCCTCTTCCCTTGTCACTTCCATGCGTATGAACGGCTGATCTTCAGCTACAATTTTTTCCATTTCCTTCTCAATCTTTTCGAGGTCTTCAGGAGTAAAGCTCTCCTCCCTGTCAAAGTCGTAGTAAAAACCTTCTTCTATGGCAGGCCCAATGCCCAATTTAACATTAGGAAAAAGCCTTTTTACAGCCTGAGCCATTACGTGAGAAGTGCTATGTCTGAACGCATTCCTTCCTTCCTCGTCCTCAAATGTCAGAATTTCCACTTTAGAATCCTTATCCACTCTATAACTCAAATCCACAAGTTCCCCATTGACTTTAGCTATCAAAGCTTCATTCGCCAATTTAGGACTTATGTCCTTCGCTATGTCCATAACGGTAACGCCTTTGGGATAAATTCTTTCCTCATCTCCCTTTAAGAATATCTTTACCTGTTCTTGCATTGCCAACCACCTCATTTCATGTCGTTTTTCCTAATAAATTGAAAAACCTCCCATCCCGCAAGGGACGGGAGGTTGCTCCCGTGGTTCCACCCTTATTCTTAGACTCTTAAGGCTTTAAAGGCACCACCTGAGGACTCCGAGGCGGTTTTCGGCTTACTATTCTCAGGACCTTTCCAGCTCCCGGCCCCTCTCTGGGAGAAATCGTAAGCCTACTCTTCTCTTCATAGCCCTTGATATTATTTAGTTTTAGTTAATTATATTCCCCTTAAATCATAATGTCAAGTTTTACAAGGCAATTTTCAATGTATTATTTGGTGAAATGTAAAAAGATAGCTTGTACGAAGCCTATAAAAAATCCTATGACTCCGCCAAGCAACTCTATTTGTCTTAACTCTTTCTTCGAGAGCTTTACTATAAGTTCTTCAAGCTGATTTAAGTCGAGAGAGTTCAATTTCTCTTCAACCATTGAGCCTAATTTGAATTTTTCTTTTACCTTTGCTGTCAAGTCTTTTTTTAATTCCTCATAAACCATTTCGCCATTTCTGTCCACTGCATCTAGTAAAAAATTTGCTATTGCCGTCTTAAACGTGGTAGGCAAATAAAGCAGCTTTTCATTGATTTTCTGCTCTAATATATCTTTAATCCGCGACAGTATTTGAAACTTCATTTCTTCCGCCGTCAACCGGTTTATTATATCATCTGAAGAGATAATTTCCCTTTCTAAAACTTCACCTACATTTTTTGCCAATTCCTTTCTCCTTTTTGGTATAAGTCCTTGAAATTCCATCCCCAAAATTTTCACTGGCTTCAAAGGGCGGAATATCAACCTTATTGCTAAAACGTTAGTCTGCCAGCCTATGAAAGCCCCTACTAAAGGCGTAAAAACCAATTGTAAAATTGGTAAAATTTCTTTCATTGTCAAAACCTCACATTATCTTATAATGACTTCCCTTAAAAGCAACAAATCAGCTATAAAAAAAGCCCTTAATAGGGCTTTCTCTCACTCTACAACTTGGCATAAAAATGGTGGGCGCTGTAAGGATCGAACTTACGACCTCTTCCGCGTCAAGGAAGCGCTCTCCCACTGAGCTAAGCGCCCACTTTATGTGGTGCCGGGAACCGGAATCGAACCGGTATGGGTATTGCTACCCCCAGGATTTTAAGTCCTGTGCGTCTGCCAGTTCCGCCACCCCGGCCTATTTTCTTTTTTTTGGAGGCGGCACCCAGATTCGAACTGGGGATAAAGGTTTTGCAGACCTCTGCCTTACCACTTGGCTATGCCGCCATTTAAATAAAAAATGGAGCGGAAGACGGGACTTGAACCCGCGACCCTCGCCTTGGCAAGGCGATGCTCTACCTCTGAGCCACTTCCGCACAAACTGGTGCCTTGGGGCGGAATCGAACCACCGACACGAGGATTTTCAGTCCTCTGCTCTACCGACTGAGCTACCAAGGCAAGATTGATATGGCGACCCAGAAGGGACTCGAACCCTCGACCTCCAGCGTGACAGGCTGGCGTTCTAAACCAACTGAACTACTGGGCCGCATACCATTTTTGGTGGGCGAAACAGGGCTCGAACCTGTGACCCCGTGCTTGTAAGGCACGTGCTCTCCCACCTGAGCTATCCGCCCTCGCGACAATTTTAAGTATACCCGATAATTAATTCGCTGTCAAAAACAATGAAATTTCTTTATAACCATTTATTTGGTTTATCCATAAATTATCGCGTTCTTTCATTGAATATCTAGTCAATATATCTGTCAACTTCCTTTTTTATGCCCATCTTCTCTAGCCTTTTGCATTAATTTCTTTACCATATGTCCCCCTATTTTTCCCGTTTCTCTGGCAGTTAAGTTTTCCCAGCCTCTTTTTTTAATGTAATCCTCCAGATTTAGTTCTCTCGCAACTTCAGCTTTTAATTTTTCAAGTTCTTTTTCTGATTTTGCTGCGGTCTTTTTATTTTTAGACATAGTTTCTCCCTCTTCTTTCCTTTCGTTTTTTTATAAGTTTGCGCTAACGTTTTTATTTTTATGTATTTATTTCACACTCTCTTTCAAGATATCCTCGAGGGACTTTAGTAAAAATTCATTCTGTTCAGGTGTGCCAACGCTAAAACGCAACATATTTTCCACTTCTTTCCCTTCCGGCTTTCTTACAAGAATACCTTTTTCCAAGAGCTTTTGGTATACAAGGTCTCTTGGAACTTTGAATTTGCACAAGAGGAAGTTGGTACTGCTGGGGTATACCGTTATTCCAGGCAGTTCTTTTAATTTGTTTTTTAATTCTTCCCTTGCATTTATTATTTTCTCTTTTACCTCTTTTACCCAATCCATATGCTTTAAAACTTCAACCGCCGCTATCTGGGAAAAGAGATTTACGTTGTAAGGCGGCTTCACTTTATATAATTCTTCGATTATATTTTCATCCGCCACCGCATAGCCGATTCGAAGCCCTGCTAGTGAAAACACTTTAGAAAAGGTTCTAATTATGACCAAATTAGGAAACTGAGAAATCATCTTTATAAACGTCTTTCCACCAAATTCAAAATAAGCTTCATCTATCGCTATTATCCCGTTAAAATCTTCCATTAATTCAAGTATATCACGGTCCCCGAAATAATCACCTGTAGGATTATTTGGGTTACAAATAAACATCACCTGAGGTACATCTTTTTTGAAATGACTTTTTATTTTTGGTACATCCAGCTTCCAACTGCAATGTACGGAATCTTCTTCTAGTAACAAAGGAACGCGAATTACTTTGGCACCAGAAATGACCGAAAAAATTTCATAACTTGGAAAGGAAGGAACGGGTATTATTACCTCCCTGCCTGGGCCTGCAAAGGCCAGAACAATGTCGTATATAATCTCGTCCCCTCCACTGCCTACAAATATCTTTTCCGGCCCTATCCCAAGGTACCCCGAGAGAGCTTCTCTAAGTTCATCACAGCTCGGGTCGTAATAATAATTAAAGTTTTCTTCCCTAACTCGCTCGAAAATAGACTCCTTCAAAGATTGAGGCAGATCGTATGGACTCTCGTTTGCATGAAGCCTTATCACTTCTTTTACTTTAGCGGGTTTATATGGAAGAAGGTTTACAAGGTCTTCCCTTTTATATTTCACGTTATATACCCCCATTCATGCTTTAAATTATTAAAAACTATAACACGAATTACGGAAAAAAGTCAACGAAAGGAAGTAAAATAATTGATAGCAATAGAGAGTTTTGATATAATTGAGTTTACCAAAAAACATTTTCCACGAAAGGAAGTGCTTTATCTTGAAGGAAAAAATTGAAGAAGTTCTAAATAAGATACGCCCCTCCCTGCAGGCAGACGGAGGCGATGTGGAATTAGTTGAAGTAGACGAAGAAAATGGCATTGTTAAAGTTAGGTTAACAGGAAGCTGCTTTGGCTGTCCATTTTCAACCATGACCCTTAAAAACGGTATTGAACAGGTTTTAAAAGAGGAAGTGCCCGGAGTAAAAGAGGTACAAGCAGTTTAAAAAATAATTCATAATACCGCACCGCTTTTTAAGTTTGAACTTAAAAAGCGGTGTTTTATTTTTAATTAGCTTGACATTCTAGTTAATATGGAGTATATTATTTACAGAAAACCAACTAAAACGATAGGAATTAAGGGGCGAATCAAATTGAAACTCACGACTAAAGGCCGTTATGGTCTTACTGCCATGTTTGATTTAGCCGTCAATTACGGGAAAGGGCCTATTCCTTTGAAAAGCATCGCCGACAGGCAGAATATTTCAGAACATTATTTAGAGCAGCTCATAATGATTTTGAGAAAGGCGGGACTGGTAAAAAGCATCCGCGGCGCTCAAGGCGGCTATATGCTGGCCAAAAAACCTTCAGAAATAACGGTAGGCGATGTTTTAAGGGCCCTTGAAGGGCCGATTGGGCTTGTTGATTGCGTTCTGGAACAGGACCCGGTAGAATGTGACAAAGCAGAAACCTGCATAATGCGGCTAGTGTGGGAAAAAATAAGGGACAGCATAATTCAGGCGGTTGATTCGATAACGCTTCAGGACATGTGCGACGAAGCCGAAAAACGCAAGACCTCATCGGAAAGCTATATGTATTATATTTAGTTTACAAGAATAAAATTTCATTTTATCAAAAAAAGGAGATGAACTTTATGAAAAGAGTTTATATGGACCATGCCGGTACTACTCCGGTAAGGCTAGAAGTGTTAGAAGCAATGCTACCTTATTTTACGGAAAGATTCGGTAATGCCTCGAGCATATATTCTTACGGCCGCGAAGCAAAGTCAGCCATAGAAGAGGCCCGCGAAAAAGTAGCCCATCTAATAGGAGCCGACCCGCGGGAGGTATTTTTCACCGCAGGAGGCACCGAATCGGACAACTGGGCAATAAGGGGCATCGCCCATGCAAATAAGGAAAATGGAAAACACATCATCACAAGCTCCATAGAGCACCATGCAGTACTTCACACTTGCGAGGATTTGGAAAAAGAAGGATTCAAGGTGACATATCTCCCCGTAGACAAATACGGTCTGGTAAAAGTCGAAGACGTACTAAACGCTATCACCGACGAAACAATTCTAGTCACCATAATGCACGCCAACAACGAAATAGGGACTATAGAGCCTATTGCAGAGATTGGGAAAGCACTTAAAAAGCTCGACAGAAAAATATACTTTCACACCGATGCCGTGCAGACCGTGGGGAAAATCCCGGTCAACGTCGATGAACTAGGGGTAGATCTTTTAAGTATTTCAGCTCATAAAATTTACGGACCCAAAGGTGTGGGCGCTTTATACATCAGAAAAGGCACCAAAATTAAACCTTTCATGACCGGAGGCGCGCAGGAAAATAAAAGACGCGCGGGAACGGAAAACGTCCCCGGTATCGTCGGATTTGGAAAGGCCGCAGAACTGGCTGAAAAAGAACTCAAGGAGCAATACGAAAGGTTAACCTTTCTCAGAGATAAATTGATTAAAGGTATTACGGAAAGAATACCGCACGTAATTTTAAACGGTCATCCCACTCAGAGGCTGCCTCACAATGTAAACGTATGTTTCAAATATATAGAAGGTGAGTCCCTGCTCCTTAATCTGGATATGAAGGGTATTTGTGCGTCTAGCGGCTCTGCATGCACTTCAGGCTCTCTAGAGCCATCACACGTGCTCTTATCAATAGGTCTACCTCACGAGGTCGCCCATGGTTCTTTAAGACTCACTTTGGGAAGGGATAATACGGAAGAAGACGTAGACTACGTACTTGAAGTTCTTCCGGGAATTGTGGAAAAGCTCCGCAACATGTCTCCGCTTTTCCCGTCAAAAGGAGGTAACTTAAAATGTACAGCGAAAAAGTGATGGAACATTTCACTAATCCCAGAAACGTAGGAGAAATCCCGGATGCGGATGGAATCGGAGAAGTTGGAAACCCGGTGTGCGGGGATCTAATGAAGATATATATAAAAGTTAAAGACAACGTGATCGAAGACATTAAATTTAAGACTTTCGGATGCGGAGCCGCCATAGCCACCAGCAGCATGGTTACAGAAATGGTAAAGGGAAAGACTATAGATGAAGCATTAAAGGTAACAAACAAAGCTGTCGCCGAGGCTTTGGGCGGATTACCCCCAGTGAAAATGCATTGTTCAAATCTCGCTGCCGATGCCCTGCACGCTGCCATTGAAGATTACAAGAGAAAAAAGGAGAGGAAAGATGTCGCTGAACAAAAATAGAGTGGTGGTTGCCATGAGCGGTGGAGTTGACAGCTCCATCTGCGCTTATTTATTGAAGGAACAAGGCTACGAAGTTATAGGTATCACGATGCAAATCTGGCAGGACCCTTCCGAAGAATACATATACCGGGAAGGGGGCTGTTGTTCCATCGGTGCCGTATATGATGCGCGTAAAGTGGCTGAAAAGCTAAAAATTCCTTATTACGTGCTGAATTTCAAGGAGTTATTCAACGAAAAGGTAATTGACTACTTTGTGGACGAATACCTGGTAGGAAGGACTCCAAATCCCTGCATAGCTTGCAATAAATACATTAAGTTCGAAGCCCTTTTAAAAAAAGCGATGGAAATCGATGCTTATTATTTGGCCACAGGCCATTACGCCAGAATAGAATACGACGGCGAATCCGGGAGGTACCTTTTAAAGAAGGGAAGGGATAAAACCAAGGATCAATCTTACGCCCTCTACAACCTGACTCAGGAACAGCTTGAACATCTGCTGCTACCTTTAGGAGAATTCACAAAGAGTCAGATTAGAGAAATCGCCCGTAAAGCCGGTTTGCCCGTGGCGGAAAAGCCAGACAGCCAGGAAATCTGCTTCGTCAATACGAATTACAAAGACTTTCTCAAAGAAAGGGCGGTTGAGCGGATAAAGCCGGGACCAATTTTGGATATGAGCGGAAGAGTTTTAGGCCAGCACGATGGAATTGCCTTTTATACCATCGGTCAGAGGCGAGGCTTGGGTATTTCGGCTGGAAAACCGCTCTACGTAGTCGACATTGACCCAGAAAAAAATGCAATAATAGTGGGTGAAGAAAAGGACCTCTTTTCGAAAGTATTTCAAGCGGAAGAAATCAATTGGATAGCTTTCGATTCACTAACTCAAAAAATTAGGGCTTACGCAAAAATACGTTACAACTTTGAAGAAAAACCAGCTGAAATTTATCCATTAGACTCTGGCAACGTAAAGGTCATTTTTGAAGAACCTCAAAAATCAGTAACCCCTGGACAGTCGGTGGTTTTTTATGACGGCGATTTGGTCTTAGGCGGTGGCATAATAGCTAAAAAGGGATAATAACGGCAAAAGCTAAATTTTTACGTCAATATGATCGCTGCTTTTTTTAAAGGGGTTTTCCCTTTTTTTATTTTTTTCTTCTTTTCTCCTTTCTTTTTCTGAAGTCACCTCAATTTTCTCCGATTTAGTGGGCGAATTTACTTTTCGCTTTTCTATTTCCTGCTGTTTTTGAAACTGCACGCCCAGCATAGTTTGTACCGCTTTGCCGGATTCCTGCAGATTCTGATGTTCTTTTGCCACTTCCAAAGTCTTCGGAATAATTACCCGCATGTCAACAGGCCGCAAGACCTTCACCTTCTTTCATACGGTCGAGACTTTATCTGACCTTCGTGATTGTAAAAAGTTACGTGTTCGTATTTGTCTTTTAGCCTGATGCTTGCATTACCTATAGTAATGTTTACTCCAGGAAAAACCATATCACTAGCAGAAACTTTAGCAAATGACACGGCTTCAATGAGTATCGACAGTCTCTCCTTTTCTTCCTCCAATTCTTTCTTTTTTTCTAAAAGTTCAGTTTCTGATTCCTTCAACCTTTTAGCCATTTCGATTCTTTCGGGTATTTCTATCCCTCTATTTACCTGTTTTATTATAATTTCTAGGGCAGTTTTGATTTTAGCCAAATTGTTTTCCACGGTTTCAAGTTCATGATTTATTTCATACATTCTTCTTTTATATTCGGGATTCACCCCTACCTCCAATACAGTCACTGTTGCCATCGGCGACCCTATAACTTTTGCATTTATCTCTTTCCCAGCCCTTGCGCTGCCTCCTACCAAAAGACCTTTTTTCCCTTTTACTTCTATTTTGTTTCCCGCTGAAACTAAGCTGTGCATTATTGCTTCATTCACGATCACATCTTTTCCGGCTTCTAAAGTGCAGTTTTCCGCAAATTTTGCCACAATGTCGCCGGCAGCTTTTACCATCGCTTTACCCATGCCTCGTATACCTCTTTTTAACAAAATCTTCCCTCCTGCAATGAGCTCGGCTGCTTCCACATAACCTTCTACTTCTATATCTCCTTCTGCTTTAACTTTATACCCGCTCTTTATATTTCCGTAGACTTTTACGCTTCCAACAAAATCTATATCTCCTGTCGCCGGCCCCACATCTCCCTTTATTTCCATTACCGGTAGCACGCTAATTCTTTCTCTGTCAACCACCGGATGTCCATCGATGGCTGAATAGAAAAAATTCCCATCATCCGATAATGTAACATTTTTCCCCTGCCGAAGCCTAACTTGTTTACCATCTTTTGCGGGTAATACCTTGCCGGTTACTGTCTTCCCTGGAGAACCCTTTTCCGGAGGAATTATCTCGGCCAGCAATTGCCCCTTTTTAACGTTGGTAATAAACCCAAGGTCGTGAAAATCTACCCTTCCATCTTCAGTGATCTTAGGTTTTAATTCCTTGTTAATCTCTACGTGATATACAATTTTCCCATCTTTACCTTCCTTTGGCTCTATTCCCCTCGCTATTTCGACAGGAGTATCGTAAATGCCCTTTTCTAGCATTTCACTTATTTTGTCTACATCTATCCCGAATACAACTCCCTTTTCGTTCAGTTCTTTTAAAATATCGTCTATACTTATGTTTATTTTATCCTTAAAAGATGAAATCAAAGTCAGTGTTGCACTCATTTCGTCTCTTGAAATTTCAACACGAACAAAACAGTCTTTTCCCTCACCATTCTTATCTACCGGATAGTTTAAGTTTGTTTTTTCCATCAATTTTCACCCCCTAAAATAGGCTCTCTTTCTGCTCAGGCTACCTCTCAGTCTCATTATCGCTTTCGTATGGAGTTGAGAGACCCGCGCCGGCGAAAGATTTAAAACCATAGAGATTTCTTTCAAATTCAATCCCTCGTAGTAATAAAGGGCAACAACAAGTTTTTCTTTGCTTGGAAGTCTATCTATCGCATCCCCCAACAATTTTTTCAATTCCTCTTTCTCCACATAACGTTCCGGTCTTTCATCTTCCTCTGCCACTACTGACAATACCTCTTCAAGAGACACCACGCTGGTTGCAGCCAATTCTCTGTAAGTTCGTTGCAGTTCGTCCATGGTAATATTTAACTTTCTGCATATGTCTTCATCCCTTACATTTCCTTCTAACTCTTGTTCTAACTCTGAAAAAGCCTGTTGCAGAATCTTCGCTTTCTCTAAAGCCTTTTGGGGTATCCAGTTCAACCTTCTCAGTTCATCGAGCATTGCTCCTTTGATTCTCATATAGGCAAACGTTTCGAACTTTACTCCCTTTTCTACATCGAATCTGTCAATGGCCTGCAAAAGACCTATGATCCCAGCACTTACAAGGTCATCATAGTCCACAGATGGCGGCAAATTGATGGCCAGCCGGGCTGCTATATGTTTTACTAAAGGAATGTACATTTTTACAATTTTTTCTTTTATTGTAGAATCACCTTTTTTCCTATATTCGACCAATAGATTTTCCGCCCTGACTGCCTCCTGCACCCGACCACCTCAAATCGTCATAGTATTTTTATTCCGTGCCCTATGGTTTTTACGGTTAATTTCCCCGTTTCGCAGCAAAATTCAATAGTTCTTCCGTAATTGCCTTCTACATCTTCGGCAATTAAATCTATATTTAGCTGATTTAATTTCCTTCTTACTGCCTCCACATTTCTCTTTCCTATCATCATTACGCTGTTTTCTGACTTCAACTGAAACATCTGAGCTCCTCCTGCTATTTTTGCGACTAGATTTTTGGTGCTTGCCCCTTCATCTTTCAACTCAGCAATCAAATGATCTATCGCAGTATCAGCAAACTTACCAGGATTAAAGTCTTTTTTACCAGCCAAGCTGCTATCAGGAAGCATGATATGAGCCAAACCACCTATTTTCCTAACTCCGTCATATAGCGTAACTCCTACGCACGAACCTAGGCCAAAAGACACGAGCAATGCCGGTGCTTTGGCTGTCTTATATTCTCCCATCCCCACTCGAATTATTTCCATCAGAAGTCCTCACTCCAATAGTGTTTAAAAGTACTTTAAATGCACTGTCATCATCGGGTATGAGGAAAAAGTGAACCTTTATATCGTCCAAACCTTCTTCGAATTCAGTTTCCAACAAAAATGCAGTATCTCCTATATAGCCATAAAGGCTCAATGGAACACTGAGTATGGCACCTGCCATGTCAATGGCAAGGCACGGCACTGAAATTCTTAAAGATAACCGCGTAAAATCCGCAAGTGCCGCTACGAAGGCACTAGCAATTATATTTCCCATCTCTTTTAATGCAGACTCTTCTAAAGCCGTCAAATTCAATTCTAACTTTTCTTGCCCCAGCATTATCTTTAACAGATTTAATGTGCCTGCGGGCTGGATTATAAATAAAATATTAAACTCAAGCTCACCTTCAATTCTAAAGAAAATTCCCGTGACCATATTCTCTGGTCCGCCGACCAACTTTGAAACTTCATCGAAAGGTAATGCTTTGACTTCCGGAATTTTCATCTTTACCTTTTTTGCTAAAAGCATCGACAAAGCCGTCGCAGCATTTCCCGCCCCAATGTTGCCTATCTCTTTAAGAGCATCCAATTCTATCTCTTTGAACATACCTTTAACCTCACATTGCAGCCCGCGCCTCTACCTCGCCGGGCTTTAAAATTTTTTCAAGATTAAGTATTATGAGCAGCCTGTCACCTATTTTCCCTATTCCTTCCAAAAAATCGGAACTTATGTTTCCTGCCACCGATGGAGGCGGTTCGATGGAATCCTGTGTCAATTGAACAACTTCGGTTGCAGAATCCACTATCATCCCCACAGTCAAATCATCAAGCATCACAATAATAATTCTCGTGTCAGGCGTAATTTCACCAGAAGCAAGGCCGAATCTCTTTTTCAGGTCTATTACCGGAATTATTTCGCCCCTGAGGTTTATAACTCCCTCCACAAAGTCCGGTGCTTTCGGGACTCTGGTTATCGGCATCATTCGCTCAATCGTATTTACTTGCATGATGTCCACGCCGTATTCTTCCTGTCCCAATTTGAAAACGACGAATTGGCGAATTTCTTCCATCCATAATTCCCCCTTGTCTTTTATATCAATGCATTTATATCCAAGATCAGAGCAACCTGTCCGTTCCCTAAAATGGTAGCTCCAGCGATGAATTTTATGTTTTTTAAGAAATTCCCTAGAGATTTGATCACTATCTCTTGTTCTCCCAATAGGTTATCAACGATCAACCCCACTTCTTTATCGCCTTTTTTAACTATCACCACCGTAAGGGTTTCCTCGTCAGATTCACCGGCTGAAATGT
Organism: Thermovorax subterraneus; assembly: GCA_021608145.1. Lineage (GTDB taxonomy): Bacteria > Bacillota > Thermosediminibacteria > Thermosediminibacterales > Thermosediminibacteraceae > Fervidicola > Fervidicola subterraneus. The sequence continues at coordinate 30,747 of JAKIHM010000013.1, forward strand.
CCAGTATTTGGTGAAGCCTCAGTATCGGAATTACGTTTCCTCTCAGCAAAATCACTTCGTTGTTCTGAACCTTCCTCAATTCTTCTTTTTGAAGAATCACTATTTCTTTAATCGAGCTTAATGGAATTGCGTATTTTTCCTTGCCCAACTCTACCATTAATGCCTGTATTATGGCCAAAGTCAGCGGCAGCCTTATCAAAAATGTAGTACCTTCATCCTTTTTTGTCTTTACCTCTACTGAACCACCCAGAGATTCGATCTTCGTTTTAACAACGTCCAAACCTACTCCTCTTCCAGAGATATCGGTAACTTTCTCTTTTGTACTGAATCCCGGTTCAAAAAGGAAATTTAATATTTCATTTTCTTTCAATTTTTTCCCTTGGACTTTATCCACCAGATTTAAATTTTGAGCTTTTTCTAAAACTTTTTCTAAATCTACGCCACGTCCGTCGTCGGACACTTCTATTACCACATTATTGCCGTCGTGATATGCCTTGAGCTTCAATGTACCTTCTTGGGGCTTTCCTTTTTTTATCCTTTCCTCCGGAGTCTCTATGCCATGGTCCATCGCATTTCTTATAAGGTGTACCAGCGGGTCTCCAATCTCATCGATTATCGTCCTGTCGAGTTCGGTTTCGGCTCCTTCAATTATCAGATTAACCTGCTTTTTCAACTCCTTTGAAAGGTCCCTGACTACCCTAGGAAAGCGGTTGAATACGTTCTCTATGGGTATCATTCTCACCTTCATGACTGCATCGTGGAGACTTGAAGTAATCCTCGCTAGGTATTCTAGGGCCTCTCGCCTTTTCTGCACATGTTCAGGAGTCCTATCCTGTTCTTCCAGACGGGTTTTTATTATAATAAGCTCGCTAACTAAATTCATAAGGTTATCCAATCGCTCTATATCAACCCTAAGCGTCTTTGTAGTGTTTTTTATTTTGGTTTTATCACCGGTTTTATCGGATGTAAATGTAATTTGACTTGAAACAGATAATTCGCTTTCGCCCGTTTTATTCATTTCGGCATTCATTTTTATTTCTTTTACAGTGACACTTTTTATCTCCGACACGGAATTTACGGCATCCAAAATTTCTTTTTCCGATTTCGGCGATACCAAATATATATAAAATTCATTTTCGAATTTTTCATCTTCTATATCCTGAACATGAGGTCTAGTTTTAATAATGTCACCTAAATTTTCCAGAGCCTTGAATACCAAAAAAGCCCTGGCTGACTTCAAGAGACAGTCGTCACTTAATCTTATCAGCACCTCCCATATTTTCAAATTCTTTCTCGAAGCTTCTTCCATAATCCGAATTTCGAATTCATTGAAAGGAGCTTCGTCTTCTTCAGAAGGTTCCTTTAAAATCAATTCACTTTCCCCTGCGAGAAACTTTCTTAATTTGTCGACACTAGAAGTAATTTCTATCTGGCCTTCACTTCCTTCTAAAGAAATATTTTCTAGCATCTTTTGAATTAAATCCACACATTCTAACAGTATATCCACAATAGAACTCGTCACTAAAAATCTGCCGTTTCTTATCTCGTGCAGCAAGTTTTCCATCTCATGGGTTAATTCTGATATTTTGTTGAACCCCATAGTCCCAGCCATGCCCTTCAGCGTATGGGCAGACCTGAAAATCTCTTCTACCACTTCTTGAGTAGGGTTCTTTTCAAGATTTAACAGATTGCTATTTAAGTTTTCTACGTGTTCCGTTGCTTCCTCTAAAAAGACGTTTAAATAACGGCTATCCATTCTCATTAACCTCCTATGATGAAAACTTCTTTCATTTTATATATAACCCTTCTGGCGCAGCTTTCTTTGCTCCGCTAAAACGAACTTTATGATGTCGTCCCTTTGCTGTTCGCTTATATCTATAAATTGCACTCCTACATTATACTGCTGGACACGCCTCAATTGGTCCTTTTCTATCCTTACGACTCTTGCCTTCAACTCTAGTTCTTTAAAATCTAGTGGCAACTTTAATTCAACAAAATCTCCTTTCTCTAACTGCCTGCCAAAATAAATCAAGGCGCCGCTTGCACTTAGGTCAACCAAAAAAGCTTTCATCCAACTATCCGAATCAATAGGCCTTAATTTTATCCTTCTCATCACCTGAACCCTGAAGTAGTTCCTGCGCTGATTTTTTTCCGGCTTTCCATCCAACACCACACCTATGACAGGAATGGGAGCGTATTTTTTTTCCACCACTTTCCCTTGGATGTAATAAAAACTGTTGTTTTTTGCAAAATATATTTTGATGGTCTCTTCGGATTCAAGGAAAAAGATCTTCCCCTCGAAAAAAGGCATTCCCAAAAAATATCTTTCGTTTTCAATATCTTCCACTTTACTCGGCAATAATATCTTTTGTTTGTCTCTTTCCACCTCAATTTCCACTCTCATTCCAATTTCCAAAATCGAGTTCTTCATGAGCTTCCCCCATCCTTACTTCATCATAAAGGATAGCAATCTTTTTATCCAACCGCCGACAGTTTGAATATTCGATTCAAGGGAGGTTTCTTCTACCAGAAGTTTACTTGCTATATTGATCATGCATTTAGACGGCAGGCTGTCAGGGTATTTGAGAAAAAACGGAACCTGTTCCATATTGGCTCTAAATACGGCTTTATCCTCCAGTATGAATCCAAGATAATTCAAGGTAATATTCAAAAACTTTTCCGATGCATTTATCAATTTTTGAGCGGTCGTTTCGGCAACCTTGTAGTTATCTACTTTGTTTACTACGATGTGGATTCTTCTAACATCCTCATGAACCAACTTTATGACCGCATACGCATCGGCCAAAGCGGTATGTTCTGGAGTAGTAATTACGATTACCTCTTCCGATGCTCTAACGAAATTTATTACGTTTTTCGATATCCCAGCACCGGTATCTATTACCATAAAATCTACAGGCACATCGATGCTGCTGAAGGCGTTAATCAAAATACCGATTTCGCTCTCGGATAAATTCGCCAAACTGTAAAGTCCCGACGCCCCCGGTATAATCCTTATTCCCGCCGGGCCGTGTATTATAATGTCACTTATTGATTTTTGTCCATTCAATACGTGAAGCAGGTTGAATTCCGGCGCCATGCCAACTAGAATGTCTACATTGGCCAGTCCCAAATCGGCATCCACTAGGAGAACATTCTTTCCCATATTTTGCAAGGCTATCGACACGTTAACTGCAAAATTGGTTTTTCCCACCCCTCCCTTTCCGCTAGTAACCGCAATAACCCGAACAGAATCGGCCATTTTCAGAGAATTCTTTTTTGCCAAAGTTCGCAATTTACTGGCCTGGTCGTTCATCAACTGCATCCCCCTAAGATAAGGTCTGCAATCTTCGAGCCGGATGCTACTTCTATGTCGTCCGGTACGTTTTGCCCCGCAGTGAGGTATGAGGGACTGCAATTGCTAAAAATTATTGCGTTTAACATCAATCCATAGCTGTTAGTCTCGTCTAGTTTAGTAAAAACAAGCTTTTGATAGTTGAGTTCCTTGTAACTTTCGAGAATTTCATATACATCCTTTGCTTTCGTGGTAACACTTATCACCATATGGATTTCTGTAGGCTTTACCATCTCGATTAAACTTTTAATTCTCTTAATTTGCATCTTATTCCGAGGGCTTGTACCCATAGTATCTACCAAAACAAGATCGCAGTCGGAAAGTTTTTTCATAACCCTAGAGGCATCTGCAGGCTCAAACACTACTTCTACAGGAATTTCTAGCAAGTCACCGTAGGTCTTAAGTTGTTCTACAGCGCCCACTCTATAGGTATCGGCTGCCACAAGCCCAACTTTTTTCCCCATATTTAAACTGTACATCGCCGCCAATTTTGCTATAGTCGTGGTCTTACCCACCCCTGTGGGACCTATAAAGACAACTTTGCATGGTTTTTCTACAGTGAAATTTATCGGCTCGGCCGCATTAATCATCGTCGAAATTTGATTTTTTAGGTAAGTTATCACCGCACTTTTATCCAATCCATCTTTTTCAGCTTGTGATTTCAGACCATAAATCATTTTATCTATCAGGCTTTTCTCTATTTCAGCAGAAGAAAGTTCATTATATACCACATCTAAAGGGGGGGGTAAATCTTCCGAAGGTTTCCTGTAAATTTCCCTTGCCGAGAGGTTTTTAATCAAATCCTTTACCTCGCTAATTTCGTTTTTTATTTCTTCTATTTCTCTGCTACTTTCGCGAACAGGTATTTCGTAACTAATGGGTTTCACCTGGGGTTTTGGAGTTTGGACAATTTCGCTTGCCGCTATAACCTCTACCTTCGGTCTTGAAAAAAAACCAAATATACCGCCTTTTTTAATTTGCCTGGTCTGCAAAATTATTGCATCCTTTCCAAGTTCGCTTTTTATCTTGTAAAGAGCCTCCTGCATATTGTCCGCTACGTAAGTCTTTATTCTCATCTATAACTTCACCGTCCCCAAAGACCTTATCTCAATATTCGGGTCGATTTCCCCGTAAGACAGAACAGGAATATTGGGCAAGCTGTTTTCAATAATTCTCTTAAAGTGCCTTCTTACAAGAGGACTGGTCAAAATTACCGGTTGAATCCCGAGTCTTGCCGCTTGATTTATTTTTTCAACCAAAGAACTTAATACCTTTTGAACCACTTCGGGTTCGATAGAAAGGTAAGTTCCGTTTTCAGTCTGTGATATTGAATTCGATATGTATTCCTCCAGGTCACTGTCCAAAGTTATCACATTGGCTTTTTTGTCCGGGAAAAAGCGAGAAGTTATCAGTCTTTTTAATCTTTGTCTTACATATTCCGTTAGAAGTTCGGTATCTTTCGTAAGGCTTGAATAGTCGCCTAAAGCTTCAAGTATCGTGACCATGTCCCTTATCGGAACATTTTCCCTCAATAGATTGGAAAGTACCTTTTGAATTTCCCCCAAAGTCAAAACCTTCGGCACCAGTTCCTCTATAAGGGAGGGATACTGTTCTTTTAAGTTATCGAGAATATTTTTGACGTCCTGTCTTCCTATCAGCTCGTGAGCATAAGCTTTTATCACCTCGGTCAAATGGGTTGCCAATACCGAAGCGGAATCAACCACAGTGTACCCCAACATCTGCGCTTTCTCTTTTTTTTCGGGAGTTATCCATTTAGCCGGCAAACCAAAAGCAGGTTCCCGTGTTTCAATACCCTCAACCTCTATTTCCCCCCCTGAAGGGTTCATTACAAGGTAGTGATCGACCTTAAGTTCACCCCTTGCCGCTTCTACTCCCTTGATTTTTATCACATATTCGTTGGGTTTCAACTGGATGTTGTCTCTCAGCCTCACCATCGGTACTATAATACCTAGATCTAAGGCGCATTGGCGCCTTATCATGATGACCCTATCCAGCAAGTCTCCTCCCTGATTCACATCGGCCAATGGAATTATATTGTAGCCGAATTCTACTTCTATTGGGTCAACCTGCATGAGCGAGAGCAGGTTTTCAGGTTTCCTCATCTCTTCTAATTCTTTTTCATGCTTAATTTCCTGTTCTTTTATCCTCTCTTTTTCAGAAATTCTTTGCATGGAAAAGCCTATATAACCGATTACACCCGCCAGAATCAAGAAAGGCAGGTGAGGGAGACCCGGCACCAATGCAAAAAAAGCGAGTAAACCCGAAGCCATAAAAAGGACTCTTGGATAGTAAAGAAGCTGTTTTACAAGCCCTTCACCCAGATTGCCTTCACTCGCCGCTTTTGTAACAACGATGCCGGTGGCAGTGGATACAAGAAGTGCCGGGATTTGACTGACGAGTCCGTCTCCTACGGTCAAGAGGGCATATCGGTTCAGCGCCGTAATGGCGTCGAGCCCTTGGAATACTATACCTGTTATCAAACCACCGATGATGTTTATAATTGTAATTATGATGCCCGCTATTGCATCACCTTTGACAAACTTGCTGGCACCGTCCATGGCACCGTAAAAATCAGCTTCTTTCTGAATATTCATTCTTCGTTCCCTAGCTTCAGTTTCTGTTATCAAACCTGAATTAAGGTCAGCATCAATACTCATCTGTTTGCCGGGCATCGCATCAAGTGTAAACCTTGCGGCCACTTCCGCGACCCTTTCAGCACCTCGCGTAATCACTATGAATTGAATTACAACAATTATTAGGAAAATGATAAAACCTACCAAGACGTTTCCCCTGATTACGAAATTGCCGAATGACTCTATGACCCTCCCCGCATACCCGTTCAAAAGGATCAACCTCGTCGAAGATACGTTAAGGGCTAGCCGGAAAAGTGTCGCGATCAGCAATAGCGTCGGGAACGTCGAAAAATTGAGGGGCTTTTCGACATTCATGGCCACCAAGAGAATTACGAGTGAAAAGGTTATGTTAAAAGAAAGTAAAATATCGAGTAAACTCGAGGGAAGTGGTATGACCATCATAACAACTACAACTACGGCCAAAATAGCAACAGCTATATCATAGGACTTCAACCGCTCACCCTCTTTCCTTTCAAACTGTATACGTAAGCCAGTATTTCTGCAACGGCATTGTATAATTCTTCAGGAATTGCTTCTCCTACTTCCACCGATTTATACAATGTTTGGGCAAGGGGCTTGTTTTCCACAATCGGAATGTCTTCCTCTTCTGCCACTTCTTTTATCTTTTCAGCAATTAATCCCGTTCCCTTCGCAAGTACTACAGGTGCATCGTGAATCGTCGCATCGTAGCCTAAGGCGACTGCTATGTGGGTAGGATTTGTGATTACTACGTCCGCCTTTTTTACGTCCAGCATCATTCTCCGCCGTAATATCTGCCGCTGGGCCTGACGTATCCTGGATTTAATTTGAGGATTACCTTCTACCTCCTTAAATTCTTCTTTGATATCTTCTTTTGACATCATAAGGCTTTTTTCATATTCATACCACTGGTAAGCATAATCGAAAACCGAAAGAATAAGGAGTGCTGCACTTGCCTTTAGCCCTACCTTAAAAATCAAATTTAAAAAGTAACCTATCGATTCTCCTAAGCTCATATCCAGCATAAAAGGTGCAGTATCTTTTAATTCATTAAAGGCACCATAGAAAAGATAGATAATAAGGGTTAACTTCATTACCGACTTTACAAATTCAATCAGACCTTTTTTGGAAAAAACCCTTTTAAAGCCTTCCACAGGGTTTATTCTTTCGATTTTCGGAGAGAGTGGTTCCAAGCTAAATACAAAACCAACCTGAGCCAAGTTGGCTATTATTCCCGTCAAAACCATGCCCATGCCAATCGGAATGATTAGTTTGATAAGAAGAACCGTTGAAGAATATAATACATCATAAAAGTCATCGAAGGAAAAGTCCTTCTTTAAAAAATTTTCTCCGATAACATGTTCCAAATAGTAAGCTATATTTTCAAGAAGGTAGCTACCGTAAACTTTAATTGTAATTAGCCCTATTAAAAGCACTAGTGTTGAAATGAGCTCCCGGCTCGAAAAAACCTGGCCCCGCTCTCTGGCTTTTTGCCTTCTCCGGGGAGTTGCCCTTTCTGTCTTTTCTTGAGCAAAAAGTTGCAAATTCATGGCTTTTTCGCCATTCCCTGAATTATTAATTCCAACATTTCGTAACTGCCGTTGAATAAAATTTCCAACGACGTCAATAACGTGGGAAGAATTATTATTAAGAATAATACCCCGATTACAATCTTAAACGGCAGTCCTACTATGAACACGTTCATTTGAGGCACGGTCCTTGCCATTATGCCCAGAGCAAAATCCGCAAGAAATGTAGCGAAAATTAGAGGAATGCTCATTCTAACCCCTGCTTCAAACATAGCATAAAAGCTCTCTAAAATACTGTAAAGCAGATCCTGCATTAAAACCGGCTCCCCAGCAGGCAAAACTTCAAAGCTCCTCATCAACATATCCAGCAATATGTGATGGCCGTTGATGTTAAGAAATATAAGAATAGTAAGTATGTAAAAGAAATTTCCCAGAATCGGCACCTGAGTATTAATTTGTGGGTCTAGAACGCTGACTATGCCAAATCCCATTTCGAAATCTACAATTTCACCCAAAACATATACCGCAGAAAACATTATAAATACTATGAATCCCATCAAAAAGCCCACAGCAGCTTCCTTTACAAAAAGAGCCACTGTTTCCCAAACAGAACCTTGAATTACATTTTTGCTTACAACAGGATAGATTATTGAAGTTACAAGAGCTGCCAATCCCGCCCGAGCCTGAAACGGAAATTCTCGCCGGCCGAAAAAAGGTGCTACGGCGAAAAATCCAAAAATTCTTGTGAATACCATCAAAAAATTTGTTATTTGTACTTCCATTTTACTCCCGCCGTTTTAATAGATGAAGTGAGGAATATCTCGAATTAATGTTTCGGTAAAGTTCACCATTATACCGAGCATCCAAGGGCCACATAAGAGAAGGGCTGCAACAATTGCCAATATCTTAGGTATAAAGGTAAGCGACTGTTCCTGTATTTGCGTGGTCGCCTGAAAAATACTAATCAAAAGCCCAACTGCCATCCCGATACCCAAAATAGGTGCTGAAACCAGCAGCAATACGCTCAAAGCTTCTCTCGCCAGGTAAATCACCGTTTCCTGCGTCATTGCTATTTCTCACCTCAATTGAAACTCGACAAAAGCGAGCCTATTACGAGATTCCAGCCATCCACCATCACAAAAAGCAAAATTTTAAACGGAAGAGAAATCATTACAGGTGGTAACATCAACATGCCCATTGACATAAGTGTACTTGCCACAACCATATCTATCACGAGAAAAGGGATGAAAATCATGAAACCCATTTGAAATGCAGTTTTCAATTCGCTGATAATAAAAGCAGGAATCAAAACATAAGTTGGGACATCATCCAAAGTCTTTACCTGATCTTGCATCCTGGCGTAGTGCAAAAAAAGCGCCAAATCCTTTTCCCTGGTCTGCCTGAACATAAAATCCCTCAAAGGTTTTTGTGCTCTCTCAAAGGCCTCCTGAAAACTTATTTCTTCCCTCAGATAAGGTTGAAGAGCATTTTTGTTTATATCTGAAAAGACAGGAGCCATTACAAAATAAGTTATAAAAAGCGCAAGTCCTATGAGAACCTGGCTTGGCGGAACTTGCTGAAGACCTAAGCTGTTTCGTACAAAAGATAGAACTACTATAATCCTTATGAATGAAGTCATCATTATTAGAATGGAGGGAGCGAGGGAAAGCACGGTAAGAGCCGCAATTATTTGTAGAGTCAGTGACACTTCTCCAGGTGTATTGGTTGTCCGAATGAAATCAAGAAATGGTAATGGCGCTCCAGGCGCAGCGTATGCTTTCACAGGATTTGAAAACATAATCACCAATAATATAGCTAGGCTCCAAAAATTTCTAATTTTTTTAATCTCATTCATGATTTATCATCACCGTCTTTAGCAGCAGAAAGACTTTTAAATTTCTTGAGGAAATATTCTAGTTGCATACCAAAAGTCCTGCTTTGGATGCCTGATTTTTCAGCTTCCTCTATTAATTCGGCTGTTTTTTTATCAAGCTCTCCTATTATGTTTATTCCTTTATCCGATATCCCCAGGAGTTTCACGCCTGCCGGAGATTTTATTATCAATAAGCGGTTTTTTGAATCTAGATATAACGCATCTAATACTTCCATATACTTGCTCTTCCAATTAGAAGGTTTAGCATACCTTGCCATCCATCGCAAGGCCAATATTGCAAGCAAACATACCAGGACTAGCGAGCCTATATAGATAGCAAAACCGACAAATCCTCTTTGAATTAAGCCCGCTCGATTGCCCGTGCCAGGCTCTTCGAAATTGTAACTTTTGAGATTTTTCACGTCAACCGGCGACTCTTTAGTGTCATCGGCAAACATAATTGAACTGTCAATCAGGGAATAAAGAACGATAAAAATGATTAAAATCCAATAGAAAATTTTTGGCTTCATAGAGATCTTTACCTTCTTCACGAAAGTGCTTTTTTAACAGCCTCTACCACCCTATCGGGCTGGAAAGGTTTCACGATGAAATCCCTTGCTCCCGCCTGTATGGCATCTATGACCATAGCCTGTTGCCCCATTGCCGAACACATTATTATCTTTGCGTCAGGGTCTATCGCTTTTATTCTCCTTACTGCCTCAATTCCATCCATTTCCGGCATCGTTATGTCCATCACCACGAGGCTGGGTTTTAACGCTTTGTACTTCTCCACGGCCACGGCACCGTTTTCGGCCTCCCCCACCACTTCAAACCCATTTTTGGTGAGAATGTCTTTTATCATCATCCTCATGAAGGCTGCATCGTCTACGATCAAAATTCCCGCCATTTTGACTCCTCCTTAATCTTTACTGTAAATAGTCAATTTTCTCACTAGAATTTATGATTTCTGTAATTCTCACTCCGAAATTTTCGTCAATAACCACGACCTCTCCTTTTGCTATACGTTTACCGTTTACCAGGATATCTACTGGCTCTCCAGCCATTTTCTCCAGTTCGATTATGGAACCTGGCCCTATTTCCAGGATTTCTTTTATCTTTTTGACTGTCCGCCCGAGTTCGACAGAGATTTCCAAAGGAACATCCATAATTAGGTCCAATGAAGATTTCTTGCTTGAAGTCAACCCATCATCGAAGTCTTCAAGTTCAATTGGCTTTACTTCAATTTTGTCCTTCTGCTTTTCGGGAAACTGTTTTTGCTTTGCTACCTTCTCTTCCGAGAGCTGTTTTTCTTTATGTTTTTCTTCTTTCTCCAGTTCTACATTTTCTATATTTTCTGCAGCATTTGCCGACGATACTTCATATAATTCCCTTACCATTTTTTTTGCAAACGGAATCGACATTAAAAGCATTATTTGGCTTTTTATTAATTCTCCCACCTCCATTTGGAAAGAAACTACTACGATTTTTTCTTCTTTTTTGAAATAATTCTTAAGGGAGTCATCGTCAAAGCTAATCCGCTTAAGCTTGGGAGGTGAAATGTTAATATTCCTTTTTAACAGTGTAGATAATGATGTCGCAGAAGAACCCATCATCTGATTCATGGCTTCGCCTACAGCGCTGAGTCTTAAATCATCCAATTCTACATCGGTGTTAGTACCATCTCCTCCCATCATCAAATCAGCTATAACTTTAGCATCTTCTTCCTTTATAATAAGTATTGTGCTCCCTTCAATACCTTCCGTATAATCTACTATTACAGCTATAAAAGGAATCGTAAATTTCTTTTGCAATTCTTTGATAGTAGTAACAGTCACATTTGGAGTTGTGATTATGACCTTGTTCCTCAATAACGTATAAAGCGTAGTAGCCGATGTGCCTATGGATATATTCCCTATCTCTCCTAAAGCATCTTTTTCCTCCTGAGTGAGTACTTCTTCCTCACTTTTTTTTGAAAGCGTTTTGGCCAGGAGTTCATTTATTTCCTCTTGTGATAAGATTCGGTTTTCATCCATCATTTGCTTCATCCCTTTCTCTCGCAACTTTTGTAACCCTAAGCGCAAGACGTCCGTTTCGCTTGCCCATTATTCCTTTATACTTGAGGACATCGTGCACAAAAATATCAATTTCGCTGTTTACCCGCTTATCCAATTGTATGACATCTCCCACCTCTAGGTTTAGAAAATCTCTAACCGAAATCTTTGCTCTTCCAATTTCTGCCCTTATTTCCGTACTGACTTTTTCTAGCTTCCCTGCAATTGTCTTTGTAAAACTTACACCGCCATCCCTTTTGCTGGTGGAAAGCCATACTTTTGCTGACAACTTAGGTAAAACAGGTTCTATAACTATGTATGGTAGGCATATATTTATCATTCCCTCAGTCTGTCCAACCTTTATGCTTATAGTAATCAGAGCCACTGCTTCATTCGGAGAAACCAGCTGAACGAACTGGGGATTGGTCTCAAGTTTGTCAAAGGCGGGGTCAAGTTCCTGTATATCCTGCCAAGCTTCTTTTATAAGTTTTGCAAGTTTTGAATATAGCCTCTGCAGGATGTTCGCCTCTATCTCGGTCGGCTCTCTCGGCTTGTCTTTATATTCACCGCTTCCTCCCAGCAGCCTTTCAACAATTGAAAAAGCTAAATATGTGTCTATTGTCAGTATTATAGCACCTCTCAACGGTTTAAAATCAAGTATACCGATAATCGAGGGATTTGGAATTGAGGAGATAAATTCCGAATAGGGCATTTGATCTACGCTAGATGCGTTCACGTGGACAAGAGCCCTAAGCTGTGCCGAAAAGTAAGTTATTAGTTGCCGGGCAAAGTTTTCATGGATAAGGTGCAGAGTGCTGAGCTGTTCTTTAGAGAATTTGTTCGGCTTCCTAAAATCGTAAACTTTTATTCTCTTTTCATAAGCCTCTTTTTTTATCTCTTCGGCCTTTATTTCTCCTGCTGTTAGTGCGTTAATAAGAGCGTCTATCTCGCTTTGCGAAAGTATTTCGGCCAAGCTCTTGACCCCCTCATCAGTTTACTATTTCAGTTTACTATTATATTCGTAAAATACACCTCTTGTATTTTCCCGTTTTCAATCAATTTGTTTACCGTATCTTTTATTTCTTTTTTCAATGCTTCCATCCCTTTTGAATCTTTTAAGGAGTCGTAAGTCTTAGAGCGAAGAACACTATAGACCCTATCCTTTATCTGATATTCTTTTTTTTTCAATTCCTTTTCAGCTTCCTTGCCGTCAATAAGGCATACAATAGAAACCTTCACATAACCTCTGTCCGCTAAATTTGTAAGGTAATCTCCCAATGAATAAGTAATCGATTGGTTTTCCTGCTGCTTTTTAGAATTATCTGCCAGTATGTTTTTGGCAATAAAGTAAGTAACAGTGGTACTGACTAATAACACCAAAATCACAACTACCAAGAGTTTTAACGTCGAGCGCAATTTATTGGCCATGTATTAACCTCCATTCACTTAGGTTCCTGTGCCATTGATGAAGAACTCAGTATAATGATTTCAACCCTTCTATTTCGCGAACGATTTTGAGCCGTATCGTTTGGCACAATAGGATGGTATTCACCGTAGCCCGCGGCTGAAATTATCTGAGGGGGAATTTCGTGCTTTTCTACGAGATACCTCAAAACGTTGACCGCCCTTGCCGTAGAAAGCTCCCAGTTTGAAGGAAACTCTTTAGTATGTATCGGCACATTATCAGTATGGCCTTCTACCCTTATGGGGCGCTGGCTCTGCTTTAATACCGGCGCTATTTTGTCTAATAAACGTATTGCTTCACTTTTCAAATCTGCCTTCCCCGAATCAAAAAGAGCCCCCTCCATGAACCTCACCGCAAGTCCTCTTTCGTCTATGCTAACCGTTACCCCCTTGTAACCGCTAGCCTTAATAATTTCTAATATTGTATAACCCAATTCTCTCAGTTCTCTTTCCTCCTGCTGCTCCCCAGTAAATAAATTTTCACCGGCAAAGCCCTCTTCCACAAACTCCCCCCTAATGAGCGATTTTCCACTTTCCAATATTCCAAGTGAACCCTGCACTGATGTTATGGCAAGGTCAAACTTCTTCGCATCAATATTTGAAAGGGCAAAGAGCAAGACGAAAAATATCAATATCTGTGTGACAAGGTCTCCATAAGTCGTCATCCATTGTGGAGCTCCAGGAGGCGGTGCATCTTCGGATCTTCTTTTTTTAGCGCCAGGCAAGGTTCTCACCGCTTTCTGCGCTTTCTTTATCCTTTTCCTTAAAGGATTTTCTAAGCTCTGGCGACAGGAATGCCTTCAGTTTTTCCTCTATTATTCGCGGATTTTCACCAGCCTGTATCGAAAGGATTCCTTCTATCATAATTTCCTTTAAGAGTATTTCCTGCCGGCTCCTGACTTTTAGTTTTCCAGCTATTGGGTTAAAAATAAAATACGCGAGGAAAGCGCCGTAAAATGTTGTAATAAGTGCAACCGCCATCCCCGGCCCTACGGAACTCGGGTCGTTTAACTTGCCGAGCATCTGAATAAGGCCGATTATGGTGCCCAACAACCCATAAGATGGCGCGAGCGAACCCATCGTTTCGAAAATGCTTTGCCCTTCTTTGTGCCTCTCTTCGAGAAAAGCAAGTTCCGTTTCCAAAATGTTCTTGACAAGGTCTGGGTCCGTGCCGTCTACAACCAGCATAACCCCCGTTTCATGAAATCGTCTTCCAATTGTTCTGCAGTTTCTTCCAGTGCCAGTAGACCTTCTCTCCTCGCTATGTCGGCGAGTCTTACAACGGTCTTTATTATTTCTTCAGCGCTTACACTCTTTTCAACAAAAACATTTTTCAATATCTTCAATACTCCGATGAACTTCGAGAGGGGGAAATTGATCAAAGTAGAAGCAATAACGCCCCCAAGCACTATCATCAAAGAAGGAACATTTATGAAAGCCTTAAGGTCTCCACCCATGTATATAGCCCATAAGAAAAGCCCGAGTCCTCCTACAATGCCTATCAACGTTGCCCTATCCATTAACTTCACATCCCCTTACAATCCTTCTTTTGTAAGCTACGATTTTATCCACAACTTCGAGTGGTGATTCTTTTACAATATAAGTCTTTTCATTGGTAAGTTTTATCACTGTATCCGGTGTCGGCTCTATTGTTTCGATTAAGTCTACATTAAGGAAGAATTTTTTTCCGTTGAGCCTTGTGAGTTCTATCAAGGCTTCACCTCTTTTCAAAAAGCTTTATCTGGGCCCGGGATTTACCCCGGGCCTAATTATAAATTTAGAGATTACCTTTTTATGTTTACAAGCTCCTGCAGCATTTCATCCGACGCAGAAATTATCCTAGAATTGGCCTGAAAACCCCTTTGAGTAACTATCATGCGGGTAAACTCTTCCGCCAGATCCACATTGGACATCTCAAGGGAACCGGGACTAATTGTGCCACGCCCTCCAGTTCCCGCCATTCCAATCTGGACTTCCCCCGAGTTGTTGGAAGCCATGTAGGTATTGCCTACTGCCTTTATAAGCCCCGCCGGGTTATCAAAAACCGCTAAAGCCACCTGAGCAAGTTCCATGTTCTGCCCGTTGTCAAAGACCCCCGTTATAACACCTTTAGAATCCACCGAAATTCCGAGCAGCGTTCCCGCAGCGTAGCCATCCTGATAGGAAAGATCCACGGTTGTTTCTTTCGCATACTGGGTCACCGCTGAAAAATCCAGTGAAAGGGAGATTGGATCGGCACCATTAATCGTGAGTTCGACCTGATTTATTGTACTTTGATCGGTATCAAGGCTACCGACTTGATCGAACACTAGGCTTCCTTGATTATTGGCTATGTTAGATATTGTTGTATCCGATGAATTTATTGCATAATCCCATCTGTTTAAATCTGCCTTAGTAAAAGTAATGGTAATATTATGGGCATTGCCTTTCGAATCGTAAACTCTAAACGGGATATTGTATTGGGTACCGATGGTATCTGCGTCATTTAAATTTTTCGCAAATCTCACTTCACTTGTAGCCTTAGCCGGCATCATCATGCCTTTTTGTATTCTTATGGATGTTATGTTCTGTGGAGTCTTATCCACAGTGCCCTGCCAACCCATGACTTTGAGGCCATTAGAGGTACTCACGAGATTGCCCTCTTCGTCGAATCCAAAATTGCCCGCCCTTGTGTAGTAATAGTTCTGACCGTCGGAAAGTATGAAAAACCCGTCCCCTTCTATGGCGAGGTCCGTCATGTTCCCCGTGGCCTCAAGGCTTGAAGGGGTGTGTAGTGTATCAATAGAGGCTACCGTCATCCCAAGCCCCACCTGCATAGGATTTGTTCCACCCCTACTTCCCTGTGCAGAAGACGCACCTTTTATCGTTTGGTATAAGGCATCTTGAAATGTAACGCGGCTCTTTTTAAAGCCCACCGTATTGACATTGGCTATGTTATTTCCGATAACATCCATCATGGTCTGGTGATTTCTCAGGCCCGTCACGGCCGAGAACATCGATCTCATCATGTTATATTCCTCCTCCTAGATTTATAACTCGGTGCCTTTACTCCCTCGGTCGTTCAGGAGTCCTGAGCCCCCTTAAAAGGTCCGGCTCACATTATCACGGCACCGTCAATATTTGTAAATACATTCTCCTTTAAGTTTGGTCCATCCACCGCAGTTATGATGGTCCTGTTTTTGATACTGACCACGAAGGCTACATCGTTTATCAGGATTAGCGACTCCCTTACCCCTTTTTTCTCCGCTTTTTCCACCGCTGCGTTTAGCTTTTCCAGCTGCTCGGACGTCAGATTTATATTCCGGGATGCCATCCTAAGCATGGCGTGTTTGGAAACCTTAAGTTCCCTTCCCAGCTTTTCTTCCAGGATCTTTTGGAAATCTCCGGTCGTTTTCCCTGCTTCCTGCTTGGGCTTTCCTTGTCCTGCAGGTTCTATTTTAGTTACTGGCAAATTCAAGGACAATTTCACGTACTCGTTCATTTTCACCACCGCCTAATATAGCCGCCTTTAGCTCATCTCAAACACATCTCCTACCGAAACCAGTCTTTCTTCATCGCCTACGATAAGCTTTAACTCTTCCTGCACAAATGAAATTCCTTTTACTACTCCAGCCACAAAGCCATTTTCATCGGCGGCTTTCACATTTTTTCCAATAAGGCTTATGGCAGAAACTATAGAAATCTGCTTATTAAGGTTCTGAAGCTGTTCTAATGTCGAAAAAGTAGCAAGCTGGGCTATATATTCTTTACTCTCTAGAGGTTCAAGGGGATTTTGAAACTTCAGCTCGGTTATCAGCAGCTTTAAGAAGTCATCCTTAGAAAGGGCGGATTTCTTCGTCGTGTAATCGCCGCTATTTCCCGCTGTTCCTAAAATCCCACCGTTTTCAATAGTATTCAAGGCCTCACTCCCTTTCACACTATATAATTTATCACACTTAAACCCTCTGAAATCCCGTAAAGAGCCTTAGCTTGAGCTACTTCTCCAATGGGTTTTGCTATCTTCCCTTCTACTCCTTCACTAGTTTTAAGGACCTTTCGGTAATGGCTGTTATTATACCGCTCATTTTCGTATTTTTCGCCTTGTTGCTGCATATCAAATTGCATCGGAAAATCGTAAATTTTTATATCGCTTAACTCGTAACCCTGTTTTGCTATTTGACCTTTTATTTCTTGAACGCTTGACTGCAGGAGTTCTTTCATTATTGCATTTTTAACGAAAAACTCCGCCTTTACTTCACCCTTATCCTGCGTGATCCTCACCATCATTTCGCCTAGATGTTCCGGCTTTATTTTTATTTTTATTTCTCTCATCGATCCTTTTACGGCGACTTGGACTTTTTCGACCAGTTCATCGAATATCGCATCTTTTATAAACTGGATTTTTTCTTTGTAGCTTTCCGGGATTAACACTTCATTTTTTTCGGAAACGGCATTAATTGTATTTGTTTTTTCCGCTGAAGGAATCTGAAAAATGATTTCAAAAGTTTCTACTGTATTCTCAGGCATTTTCGATACTCCTGGAGATGCTCTTTGTCCAACTTTTTCCGTTACTACTTTCTCAAAATCTAAAACTTCCCCTTTTTTTTCATTCATAAGTTCGATCCCTTTCGGCACCTCTTGTTGTTCTCCTGCCTTGTCTTTCATCGCATTTGATACCCTTGTGCTTTCGTAAGGTGTTGAATTATTCATTAAAGTAGATTTGGCATTTACAATTATTACCTCGCTTTTTCCTTTAGATGTGTTCGCTGTATTATCTTCTGGAATTTCTATAGGTGAAGAAAAAGACTTTTTTTCGGAATTTAACAATTGATCAACTTCTCTTGCTTTCTCGCCGCTTATTTCAGCAATTTTCAATTCTGTTGCAGCCTCGTTATTAATGGTGTCCGGTTCGCTTGACTCTAACTTGATTGCATTTAGTTTCTCTCGGCAGGGTAATATGTTTATGTTTAATAACTGCATTAGTAGGACAAAATTATCAGGCGTCACATCATCCTTCCCAGAACCTTCAACATTTTTGGCCTCTTCCAGAAGAAGTTCAAGCACCTGGTCGAAATTTGAATAATATTCCATACAGGCAAATTTTGCTTTCTGCAATTGTGAAAGAGCATAAAATTTCTTCTCACTTACTGGAGCGCTAATAGCGGCAACTATCTGGCCTGTCACCTTTTTTCACCTCCTTTCTATAGTTTTTAAATTCTAAAATTACTGTTCGCCCGACAGTTTTCTGGTTAATGCGGCTGCTCTTTTTGGGTCCATATTTGCTAAAATTTCAGCTACAGCTTCTTTTTTCATATTCTTGAAAATCCTTATCACCACTTCATCCTCCAATGTTTCCATGATAGTTGCAGCCTTATTGGGAGCCATTAACTCATAATACTGGGCGATATTTTTAATGTCATCCAACGTTTGTTCAACTCTTGCTTTTTCCTGATTTATCTTCGCCTCTCTTTCATCAAGTTCCAATTCCTTTTTTTCCAATTCCTTTTGCTTTTTATTTATCTCGCTAGCCTGCCTGTTTAATTTTTGCCATTCGGCATCGAGTAAGCTTTTTTCTTCTTCTAATTGCTCTAAAAGACTCTGTTCGTTTGACGAACTTTTAGCAAAAAGGGCACCTACAAAAGGAATTTTTGTCATCATATTGCTTAAAGGAAGACTTTTCGACCTGGATATTAAAAACCACCCGGCAAAAATTATCGCCAAAAGTAGCAACACGATTAAAACAACTATTGCTATTTTGGACTGCGAACTTTTGTTTTCAGCACCCACTATTACTACTCCTCCCCTCCTCGCCTGATGTAAGCGAGTGAGGCAATATCGTCCAAAATTTTTTGTTCCTCCCGATTCAGCTCTATAAGATAATTAGCATACTTTTTCTCTTTTAATTTTTCCATTACCTGTCTCTCTCGCCTTGCCGCCAAATACAACTCTGTTATTTCTTTCGATTTTTCAATAGCGCATTTAACCTTTGATTCTTGATTTTTCACCCTCTCATTTAAGGCGTTCATAATCGACTCGTAAAGCATTAACTCAGCTGCTTTCAGCGGTCGCTGCAATTCTCTTTCCATCACCTGCTTTATATCGTTCTTTTTCTCTTTTAAAGCTAATAGCTCCTGTTTTTCTCTTTCAAGAACCATGCGAGCCTCTATCAGCTGGTGTTCCCTAATTTGTTCAATTTTTTGCTTTACTCTCAATGCAGTATTCAAATTAAATTTAAACCGCCTCATTACGATTTATTGCTCTCCTTCAAAAATCCTCTTTAATTGCCTCAGAGTTTCCTCAAAATCCACCTTTTCGTCCACATCCTGGATTAGAAACTTTCTAATTTCGTCGATATATATCAATGCTTCATCGATTCTTGGATTACTCCCCTTAACATAAGCACCAAGGTTAATAAGGTCTTCCGCTTCGCTGTAAACAGAAATCAGGCTCTTTACTTTAGCGGCAAGTTCCTTATGGCTTTCGGAAATAACGTCATTCATAAGCCTGCTTATACTCGATAAAACGTCAATAGCCGGATAGTGGTTTTTATTCGCAAGAGCCCGCGAAAGCACGATGTGTCCGTCTAGAATACCCCGCACAGCATCTGATATGGGTTCGTTTAAGTCATCGCCATCTACCAAGACCGTGTAAATTCCCGTAATAGAGCCTTTGCTCGATGTACCTGCTCTTTCCAGCAACTTAGGTAAAATGGCAAAAACCGAAGGAGTATAACCTCTCGTCACGGGCGGTTCACCTGATGCCAAACCCACTTCTCGCTGCGCCATGGCAAACCTAGTAACAGAATCCATCATCAAAAGCACATCGAGCCCCTTGTCCCTAAAATACTCGGCAATAGCCGTAGCTGTAAAAGCCGCCTTAGTCCTTAAAAGCGGAGGTTTATCCGACGTAGCAACGACCACAACGGACCGCTTTAATCCGTCTTCTCTCAAATCCTTTTTTATAAAACTGTTTAGTTCCCTTCCCCTCTCGCCTACCAGGGCTATGACATTTACATCTGCCCTCGTGTTTCTTGCAATCATACCTAGCAGGGTGCTTTTCCCAACTCCACTTCCTGCAAAGATGCCTATCCTTTGCCCCCGTCCACAAGTTATTAGAGCATCTATTGCCTTTATTCCCAGTGGCAATGGGGAATCAATCGGTGCTCGCTCTACGGGATTTGGGGGAGAATTGTGAAGCGGATAATAATCCGTGCTTTTTATAGGTCCCCTCCCATCAATCGGATTTCCCAAACCATCCAAGATCCTGCCCAGCAGCTCGTCTCCAACCGGAACCATTAATTTTTTACCTGTAGCCTCCACTTCTTCACCTGGTGCAATGCCATCCATATCTCCAAGTGGCATCAATATTATCTTGTCGTCGTGAAAACCTACCACTTCAGCTAAAAGCTTCTTCCCTGGCGTGCGGGAAAGTCTTATCTTGCAAATCTCTCCAATTTCTGCAGGAGGGCCCTGGGACTCTATTGTGAGGCCCACAATTTTCGATATTTTCCCTTTTATCTTCAAAGTATCTATGCCATTTACAATTGACTTGTAGTTTTCAAAGAAACTCTTATTCATATAGAACTTCCATTTCTATCAATTCTGACCTCAGGTTTTCAAGCTGGGTGCGCAAACTGGCATCGATTTCAAAACAGTTCCCTAGTATTATGCACTCACCTTCAGAAAGCGTCGGGTCCATAACAAAATTGACTTTTCTGTGCTTCGCCTTTTGGCTGATGTCTTTTATTTCTCCTTCAAGTCTTTGAAAATCCTTTTCGCTTATCCTAACTAACACGTCCTTCTCCTGCCCTATTTTCTCAAAGGCAGACTCAACTATTCCAAGTATATATCTGCTATCTACCTTGGCATGCTCCATTAATATCTTTTCAGCTATGTAAAATGCAAGTTTCAGGCATTCCTTTTCTACATCATTCAAATACTCTCTGTTTTGATTAAGAAGGTTCTCCCTCAATAAGTTAAACTGTTCCAAATATTTTTCAAAAACGCGCCTTATCTCCTTTTCAGCATCTTCCTTCCCTTTCTTAAAGCCATCTTTATAACCTTTCTCGAAAGCTTCTTTTTCCATTTCTTCTCGTTTTTCCATAGCTTTTTTGATAATAGCTTTACTTTCTTCCTTTGCTTTTTCGATTATTTCCGATGCTTTCTGAGCAGCATCGTCAAAAAGTTTGCTAGCCTTGCTCTTGTAAAACGCTTCAAGCGAAAAGCAAGCCCTATCTTTTATGGTATTCTCGATTTTTAAGTTTCGAAAATGTAAATCCTTTATCTTATATGGAGTTTCCCTTGAAACCTCGACGCCTTTCAAAACTTTAGACAATTATGTCGTCGCCTCCTCCGCGGGAAATAATTATCTCGCCCGCATCCTCTAGCTTTCTTATGACGTTCACAATCTTTTGCTGGGCTTCTTCCACATCTCTGAGCCTTACGGGACCTAAATACTCCATATCCTCCTTTATCATTTCGGCCTGGCGTTTTGACATATTGCTGAATATCTTGTTTTTTACCTCTTCACTCGCTCCTTTGAGCGCCAGCACCAGGTCTTGGTTATCTACTTCCCGCAATATTCTCTGGACCGACCTGTTGTCTAGTGTCAGTATGTCTTCAAATACAAACATCCTCTTCCTTATCTCTTCGGCCAACTCCGGATTTTCCATCTCAAGGGCTTCTATTATGTTCTTTTCTGTGCTGCGGTCTACGCCGTTTAAAATGTTCACTATAGCCTGTATTCCGCCAACATTGGTGTAATCCTCAATTACTACCGTAGAAAGTTGCCTTTCCAAGACCTTCTCCACTTCCATGATGACTTCAGGTGAAACCCTCTCCATTGTAGCAATTCGTTTTGCTATATCCACCTGTTTTTCCGGCGGCAGCGACGAAAGAAGCAGCGCGGCTTTTTCAGGTTGAAGGTACGCCATTATCAGGGCTATGGTCTGCGAATTTTCATTTTGTATAAAATTCAAAAGCTGGGAGGGGTCGGCCTTTCGAACAAAATCGAAGGGCCTGACCTGTAATGTTGAAGTTAACTTATTGATGATTTCAAAAGCCTTTTGGGTACCCAATGCTTTCTCTAATATCTCTTTTGCGTACTCTATTCCCCCTTGAGCTATGTAGTCATTGGCAACCACCATTTGGTAAAACTCTTCGAAAACGGCTCTCCTTTCTTCCTCTTTCACTTTTCTTAAACTTGCGATGTCTATAGTCAACTGCTCTATCTCTTCTTCTTTTAAATAGCGAAATACATTAGACGCAACTTCAGGACCTAATGCGACCATCAGAATTGCCGCTTTTTGCCTCCCGCTCATTTTTGACGACGGCACCTTCAACACCTCTTATTCTTCATTTAACCAGGTTCTAAGAATTTTGGCAACCTCTTCAGGCCTCTGCCTGGCAAGCCGCTCAATGTTTTTAAATAATTCCTTATTTTCATCGATCTCCACCGATGCAGCCTGCTGAGCTTCAGCAAGTTTCTGCGAAAGTTCTGCCGCTTCTTCTATCTGTAATTTTCTTCGCCTCAATGTTCTATACAAGAAAACCATTGCCGCAGCAAGAACTAAAACCGTTATGATTACTAATATCCTCTGCCTCTGCCGGCTTTTGGCTTCTTCGCTTAGCTGTCTTGAAAGCATGTCAGTAAGCTGCGTGTCAAATGTCATTCCTTCAACCGTTATCTGATCCCGCTGTATGTCATAACCAACTGCGTTTCCGACGAGAGCAACTATTTTTTCTTTTTCACCATCAGTCAGCTCCCTGTTTATGACAACCGAAACAGTAAGCTTTCTAACAGCTCCAGGTGCAACCGCAATATTTTCCTTCGATTCGTTCAATTCATAGTTGCGGATTATTTCGCTCTTTTGATAATCAGAAGTCCCTCCCTGGTTCTGCTGCTGATATGTCCCTATGTTACTTCCCACTCCTGGTTCTCCCTGAGGAACGTTACCTTGCCCTGAAAAATATTCCCTCAATTCCTGGACACTTCTGAGCAATCCTTCGTTAAACTCCGGATTCGGCGGGGAAAACGTTCGGTTTTCAACCGTTTTTTTGTCGAAGTCTAGCTGGGCGTTCACCCGTACAGCCACATTGCCCGGACCGAATATCTGCTCAAGAAGCGACTGCACGCTGGATTGCAGCCGTTTCTGGAAATTTTCCTGGATGGCAAGCTGAGCGTTAACTAATTCCTTAGTATTCTCCTCTTCTGAAAGAGGTATATTCGACAATATCCTCCCGTGCTCATCTACAATGGTAATATTTTCCGGTTTAAGTCCCTCAACAGAGTGGGCAATTAAATTTATGATACCCCTTGTTTCCTCTTCAGTGAGTTCTTTTCCCGGTTTAATCTTCAGAAAAACCGCTGCCGACGGTTCTCGCTGGGCATTTGGCTCTATGAAAAGGCTCTTCTGAGGTTGAACGATGTGTACGCGAGCTGTCTCTACTTGCTCCATTTCCTCTATAGTCCTTGCCAGCTCACCCTGCAGAGCCTGGGTATATTGAATCTGTTTTTCCCATTCTGTGGTCCCTAGCCTGGTTTTGCCAAAAATATCGCTGAAGCCTATCTGTCCGCCTTTCGGTAGTCCTTCTCTTGCAAGTTCCAGCCTTACTTTGTAGACATCTTTAGCATCGGTGAGAATCGTTCTTCCGCCATCGGTAAGCTGGTAAGGAATTTTCATATCATCCAGCTTTTTTACAATTTCTCCAGCATCTTTTTCGTCTAAGTTGGAATAAAGTGTAACGTAATTCGGCCTTGTCATAAAATAACCTAATATGGATACCATCAAAATTACAAGAGCTACACTTAATCCGATCCTTATCTTTTGAGCCTTGCTCTTTGATTCCCAAAATTCCTTCAATTTCTGCCTTAGATTATTAATAAATTCCATTAAATTCCACCTTCGCCTGTTATATCTGCATCCTCATGATCTCCTGGTAGGCTTCTATGGCTTTATTTCTCACTTGTATTGCCAGATCAAGAGAAAGTTTAGCTTTTTCTGCAGCAATCATCACTTCATGGACGCTTATATCTTCTCCGGCAAGCATTTTCTTTAGGATATCATCGTAATTTTTTTGATAACCGTTAATCGTTTCAAAGGCCTTTTTCAACAATTCACTGAAGGAGTTGCTGCTTTTGTTGTCCGCAGGCTGGACATACAAATTGCCGATTGACTCTCCGACCCTGCCAATTTGCACTGCGTTTACCCCCTTTTTCCTTCGTCAGCATTCATCACGCCTTTCCTATCTCTAATGCTTTACTAATCATGCTTTTTACCGAATTTATCGCCGTCACATTAGCTTCATAACTTCTTGTTGCCGATATCATATCGACCATCTCTGTTACGATATTTACATTAGGCATTCTCACATATCCGTCTTCGTCGGCATCGGGATGCGACGGGTCGTATACTAGCCTGAAAGGTGCATTATCTTCCTCTATAGCCACTACCCGAACTCCTTCCCCAGTAGCATTTAATAGCGTGTTTTGGAGGAGTTCTCTAAAATTAGGCTCGGACCTTTTTTCCTGAAAAATGACCCTTTTTCTCCTGTAAGGACCTCCCTGTTCAGTGCGGGTGGTATTCACATTAGCTATGTTATTCGAAATCACATCCATCCTAAGCCTTTGAGCGGTTAGACCCGAAGCGCTAATTTCCATTGCCCTGAAGATACTCATAACCGCTATCTCCTTCCTTCGGTAATTGCCGACCTCAATAAAGAAAACTGCCTTTGGACCTGCTCGGCTATTATGTTGTAAGATAAAGCATTCTCGGCAAGTTCGACCATTTCTTTATCTATGTCCACGTTATTTCCGTCGTTTCTCAAGGTTCTATCGTTTTGGACAATAATCTTCGGCTTTATATCTATCATCGACCATGTATTTTGAATATGCTTTTCGTTGGTAGTGGAAAGGGGAAGCTTAGAACCGTTTTCCTTTAAATAGTTTTTAAGCAAATCTTCAAAAACAATGTCTGATCTCTTGAAATTTGGCGTATCGACATTGGCGATGTTGTTAGCCAGCACTTCTTGCCTTAACCATTTGGCATCTAGAAAACTTTCTAAAAGGCCCGCCATTTTAAAGATATCCATTTTGCCTTCACCTTCTTTTTTCGACAATACAAAAGTGATTTATTTTCTTAACTTCGCTAAAAATTTATATTTTCCTGCTTTTACCTCAAAATTTATGTCTTTTTATGTCACATTATAACACACATGGATATTTTTGTATATGATACTTTGGGACTACCTAAAAGCACAAAAAATGCGTGAAATAAAATTTCACGCATTTTTATGAGCGAACTTTTTTTAGTTCTTCCAGCAGTTTGTCGTTTAAAACTTTTATATATGTTCCTTTCATTCCCAATGACCTGGATTCTATCACTCCCGCGCTCTCTAACTTTCTAAGCGCGTTTACTATTACAGAACGTGTTATTCCTACTCTATCTGCAATTTTGCTTGCCACCAACAATCCTTCATTTCCTTCCAACTCTTCGAAAATGTGCTGCACGGCTTCTAGTTCCGAGAATGACAGGGTACCTATGGCAAGCTGCACCACCGCTTTCTTCCGAGCTTCCTCTTCTATCTCTTCAGTCTTCGACCTCAGTATTTCCATCCCTACGACCGTTGCGCTGTACTCCGCAAGAACCAGGTCATCATCGGTAAATTTGTCGCCGAACCTGGCAAGGACAAGAGTGCCTAACCTTTCCCCTCCTCCGTTTATAGGCACGATAGTCACTAATTTCCCCGGATGCGGACATCTCTGAGTGCTGTCAAACACGCACTCGAGTTCTTCCTGAGGTATATTCGGCATCGTCTCGTGAATTTCCAGCAACTTGTCATTGTACTCTTTTGGAAACATCTTTTCTTCCAGGACTCTATTTTGTATAACGTCGCAATCGTATTCGTTGAGAAGCGCATAGCCCAAAACCTTTCCTTTTCGGCTAGCTACATAAGCGTTGGCATTTAAGACTTCGCTTAAAATCTTGCAGACTTCGCTGAAATCCACAGGATAACCTGCAGATCTTTGTAGTAATTTGTTGATTCTCCTTGTTTTTTCTAGCAAATCACTGCTCATTTTATATTTCCTCCTTTTCCGATTTTTTAAATTAATTAATTGTATCACAAAATATACATGCTTAAATCCTTATCTTTGACTATCTCTTTTAGTTTTTCATTGACGTAATTTCTGTCGATGATAAATTCGGGGCTTTTTTCCTTGATCTCGGAGGCATTGAAAGATATATCTTCCAATAACTTTTCCATAATTGTGTGAAGTCTCCTTGCACCAATATTCTCTGTATGTTGATTTACATGTACTGCTATATTTACTATCTCATCAATAGCATCTTCCGTAAAATGGATTTTTATTCCTTCAGTTTCCAGCAAAGCCTTATATTGTTTTATCAGAGAATTTTTTGGCTCAACTAAAATTCTCTTTAAGTCTTCCTTTGTGAGGCTCTTCAGTTCCACGCGAATCGGAAATCTTCCCTGCAGCTCAGGTATGAGGTCTGAGGGCTTCGAAATGTGAAAAGCTCCCGCAGCAATAAACAGAATATGATCAGTTTTTACAGGCCCGTACTTCGTCACTACCGTGCAACCTTCGACAATCGGAAGAATATCCCTCTGAACGCCTTCTCTTGATACATCCGGGCCTGTTCCATGCTCTCTTCCTGCTATCTTGTCTATTTCGTCTATAAAGATGATGCCCGTTTCTTCTGCCCTTTTTATTGCCTCCGATATGACTTCATCCATATCTATGAGCTTTTGGGCTTCTTCCTGGGTCAATATCTTCCTTGCAGTTTCGATAGTGACTCTTTTTTTCTTTTTCCGCTTTGGAATAAGGCCGCCAAACAAATCCTGGAAATTAATTCCCATTTCTTCAATTCCGTAATTCGAAAATACTTCCAACACTGGCATAGAATTGTCCTCAATTTCTATTTCTATCATTTCATTATCTAATTTCCCGGACTTAATATCTTCAAGCATCACCTTACGCTTTTCTTTAGCCATCCTCAACTTTCTTTCGTATTCATCGTCGTTTTCTTCAATCCTCGATACATTTCCAAAAAGTACTTCAAAAGGATTTTTAAAACCGGTGCTCCTTACCGGATCAGGCTGCAGTATTTCCGCAATCCTGAGCTCTGCTAGTTCCCTCGCCCTGTCTTTTACCTGTTCCATTTTCTCCACTTTGACCATTCTTATGGAGGTTTCCACCAGATCCCTCACCATCGAATCCACATCGCGCCCGACATAACCGACTTCAGTAAATTTAGTGGCTTCAACCTTGACGAAAGGAGCGTTCACAAGCTTTGCAAGTCTTCTTGCTATTTCCGTTTTACCCACTCCCGTAGGTCCAATCATCAATATATTTTTTGGCATTATTTCATCTTGAAGCTCCTTGGGTAGCTTTTGCCTCCTGTATCTATTTCGAAGTGCGATAGCCACACACCGTTTGGCTTCCTGCTGACCAACTATATATTTATCCAGCTCTTCAACAATCCTTATAGGGGTTAAATCTTCCAAAATTCTTTCCCTCCTTAGAGAACTTCCACCGATATATAATCGTTAGTATAGACGCATATATCCGCTGCAATTTTTAGTGCTTCTTGGACAATTTTTTCGGGAGGTAAATCCGTAAATTGTGAAAGCGCTCTAGCAGCGGCAAGGGCATAAGGCCCTCCCGACCCTATTGCTGCTATACCGTCGTCAGGTTCTACCACTTCTCCGCTTCCTGATATAATGAAAATGTGCTCCTTGTCAGCCGCTATCAGTAAAGCCTCCAATTTCCTGAGCATTCTGTCGGTGCGCCATTCTTTCGCCAACTCTACGGCAGCCCTTACGAGATTGCCGTGAAATTCCTCCAATTTTGCCTCGAATTTCTCAAAAAGGGTCACCGCGTCGGCCACAGAACCGGCAAAGCCTGCAAGCACTTGGCCGTTATATATTTTCCTAACTTTTTTGGCATGATGCTTCATTATGGTGTTTTGCCCAAAAGTAACTTGCCCGTCTCCTGCCATTGCGGCTCCCTTTTGATTTACTATAGCTACTATCGTAGTTGCTGAAAACATCAGCTTTCCTCCTTCTTACTTGTGCGAGGAAACACCTTATCGTATATTTCCTTTAACCTTTCTTTTGTCAGATGAGTATAAAGCTGTGTTGTGGATAGGCTCACATGTCCCAATAATTCCTGCACAGTTTTAAGATCAGCCCCATTGTTCAGCATGTGCGTCGCAAATGTATGCCTCAAAGTGTGGGGACTAATATTTTTTTTCAAAGACAATTCTTTCACATACTTATCTATAATTCTCCTCACGCTTCTATCCGTTAACTTAGTCCCGTTTTTGTTAAGAAAAAGATACTCACAGCTCAAATTTTTTACAAGATAAGGCCTGCTTTTTTTCAAATATTCTTCCAGGCTTTCTGCCGCCTTTGACCCGAAAAATACTATCCTTTCTCTTGAACCTTTGCCGTATACTATTATGAAATTTGCGCCCATGTTTATATCTTTAAGTTTTATTGAAACGAGCTCACTTACTCTCACACCAGTGGCATATAAAAGCTCCATGATAGCCCTATCGCGAATCCCCAATATGTCATTTTTAGGTGCCGAAAGCAGTGCCTCCACTTCTGAAGGATATAAAAATTGCGGTAACTTCTTCGGGAGTTTCATTCCCTGCACCATTTGGGTGGGATCCTCGGATATGATTCCTTCTGTAACAAGATATTTAAAAAAGCTCCTCAACGCCGAAAGTTTTCTTGTTATGCTTTTTTTCGCAACACCTTTCTCTTTTAAATAAGCCAGAAAACCTCTTATGTCAAGGTGGGTAATGTTCTTTAAACTCTTTGTTTCGGATATTTTATTTTGTTCCAAATATTCTATAAACTGTCCTAAGTCGCCGGCATAAGCTTTCAATGTATTCTCCGATTGGTTTTTAGCAGCTTTTATGTAATTTAAGAAGCTGTCTACCACCTCATATTCCATAGGTTATCAACCTCGCACAGCGAACAATTAATATACTACCACAACCTTTGATTTTATGCAAGATTAAATTCTAAATTATTTTTAAATTATATGTTAAATTTTTTTGAAATTATGACCATACCTAAATTTTTAACTCATGAGCTTCTATAAACTTTCTTAGCACCTCTATGGAACGCTCTGCTAAAAGCTGATTTCTCTCCTTTTTTGACTTTATCCTCCCGTCAAGCGGGGGGAGCAAACCGAAATTAGCTTTCATCGGCTGAAAATTCCGGGGGTCGGCAGTGGCCACATAATTGCATAGCGACCCTATCACCGTCTCCAATGGGAAAGAAATGGGATTTTGCCCTTTTATACGCCGAACCATGTTAACTCCGGCTACTATCCCGGATGCCGCCGATTCTATATACCCTTCCACTCCGGTTATTTGGCCTGCAAAAAACAGCCCCTGAGCCGACTTTATTTCAAGCCAGGGATGTAAGAATTTAGGGCTCATTATAAACGTATTCCTGTGTATAAAACCGTATCGCACAAACTCAGGGTCTTTTAAGCCCGGAATTTTACTGAAAACCCGTTTTTGTTCCGGCCATTTTAAGCTAGTCTGAAAACCCACCATGTTGAATAGAGTGCCTTCTTTGTTTTCTTTTCTGAGCTGAACTACAGCGAAAGGCTGCTTGCCGGTTCTCGGGTCTATTATTCCTACCGGCTTTAACGGTCCGAAAAGAAGCGTCTTAGGGCCCCTTTTTGCCATAACTTCGATGGGCATGCAGCCTTCGAAAAATACCGGCTTTTCAAATTCTTTAAGGGGATGGACTTCGGCATTTATCAGTTCGTTGTAAAACTCCATATACTCCTCTTCTGTCATCGGCAAATTCACATAATCTTCGTCACCCTTGTTGTACCTCGAACCCCAGAAAGCAACATTCCAATCTATGGAATCCCTAGTAATTATAGGAGCAGCAGCGTCGTAAAAGTAAAGGTATTCCTTCCCCAAAAATTCGCTTATAGCTTTAGATAATGCATCAGAAGTTAGAGGGCCAGTTGCTATAATTGCAGGAGGTTGGGGAATATCCACCACTTCTTCCCTTTTTATTTCAATTAGAGGGTGTTCTTCAATTGCAGCAGTTACAGCCGAGGAAAACTTTTCCCGGTCTACGGCAAGAGCTGCACCGGCCGGAACGCTGTTTTCCTCGGCTTTTTCTATTATCAAAGAGCCCAAAAGCCGCATTTCTTCTTTTAAAAGCCCCGCAGCATTGGTGAGCTCGTTAGACCTTAGCGAATTGCTACATACAAGCTCGGCCAATTTATCAGTATGATGGGCAGGAGTAGTCTTTAATGGTCTCATTTCGTAAAGCTCTACTTTAAACCCCATATTTGCTATGTGCCATGCAGCTTCGCATCCAGCCAGTCCGCCTCCAATGACCTTGATTTTTTCCATCTTTCATCCCTCCAACTTTTTATAACCGCATTCAGGGTTTGTACATACTGCCATTTTTTTGTTTCTTGCAGTCTTTTCTACCATCAAGCCGCCGCAACGGGGACAGGGTGATTCGACAGGTGGGTCCCACGACACAAAATCGCATTCGGGATAGTTACTGCACCCGTAAAATTTCCGCCCTTTTTTCGATTTTCTTATAACTATATCGCCGCCACATTTAGGACACTTGACGCCAAGTTGCTCAATTAGCGGTTTTGTGTTGCGGCATTCCGGGAACCCGGAACACGCCATGAATTCACCATATTTTCCTCGTTTTATCACCATATTTCTGCCGCATATCTCGCACTTTTCATTAGTAACTTCATCTTCAATCTTCACTTCCTCGATTTTCTCCTCCGCCACCCTCAGTTTTTCCTTGAAGGGTCCGTAAAAAGATTCTACGATTTGCCGCCAGTTTTCTTCTCCCGATTCTATTTTATCCAACTGACTTTCCATTTCTGCGGTAAAATCGAGGTCAACGATATCGCTAAAGTATTCCTTCAAAATTTCGGTCACTATTTGCCCCAATTCCGTCGGCTTAAACCTCCCTTTTTCCTTTTTTACGTAACCCCTTTTTTGAATGGTATCTATAATGGGCGCATAAGTACTCGGACGACCTATACCCCTTTCCTCCAACGCTTTTACCAGCATGGCTTCAGTATATCTGGGTGGCGGCTGGGTAAAATGCTGTTCGGGTTTGATCTGCAAAAGCACGAGAGTCTGCCCTTCAGTAAGTTCGGGCAGCAAACCTTCTTCTCTTTCTGTTTCTTCGTCGGCTCCTTCGGTATAAACGGCCATGAAACCAGAAAATTTAAGGGTTGAACCTGAAGCCTTAAAAATATAATCCCCCGCTTTTATTTCCGCCGAAACAGTATCATATACTGCCGGCGCCATTTGGCTTGCCACAAACCTTTCCCATATTAATTTATATAGTTTGTACTGGTCGGTAGTCAGCGAGCTTTTAATAGATTCGGGATGCCGGAAGACGGAAGTGGGTCTTATGGCTTCATGGGCATCTTGAATATTTTTTTTGTTCTTTTGAGCCGACGTACCGCTTCCTATATACTCAGTTCCATAATTTTTCAATATATACTCTCTGGCCTCTTTTTGGGCTTGTTCTGATATTCTAGTCGAATCGGTCCTTATATAAGTCACAAGCCCTACAGTGCCTTCTCCTTTGATATCCAGCCCTTCGTAAAGCTGCTGGGCTATCATCATCGTCTTTTTGGCGGTAAAGCCAAGTTTCCTTGCAGCCTCTTGCTGCATAGTGCTCGTCGTAAAAGGCGGTGAGGGGTTGCGGCGACGCTCGCCTTTTTTGACCTCTACAACAGTGAAAATCTCTTTTTGCAAATCGGCTATGATTTTTTCTACCATATCGCGGTTTTTTAAGCTTAGTTTTTCATCTCCCTTAGAATGAAGCTTGGCAATGAAAGAATTGCTACCTTCCTGACATGCAAGTTCTGCCTCAATCGTCCAGTATTCTTCAGGGACAAATTCAGCTATCTCCTTTTCCCGGTCGCATATCATCCTCACGGCCGCCGATTGAACCCTGCCGGCACTCAATCCCCACTTGACCTTGCGCCACAAAATCGGGCTTATTTTATAACCCACCAGCCGATCCAAAATTCTCCTGGCCTGCTGGGCATCTACCAGATTCATATCGATCTTTCGAGGGCGGCGCAAGGATTCGGAAACGGCATTTTTTGTTATCTCATGGAATTCCACTCTGCACGGGGATTCAAGGGGGAGCTCCAAAAGATGTGCAAGATGCCACGATATGGCCTCGCCCTCCCTGTCAGGGTCTGTAGCAAGCAAGACATTTTTCACTTTGGCAGCTTCTTTTTTCAGGTTTTCTATCAACGGCCCTTTCCCTCGGATGGTTATATATTTTGGAATAAAGCCATTTTCAATATCAATGCCGAGCTGACTTTTCGGCAGGTCTCTGACATGACCCATGGAAGCCACTACTTTGTATTCCTTTCCTAAAAAACGGCTGATTGTTTTTGCTTTAGCTGGAGATTCAACGATTATTAGCGACTTTGCCATATCATCACCTCAAAATTTCATTACATAACCTCCAGGCAATAATGTTGTAATGTCAAATTAGGGCACCAAATTCACATACCTATGGCCTCTAAAACATTGAAACTAAAAGTTTTTCGGAAAAAAGGAGGATTCCCTCCCCTTGGTGTCGTAGGTAGTAGTTGCCAAAACAAAT
>JAKIHM010000014.1 GCA_021608145.1 Thermovorax subterraneus
TCGAATATTTAACATAAAACCTCACACTCCTTTTGGTGGTTTGTGTTGTGTTTTGGGTGGTGAGGTCTTTTTTTCTACATTTGCAAGCCTTCTTCCTTCTTGTCACCTACTTAAATTTTACACTGCCGTCTTCGATAATATCGAATTGAAAATCAAGTGCGCCTTTGCAGTTATAATAGTTTTTCAAAGTTTTTAGTTACCTTTTGCGCCGTCGATATCCTTTGAATGACTAAATGTTATAGATAAAATGAAATGTAATAACCCCGGTAATGAAGTCAAGAAAGAATGAGAACCCTCAAATTTATTGAATAAAATTCCAATGCGTTCAGAGAGAATATAAAGGCCATTATATAGATCAGTAATACCATGGGAATTTTAAACGCTTTTTTCAGCTGTTTAAATAAAGTTAAAAGGAAGAAGGCAGGAAAGGAAAAAAACAAAATAAAAAATGATGGAAGAAAAATCAGTATGGCAGTAATGTCCGTAAAAAGTGGAAACATACTATTTTCATATTTGAGCCAAAAATTATAGACTAACAAGAAGCAAATTAAAACGGAAATGGCATATAGAAACTTCATGGGAATTCCCTCTTCAAAACTTTATACATTTTTTATACCTTACAAGCAAAACATATTCCCCCAGGAGGTAGATCAATTCCCTCTCTTAAATATACAGCTGAAAAATCCCAACAGTTCGTCACCGGAAATTTCGTACCTATATCTTTCATTTTCTTCCGAAACAATCCTAAATCCTAATCTGCGGTGAAGCCGAACCGAAGATTCGTTGTTTTTATGGGCAGAGCTGAAAACCTTTTTTGGGCGATTAGACAACATTTCTCTGTAAGCTTGCCGGAATATAGCACGCAAAATTGAGCTTTTCTTGTATGCAGGATGTATCTGTATCGACATCACATTCCAGCAGTTATCGGAAACGGGCATATACTCGAGATAAGCCGCCAGAATGTCACCCCTCCGGACCAGAAAAAACCTGGCTCCCTTTTCAATTTCTCTTACAAGGTCGTTCTTTCGTCTCTCGGGATCAAACTCTATGCCCAACTCCTTCAAAATCGGGCTCATGTTTATCCTATCAAGCTCCACTATCTTTTCCAGATCCATAAGGTAAAATCCCCCTCACTTATAAGTCCAGCTGCCGTTATTTAACAAACTCTTACTACCTTTGGGATAATTTTTTTATTTTACGAGGCATGCCGCAGCATACCGTGAATTATACCCCATGTTTGGCGAACGGAGATCCGACCATATCAATCCGCCCTGAGAACGAACGTATTGCCTGTTTCGAAGTACTTAAGGCCTCGCGAAAAGACGACGCAACCGATGACGTTCAGGACTATCCCGAATCCCAGACTCCCCAGTATCCATAAGTAAGCCCGGTTATATATCACCTGAACGGGGACGTAAGAGATGAAACCCGCAGGGATTACGGTGAATATTATCCATTTGGCCGCTCCCCTGAATATCCAGTTGGGGTACGTACTGAAGGTGATAAGGGCGTTGTATAATTCCGTGCCGATACCATCGGCGGACTTGAGGAAAAAGCCCAGGGAACCAAAGATGAGGAGAAAACCATGTATGATTCCCGCCGAGATCACCGACATTACTAAGAATAGAATGACCGCCGGCAGTTCCGGTTTCAGTATTATAAAGCTGATAAGCCATATAGTGGCTTCAACCAGATCCACCAGCCGCATCCTGGCGATTAAAAGGTGAAATAGCGCATTTCTAGGCTTTAGGAGGTAGTACTCCAACTTGCCCTCGTTAATAAGTTCCGAAATATTGTAGACGTTGTAAAAAACGCTGACCAACGCCAAAGCAACGTTCAGAACGGCCCAAATGGTGAATAAATGGACGAACTGCCATTCGGAAATATTGGGGAACCTCTTGAAAAACACCCACCAGAAGACCAGCCAGATGGCACTGTTTAAGAGGGAGCCAAAAAGGGCTATAAGGCTGCTCACCTTGTATTCCAGAAGCCCTTTCGCGTTAATGTATAAGTAGCCCAGGAACAGCCCCAAGTATTTACCCACCGTTGACATCCAGGCGTTTCACCCCCATCCGGTATATCGACATCCCGATAAGGAACAGCAAAACGCATATAAAAATTTGTCCCGCCATAAGGCTCAAAGCTTGACTAATGTCACAATTTACAAATAATTTTGCAGGAGCATATACCATAAACCGGAACGGAAGCCACTCCGACAGTTTACGGAGAAAAGGCGGAAACAAAGTAATGGGTACTATCATTCCCCCAAGCAGCATCTGCAGCCTGGAATACACCAGGAAAAAGGGCGATACGTCCTCCACCCAGAAAGCGAAAAACCCGATGGTAATCATTCCTATCAGGTCGGCAAGCATCGCTAGCACTACTGTTACCATAAGAAAAGGCAGTATGGATAAGCCGGGAAAGTACGGCCCCACCATAACGGCCATGACGGCGTAACCTACCAGAAGGGTTGATATAAACCGCACCATCCGCTCCCCTAAGCTAACGCTCAACTGAAATAATAGATAGTTATAAGGCCGGACAAGGGTGTAGCTAACAGTTCCTGTTCTGATATCCTCTTCCACTTTTAGATGCACCCTGGGGCGCGAAATAACGATGGACTCGGTGAAAACAAGGTACCAAAGCATTTGTCTGAGGTCAAATCCGGCGATAATTTCAGCGCCGGAGCGGCTGTAGGTGACCGTCCATAAATTGACGAAAACGAACAGGATAACCACCAGAAACCCCGACCTGAAGATCACCTCGGAAGCATAACCCAGATAATTCTTTGCGCTCAAAGCGGCGGCAGCTAAGTATTTATCCATCGATTTGAGCATTCTGCTCCGCCTCCCGCCCCGCCGGATCACCCGAAAGGTAGATATGCTGGATTATCGATTCCAGGGGTGGATCCTGAATGGTTATGTCCCGGACCGAATTTTGCGCAACTATCCGGCTCACCACTTCGTTTGCGTCCTGTACCTTTAAATTGACCTCCAGTTTGACCACCGGCCCGCTTCGTTCGATCACACTGACCCCCGGCGGCAGGTCCAGATCGGCGTGTTGTCCGGCAAATTCGATTTCGATGATCTTG
The DNA here is from genome assembly GCA_021608145.1 of Thermovorax subterraneus. Classification (GTDB taxonomy): domain Bacteria; phylum Bacillota; class Thermosediminibacteria; order Thermosediminibacterales; family Thermosediminibacteraceae; genus Fervidicola; species Fervidicola subterraneus. The sequence goes on from JAKIHM010000014.1 coordinate 3,092, forward strand.
GTGTGGAAAAAGTTCTTCCTCATCTCCCTGATATTCGACTCCAGCACGATTCTGCCCTCGTTTAGAACTATGACATCCTCGCATAGGCGCTCGATGTCGCCGGTGTCGTGGGATGTTAGAATTATGGTCACGTTTTTACGCTGGTTAAGGTCCTTTAAAATATCTATCACCATGGACCTAGCCACCACGTCCAGGCCGATAGTCGGTTCGTCCAGAAACAGTATCTTGGGATTATGGATGAGAGCTGCGGCAATCTCGCAGCGCATGCGCTGCCCCAGGGAAAGCTTGCGCACCGGTTGGTAGAGGAAGGAGCTAAGATCGAAAAGCTCGACCAGCTCCTTCATTCGCTTTTTCAGCTCTACCCGGTCTATGTCGTATATCCTTCCCAGCAAAAGAAAGGTATCGATGGGAGGCAGGTGGTACCATAATTGGGACCTCTGCCCGAATACGGAGGAAATATGGTACGCTAATTTGCTTCGGTCTTTAAAAGGGTCCATGCCGAGAACCCTTATGCTGCCTCGGGTGGGGCTTAAAATTCCGCAAAGCAGCTTTATCAACGTGGATTTACCCGCCCCATTCGGCCCGATCAGCGCGAGAGCCCGCCCGGGTTCCACTTTAAAAGAGACGTCCTTTACTGCCTCTATCACCTGTCGCTCTCTGCGCATCCACCCCTTGATCTTCCATAGGGTATAGTGTTTTGAAACGCGTTTAACCTCGATACACAAAGGAGGTCAATTTTCCCTATACAAAGCTAAACAATCTATAACTTTGTTAGGTACTCATTGTCCAGATCCCAACGAGCACTATACTGTTGGGACCGACGGCTACCTCCTTCACCGTCTGGCCAGCCCAGCACCCCTATTAAATAGGGGAGACCCATATTCCCCCGGCTTTAGGCCTCTGGCTGCCAGGCCGCTTCCCGGCGTTTTCCGTCCCTCGGGCTTTAGCCCTAAGGCACATACCGGGAGGGGGAGTTACCCCGCCTGCCTGCCGCCCCTTAACCCCCACCACAGGGTGTTGCCGGACTCCCGGGAAGTTCGGCAGGGAAGAGCGGCAGGCTTAAAAGCTAAAACGTCAGCCCGTCCCGCTTAACATGAAGGACAGCCACTCTGTGGGCCCCCAGCCCCGAAAAATCTTGTCCTCTCTTATGGCCCGCTTTCGGGCGGCCTTATAGAGACCGAAAAGTTTGCCCCAGAGCCCGAAGGGCTTCCATCCTTCCTTAGGCGAAAGCCTCCTCAAGAGTTCCCGGGGCATCCTCTCCGCAAATCCTAATGCCCGGCGGGCTATCACAAGGGCCGCCGCCTGGTGAGCGGACAGCCCATAGGCTTCCGAATACTTGAAGTACCCGATAAGGGAAGTGAATTTGGCAGATACGGTAAAGACTGCGATACCCCTCTTCCTCAAAGCCACGACAATCCGGTTGAAAAGGAGTTTCTTGCAGAAGTTGTGAGTTATCCGATTGAAGAGGCGGTTGGTGTCGTGGTCCTGGGCAAAGGACAGCTCTTCCAGGGCTACCTGCTTTATACCCAGCAATTCCAGCCATTCGGCTATGTCTTTAGCCAGGTTCCCGGCTATCCACTCCCGTTTTTCATGGGAAACGTAGACCAGTTCGGGACACCAGAAACAGCGTGAGATATGAAAATTGCCGTCCGGCAGGACCAAGGTTACGGCCACCACATCGGGGTTTAAGTCTATTCCTGCCATGGGCAAGTCTTTGTTTACAGGCACGTCATCGCCCAGGGGAAAGGAAATAAGGCAATCAAACCTTCCGTTCTTGCGGACTACCCTTACCGTATAGGCACCAGCTCTCAAAAGGTGCTGCAGGAATATGCTCCGGTAACGAACAGGTATTTCCAGGGGCACCGTAACCCAGTCTTCTTCTTTCCTCCGGCGGCCGTCTTTATTTTCCGGCTCCGGCGGTATGTAGACGTTGAGGCGGAAGGAACCGGTAACCTCGTCGAAGACCACTTCAGTGTTGGCATTGCCGTACTGGCCTTTCAGTCCCTTCTGGTTGGCCTGGCCTACGGAGTAAAAGGAGTTTGACCGTAATTCCCGCCACTCTTCTTTGGACAGTTTCCCTTCCTGGAGCAGGAGCAGGTTTCTTTTGCCCCCGAATACCGCTGGCGGGACTTCATCCCTCTCCAGGAAACCCTTCCAGTAGGCCAGTTTGCCGCGAAGCTTGTCTAGCCTTGCTAATATGCCCCGTCGACGAAGTTTATCCTTAGTGCGTTCCAGCTTTTCCTCGGACTTCTCTATTTTTGCCTCCAGGTCGGCGACATGCATTTTGACCTGCTCTTTCTGGCTCTCAATTGTGGCTTTAGCGTCCTCGACGGCCCACTGGCACCAGCGTGCGTTGGGGAAGAATTTATCGTAGAGGTCTTTTACTATTTCTCCGGGCCTTTCCCCCCGCCTCAGGGCCTGGTAGGTGGTGCGCTTGGCCGCCTGGAAACGTCGCATGAAGGAGACCAGCCTTTCCCGTGCGTCCTGATCGGGGTATATTCTGCCGGGTATGGTCATCATGTCGGTAGGCTTATTCACCTTTTGCCGCATCCACCATGGCCTCCCTTACTTTTTTGCGGAACTCCTTGCTTCGGGAACCGTAGAGCTTGGCGGAAAACACGGTAAGTATAGATAGCATGTCCTGTACCAGCTCTTCCTGAAGGGACCTCGGCTCTTCTCCGTTAACAACCTCTATCCTTACGCCGAAAGCGTTAAAGAAGCGTTCGATATAGGTGTAGCCGAAACGGGCCAAGCGGTCTTTAAACTCGATTACCACCAGATCCATTTTCCCTTCCCGGGCCATCCTGAAAAGCCTTGCGAGTCCTTTGCGCTTTTCGTTCAACCCCGAACCCTGCTCTGCGATTACCGCCACTATCTCGTAGCCCCTGGAGCCGCAGTACTCTTCCAGCCGTTGCCTCTGGCGCTCCAGGTTCCCCGCTCCGGCCTGTTTGGCCGATGAAACGCGTGCGTAGACGACGGCTCTCCTGCCGGAAGGGACGTTCTCCCCCAGTAGGCGCAGGATCTCGCTTCTGGGAAACCGCCTCTGGCCGGAAGGAGTCCGTATACAGTGGATTTTCCCCTCCTTCTCCCAGCGGCGCAGGGTTATCGGGTGGACGCCCAGTATCTCTGCAGCTTTGCGTAAAGGGTAATGTTCCTCAAGTTCAGGTTTCATACTTTAAGTATAGCATTGATTAAAAAATAAGGCAACTATTGGTAGGACCTCACCTATCCTTATGCGTAAACCCACATGGACAAAATATAGAAATTAGCCGCCGTAAGATGAGATTTGACATTATTTTATCGCAGCGCAAGGTTTTGTCAATATTATCGGAACGAAAATGCTCAGAAATTATAGATTTTGAAAACTCGGTACCGCAAAGCTTACGTTCTACGGAGCCCGGGAACTCTCAATGTAATGGTGTCGACTCGGCTGACTAAATTTTTTTAAATAGTAGCCGTTGCGGTAGACTTTTAACCAATTGCTATCTAAACGTTGCATCTTGCTCATTTGCACACCGTAGTCCATTATTACACATCTATATTAACACTTGAACAATTATTCATATTTATATTGACATCATTAAATTTGCAGCATATAATAAAAATGTAATATATAAATAGTTATTCAATTGTTTATATAATATACGAAAGGGGTGAAAAAATGAAAGAAAGAGACGAATTGGATAGATGTGACTGCAACGTTATCCATGAGGATGTTGTAAATGCCGTAAGGGAAAAAATGCCGTCGGAAGAAAACCTTTACGACCTTGCAGAGCTTTTTAAGGTTTTTGGTGATACCACCAGGGTCAAGATACTTTGGGCTTTAGATGAAGCAGAAATGTGTGTTTGTGATTTAGCAGTCCTCCTGAATATGACTCAATCTGCAATATCCCATCAGTTACGGGTATTAAAGCAGGCAAGGCTGGTGAAATATAGAAAAGAGGGTAAAATCGTGTATTACTCGCTGGACGATGAACATATAAAGAACATATTCGACCAGGGGTTAATCCACATAAACGAAAAGCATTGGAAAAGGGGGGTATAAAATGAGTAAAGAGACAACAATGGAGCTAATCCTTGAAGGATTGGAATGTGCAAACTGTGCTATGAAAATTGAAGCGAAGGTGAATGAACTAAAGGGTGTGAAGCAAGCAAGCCTAAACTTTGCTACGAAAGTATTATCCATTGAAGTGGATAATACAATTGACGCCAACGATATTTTTTCTTTGGTGAACAAAATAGTGAAAGATATTGAGCCAGACGTCATCGTTAAGGAAAAGAATATTACACGCTCAACCGAAAAAACGCTTATACTAATGGGGTTAGACTGTGTAAACTGTGCAGGAAAGATTGAAGCTGAAACGAGGAAAATTGCAGGGGTAAAGTCGGCAAGCCTGGATTTTATATCTAAAAAACTGCGATTGGAAGTTGAAAACAAGCATGAGTTAGACAGGATTATAAGCCATATAAAAAGGCTTGTCAAAGAAATTGAGCCAGAGGTTGAGGTTGTAGACGAAGAGGAACATGACATAAAGTGCGCCTGTGAGGATGATAGAAGTAACGCAGCTTCAAACATTGAAGCAAATAACAAGAAGTGTGCCGTGCGATTGGGAATATCGGCAGCATTTTTTGCCGCTGCCCTTCTGATTGAATTTCCTTACTGGGTTGAATTTTCGCTCTTTCTAATCAGCTATATCCTATCAGGCGGCGAAGTAGTGCTAAGAGCCGTTAAAAACATTACAAAAGGACAGGTGTTCGACGAAAATTTCTTACTGACCATTGCTACGATAGGTGCATTTATCATTCAGGAATTCCCCGAAGGTGTAGCTGTTATGCTGTTCTTCCAAGTCGGTATGTTCTTACAGAATATAGCTGTAAATCGTTCCAGAAAGTCTATTGCAGCACTTTTGGATATTCGTCCCGATTTTGCTAACCTAAAAGTGGGCGATGAAATTAGGAAAGTATCGCCCAAAGATGTTAAAGTTGGCGATATTATAGTAGTTAAGCCTGGTGAAAAAATACCTCTGGACGGTAAGATCATTGATGGAAGGTCAATGGTAGATACCTCCGCATTAACTGGCGAGTCTGTACCAAGAGAGGTCGAAGTCGGAAATGACGTTTTAGCAGGCTTTATCAATATAAACGGTCTTTTGACGATTGAAGTTTCCAAAGAGTTTGGTGAGTCTACCGTATCAAAAATACTTGATTTGGTACAGAATGCAAGCAGCAGGAAAGCCCCGACCGAAAACTTCATTACTAAATTTGCAAGGCGCTATACTCCTGTTGTGACGATGGCAGCAGCACTTATCGCTATCGTCCCCCCTCTTATTGTCCCAGGTGCTATCTTTACAGATTGGCTTTACAGGGCATTGGTATTTTTGGTAATCTCCTGCCCTTGTGCGTTGGTCGTTTCAATCCCGCTGGGTTTCTTTGGGGGTATCGGTGGAGCATCGAAAAATGGTGTGCTTGTGAAGGGCAGTAATTATCTTGAAGCGTTAAATGATGTTGACACGGTTGTATTTGATAAAACTGGTACTTTGACAAAGGGTGTGTTTAAGGTAACACAGATAAACCCGCAAGGCAATGTTTCAAAGGACGAACTATTGGAATACGCCGCTTTTGCCGAAAGCTTTTCAAACCACCCTATCGCCCTTTCGATTTTGAAGGCCTATGGTAAGGAAGTAGATAAAAATGAGATTGAAAATTATGAAGAAATTTCAGGTCACGGAATAAAGGCTAAGGTAAAAGGAAAGACAGTCCTTGTAGGAAATGCAAAGCTTATGGCAAGGGAAAATATCGCCTATGTTAATACCGACGCTGTAGGAACAACCGTACACGTAGCGATAGACGGAGTATATGCTGGATTTATAGTAATTTCCGATGAAGTAAAAGAGGATTCTGCCAATGCCGTGAAAGGCTTAAAAAGCATCGGAGTAAGAAGGCTTGTCATGCTTACGGGTGACAGTAAAGCAGTAGCAGAAAAAATTGGCAAGCAGTTAGGGCTTGATGAAGTCTATGCCGAACTTCTCCCAGACCAAAAGGTCGAAAAGCTTGAAATGCTGGAAAAGCAAAAGTCGCCTAAAGGAAAGCTTGTATTCGTTGGGGATGGCATCAACGACGCCCCCGTGTTAGCCCGTGCGGATGTCGGCGTAGCAATGGGCGGTTTAGGCTCTGACGCAGCAATTGAAGCTGCCGACGTCGTACTAATGACCGACGAACCTTCAAAGCTTGTAACTGCTATAAAGATTGCCAAAAGGACACGCCGTATTGTATGGCAGAACATTATATTTTCATTGGGTGTAAAGATTATCGTACTGGCGTTAGGTGCTGGTGGTATCGCAACCATGTGGGAAGCGGTATTTGCCGATGTAGGCGTTGCACTTATTGCAATAGTCAATGCAATGCGTGTAATGAAAGTAGATAGAATTTGATATTATTCCAAAAGGAATTGATCCCCACCCTAGCTTAATTTAAAAAAAGCAAGGGTGGGTCTTTTAAGCAATATCCTCTTCAATTCCGCCAGGCTGCGGCAAATAGGTTAGCAATGAATTGAGGACCATTATCCGTTCTTAACCTCGGCATTTGCATTCCTGGTTTAATACCACGCTTCTTTAAGGCGAGGTAGAGACTATATCCTTTCGCCACCCACCTTTTGGCAATTGCGACTTTGTCGGCTACTTATGAACCGATTCTTCATCCAACAACTTGATTTTATCAAGCCCATATTTTTTTCGCAACATCTCCAGAGTCAGACTGCTGCATAGTTTTGGAATTCAAGCACTTTACAAATACCTTCCTCTTCCTTGGTCCGTCGAATTCGCAGAAAAGCACGCCCTGCCAGGTGCCCAAAACGAGCCTTCCGTCTTCAATGGCCAGCAACACCGAGCTTCCCACGAGCGACGCCTTTATGTGAGCATCGGAGTTTCCCTCGACGTGCCTGTAGTTACCCCTTTGCGGGATAAGCCTTTCCAGAGTGTTTATTATATCGGTCTTCACATCGTCATCGGCGTTTTCGTTAATTGTCACCCCTGCTGTGGTATGAGGTACGAAAATGAAGCATAGTCCGTCCTTCACCCCAGATTCCGATACGGCCTTTTTTACCTCGTCGGTTATATCCACCATCTGATTCCTAGCAGTTGTCTTCACTTCGATTTCTATCATAACCCTCCTTAATCATCTAAGCCGTATAAAACTTTACAGCCCAGACGGCTGGGGTATTTATAGTCCGCCTTTCAGGTTGCCTCAGCCCCAGCAGGCGGTTTTTGAGGCAAACATTGTGGATTATGAAAAACCCCGCTTTATTCGCGGGGTTCTATCTTTTGTTATTTATTCCTGAAGGATTTCAGTTCCGGCTTCTTGGCCGGCCGTTCCCTCAGAAGTTTGCTGGTTTGAGGTACTCTCCTGAGTTACATTCTCTTGTGTGACATCCTCTTGCACGACATTCTCTTGTCCATTTTCTACTTCCTGCGGTTCTTCAATGTCTATGTCTTCAGTAGCCGGATTGTAGTTTACCTTTTTGCCGAGAGTTTCACTGATGAACCTGAGCGGTACGAACGTCCTGTTGCTGATCAGCTGGGCTGGCACATCTATGGTTACAGGCTTGTCGTTGACGTATACTGTGGTGCTTCCGATAACTATTGTGATTTTAACGTCCCCTTTTTCTATATACACAGCTTTTGTAACTTCATCCCAGCTTACCGTAGCCCCAAAACCGTTCATGATAGCCCGGATCGGTATTAACGTCCTTCCGTCTTTAATAACCGGCGGGACGTCAAATTTTATTTCCTTATTATTGATTCTAACCCTCCCCTTGAGTTGTTTCATGCTGCCCTGACTTACCTTAGCCTTCTCTTTTGTCCTGTTTTCGGCTTGCACCTGAAGCTTTTTTTCCTTCCCTGCATTGTTCAATTTATTGTTTTCCTGGAGTTTAACTTCAGCTTTAGCTTTTACTTCTGCCCCCTTCCCTTTTGGATTGGGCGCTGCGAAGGCAATTGAGGAAATAACAAGAAGGAAAATCAGGCTGATGCTTAAAATTCTTACAGCTCTTCTCCTCAACTCAATCCCCCTCCATAAGTTTTTATCCTTGTCTCAATTACAATATACGAAAAATGAATTCTATTTTTTGGGGTAATTTTTACCATTCGCTGTGAGTTTCAATATTAGTTCCTTTGGTTTTTAAAAATTTCTTAATCGCCTTTATCTCTTGTCTTGCCGTTTCTATAGCTTTTTGCAATTTTTTTATATTAGTTGGTAACTCCCATTGTGGTAATGCCTTTACCCTCGCAATATCCACAGCACTTTCCCCGAATATATAGCTTATAGCAAGGATTACCAATTTCCAATATATGTCTTTATCCATATTAAGACCAAGGCCATCGCTTAAAACTATAAACACAGCAGTTGCTACCGCAATCCAAAATTTCCTGCTCATTAATTTTTCTTTTAAATTTTCTTTCATTACCTGCTCACCTCTACTTTCTTTTCTTTCTCATTCCAATATACTTTTAAGCCTAGGGCTTCACATAATTTTCTAACTTCAACATACGCTTTTCCATCTTTAATAAAACCATCCATTTCTCTTCCGTCAAACAAGACTTTAATCCTAACCACGTCTTCCTCCCCTTTGCCTAGATCATTAAACAATCTATCCCAAGGGAACTTGGGTCCTGGACAGTTCGCCTTCCGAACACCGTCTATTTTATGATGTCCAATGATGTGCTCCTCGTCTATAGGTATTTCGAATCTCTTTACTAAAAATCTATGCAACATCAGCGATGCCTGATATTGCGCTTCTGTTAAACCTTCGTGAGGAAAACCTTCATGTTCTATCCCAATTGTATAGTAATTGGGATTTGATCCATCGTATAATTTCCAGCTAGGTTTTTTGACATTCCCGGCATGCCAAGCAGTATTTTCATCTTTAACTAATTGATATATACTCCCATCCCTCGTCACAAGATAATGAGCACTTGCTTTTGCTCGGGGATTGCACAACCAGTTTAGGCACCCGGGCATATATCCAGCTGTTATGTGATCTACGATAGCGATGATTTTTTTCCCATTTCTGCCTTTAGTAAAATTCGGCGAAGGAGTCCATTTTATATCCACTTTGTCCACCTCTTTTTATTTTTATTAAATATTTTCTTAATTTGTATAATATGATTTAAACGTTTTACAGGACATTTTGACCCTCTGGAAGAGTAAAAAATTAAGAGGCCTTAAAGCCTCTTTAATTATGTTTTAACTTTTAGTGCCCTGTACCTGTTAAGCCCGGCAGCTACCTCCTGGGGCCTGGGCAAGGCAAGGTTTCCAGGGTGTTTTCCGTAAAATGGTGAAATAATGTCAAGGCCGTATTTTTCAATATCGGCAAAGACCATTTCCACGATTTCCTTGAGCGTCCTCTTGCCGTCCACGTATTTTTCGACGGCGTACCTTATAATTTCTCCAACGGCACTGGTCTGGCTGCGGTCCACCAGTTGTTCCACATAATCCAATTCTATATATTCCCCACCGTACTGAAGGGTATCCACGTCTTTAGACTTTATTTTTCTCTTTCCCCGAAGCTCAAGACCTTCTTTTAGAAGAACTCTTGGCGTTATAGTAATGGGCCCTTCTGTCCTTTCTATCATGCGGTTTGTTTTTATTTTATCGGCTATCCGCCGGGCTTCCTCCGTTACGTCGTACGGCCGGTAATCCTGCATCTTTATTACGCAGTCGGCCACATCAAAATAATCCCCACTCCCACCCATGACGAGCACCGTTGAAATTCCAAGTTCCTCGTAAAGCTGCCTGACCCGGTCTATGAAGGGCGTAATCGGTTCCTTTTCTTTTGCGACGAGCTTCTGCATTCTCGCATCCCTTATCATAAAATTGGTAGCGCAGGTATCCTCGTCCAGCAAAAGAAGGCTCGTTCCTATTTCGACCGCTTCCATGATGTTGGCAGCCTGCGAAGTGCTACCGCTAGCGTTTTCGGTGCTGAACTTCCTGGTATCCTGCCCGTCGGGCAGATTAGCAATAAACGGGCTTATGTCAACCTTTTCCACCCGGCGCCCGTCTTCGGCTCTGATTTTGACCGCATCCTTTACAGTTATCACGAATTCCCTGCCGTCGCCGGGGATGTGATTGTACACTCCCCTTTGCAAGGCCGAAAGTAAGGTGGTCTTGCCGTGGTAGCCGCCTCCCACGATAAGGGTTACTCCTTCGGGTATGCCCATCCCCTCAACGACGCCGGCGTTGGGGAGCTCAAAAGAAACTTTTAGACTTTCTGGGGACTTGAAGGGCACTACCTTGTCCCCTCTCATGGGCCTGTCACTTATCCCGCTTTCCCTAGGCAGAATCGAGCCGTCGGCGACGAAAGCCACAAGGCGCCTTTTTTTCAGCTCTTCCCTCAGGTATTCCTGGTCTTCGGCAAGCTCCACCCATTTTCTCGCGGATTCGGCATCTATATTCTGGTAAAGAAGGGCTTTTTCAGCTATCTGCGGCAGGTTTGAAAAAAGCAGCGTCTCGGCTCCGCTGCCGTTGATCCTGCGCCCGAAAGCCGGAAGTCCAATGCTGAGCCTTGCCTCCACATAATCATGGCATACCTTTACGGCGGTGCGCTTTAAAATCTCCTGCCCGCCTTTATCTATGTAAATTTCCCCGCTGCCGCCGGTGCCGTGTACCCGCGGCAGTTTGCGGATAACCGCCGCCACCTCTCTTGCTAGAAAATCCTCCAGGGCGGTAGTCCTGACGGGGGTTTTAAAGAGCTCCGCCGGAAACCCGGCCCGCTTCATATCTACCCTCAGCCTTACCCTCGAGGGCGCGGCGTAGGGGTCTCCTTGGACGTGGTCTATGTAAAGAATAAAATCGCCGAAATCGTAGTCCCCCTGTATTTCTTTGTAAGCCTTGTATCCCCTGCCGTTGATCCTCGCTATGATTTTTTTCAGGTCTTCTTTGGATCTCATTGTACCACCTCATCAATATGATAACCCAAAAGCTGAATTTATGCAAAAAAAAAGCCAGCGCTGCAACAATCTAGCATATCACCCTAGGCATCAGGAAGTTGCTGCTTGACCGGCGCTCCAGGCTCTTTCTTCTCCATGTTCTCTTTTAAAGAAGCTTCGGCGTAGGCAAAGAGCTCCTCCCCGTCCTTCCCGTTGTCAGGGTACACCGCAATCCCGTAACTCCACGTCCCAGGCAGTAACCCCGCCAGTTTCGTTATTACTACCTGTGCGCCTTCTTTCCCCGTAAGGGGAAGGACCAGCGCCAGCGTATTTTTGCTTAGCTCTATGACGGTATCTATTTCGCGCAAGCGCCGCCGTGCCTGTATGGCACAATCCATTATTTTACCCTTACCCAGCCCTTCAGACCTGGCCAGGACCAAGGCTACCTTCAGGCCACCCCTGCTCGCCCGGTTGATTTCGCTTTTAAGTGCATTATGGAGCAATTCTACTGGCGTAACCACTCCTCTGGCACCCGCACCTATCAGTTTCTCTACTCGGCGCACCAGCTCCTCTGCCGAGTAAGGCTTGCAGAGGTAGTCCACTGCTCCCAGCTCTATAGCCCGCTTGACCACAGATGCGTGGCTATCAACTGTCATCACCATGACTGGCACGTACCGGTACTCTTGCATGCGTTTAAGGTTCTCTAGCACAGACAGACCATCCATTCCCGGCAGGTGAATGTCGAGGATCACCAGGTCGTACGGTTCTCCTCTTTCCCTGGCCTTAGCCAGTGCCTCATGGCTGGTGGCAGCTTCGTCCACCAGGTATCCTTTCTCCTCCAGTGCCCTTTTGGCGAAAAATCTAGTGAGGTTTGAGTCTTCTACCAGTAATATGCTCTTTTCCGGCAAGGCTAGCAAAGATTTTTGCCCCCTTTGGGACCATCCTCATAAATTGGCCTTTTCTTTTTTCTCTTCCTGAATTTCTTCGGGCTTTACAATTCTATCTATTACGATATCCACCTTCTCAACTTTGTATCCGGTCAGCGTCTCTACTTCGGTGATTATCTTTTCCCTTACTTTTTGGGCTACTTCCGGTATCCTGACGCCGTACACCACGCTCAGCTTTACCTCAAAGGAAACGCCCCCCAGGCCCTCTTCGCCTTCCGCTGGCTCACTCTTTCTGACCGTAATCTGCGGGGCAAATCTCTCGGTAAAAATTCTGGTAAGTCCCGACAGGGCACTCTTGCGTTCCTCGCGGAAAACATCTTCAACTTTATGCATGGCTTCCCTGGCTATCTCGATAAATACGCTCTCGCTTATGTTGGTCCTACCCTCCACTATAACCATCCCTCCTCTTTTTTTTTTGTATATAATTTTTGTATATAATTTTATATTCTTCACAACCAATGAAATTCCTGTTCAAATTTTATGTTTTTTCTTCAATTTTTCCAGGAACTCCTTTCGTTCCTTAAAACCCTTCTCCATGCCCTGATCAGTGGGGATGTAATACTCCCTGCCTCTTAAATTCTCGGGGAGGCAATCCATATCGGCTATTTTGTCCTCGTAATCGTGGGCGTATTTGTAGCCCCTGCCGTAACCCAGTTCCTCCATGAGCCTGGTGGGGGCGTTTCTGAGGTGCATCGGCACTCCTTGAGCTAGAGTTTCCAGAGCATCCTTTCTCGCCCTGTTATATCCCGTATAAAGGGAATTGGATTTCGGCGCAAGGGCAAGATACACCGCAGCCTGGGCAAGATTTACGCTGCATTCCGGCATACCTATAAAATGCGCAGCCTGGTATGCCGCTACAGCCTGCTCCAGTGCTTTGGGGTCCGCAAGGCCCACGTCTTCGGAAGCAAATCGAATCATGCGCCTTGCTACATACAAGGGGTCTTCCCCCGCCTCCAGCATCCGGGCAAGCCAGTACAACGCCGCATCGCTGTCGCTGTTTCTAAGGGATTTGTGGAAGGCAGAAATCAGGTTGTAATGTTCCTCTCCCTTTTTATCGTAAAGGAGAGCCTTTCTCTGAAATGCTTCTTTCAGCACCCCTTCGGTTATACATAAGGTCCCCTTTTCATCGGGCACCGCACTGAAAGCAGCGATTTCCAAGGTGTTCAAGGCAATCCGGGCATCGCCATCGGCAAAATTCGCTATTTTGTAGAGCAGTTGGTCTTCAATCAGTATTTTCAGTTTTCCAAGACCTCTTTCTTCATCAAAAAGGGCTCTCTTCAGCAATACCACTAAGTCATCGGGAGAAAGGGGGTTCAGGACAAATACTTTCATCCGGGAAAGGAGGGCGGAATTAAGTTCGAAGGAAGGGTTTTCCGTGGTAGCTCCGATTAAGATAATATCTCCCTTCTCCACATAGGGGAGAAAAGCATCCTGCTGGGATTTGTTAAACCTGTGAATCTCATCTATAAAAATGAGGGTCCTCTGGCCATACCTTCGGCGCTCCTTTGCTTCTTTCATGATTTCCTTTACTTCATTGATCCCCGAAAGCACGGCGCTGAAATTTACAAATCTCGCTCCTGTTTTATTGGCTATCAGCATGGCCAATGTGGTCTTCCCCACCCCCGGCGGACCCCAGAGTATCATGGAAGTGAGCTGGTCGCTTTCTATTAATTTTCTGAGTATCCTGCCTTTCCCTAAAAGGTGTTCCTGGCCCACGAATTCATCTAAGCTCCTCGGGCGCATCCTGTCGGCCAGAGGGGCGTTTTTTTTAATTTCACCGTCAAATAGCGAACCCTGTTCTAATTCCATCGTTATTCACCTTCCAAATTTAAAATGCAATTTCAAACCTCCTGTACTTCCCTTCCCAGTCTGACCATTCTAGCTCAACATTTTCCACCCTCGCCCATCTAATTCCCGTTTTTATGTATTCTATCAAATCATTTATAAGTTCTTCTTCCCCTTCTGCTACCATTTCTACGCTACCGTCGGGGAGGTTTTTCACAAAACCTACAAGTCCAAGCTCCGAAGCCTTTTTTTGAACCTGATATCTGAGGCCTACACCCTGCACAAGGCCGTAAATCATAGCCCGGACTTTTCTCTTCATAAAATCCCTCCAAACATCTTTTTGTTTGATTATACATAAAAGATTAACTTATTGCAAGGCAAGCAGGATTTATGCGCGAGTTATAGAATTATTATTTTTGCATCGAAAATAAAAATATCCAAACAAAATGAGCACCTTAATACCGCCTGCTGGGAATAGGTGTTCATTCAAATGGCGGTTTATAAATATCCCAGCCTCGGGCTGTTTTTGCAGCTTGAGCAAAAGGGAAAAAGATATGGAAAAGTTCATCGATCTCAGGAGCGATACCGTAACCCTTCCCACGCAGGAGATGCGCGAGGCCATGTACCGAGCCGAAGTGGGGGATGACGTCTACGGCGAAGACCCGACGGTAAAAAGGCTGGAGGAAATGGCTGCCGAAATCACCGGGAAGGAAGCGGCCATGTTTGTAACCAGCGGCACCCAGGGCAACCAGGTATCGATAATGACCCACACCCATCCTGGCGATGAAATTATCTTGGAAGAAAAAAGCCACATCTTCACCTACGAAGTTGGGGGCATAGGTTACCTTGCGGGGGTGCAGGCCAGGACCATACAGGGGAAAAAGGGCGTCATGGACCCCTCCGACATAGAGGCCGCCATAAGGGAGGATGACATACATTTTCCGAAAACCAGTCTGATCTGCGTGGAAAACACCCACAACAGGGCGGGCGGTACCGTGATCCCCCTCGATGTTCTGAAAAGGACCTACGAAATTGCCCAAAATCACGGCATACCGGTTCACATGGACGGGGCCAGGATCTTCAATGCCGCTACTTACCTCGGCGTCCCCGTAAAGGAAATTGCAAAATACGCCGACAGCGTGATGTTTTGCCTTTCTAAAGGCCTCTGTGCCCCTGTAGGTTCCATCGTAGCTGGCAGCAGAGAATTTATAAAGAAAGCTAGAAAATTCAGGAAGATGCTGGGCGGCGGGCTGCGCCAGGCCGGGTTTCTCGCCGCCGCCGGGATAGTCGCCCTTGAAAAGATGGCGGGAAGGCTGAAAGAAGATCACGAAAACGCAATGCTCCTTGCCGAAGGCTTAAATGCCATTCCGGGCATTTTTATCGACATGGAAACAGTCCAGACCAATATCGTAATCTGCGACATATCCGGTCTTAAAATAAACGCCAGTGAGTTCGCAAAAAGGCTCTTAAAAAAGGGAATAAAAATTAACGGGGGTTCGGGATATTTAGTCCGGTTTGTCACTCATTACGGTATAGAAAAAGATGATATTTTAAGGACCATAAAGGCCGTAAAGGAAGTAGCCGAGGAAATTTTATAATACGGGAGGAAGGCATGAACAGGAACTTCGGAAAATGGTTTCTCACAAGGGTCAAAAAAGCCATCATCGATTACAACATGATAGAAAACGGCGACAGAATTGCTGTGGGAGTCTCCGGCGGCAAGGATTCGTCGGCTCTGCTCTTCATCCTAGACCTTTTGAGGAAATATTCGCCCTGGAAGTTCGACATAATTGCAGTAAACGTGGATCTAGGGTGGGAGATGGACCTTGCTCCGGTCATAGATTTCTGCAGGCAAAGGGATATTCCATTCGAAATGGTGAAGACTGACATAGCCCGGGTGGTCTTCGATATAAGAAAGGAACCAAATCCATGTTCTTTATGTTCCAGGATGAGGCGGGGCGCATTAGACAGCGCCGCTGTAGCATTGGGGTGTAACAAAGTGGCTCTCGCCCACCACGCCGACGACCTCATAGAGACCCTCTTTCTGAACCTGATTTTTACCGGGCGCTTTGAAACGTTCGAGCCAAAGACATACTTGTCCCGCAAAAATGTCACTTTGATAAGGCCGCTGATTTATCTTAGCGAAAAAACCGTAAAGTCCATAGTCAAGTCCCAGAATCTTCCCATCATAGAAAGCTCCTGCCCGGCTTCGGGCAAAACAAAGCGCGAGGAGATGGGAAGGGTGCTAGACTTAATGGACCAAATTTTTCCTAAAGCCAGGGAAAATATCCTCGCAGCCATAAGGCGTAGGGATTTTTTCCAGGAAAAAGCTGAATAAGAAGCAGAACAAAAACCGGCTGGCAGTAAAAATCGTCCCAGCCGGTTTTTACTCTATTATATCAAGTTTTTAATAAAGGTGGCAAGCCACAAAGTGGTTTTTCTCCACTTCTTTGAACTCCGGCTGCTTTTCGGTGCATACGGGCTTTGCGTGCCTGCACCTTTTTGCAAACCTGCAGCCCTCCGGAGGATTTATTGGACTCGGCACATCCCCTTCCAGCAGAATCCTCTTCTTCTTCCTTTCGGTTTCAGGGTCGGGAATCGGAATTGCCGAAAGCAGCGCCTGAGTGTACGGGTGAAGTGGGCTTTTGTGCAGGTCCTCAGACGTCGCGAGTTCCACCACCACACCCAGATACATGACCGCTATCCGGTCAGAGACGTACTTCACCATGCTGAGGTCGTGGGCTATGAAAAGATACGTAAGCTTGAATTTTTGCTGCAGTTCCATGAGCAGGTTCACAACCTGCGCCTGTATCGAGACGTCCAGTGCGGAAATAGGCTCGTCGCAGACTATGAACTTGGGTTCAACAGCAAGTGCCCTTGCGATACCTATTCTTTGCCTCTGCCCTCCGGAAAACTCGTGCGGGAATCTGTTAGCGTGCTCCTTGTTCAGCCCGACCAGGTTCAAAAGCTCATATATCCTCTCGGTGCGCTCTCTGTTCTTGTAAAGGCCGTGGATGTCTATACCCTCACCTATTATGTCAGCCACAGTCATCCTGGGGTTCAACGATGCATAAGGGTCCTGGAAAATCATCTGGGCCTTGCGGTTGAACCCTCTTAGCTCCTGTCCCTGCAATTTATGCACGTTTTTTCCTTCAAAAAGCACCTCGCCTCCCGTAGGTTCGTAAAGCCTTATTACGGTCCTCCCCAATGTTGTCTTGCCGCAGCCGGACTCCCCTACGAGTCCCAGGGTTTCTCCTTCCATTATCTTAAGATTAACGTCGTCGACAGCCTTCAGCACCGCACCCCGCCCTACGTTGAAGTACTTTTTCAGATTATTTATTTCTATGAGGGCATTTTCTTGGCCTGTCATTATAAAGTCACCCCTTTTCCTACAGGAGGTTTAACTTTCGGAGCCATGGGATGAAGCAACCAGCAAGCAGCGCTGTGGCCGTCGCTCACCGGGAAGTCCTCGGGATACTTTTCGTAGCATATCCTCATGGCGTATTCGCACCTTGCCGCAAAGGCACAGCCTACCGGAGGTGCAAAGAGATCTGGCGGAGTGCCGTCAATAGATGCCAGTCTCTTGTTCTTGTCCAATTCCGGAGTCGGAACCGACATCAAAAGGCCCCACGTATACGGATGGCGTGGGTTATAAAATATTTCGTCGAGGCTGCCGCGTTCGATTATCTTACCAGCATACATGACCAGAACCCGCTGAGCCAGATTCGCAACAACACCCAGATTATGGGTGATAATGATGATGGCTGTGTTCAATTTTTTCTGTAAATCCCTCATCAGGTCCAAAATCTGCGCCTGTATCGTGACATCCAGAGCCGTCGTCGGTTCATCGGCAATAAGAAGTTTCGGGTTGCAGGCTAAGGCAATTGCTATCATAGCCCGCTGTCTCATCCCGCCGCTGAACTCATGGGGGTACTGATCCACGCGTTTTTCCGCATTGGGGATGCCGACAAGTTTTAGCATTTCAATGGCCTTTTCTCTTGCTTTGCTCGGATGCATCTTCTGGTGCTTTATTAGACCTTCCGCGATCTGGGCTCCGACCTTCATCGTCGGATTCAAAGATGTCATGGGGTCTTGAAATACCATGCTTATTTCCGAACCCCTGATGTGTTCCATTTCTTTTTCCGAAAGCTTTGTTATATCCTTCCCGTCAAATATAATTGTACCGTTTTTGATGACTCCCGGAGGCATCGGTATGAGGCGCATTATGGCCTGCATTGTAACGCTTTTCCCGCAGCCGGACTCGCCGACTACAGCCACCGTTTCGCCCCTGTCCACGTGGAAGGAAACGCCCCTTACCGCCTTAACTTCCCCTGCATAAGTTTTGAACGAAACTTGCAGGTCCTTTACTTCCAGCAGTCTTTCCACCTTCTACACCTCCCATCTAGCTGCGAAGTCTCGGGTCAAGAGCATCTCTTAAGCCGTCGCCAAGCAGGTTCAAAGAGAGCATGGTAGTGCTAATGAAAAATGCGGGAATGAAAAGCTGGTAAGGCCGTACCCTGAAACTTTGTATCCCGTAATAGGCCAGCTGCCCCCAGCTGGACTGCGGTGGCACAACCCCCAGTCCAATAAAGCTTAAAAACGCTTCGGTAAAGATCGCTGACGGAACCGACATGGTTAGGTTGACCAGAATTACCCCGAGGGCATTGGGTATCAGATGCTTAAAAATTATCCTGGCATGACTTGCGCCAAGCACTTTTGCCGCAAGCACGAATTCCTGCTCTTTGAGCTGCAATATTTGACCTCGTACAAGCCTTGCCATATTAAGCCATCCTACAGCAATCATGGCGATTACCAAAGGCATAATCCCCTGGCCAAGGACCACCATCATCAGAATAACGATAATCATATAAGGGATGGCATAGAGAATATCTATCGCCCTCATTATGACCATATCGACTTTGCCGCCAAAATAACCGGAAATTCCCCCTATTATAACTCCAATTACGGCATTTAAAAAAGCGGCAAGAAAACCTATCGAAAGCGAAACCCTAGCACCCATCCATGTCCTGGCCCATAAATCCCTGCCAAGCGTGTCTGTGCCAAACCAGTGTTTCGCCGAAGGAGGTTGGTCTATTTCTTCCGTATTTGTGGTCCTGTAATCGTAGGGTGTCATATAAGGGCCCACTATGGCCAAAACGGTGTATAAAATTATTATAACAAGTCCCAGCATCGCCACCTTATTTTGCTTTAGTCTTCGCCACGCATCCTGCCAGTAGGTTATGCTGGGTCTTGCGATAGCCTCCATCTGGCTTATATTTTTACCTACATGCTCAAACATTTCCCGGGTAATCGCATTATTAGATGTCTGCACCTTATCTCCTCCCTACTTTGCTATTCTTATCCTAGGATCTATCAGCCCGTAAATAATATCTACGACAAAGTTTGCAGCAATCAAAAAAAGTCCATAGAAAGTAGTCATGCCGAGCACCAGCGAGTAGTCAAGATTCTGTATACCTAATACGTAGAACTTTCCAAGTCCGGGAATTGCAAAAATCTGCTCGACCACAAAAGTACCGGTGAGAAGCGTCGCGGTAACCGGCCCTAGAACCGTGATTACCGGGAGTATTGCATTCCTCACTTGGTGCTTCCATATAATTTGAAATGGCGAAAGCCCCTTTGCTTTAGCTGTTTTTATGAAGTCCTGGTTTACTACATCCAACATACTGGCCCTCATTAGCCTCGCCATTAACGCCAACGAACCTAAACTTAAGGCGAAGGTCGGCATAATCGTATAGGAAAAGCCCTTCCATTGGGAAACAGGTAGCAGGTTTAACTTTGTGGCAAAGACATACTGGAGAAGTGGCCCTATGACAAACGAAGGGACAGAGACTCCCACGATTGCTATAAACATTGCAAGGTAATCCCATGTCCTGTTTCTGTTCAATGCCGCAATTATACCCAGAGTAACTCCAGCTATCGTGGCAAAAATAACCGCCCTTATCCCCAGGTCAGCCGAATAAGGAAATGCCTGCTTGATTACTTCATTGACGGTTCTGTTTTTATATCTCAACGAATAGCCGAAATCCCCTTTGAGCAAGTTCTGTAAAAATGTCACATATTGAATGTGAATGGGTTTATCTAATCCGTAATACCTCATCATATTGGCCTTTATTTCCGGTGTAACCTTTTCGCTTAAAAAAGGATCGCCGGGAAGAAGTCTAACGAGGAAAAATACTATGGTTACCAGCACCCATGCTGTTATTAATGAGACCAATAGGCGATTCAGAATATATTTGACCAAATACCTTGCACCCCCACTTCAATTTTTCTTAAATCGCATATATTTTTTTATATTTATGCATCGCCCATATTATGATAATCGGAGGTATATGCATAATCGCACATACCTCCGATTTATTAACTCTCAAGACTTAATTTACTCTTGTACGTCAGCGTATACGAAATCGAAAGTTGCACCGATAAAGTCTGTTACTAAGCCCTTTATGCGGTCATTGCAGACCCAGGCTCTCTTTCTGAAGTATATCGGTACAATCGGCCCTTTTTCAAGTAAGAGTTTTTCGGCTTCAAACATGGCATCGGCACGCTTCTTGAAGTCAGTGGTGGTCTTGGCAAACTGTATAAGCTCGTCGTACTGCTTGTTGCTCCAACCGGTGTCGTTGTGTCTGCCGCCAGTTACCCACAGGTCAAGGTAAGTCATCGGGTCGTTGTAGTCCGGGCCCCATCCAGCAAATACCACGTCGTAATCCATCTTGGTCATGAGCTCAAGCCTCTGTTTGAATGGAACCTGCTTGACTGTCATGTTGATGCCAAGGTTTTTCTTAAGCTGGTCTTGTATAAACTCGGCAGTTAACTTGGCCCTTTGGGTATCGTCAGTCAGGTATTCAAAAGTCAGCTTAGAAGGATCGTTTATCTTAAGTTCCTTCATCGCTTTTTCAAGATATTCCTTGGCTTTTGCTACATCTGCATTCTTCGAATAGAATTCATAAGGATATTCTTCTGCAAAGGTCTTTTCCAGGCCTGCAAGCTGCGGCAACACGTATCTTGTAGCAGGGTCAGAAACTCCCTTTAATACAGCTTTTATTAGCGCTTCGCGGTCTATTGCAAAACCTATTGCTCTCTGGAAATTCTCGTTAGCAAGCCACGGCTTACCTTCACGCTTTACGTTGAATTGCAGGTAGAATTCGGCGCCATCGTAGAAGTACTTGGCCTTTCCTTCCTTTTCCATCTGCTCTACCATTTCGGCAGGTATATATTCCCAGTCGGTCTCTCCGTTTTCAAACATCTGGAAAGCAGTGTTTGCGTCGTTTACCACGTATATGGTGACTTTATCAATCTTTACGGCATCTTTATTCCAGTAATTGGGGTTCTTCTCTAATACCAGCTCCTGTTCATGCTTCCATTCCTTCAAGATGAATGGGCCATTGTAAAGGAGCTTGTCGGCATCTGCTGCAAATTTTTCTCCCATCTGTTCCACAAAGTCTTTTCTCACGGGCATGAAGGAAATGAAGCTGAGGAGGCTTTCAAAGTACTTAACCGGCACTTTCAATTTAATCTGGAGCGTCTTTTCGTCTAAGGCTTTTACTCCTATCTGGTTCGGATCGGTTATCTTTTTGGTATTATATTCTTCGCCGTTTACAATATAGTAACCCTGAAAAGCATATTCGGATGCTGTATTCGGGTCCAGTAACCTCTTTATTGCATATTCGAAATCATAAGCGGTTACGGGTTTACCATCGCTCCACTTGGCATCCCTCAAGTGGAAGGTGTAGGTCGTCTTGTCTTCAGAGACTTCCCACTTTTCGGCCATACCGGGCTGTACCTGGCCGTTGTGTACTCTTACGAGACCTTCAAAAATATGGTGACCGACGAGAATAGCGTAAGTGTCCGTCGCCTTTTGCGGGTCAAGGCTTGGCACTTCGGCACCAATCGTAAAAGCGATTTCCTTTGCCTTATTTTGCTGTCCTCCTTGCTGCTGGCTACCCTGCTGGCCGCATCCCGCTAGTAAGCCAGCAACCAGCACCAGCGCTAAAACTACTGCTAGACTTTTCTTAAGCATTAAATCCCCTCCCAGATTTGCCTACATTTTTTTAATTGAGCAAATTGCTTTTCCTATTTGGTTTTTCTTATTCCTCAACCCCCCCTTCAAAAACAATCAAAATTTTTTTAAATTACTCTTTCTATAAAAAGCCTTTTAGCCTCCGCTAGAATATATATTCTTCAACGAAAACAAAAATCCTTCTTTTTAGTGACAACCCGTTTACTCCAATTTTTACAACTATTATATAAAGCCCCAGCCTTAAGGGCAGGGGCTCACGGTCAACTCAAAAGTTCTTTTAATATTTTATTTACCAGCTGAGGATTTGCCTTGCCCCGGGTTTCTTTCATTATCTGCCCGACTAGGAATCCTAAAGCTTTTTCTTTGCCTTTTTTGTAGTCCTCCACCGATTTTGGATTTTCTTCAATAACCTTCCTTGCTATCTTTTCAAGTTCTGCCTCGTCCGAGATCTGGATCAAGCCTTTTTCCTTTACGATGACCTCCGGGTCCCTGCCGGTATCGAACATTTCCCTGAAAACTTCTTTGGCTATCTTTCCGCTTATCGTACCGTTATCTATCATTTTCAGCATTTTTACGAGCTGTTCAGGTTTAAAAGGTATTTCATCAACTTCTCTGCCGGTCTCGTTTAATATTCCCAGCATTTCAGACATTACCCAGTTGCTGACGGTTTTGGGATCGTGGTATTGGGAAACGCATTCCTCAAAGAAATTTGCAAGGGCCTTCGAAGCCGTTATTACTTCAGCGTCATAAGCTGGCAGTCCGTACTCCTCCATATATCTTTTTTTCCGAACATCGGGTAGTTCAGGAAGTTCGGACTTAAGTTTTTCAACCCATTCTCTATCTATAACTATCGGCACCAAGTCGGGGTCCGGGAAGTACCTGTAGTCGTGGGCCTCTTCCTTGCTCCTTAGCGGAATCGTAATACCCCTTGCCTCATCCCAGCGGCGAGTCTCTTGAACAATAGCCCCACCCGATTCCAAAATTTCCCTCTGGCGTTTTTCCTCATATTCAAGACTTCGCCTTACAGCTCTGAAAGACCCCAGGTTCTTGAGCTCTACCTTCGTCCCAAACTTGTCGGACCCCTTTGGCCTCAGTGAGATATTGGTATCGCATCTCAGAGATCCTTCTTCCATCTTGCAGTCGGAAACTTCAATATACTGGAGGATGGTCTTGAGCTTATTGAGGTAAAGCCACGCCTCTTCTGGAGTGCGTATATCTGGTTCAGAAACAATTTCTATCAATGGAACACCGGTGCGGTTTAGGTCCACAAGCGAATATGACTTACCTTCCTCGTGGATGAGCTTTCCCGCATCCTCTTCCAGGTGGATTCGGTTTATGCCTATGCGTTTTGTTTTGCCGCCTACTTCGATTTCGATGTAACCCTTTCTAGCAAGAGGCAAATCGTACTGCGAAATCTGGTATGCTTTAGGCAGGTCGGGGTAAAAGTAATTCTTTCTGTCGAATTTGGAAAACTCCGGTATCTCGCAGTTTAATGCCAAGGCTGCCTTTATGGCGTATTCCACCGCTTTCTTATTCAGCACGGGCAAAACCCCCGGCATTCCAAGGCAAACGGGGCAACAGTGGGTATTAACCTCGCCGCCGAATTCGGTGGTGCAGCTGCAAAACACCTTGGATTTAGTAAGAAGTTCTACATGAACCTCAAGGCCTATTACCGTTTCGAATTCCATCTTTACACCCCCATCCATTATAGTGCAGGTTTTTTGGTATGGAAATCGGTGGCCCGTTCAAAGGTATACGCCGCCCTTATTATCGTAGCTTCATCGAAGGGTTTCCCTATTATCTGAAGCCCTATCGGCAAACCGCCCGAAAATCCGCATGGAATCGATATTGCAGGAAGCCCCGCCATGTTAACCGGAATGGTGCAAACATCTGACATGTACATCTTTAATGGATCGCCGGTTTTTTCTCCTATCCTGAAAGCCGGAGTTGGCGCGGTTGGGGCAATAATCACGTCGTATTTTTCAAAAGCCTTATCAAAATCGGCCTTTACAAGGGTCCTGACCTTCTGAGCTTTAAGATAATATGCATCATAATAACCCGAACTCAAGGCATAAGTCCCCAGCATAATCCTGCGCTTTACTTCCCTGCCGAAACCTTCGCTTCGCGTTTTTTTGTATAGGTCTATGAGATCGTCGTAATCTATCGCCCTCACTCCGTATCTGATGCCGTCATAGCGAGCAAGGTTGGAACTGGCTTCCGCCGGCGCTATTATGTAATAGGCCCACAGGGCGTACTCCGTGTGCGGCAGCGATATTTCTTCAACACAAGCTCCCAGGTTTTCAAAAACGCCTGCCGCAGACAAAACGGCCTCCCTTACCTCCGGCTCTATCCCTTCTCCCAGATATTCCTTGGGGAGACCCATTTTCATGCCTTTGACATCTTCCACAAGGCTTTTCGTGAAGTCCGGCACCGGTAAATTAACGGAAGTGGAGTCCCTTTCATCCCACCCTGCTATGGCGTTCAACACCATGGCGCAGTCAGTCACATCCTTCGTTATGGGGCCTATCTGGTCCAGGGAAGAGGCATAGGCCACGAGGCCGTATCTTGAAACCCTGCCGTAGGTCGGTTTAAGACCCACAACACCACAGTACGAAGCGGGCTGTCTTATGGAACCCCCGGTATCCGAACCTAAAGCGAATATGCATTCGTCCGCCGCCACTGCCGCCGCCGAACCGCCGGAGGAACCTCCCGGGACCCTGTCCACATCCCAGGGGTTTCTGGTCGCAAAAAAACCGGAATTTTCCGTGGACGAGCCCATCGCAAACTCGTCCATATTGGTCTTTCCTATTATTACCGCCTTTTCAGATTTTAATTTTTCGCAAACCGTAGCATCGTAAGGCGGCACAAAATTCGCGAGGATTTTGGACGCGCAGGTGGTTTTCAGGTCTTTAGTGCATATATTGTCTTTTATGGCTACGGGGATTCCCGCCAGCGGACTTGAAAAATCCCCCTCTTTATCTACCTTCTTGCTTATTTCCAATGCTCTCTCTTTATCGACAGTTAAAAAAGCCTTTATGTCTTCCTCCACCTTATCTATCCTATCTAACACAGCTTTCGTGAGCTCTTCGGACGAAATTTCCCTCTTTGAAAGGAGCTCATGCGCTTCATGGATGGTGAGTTTGCTCAAATTCAACGCTTCTACCTCCGTTTCCGTTAATCTTCTATAATTCTGGGTACTTTAAAGAAGCCCCGTTCTTTTTCGGGAGCGTTCTTCAATGCCTCCTCCCGCGGGAGGCTTTCCTTTACCACATCCTCGCGGAAGACGTTTTTAAGCGGGATAATATGGGCAGTCGGAGGCACATCGGTGGTATCAAGCTCGTTTAATTTGTCCATGTAATCCAAAATGGAACTGAGCGTATTTGCCATCTCGGCTTTCTCTTCCTCTGAAAGATAGAGCCTTGCAAGATTTGCCACGTGTTCCACAGTCTCTATGGTGATCTTCACGCTTTCACCCTCTTTTTAAAATTTACTTGTCCTTCTTTCTAACGGTTATAATTTTATCATTTCGGGTTTAAATGCACAACCTTTGGAAAAATATCTACATTGGAACCGATCGCATGGGGAAATATTAATCATTTGCAGTATATTGCCCTATAGGGTATAATCTTAATTAGAATATTTAGGAAAAGGATCGAGGTTGTAATGTGCCATAGTTTCGTTCAAAAGCTTTTTATTTCTGGTCAGGTTATCCCAGGGTAACGAAGAAATGTCAAAAAGTAAAGAAACGTAATTAGAAAGCTGATCCAAAACAACCACAGGCATAGAACCAATTGTGGTATGATAAAAGTGTACTGGACTCCGATTATTTGGACTTAAACGACTAGTACTCCCCGACTCGCATTATTTCTTAAAATTTCTTCGTAGAATTTGCTTGGCGTCATATATTCTAGCGATTGATGAGACCTTATAGTATTGTATTCCATCATAAACTTATCATGTTTATAAACGAGCCATAGCCGGCAAATTCATGAAGCTCAACAAACTCTTTCTTCAATAATATCCTGAAAAATCACTCTATGTTCGGATTTCTCTCCGGTGATCTCACAGGTATTCGCTCGTGTAATGTACCCTGGCGTTTGCAAAACTCCTGAAATTCCTTGGATTTAAACTGTGGCCCATTATTTGTCCGGATCGTGAGATTTCCTTGAATACTCCTCGCGATTATGGATTTTAAAACTGTTTTTACAAAATCACGACCTGTTAGCAAGTTTTTCTTCGAGGGTAAAGTTTTTATGAAGACCTATAAAAACTTTTGGCAATACCACGATACTGTTCTGGGGGAAGCTATATGATTCTAACACCTTCTTTAGCAACTGATATAGTTGAAAAAATAAAACAAATAATTGGATATGACATAAATATCATGGATAACATGGGAATTATTATTGCAAGTACAGATCCAAAAAGAGTAAACTCTTATCATAAAGGTGCTGAAAAAGTTATTAGGACAGGCAAAATTATAGAGATAACTGAGGAAGAGGCAAAAGTTTCTGAAGGTATTAAACCTGGAGTTAACCTCCCAGTTTCTTTCAATGACAAAATAGTTGGGGTTGTTGGAATAACTGGAGATCCATCTATAGTCAGACAATTCGGTGAAATAGTTAAAGCTATGGTAGAGTTAATGTTACAACAAACTTTTCTGATACAACAACTACACATGGAGTTAAGTGCAAAAGAGCGATTTTTATATGACCTACTACATGGAAACTTCTATAATACTGATGATGATCAAATTATTATGCGTGGAAAGGTTTTTGGATTAGATCTAACAATCCCCCGGGTATGCGCTGTTTTTGAGATTGATTGTCTAAAAGAAAAAATAAATAAGAATGAAAAATCTGAGGAAAAGACTGGTATATCAAAATATTTCCATCAAACTTTAAATAAAAAGTTTGAAAACATCATCGAAGAATATATTAATAGAAATATGGATATAACTGTGACGCTAGGAAATAATAATTTTGCTATCCTTTTTGCCTTAAAAGATTCTAGAAAATACAGACAAGAGGTAAAACAAATTGTCCGCTTATGCGAAAACATTATTAAAGAAATAAAAACAAAGTCTAGTGTCGAAATATATGCTGGCATTGGATCTAATTACACTTCGGTTAGAGAGCTGACAAAGTCATTTAAAGAAGCTATAAAGGCAATCCAAATTGGCAAAGTTGTGAATAGTTATGGAATTTACATCAATTCTCAAAAAAAACAACGTGTTTTATATTGATGATCTAGGTTTATACCTCTTAATAGACAGTATTCCTGATGAAATTTCCAATAAATTTGTAGAAAAATATTTAGGAGTAAGTCATAATTTAAATGATCTGTTAGATCCAACATTAAGAGAAACATTATTTAAGTTTTTCAAATGCAACCTTAATGTCAGCAAAGCTTCAAAAGAACTTTATATTCATCGAAATACTTTACTATATAGGCTTGATAAAATTTACAGCCTCACTAACCGAGATCCGCGGATCTTTAGTGATGCCATTGACCTAATAATCGGTGTATTAATTAGTGCTTTAAAAAAATATAAAGTATAAAGTCTGATTGAAATTCAGACTTTATACTTTATCATTTTCAACTATTTTCTATTTTTTAACACATCTTTATTTACCAAATTTGGCGGTATCTCTCCTTTTAACCCCGCCACTAAATTTTCGGCGGCCATAATTGCCATCTTTGTCCTTGTCGCCACACTGGCACTGCCTATATGTGGGAGGAGGACTACATTGTCAAGTCTTAATAGCGGATTATCCATACTAGGCGGTTCAGGATCCATCACATCCAGCCCTGCTCCAGCAATTCTATTGTTTACCAACGCTTCATAAAGAGCTTTTTCATCCACTATAGGACCCCTTGCAGTATTGATCAGAATGGCATTCTTCTTCATAAGGCTTAAGGTCTTTTCGTTGATAAGATGTCTTGTTTGAGGAGTTAGTGGCACGTGTATACTTACAAAATCCGATTCTTTCAATAGTTTTTCAAGAGTTACAAACTCCAATCCTAACTCCTGTTCAGCTTTTTCGTTTCTCACCTGATCATAATACATAACTTTCATGTCAAATCCTTTTGCTCTTTTTGCTACAGCATACCCTATTCTTCCTAAACCTATCAGCCCCAGAGTAGCCCCATATATATCCTGCCCCAACAGCAGCATAGGTCCCCATGTCTTCCACTTACCAGCTCTCACAAACTTATCTCCTTCTACAATTCTCCTGGCAGTGGCCATTAGGAGGGCAAAGGTTAAATCTGCGGTTGTTTCTGTCAAAACTCCAGGAGTGTTTGTCACCATTATACCCCTTTTTGTTGCTTCCTCTAAGTCTATATTATCATATCCTACGGCATAATTGCTAACAATCTTTAATTTTTTTGCTCTGTCCATTAATTCTGCATCAATTTTATCTGTAAGAAGTGATAATAAACCGTCGACCTCTTCAACTTCTTTCAATAAAACCTCTCTTGGAGGCGGCAATTCTTCTTGCCATACTTTAATATCCGCCATTTCTCTCAAGATGTTTAATCCTTCTTCTGGGATAATCCTTGTAACAAAAACTTTTGATTTCACGTTTTATCTACTCCTTTCTTCAATTTACTTCAAAAATTTATTTCAAACCATCCATAGCCTTTCTAAGTATTTTTATAAGGTCGTCTACAGTAGACTTCCTTGGATTTACCGCCACATTTCCGCTGGTATAGGCTTCTTCTGCAATCGGTTTTAAATCTTCTTCTTTTACACCAAAATCCTTTAAACCCTCCACTATGCCTATGTCTCTCATCAATTTTTTAATAGCCTCTACAGCCTTCATTCCCGCTTCCATCCTAGAAAGACCTGTAATATTTTCCTCAAAAATTACAGCTATTTCAGTAAATTTTTCAGGCACAGCCATAACATTAAATTCCATTACATGCGGTAAAACAATGGCATTCGCCAGCCCGTGCGGTATGTTGAAATGAGCACCTAGCGGAGAAGCAAGTGCATGGGCAAGACCTAACCTTGTAACGTTAAAAGCCAAAGCTGCTATGGTGCTCGCCATAATCATATCTTCTCTGGCATCAAGATCATCGCCGTTTGCCACCGCTTTTCTCAAGCTACGGGCTATTAACTTCATCGAATGTAATGCCAGTGCTTCTGAGATTGGCTGTGTCGCTTTGCAAACGTAAGACTCGAGCGCATGAGTTAATGCATCCATTCCAGTAATAGCAGTAACTTTAGGTGGGAGTGACTTAGTGAGAAGGGGATCAACTATTGCAACTGTGGGCATCAAGTACCAACTTCCTACACCAGTTTTAAATTTTGTCTTTTTATCAGTTAATACTGACCAGTAAGTAGCTTCACTACCAGTACCCGCCGTAGTAGGTATTGCGATGATAGGCAGCGCAGGTCTCTTAATTTTTCCTATCCCGATATAATCGAAAATCTTCCCTTCATTTGTAACCATAGCAGCTACAGCTTTTGCAGAATCCATAGAACTGCCGCCACCGACTCCTATGGTTATTTCGCAACCTGACTTTTTGGCGATCTCAGTTGCCCTTTCAATCATATCAATACCCGGATCGGATTCTACTTCATCAAACAGAACGTATTCTATATTTTCTTTTTTTAATGATTCTATAATACCATTTAATAGGCCTGCGTTAACAACACCTTTGTCTGTAACTATAAAAGCTTTTTTTACATTTAACTCCTTTACCTTTTCTCCTACCTTTTCCGAAGCGCCTCTCCCCATAATAATTTCAGTAGGCATTTTGTATACCTTTATGTCCATCTTCAAAAACCCCCTAAAATTTTATACTAATTCTAATTCTTTGAGTTTTGACTCTCTTGGGATTCCCTCTTCACTCCACCCACGATACTCATAATAATCGCTTAGCATTTTGCCTAATGGAGGCAAATTAACTGTAATTCCTGGACCTTCTCTCTTTAAAGTAAGGAATCGCATTGGGAGTATATCATCTTTTCTGGAAATGCCGCATTTTACATTAAACATCCTTTTTATATTGAAAATTCTCTCTCCGGTAGTCATCAATTCTTCAAAGGAATAATCTTCCCACCCTATTACATCTTTTATCCATTCAACGACTGTGCTTATTTTTAAACCTCCTTGCAACATAAATTTGCAAAGTTTTAATGAATCGAAAACACCCATAAGATTTTGCATCTTTGCCACAAACTCGGCTTTTCCATCAACTAAAAGTCTATCATGGGGTTTGTCGTATCCCAATTCTGGCATAGCAAATACTCTCTCAAACCCATGAGTAAATCCCGCAAGATGACATGCTCCTCGATTTGATGTAGCATATGAAAGAGCTACCCCATTATACGCTCTCGGATCATGCGCAGGAGGCTCAAGCCCCTTAACATGGAGTGCATACTCTTCAGCAAGTCCACCAATTTCTTTTGCAGCCTTTCTCACACCCTCAGCTAAAATTCTACCTATACCACGCCTTTCTGCTATCATTTTTACCAATTCAACCATTGCTTCAGCATTGCCAAATCTTAAATCCAGTCCTCCGGTATCCTGTTTTGTTATAATTCCCTTCTCATAAAGTTCCATCGCAAAAGCTATAACTCCACCAGTTGTTATAGTATCCATTCCGTAACGGTTGCATAGTTCATTTGCATAGGCTATTGCCTCAAGTTCATCTATAAGGCATAACCCCCCTAGAGTGCCAAGGGTCTCATATTCGGGTCCGGCTCCTTCGACTCCCTTGTAAGGCCCGTTTTCAATTTTCACCACTCTTCCGCAACCTATTATGCATCCTTTACAACGGTAATTTCCAACTAGGATAGTTTCTGCCATCCTTTGGCCGGAAATTTTTTCAGCTCCTTCTGGCCAACGTCCAACTTTCCAATTACCCAAAGGGAAGTTTCCGTAACTTTCATGACCAATAACGCCGCCGCCCGTTCCAAACTTTGTCATATTAACTGTAGCTTCTTTTATTCCCGGTGCTATATTCCTGATAGATTTAATCAATCTTTCTTTGTCATATACCTCAACATTTTTTGAACCCTTAACTGTGATAGCCTTTAGATTTTTTGCTCCCATTACAGCTCCTATTCCACATCTGCCCAGAGCCCGACCGTCTTTACCATCCGTCATGATTGCAGCAAACTTTACCAAATTTTCACCAGCAGGCCCAATGCTCATAACCTCTACATCTGCCGCCAATTCCTTTTTTAATAATTCATCAGTTTCATAAGTATCTTTACCCCAGATGTGTCTTGCATCTTTTATCTCTATCTTTGAATCTTCTATATATATGTAAACCGGACTTTCAGCTTTTCCTTCTATGATTATACCGTCATATCCTGCTCTCTTTAATTCATATCCCCATGAACCTCCGACGTCTGATTCCGCAAAAATACCCGTTAAAGGTGATTTTGTAACAGCAGCATGCCTTCCAGAAGTAGGTATATTCGTCCCGCAAAAAGGACCTGTTAAAAAGAATATTTTGTTTTCATGCCCAAGAGGGTCTATTCCAGGATTAACTTCATCATACATTAATTTTGCCCCAAGGCCGCTTCCACCCAAATACTTTCTCCATAATTCCTCTTTAATAGTTTCTAGAGAATAGGTTTTATTAGTCAAATTTATTCTTATTATTTTATTCCAGTAGCCGTACATTATTATTGACCTCCCTCCTCCTAACATTTAGCCTCCACTTAAGGAACCAAAAAAATCTATCACATCGTTTTCAAAAATTTCTTCATTTAGAAAAATAACTTTGCCGTTTCTTACCGGAACTAGATTTCCATAAACTCTATCCCTATCCTCATCAGACGGCAGCAAATCCTTTACTTGAGGGTATTTTTTCATAAATTCTTTAAGTACATCTTTAAAACTTGCTGAAGTTCCCTCAACTTCTAAATTTATCTCTTTTTTGTTTAAAATAATCGAATAAGGTGGAAATAAATTTATTTTTATTATCATCTTTTTTATCACCTTTAATCAAATAGGTCTGTATTTACACTATAGCTTCTACCCAGTTCTTTTAGTTCTTCAATTACTGGTAATGTAAGCGGGATTCCTTTTTCTAGTCTCTCTTTTTGTGTTTTATACTCTATTTCTCCAGGCAGATATATTTCTTCGACATTTTTTGCTTTAGGCGAGTTTTTAATCTCTTCTATCATATTGTCAATGCGATGCTTAAATACCTCTACATCTACAAATTTTCTGATATCTATTGCCGCAAAACAATGCCCTACATTTTGAGGTTCAACAAAATTTTCATAAAGATTGCCTATATAGGGTCCATAGGCGGCACCAGACAAAATCCCACATAATATGTCGAGTAACAGCGATATGGCATACCCC
The DNA here is from genome assembly GCA_021608145.1 of Thermovorax subterraneus. Lineage (GTDB taxonomy): Bacteria > Bacillota > Thermosediminibacteria > Thermosediminibacterales > Thermosediminibacteraceae > Fervidicola > Fervidicola subterraneus. The sequence goes on from JAKIHM010000014.1 coordinate 35,121, forward strand.
TTGGGACCGCCGAAGGGAAGCACGGAACCTTCTAGAGCTTCCTTCGGATCTGTAGTTATTTCTCCTTCTTTATTAATTGCCCAACCTTCAGGAATTTTTTGGTTATTTTTTTCTGCTAATATTATTTTCCCTCTCGCTACAACACTTGTAGCCATATCTATTACGATCGGCAGCCTTTTTCCAGCAGGTATTGCAAAAGAAAAGGGATTTGTCCCAAAAAAGGGCTTAATTCCTCCCCATGGTGCCATTGTTGATGGAGCATTAGATGCGGCAAATCCTATCATGTCATAATCTAAAGCCATCATGGAATAAAATGCAGCGGTACCAAAATGATTGGAATTATTAACTGCAACGAAAAAAATTCCCTTTTCTTTTGCAGCATTAATTGCATATTTCATTGCATAATGTCCCACAACTGCACCCATGCTATTGCACCCATTTATTACTGCCACGCTTCCGGCTTTTTTTTCAAACTTTATATTACATACTGGCTCAACCAGCTTAAGCTTTAATCGCTTCATATAAATGGGTATGCGGCTAACCCCGTGAGAATCAACCCCGCGAAGATTGGCTTGTACAAGGTTGTCGACAATAATCTCGGCCTCATTTGTGGGAACTCCTTCTCTTTCAAAAAGTTCAACTCCAAACTTTTTTATCAGCTTATGATCTATATACTTTACGTTATCATTCAACTCCATCGATTATTTCACATCCCCTTTCTCTAAGTGTTTTATCAATCCAGCTCCTGTCTAGAGTTCCTTTCTCAATTTGTTCAAACATCAATTTTTCTTTTTCCACAATCTTTTTTGTATTTTCTAGTACGTTTTCAGCTTCTTCCGGTGGTACCACCACCACTCCGTCAGCATCACCAACCAAAATGTCACCGGGCCTTATAACAACTCCGCCACAAGAAATAGGAACATTTATTTCTCCAGGACCGTCTTTATAAGGCCCTTTAGGATTTGCACCTCTTGCAAAAACGGGAAAATCTAACTCTCTTATTGCACTGGAATCTCTGATGCATCCATCAATTAAAAAGCCAGCCAGTTTTCTCTTCATAGCCAACCTGACCATTATTTCACCTAGAATGGCATTGTTCATATCACCTGCCGCATCTACCACAATCACGTCCCCTGGCTTTGCTATTTCCAGAGCTTTGTGAACCATCAGATTATCCGCTATTCGAGTTTTAACCGTCAGTGCGGTGCCAACCATCTTCAGATCTTTTTTCTCATTTATCATCTTTATTTCTGAAGCAACGCAAAAAAACCTGTTCATATTGTCTGCAATATTCGGTGTGGAAAACTCTTTAAACTTTTCTACAAGTTCTCTTGGAGGTCTTTTTATGTTCATTATAACCCTAAAACCTACATTTGACATTATATTCACTCCTATTTTATTTTTTACAGTTCTCTGAGACTATTATAGTTTTCTTGATTTATTATAACTACCGGCAGTTTAAATAATGTTCTCTAATAAAGATACTGTATTTTTTGTAGAAAATGACCACATTTAGTCCATATAAAGGCCGCCATTTATGTCAATTGTATATCCGGTTATAAACTCTGCAAAATCTGAGGCTAAATACGCTACAGCTTCAGAAACTTCTCTGCACGTCCCAATCCTCTTCATGGGTATTAGTTCGATGTGTTCTTTTAGCTGTTCTTCTGTTCTCCAGCGAATCATTTCTGTATCGATCATCGCTGGTGCTAAGGCATTAACGGTAATTTTATACTGTGCAAGCTGGTTTGCAAGAGCTTTTGTAAATCCTATTATCCCCGCCTTTGCAGCACAATAGTGTGCTCCTGCACCAATAGAACCGCTTTTTGCCACTGCAGAAGACATATTAATAATCCTTCCATATCTCATTTTTATCATATGAGGCACTACAAATCTGCAGCAATTAAAAGTCCCTTTAAGATGAATATTTATCATCCTGTCCCAGTCTTCTTCGTTAATATCCAAGAAAAACCTTGGATCTGTAATTCCTGCGTTGTTAACCAGAATGTCTATTTTACCGAAATTATCGATAACATATTCAACCATATTATTAACTTCCTTTGAAACACTAACATCTGCTTTGTAAATTATAGCCTCTCCTCCTTTATCTTGTATTTCTTTTAAAACTTCCATTGCCTTGTCTTCACTTTTGGAGTAATTTATGACAACTTTAGCCCCCAGTTGCGCCAGTAGTAAAGCTATATCCCTTCCAATACCCTTTGAAGCGCCAGTAATCAGAGCAACTTTTTCTTTTAGGAAAGGCTCGCGCATTTTATCAAAAAAATTGATATTCACGGCTATCGCCCTCTCACCAATTTTTTATTTAAGTTAAAGAAAATTAATCCATATACAATCCCCCATTGACATCGATTGTTTCACCGGTTATATAGTCTGAACCTGAAGATGCCAGAAATACCACTGCAGCAGCTGTATCTTCCGGCCTCCCCATTCTTCCCATCGGTATTCGGGATATAATATATCTTTTCTGTTCTTCACTTCTATCTTTAATTAATTCTGTCTCGGTGGTACCAGGAGCTACTGCGTTTACATTTATACCATATTTCGATATCTGTAGTGCGAGCTGCCTTGTTAAGGCCATTATTCCTCCTTTAGACGCACAGTAATCAACACCTGCATAAGGAAAGCCCATTTTCCCTCCAGCCGAAGCAATATTTATTATCTTGCCATATCTTTGCCTAATCATATGTGGCACAACCGCACGGCAACAGTAAAATACTCCTGTCAAATTGACTCTTATTACCCTCTCCCATGTTTCATCATCTATATCTGTGATTTGCGCGTCATGAAGGATTCCTGCATTATTTACAAGAATATCTATTTTGCCGTATTTTTCTAAAACCTCTTCCACCATTTTATTAACGCTTTTGCTTACCGAAACGTCTACCTGGATAAATTCGACTTTTAATCCTTTTTGCTTAAGGCTCTTTTCCAGTTCCCGACCACTATTAGCATCTATATCCGCTATTACAGTTGTTGCTCCTACTGTGCCCAAAGCTAATACTATGCTTTTCCCTATTCCTTTAGCCCCTCCAGTTACTATGGCAATTCTCCCGTCCAGTGAAAACATATTATTACCCTCCATGTTTTTTATTTATTTACCTAAAAGCAGATTAGGTAGCCACAAAGATATTTGTGGGAATATAGTAACTAAAATTAGGGCGACAAACAGAGGTATATAAAATGGAGCAACCGCCTTGACCATCTTATCAAAACTTATCTTTGCCACTCTTGCAACTGCATATAGACACATTCCAATAGGTGGTGTTAGAAGACCTATCATGAGATTTAACACCATAACAACTCCCATGTGAACCGGATTTATCCCAATAGCCCGTGCCAACGGCATCATAATGGGGGTCAATATCGTAATTGCGGCATTCGTTTCCATGAAGCATCCTACAATCAACCAGAATAAGTTTAAAATGAATAATATAATAAGGGGATTCTTACTTATATTGAATATTTGCTCCATAAACATCATAGGCATTTGCGTTTTTATCAGCAGCCATCCATATAAAGAAGCGTTAGCAACTATAAACAATATGAGGGATGTTTCTTTTACTGTTTCATATACTATTCCCATGACATCTTTTATTTTCAGCTCGCGATAAATAAAAACCGATAAAATAAAGGCATAAAGCGACGCTACCGCCGCAGCTTCAGTGGCTGTGAAAACACCCAGTAAAATTCCACCAATTAAAATCACAGGTGTAAGCAAAGGCCAAAAAGCCTCATAAAAACTTTGTAAAACTTCTCTAATCTTTGGAAAAGGTCTCCTGGGGTACCCTCTTTTAATGGCATAGTAATAAACCATTATCATCATACATAGTCCCATTAATAGACCGGGAACAATACCGGCTACTAAAAGTGCAGCAATAGAGACATCGCCCATAACCCCATACATAACCATCGGTATGCTGGGCGGGATTATGGGGCCTATGGTAGACGACGCTGCTGTTACGGCCGCACTGAATTCTCTGTCATATCCTTCATCAAGCATTGCTTGCACTTCTATGGTTCCCAATCCAGCAGCATCTGCTACTGCCGAACCGCTCATTCCTGCAAAAATTATACTTACTACAATATTTGCGTGCCCCAAACCGCCAGGCAAATAACCTATTATGGTATTTGCAAATTTAAAAATCCTCTTGGTTATACCACCGGTATTCATTAATTTTCCAGCCAACAAAAAGAACGGTATAGCTAGGAGGGTAAAATTATTTACGCCGTAAATTATCCTCTGAGCTATCATTTCGTAAGGTATACCCAAGATACCTCTTTCATAAATCAATACAGCAAGCGAAGTTAGCCCTATAGCATATGGCACGGGAAATCCTGTTACAAACAAAAATATCAAAAGACCTAAAAATATTAAAAGCATTACTGCCATTGTTATTCCTCCTCAAATTTCTGTAAATTCTTTAAAGTCCTTTAGCTGATATACAATGAAAATAATTGCTAAAGGCACGGCAATTAATGGCGGGATATATATTATGCTCGTCTTTAAAAACGGCATTGATCCAAGCATTATATTGCTGGCTTGCGGCAACATTTTGAGAGAACCAATAAGAAAACTACCCAAAAATATTATTGCAAGTAAAGTAATGACGGTCTTCCATATCTTCTGGTAATTACTTTTCATTTTTGATACAAAATATGTTGTGGTGATCTGGGTGTTTTCGCTTTCTACCACCGCAATCCCAATTATAGTCAACCATATGGTAATTACTCTCGCAAGTTCCTCGGTCCAGGGTACCGATATTTTCAAAACGTAGCGAAAAATAACTTGCATTAAAACACAAAAAACTAGTAATATTAAAAGGGCATTTCCTATAATTTTAACTAAGTCGTGAAGCCTTTTTCTAAACATTTTATTCACTCCCTTTTTGCATCAGAAGGAGGATTCAGAAATGAATCCTCCTTGCAAAAATCCTTATTTATTCGCCGATATAACCCTTCACTTCATCCCATACGCCGGGGGCCCAACCTTTTGCAACCTCTTTAATTCCGGCGATAGCCGCCTTGCGGAATGCTTCTTTATCAATTTCAATTATTTTCATGCCCGCTTCTTGCATCTTCTGCTCTAGCTCCGCATCCCTTTTGTCCCTCTGCTCGTCTGCCCACTTTGTGGCTTCTTTAACTGCATCTAAAATAATCTGCTGATACTCGGGTTTGAGATTATTGAAGAAATCCTTGTTGACAACCCACTTGAACGTATTAAACAAATGCTCTGTTTTAATAATATACTTTTGAACTTCATACAATTTAGCTGAATAAATATTTTCATACGGGTTTTCCTGCGCATCTACTACTTTTGTCTGTAATGCACTATAAACCTCATTCCAGGCTATAGGAGTCGGGAGTGCCCCCAAAGACTTCCATACAGTAATCCATGTCGGAATCTCAGGGACCCTTATCTTAATACCTTTTAAGTCTTCCGGTGTCTTTACTTCTTTATTTGTTGTTAAGTTTCTAGCTCCTCTTTTTATTTGACCTAACAGTATTACATTTCCTTTCTGTTCTAAAGCTTGTTTGATCTTTTCTCCAAAGGGGCCATTCCAATATTTATATACTGATTCCATGTCGGGGAAAATAAATGGAACAACAGTGGGGTCATATTCCGGTGCGTACATTGATGTAAGTATGTCACCAAAAATACTCATCTGAATTTCGCCAGTTTTTATTTGTTCAATGTTGTCTTTTTCTCCTCCAAGTACTGCTCCGGGGAATAATTTGACGATTACGGCATTATTTGTTTTTTCCTCTACAGTTTTCTTAAACATTTCTGCAGCCTGATTTTCTATAGTTCCCGGGGGCGTATGAATTGCAAATGTTATTTCCACAGGCTTCTCTTCTTTTTGTTGCTGTCCACTGCTAGAGTCATTGCTGGCTTTTTGCTGGCCACAACCCACAACAAGCGAAACTGCTAAAATAGAGACTAACAACAAGGCCAACCATTTTTTCATAAATATTCCTCCTCAACTTAGTTTTTATAAATTTTTTCCCATATTTCTTTATACAATTTATACAACCTTTGGTAATTCTTTGTTTTTTCTACATCAGGCTCTAACATCGTTTTGTTTGAATCTATCATATTTTCCGCTGCACTTGATAGGTCTTTATAAAAACCTACTCCAACACTAGTGATAACAGCACTTCCCAACATTTCGCTCTCAACTACTTTAGGTATTATCAGTCTCTTTCCTAATACATTTGCAATTATTTCACGCCAAATCTTGCTTAACATCCCCCCTCCTCCAGCATATATCTCTTTAGAGTTCAAGTTTAGCAAATTTTCTATTATATCTAAATTTAATTTCAGTGAAAAGGATACCCCTTCCATAATTGCTCTTATAAAATCACTTTTCTTCGTATTAATAGTAATTCCTGTAAACGTTCCTTTAACATCAGTTTTCCATATGGGCGATCTCTCTCCAGTTAGGTACGGGAAATACATCAGACCCTTGCTTCCTGCTGGTGCTAATTCGGCTTCCATATCCAAAATTGAATATATATTTACTCCAGTATTATTAGATAAGGCCACTTCTTTTTCACAAAAGTTGTCCCTGAACCACCTCATGGAAAGGCCAGCCGCATTAACTGGCGCCATAATTAACCACGGAATATCCTTTGTAAAACACACATTCATAAATTGTTTATCAAATTTCGGTATGTCTATTGGGTAGCATATCCTCCCCACTGTACCAACTATCAAATATGGATTATTTTTTTGCTTTACTCCTAGCCCCAGCCCGGCTGACACGGTATCCATACAGCCTGCTATAACTGGTGTTCCTTCTTTTAAGCCTGTGATCTTTGCCGCCTCTTTGCTTACAAATCCTACTATTTCCTCTGGAAAAAACAAATCCGGCAATTTATCAGCATCAATTCCTAAGGCTTTGCATAGCTCTATGGACCAGTTGAGATTATAAATATCCATCAAAAGCGTTGTGCTGCCTCTTGTCACATCCATCGTAAACTTATTTGTAAGCTTATACACCAAATATCCGGTCGGTGTTAAAAACTTATAAATCTTCCTATATAACTCCGGAAAGCTATTTTTTATCCATAATATTACCGGACCTGAATAAGAACCAGGAAAAATCCTATTTCCAGTTATACTGAAAATCTTGTCTTCCCCTACAATGTCTTTAATGTAATCCACTTCATTATTCGCTCGCCTGTCTAATTGCATTATCGCATTAAGTAAAGGTTTCCCTTCTTTATCCACAGAAACAGTAGCATTAGTACAACTAATTCCAATGCCAATTATCGTCTCATTGCTTACCCCCAATTCTTTGCAAGTTATCACTTCCTTTATTCCTTCCACTATATTCTGCCACCATTCTTCGGGATCCTGCTCGGCTTGTCCAGGTTCACGAGTAATAAGGTTACAATTGCGATAACTTTGCTTAATCAATTTTCCCGTTGTATCGAAAAGTCCTATCTTACAACCTGTTGTACCAACGTCAATTCCTAAAATTTTTTCCATAAAGCTCTCCCTTGTAAACACGAGATTATTCAAATTTTATAAGAGTTTTTAGGGCTAGGTAATTTTCTTTCATTTCAAAAGCTTTTTTCCACTCATCTAGTGTTACTACTTCACTTAATAGTCTCCTGACATTAATTTTTTTCGAAGCAATCATATTTAGAACTTCCCATTGTTCCTCTGGAACAGCGGCGGAAGAACCGGTAAAATTGATTTCCCTGTAATGTATCCAATTGGGGTCAATGGATATTCTTGAGTTTTCAGGGGAACCAGCGAAAAGCAACAGCGTTCCGCCTTTTTTTACGCATGTCAATGCTTCTTCTATAACGTTGGGGATACCAACGTCTACGATGACAACATCAACCCCTTCACCGTCAGTAAAATCAAAAATCTCTTTTTTCGTATTCTTTAAAGCGGGATCAATTAGCAGGTCTGCTCCTAACTCTCTAGCCAGAACTCTTTTTTCTTCCTTAGGCTCAATCACAATAATGCTTTCAGGGCCAATCATCCGTGCCAGTTGAACATGACAAAGTCCGATAAAACCAGCCCCAAAAATAGCCAATTTTTGTCCGCCTTTTAAATTGCTTCTCTTAATGCCGTGATATGCAGCAGTCACAGGCTCTGACAGTGCCGCTTCCAGATAATCTATTTCTGCAGGCAATTTGATAACATTACCTTTTTCTATGGCATCTTTTGGAACTCTCACATATTCTGCAAAGCCCCCATCAATTTCATACCCGATGGTCTTTCGGTTCACACATATATTTTTCCTGTCATCCCTACAGCAGTAGCATTGCCCACATGATATCATTGGATAGACAGTTACCCGGTCTCCCACTTTAAATTGTCGAACTCTTTCTCCAACTCGTACAATTTCACCGGAAAATTCATGGCCAATTATTTTCGGGCTAGGTATTTTTTTGGCCCCTTTATATATCCTTACATCGGTGCCGCAAACCCCCGCATATTTAACCTTAACCAAGATTTCCTCATCACTTATTTCAGGTACACATACTTCTTCTATTGATATATGACCTGGACCATGAAAAACCAGCGCTTTCATCTTTTTATTTAACTCCATAAGTCACCCTTCCCTCCCCCCCCCCCCCTAATTTTTTACACCTAATAACTCTTTTATACTTTCCTTAGGTAGAGGTTGCCCCTTACCATTGAGTAAAATATGCAGTTTTGCGTTTGCCTCTATATCTTCCGCTATATTAAATGCTTCTTCTAAGTTTTGTCCAACTGTGATTAACCCGTGATTTTTCAATATAACAGCTTTTTTACCCTTAATGGTTTCTGAAACTGTATCTGCTAATTCCTTTGAACCGGGTTTAAAATAAGGTACCAATGCCACCGAGCCAACCTTACTCGCAAAGCCAGGAGTGTAAAAGGGTATAATTTCATTATTTTTCTCGGTTAAGATGCTAACACATATGGAATATAATGAATGGACATGGATTATAGCGTTTATTGACGGCATCTTTTTATAAATGCTGAGGTGCAAACCAATTTCTTTAGAGGGTTTTTCTCCTTCTATTAAATTTCCATCTAAATCCACTACTGATATTTCATTTTCTTTAACACTACGTAGCGAATACCCCGTTGGTGTAATTAAAACTTTTTCATTTGCCCTTAAGCTTACATTTCCACCTGAACCTGTAACCATGCCCCTATTATATATATATCGACAATATTTGACCAATACCCTCTTATTTTTTTCTATATTACCCATTTTAATATTCATATTCATTTAGTATCTCTCCTTTTAATATCTCTCCTACTATTCAAATACAAATCCTAAACTGCTACATACTAATCCATCTTCCGTACTTTATGATGCTAGAAGCCTTGTAAAATCTAGGTTTGTTAAAAATTATGGAACATAAGTTGAAAATACTTCTTCTCTAGATCATTTCATGGTCCAAGGGATTGGAACGAGAAAAAAGTCGGCTTATCATTTCTTCATAAATTATTTCTCTTTTTTTGAAAAGATAACCTTGTATAATATATACAAATCTTTTTCAAATAATGTAATTTTCAATTATGCATTTTGTAGATCGAGTCCAATTTTTTTGTGCAAAATCCCCTCTAGCTAGAATGAGGTGATAAAAGTTTAACTTATCGAAACTACTTTTTCTTTTACTTTTTTAGAGTTTTCTTTACGTCACTCAAAGTATTCGGTCATATCCAAGTATTTTTTGCCAGAAGTCTATTTTTCAACCTTTTCAGCCCGTTGTGATAGTCGGAAACTACCAAATCTACACCGTTGTGGGTGCACAACATCATAATTTTTTTATTGAAACGTTAGCAAGATCATGCAAAATTTCTTTTATGTGTGGATATATTTTTCTATACACATTAAAATATCTTTCATATATTTCGTAATTACTGACATTTGGGTAAATTTCGTAAGAACTTTCCTTCCAGTAAGGTATTTCGCTGAAATTTTTGTAAATTCCAGTAGCAATTCCTCCCATTAATGCAGCACCATAACATGATATATAATCTGAGCTTATAATATCATACTTTGTCCCTAACATATCAGCTTTTATCTGAAGGGCTAAGAGGCTCTTTGTTCCTCCTCCTACACACTTAATTGAATCAGGTTTTATATTCCATTTTTCTCTGGCTATTGAATAAATTTGTTTTATACCATATGCTACTCCTTCATAAGCCGCACGTACGAGGTCTTCCTTTCTAGTTTCCAAACTCATGCCAATAAATACTGCACGTGCCAGCGAATCAAAAATTGGACTTCTTTCACCTGAAAGATATGGGAGAAAAATCACTCCATTAGCTCCTGGAGAAGAACTTAGTGCTTTCCTTTCAAGTGCTTCTATAGATTCTTCTTCGGGAAATATATTATTTAGGAGCCACGAAAATGTTGCACCGGCGGTGGACATTGCTCCATGACATAACCATCTATTTGGTATTATATGACATCGATTCATGAAAGCTTTACTGAAATCAGGTTTATCCAAACATACTGTGAACACCCCAGAGGTACCAAAACTTTCAAATATATCTCCGTTTTCACTCAATCCCAAAGCAAAAGCTGCAGCAGCTGTATCCGAACTGCCCAAAGCAACTGGGATTCCTTCTTTTAACCCTAAAATTTGAGACATTTCTCCATTTAATTCACCTATTTTATAGTAAGAAGGAAAAATACCCGGCAATTTTGACTTATCTATCCCCGAAATCTCAAGTAAATCATTATCCCAATTTGTCGGATTTCTTATATCAAATAGACCTGAAAATGATGCTATAGTCGGTTCCACTCCTATTTTTCCAGTTAACTTGGCAGCAACATAAGAATTCAAAAAACATATTTTGTTTGTTTTTTCCCAATTTTTAGGTTCATATTTTCTAATCCAATTTATAGCACCTACAACACATGTAGATGGACTAGGTAGATTGCCTGTTTTTAAGAAGAATTTTTCTTCTCCACCAATTTCATCCACATATGTCTGAACCTCTTTCACACTTCTGTTGTCGAGATAAAGTATACCAGGTCTTACAGGATCCATATTATTATCTATTAAAATCACCGTCGGAGACGTAACACTTAAGCCTATCGACTCAATGTATAAAGAATACTTAGATGCAATGCATTTTAAAGATGATATTAATGAATTCATTATATCTTCTATATCCAATTCGGCATAAAGAGGCTGCGGCTTTGAGATCTTTACATCTCCAGAAATCTTATCAACTATTTTTCCATTTGAACTTATTACACAAATTTTAATCTTGCTAGTACCTATATCTATCCCTAATAACAATGGCCCTTTCATGGAATAATCGCCACCTTCATACACTCACCGCTTTCTGCTTTATTAAATGCTTCCACTGCGTTATCTAGTGAATATCTATGGGATATTAGCTTTGAAACATCTATCCTTTTGTTTTGAATAAGGTTTAATGCTAACTGATGATCCTTCCTTGTAGAAGCACTCGTACCAACAATCTTTATCTCATTATAATGTATCTTGTTTACGTCAACTGGAGACATATCGCCTATAGAAAATCCAGCAAAAAGATTAATAGTACCTCCTTTTCTTACCAAATCAATTGTCTGATTAACTAACGAAGAAATACCTATTGCCATTATTACAACATCTGCACCTATACCTTTAGTATAATCCATTACTATATCGTTTAATTTTTCAATTCTTGGATCAACCACGATATCAGCACCTAATTCCTTTGCTAGATTCCGTCTTATCTCATTGGGTTCACTAACTATCACTGTTCTTGCTCCGGATGCTTTGGCAAGCAACATATGTATAAGCCCTATGGGGCCAGCTCCTATAATTACAACCACATCACCCAACTTTATTGGTGAATTTCTCTGCCCATTTATACAGCACGCGATCGGTTCAGCGAAAGCTATATACTCAAATGGTACCTCTGCAGAAATATGGTATACATTACCTGTCTCAACAGCTACCTTAGGTATTCTAACATATTCTGCAAAGGCGCCATCATATTCATATCCAATTGCTGTTCTGTTAAGACACAAATTTTCATATCCATGCCTACAACTATAACAGGCGAGGCATGGAATTACTGGTGCCACACTCACAGCATCACCAACTTTAAATCCATCAATCTTGCCACCAGTATCTACTATTACCCCTGAAAATTCATGACCCAAAATTGATGGTATTCTGACACCCTTTGTCTTTTTCCCTCTGTATATCCGTATATCTGTACCACATATTAAACAGGCTTTTACCTCCACTAATATGTCTCCATCTTGAAGTTTTGGTGTGTTGACATTTTTAAAATTTATAATATTTGGACCTTCAAATATTAGAGCCTTCATTAAAAATTCCTCCTTCAAGTGTTATTCCAACTTATATAACTCTTTACAATATGCTCTAAATGAGTATTTTCAAGTTTTTTAAAACCTTAAAAAGGTTGTTTGCCTCCTTATAGAATTAATAATATAGTATCTATAAGGAGGCACCTAAAGTATTCAATAACAAACACACTAATTTACTTATAACTCCTATATATCTCCATCGCTTCTTTAACAGTAGCATTATCATGCACTATTGCTTTCACTGCTGCTATAACTGCTGCAGGTTTCGGATCTTGCCAAACAAATCTACCATATGTTACACCAAAGATTCCAACCTGTACCCCTTCCCACGTCATTTTAAGATAAGATTCTAAATTATTTCCTGGTGAACCTCCTGCTATAACTACTTTTGCTGGACAAGCTTGCACAACTTTTTCAAACGTTTCAGGAGAACCGGTCCAGTTGGTTTTTATTATATCCACACCTAATTCTGCTCCTACCCGCACAGCATAAGCTACCATATCAGGATCATTCTGGTCTTTTATTTCAGAGCCTCTAGGATATATGTGAGCTACTAAAGGCATGCCGTATTTTGAAGCTTCTTTGCTGATCCTCGCTAAGTGAGTTATTTGCTCTGCTTGCTCAGGTCCTCCTACAATTACACCTACGGAAATAGCATCAGCTCCTAGCCTAACTGCTTCCTCTACATCAGCTGTAGAAGTATCATAATTTTTGTGGTAAGGTGAAAAAGTGGTAGCCTTTAAAATAAAAGGTATCTTTCCCGCATAAGGCCCATATAAGTTTTCTGCTATCCCTTTATGCATAGTTATAGCATCAGGTTTACCATCACAAATTTTACTTAAGGTTTCTTTTACATTTACTAAGCCAGGAAGTACACCTCTCGCCATTGCATGATCAATCGCAATAGCTACAAACCTGTTGGATTTAGGATTGATAAGCCTCCTTAAACGTACTTCTTTTCCCAATACCATATCTCTAACCTCTCCTCTCGTAATTTTTTGTTTAAAACTTGTAAGCATTTTTGAGCAAGAAGCAAGACCTATAAGAAAGAGAAAAAAAGCAGAAGTAGAATTTAGCAGAAAAGCAGCGCTTGTAGAACCAAAAGAAGGGTTGATAATTTATTTACCATAAAAGAGATTAGGTAGGTAAGTTACAGTCTGGGGGAAGAATACTGTGATTAACATCACGACAATTAAAACGATGTAATAGGGGAGAGACTTTTTAACAATCTCTATATAGTCTACCCCGGTAACTTTCTGAACAACAAAGAGCAACATACCAAAAGGAGGTGTAAGCAACCCACATGATAGGACCAGAGTACCTACCACCCCGAAGTGTACCGGATCAATACCAACACGAGGTGCTACTACTCCCATAATCGGAGCAAGCATTAATATTAAGGCTGTAAGATCCATAAAACAGCCTAGAATCAAAAATACTAAAAGGATTAGAATAAAGATCATTTGAGTATTACTCGTAATTCCAAGAATCCACTCAATTATACCATCTGGGGCATGTGTGTACGCCATCATCCAACCAAAATAGCTTGAAACAGCTACAATAAAAAGGATTGCAGCACTATTTTTTGCAGTATCTATCATTATCTTAACGTGATCATTTAAACTCACTTTATATAGGAGAATACTAATAATAATTAGGTAACCAATAACAACAGCAGCAGCTTCCGTGGGAGTAAAGATACCCCCAAAAACTCCACCCCATAGAATAACAATAGCGAGTAAAGCAGGAATAGAGGCAATAAAATTATGCAAAAAGGCTCGAAGGCCGGGGAATTCGTCTCGTGGGTAATTTCTCTTCCGAGCTAAAATAGCGGTGACAATCATAAATCCAATCAATAGAAGAATTCCCGGTATAATACTTCCTGCCCATAAACGCCCTATTGAAACATCTGCACTGCACCCCCAGAGTATAAGAGGGATGCTGGGTGGAATTACTACCGACAGAATACTGGAAACCGCTGTGGCTGCGGCACTTGTTTCTTTATCGTATCCAGCTTCTACCGATATATTATAAATAGCGCGGCTTGGACCAGCCGCATCAGCCACAGCAGAACCGCTTAGTGCAGAAAAAGCGCCGCTGAAAAGCATGTTGAACTGAAGTAATCCTCCACGCCACCACCCGACTGCTTGTCTGGTTACACCAAATACCGGCTTTGCTATTGCTGGATGGTTTATTAACTGGCCAATCCAAACAAACAACGGAATAGACAATACAGTAAAGGAATTCATACCATATACCATCTTTAGAGGTATGATCTTTATCCATTGGTCAGTAATTCCCGTTACAAACGCATAGAATATTGAGCTTACACCAACGCTAACTGCCACAGGAACTCTTAGGAATAAAAGTATGGTCATAATTAGGAATGTAACAAACACCCATAATATTAACATTCTTTTGTCACCTCTTTGCTTTTCTTCATCTTAAAAATATGTATACCATGGTAGACGAGAAGGATTATACTACAAATTGCTAAGGGAAGATAAAAAAATGTCATATTGATCCCTGCAGCAGGTGAAACTTTACCCGATTCTAATATAGACATTAGCGTAGCACCCCAAAAAACTATACCATAAAAACAACATTGGATTATATTACTAAAAACAAAAACGTACTTCTGGACTTTAGGAGATAGCCGTTGTACTAATGCATCTACACTTATGTGTCCATCGAGAAGATGAGCCCCTCCTATGAATGCAAGCCAAATATTTGTAAATCGGGCAATCTCTTCAGTCCAAGGAAAGTTTATACTGACAGGAAGATAACGCATTATTACCTGTAATAGAATGACTCCTACCATCACACTCAGAATTAGCACCTCAAAAGCTTTGATTAGATTCTCCATATTAGTCTCAACGTTCTTCCGCTTTTCTTTCACCTTTATAATCCCTCCAATGTCAATTTTTTCAGTTCACACCTATAGAGCCCTTACTTTGGATCAGTGATATTTCAGTTTCATTCCACAATAATACTGTGGCCTCTCCCACCGATGATATTTTATCTATTCATATTGCACCATAGATAAAAATTGCGATTGGGGAGGAATGGAACCTCCCCCTTTCAGCTGCCCACAAAGTGCCCTAACAGATTGCCTGAAAATCTAATCATTCTTTAATAATACCTTCTTTTACCAACCAATCTCTTACTTCTGGGCGTAGATACTTCTTCACTGCTTCTTTAACTGCTGGCATAGCTGCTTCACGAATGGCTTTTGCATCAGGTTTAATGACCTCCATTTTCTCTTCTAGGATTTTTAAAGTTTTCTCTTCATACTGTGGTGCCAATTCCATAGAACGTTTCTCCAATTCTAAGAAGGCTTCTTTTATTGCTTCTCTCTGTTCCTCTGGTAAGCTCATAAACCAATCCAAGTTAACACTCCAATCGCTGATCCAGTACATGTGGTTGCTTAATACTAGATACTTCTGAACTTCATGGAGCTTAGCTGAATATATAGTTGGAATAGGATTCTCTTGGGCATCAATTACTTTTTTCTGAAGCGCCTGATAGACCTCTGTGAAAGCCATAGGTGTAGGAATAACACCAAGTTTTTGCCATACATCTATCCATGCTGGAAATTCTGGAAGCCTAATTTTAAGACCTTTTAAGTCCTTGGGACCGTAAATTGGCTTGTTGCTCGTTATCTGCCTTGGACTCCTTATGGTCCATGCAAGTATATATAAATTATGTTTTGCCGCCTCTTTATTAATTTCATCTCTAAATTCATTAATGAACTTCTGGACCTGCTCGGGGCTGTCAAAGAGAAACGGAATATTCATTGGCATCCACTCTGCAAGATAATTAGCAGATGGATACCCACCGGTTCTAGCAATCTTAAGTATTCCTTGCTCGATCTGCTCCGTCACATCTTTGTCCCCTCCAAGTGAGCCACCTATAGAGTGTTCAAAAGTAATAGCTCCTCCTGTCTTTTCCTCAATCATTTTTGCAACCATGTTCTGGAGGTCAACTTCATAGCCTGGTCCTTCTGCGTTAGCAAAAACTATCTTTCCCTTTTGTGTAGTTTCTTTTTGTGTAGTTTCCTTCTGAGCATTCTCCCTTCCACAACCAGTAATGAGAATGCTAAAGATAAAACTTATCAACACTAATGAAACAAGGCTTTTAATTTTTCTCTTCATAGAACTTCCTCCCTATAGTAATTTTCTCAGCTCAAATTTGCCGTTATTCATTTATCCGACTTTATAACCTCCTCTCATAACAATCCTCCCCCTCGTAGTTATATGCTTTAGAAATTATCACAGAACCCTTTTAGGTTCTTGAAAATTCTGCCCAATTAGAAAAGGGCATATTAGTTGTAATAATAGTAATTACCTATTTTATCAGGGGACACTAATCAATGTCTTCAAATCATCAGTTCCCCTGTAGATTCTTTCGAAAGCTTCAACCACATTTTCCAAGGGATAAACAGCAGTAATAAAAGGTTCTACATCGATTAATCCCTTCTCAAGTAAGTCCTTAGCAGTTCTAAAAGCGTTATAGGTATAAACAAATGTACCCTTTAAGTCAATTTCCGAATAGACTATCTGCAACAGGTCAACCGAGACTTTATCGTGATAAAGAGCAACAATGTTTATCAAACCACCCTTCCTTACCAATTTAAGAGCAGTCTCAAAGGATGAAGGATGACCGACACAATCAATAACAACATCTGCCCCAACTTTATTAAAATTTTGCACTCTGCTTTTCAGATCTTCCTCATTGGGATTTACTGCAACAAAGCCCATCTCCCGTGCTTTCTGTAATCTATATTCATTTATCTCACTAACGATAACACTGCTAGCACCCGAATAACGTAAAACCTGTGCTACTAATAAACCGATCGGGCCTCCTCCTAGCACTACTGCAGTATCACCAACTTTAAGTTTACATTTATTAACAACACTGACAGCAACAGCTAATGGTTCGGTTAAAGCCATTCTTTTAAGGTCGCAAGATTTTGATAATTTAATAACCTTATCAAGCTGAACCTTCACAAACTCAGCAAAACCTCCATCTACGTCACGTCCACACATCTGCACGTCATCACACAGGTTATATCTGCCAGTTTTGCAGTAAAAACAATTATGGCAGTTAAACATCGGTTCAACGACAACAAAGTCTCCGATTTCTATATCAGTCTTCTTACTTGTCTTTATTTCCACTACTTCCCCTACAAACTCATGTCCCATAACAGTACCTGGGCGAATACGAGGGTGCTTTCCAGAGTACATTGTCATATCAGAACCACATATCCCACAATATCTCACTTTAATTAAAACTTCATCATTTTGTATCTCGGGTTTTGGTCTATCCATCAATCTTACATCTTTTGGTCCCCAATATACTAAAGCCTTCATGTAAATCTCTACTCCCTTCCTCTGTTTTATTTAATCTCTACAGCATCACCAGCAGTCCATCCACCATCAACCACTATAGTCTGGCCGGTTATATAACTAGCTGCATCTGAGGCAAGGAACAGAATAACATCAGCAATTTCTTCTGGTTCAGCCGGTCTACCCAGTGGGGTTTTACTCCTGACAACATTATACCAAAACTCATCGTTCAAAACTTTTTCCGTCATAGGGGTCCTGACAAAACCGGGAGCAACAACGTTAACATTTATATTATATTTAGCCCACTCTACTGCCATACTCTTAGTAACCTGTTTCAGTCCCCCTTTGCTGGCCGCATATGCCGCTCTAAGCGGCAAAACCATCTCTCCCTGTAAAGACCCTACATTAATTATTTTGCCGTACTTTTGATTAATCATCACCCTAGCCACTCTCTGAGAACAGAAAAAGGCCCCTTTTAAATTGATATTTAGCGTTTTATCCCACTCTTCTTCACTCACATATTCAGTAGGAGTGCTCTTAAAACTGATACCGGCTGCATTAACCAGTATATCAATCCTGCCAAATTTATTAACAACTTCTTCGACCATTCTATCAATATCCTCTAGTTTAGAAACATCTGCCTGTATATAAATGGCTTTTCCTCCTTCCGAGCAAATCTCATCTGCAACTTTCTTACCTTTTTCCTCATTGCGGCTAACAACGACAACCTGGGCTCCGTTGGAAGCAAGTCTAAAAGCGCTAGCCTTGCCTATTCCGCTACTACCCCCTGTTACAATTGCTACTTTACCGTTCATGTTAACCCTACTTAAAAAATCGTTTTTCACTAAAATCACACCCCTAACCTATATCATATTTTTTTGATTTAGTAGTTACTGCACCCGCAGGGCATGCCCCTACTCCTGGCCAACTCAAGGAGGGATATCCGTTGGCCCAGGTCATCTTTGCAGGCATCGATGTCAGCTGATTCTAGCCAGAAGGAATTTTACAGAAAAATTGGATTCGATACTGATGTCTATCGATGGATTTCAGTAATTTTTTGATAAACTATTCTCTTTTTCTGAAGAGTTAACCTTGTGTAATATATATAATTTTTTTTTGAATAACCCAATTTTAAATTGTGCTTTATATACAAATCATTTTAGTGTAGAGACTCATTTTTAGAATCAACTTTTTCTGCCCTTTGACAATTTATAGACTAAGTATAACACACCCCATTCGCTGTGATATTTAGTTTTGCTCTTAATTTTACTATAAATGAGGTTTTTCCCCTAGAATCAATTATGCTTTTTGTATATCGAGTGTAAAATTGTATAAAAAATAGTTTTTACAAGAAGATTTTTTTATGCATTTAATTAATTACATAAAAGTACGTGTCTCAAGTATAATTAATCTTGCAGTTAGTTTTTCGTACCCTCAATTTAAAAAAAAACTCAAAGTAACTAAAAATAGAAAGTACAACAACTCTTTACTTACCGAAAAGCATTGGCTGATATTCAATTTATCAGATTCAGCAGCATGGAACTCTATTTTAAAAGGCAAAAGCATAAAAATGAGGCCGACCTGTTAAAGGATAGACAGCAGAATACAGAATACATGTACTTTTACCGTATTAAAGTAGGCATAGAAGCCCCTGACATCAAAGCTCTAGAGTAAGTAAAAAAGCAGATGAGCTCATTTTTACTGACTTACTAACATATTCGACTCATACGATGTTAAATCTACGTATAAAAGACTCACGGTAATATGTCAATACCCTAAAACTGGAAAATAAAATTATTGGGGCAAAAAAAGACAATAATATCCCTAGCCAATTATCATGGAAAAAATTGGCACAAAAGAGGTCAAATAAGTTTTAATAACAAAATTAACTCCTCACCGTCCCTTTGTAAATTTGGCCTTTGCTCAGCAGCGCAAAGACCAGCCTAACAAATTTGCGGGCAGTCAATACCAGCGCTCTCTTATGCTGGTGCTTTTGCACCTCCTGATACTTGGTCTGGTAATAGGCCTTGTATTCCTCGTTGTGCACCCGCAACGAGTTTGCGGCCATGACCAAGTAATAGCGGAGGTATTTATTCCCGTTCTTTGTCAAACGACGCTCTTCAGCGTCAAAATCGCCCGACTGATACCGGGTCCAGGTGAGGCCAGCATACTGAGCAAGAGAGGCTTCGTTCTTAAAACGCTTAATATCGCCTATTTCAGCGATTATCCCTGCAGCTGACACATCACCTAAACCCTTAACCGTAGTGAGAGTTTGAGGAATAGCTTTAAGCTCTCTGGAAATGACCTTATCAAGGCTTTTGATCTGCCTTTTGAGATGCTCAATGTTTTGAAGAGTAAGAGAAAGAGCTATCTCGCAGGCCTGCTGCATTTTAGAGTTTAGGCGGTAAGCGCGCCTTGCGGCTTGCTTTAAGGCACTGGCTATCTCCTCAGAATTAGCGAACCTGTTTTTCCGTGGGACTGAATAAACTCCGCCAATTCTTCTACGGATATTTGAGCTATCTCATCAGGGGTAAACTCTTTCAAGACCTCAATAGAAGCCTTGCCGAAGGCGTTGCTGAAAGGGTTATCCTGTTTGTAATTAGAAAACCTCAAAAAGAGGAGATTCAAAGCCCGATTTTTCTCCTCCACCAGGAGGTCGACAAGGTGCAATCTGAGTCTTGTAAGCTGGCGCAAAGGTGCTGTAATAGAAGCTTCATGGCTGTAGGGAGTAAGATGTCCAAAGCGAAGCCTTTCTGCGATTATATAAGCGTCGATCGCATCGGTTTTAGGGAGTCTTGAGCCAAAAGCCTTTTTAAAGCCGGCCACGAGGGAAGGATTAATTTCATACACCTGGACCGAAAAAGGCTTTAACTGAGGGGCCTCCATAAGGAAATCTCGGAGTGGGACACTGAAGATGGAAGTAGCTTCTAATCCGAGATTAAGCTGGGAGACATTGGACTTAGCTGCTAGGGAAACTACAGCGTTTATCAACTCATTTGCGCCCTCGGCGTTATTAGGGAAAGACCTAGCGGGAGAAAGCTGATTACCATTTTCATCGATGCAAACGATGTCCAGCTTAGAGGCGCTGACATCGATGCCTGCAAAGATGACCTGAGCCAACGGATATCCCTCCTTGAGTTGGCCAGGATTAGGGGCGTGCCCTGCGGGTGCAGTACCTGACAGCCTCGCGGGCGATAAGAGCTTGACAGAGCGACCGGGGGTGCACCCCTGGGCTGCTGACTCCAGGGGCCGGAAGGCCTGCTGGCTCGGCTCACGAGTAAGAAACTAGTACTGCACCGCAAGGGTCTCACTCTTTCTTGAGTAGTCCACAATTGTGGGCTACAGGGGGATGCAAGAGTGACCCCAGACCAACCCAAATTAATTTTCGCAAAGGCACACCTTATTATCAAGAAGCTATAAAAACTTCTTGATAATTTCTAAAACATATTATACGAGGGATGCGAAATAAGTTAGGAAACTTTTAGTACTTAAGTTAATCTTAAGGGGGATTATTTCATGAAAGTGGTAATTGCACCAGATTCTTTCAAAGAAAGCCTTACTTCAAAAGAAGTTGCCGATGCCATCGAAAGAGGAATAAAAAAAGTTTTAAAGAATAATATTGAAATTATTAAGGTTCCAATGGCTGACGGTGGAGAAGGTACTGTAGAAACACTAATTTCAGTAGTCGGAGGAAAAATTGTTGAAACAAAAGTTATCGGCCCCTTGGGAGAAGAAGTCAATTCGTTTTTCGGAATTCTTGATGATGAGAAGACAGCTGTTATTGCAGTGGCTGATGCTTCGGGTCTTGCGTTGGTACCTCCTGAAAAAAGAAATCCTTTAATCACTACCTCATATGGAACTGGACAGTTGATTAAAAAAGCACTAGATTTGGGATGTGAGAAGATTATTATCGGCCTGGGCGGCAGTGCTACAAATGATGGTGGAGTTGGAATGGCTCAGGCGTTAGGAATAAAATTCTTAGATGAAAAAGGAGAAGAAATAGGTTTTGGTGGAGGCCAACTTAACAGAATTGTAAGAATAGATATGAGTAACTTAGATGAAAGAATAAAGGCAACAAAAATAGAAGTAGCATGTGATGTCAATAATCCGTTGTGTGGCCCGAACGGGGCGTCACGCATTTACGGCCCTCAAAAAGGTGCAGATGCAAAAATGATTGAAATACTCGATAAAAATCTTGAGCACTTGGCTAATGTAATTAAAGATAATTTAGGTATAGACATTAAAGATTTTCCTGGAGCAGGTGCCGCAGGAGGACTGGGAGCCGGTCTTGTGGCCTTTTTAAATGCCGAATTAAAAAGGGGTATTGACATAATTATCGATATTACACAACTGGAAAAGTACATTAAAGACGCATCCCTATTAATAACCGGTGAGGGACGCATTGATAAACAGATTTTAAATGGTAAAACTATTTATGGCATATCTAAGATTGCTAAAAAACACGGGGTGCCTGTTGTGGCCATTGTTGGAAGTATTCACGAGGATGCCTATGAGCTTTTCGATGAAGGAATAATAGACGGTATAGAGTGTATCATAGAAAAACCTATGTCACTAGAAGAAGCCTTTATAAAGGCAGACATCCTCGTAGAAAGAGCTGCTGAGCGAGTGATGAGAATAATTTTGATAGATATAAAAAACGTATAATCTATTCTAGGGTGAGACTTTTTATTCTTCTTTGCTAAAGAATTCACATTCAGTAAACTGAGTAGGATTACAGTCCCTCGCGCTGCCCCGTTTTTATAAAAAAGGGCGGGATTTTCCCGCCCTCTTATGTTAGTGTATATTTCATCCCCGCTCGTATCTTTTCTTCCGATAGATTGTAAAGCTCGTCGAAGAAGCACACCTTGAAGCTTGCAGGTCCCCGAATTTCCGGTCTACTCGCTGCTAGTTCCCCGGCTAGGCCAAAAGTAACCAGGGCCGCAACGGAAGCTTTGAAGTAATCCCTTTCAACGCCGCAGAAGCTGCCGATAACCGACGCCAGCATGCACCCCGTGCCGGTTATCGTTCCCATCCACGGGTGGCCGTTGTCCACGAAAGCCACCCTTTCCCCATCTGTCACCACATCTCTGGCGCCGGATATCACCACGGTTGCTCCAAGGTTTTTCGCCATGTCTTTTGCAGCCGCCAAAAGATTCTCGCTGCTGCCGACAGCCTCGACCCCGCGGATCTCACCCCCTGCACCGGCAAGCACTCCTATTTCGGCGCTGTTTCCCTTTACTACGGATACTTTGACCTCTCCCAGTATCCTTTTTGCGCTTTCGGTCCTGAGGGGCGTGGCTCCAGCCCCCACCGGGTCCAGCACCACTGGTATTCCGAACTCATTCGCCTTTTTGCCGGCTTTTATCATGGACTCCACCTGTTTAGGCGTAAGAGTTCCTATATTCAGCACGAGGCCCGACGCCGCCTTCACCATGTCCTCCACTTCTTCTAGGGCATGTGCCATAACCGGCAGGGCTCCGATTGCCAGCGTTACATTGGCGCAGTCGTTTACTGTCACGATATTGGTGATGTGATGTACTAACGGCTTTTGATTCCTTACCTTATCAAGCAAACCTTCTATCATCAAAAATCACTCCTCTAATTTTATTAACAATTAATCTTTTCCGTACCCAGGAATTTGGCTACCACGTCCATGGCGCAGAAATTTCCGCACATGGTGCAGGTCTTGGTATCCGAAGTGTTCCTTTTTTCCCTGTATCTCCCGGCCTTTACCGGGTCGATGGCAAGTTTAATCTGGGCCTCCCAGTCTAGGTTTTTTCGCGCTTTTGCCATTTCGAGGTCCCATTTTCTTGCTCCAGAGACGCCTTTGACGATATCGGCGGCGTGGGCTGCTATCCTTGAAGCTATAACCCCTTCCCTCACATCTTCCACAGTAGGAAGCCCCAGGTGTTCCGCGGGAGTTACGTAGCAAAGGAAGTCTGCACCGGCCGCCGCGGCAATTGCTCCGCCTATGGCCGCCGCTATGTGGTCGTAGCCCGCCGCCACGTCGGTAACCAGCGGCCCCAGCACGTAGAAGGGCGCACCGTGGCAGATTCTCTTTTGAAGCTTCACATTCGCCTCAATCTGGTCCATCGGAACGTGACCCGGCCCTTCCACCATAACCTGCACCCCATGCTTTCTCGCTTCTTGCACCAGTTCACCAAGAACGATAAGCTCCTGGACCTGCGCCCTGTCGGTAGCGTCGGCAAGACATCCGGGCCGCAGGCCGTCCCCCAGGCTTAAAGTAATATCGTACTTCCGAGCTATCTCAAGAAGCTTGTCGAATTTTTCGTAGAGGGGATTTTGCCTGCCGTTTTTCAGCATCCAGCCTGTCAGGAACGCACCGCCCCTGCTCACTATGTCCGTAATCCTTCCTTCCCTGCGAAGCCTTTCCACGGCCTCCAGCGTGACGCCGCAGTGGACGGTCATGAAATCCACACCCTGTTCGGCTTGTTCTTCGATGACTTCAAAAAGTTCTTCTTCTGTAAACTCGACGACGCTGCCCCGTTCTTTCCTGGCCCGCACTCCAACTTCGTATATAGGGACAGTCCCCAGCGGCACGTGGATTTCTGCAAGTATGATCTTCCGAATTGCTGCGATATCCCCACCGGTGGAAAGGTCCATGATGGCATCGGCACCTGCCTCAATTGCCGCTTTTGCCTTTAAGAGCTCTTCTTCAAGGTCAGCATAAGCTTCAGAAGTTCCGATATTGGCGTTGACCTTGGTCCTCAGGCCTCTTCCTATGCCGCAGGGTTTCAGGCCCCTGTGGTTCTTGTTGCACGGGATAACCGCAGTTCCATCAGCAATTGCTCTTCTTACCTCTTCGGCATCCACTCGTTCTCGTTCGGCCACCTCTTTCATCTCATCGGTAATTATGCCCTGCCGGGCGGCTTCCAACTGCGTCATAAAAAACTCCCCCTTTAAAAACAAAAAATCGTACCCAGGGGTACGAACTCAAAAAGCAACCGACTACCCTCCCTACGCTGGCATTACCCAAACAGGTTCAAGGGTTCGGGAAAAATTCCCGTCTCAGCCGCTTTTCGCAGCACCCCCGGTAGTCTATATTAAGTTTTGCTAAAATTATATACAAAATAATACTTAAAGTCAACGAAAATAATTATAAAGTCTGTGTCAAGAGGTTGTAGGTAAAAAATTTTTTAAGCTGACCTTCACCACTATTTAAGTTCAGGTGACATAAATTTGATGTATTATATTGCCATTTATGTAAAATAATTACTGCATAAGTTGACA
>JAKIHM010000015.1 GCA_021608145.1 Thermovorax subterraneus
TGGGGAATAGGTTTGAATTAAGTAGTGAGAGGGATAGTGGATAATTGTCAACTTATGCAGTAATTATTTTACATAAATGGCAATATAATACATCAAATTTATGTCACCTGAACTTAAATAGTGGTGAGGTCAGCTTAAAAAATTTTTTACCTACAACCTCTTGACACAGACATACACAATATTGTTATTGTAGTAGCATCAAATTAATGGTATAATGCAATCATAATGCAACTATAATAGGAGGGAGACCAACATGGCAAGTTTAACTATACGCAATATACCAGCAAGTCTTCTTGAGCGACTGAGGAGGTTGTCAGAGGCTGAACGTAGAAGTTTAAACAACGAGATTATAGTAATTCTTGAGAAAAGTCTTAAAAAATACCCTCCGGATTATGATAAAAACGTTATTTCTGTTGAAGCTCAGGTCGAATTATGGAACAAGCTTGCGGGTGAATGGGATGATTCTCGTTCCAGTGATGAAATCATTAATGATATTTTATCACATCGCACAGCCGGGCGTGGGGTGAAGCTATGATACTTTTTGATACAGATGTCTGTATTTCCCTGCTTCGAGGCAACAGGACTGTCATAGAGAAAAGAAAACAATATCATGACCAAATAGCCGTGTCATTTATGACTGTTGCTGAACTATTCTATGGTGCGGAGAAATCCGGCAACCCATCAAAGAATAAAAATCTTGTTGAGCAGTTTCTTATTACAGTTAACATTATAAATTCAAATAGAGCGATAATGAAAAGATTCGGGAAGCTAAAAGCAGATTTGGAGAGAAATGGAGATGTGTTGTCAGATGCAGACCTTCTCATTGCTGCTACGGCATTAGAAATATGCGACCTTCTTGTGACAGGTAATGTAAAGCGCTTTAGTAAAATAAGAGAATTAAAACTTGAGAACTGGCTGGGATAAAACTTTGCTGGATACCATTCCCGGAGGGGGATTATATTAATGAATGCATCTATACCTAAAAAAATCCTGATCGTGGAAGACAGCAGGCTTAATGCACAAATAACTGCAGATGTTTTGAGTAAATACGGATACATAGCGGAAATTGTGCGCACAGGTGAAGAAGCTGTGGAAAGAGCCAAGAGCGATCAAAGCCCTGATCTAATTCTTATGGATATAGAACTTGGAGGGAAAATAGACGGTATAGAAACAGCCCGCATAATTCAGAAGTTTAAAGACATTCCTGTTTTATTTCTCACTGCTAATACCAGTAAAGAAATTATGGAAAAAATCCAGTCGGTTACAGGTTACGGCTATGTGCTGAAGGGTTTAGACGAGTATGTGCTGGTATCCACAGTGGAAATGGCGCTTAAGCTTCACGAAACAAATATCCGGCTGAAGCAGAGCGAAGAGCTGTTCCGCAATATGTTTGAAGCCCATGAAGCGGTGATGCTGCTTATTGAACCGGAGTCGGGAAACATTGTTGACGCCAACAGGGCTGCCTGCCGTTTCTTATGGTTATTCTAAAGAAACTCTGCTAGAGATGAATATGGGAGCAATTAATGTCTCTTCTAGCATAAATGGTGCTTCAGGGTGTATAAAAGCTTTCAAAAACAACTGCAATCCATGTGTTTGTGTCCAGCGCCTGGCCAGTGGAGAAGAACGGTTGGTTGAGGTATATTCATCCCCTGTCAATTATCAGGGGAAGGTGCTGCTTTATTTAATCATCTTTGATATTACCGCGCGCTGGCAGTCTGAAAAAGAATTAAAATTTTACCGGTACTTATTCGAAAATTCACTGAACGAAATCTATATATTTCATCCCGAAACATTAAAATTTATTGCAGTAAACCGCGGCGCGAGAGAAAACCTGGGATATAGCGAGGAAGAACTGAAAGAAATGACCCCCGTTGACTTGAAGCCAGGATTTGATTTCCAAAGCTTTAAGGAACTCCTTGCCCCTCTATATGAAGGGAAACAGGAAAGCATTATCTTTAACACACTGCATCGTAGGAAAGATGGTTCTTGCTATCCCGTTGAAGTTCACCTGCAGCTTGTAGAATTTATGAAAGAAAAAGTATATGTCGCACTTATAATTGATATAACAGAGCACAAAGCGATGGAAAAAGAACTGCAGGAAAGGAACGAAATTTTAAGCACTATAATGGAATCTGCGCGGGACGCTATTATCATGATTGACGATAAAGGGAATGTTACTTTTTGGAATCCTGCGGCAGAACGGATATTCGGTTACACTAAGAAAGAGGTGTTGGGTAAAGAACTGCACAGGTTGATGATACAAGATGAGCGACTTTACGAGGTGTACAAGGAAGCATTCAAGAAATTTCAATTGAGTGGGAAAGGAAGTGTGGTAGGGAAAACGATTGAACTTAAAACAAGGCATAAAGATGGTCATGAGGTTAATATAGAACTCTCACTATCTGCTGAAAAAATTAAGGATACTTGGCATACATTGGGAATTGCGCGCGACATCAGCGAACGCAAAAAATATGAAGAATTGCTTTACCGGCAGTCTATTACTGACCCTCTGACAAATGTTTATAACCGGCGTTTTTTTATGCAGATGCTGGAACAGGAGATGGAACGCACACGGCGGAACGGAAAGCCGTTTTCAATAATTATGTTCGACTTAGACCACTTCAAGAGCGTAAATGACCGTTTTGGCCACGCTGCGGGGGATATGGTTCTCAAGAGTGTTGCCGATATGATAAAAGGGAGGATACGCAAAACGGACTGTTTTGCACGCTGGGGCGGAGAAGAGTTTATAATTCTATTACCAGAAACTACTGTAGGGGATGCAGCAAGTTTAGCCGAAGAGCTTCGAGAAAGGCTGAGTAATATGGCCTTACTGGAGGTAGGAGGTGTTACGGCGAGCTTTGGTGTAGCCGGTTACAGGCCATCGGATACAATTGATACCATTCTTTTGCGAGCAGACAGCATGCTGTATGAAGCAAAGGCTGCGGGGAGGAATTATATAAAAAGCGAGTAATTGATTTTGATGTGGCTGGCGTAATGTTTATTTACTCCCTGACATAATGAATATTGGCGATACGAATAAGGTTGCAAACAGAATATTGGAACTTTTCAACCAACCGATAAAGTTCAATAATCATGAATTGTATGTCACTTTTAGCATAGGTATTGCCATATATCCTCACCATGGGAAAAATGAGAGAACTACTTTGAGAAACTATACTGTAATTGACTGTACTCAACTATTTTGTTACCATGGAAACATGGAACTCTTATCCATTGGTCTGGAGCGTATGCTGAAAGCGGCTGAGAGGGGCGAGTGCAAGAAATAGCTCATCGAATACCCCGACCGACTGGCGCGCTTCGGGTGTGTCTATTTGGAACGCCATCTTAAGTACTGCGGTGTGGAGATAGAAATCACCTCGCAGAAGGAGCCTGAATACGCACATACGGAGCTGGTCCGGGATTTATTAGCGATAGTGATTTCCTTTTCGGCCCGGCTATATGGTGCGAGAGGTGGCGGGAAAACCCGGCAGGGCTTCCGGGAAAGGCAACTACGCTTATGCCGTCCCGTTTTTCTGCAAACAAAGGTCCATCCTGTCAATATTCTTTAACCGCCAAGGACGTATACCTGCTATGCTTTTCCTACTATGACTTCCACACATTTTTGGACATACAGCCGAAAGGCGGGACATACATATATTCCTCCAGTGAGGCTTTCGACGAAGAAATGCTCGTAGACCACCAGAGGGTGAGGAACTGGATTGACTATTTCGGCTTTGAGCTATACGGGACGCTTGGGAGAGAAAGAGAAAGGTCGGGCTTTCACGCCAGGGGACACATCCACGGCCCTGGCATAGAGGAGATGGTGGAGACGATAAAGCCTGAAGTGCTGATACCGCTGCATACGCAGGAAAGGGAGTTTTTCGAGCGTTTTGAGGAATTGTGCAAGGTACTGTGGCCGGAGAAGGGGAAAATGATAAAATGCGGGTTATGAGAATAAAACTGATCCTTATCCTGATGGCGATGCTTTTAACAGCATGTAAGATAAGGGATGGCTTTGATGTGGGCGGCGCTTCCGACGTTCCGGGGGAAAATTTAATAAATGTTAACGGAAGGACCGTGCAGGAGAGGATAAAGGTTCCTGAGGGGTTCGAAAGGGTCAAGGTGCCCAAAGGATCCTTCGGTGAGTATTTGAGAAACCTGCCATTAAAGCCGCATGGCTCTAAGGTGAGGTATTACAACGGCATTCCGAAGCCCTGGGATGTCCATGTAGCCGTTCTCGATATTGATGTAGGAAACAGGGACCTGCAGCAGTGCGCCGATGCTGTTATTAGGCTGAGAGCAGAGTACCTCTACTGGAAAGGAGAATATGACAAGATACATTTCAATTTCACTAATGGATTCAGAGCCGATTACGTTAAATGGATGGAAGGTTACAGGATTAAGGTAGATGGGGATAAAGCTTACTGGGTAAAGGTTGCGGAACGGTCCAACGATTACGAAACTTTTAGAAAATACCTGGATATGGTCTTTGCGTACGCAGGCACGCTTTCACTGTCACAAGAATTGAAAAAAGTGTCGGTTGAAGATTTGCAGATAGGGGACGTATTTATTAAAGGTGGGAGTCCCGGCCACTGCGCAATAGTGCTTGATGTGGCGGAGAATAAGGCCACGGGAGAAAAAATCTTTATTCTAGCACAGGGTTATATGCCTGCACAGGATATTCATATCCTCAAAAACCCGGCAAACAGTGATGGCAACCCCTGGTATTCCATCAACTTCGGGGAAAGGCTTCAAACTCCGGAGTTCGTGTTCGCTCGGGATCAGCTGGCACGTTTTGAAACTAATTGATAACGCCCTCGCGCCAGCCTCTACTTGCGGATTTCTACAGTAATCTTTTAAGACTTTTCAGAAAGGTGAGAGTTTCTATGAAAAGGAGCAAGGAATATTTTAGGGGCTGCCTTTTGGGCGGAGCTATCGGAGATGCCTTGGGGCGGCCTGTCGAGTTTTTAAAGCTGAATGAAATAAAAAAGAAATACGGGGAAAGCGGTATAACAGACCTTATTGTAGGAACAAATGGCAAAGCAGAAATTACCGACGATACTCAAATGACTTTATTCACCGCCGAGGGCTTGCTTCGAGCCGAAACTAGAAGGCAAGAGAAGGGGAACTGTCACGTCCCTTCTGCCGTATATCATGGATACCTCCGTTGGCTTCATACGCAGGGATATCCCAAAGATGTGGAGAAAGAATTTATCTACGATGGGTGGCTGATAAAAGTAAAAGACCTTCACGCAAGACGTGGGCCGGGAAGTACCTGCCTTTCAGCTTTATCCAGCGGAAAGATGGGCACGATTGAACAGCCGATAAATAACAGCAAGGGATGTGGCGGGGTTATGAGGGCAGCTCCGGTAGGACTGTTTTGCCGCAAAGAAGAGGCTTTTCGGATTGCCTGTGAGTGCGCAGCGATAACACACGGTCACCCGAGCGGGTATCTCCCTGCCGGGGTTCTTGCTCATATTATTGCTTGCATTATAGAAGGAGCGGATGTAGAAGAAGCCGTAAAAGATGCTCTACAGGTTCTTGACACATACGACGGGAAGGAAGAGTGCAGCATTGCAATAAGGAGAGCAGTTGAACTGGCAACTAGCAGTGAAGAACCTGATACGGCAATAAAGTTACTTGGAGAAGGGTGGGTAGGAGAAGAAGCCATAGCCATTTCCATATACTGCGCTTTGAAGTACAAAGGTGACTTCAAAAAAGCCCTTTGCACTGCGGTGAATCATGACGGAGATAGCGACAGCACGGGAGCAATAACCGGGAATATACTCGGAGCTTATCTTGGGATCAATGGCATACCCGGAGAATGGATTGCCAAAGTGGAGTTAGCGGATGTGATAATACAAATTGCCGACGATCTGCTTATAAGATTTAAAAAATAAAAATTTAAGCTACGAAGAGCGAATGATTACATCAAAGTATAAAGGTATTTTTCCTTTGGCTCTAAATTAATTTATAACAGGACGGATATCGGAATGAGTATGATTTTTGTCACAAATTTGGTATTCTTTTAATAGATAAAGGTTTATTATTTTAAGGGGGAAGCATTAAAATGAAAGTCATAGGGATTATAGGAAGTCCCAGGGAAGGCGGCAATACCGAAATTTTGGTGGAGAGAGTATTGAAGGGAGCGAGCGATAAGGGGGCTGAAGTTAAAACCTTCAAGTTGAATGAACTTAACATTAGGGGATGTCAGGGCTGCAATTACTGCAAGCAAAATGACGGGTGCATACAGAAGGATGACATGCAAAAAATTTACAATGAATTATTTTCAGCAGATGCTGTAGTAATAGGTTCGCCAATATACATAAGTTATGTCACAGCTCAGACGAAAATTTTTCTTGACAGGCTTTATGCGTTTTTAGTAGTCGGAAAGGGTTCGAAGCTTCCAGTTGGAAAAAAATGCGTGTTAGTGTATACTCAGGGTGGAGGAGATGACGGAAAGAAGGTAATGGAAGGAATAGCAGCGTTTTTAAAACGTGCCTTAGGTATGGATGTAAAAGCCATAATAGGCGGTAATAATCTCAATCCTTTGGGTGCAGTGAACGAAAGAGAGGATTTGCTACAGACGGCTTATGAAGCTGGTGAATTATTGGTAAGGTAAAAAAGAAGGTGAGGATATGAAAATTTATCAGGTGGATGCTTTTGCTCAGAAGCTCTTTGAAGGAAACCCCGCAGGTGTATGCATTTTGGATGATCCGATTCCTGAAGAAATCATGCAAAAAATTGCGATGGAGATGAATCTTTCGGAGACCGCGTTTTTGCTAAAACGGGGTAGCGGTTACAGCTTGAGGTGGTTTACTCCCGAAACCGAAGTGGACCTTTGCGGGCATGCAACACTTGCCAGTGCCCATGTTTTATGGGAAGAGGGGTATATAAATGAGGACGAAGAAGCGGTATTCTATACTAAAAGCGGGGTCTTGAAAGCTTATAAACAGGGTGAATATATAAACTTGGACTTTCCTTTGGAGATAGCTGAATCGGCAGACCCTCCCGAAAGCTTGATAAAAGCCCTCGGCGTGCCTTTCCTATTTGTGGGAAAAAATAGAATGGATTATCTGGTAGAGGTGGAAAGTGAGCGGCTTGTGTGTGAGCTAGAGCCCGATTTTGAATTGCTGAAGCAGATTCAGGCGAGGGGTATAATAGTAACCGGCGCATCAAATAATCCTGAATATGACTTTGTCTCGAGGTTTTTTGCCCCGGCGATTGGAATAAATGAGGACCCAGTGACGGGATCGGCCCATTGCTGTTTGGGACCTTACTGGAGCTGTAAGCTAAAAAAGAATCAATTGAAGGCTTATCAGGCATCAAAAAGAGGGGGTATTTTGAGACTTCAAATAGAGGGTGACAGGATACATATAGGAGGAAAAGCCGTTACTTTTTTCAAGGCTGAAATAGCAATATAATCGATGGCAATTTTGGAAGGAATAATAAAAAGGAATAATAGAAAATATGAAGAATTTATTACATTAAAATAATGAAAATTTTGGGAGATGATGAAAATGAAACCTGTTGAAGTGAAGAAAGGTATTTATTGGGTAGGAGCTATCGATTGGAATGTTAGGAATTTTCATGGCTATTCCACACACAGGGGAACCACTTACAACTCTTATCTCGTCGTTGATGAGAAAATAGCCCTCATAGATACTGTGAAATCGCATTTTTTTGATGAGATGGCATCGAGAATATCCCAAGTAATAGATCCCTCAAAGATAGACTACATAATTTGCAACCATCTGGAAATAGACCATTCGGGAAGCCTTCCAAGATTGATGATTGTGGCTAAAAACGCAAAAATAATAACATCTTTGAATGGAGAAAAGTTTTTAAAAGCCCACTTTGGAGCAAATGAGGAGTGGGACATCAAGGCGGTCAAATCGGGGGAAATTTTGCAGCTTGGGGAAAAATCTTTAACGTTTATTCATACGCCTATGGTTCACTGGCCGGACAGCATGGTAAGCTACTTGCAAGAGGATAAGATTTTGTTTTCTAACGATGCTTTCGGCCAACACTTAGCTTCTTATGAAAGGTTTGAGGATGAAATTCCCCTTGATGTCGTCCTTGAAGAAGCGGCTAAATATTACGCGAATATAGTGATGCCTTACGGAAGCAATGTACAAAAGGCGATGGAAGCTCTATCCGGCTTTGATGTAGAAATTATTGCTCCAAGCCACGGAGTGATCTGGCGCTCGCACGTCGAAAGGATAATTTCCGAGTACAAAAAGTGGTCTTCCAATATGACCGAAGATATAGCGGCAATCGTATACGATTCGATGTGGGGTTCTACGGAAAAAATAGCTTACGCAATCTTTAAAGCTTTTGACAAAAGAAATATCCCGGTGAAAGTGTTTGATTTGAAGACGAACGATATTTCCGATATCATGACGTATATTCTCACGGCAAAATACATTTGTGTCGGATCGTCCACGCTAAATAATAACATGTTACCTACGGTAGCCGCATTCCTGCAATACATGAAGGGACTTTCCCCAAAAAACCGTAAGGCTTTAGCTTTCGGTTCTTACGGATGGGGCGGGCAGAGCGTAACTCAAGTGGAGGAAGTGCTGAAAAGCTGCGGCTTTGAAGTTCTTGAAAGTATACGTGTCCAGTTTGTACCCTCAGAATCAACAATTGAAGAAATCACGGAAAAAGTATATCAAACTATAGGGAATATGGGATAGAGCAAATACAAGATTTTGTTGAAAAAACATAAAAGGCAAGGCACTTTAAAAATTTGCCTTGCCTTTTTAATTCGTATTTTCAGCCGCCGAAGATAGGCGGTAAAAAGACTACAGTATCGCCATCGTGAAGAGGTGTTCCAAGACCCCCGGTGAGCTCGTATTCCCGTCCGTTTATCAAAATCCTGAGGCCATTAATAGAATTCATCTGGGCTTCGAAATTTTTATATTCTTTATCGAGCCGGGAAATGAGGTGCGACAGATCACAATTGTCTTCCAATTCAATTTCGGTTTCTCGCGTCCCGGTTAGTGTCCTCAGCTCTCCGAAGAAAATCACTTTTATACTTGCCATTTAATTTCACCCGGAGTATTTTGCGGCGAATTCAAGCCCCAGGGCTTTTAATTTTTCGGGAGTAGGTATGCCCGTATTGAGGTCCCAGCCGCGGGCCTTATAGTAATCGGCGAGCAAGGCTTCCTCTTCGAAGATTTGACCTGCAGCGGGGCCAGCGGGAAGAGGTTCTGTTTTCAGTCTTTCCGGGAACGAGTCGGCCTTTTTGTCGAAGCCTTCCCTGACGTTGAACATTCTCTCCAGATTGTAGATCCGTTCTCCCACCAGCCACATATAGTCCGGGTCGGCGAAGTCTTCTATGCCGGTAAGCGTTGCGATTAATTTGCTGTATACTTCAGCGTTTATCAATCCCATAGAGGGTGGGAAGGCGCACAGGATACCGGTTTCCAGAAATGCCGTGAGGTCCTGGTTGAATTTCGTAATCTCGCCCTTTCCTTCTACGGCAAATCTATCTACCTTTTTGGGAATAGGTACGCCGAATATCTCCTGGGAGGAATATCCGGTGTTGTGGTCTGCCCCAATGTTCGATGTCAAAAGGTTGAGCCCGTGGGCTTTCGCGCCCCTGGGGTCGTAGGCCGGAAGTTCCAGACCCTTTACCTGGATAGCGTATTTTTCCGCATCTTTCCCTATGCGGCGGGCTGCCTCTAGGGTGCCGTCGGCAAAAAGCGCTCCAAAACCTTCCCGGTAGGCAATCTGCCTTACGAGTTCCAGGACAGGTTCCGGATTTCCGTAAACGAGTTCGAGACCTCCAGTGTCCGATTTTGTGATTATCCCCTTTTCATACAGTTCATAAGCAAAACCTATGGCGCTTCCCGTGGAGATTGTATCGAGTCCCAGGTCGTCGCACAATTTGTCCGCAGCCACGGTGAGCCCTATATCCGGCAGATTGATAGAACCCGTAAAAGCCCAGATGGTCTCGTATTCCGGACCTTCGCTCCAGGCGCCTTTATACCTTCCGAAATTCACTTTGGTTATGCTGCCGCAGTGGAGCATACAGCTATAGCAAGCGGTTTTTCTCACCCTCATCTTGGTGTATTCCGAGCTTTCGATTTTTTCCCAGTTCGGCAGGACGCCTTCGCGGAAATTTCTGGTGGGGAACATGCCGAGAACGTTGGTGAATTCGGCTATTTGCGTGCCGGTTTCGGAGAAGGATTCTGCTGCCGGGTTTCCTTTGTAAAGTGCTATCTGTTCTTTTACCGCTGCCGCGAATCCCTCGGGATCCGCGATGTCAATCTTTTGCCTTCCGCGAACCGCGATAGCTTTAAGGTTTTTCGCTCCCATTACCGTGCCGCCTCCGCCTCTTCCGGCAGCCCGGCGGTCGCTGAAAATTCCGGCAAATTTCACCCCGTTTTCGCCGGCAGGTCCGATACAAGCTATGCGGATGTTGGGGTCGTGGAGCTCTTCCCGGATTAAGGTATGGGTATCATCGCAATCCAATCCCCAAAGATATGTAGCATCCCTCAGTTCGTATTTTCCGTCGTTTATCCAAAGATATACCGGTTTTTCGGATTTACCCTCAATGATTACCGCGTCAAATCCCGCAAATTTCAGTTCTGAAGCGAAATGCCCGCCCCCGGAGGATTTAAAATAAGTGCCGGTCAGCGGGGATTTGAAAAATACCTTCCATCTTCCGAAAGATTGGGCGTTTGTACCGGCTAAGGGACCTGCGATGAATACCAGCTTGTTTTCCTCTCCCAAGGGGTCGATTCCAGGCTTTAATTCGTCGTAAAGGAGCTTAATGCCAAAACCTCGCCCGCCTATGTAGTCGTGGATTAGGTCGTAAGGCAATTCTTCTTCAGAAAATGTGCGGTTGGTTAGATTGACCCTTAAGATTTTGTTTTTGTAACCTCCCAGTTTCACTTCAGCACCCTCTCCTTTCCCGTTATTCTTTGCTTTTTTAAATCCGCACCGCCCCAGCAAGCGGCATCCGGGGCTGTACAGAATAGTTATTTAAGAAAATAATATCAGATAATTACATATAAGTCAATAAAGTCAGAAAACAATGCTTTTAAAATAAAGGGCGAGATTTTCTCGCCCCTAAGATCATATAAAAAGCGTCATATTTGACTTTTCGGCGGAGTTTAGGAAAGTAGCTACTCCTCCCACTTCAACACCGTCGATCAATTCTTCCTTCTTTATTCCCATGACGTCCATAGACATATTGCAGGCGACCATCCTCACGCCCAAACGACGGGCTTGTTCAATTAGTTCTTCCAGTGATAAAATGTTTTTCCTTTTCATTACCATCCTTATCATGCGGGGGCCGATTCCCAGCATGTTCATCTTGGAAAGGGGAAGATTTTTGCTTCCTTTCGGCATCATCATCCCGAACATGCGGTCCAAAAGTCCTTTTTTAACCGGCACGTATTGGTCCTTTCTAAGAATGTTTAGACCCCAGAAGGTGAAAAACATTGTGACGGGTTTTCCTGTAGATGCGGCTCCGTTTGCTATAATGAAGGCAGCTATGGCTTTGTCTAAGTCCCCGCTGAAGACCACCATGGTCTTTTCTTTTGTGCTTTTTTCGGTAAGTTCGGGAGTGCAACATGAAGAGTAAACATCTTGTGCTTCCCTTTTAGCACCTTTTCTTATATAGGCGATATAAGCATCCTTTGTTTTTTCAATTTTCAACAGTTCGTTTCCCGTGGTTTCGCACCATGAGCGGATATCGTTTAAAAATCCCGGGTCTGTAGCTGCGACCTCAACGATAGAACCTTCTTCCAAATTTTTCATTGTCTGAAAAACCTGGACAATGGGACCGGGGCACTGAAGACCGCGGGCATCGATCTTAATAATATTGTCATTAATTTTAATATCTTCTTTGTCTTTAGTTTCTGAAGATAGATTTACGTTTTCTTTCGCAACTTCATTTTCTCTGTCATCTATCTTTTTTTTTTCGTCCATGGCCGGTTTATAGGTCTTCCAACCACCGCTCAGATTCCTGACTTTGACGTATCCGTTCTGCATCAATATTCGGGTTGCTATATAACCCCTCAGGCCGATCTGACAGTATATAACTATATCCTTGTCCTTGGGCAGTTCTCCGAGACGGCTCCTTAGCTCGTCTACCGGAATATTGATGGAGCCTTCGATATGTCCCAGTTCATATTCTGCTTTAGTCCTCACGTCCACCAATAGCGTATTTTGCCTATCCAGGTTTTCTATTTCATGCCAATGGATTACCGGCATGTCGCCATTAATTATATTTCCTGCTACGTATCCGGCCATGTTTACAGGGTCCTTTGCCGATGAGAATGGAGGCGCGTAAGCGAGCTCCAGTTCTTGGAGGTCGAATACCGTATCGCCCCTTCGAATTGCCGAGGCTATAACGTCAATTCGCTTATCTACTCCGTCCTTTCCTACTATCTGGGCACCTAGAACCTTGCCGGTTTTTGGATCAAAGATGAGCTTTATCGACATGGGGGTAGGACCCGGGTAGTATCCGGCGTGAGAAGCTGGGTGGGTGTAAGAAACTTCGTAAGGTATTCCCAACCTTTTCAGGGTTTTCTCGTTCGCACCGGTGGAAGCAGCAACGCAGTCGAAAATTTTGACAATCGCTGTACCCTGGGTTCCTTCGTATTTGGCATCCCTTCCCGCTATGATATCGGCAACTATTCTTCCCTGTTTGTTGGCCGGGCCGGCTAAAGGAATTAGGGTATATTGGCCGGTTACGAAGTCCTTTACTTCGATGGCATCTCCGATGGCAAAAATATACGGGTCGGAAGTCTGGAGTTTTTCGTTCACCTTTATTCCGCCGCGCTCACCTATTTCCAGGCCTGCCTCTTTTGCGAGCTTTACTTCGGGCTTTACCCCTATGGCAAGGACGACTAGGTCTGCTGGAATACGCCTTCCGCTTTGGAGTTCGACTTCTTTGGTAAGGTTGTTCTCATTTATAAAAGCCTTGACTCCGTCTTTTAGTACGAGGTCCACTCCTGCCGCCCGGATATGACCGTGTACTATGGCTGCCATTTCAAAATCGAGGGGTGCCATCACCTGATCGAGGAGCTCTACGATGGTAGTCTTTATGCCCCGGCTGTGCAGATTTTCTGCCATTTCCAAGCCTATAAAACCGCCCCCTACTACGACGGCTCTATTTGGTTTTGCTTTGTCGATGAAATCCTTGATCTTATCTACATCCGGGATGGTCCTAACGGTGAATATATTTTCAGCTTCGATTCCCGGAATTGGTGGACGAACGGGAGAAGCACCGGGAGATAAAATCAAATAGTCGTAGGTTTCCGTGTAGGTACGGCCTCCTTTTTCCCTTACTTCCACCTCTTTTTTGTTCGGGAAAATCCTCGTGACTTCGCTATTTACCCTTACATCGATGTTAAATCGGGCTTTGAAGTTTTCAGGAGTCTGAACCAGAAGTTTTTTCCTTTCAGTTATCACTTCTCCTACGTAGTAGGGCAGGCCGCAGTTGGCAAAGGATACATACTCGCCGCGCTCGAACATTATTATTTGAGCGCTCTCGTCCAGCCTGCGAAGTCTTGCCGCGGCGCTAGCTCCACCTGCCACTCCGCCTACTATGAGGACTTTTTTCCCCATAATGCTCCCTCCT
Organism: Thermovorax subterraneus; assembly: GCA_021608145.1. Classification (GTDB taxonomy): domain Bacteria; phylum Bacillota; class Thermosediminibacteria; order Thermosediminibacterales; family Thermosediminibacteraceae; genus Fervidicola; species Fervidicola subterraneus. The sequence continues at coordinate 13,604 of JAKIHM010000015.1, forward strand.
GCTATCGATACTTTAAAATTCAAGAAAACAATACTTCAATTAGCCTTTTCACATTTTCGTCTACTACCGAATAATGTACTTCCGTTCCTTCTCGCCTTCCTTCTATTATCCTTGAGGCTTTGAGTTTTGCAAGGTGCTGCGAAATTGTCGACTGCGGAGTCTTGAGGCAGTTTTGAATTTGGGTAACGTTGGCTGATTTTTGCTCGATAAGGTTTTTTACTATACATAGTCGCACGGGATGTCCCAGCACCTTCAAAAGTTCCGCTTTTTCCTCGAAGATTTTGGGATGGGTCGAGTATGTCATCGATTGCAATTGGTTCACCACCTGAGCATGAAAAAACTTTCTCTAATTCAAATATTATAATATATGAATATATAGAGTCAAGGATATTTTCTGCAAAAATTGTATGGAAATATCGCAAAGATAAATGATATAATCTATATTGACTAATTTTGTGATTTTTTGGTAGAATTACCCGTAACGAAAGAAGGGGTCCAGGTGGACATAAGGCGCCGGCTAGGAGATCTGCTCGTGGAATCGGGCATGATAACTGAAGAACAGCTTGAAAAGGCGTTAAATGAGCAGAGACGGACTGGAGAACGGTTGGGGAAAATTCTAACCCGCCTAGGATTTGTGAGGGAGAAGGATATACTGGAAGTTCTGGAGTTTCAATTAGGCATACCCAAAGTAGTACTTGAGGATTATCAACTAGACTCCAACGTTGTACAGATTATACCTGAAGCCTTGGCGCGCAGGTATATGGCAATTCCTATAAGAAAAGACGGGAACCGGCTATTAGTGGCTATGGCAGATCCTTTGAACCTTAATGCAATAGATGACCTGCGATTAGCTACGGGAATGGAAATAGTACCCGCTATTGCTTCAGAAAAGGAAATCGAAACTGCTATAGGGAGGTTTTTCGAGCCACGAATAGACGAAGCGGCAATTTCAGCTTTGGAAGAAATAAAGGTGGATACCGCTGCTTCCTGGGATAGTTATGACTTAGATGAACCTGCTGCTGGTGGGATTGACCGTGCGCCGGCAGTTCAATTGGTCAACCAGCTTATAGCAAAGGCTGTAAGGTCCAAAGCCAGCGACATCCACATAGAACCCCAAGAAAGCTACATAGCGGTGCGCTACCGAATAGATGGGCTTTTGCGGGAAGTCATGAGGCTTCCTTTGGGAGTTTTAAACAGCCTCGTTTCCCGAATTAAAATCATGGCGGGGATGGACATAGCGGAAAAGCGTCTACCGCAGGATGGCCGCTTTCAAATAACGCTGGAAAGGCGAAGCATAGATCTTAGGGTTTCCACCATGCCTACAGTTTACGGAGAAAAAATAGTCCTGCGCATTTTGGACAAAGCCAACATGTTTTTGAGCCTCGATAGATTAGGTTTTCTTCCTAAAACTCTTGAGCAATACGAAAGCTTGATAAGAAGTTCTTACGGGATGATACTTATTACAGGACCTACGGGTAGCGGGAAAACTACTACCCTCTACGCCACTTTGAATGCCTTGAATACCCCTGAAAAAAATATAATAACCATAGAAGATCCGGTGGAATATCTGCTTCCGGGAATCAACCAGGTGAGGGTGAACCCAAAAGCCGGCCTTGATTTTGCCCGGGGGTTGAGGGCGATACTTAGGCAGGACCCGGATGTAATTATGGTAGGTGAGATTAGGGACCGAGAAACCGCCGATATAGCCGTAAGGGCTGCCACAACAGGACATCTTGTTTTCAGCACTTTGCACACAAATGATGCTGCAGGGGCTGTGACCAGGCTTTTGGACATGGGGATCGAGCCTTTTTTGGTCAACTCCTCGCTGCTTGGAGTAGTAGCCCAGCGCCTCGTAAGGCTCGTATGCCCTCAGTGCCGCGAAGCTTATGAGCCGAAGCCGGGAGACATAGAATATGAGTTTATGGATGATGAAAGGAAGGTGTTTTTTCGGGGCAAGGGCTGCAGGCAATGCAACTATACGGGATACCAGGGAAGGACGGCAATCCACGAAATCCTGGTGATGACCGATGACATAAGGCAGCTGGTATCCCAAAAGGTGCATGTATCGAAGATAAGGGAAGCTGCCATCGCCGGGGGGATGGTCACTTTGCGAGATGATGGGCTCTCAAAGGCTGCCCAAGGTCTGACGACGGTTCAAGAAGTATTGAGGGTAACGATAAGTGGATTTTAGCGGGGTATGGTGGTCGCATTTGAGCGTTCAATTAATAGATATATTAGAAAAAGCGGTTGAAATAAAAGCTTCGGATATCCATTTAACGGTGGGATTGCACCCAGTTTTCCGTTGTAATGGAGTGCTGGAGCCTCGAACGGAATGGCCGGTGCTTGATGCTTCCGATACGGAGAGGTTGGCCAGAGAAATTTTGGGTGGGAGATGGGAAGAATTTATCCAAAAAAAGGAGATTGATCTTGCATATTCTGTAGCAGGATTGGGACGATTCAGGGTGAACACTTTTTTCCAGCGGGGAAGCGTGAGCCTTGCCATACGCCTTGTGGGAGATTTAATTAGAAGTATAGAAGAACTGGGGCTTCCACCGATCGTAGGCGAGCTCGCTGACAAAAGTCACGGCCTTGTTTTAGTTACCGGTCCTACAGGAAGCGGCAAAACCACTACCCTGGCGGCCATGATAGACAGGATCAACGAAACGCGAAGCTGCCATATAGTTACCTTGGAAGACCCAATAGAATACTTGCACCGGCATAAAAAGAGCATCGTAAATCAGCGGGAAATCGGCAGCGACTCTCCTTCCTTTGCCAGTGCCTTGAGGGCAGCACTGCGCCAGGACCCTGATGTAATTCTTGTTGGCGAGATGCGCGATCTGGAAACCATCGCTACTGCCATCACAGCAGCGGAAACGGGCCATCTGGTGCTGGCAACATTGCATACAGGCAGCGCCGTTCAGAGCATAGATAGGATAATAGACATGTTCCCGCCCCACCAGCAAAACCAAGTAAGGTCTCAGCTGGCGGATGTATTGATAGGGGTTGTGACTCAAAGGCTACTGCCCCGCGCCGACGACAGAGGGCGGGTGGCAGCAGTCGAGATTTTGATAGCGACTCCAGCGGTCAGAAATCTCATAAGGGAAGGCAAGACTTACCAGATAATTTCGCTGATGCAGACCGGAAGCCGCTTTGGAATGCAGACGATGGAAATGTCAATCCTCCAACTTTGCCAAAGAGGGATAATTGATCCAAAAGCCTGTTTAATAGGAAAGGAAAATGATAATTTATCCTGAAAAGGGCAAACCCGGCGAAAGTCGGGGGCGCAAAGCTACGGGCCTAAGGGCTTATGCCTATGGCAGCCGGGCTGCCGGGAGAAAATTCCCGGCATATTTTTTATAAAGTTGCGGGTGAAAGCTATGGCAATTTTCAGGTATAAAGCCAGAGGAGAACGAGGAGAATTGATTACAGGTAAAATTGAAGCGAAAAGCGAAGAAGAGGCATTGATGGAACTTGCAAGTCGCGGACTTTTTGTAATAGAACTTCGAACAACAATACCGCTGGAAATAGCTATTTGGGCCGATTCTCTGTTTTACAGAGTAAGCAAGAAAGACCTTTCGGTCTTTTTCCGAGAGCTAGCCACAATGATAAGTGCGGGAATCCCGATAGTGCCTGCCTTGGAAATGCTCTCGAGGCAAACGGAAAAAAGTAAAATGCGCCAGAGTATCGAGAAAATCCTGGAAGATTTAAGGGGGGGGATATACATTTCATGAAGCCCTAGAAAGGCAACAAGAAATATTTCCCCAGATAGTCATACGCTCTATTGAAGCGGCGGAAATCAGCGGAACTTTAGACAGGACCTTAGAGGAAATTTCGGACCATCTTGCGAGAGACCACGAATTGGAAGAGAAAATAAAGTCGACCCTTGCGTATCCGGCTATAATAATTTCCTTGTCGGCAGCGGTGTTAATGTTGCTCCTCATATTCGTTATTCCGACCTTTGAAAATGTAATGAATTCGCTGGGAGTGGAAATGCCTTTACCTACTAAGGTGGTTTTACATACCGGCATTGCACTTCGAAGGGGATGGTATGCAATATTTGTCCTGCTTTTGGCATTTGTCATTTTTGCGATCCGGTTACTGAAGTCGGAGCGCGCAAGACGAAAGGTTGACGAGTGGCTCTTGAAGGCCCCCATAGTAGGGATTCTTTATGAAAAAGCAGTGATATCGCGCTTCAGCAGGATTTTAGGGACGCTTCTTAAAAGTGGAGTCCCTATAATGGATGCCCTTGAAGTTGCAGCGAGAACCGTAGGAAACATGGTGGTAAGCGATGTTATCCTTCAGGCTAGGGAAAACATCAGGGAAGGCAGGAGCGTTGCGGATACGTTGGAAGTGAGCGACATTTTTCCTCCGATGGTGACCGCAATGATAGCAGTGGGAGAAGAGACCGGCGCTCTGGACGCTCTCCTTGAGAGAGTCAATAACTTCTATGAACGCGAGCTTGAAGAGGCAACCCGGCGCCTTTCTTCGATGATAGAACCAATAATGATAGTCGTGCTGGGTGCGGCGGTGGGATTCATTGTTATATCCATTTTGCTGCCGTACTTCCAGATTATAAGTAATATGGGTTGATGGGAAAGGGGGCGGGAAAAAAGTAATGTAATAAATATCACAGTTAAGAACTAAAATAAAGAAAATTAAGGGAGGTTTTTGTCTATGTATACAAGGATTTTAAAAGAAAAGAAAAAACAAGGCGGTTTTACATTGGTAGAATTGCTCGTGGTAATTGCAATAATCGGTGTTCTCGCTGCAATAATCCTACCTAACGCTTTCAATGCTATAGAAAAAAGTAAGGTGGCAGCAGCGGAAGCGGATTATAAGGCGATTAAAGCTGCGGCGCTCAATTATTATACAGATACAGGCACATGGCCAGATGATGGTGCAGATGATAGTGGGTTTGTGCAATCTGACGGTCAGGATGGCTGGAATGGCCCATACCTTGAGCGCTGGCCGAGCAAGACTCCATGGAGTGGAACGTATGCTTATAATAATGACAACGAGGTAGACTTTGACAACAATACGAATACGACCGAGCGTTATCTGACGATCAATAATGTGCCTTTAAGTGCAGCAAAAAGAATAGATGTTGATTTAGATGGGACGGAAGATGAGGACAAAGGAATTGTGAGGTACAGTACCGGCTCACCGGTTGACGTTCATATTTTAATTTCAGCTGACGGGCAAGTACAGTAAACAGGGATGCGAGCGGGTTGAATCTGGTTTGATCCTTCGCCGCAACCAGCGCGGCTTCACCTTTGTAGAAATTTCAACAATGTGGAAAGGGCAAAGATATCGAGGATGGACACCGAAGTGCTTACCATAAAGGCGACTAGATGTGCCTATTGTGCCGACACCGGTGACTGGCGAATGGGTTTGCCATGAAGAGGAGTGATATGGCTTGATCAACCGAGTTTCAAAAGGCGAAAAAGGATTTACTCTGGTGGAGCTTCTTGTGGTAATAGCCATTATCGGCATCCTTGCTGCTATTATTTTGCCGACTGTTTTCAAGTCGGTGGAAAAGTCTAAAATAGCCCGTACTGTAGCTGATTTAAAGGCTATTAAGGCGGCTGCTCTTGCCTATTATGCGGATACCGGTTGTTTTCCGCCAAATGACGACAACTATGCGGGAGGTCCTACCGGCAATGGTTACCGAGGTATAGATTTTTTGAGAAACCAGAGTAATGTTGATGGTTGGAACGGTCCTTATCTGGAAAAGTGGCCCGAAGCCCAGTACTGGGCGGGAAATCATGGCGGCACCTACCAGTGGCAGGGTGTTTACAGCTATGGCGGGACTCCCTTGGACTTTAATGGTGACAATATAGCGGACCCTTGCATAGAGTTAAACTTTGGAGGGTCGGGTTTTACCGATGACCAGATAGCGAAAATAGTACAGGAAATCGATAAAATGCTGGATGACGGAGATTTGAAGACAGGCATGTTCAGATACCGCCCCAATAGTAATTGGCCCCAACATGCGGCATATTATTGTGTTGCTTTCAGCCAGTAATCACAAAATGTGCTGTGGTCACTATCGGCGGCTTTCCTGACGAAGGGATTCGCGACGCTGTGGACAGGCAAATTCGAGAAGATATCGGTTATTCCTATGTAGGAGAGGAAAACGGCAAGTATTATATTTCGGTGGTCATCTGGATGGAAGGATTGTAATGAGGATCTTTGCCGTTGAAAAATGCAAAAATACTGCAAGTTATGCTATAAGTTCGCAATAATTAGCGGACTTCGAGTGGTATAGAGTTTGGAATTTGAGTAGAGGGAAGGGACTTAAAAGATAACTATGTTTTGGATGGGGAGTTTCTTCTTACTAGGCCTATTTATCGGAAGTTTCCTTAACGTAGTCATTTACCGCCTGCCGCGAGGAGAGACGATAATTTGGGGGCGATCCCGTTGTCCCGCCTGCAGGCGGGTGCTGGCCTGGCGCGACCTCGTGCCGGTGGTAAGTTACCTTGCCCTGCGGGGCAGATGCCGCTACTGCGGGGAGAAAATCTCCCCGCGGTACGTGACGGTGGAGCTCCTGACGGGTGCGGTTTTCGCAGTGCTTTTTTGGCATTTCGGGTTGACGGCGGCGCTTTGGAAATACCTTTTTTTGAGCTGCATCCTGATAGCGGCGTCGTTCATAGACCTGGAACACTACGTTATCCCGGACCGGTTGGTGGCGGCGGGGTTTATCGGGGCCGGGCTGTTTGAGCTTTATTTTAGGGAAGTTGGATTTTTGTCTTCGTTTTTAGGCAGTGTTGCATCGGGAGGAATCCTGCTTTCGGTCATTATCCTGAGCCGCGGCGGAATGGGGCTTGGCGATGCGAAGCTTGCCGCGATGGCGGGATTTTTCCTCGGCTGGCCAAAGGCGGTTTTTTCGCTTTTTTTGGCTGTAATTTCCGGTGGCATTGTGGCAGCTTTCCTTCTTTTATTAAAGCTCAAGGGGAGGAAGGACGCCGTGCCTTTCGGCCCCTTTATTTCCCTCGGGGCGATTGCTGGTCTTTTATGGGGAGAGGCCGTTTTTGGGTGGTATGTGAACGTATTTATACACTCCATGTAGGGATGACTTATTAAAGGGCGTCTGTTGGGGAGGCGTAAGCGATGAACTCAAGGCAAAAAATCGGCGGCTTTACCCTTGTCGAGGTGCTCCTTGCGACTCTGATCATAATAGTGGCTACAGTCCCCCTCATGGATGCCTTTCTCCAGGGGACAAGATGGACCGCAGAATCTCGGGAGATGATAACGGCCGTGAACCTTGCGCAGATGGTGCTGGAAAAATTGGATGATATAGAGTATGATAAGTTGGATGCTTCGGAGGTTACAGAGCCGATTCCCTTTGGTGAATATCCACAATATAAATACCAACTACTGGTGGAGGGTTATGGGATAGAAGGGATAAAGAGAATAAAAGTTACGGTATACGATGCCGATACCATGAAGGAGCTTGCGACTCTGGTGACCGACAGGAGTGACTGGCGATGAACGAAAGCAAAAATTCTAGAGCGGCTTTCACCCTAATAGAAGTCGTCGTCGCCCTTTCGGTGTTCACGCTCGTTGTAGGAGCAGTCCTTACCCTCTACCAGCAATCGATTCTTACCTGGAAGAGGGATGAAGCGAGGTTTGACGTACAGGAGGAATTGAAATATGCTCTTGAGTGTATGAGCAGGGACATAATGTCTGCGGTAGAGGTAATTGATTTAGAAAAATCGAAACTACGTATGAAAGTAATACCGCAGCGCAGTGCTTCCCAAGGCATTGTGGATGCAAAAGAAGTAGTTTATGAATGGGACTCGGCAAATGAAGAATTGATAAAAATATTCGAAGGGAAACGGGAAGTCCTAGCAAGAAAGGTAACCGGCTTTGAAGTCGGATATTACAATGGCAACAATATTGCTACTAGCCCCGAAAATGTAAGGAGAATAGAAATCGCCTTAACGGCCAGAATAGGGATCTCGCAAGAAAACACGGCAGAGATGACGGTGAAAACCTCGGCTGTTATTAGGGCTTTCAGGTAGGAGGGGTCGGTTTTGGCTTTTTTTTTATACTTAAGACAAGATAAAAAAAGGGGACAGGCTCTCGTTCTGGTGCTGCTGGTGTTGGCCGTTATAATGATTTTAAGTGCTGCAACGCTTACCCTGGCCGCAAGCCACAGGCTCTCCGTGAGCAAGCTGAGCGGCCGGATGCAGGCACTTTACACGGCACAGGCCGGAGTGGAAAGGGCGCTTGTTATGATAAAGAAAAATCCCGGCCTCCTTGAGGCAATTTCCCGAGGTCCGCTCCAAATGATTTCAGACGAAATATATCTTGAAAGGGGCGGGAAAAAAAGTTACATTAAAAATGTGACTGCCGAAAAGGTTGATGATGAAGGAAGACTAAAGATAACTTCTGTCGGTACGTTCGGGAATGCAAGGAAGATAGTCGTAGCTGTGGTGCGGCATTTCCACAAATATGCTTATTATTTAAAAGGCATTAGTGTTCTTCCTAGGGAAGATGGCTATACCTTAAATTTAAATGGCAGTTTCACTCTGGTTGGGAGCATAGAGACGAGACCTGCACTTTTCGTAAGGGGTGGAATAAATATTAGCGGAAGCGTCGAAATAAGAAACTTTGAAATTTACGCATCGGGGGAAATAAGCTATAAGGAAAAAAACTTACAGGATTGCGGGGTGTATCCTTATTATGGGAAAATACCGGAATTTCCGAATATTAATGCAAACTGGTATAGGGCGAAGGCAATTGAACAGGGTCAATTTTACCAAGGAGATGTTACTTTTCCCGAAGTCCTTGGAAACGAGGAAGATGACAAAAAGGGCAAAAAAAGAGATGAAGGGGAAAGTATTACGCCCTATTCCGGTATATATTTTATCGATGGTGATGCAAGTATCAAAGGAAACTATAGCGGTCAGGCAGTAATTTTTGCAACGGGAAGTATAAATGTCACAGGTGATCTGGTTGCGGATGACAAAGAAACGGATATGCTCATCCTTATCGGTTTGGGGGATGTGAATATAAGAAACCATAAGGTCGATGCCCTTGTTGTGGCAAATAATTATTTTAAGGCCAATGGAAATGGGAGATTATCAGGAGGAATAGTTACTAGAAATATAGATGTCAATGGAAATATCGACATAGAGGTCGATCAATCGCTGATTGAGGCGCATTCCGAGCTCTTGGAGCTTGCTTTCGGAGAAGGTGGCGGAGCTTCCGGTATGGAGATTGAAATCGAAAGCTGGAGTGTGCAATAAATATTTTGGGGGTCGGAAAGTGGGCATATTTGGGTTTGGGAGTAAAAGTTTTTTGGGTGTGGACATAGGAACCAGCCGTATAAAAGTAGTGGCCGTTGATAAGGGTAGGGTAATGGGGAAGGGTTCGGCGACGATTGAGGAAAATGGGGCGGATGATTTTTCAAAAATAAAAAGTGCCCTTGAAATGGCATTGGAGCAGGTAGGGGTGCGCGTATCCGAAGCGGCTCTTGCGTTAGGTGCTGACAAGGCCGTTGTAAGGTATGTGCTTTTGCCGAAGATGCCCGAAAAAGACCTTAGAGCAGGGTTGAAGTACGAAGCGTCTAAGTATTTGCCCATTGCAGACCAAAACGTGGTGGTCGACTTTACAATTTTAGAAGACAATGTGGAAGGTGAACCCGGGAAGATTAGGGTTCTCCTTGCTGCTTTGAGGCGGGATCTGGCAGAAAAATATCACGAACTATTCAAGCAAACAGGCCTGAAATTGAAAGCAATTGATTTGGTCCCGCTTGCTCTTTGCCGTCTCTTCAGGACATTGGGCGAAAGAGGTAATATTATAGCCATGGACATCGGTGAAAACTATAGCCACGTAGTGCTGATAGAATTGGGGAAGCTGGCATTCAGCAGAGCGGTAAACATTGGATACAAGGAAATGACAAGAGTAGCGTTTCCATCAGGTTTAAACCCTGCGGCAGATCTGGTGCAGGAGATAAGGCGTTCTCTTGACTTCTACCGAATGCAGAAGAAGTTTGACTACATCCCCGAGAAATTGCTTATCTGCGGAGGAGGAGGATATATATCAAATATCGAATCTATTTTGGAAGAAGGGCTGGGAATTTCATCTGAAGTGGTAACTCCTCTAGGCCTCGGGTCCGAATACGCTGTAGCAGTAGGTTTGGCATTGAGGGAGAGATGACTAGTGCACGAAATAAATCTCCTTCCAGAAGAATTGCGGCGTTCTAGGAAAAAACTGTTCAACTTACAATTACCTAGCGTACTGCTGGGAACGGCCTTTTTTATCCTTCTTTCATTTCACTTGTTTTTGCTCATAAATTCGCAGTTTTTGGGAAAAAAGCTCGAAAATGTAAAACGAGAGATAGAGTTTTACGAGGCTAGAGAAAAAGAAGTAGTTCGACAACAAGAACTGTGGCAAAATCTACAAAAGAAAAAAGAAGAAGTAAAAAAAGTGGCAGAAAGCAGGATTTTTTGGTCAAAATTTTTAATTGAAGTAGAAGAAGTGCTTCCACAAGATGTATGGCTGAAATCTATAGAGGTCGGGCCAGAGAACAAATTGAAGGTAGTAGGTGTTTCTTCCAGCTTCAAGAGAATCGGCGATTTTTACGTGGCCTTGAAGGAAGTTTCCTTGCTTGAAAACGTAACTCTGGAATCGGTTCAAGAAAAGGGTGAAGATGAAAGTGGGAGATCCCTTTTGGAATTCACAGTTATCGCTGATATATTCCCATAGGCGATAAAGTTTTTAGAAAGGGCGAAAACCATGCAGGAAAAAGGCAAGAAGTTGCTTTATATGCTTATTGTCCTTTTATTATTTTTGATCTCAGGATCAATTAAGGGAGCTTTGCCTCATTACATTGAACTCAGGTCGCAATTGAAGGCTGAAAATGACAAACTCTCTCTACTAAAGCAGCGGGTAGGAAATTTACCGGAAATAGTAAATAAAAAAGAAGCGGCCAAACAGGAATTGTATGACCTTTTAAAAGAATTAGATGTTGATTTTGATGACGATGTTTCATTTTTGCTTTCAGTAAACCCGCCTCAGTCAGGGTTAAGGATAACTAAGTTTCGCCCTCTTGAAGAAGGGAATTTAGAGACTTTGAGTTTCAGACCTTTTGAAGTAGAAGTTGCCGGGAATTACGAAGATCTAATAGGGTATTTAGTTTATCTTGAAAATCTCAAAGCTTTGACGGAAATAAGGGAACTTAAAATAAATGAAGATGAGAGAAATCAAGGAGCGGTAAAGGCAAGTTTTATTATTCGGCTATATAAATTAGGATTAACGGGAGAAGTGATGAATGAAGTAGGACCTGGATTATTGTCTTATAAAGAAGAATACAAGGAACTCTTGCCGCCAAATGGGAGAAATATCTTCGAAAAAGGCAGCAAAAATTTGACCAGTACTAATGGAGAAAAATGATTTAATAACAAAAAAGCAAAAAAGGCAAGGGGATGTTGATCGCCTTGCCAACATAATTTTTATCAATAAGCGTACATTTGACCGTAAGGCCTGTGACTCTTGGGTCTTAATTTTAAGAACTGATGAGAGAGTATAGAATTGGGATCAGTTATACCGAAGGCATCGCAGAATTCCTGGATTATGTTTTTTAGTGCTGATAAGTCATTTTCGTCTATTTCTTCAATGCTCACGTCGTGGGCGACGTGACTTTTATTTATGCTCCCCCTTATATATATCGTGCCGCCGTGCATTCCGGTAGCTATGAATCTTCCAACAATCGGGTCCTTCTCCCTGCCAAAAATTCCTAGAACGACTAATATTCCTCCTGCCATGTATTCGCCGAGAAAGTCACCGGCTTTACCGCCGATGACGATAACGGGACACTGGTCTTTGTAGGCCTTAATATGAATTCCGGTTCTGTAGCCTACTGAGCCCTTTATAAAAATCTTGCCCCCTCTCATCGAAAGCCCTACCACATTTCCCGCATCTTTATGCACTACTATTTTACCGTTATTCATGGTGTTTCCTATTACATCCTGGCAACTTCCAAAAACGTTGATGACCGGGCCATCCATAAAAGCTCCAAGGTCGCTGCCCGGAGTTCCGTAGACATTTATCGTAACTTTTTCTCCTATACCCGTGCCTATATAGCGCTGGCCTAGGACGTTTACAATGTCGATCTCTTTAATCCCTTTTAGCACCGCATCGTGAATCCTCTCGTTTAGTTCCCTGTAATGCATTCCTCTTGCGTCAATTTTCATTATTATATCCCTCCGGAAGAATTATGAAATGCTTGAGATTTATCTGCCGGCCGGTTTTATCCCGAGGACGTCCAGATAAACTTCATCTAGGTCAATGCCTCTTAGCCTTTCCCGGTTGCCCCGAAGGCTCTCAATCGAATTAATACCTAATGCTCCCAGGATTTCTTTGATTTCCAGGTTCCAGGCTTTTACTAAATTTGTTACCCTTAAGGCTCCTTCTTCCACATTTAAGCGCCTTGTAAGTTCGGGTTTTTGCGTGGTTATGCCCCATGCGCAAAGGCCCGTGTAACATTTCTGGCAAAGGTGGCAGCCTAATGCAATAAGAGCTGCTGTACCGATAGCAACAGCGTCTGCACCAAGGGCTATGGCTTTTAGAACGTCAGCACTGCTTCTTATCCCTCCGCTCGCGACAATCGATGCCAGATGACGTATGCCTTCTTTTCGAAGCTGTTCGTCGACCCGTGCAAGGGCAATTTCTATCGGCAACCCTGCGTGGTCCCTTATCACCTTTGGGGAAGCTCCCGTGCCACCTCTGAAGCCGTCGATAGTGATGATATCGGCTCCGGCTCTTACCACTCCGCTGGCGATGGCCGCCACGTTGTGAACGGCAGCTATTTTCACCCCGACCGGCTTTCTATATCGGGTGGCCTCCTTTATAGCGTAAATAAGCTGCCTTAAATCTTCGATAGAATAAATATCATGATGGGGCGCAGGGGATATGGCGTCCGTTCCGGCCGGTATCATCCTGGTTCTTGATATTTCCTCGGTTACTTTCTCGCCTGGCAGGTGTCCGCCAATGCCAGGTTTTGCCCCCTGGCCGATTTTTATCTCGATCGCGGCACAGGAGTTCAAGTACTCTAGATTTACCCCGAACCTCCCGGAAGCTATTTGCACAACGATGTGGTCTTTATAGGGTAAGAGCTCTTGAGGCAGACCGCCCTCTCCGGTGTTCATGATGGTTCCTAATTCTTTAGCTGCTCTTGCCAGGATTAAATGCACGTTTAGGCTTACCGCGCCGTAAGACATTCCTGCAAAAATTACAGGGGTTTCGAGCTTTATTTGAGGTTCCATTACCGTAGTAAGTTTTATCTCGCCGGATTTGTCGTGCCAGAATTCCAGTTTTTCCGGTTTTTTACCAAGATAAGTGCGAAGTTCCATGGGTTCTCTCAAAGGATCTATGGATGGATTCGTCACCTGACACGCATCTATAAGCATCTTATCCCAAAGAACGGGGTAAGGTTTGTCATTGCCGCAGCCGGTGAGTATCTTACCGCCGGTATCTGCCTGCTTTTTTATATCGCGGAGTATTTCTTCCGTCCAAAGATGATTTTCTTTGAAACTGACCGGGTATTTTAAGATGGTTATAGCAGATGCTGGACAGCAGGCAGCGCATCTATGACATGCTACGCACTTTTCATGGTTAATTTTAATTTTTTCCCCATCCCATGAAAATACTCCGAAACTGCACTCCTTAATACAACGCCGGCACTTTATACAATTTTCGCTTACCTTGACTAAAAATTCAGGGTATGAAAAATTCATATTTGCACCTCCAAACGCGCTACCACGGGTTCTCCGCCTTTTGGGCTCCAGACGGCATCTGGTTCAGGGCATATTTCCCTAATCGCAGCTTCCTCAGAAGCCATATAGACGAAATCGTCTTTTTTAGCAGCTACAAAAGGCCTCAGCATTATTCTGTCAGTAAGGCCTATCATGCTTTCGCTGTTGGCGATAATAATGCTGAATGGCCCGTTTAAAAGGGCGCTTCCGTAGACTATTCTCAAAGCTGTTAAAGCCTCTCTCATGTTTTTTTCCATGGAGTCTATTTCGCTCCAGAAGGGAGGGGCCAATGCATTAAGGGCTATATCTATAGGTAACCTGTGGCGCCTTATCATAAGGTCGAGCAGGCAAACAATTACTTCCGTGTCGGTAAGTAAAGAGCATTCATAGCCGAAGGTTTCTACATATCTTTTGTTTATGCCGTAAGAGCTTATTTCTCCATTGTGAACCACAGACCAATCCAGCAAAGCAAAAGGATGGGCACCTCCCCACCAACCGGGAGTATTTGTAGGAAATCTTCCGTGAGCCGTCCAAAGGTATCCTTCGTATTCTTCAAGCCTGTAAAACCTGCTTATATCTTCAGGATAGCCAACCCCCTTGAAAACCCCCATGTTTTTGCCGCTGGAAAAAACAAAAGCCCCCTTAAAACGCTTGTTTATATTCATCACTATTGACACAACGTAGTCTTCTTCGGTTATTTTCGGGGTTAGTTTGCTTTGTGGGACTTCGAGGAAGTACCTCCACAGGATCGGAGTATTTAAGAAACTCATCTTTTTACGGATTGGTATGTCTTCGCTTTTGACCAGCACCATTTTTTCCTGGAGGTAAGCTTCTACCGATTCCTTGATGCCTTCATCCAGAAACATTATGTGGAAAGCATAATATTCTTTGTATTCCGGATATATTCCGTAGGCGGCAAAGCCACCTCCCAGCCCGTTAGAACGCTCGTGCATTACTGAAATGGCTTCTGTGATGACATCGCCTTTAATCGGTTTTCCTTTGGTATTTATAATGCCGACTATAGCGCATCCTGAAATATCTTTGGAAAATAAAGGCTCAATCATTATTTCCCTCCTTGCACTAAATAATACTGGGAACTCACGTATAATCGTATACAAAAGTTTGATTCTAAATTATATATCGACATTGCCATGTCGTCAATGGTATTTGTCAAGTTTGTTGTAAAAAAATTGTTAACAAAACAAAAAGACGGCGTCTTCCTCCCATGGAGGAAAATGCCGCCTCTTTGACCCATAAGTATGGAAAATGATTAAAATTCCGTTATAGCGCTCTCCCCTCTTTCTCCAGTTCTTATTCTAATGGCATCGTGGACATCGTATATAAATATCTTGCCATCGCCGATCTTTCCTGAGCGCGCAATCTCTATTATAGTATCAACTAATTTCTCTACTTCAGAATCGTTTACAACAAGCTCAAGTTTTATCTTTGGTAAAAGATTGATATTTATCTCGGCTCCCCTATAAAACTCAGTCTTTCCTTTCTGTTGTCCACAACCTAGCACCTGGGAGACCGTCATTCCGTGAAAACCTAATTGATTTAAAGCATCTTTTATCTCTTCTAGCTTTTCCGGCCTTAGTATACATTCAAGTTTTTTCATTTTAAATTCACCTCGCTATCCTATGGTTTCAAGACGAAATCGCCGTAAGCAGTCGTGCCGTGTTCTATTACATCCAGCCCTTCTACTTCCTCTTCCTCTGAAACTCTCAAACCCACCGTCCCCTTGATTATGGAAAAAAGAACGAATATTGTCGCGCAAGTCCATAAAAATGTGGCTGCTGCCCCTGTAGCCTGAATTAAGAGTTGCTTAATTCCTCCGCCGTATAAAAGTCCGGTTTCCGTTGCAAAAAGGCCAACCATAATTGTTCCAAATGCACCGCAGACACCGTGTACGGATACAGCACCAACCGGGTCATCTATTTTTAGCCTTTTATCGATAAATTCTACAGAAATTACCACTAGTATCCCCGCAAGGCATCCTATTATAGCAGAACCGATTATATTTACTGCTGCACAGCCTGCGGTAATAGCGACGAGGCCGGCTAAAGCGCCGTTTAATGTCATGCTGACATCTGGCTTTTTATACTTTATCCATGTGAATATCATTGCGGCGTTTGCCCCCATTGCAGCAGCGGTGTTGGTGTTGATTGCGATATATCCTATTTTTTCGTCCAAGCCGGAGAGAGTCGAACCCGGATTGAATCCGAACCAGCCGAACCACAGTATGAACGTGCCAAGAGCAGCTAACGTTATGCTGTGGCCAGGAATGGCATTCACCCTGCCATCCTTTGAATATTTTCCTGTCCTGGGACCGAGCATTGCTGCGCCAATAAGTGCTGCCCAGCCCCCAACAGAATGTACTACTGTTGAACCGGCAAAGTCAATAAATCCCATCTTGCTCAGCCAGCCGCCACCCCAAGCCCAGTGTCCTACTATAGGATATATGAGGAGCGAAATAGCGGCACTATATAGGCAATATGCGATAAATTTTGTCCGTTCGGCCATTGCACCTGAGACGATTGTTGCGGCCGTTGCGGCGAATACGGTCTGAAAGATTAGGAAGGACATCAGAGGGATATTAAGTTGAAGGTGTTCGAAGTTATCTTTTAGGAAAAATCCTGATGTACCCACGAATCCACCCATATCCTTTCCGAACATCAATGCAAATCCCACAAGCCAGAAGGCGATAGAGCCTATAGCAAAATCCATCAGGTTTTTCATTACTATGTTGCTTGCGTTTTTCGCTCGAGTGAAGCCTGCTTCAACCATCGCAAATCCGGCTTGCATGAAAAAAACCAGAAAAGCAGATAGCAGGACCCAGATGTTATCTATGGCTTTTGTTACTTTTTCCGTTTCTATAAAGTCATCAGCCCGGGCAGGATATAAACTGCCAATAATTATGATCAGTAAAGTTGCAAACATGCAAAAGGCTACCTTATTTACCTTTTTCATTTTTTCAACCTCCCTCAATCATTAGTTAAAATGGAGGCTTAAGAGGCAATATTCTTTTATGTTCGCTTGATTTTATCATCGCGTTTATTTTCTCCTCGATTTCCCTCGAAGCCTTTCCGGTGAGGATGTATTCATCCAGTTGATTGTATGTCAAGCCCATTTCACCCTCGTCGGTCTGGCCTTCCCAGAGCCCTGCTGTAGGGGGTTTATCGATAATTTCTTTAGGAATTTTGAGAAATCGGGCTAATTCGCGGACTTGACTTTTTACAAGATTCCCAAGGGGTAGCAGGTCTACTCCGCCATCGCCGTATTTAGTGAAGTAGCCCACAGTCAATTCGCTCCTGTTCCCCGTCCCTACCACTAAAAAATTGTTTAGAGCAGCATAGTAATAAAGTGTAATCATTCTGAGGCGCGATTTTACGTTGGCCAAAGCTCTCTTATTTTCAGTCTTATCCAGTATTGCGGTGAATTTATCAAAAACCTCGTCCAAGATAATTTTTTTGTATGGGATGCCGAATTTTTCTGCAACCATTAGCGCATCTTCTTCGTCTTTTGGGTCGCTGTGGCAAGGCATAATGAGCCCCAGGCAATCATCCTCGAAAGCCTTTTTGCAAAGGACCCCCACTACGGCAGAATCTATACCGCCGCTCAACCCGAAGACCGCCCCCTTAGCATTGGCTTCATAGACTTTTTCCCTCAGCCAGCCAACTAGAGATTTATACAATTTTTCCATAGCAATCCCCTCTCGAAATGATAAATTACACGAGGAACAGTATATCGGCGTAAGTTGGCAATGGCCACAGTTTTGCGTCCACTATTTTTTCCAGTTTATCGCCGGTTTCTCTCAATGCGGACATCTTACTGAATACCACATCCCTGTAATATGAGGCTTTGGCATAAAGGTCGTCCTCCATATTGGATGCTTCGTTAAGCGATGTTTCCAGTTCATCGAGTTTTTTCTTGAATTCCTCAAGCAACGTGGAAATTTCTTCGAGTAACTCTGTTTGAGCCGTTGTGGCTATTTTTAGTCCCGTGCTTCTGATTGAGTTTATAGATTCAGCAATCTTTGCTAAATATTCTATTGTAGCGGGAATTATTTGCCGCATTGCTATATCGATCATGGTTAGTGCCTCGATATTAATCGTTTTTATATAATTTTCCAACATTATGTTGTAGCGCGATTCAAGTTCACGCCTGTTTAATACCCCGTGTTTTTCCATAAGCCTTATATTTTTCTCTTTGATCAAAGCGGGAATCGCTTCAACGGTGTTTTTGATATTTGGGAGTCCTCTTTTTTCGGCTTCTTTGACCCATTCTTCTGAGTATCCATCGCCGTTGAATATAATTTTTTTATGCTTTTTGACAATTTCCTGAAGTAAAGCCTGCACTTCTTCATCGAGATTCGATGCTTTTTCCAACCTATCGGCGATTTGGGAGAGCGACTCGGCGACTATTGTATTTAGAACAAAACAGGCGGTTGCTATTGAAGAAGAAGACCCGACCATCCTGAATTCAAATTTATTTCCCGTAAATGCAAAGGGAGATGTCCTGTTTCTGTCTGTTGTGTCCTTCCACAATGCGGGAAGGGTGGATACGCCTATTTTCAATACCCCGCCGTTTTTTGATGATGTTGCTGCACCTTTTTCTATTTGCTCGAGAATGTCCGTAAGCTGCTCGCCGAGGAAAATGGAGACTATCGCAGGGGGTGCCTCATTGGCTCCGAGGCGGTGGTCATTCCCTGGATTTGCTATACTTACCCTAACTAAATCGGCATATTCATCTATGGCCTTGATTACGGCGCAAAGAAATACCAGGAATTGGGCGTTTTCGTGGGGGGTATGGCCTGGCTCCAAAAGATTTTGACCGTCATCGGTGCTCATCGACCAGTTTATATGCTTACCTGAACCGTTGATACCCGTGAAGGGTTTTTCGTGTAAGAGACAGACAAGGCCATGCCGCAAAGCAATTTTTTTCATCAGCTCCATTGTGAGTTGATTGTGGTCTGCCGCGATATTTGCCGTGTTGTAAACTATTGCAAGTTCGTACTGGGAAGGTGCTACTTCATTGTGCTTGGTCTTGGCAGGTATGCCCAGCTTCCATAATTCTTCGTCAAGTTCTTTCATGAATGCCGAAATTCTTTCTTTGATAGAAGCAAAGTAATGGTCTTCCATTTCTTGGCCTTTTGGGGATCTTGCTCCAAATAGGGTCCTTCCTGTAAGAATGAGGTCCTTGCGCTTCTCGTACATCTTTTTATCAATTAGAAAGTATTCCTGTTCGGGGCCTACGGTTGAGACGACCTTTTTTGCGGTGTTATTGCCGAACAATCTCAATACTCTAAGGGCTTGTTTTGACAAGGCTTCCATGGACCGGAGCAGCGGTATTTTCAAATCCAATGCCTCACCCGTATAGGAGAAAAAAGCGGTGGGTATATACAAGGTGTTATCCATTATGAAAGCCGGCGAAGTGCAGTCCCACGCAGTATACCCTCTTGCTTCAAAGGTGCTCCTCAGGCCGCCGGATGGAAAAGAAGATGCATCGGGTTCTCCTTTTATAAGCTCTTTACCGGAGAATTCGGCGATAACCTTGCCTTCCTGAGTGGGAGAGATAAAAGAGTTGCGTTTTTCTGCTGTTGTGCCGGTGAGTGGCTGAAACCAGTGGGCGAAGTGAGTCGCGCCTTTTTCGATCGCCCAGTCCTTCATGGCGTTGGCCACTACTTCGGCAACCGATGGGTCAAGCGGAATCCCCTCCTCTATTGTTTTCTTCAAAACTTTGTATGTTGCTTCAGGAAGCCGCTCTTTCATAACAGAGTCGTTAAAAACATTTTTTCCAAAGAATTCTCTAAAATTGCTCTCCATTTCTTTTAACCCCCTTTGTTTGTGACTTGTAAACTATTTTTGTAAAAATTATATGCTTAGCGGGCAATATTGTCAACAAAATGTAAGGTTTTTAATATAAAAAATTAAAAACCTTACATTACCTGTGTCGAAATAATCTTTTGATAAGAAAAAAAGAAAAGGCAAGGCGATTTTTACGCCTTGCCTTTGGCTACGAATACCTATTCTATCTCAATCTTTCGGCCTGAAGGTTTGCTTGGGGTTATTTTGGGCAATATAACCTTTAGAACTCCGTTGTTGTAGCTTGCCTTTATTTTTTCGGCATCTACATTTTCGGGGACAGGGATGGTTCTGCTGAAACTTCCCTTTCTGCGTTCGCGGTGAATGTAATTTTCTCTCTTTTCTTCGGTTATTTCATCATGCTGTCCGGAAATGGTGAGCATGTTGTTTTCATACCTTATTTCTATGCTGTTTTTGTCAAAACCGGGCATATCGGCTTCGACTATATATTCGCTTTCGGTCTCCCGCATGTCGATCCGGATGGGCTGCTGTCCGAAGAAATCGAAGAAGTTGTCAAGGAAATTTTCCATATCAAATTCGAAAATGCTCGGGAAAAATCCTCTTCTCCTCCACGGCATTAATTCCCGTCCGCGCATAACATTCCCTCCTTTTACAAATTTTACTACTGGCAATTATAATTATAATACAAAGGTCAAAGAAGGTCAATACCATGCCTGCAAAATTTTTTAATATTCGGGAAGGTGTTTGGGGTGGGAATATAGAATTATTTATTGCATTAGATTAACCTAGCATATATTATTTCCCTTTTTTCCTGGAAACATAGAGGTGATTTTTGGTGGAAATAGGAGTCGATATAATAGAGATCAAAAGGATAAAAAGAGCAGTGAAGAATGAAAATTTTATAAGAAAGATATTTACAAAAGAGGAAATAAATTCAATTAAACAAAAAAAAGGCGAGATTCTCTGCAGGTACGTGGCCGGCAGGTTTGCTGCAAAAGAAGCCGTAAGCAAAGTGTTAGGGACCGGAATTGGCTATGTAAGATGGAAGGACATAGAGATACTATCGGACGAATCGGGAAAACCCACGGTGAGGCTCAGCGGAAGGGCTTTGGAATTAGCGGAAAGCAGGGGATTTACCCGCTTGCTTATCAGCATTTCCCACTGCGGGGATTATGCCGTGGCCTTTTCAATGGCTGAAGGGGGAGTGAAGGGTGAGGGCAGTAAGTCCTTCGACGATGAAGCAGATAGATAGAAGGGCCATTGAGGTTTACGGAGTTCCGGGGATAGTCCTGATGGAAAACGCTGGCAGAGCGGTGGCTGTTGCGGTGAAGCAAAGGATTGAAGAAGTGTACGGAAAAAAGAAATCTCCGCGGAAGGTGGCCGTGGTCTGTGGAAAGGGCAATAACGGCGGTGACGGCTTTGGGGCGGCAAGGCACCTTGCCAATATGGGTTTTGAGGTGAAGGTTTTTCTGGCATCGCCTTTTGATGAGATTTCGGGGGATGCCGCGGTAAACCTCAAAGTCATAAAAAATATGGGAATCCCCATTTTCGAGATAAAAGGGGATGGCGAATCGGAGAAAGTCAGAGGACTTTTTGATGGATTTAGTGCCGTAGTGGATGCCCTTTTCGGAACTGGCTTGAGAGGTGAAGTGGGAGGGTTCCACAAAAAGCTCATAGAAGCGATAAATGAGTCCGGACTTCCCGTTATTGCAGTAGATATACCGTCAGGAATATGCGGGATGACCGGAAGGGTACTGAGTGCTGCGGTGAAAGCCGATGTCACGGTGACGATGGGAGCTTTGAAAATAGGCTTATTGCTCTATCCGGGGGCAGCCCATGCGGGCAGGGTAGTAATCGCGGACATAGGTATACCCAACAGGGTTTTTGAGGAATTCGAAGCCGAGGGCTTTCTTTTGGAACCGGCGCTCATAAAAAGCTATATTAAAAGCCCCGCACCCGATGCCCACAAGGGGGACATGGGCAAGGTTTTCGTCATAGCGGGTTCGAAGGGGATGACGGGAGCCTGCGCTCTTTCGGGCTTAGGCGCGGCCCGGTGCGGAGCGGGGCTTGTGACACTGGGGGTGCCGGAAAGCTTGAACGACATACTGGAGGTGAAGGTGACCGAGGTTATGACCCTGCCCCTTCCCGATACGGGGGAAGGGACGCTTTCGGAGGAAGCTTTAAAGCCCGCATTGGAATTTGCCCAAAAATGCGATGCGGTTGTCATCGGACCAGGGCTTTCGTGCCACAAAGAAACAGAAAAGTTCGTGAGAAGCTTCGTGGCCGAATGCGAAAGGCCGATGGTGATAGATGCCGACGCCCTAAACAACCTTTCCCGGAGTCCCGGGGTGCTCAGGGATGCTAAGGCTCCCATCGTGATCACGCCGCACCCCGGGGAAATGGCAAGGCTGCTTTCCATGACACCCCGGGAGGTACAGGAAAGCAGGTGGGATGTGGCAAAAAAGGCCGGCGAAATTTTCGGATGTACGGTGGTCTTGAAAGGAGCACGCACCTTGATATATTCGCCGGGACGTCCGGTTTATGTAAATCCCACCGGGAACCCGGGAATGGCTACGGGCGGCAGCGGCGATGTGCTCGCCGGCATGATAGGCGCTTTTCTGGCAAGGGGTCTTGATGCTGTGGAGGCTGCCGCAGCCGGAGTCTACCTGCACGGGCTGGCAGGGGATGCGGCGGCGGAGAAAAAAGGTGAAATCCCACTGGTGGCAGGGGATATAATAGAAAACATTCCCGAGGCTTTAAAATACCTGCAAGAAGGGGAGAAAGTATATGGATATGAGATTCAGACCTACCAGGGCTGAGATAAACCTGGATAACTTGCAGCACAACATCAGTGAAATAAAAAGGATAACGAGTTCGGGGGCCTTTCTCTGCGCTGTGGTGAAGGCAGACGCTTACGGCCACGGTGCCGTGGAAGTAGCAAATACGGCACTTTCATGCGGGGCAAGATATTTGGCCGTGGCCATCTTAGAAGAAGCCGTATTCTTGAGGGAAGCGGGAATAAAAGCGCCTATCCTTATTTTGGGTTTTACACCTGAGGAGCAGTTTGATAAAATAGTAGAGTACGGCATAACCCAGACCGTCTACAACCTTAATTCCGCGAAGTTGCTTTCAAAAAAAGCAAAAGAGTGCGGAGTTAAGGCCAAGGTCCATATAAAGCTCGATACCGGCATGTCGAGAATTGGCTTTCAGGCGCAGATGTCGTGCCTTACGGATATAGAGGAGATATTTAAACTCCCCGGGATTGAAGTGGAAGGTATCTTCACCCACTTTGCAAAAGCCGACGAAAAGGACAAGAGCTTTACTAAGGAGCAATATGAGAAATTTGATATGATCATAAAGGCCTTGGATAGTCGGGGCTTCAGGATACCGATAAAGCACGTGGCCAACAGCGCTGCGATTATCGACCTTCCGGAAATGCACCTCGATATGGTAAGGCCGGGCATCGTCCTTTACGGCATATACCCTTCAGATGAAGTGAAGAGGGAAAAGATCAATTTAAAGCCCGTGATGAGCTTTAAGACCCGTGTATCCCACGTAAAAAGGGTGCCTGCAGGCACTCCGATAAGTTACGGAGGAACTTTTGTCACGAAAAGGGAGAGCGTCATTGCGACCTTGCCTGTGGGGTATGCAGATGGCTACCCGAGACTTTTATCTTCCAGGGCGGAGGTCTTGATAAAGGGGAAAAGAGCCCCGATAGTTGGCCGGATTTGTATGGACCAGTGCATGGTGGACGTTACCGATGTTCCCGGAGTAATGCCCGGCGACGATGTCGAACTTTTTGGCGAAGGCAAAAACGGCGGAGTTACGGCCGATGAAATAGCCAGGATAGTTGGTACCATCCCTTATGAAATTGTATGCGGCATATCCAAAAGGGTTCCGAGAATATACATTAAAAATGGTAAAATAATAAAAATAAATAACCCTTTGGCATGAGAGGTATAATTTGCATATCCCAAACGCATAATGTTATTGATTTTTGATTACATTAGGGGGTGCCACTGTGGCGGAGCTCAGGAGGATTGTGGTCAACCTGCCCGAGAGCCTTCTGAGGCAGGTGGACATGATATTGTCGAAGGAGAAAAAAAACCGCAGCGAATTTATTCAGGATGCCATGAGATTATATATTAAAGAAAGGGAAAGGATAAGGATGAGAGAGCAATTGAAGAATGGGTATTTAGAAATGGCTGAAATAAATCTAAGAATGGCGGAATTTGGGATAAACGAAGATTTAAAAGATTTGATGCTTTATGAGACAATTCTTTCGGAGAGTGAATAAGGTGCAGATAAGACGAGGAGACGTATTTTATGCCGATTTAAATCCCGTCATAGGTTCCGAACAAGGGGGCATACGGCCTGTATTGGTAGTGCAAAATGACGTGGGGAATAAGTACAGCCCCACCGTTATAGTGGCGGCTATAACTTCCCAGATAGACAAAGCCAAGCTGCCCACTCACGTGGAACTGAAACGCGGAGAATACGGCCTGGAAAAGGATTCGGTAATCCTCTTGGAACAGTTGAGAACCATAGACAAGAGGCGACTGAGGGAAAAGGTGGCTTTTCTCGACAGCGAAATAATGGCCAAGGTTGATGAAGCGCTGAAGATCAGCCTGGGACTTGTGGAATTTTAAATTTAAGCCCGCCCAGGGCTTTTTGGTTTTTGAAATCCAATCATAAGTGTTGGCGGGAAGAGGAGAGTAAAATGAGGCCGTTGATAGCGATAACCTGTTCTTACGCCGAAGAAAAAATTTTTTTAAATCGCGGGTATTATGAAGCGGTGGAAAAAGCCGGAGGAATCCCGGTAGGTGTTGCGCCTTTGAAGGACAAGGATGCCCTTTCGAATCTTCTCGACAGGGTGGATGGCCTGCTCCTTTCGGGAGGTCCCGATGTGGACCCGAGGTATTTTGGAGAAGATCCGAGGCCCGGTCTTGGAGAGGTGAACCCATTGCGCGATGAAGCGGAAATCTTCCTATGCCGCGAAGCCGTAAAGAGAAAGAAGCCGGTGCTCGGCATATGCCGCGGTGTGCAGCTTATAAACATAGCCTTGGGAGGCACCGTTTACCAAGATATCGGCTCGGAAATTGAAAAACCGCTGAAGCACCGGCAGGAAGCTCCCCGGTGGTACGCCAGCCACGATGTAAATATATCGAAGGATTCACTGCTTTACCGAATATTGGAATCCAACCTAGTTCCGGTCAACAGCTTCCACCACCAGGCCGTAAAAGACGTGGCGGAATTATTAAAACCCGTGGCCTTTTCGCAGGATGGCATAGTGGAAGCATTGGAAGGTGCATCTGGGGAGTTTTTTTTGCTAGGGGTGCAGTGGCATCCTGAGGAGATGTGGCGAGAATATCCTCTTCAGCTTAAGCTTTTTGAAGCTCTGGTTGAAGCGGCCCGGATGAAGTGATATTGACCCGGGCTTTAATAAGTCAATATAAAATTGAAAATGAGGAGGGGGTTTTCTGAAAATCTACATATCCGCCGACATGGAAGGGATTTCTGGAGTTGTATCTTCCAACCACGTCGAGCCTGGCTCCGGGGAATACGAAAGGTTTCGCCGGCTTATGACCAGGGAAGTAAATGCAGTGGTGGAGGCTGCTTATGAATACGGGGCTTCAGAAATAGTAGTAAATGACTCCCACAACAAAATGGACAACATTTTGGTGGAGGAGCTTCATCCCAGGGCTTGTCTTATAAGCGGCAGTCCGAAGCCACTCAGCATGATGCAGGGAATTGACGAAACGTTCGATGCGGTGTTCTTTGTCGGGTACCATGCCAGGGCCGGCTGTTCCGAAGCCATCATGGACCATACGTACACCGGAAGCGTGATATACGCCAAGATCAACGGCAAATTTATGAGCGAAGCTGGTTTGAACGGGAGGCTGGCGGGTTATTTCGGGGTGCCCGTGGCGTTGATAACGGGAGACCAGAATGCCGTAAGGTGTGCGAAAGATGAACTCAACGATCCCGTAGGCGTTGTGGTGAAGGAGGCGGTTACTAGATATTCCGCTAAAGTATTCCCCTTCGACGTTGTACGGGAGAAAATCCGGGAAGGAGTAAAAAAAGCCATCGAAGACCTTTCGCGTTTCAAACCCACTGTGGAAGAAGGCCCGGTGGAACTAGAGGTCTCGTTTTGGCGGTCCATAATGGCCGACATGGCTTTGCTCATTCCAGGAATGATGAAAAAAGATGCGCGGACCGTTGTTTATACCTCAAAAGATTATTTGGAAGCTTATAAAGTTTTTAGGGCGGTTTTGGCTGTAAATTCTGGCATTCGCTGAAAAAGAGGAGGGGTAAGACGTGATAGCCATAAAAGGCGGCACAGTCTACACCATGAAAGGTGAAATAATAGAAGGAGGAACGGTGTTAATTGGGGATGGCAAGATTGTCAAAGTAGGTAAAGACATACCGGTGCCGGAAGGCTGCGAAGTGATGGATGCCACAGAGAAATATGTTTTTCCAGGTTTCATTGACGCCCACAGCCATGTGGGTATTTTCGAAGAAGGCGTGGGGGAAATAGGAGAGGATGGCAACGAGATGACTGACCCCGTAACGCCCCACCTGAGGGCCCTTGATGCCGTAAATCCGGGAGATAAGGCTTTTGACGATGCGATAAAGGGTGGAGTTACCTGCGTTTTTACCGGGCCCGGCAGTGCCAACGTGATAGGAGGCCAATCCATTGCCGTCAAGACCTTCGGTCGAGTCATAGATAAAATGATCGTAAAAGCTCCAGCAGGGTTAAAAGTAGCTTTCGGAGAAAATCCAAAGCGGGTCTACGGTCAGCAAAAGAAGATGCCCTCCACCCGAATGGGAACCGCGGCCCTCTTGCGGGAGACATTAACAAAAGCGAAAAATTACCTAGAAAAAAGAAAAATAGCCCTAGAAAAAGGAGAGTTTTTCGAAAAAGACCTTAAAATGGAAGTGCTCTGTGAGCTTTTGGAAAAAAAGATTCCGCTGAGAGCCCACGCCCACAGGGCGGACGACATAATGACTGCTATAAGAATAGCTCGAGAATTCGATGTGGAAGTTGTGATAGAACACTGCACCGAGGGGCATCTCATAGCCGATGAGCTGGCAGAACTCGGCGTGCCTGCGGTGGTGGGACCTTCTTTGACGTCCCGCTCCAAAGTGGAGCTTAAGGATCTGAGTTTTAAGACCGCGGGCATCCTGGCAAGCAGAGGAGTCAAAGTGGCGATAATGACGGACCATCCCGTTGTTCCCATCCAGTATCTTAATGTATGCGCTGCCCTTGCGGTAAAAGAAGGAATGAAACCGGAAGACGCCCTTTCGGCCATTACCATTAACCCTGCCGAGATTATCGGCATAGCGGACAGGGTGGGCAGTATCGAGGAAGGCAAGGACGCCGATATAGTAATATGGGACGGTTTCCCCTTAGAGATCATGTCGAAACCGGAGCTTGTAATGATCGAGGGCAAGGTGGTTTATAAAAGAGAAGAATTCCCCCTTGACAAGTAAAAGTTATTTGATATATTTGATTATGAAAAAATTAATAATTTCCGAGGATATGCCTTCGGGGCAGGGTGAAATTCCCGACCGGCGGTGAGCCTGCAAGGCGAGCCCGCGAGCCCTTTTTATGGGGTTGACCCGGTGAAAATCCGGGGCCGACGGTTAAAGTCCGGATGGGAGAAGGCGAGAATTTATTGTGTGACATTGTTGCCCCGGGGTTTATCCCGGGGCTTAAATTCTTATGAGATATTCGGAGGTGTAAAAAATGAGTGCGCTGAACAATTCAAAAGCGGAGTCTTTGCGCGAGACCAGAAACCTTACAAAAGTTGCGGTCCTGGGAGTTATGGCTTTTTTGTTGATGACTTACCTCGAATTCCCGCTTCCTATGTTTCCCTCATTTTTGAAGATGGACTTGAGCGACCTGCCTGCCCTGCTTGCAGGTTTTGGGATAGGGCCGTGGGCGGCAGTATTGGTCGAGATAATTAAAAACATTATGCACGCGATTTTTAAGAACCAGACCGCGTTTGTGGGGGAGATAGCCAACTTCTTGACGGGAGTTCTCTTCGTAGTGCCTGCAACTTTGGTGTACGCCGTAAAAAAGACAAAAGCCAACGCGGTAATTGGAATGGTCCTCGGGACTTTAATAATGGCTGTTGGCATGGCTCTGGCCAATTACTATATCTTCCTCCCGCTTTATGCAAAAATATTTAATATGCCCATCGATGCAATAGTGAGTATGGGCTCGAGCGTCAACGGGAGGATAGTAGATTTGAAGACCCTTGTGGTTTATAGCATCGTTCCGTTCAACATCTTAAAAGGTGCAATAATAATGGCTATCACCCTGCTTATTTATAAAAAAGTTTCTCCTATCTTGCACAGCTAACTCGACTGAATGCAAGCACTAACCTGGTAACGGTTGGTGCTTTATTTTTAAGTTTTTATCAAAGGGAATTTGCGATATAATGTAAATATATATGTAAAACTAATACAAAGAATGGGGAAAACTATGGAGTTCAAAGTTGTTTTTGAGACCAAAAGCGTTGAGGAGACACAGGAGCTGGGAGAAAAATTGGGGAGGCTCCTTACAAAGGGGGATTTGGTGGCCTTAAAAGGGGATTTGGGCGCGGGCAAAACGGCTTTTGCAAGGGGAATTGCAAGAGGGGTCGGAAGTGAGGATTTTGTGACGAGTCCCACCTTTACAATAATAAACGAGTATAATGGAGATGTACCTGTTGCACATATAGATGTTTACAGGTTGAGCGATGCCGGAGAATTAGAAGAGATAGGATTTAGGGACTATTTAAAAGAATATGTCGTCATAATTGAGTGGGCGGATTTGGTCATCGACATTCTTCCCGAAGAGATTCTTTGGGTGGAATTAGAAACGATTGGAGAGCAGGAAAGAAGGATAATTTTCACGGCAAAAGGAAAAAAGTACGAAAAAATTTTGCAGGAGATGAAGAAGTCATGAAGGTCCTTGGCATAGATACATCTTCTGAAGTTGCAACGGCAGCATTGCTTGCGGAAGAAAAATTAGTGGCGGAGTACGTTTTGAACCACCGTCACACCCATCTTGAAAAGCTCGTCTCAATGATTGACAGGCTTCTTTCCGATTCGGACACCCAATTGGAAGAATTGGACGCCATAGCGGTGGCCATAGGGCCGGGATCCTTTACCGGAATAAGGATAGGAATGGCTTGTGCCCAAGGGCTTTCTCACGTTCACGGTATACCCCTTGTTGGGGTCAATACACTGGACGCTTTGGCACACAATCTCATGCACTGCGGTGATTTTTTATGCCCTGCCGTTGATGCCCAGAGGGGCGAAGTGTATGCTTGCCTTTACCGTTGGGAAGGTAAAGAATTGGTCCGCTTTTGGGATTATGAGGTAATAAAGGTGGAGAAACTAGTAAAGCGGCTGATTGACTTAAACCAGAACGCCGTTCTGCTGGGAGATGGAGCGCCTTTGGTGCATTCTTCTCTTCCTGAAGATGTAAAATCTGCGGGAAAGCTCGTAGTGGCAAAAAGGCCTTTTGCCATGCCCAGGGCATCTTCGGTGGCTGAGGCTGGCCTAAAGGATTTGAAGGCTGGAAAAACCTTTAATTGTTTTAATATCAGGCCTTTTTACATGAGAAAATCCCATGCAGAAGAAAAATGGGAGGAAAGGTATGGAAAGGGCAAGCCTGGGAAAAGTAACCGTTGAGCTTATGGGAGTGGAAGATTTGGACCAGGTGATAGAAGTCGAAAAATTGAGCTTTACCAACCCGTGGTCCAGAAACTCGTTTTTCCTTGAGCTTACGAGTAATGAACTTGCAACGTACATAGTGGCCAAGGTCGACGGCAGGGTTGTGGGCTATGCGGGAATGTGGCTAATTGTTGGGGAAGCTCACGTGACCAACGTGGCGGTCCACCCCGGATTCAGAAAAAAAGGTATAGGGGAGCTTCTTATGCGCTCCCTCATGACGATAGCCAGGGAAAGCGGAGCCAAGATGATGACCCTCGAAGTGAGAAAGAGCAACTACATTGCCCAGAACCTTTATACTAAATTGGGATTTGAGCCCATAGGGATAAGGCGGGGATACTATACTGACAACAATGAAGACGCTGTCATAATGTGGACAAATTTGAATGAAAAGTAAGTATTATCCACATATCCACAAAGTTATCCACAGAAAAAACTTAAAAACCATCCTTTGTACGTCACTTATCCACAATTTCCCCAGTTTTATTTTCCACATGCATTAAAAAAGTCTCAGATTTGCATAAGCTTCGAGGCTTAGGTCTGAAAAAAATCCTTGCCTGTACCTGTAATAGCCCGCACATGCTATCATGGCGGCGTTGTCGGTGCAGAGTTTTACCGGCGGGAAGTGAATTTCGAATTTGTCGTCGGCTCTTTTTTGGAATTCCTCCCTTAGCCGGCTGTTTGCAGCGACGCCTCCTGCCAGAGCTATAACCCGGCAGTTGGTTCTTTCTGCCGCTTCGATGGTATTTTCCACAAGAGCACTTACAACGGCTTTTTGAAAGCTGGCAGCTACGTCCTCTACTTTTACCGGCACCCCTTTTTGCTTGCAGTGGTTGAGAAAATTGAGAACGGCTGATTTGAGGCCGCTGAAGCTGAAATCCAGGTCACTTCCCTTTATCTGGGCGACCGGAAAAGAGATAGCGTTTTCGTCGCCCAGTCGCGCGATTTTGTCGATGGCCGGGCCTCCTGGATAGCCAAGGTTCAAGGCCCTCGCTATTTTGTCAAAAGCCTCACCGGCGGCGTCGTCCAGCGTCCTGCCCAGCACGGTATATTTCCCGTAATCTTCCGTATATATGATATGGGTATGTCCTCCAGAAACCACGAGGCAAATAAAGGGAGGTTCGAAATCGTTTTCGAGGAAGTTAGCGTAAATATGCCCCTCTATGTGGTTAACCCCGATGAGGGGTTTTTTTATTGCGTATGCGACGGCTTTTGCGTAGGACACGCCTACAAGCAAAGCGCCTATTAGCCCGGGGCCATTGGTGACTGCTACTAGGTCTATGTCACTAAAATCGACTTTTGCCTCTTGAAATGCCTTCTCTACAACGGCGCATATAGATTCCAGGTGTTTCCTCGATGCGATTTCAGGTACCACGCCGCCGAATCTTTCGTGCCATTCGGTCTGGGAAAGTATGACGTTAGAAAGAATCCTTCTGCCGCCCGCCACTATTGCAGCAGACGTTTCATCGCAGGAAGTTTCTATGCCGAGTGTTATTAATTCTCCGTTTTTCATAGCAAATCCCCTTTCTAGAAAGTAATCTTAGCACAACGGCGCCCGTTGTGCAATTTGTTAAATAGTAGACTAATAATGTAAATTAAAAAATGTATATTTAATTCGAAGGATTTTTTAAATGAATGAAGAATATCTATAAAATAAATATAACTGGATGACCAAGTAAGCTAAATAGTCAGGAGGTCATCATGAATTTCCAAAGGGTCAAAAACGTGAGGCTGTATGAAACCATAATCCAGCAGGTAATGGGCATGATCGACAGGGGGGAGCTAAAACCGGGCGACAAATTTCCATCAGAAAGGCAGCTTATAGAACAGTTGGGAGTGAGCAGGTCGATTTTGAGGGAAGCTTTCAGGGTGCTAGAATCAAGGGGCATCGTGGAAAGCCGTCCGGGCGGAGGGAGATATCTAAGGAAAATATCCGGCTCTTCCTTCATGAACTTTACCTCGATGGACCTGGAAAGAGATGCGCTTTTGGATGTCATTGAAGCAAGGGAAATTATCGAAATAAGGGTTGTAAGCTTGGCGACGAAGCGCGCAACAGAAGAGGACATAGAAAAGTTGATGGCATTGGACAGAGAATTCCACGGGGCTGGCACGAGTTTGGAAGAATACCGGGAAAAAGACAAAGATATGGCCTTTCATCTGGCACTGGCCGAAGCGTCGCATAATTTCGTCCTAAAGGAGGTGGTGGCCTACCTTCTCACGGTGAGCAAGGACTTGCGGGAAAAAACCATGTTGGATTTTGACGACTGGCTGGAGCTGTGCAGGCAGCACAGCGATATAGTTAAAGCCATTTCTGAACGCAAGGAAGATGAGGCCGTTGAAAAGATGAAAGCGCACCTCAGGGAATTGAGGCGTTACATATTAAAAGAAAAGCATTTTAAAAATGAGGGGTGAAGGGACATGAGAATCGAAGAACACCCTATTTTGACTTTCAAGCGGGGAAGGGAAGTTGAATTCACCTTCAACGGCAAAAAGATGAAAGGATTTGAAGGGGAGCCCATCGCGGCGGCGCTACACGCCAACGGCGTGAGGGTTTTAAGTTACAGCAAAAAGCTGAAAAGACCAAGGGGATTTTATTGCGCCATAGGGAATTGTTCTTCCTGCCTCATGACCGTGAACGGCGAACCGAACGTGAGGGTGTGCACTGAGAAGCTGCGCGAAGGCATGGTAATAGAAACACAGGAAGGCAGGGGTGAACTCAATTGAAGCACGCACAGATTGCGGTTATAGGTGGGGGACCGGCTGGCCTCATGGCGGCACTGGCTGCTGCGGAAATGGGAGCCGGTGTGACTTTGATTGACAGAAATTCCAGATTAGGAGGACAGCTCGTAAAGCAGACTCACAAGTTTTTCGGATCGGAGAAACAGTATGCTTCGGTGCGCGGAGTAGACATTGCTGAGATTTTATCGGAAAAGATAAAAGAAAACCCGAAAATTGAAGTAATGCTGAATTCGACGGTTGTTGCCTATTACCCCGATGACGGGGTGCTGGGGATAGAGGTTGAAGAAAAAAAATGGGTTAAGATGAAGGCTGAGAGAATTGTGGTAGCAACGGGTGCGTCGGAAAAATTCCTGCTTTTTGAAAACAACGACCTTCCCGGAATTTACGGTGCCGGGGCCGTGCAGACCCTGATGAACGAACACGGGGTGCTACCGGGCAAAAACGTGCTGATGGTTGGAGCAGGCAACATAGGCCTCATCGTGAGTTACCAGCTGATGCAGGCGGGGGTCAACGTAAAGGCGATAATCGATGCCGCGCCTACAATAGGGGGTTACTGGGTTCATGCTTCAAAAGTGGCAAGACTCGGAGTGCCCATCCTTACTTCTTATACTGTGAAGGCAGCATATCCCAACAAGATGACAGGAGCCCTGGAAAGGGCGGTTATATGGAAGTTGGATGAAAATTGGAAGCCGGTACCGGGGACGGAAAAAGTGTTTAATGTGGATGTGATGTGCATAGCGGTGGGGCTATCGCCTCTGGCAGAGATACTGTGGCAGGCCGGATGCAGGATGAAGTACGTGCCGGAGCTCGGAGGGCATGTGCCCGTGAGGAACGAGAACATGGAGACAACGGTTCCCGGAATTTACGTGGCCGGCGATGTGGCCGGAGTGGAAGAGGCTTCGAGCGCCATGATGGAGGGAAGGCTGGCAGGCCTTTCTGCTGCTCAAAGTCTCGGGTATGACGACGGTAGTTGTGAGGAAAAGAAGGCAGAGGTCAAAAGAGAACTTGAAAATCTGCGCTCCGGGCCGGTCGGGGAGAAAATCCGCAAAGGCCTTTCCAAATTAGCCTCGTAAGGAGTGTGAATTGGTATGCTTGCTACGAACGGAATACCGACGGCAGAGGAATTGGCCCCCAGGATTCCGCCGGCCGAAAGGCTCAAAAAGGGGCCGGTGGCGGTTATCGAATGTTTCCAAAAAATCCCTTGCAATCCTTGCTATACCGCCTGCAGGGTGGGAGCAA
This sequence comes from Thermovorax subterraneus, assembly GCA_021608145.1. Classification (GTDB taxonomy): domain Bacteria; phylum Bacillota; class Thermosediminibacteria; order Thermosediminibacterales; family Thermosediminibacteraceae; genus Fervidicola; species Fervidicola subterraneus. The sequence goes on from JAKIHM010000015.1 coordinate 46,896, forward strand.
TAGAAAAGTTTGAAGATATAAACGACCTTCCCAGAATCGATTTTGAAAAATGCACCGGGTGCGGCCTTTGCATAAGCAAGTGTCCTGGACTTGCTATATTTGTAGTCGATGAGACTTATTCGGAAAGTGAAGCCACGGTCTCTATGCCCTTTGAGTTTCTACCGCTTCCGGAAGAAGGCCAGGAGGTGGACTTGCTGGACAGAAGCGGTGCGGTGGTAGGCAGGGGCAGGGTCGTAAAGGTACGGAAGGGGAAGTATGAAGACAGGACCCCAATCGTTACCGTAACGGTTCCGAAGCATCTTTCCATGGTGGTAAGGAATATAAGGGTCGGGGGAGGTAAAAAATGAAAAGCAAGACGATTATCTGCCGGTGCGAGGATGTGACGCTTGAGGAAATCGAGGCCCTTATAGAAAAGGGATATACGTCAATGGAAGAGATAAAAAGGATAACCCGCTGCGGTATGGGCCAGTGCCAGGGCCGGACCTGCCGGACGTTGCTTTTGGCGGAACTTGCAAAGGCCACGAATAAAAATCCCGCCGAAATCGAGGTTACAACATTCCGGCCTCCTGCCAAAAACATAAAGATGTCGGTGATACTGGAGGGAAGCGAAAATGAAAAAAACGGCTGAAATTGTAATTATAGGCGGGGGGATATCAGGCCTTGCCACGGCTTATAACCTCGCGGCCATGGGCATGAAGGATGTGGTAGTGCTCGAAAAAGATTACCTGATGAGCGGTTCTACCGGACGATGCGGCGCCGGCGTCAGGCAGCAGTGGGGAACGGAGATGAACTGCCGTCTTGCCAAGGCTTCCTGTGAGATTTTCGAAAACCTAAACGAAATTTTGGACTATGAAGGAGATATCGAATTCAAACAGGGCGGATACCTGCTGATGGCCGTTACGGAAAAAGAAGTGGAGCAGTTCAAGAAAAACGTTGCCCTTCAAAATAGTTTAGGGATAAATTCGGTGCTCCTCGCCCCTGAAGAGGCAAGGGAGATAGTGCCGGACCTCAATATAGAAGGTATTTTGGCGTGTGCTTTCCACCAAAAGGATGGCCACGCCAATCCCTTCCACACTATGATAGCTTATGCACAAGCGGCAAAAAGGCTCGGCGTGGAGATTTACACCTATACTGAAGCGACCGGGATAATTGTCGAAAACGGAAGGATTAAAGGCGTAAATACCAATAAAGGAGATATTTACACGGATAAGGTGCTCATCGCTGCCGGTGCCTGGTCGAAAGAAGTGGGCCTTATGGCTGGCGTAGACATACCTGTGAGGCCAGAACGCCACCAGATCCTCGTTACAGAGCCCGTGAACCACCGCCTGGGCCCCATGATAATGTCTTTTGCGGGCAATATCTACTGCCAGCAGGAGCCGGGCGGGGAATTCATAATGGGGCACGGCCCGGCGGAACACGAAACCTACAGCGTGACGTCATCGTGGGACTTTGTGGAAGAGATGTGCAGGAAAGCGGTGAGATTCCTGCCTTACTTGAAAAATGTGCGAATCGTGCGGCAGTGGTCGGGACTTTATGAAATATCTCCCGATGCCCAGCCCATCCTGGGCAGGGTAGAGCAGGTGGAGGGGCTTTACGTAGCCACCGGTTTTTCAGGCCACGGATTCATGTTCGGGCCCATAACCGGTGTGCTTATGGCGGAATGCATTTTAGGACTTCCCACGAGTATACCTATCGATAAACTAGACCTCGGGAGGTTTGAAAGGGGCGAGCTCATATTCGAACCATCGGTCGTATAAAGTTGCACAAATGGGCTATACGGCCCATTTTTTTTATAATTTTTTTTAAATAAGGCAAAATAAAAAAATGGATATAATGAAAAATTTATGGTGAAAACTTATGGGCTTGGCTATAATAAAACTATACGATATAGTGTTAAGGTACGGTTGGATTGCGATTTTTACTGTTTTTGCCTTGGAAGGAACGGGAATGCCGCTGCCCGTACAGGTGGTATTCATAGCTGCGGCCTTTCTCATAAAGACCGGAAGAATTTCTTTCTGGAAAACGGTAATAATCATGGCTCTAGGGAACCTTTTGGGAAACGTGCTCGCATATTATGCGGGTCGCACGAAAGGAAAACCCTTTTTCGACAGGTACGGGGGGAAAATTAAGCTTTGGCGGAAAGGCTTTGAAAAGATAAAAGAGTGGTACATCCGCTACGGAGGTCCTTTCATAATCGCAAGCAGGTTTATTGGGATTCCGCGCACTCCGGCTATATGGGCTTCGGGCGTCGTTGGAATAGATTTTAAAGTTTATGTGATTTACAGTTTTCTTGCGGATTTTTTGTGGGCATGTTTTTATACCTTTTTGATGTATAAGGGGCTTACCTTATTTCCTCAGATATAAATAGAAAGTAAGAGCCCGCAGCAACCTACGCTACGGCTATCAGAGATCTCTACGTAGCCCGCTGCAACCTTTAGGCTGCATGGGACCATTACAAAACCTCTGATAACCTTCGCTCGACCTTCACGAGTACCTTAGAAACCTTAAGCAATCTCTCGACTGCTTAAGACCTCGAGTCAAACCTCATTAAAAGGTCGTGACCTGCGGAACCCATGAAGATCTTAGCTCGAATGTTATGCATCCTTTTGGACCCTTGAATGACCCAATCAGGCCATCCAAGAGCCTTATAAGACACATAACACTCTGCCCGCCGGCCGGTACCGGTGTTTGGCACCCGGTACCGACCTTTGGCCGACCGCCGCAGGACCTTATCAAAGTCCTGCGGCGATCTTGGCTCGGCTGCTGCGAACCCTTACGTTCTTATTTTTCCCCCTTTGAAAATTAATATACATTTTTTAAGAGATTGAGGAGGCATTTTTGAATGTCAATAAATGGAAACGAAAAATTAAAAAGTTATATAGCTTTTGACCCACTCCAATTGGAAGAATTCAAAAGGAGGACGCTGGGTTTCGGGTCGATCGGAGGAAAGGCTAAGGGATTTTTGTTTTCGAAGCTACTGCTTGAAAAGAAGGAAGATGAAATTTTAACTAACGTGACAATACCTACTAGCTATTTTATAGCGACTAGTGTATATGAAGACTTTATTGAAAAAAATAAGATTTACAAGATTATAGAGGACACGCCGGATGAAATTGAGAAAATTCAAAAGGCCATTATGGGTGGGGATTTTCCCGAATACGTGATCGGGTTTCTGAGGAAGATTGTTGCTGAGATGGACTATCCTCTGGCAATCAGGTCGTCTTCGATGCTGGAGGACAGCGTGAAATACTCTTTTGCAGGCAAATATTTTACTACGTTCATACCAAATAATGGGGGCGAAAAACAAAGACTGCACCAGATAACTTTTGCGATAAAACAGGTTTATGCCAGCACGTTTGGGATAAATGCGGTGGTATATAGAAAAAAGCATAACCTACCCGAAGAAAAGATGGCGGTCATCGTTCAGCAACTTTTTGGAAAACAAAGGGGCGATGGTTTTTACCCGGAAATTGCGGGTGTGGGGTTTTCCCAGAATTACCGGCGCTTTACGGAGAGGATACGCAAAGAAGATGGGGTCGTTCGGATGGTCTTCGGCCTCGGCACGAGGAGCACGAATAGAGGGTATGCGAGAACCTTCTCGCTGACGAATCTGGAATTGAGGCCGGAAGGAAATAATGTCCAGGAGATTGCCAAGTATTCCCAGGAAACTTTTGATATGCTGAACTTGAAGACGGGATATTTGGAATCTTACAATATCAATGAGCGGCTCGACCTGATACCGTATCACAGGAACTTTAATAAACTCTGCAGCCTCTATTCTGCCTACGAAAACGTGATAAAGGATATTCCTGCAGTGATATCTTCCCTAGGCCCGGGAGAAAAGCTTATATTCACCTTTGACAGGTTTCCCGCATATAAACCCCGTTTTTTCAAATTGATGAAATATCTTTTTTCAGTGCTCGAGGATGCGATGGGAATTGCAGTGGATGTGGAGTGGGCGTACGAGCCCGAAGATCCGAAGTTTGCCCTGATTCAGGTAAGGCCCCTTTCGAGCAAGGAAGAATACCGCAAGGTAAGGATTCCGGAAGGAATAAAAAGGGAGGATATTATACTTGCCGGCGACCGAATGCTGACCAACGGTATGGTGCGGGGGGTAAAATTTCTGGTCTACGTGGACCACGACGAATTTTACGCAAGTCCTGACAAATACGCTATTGCCAGGGAAGTGGGAAGGGTTAACGAGAGCCTTGCGGGGGAAAAGTATATCCTGGTGGGGCCGGGGCGGTGGGGCTCAAGCAACCCCTTACAGGGCGTTCCTGTAAATTATAACGAAATCTGCAACTGCGGAGTTCTTGTGGAGGTAGGGATTCAAAGGAAGAATTTAACACCGGAACTTTCTTACGGCACCCACTTTTTCGCCGATCTTGAGCTGGACGGCATTCTGTACATGCCCGTCTTCGATAACATTAAGACAAATATCATTAATTTCGACTGGTTTAAAAGCGCTCCCAAAAAGGCGACTGGACATAAGGCCGTTTGGATTTATGAAGGGAAATTTGATGTTTATCTGGACGGGGATAATATGAAAGGTGTGATAGTCAAAAATGAAGACGGGCTAAAGGAGACATGAGCCTACTTAACCCGTCTTTACCAATCGTCATCTTTCCGCTACTAAGAATCGGACGAGGGCAACAGCTGCCTGGGCTCTGGTAACCACCGCCTGAGGCAGGAAATTGCCCGAGATACCCCTGATAAGCCCAAGACCCATTGCTATTGCCGCATGGCCCCTGTAAGCCGGATTTACTGCCGAGGCGTCTTTTGCCTTTATTATATATATATCGTTAATCGAAGCTACCTTCTCAAACCCCATAGCTCTTACTAAAACTGCCGCCATCAATTCCCTAGAAATGGGGCTTTGTTTAGCGACTTCTCCCTTTTTGATCAATCCTAGCCTTACAGCGGTTTCGATTATTTTTTCGTCCTGGTCTACGGTTTCCTGCGTTTCACTATTATTTACATATTCGGGCATGGGCTTTGCCATACCTGTTATTGGGTAGCCGCCCGTAGCTTTAAGCGTCATTTTCAAAAATTCAGTTGCTTTTATTTTTTCATCAGGACCGAATTTATCGCTTTCAGCTTCTATTATACCCAGGTCGCAAAGTAGCCTTATCTCCTTTTCCGCCCAGTGGCCTTTTATGTCTATAAATTCGATTTTGGGTTTTTCCTCGATGGTATTTCCCGCATAATCTAGGGGCTTCATGTTAAAGGCGTCAAAGGTGTAAGAGCTGAAGGGAGTAATTCTATATACGAGCTTGTAATTGCTTTTTCCCGATTCATAAAACGGCACGTACGAAAGCTGCAGGCCTATTTTTTCCAAAAAGAGCTTTTCAGCGTCGCCTTCACTTATTATTCCGGCGGGTTCGGGGAAAGAAGCCTCCGTCCATCTGGTGTAGTAACTTAAAATCTTGCCGGTTTCAGCGTCAACGGTTACGCTAAAGCCATTGTCCGGGAAGGGTATGTCGTTTACCTGCCTTACATAATTGAAGCCGAATTCCCTGACTTCTCCGGAAGTCGGTGGTTGGCTTACGGGTTTTTCGAGCTTTACCATGCCGTACTTTTCAGGCTGCACCGTTTTCAAAAATTCATCGGCCTTTTTCTGAGCATCTTCCAGGTTTAGGTTCTGCCTGAAATCCTGGGTGTATCTTGAACTGTCGTATATATAAAAACTTAAGAGTTCTGAGCTTGAAGCGTCAACCTGTGCATTAATGTTGCCGTAGTCTTCGGGCTTATCAGATCTTTTTTCCCAGCTTAAGCTCCACAACCTTCGGCCCGGATTTTCGTAGTCCTCGTAAAGCGATGCATATTGCTGCACATAGTTCTCGGGAATTTCCACGTATTTTTTTACGATTTCGATAGCTTTTTCCTTTGATATGAGTTTTTTTGCATCTTCCAGCTCCTTTTGCTCCTGGGGAGTGAGTTCGGTCAAAGCCTGTTTGTTTACATCACCCGCTCCGGCTTCCCCATAATATGGCGGGTACCTGTAATCAGGGCCTCTTTGTATGACCTCGCCTGAGTAAGCATCAACAAAGAAGCTGTGAGGACTTTCTATTTGATAAACCAGCTTTATTTTGGGCTGCCTTTTTTCATAGTCGAAGTAACGCTTGTAAATCAAATTCAACCCGCATTTTTCGAGGAAAATCTTTTCGGCATCACCTTTTGACAGGATTTTTGCGGGGGAGGGTAGCTGGCCGAAATACCACTCGAAACTGTAATCTATAACCTGGCCCGTAAAGGCGTCTACCGTTATATAAAAACCATTGTCGACTACCGGAATACCCTCGTGTATCCGTTGAAAATAAAAGTAATACTGCCTCGCATAAAGATCGATGAGAGGTCTTACCGGAGGCAACGAATTGGGGCTAAGTACCGTGTTTTTGAACTCCTCGGGTTGGAGCTTTGTTGCGAACCCTTTAGCGATGTTCTTTGCCTCGTCTTCCGAAAATTTTGGCAAAATTGCGCCTTTTCCAAAGTCACTTCCAGGGTATATGGAAAGATGCTTTATGTATCCCCTGTCGGCGTCCACCGTAGCATAAAGGCTCGCGTAAGGCTCTTTAGAAGTGGTCCAATTTAAATACCAGAAAGCGCCTTCTGGTGTTTCCCTGTAATCCATTGAAAATTTGTCGTATATCCTAGTGTCGAAAAATTTCTTTACGAGTTCTACCGCCTGCTCTCGAGAAATTTTCGGACTTTCGCCTTCTAATGCGAAAGCAGGAAAGGCCGAGAAAACCAGGAAAAGGATAAACAAAATCATGATAGAACTAATAAATTTTTTCAACTTATTATGTCCCTCCTCGCAAGATATTGGATTGAATTTTCTACCACCCCCTCTAAAATAAATTATACTATTAATTGCTGAAATCTACCAGAAATAAAAAAATAACGGGCCTTTTGGCCCGTTATTCCTGTTCCCAGATGAGTTTGAGGATTTTTTCAACATCTTTTATGGCTTTATTTATTTTATCCACCACCATCTGGTTGTTGGAAAAAAGAAATTTTAGCATTTATGGTCCCTCCTAATGAAAATGATATTCAATCTTATCTTGTTACATTATAACATGAAAATGATTTTCAATCAAGTAGCTATTGAGAATTTTTTTCATCTAGTTTATATATGAAAGCGAGGACCTCGGCTATCGCTGCGTATAGTTCTGGCGGAATTTCTAATCCGACCTCCACTGAAATTAGTGCCTTAACGAGTTCCGGGTCTTTATGGATTGGAATTCCACATTCGACGGCTGTCTCTATGATTTTTTGTGCGATTTCGCCCCTGCCGGAAGCGATGACTTTTGGAGCTAAATCCTTGTCAGGGTCGTATTTAATCGCAACGGCTTTTTGGCCCTGGTTGTTTTTCTCTTTCAGAGCGATGACCCCCTTTTTCTAATGAAACTATAGGATTACGTCTATGTTTCTGTTTAAATTAAAGGATGTCAGATCTTCCTTTAAAAATTCTTCCAATAAATTGGATTTTTTCCACTGCCATGAGAGCGTTTCGATAAAAGATGAAAAGTTGAAATCGGTTTTGACTTCTTCATAGCGCTTTCGGGCCTTCTTAAAATTATCGGGACCTTCAAACACCAGGGTACCGCTTAATTTCCCGTTTATATAGAATAAATTTACGAGAATCTTCCCCAAATTGAAAGTATCGACGATAAAGGAAACTGATTTCGTAAGGTCTTCAGGGCCCTCCTTTTTTAATTCTTCTTTTACTTTGATGAGGGTGTGTTCATAAACGGGATGATGAAGAGCAAAAAACACTACTTTTTTGTCCTTAAGTGCAACATGGGCAACGTTCAGTATTTTGATGCCCAGTTCCAATGTTGGTTCGGTAACGGGTTTATTTTCGCTTTTTTTCTCCTGTGCAGGTTTTTTTACTATCCTTTCAATGATGGTTTGAAGTAATTTTAATCTTTCCTGGGTAATGGGCAGGTTCAGATTGGAAAGTGTAAGAAATGGCAAGACATCGGGTGGAGGAGTCTTTGAAAAAGGAGGGCTTTCTTTCATTTCCTGCCGGCTTAGGAGTTTAAAAATTACTTTTCCACTGGAATAGGAGATGGGCTTTAAATGCACAATCTTCCCTTCAGGAATTTGAAGTTCACTCCTTGCGAAAAATTTTTCGCCGTCAATTTCGATTATATAGCCACCTTCAACTTTGCACCGAATAAATGCCTTTAGTGGCGCATTTAAAGTTGCATTAAAGATATTCCAAAAATTATCAACTACAAATGTCCTCATAGCGGTACCACTCCGGATATCCTCACTTTTATTTATTATACAGAAAATTTTAGCATAGGGCAAAAAATAGAAACGAACGATTCGCAAAATTAGGCTAAAAATTGTTCGATTTCATATTGACTTTTCCAGATTCATCTGGTAATATAAAGGTAAACTTAAAACCGCCCCTTTTTTGACCCCTATATAATTCCGGGAATATGGCCCGGAAGTTTCTACCGGGTGGCCGTAAACCACCGAAGGCTATAGGGGAAAAAATTCCTTTCCCCGATAGTCGGGGACTTTTTATTTTTGCGGGGGGAATAATATCACTGGAGGGATTTAATGTGAGGGAGGAGATGGCTATTTCCAAAAAAACTTCAGAGAGCCTGGCGGAGAAAGTCTTCAAATTATCGGAAAATGGTACAGATGTGAGGACGGAGATTACCGCCGGTATTACAACTTTTGTGACGATGGCCTATATACTTCTGGTTAATCCGGTGATATTGAAGGATGCCGGTCTAGACCAGGGGGCCGTTTTCATGGCTACAGCTCTAGCTGCTGCGATTTCAACAATGTTCATGGGGCTTTATGCCAACTATCCTTTTGCATTAGCGCCTGGCATGGGGCTAAACGCGTTCTTCGCCTATGTGATGGTGGGCGGCATGAAGATTCCATGGCAGACGGCGCTCGGTGCGGTTTTTGTTTCCGGAATAATAGCTGTTATAGTTACGCTGACGGGGATAAGGGAACTTTTGATAAGGGCGATTCCGCTGCAGTTAAAACACGCCGTGGGTGCCGGAATAGGACTTTTCATAGCCTTTATAGGTTTTAAAAATGCCGGAATAATAGTCGCAAATCCTGCAACTTTTGTAGACTTAGGAAATTTGAAAGACCCAGGGACGCTTCTTGCGGTTATAGGACTCGTTATTACTGCCGCGCTGGTGGCAAGAGGAGTGAGGGGCGGAATTCTCCTCGGCATAATCCTTACGACCATCATCGGTGTTCCCATGGGTATAACTAAGTTGCCTTCTTCTTTGATATCTTCGCCTCCGAGCATCGCCCCAGGATTTTTGAAGCTTGATATTATGGGGGCGTTGAAACTTTCGATGTATCCTGTGATATTTTCACTGTTTTTTGCTGACCTCTTCGATACTATAGGCACGTTTGTAGGTGTTGCAAGCCGTACGGGAATGATAGATGAGCACGGCAATTTAAAGCGGGGCAACAAAGCTCTTTTTGCCGATTCGTTGGGGACTGTTGTAGGTGCATTATTGGGTACCAGCAATACTACTACTTATGTAGAAAGTGCGGCTGGCGTCAGTGTAGGTGGAAGGACGGGCCTTACTTCTGTAGTTGTGGCATTGCTTTTCATAGCAAGCATCATCTTTTCTCCGATAGCGCTAGCTGTGCCTGCCCAGGCCACAGCCCCGGCATTGATAATAGTGGGGGTATTCATGGCCAGCAGCTTAAATGAAATAAAGTTCGGCGACTTTTTGGAAGCCTTCCCAGCATTTCTCACGGCAATCCTGATGCCGCTTACTTTTAGCATATCGATGGGACTTGCGCTGGGCTTCATATCGTATACTGTCTTGATGCTGCTTTCCGGAAAGGGAAGAGAGGTCCACTGGGTAATGTACGTTTTATCGATAACTTTTGCCCTCTACTTCATGTTCATCAGATGATAAATTTTGAAAAACTAGATGCTATCCCTTTGCGAGTGAATTGCGATGATCAGAGAAACAGATGAAATAGCGATTATAAGGCTTATAAAAAAATAATTTCTCCCATAAAAAAGCGAAAAAATGGGACTCTCATAATAATAAATTTATACAACATCAAAAA
>JAKIHM010000016.1 GCA_021608145.1 Thermovorax subterraneus
AAAGCTTAGGTATTATTTATTTTCATGGTTTCTTCTAACTCCAACTTTTGCTCTTTTGATTTGCCAACTACTACCTGCTAATTCCATTTTTTAGGGAATCCTCATATTCTTATTTGACGCTACCAATCTGCAAAATCTGTGTTACTTCATTTATTATTCAAGCCACCATTTATCACCTCCCATTTTTACTTAATCTTTCTATTATAAACTGAAGGATCTCTCTGCGATTCCTGCATCTGACTATTCTCTCAAGGTCGGCGCCATTGACGAAGAAATCCATAAGCTGCTTTAAAAACTCGAGATGTTTATCAGAATCTTTAATAGCGAGCAAGAAGACAAGCTTGCATTCTACAAACCGATCTTTACTCCCCATTTCTATAAAAGTCACTGGTTTTTTTAATATACCTACTGCTATTTTAGATTTTTCAACATATTCCGGACTAGCATGAGGAATCGCTGCTTTAACATCTCCTTCAATTGGTAAACCTGTAGGGGAATCCTTTTCTCTTTCTAGCAATTTTTCATAAAAACCCTCTTTAACGTAACCTTTTTTGCATAATCTTTCACTTAGAATTTTTAATACTTCCTCATAGCTAACTGCTTCAATGTCCGGTATTATAAGGTCTTCTTCAAACCATGATTGAAGCATTTCTTTGTATGACTCCATTTTGTACGCCTCCATGAATTAATCTATTTTTGTAAAAGTCATCTATGCAACTGTTGTGCCAATATTGTGTATATAGATGACAGGAGTAGTTCAGTTGAGTGTATACGTATTTTATACACTATCTTTATACACATTCAAAAAGCCCTGCTAATTAGCAGGGCTTAATTTATTAAGTATTTCTATACAGTAGCAAATTTCGTCATCGCTGAAGACCACGTTGAAGTCTCCCTCTATTACTTGAAGACAGTAGCGGAAAAGCTGATACATTTTTGTATTTTGCTTTATAAATGACTCCTTTTGCGGAAATGTAATATAATTTTTCGTTATAATTCTTTCTACTGCACATCCAAGGTGTACACCTAGTTTCACATAAATATCGTCTTTTAATCGACTCTTCGTTTCATTTTCGAATTCTCTAACAAACATCGAATATGTTCTCGTTATCTTAGTTGGATTGATATAAGTTAAAAAATCTTCGAGTATTTGTATAATCTCTTTATTTAATTCATCCCTATTATTACTGCCATTTTCTGTATTTAAGCCACTATGTTGCAATTTACTTGAAATTTCAGCATTCCCTACTATGTCCATTATTATATCAGGACTTTTGAGGAATACATCTAGAGGTATAAATGGAATCGACCTTACTTCAGGATCAATAGAACCTATTATACAAACAACATTTTTTGTTGATAATAGATCTTTAAATTTTTTGTTGTCTTCTTTTATATCGAATAAATTAAAGGATATAACATCATAATTTTTAAGCTGAGTAAAATTATTTTTTAATAACTCTTTTAATGTTTCCGCTGTTCCTTTACCAGTGCTGCATACGGTCACAATCACTGGTTTTTCGCCTTTTTCTATCTTTTTTGGTTCTCCATCATTCACTGCTTCAACTATTGAGTCAAGGTCGTAATGTAGGAAGTACGATTTCCTTGCACATTCGAGAATTAAAGGTGTATTTACTCTATCTAATGTCGCTGTTTTTATCCCTGTGATACGAGTTATAATATTACCAAAATTTCTGAGGGAGCCCATGTCTACCAGAAGCAAGACCCCTTTGCCTTCATCTGCTTCTCTAACTAGTTTTGTTACTCCCCCTAAAGCTTCATCAATACTCATATTCAAGGGCATGTCAAAAGCTTTTATTTTGTCTATGCCAAGAAGATTATTTGCAACCTGAGCCATACTTGAAGCAGCGCTATTTCCGTGCGCTATCACAATCATTCCTACACATGAATTAGCTTTTTTTTGCAGACCTGATGTAAGGAATACTGTTATAAAACCTGCTTCATCATCCGGGACGTCAATTCGGAAGTACTTTCTGAAATGATTTAGAATCTCTTTTGCTACTTCGTACTCCTTTTTATTTTTTTCTCTTATTTCGCTTAACTTGAGATTTATAATAGTATTTCCCCTTTTTATTCGTTCCAACAGTGATTGAAAGTGTAATGCTATAGTATATACAAAATTTTCTGGATACATTATTCCTAGTCTAGACTCTGCTAGTCTTATCATTTCTATCGTAAATTTTATAACATCTTCTCTAACTATCTTTTCAAATTCCTGGAGACTAAGCTTTTTAAATCTACTGTTTACCCTTCTGAAATATTCATCGATAAACCGGACAATACTAACTTCAATATCATCCCTGCTGAGTCCTTCTTTTTCTAAGGCCTTCATCCTTTCTAAAACCAAATCGTAAAAATCGTATTTCGTAGCTTGCGGTGTATCCTCGTCACCCGAAAAAATTACCAAAGGTTCGTTGATCTCGTTATCTATTTCAATTCCAGAGCTCACACTGATTTTCACCATTTCATTTCTTATGTAATCAGGCAGGACTCCAACGTCCAAAATAATATCTTTTCTTCCAACGTAAAAATTCCTCGCAAAAGCTTTAGCACACATCATCTGAATTGTAGATTTTAGTTCCCCTACATTTCCATCATACCTATAACATAAAAGCCCCTTGACAACTTCGGGAAACACAACAATTTCTGATTTTATGCGTCGAGCTTCTTCAAAAAGTAGCTCTTTTATAATATCTAATTTTTCTCTGAAAGGTCTTTCATCTAAAGAAGGAATTCTAACAATCATTGGAATGCGCCTAATAAAGGTTTTTAAAAGGACTGAATTAGGATCTTCTGTGGTAGCAGCAACTATCATCAGATTAGCTCTTCTTGCAATCGGATCACCCAAACGATAGTATTCGCCCTTATCTATCAATAAAAATAGCATTTCCTGCCCTTCAGGGGGTAACCTATGTACCTCATCGAGGAAAAGTATGCCATGATTAGAAAGTTCAACAAGACCAACTCGGTCGTTTTCAGCTCCGGTAAAAGCTCCCTTAACGTGTCCGAATAAATGCGACATCAAAAGCTGAGGGTTATTGTAATAGTCCGCACAGTTGAATACATTTAGCTTCTCATGGCGCCCAATTTTACGAGAAAACCTGTACATAAGTTCTACCATAAAAGATTTGCCAGAACCTGGTGGTCCTATTATAAGGGTATGGAGTCCATAGGGAGGATAAAGCACTGCAGCTTTTAGCTGCTCTACTTGAGTTTTTAGGCTGCCGTTAAATCCTATAAGGCTTTTAAATACAGAGTCATCATTCTTTTTTTCTGCAAGCTCCTTTTTGTTTATAGCCTCGAAAAAAGCATAACGATCTAAAGAAGGCAATTTATGCGAAACATTTAAACCCAGTTCTTGTTCAATCATACTTCTCAAAAAATAATACACAGGTCTTGTTGAAACTTTTACAAGGATTCCCTTTCTCACTAAATCGTTTAGAATAGAACTCACATTAGGTCTCGCAATTTTAAAAGCTTCCGATATTTCAGCAGCAGTTACTCCAAACTCAACAATAGCCTTCTTGTCGGTCAATTTCATTTTTCCTTGGCGTTGAATTATGTAATCCAATATCCTCTCTTTATTATTTTTTATATTCCTCGAACTCCCCATCTTTTTACCCCTTCTCCTCTTCTTTACTGTATCTTGCTGGCCCCTCAAGAGAATTGGACTAAAACACACAACATGCTAAAATTTCTCTTGAGGGAGGTTCAGAGACAATGTCGGCACACAAAAACTTCACCCTATCTCAATATTTTTTGATTAGCCAAATAAAACTCTTAAAATCTTAGTTTTTCTTTGAATTTAGGCTGCTTTTGCTGCTTAACCATAGATTTTTTAGACAAAACAAGACCACCTCCGACAACTTACTAAAAGTTGCCTATCATATCCTTCACTCATGCCCCCGACTACCCTATCATGTCTCCCGAGGTCCTACGCCCTTATTACATTCCTTCGTCCTGCCTTCGAGGGCTAGGCGGTGAGCTTTTTACTTTCATGCAGGGTCTTGCCCTTATGGGGGGAATATTGTTTCCCCGCCTTGTTGGCTATCTCACTTTTATGCCGCTAGCTGGTTTATTTGCTTCATACGGTGTTCTCCTAGAACTTTCTTCGAATCGTAATTTTCTCTCTTTTTAGCAAGGGTGAACATTACCCTTATTAGCTTCACTGATATTGCTATTAATGCCTGCTTGGATTTTAACGGATTTTGGGGTCTTTTTAGAAAATAGTCGTAAAGGGCTTTGAATTCCTTGTTTTTGGCTACCAGTACAAGGCTTGCTTTGTAAAGGAGATTCCGCAACTCCGGACGGCCCCTCTTTGATATCTTGGCCTTCCCTTTGTGTTTCCCCGATTGGTTTTCGGCTATATTGAGCCCTGCTAGTTTTTGTATCTGCTTAAAATGCGTGTAGTTGGCTAGGTCACCTACTTCCGCTAGAAATCCAGCTACGGTTACTATCCCTATGCCGGGAATGCTGAGTAGGTATTGTGCTATGTCTATCTTCTTGAGCAGTTCTGCCATGGTTTTTTCAATCGTTTCTAGTTGGCCTTTTAAAAATTCTATTTCGTCAAGGTATGAGTGAAGGCAGATATATGCCCCTTTTAACCCTTCTTTTACCCCTACTGACTTTTGTGCTGCTTCGATGAGTTTCTCGGCTCTTTTTATGCCCACTCTTTTATTGGCGGCTCTCTTCAGGTTTTCTGCCAGCTCTTCTTTGGTGTAGTTTAAGATCATGCTCGGAAAAGGGCAGTGCCTCAATATCCATAAAGCAGCCTTGCCTAAGATGTTCTTGAATACTTCTTCGAATTCTGGGAAGTATTCGTCTAAGATTGAAATTAACTTGTTTTTTGCGCTGTTTAGCTTGTCTATTACCTGCTTTCTTGCCACCGAAAGGTTCCTTAAGTCTGCGTAAATCCCTTCGCGTAAAAGGCAGTTTAGAAACTTAACCTCTTTTACGAGTTTAGCAATTATTAGTGCGTCTTTTCGGTCATTTTTGGTAGGGCTGTTGTCTTCCTCCTCTTTTCTTTTCTTCACGTGGTATGGGTTTACCAGGACTACCTGGTATCCCTGTTCTTTTAAAAACCAAGTTAGGGGCTTCCAGTAATGGCCGCTGGGTTCAAGGCCTATTATTACCCTTGTCGCTTTTGTTTTTTCTTTGGCTTCGAGTATTTTTGAGACTAGACGAAAGTATCCTTCTTTGCTATTATTAAACTTGAAAGGTTTTACCGGTTCGAGTCCGATGTGGTCTATGATTCTTGTATAGTGGCTCTTCTTTGCTACGTCAATCCCGACAAAAATTAAATCTGAACCATGGACTAAAAGGAGTTTTTCAATTTTGTTCATGTCTTTCGCCCTCCTGGTTGATTGGTGTTTTCAATTACTTTTTTGCCAGGAGGGTTTTTAGTTTGCAAAGGCTATTTCAATTTATTACAGTAATGCTTGTAGGTAAATTCGCCAATTGTGCTAACTACTTGTTTTTTCCTAAAGCCTATTACTTCCCACGTCTCTCGATCCCTGTCGTTCATTAAATTTAGGTCTAGTTGTTCTAATGTCCATATCAGCATTTGACTGCTCACTTTTTGAGATAGCTCACTTATCCCTTTTTCAAGTTCATAAAAGTCCTTGCTTTCCGCTAAAATTTTTGTTAAACCATTGTGTAGAAGAAGAATTGCGCCTACTAGGTGTCGAATATTTAGCATAAGACCTCACACTCCTTTTTGTGTTTTGGTTTGTTTTTTGGGTGGTGAGGTCTTTTTTCTACGTTTGTATGCCTTTTCCCTTCTTTCTACCTACTTAAATTTTACACTGCCGAGGACAAGGATTAGAAAGCATAACCTTTTTAAACAAATAAGGCCCTGGAAAGGGCCTTTAAACAAAATATTTCCACAATATTTTATTGCAAGTTTTTATAAGTCTGAACGCTCTCTGTATCAGTAGCAATCAACATGTTTAAGTGGGAACATTAAGAGTTTCAGCTAAGGTTATATATTTTAACGCGAGACCAAAATATTGATCAATACTCTTTAAACACCTTGAATATTCTTTTTAGCCCTTCTTCAATTTTTTTCCTTGGGCAAGCTACAACAAATCGCACAAATCCTTCCCCACCTGGTCCGAAAATCGTTCCCTCATAAGCGGCAACTTTTGCTTTATGCCAAAGTAAAAATTCAATTTCCCGACGCGTCATATTGAAATTTCTAAAGTCAAGCCATGCAAAATATGTAGCTTCCGGTTTCGAAAATTTTATTTTGGGTAAATTATCTTCAAAAAAGCTCTCAATAAAATTCATATTACCTTCAATATATTTTATCAACTGTTCAAGCCAATATTCACTTTCATTATAAGCGGCTTTCATTGCCTCCACCGCTAGTACAGGTGCCGAATGTATACACATCCTCTTTTTTATTTCTTCTTCGAATCTCCATCTCAAACTATCATTTGGAATAATAGCATTTGCAATAAAGAAACCGGAAATATTAAATGTTTTTGTTGGCGCGGTGCATATTATACTATTATTAGCTATTTCTTCCGATAGCGATGCAACAGGAGTATATCTTTTCCCCCACAAACCTAAATCTCCATGAATCTCATCAGAAATTAAAAGTACATCATTTTCTAAGCATATATTAGCAATTTTTATTAACTCGTCTCGAGACCACATTCTCCCTACGGGATTATGAGGATTGCAAAGTATCATTGCCCGAGTGAGTGGATCTTTGGCAAGTTTTTCTAAATGATCAAAATCTATTTCATATCTTCCGCTAACAAGCTTTAATTGGTTATTTGCAATATACCTGCCATTTCTAACTATGACTCGCTCAAATAAATTGTATACCGGTGATTGTATTATAATTTTATCTCCGGGAATTGTAAAAAGATCTAAAGCAACTTTTATTATAAGCATTGTATTTGGTGTATACACAATCCAATTGGGCTTGATATTCCAACCATATCTTCGACTATACCAATTGATTACCGCATTTAAATAACTTTCGGTGCAAGGTTTAGTATAGCCAAAAATTCCATGGTCTACTCTCCTGTTTAATGCATCTATAATCGGCTGAGCACATCTGAAATCCATATCAGCCATCCAAAAGGGAAGAAGGCCAGATTCCCCGAATTTATATTCAAGAAGGTCCCATTGAGTTGACTCTGTTCCGTAACGGTTTATTTCTTCATCAAAATCATGTATCAAAGAAACGCACCCCACCAAATTCATGAGTTTACAAATAAACCACTGTTCTTCTTCTTTCTTATACTTTTAAATAATATGACAAGGGCGACATTTATTAAAATCCCTATTGCTAATGCTGTATAATAACCTAATGCAGGTTTAGCAATACCGATAATTGGGTCCAGGATTCCCGCACCAGGAGCTATGCGAGTTACCCCAAATAGTACCCCTACTATGGCAGCTGCAGAAGCGGCAATCATCTGTGCACCAATTACAGCTAATGGATCGTTAACTGCATAGGGTATTGCTGGTTCGGTTATACCAAATAACCCTACAACTACGGCGGATTTTCCGTTGGCTATTTCATCAGGTTTAAAGAGATCTGGTCTTAGCAATGTGGCTAATCCAAGAGCAACAGGCGGTATTACATTGGTAATAGCTACCGTACCGAAGAATAAAGCATTTCCCTGTTCAACCATGCCAAGGGAGAAAAGATAAGCCGCTTTATTTATTGGCCCACCCATGTCAAATACTATCATCATTCCTATTACGATGCATACTATAATTTTACTTACTGTTGATAGTGAATTGAGGAAACTGTTAATTGAAAACATAATTCCGGATATTATTGGCCCAAGTATGTAAAAAACCAATATAGATATTAATAAAGTGGTTACAGCCGGGATAATAAGAAAGGACATTAGTGCCTGCATTGTTTTTGGGAATTTTAAAGATTTCAACTGTTGAACAAAATATCCTACCAATAGACCCACCGCTATTGCACCGAGAAACCCGGCACCACCTTTCGTCCCTAGGACATCCCTTTGATTGGCCAACCAGGCTCCTATCATTGCGGGTGCTAAGGCAGGTTTGTCAGCAATAGAAAAAGCCACATATCCTGCAAGTATAGGTATCATCAATTGAAAGCCTATGACCCCTACATTTTCAAGCAGAAAAGCAAAAGAACCCGGTGAAGTTTTACCACCGCCGACCAATGCCGTTGATATTGCAAGTAATATACCACCAGCTGTCACAAAGGGTATCATGAAAGACACGCCATTCATTAGATGTCCAAAAACGCCCACAGACCTTTTTGTATTGCCAGTTGTTACTTGATTTTGATGGGTGGCATTTATGTTTTCAAATTTTACTGCTCTTTTTTCAAGGTTTTCAATTATTTCTGCGGGATTTTTTAATACCTCTGAGATATCTACATACAAAACGCGTTTATCTGCAAATCTTGCCCTTTCATCATCACTAAGTCCTCTCCCCAGAGCGAGTATTACATAATCCGCTTCTTCTATGTCTTTAGGGGAAAGGCGATTTTCAACTCCAATAGAACCCTGAGTTTCAATTTTAATTTGGTATCCTCTCTTTTTAGCCTCAGTTTCCAACGCTTCAGCAGCCATATAGGTATGCGCTATTCCTGCAGGGCAATTTGTAACGCCAACAATTTTGATGGGCATTCGCAATTCTCCTTTCCATTTTTTTTATTATTTAATTTACTATTAATTAAAACTCTCTAATGAAGTTTATCGGTGAATTAAGATAACATTTAGATTGTGCTAAAGCTACTTTTATCCACCAAGGCTATGAAGTAGCTACGAGATATTTCAACTCTTTCTAAAAATAGACTTAAACATCGATAAGAGCTGTGTTTTGTCTTTCGCAGCCATCAGGCCTTTACGAAAGTCATCGTGCATCAATTTTCTCGAGAGCATGGCAAGAAGTTGCAGGTGCTGGTTACCTGCGCCAGATTCTGAGACTGCCAGAAGAAAGACCATATGGACCGGATTTCCGTCCATAGTGTCCCAGGAAATACCCAAAGTCGATCTTCCGAAGGCCACCGCAGGTTTAATCACACAACTGCATTTCCCATGGGGAATGGCTATTCCCATCCCAATACCGGTTGTACAAAGGTTTTCCCTTTTTTTCACCTCCTTTACAAAAATTTCCTTAGAGCTAATAATACCGTTTTGATAAAGCAAATCCGTAAGTTCGTATATGACTTCATCCCTTGTTAAACCCTCCAAACTGAGTTTTATGAGGTTTTCGTTTATTATGTCATGCAAAATAAGACTTTCCATCAGAAGTTTCCTCCTTTAAAAGCTAGTATCCTCTTGATCTCCTCAGGGCTTTTCGCTTGCCTGATCATATCCAGGATCTCTGGGCTGTCTAGCATATCGTAAAACTCCTTGAAAAAAGCTTTTGTATACTCACTCGTATCGAACCGAAGGGCGAGGTAAAATACCAGGTTTACCTGTTTTCCCCACCATTCGACGGGTGTTTCAAGGGTTATCACAGCAACCGTTGGCTTGATGACAAAACGGTCTTCACCGTGGGGTATAGCTACACCTCTGCCTATATAGGTAGAGGTTATCTTTTCCCTTTCCTGGACCGCTTTCACAAAATCAGGTTCTACATAGCCCCGTGCGACAAGAATTTTGCCGATCTCTTCGATGATTTGCTCTTTTGAATCAAAGGTCTTTTTGCAAAAGACCAGGTCTTCGGGAATTAATTCGTATACAAGGCTTCCTTCAAAATCCCTTCGATTGAGTTTTAGTTTCATACTGCTCGTTTTTCCGATTAATTCCCTGATTTTCGCTATATCCCCTTCGGTCAAAAGTGGGGATACTAATATTACGGGTATATCCTTTAATTCCATGGGAACCGTAGAAATTATGAAATCTACCTTTTTGCATTTCAGGACTTCATCCACATTGGGCACCGATATGACATCATCAATCAATATTTCCGGAAATTTCTTTTTTAGCCTGGAGGCAAGCATCTGGGCTGTCCCTATACCACTGGAACAGATAACAAGCGCTTTTTTCGGAGCCGTTGCCCTCTCAATGGCTGCACCCAGGTGCATTGCCAGATACCCTACCTCTTCTTCCCCCACCTTTATACCCAAACGTTTTTCGATTATCCCCGCGGTTATCCAGGCAATACCATATATTGAAGTATAATTCTCTTTAATCTGAGCCAATATTGGGTTGTGGAGGTTCATACCGTATCTAATTCTGTTGATAACCGGCCTTAGGTGTAAAGCTAGTCCGGCGACCAGGAATTTATCATTGGAGAGTTTTACATCTAGGGTATTTTCAACAACGCTGATCATGTCATAGACTATTTCAAGAATTTCCTTTTCAAAATCCTTTAACATCTCATCTACAGTCTCTTCTTTCAAAGGCAATCTTTTTTCTATTTTAGCTCCCAGGATATGCAGCGAAATATATACAATCTCGTTTTCGGGGATTCTAATGCCAAATTCATTTTCCAACCTGCCAGCGATAAACTCGGCTATCCGATATTCCTCACTCTCCTTTAAATTTGCTAACCTCAACGGTTGTAACTTAATATCCTTTTTATCCTGAAGGCGCTTGATCATTATCGCCAGGTGGACTACAAGAGCTGTATAACTCTCATCGATAAAACGCAAATGCATCATGTGTTCGGCCTCATGGATTATTCTTTCTAGTTTCCGTATATCAATTTTTGGAAACATCTTTACCAGTTGTGTGAAATTTGCCGGGCTCAATCTCCTGTCGAGCGGATGGATAAACGGTTCCTTAACCAGCTCCTCCAATCTGTGCCTTTCTACGGTATTTACTAAAAAATCCGAAAAAGCTTTTCTGAAATTTTCTTCACTCCCGGCTATTTCAATGCCGTAATTGGGTTTGCGGATGAGTTTTAAATCATGCCTAGCCAGCCATTTTTCCACATTGTCCAAATCCTTGTATATCGTCACTTTGCTGACGAAAAGTTCGTCTGCCAGCTGCTGGGTAGTCAGGTTTTTATCCGACTGCAGCAGCCTGAATATTATATATTTCTCTCTTTCCTGGGGACTGTAAGGTTCTCGGTAATAGGAATCCGACTGTGAAATTTGATCTAGCAGCACAGCCTTTTTCTCATTCGTACCGTCGAGGTAAACTCCTGTCCTGGGCTTTTTCACTATCCTTATGTCGAAAGTGTCGAGAAACTCCTGGAGTCTTTTGAGGTCATGACGTATCGTTCTGGAAGAGACCTTTAATTTCCGAGCAACATCTTTTGTCGTGATGGGGCCGTTACTGTTTATGAGAATTTTAAGGATCTCCCTAAACCGTGTTTCAAGAACCATCAGCTCCCACCTTCAGCTAAAAACTCGGGTTTTTCCTCTTAAATAATTGTGGAAAAAGTTTATTAATGCGGAAAATGTTTATTTTTTTGATTTAATTATAACACATCAATATCTTTTAAAAAGAAGAATATATTTCCTCTTTTTTGTGGAAATTCTTTAGCAATTTTGCGGCATTCTTTCATGTCATACTCTGGATGTTTAGCCACCACAATTAGTAACAAATTAGCACATAAAAAAAGAGCCCTAAGGCTCTTACATCTTCTCTTTCCATGTCACATAAGCAACTTCATGAATCATTGTTTTTCAGGTAAACACGTGACATAGCAAAATTCTAAGGTTTTGATATGATTAGCGTCCTTGCAGCCTCCGCTATGTCTTCTGCCGCAAGGCCATAAGCTTTCATCAGTTCTTCGGGTTTGCCGGACATGCCGAAAACATCTCTGATGCCTATCCTTTTTATGGGAACCGGCTTTTTCTCAGAAAGCACTTCCGCCACCGCGCTGCCCAGGCCGCCAATTATGCTGTGCTCCTCGGCGGTGACAATGGCTCCGCATTCGGCAGCTTTTAAGATGACTTCTTCATCAATCGGCTTTATGGTGTGAATGTTGACGACCATGGCATTTATGCCTTCCTTTTCTAGGATTTCCGCTGCTTTCAGGGCTTCGGCCACCATGACGCCGGTGGCTATTATTGCCACATCCCTTCCTTCCCTCAATATAACCCCTTTGCCCGGCTTAAATTCGTATCCTTCCCCGAATATGGTCTCTACCGGGTGCCGGCCCAGCCTTAAATACACCGGGCCTTTGATTTGGGCTGCAGCCCTTACCGCCATTTTGGTCTCCGTTGCATCAGCCGGGCTTATCACCGTCATGTTTGGCAGTACCCTCATAAGTGCTATATCTTCTATGGATTGGTGGGTAGCTCCGTCTTCCCCTACGGTGATGCCTGCGTGGGTCGCGGCTATTTTTACGTTCAAGTTCGGGTAACAGATGGAGTTCCTCACCTGTTCGAAGGCCCTGCCGGTGGCAAATATGGCAAAGGTGCTGGCAAAAGGTATTTTGCCGCAGGTGGCAAGGCCCGCCGCCGTTCCCATCAGGTTTTGTTCGGCTATACCCATGTTAAAGAAACGTTCGGGGAATTTTTTGGCAAACACGTTGGTCTTGGTGGATTTTGAAAGGTCTGCGTCTAGAACAACGATTTCCTTTATCTCTTCGCCCAGTTCGGCGAGGGCTTCACCATAAGCGTCTCTTGTCGCTATCTTCGGCATTGTCTTTACCTCCATTCTTTTTATTTTTCACTCTTATCTTTCAAGTGCTTTTAGCGCTTCTTCGGCTTGCTCCTTTGACGGGGCTTTGCCGTGCCAGTCCACTTGGTTTTCCATAAAAGGCACTCCTTTTCCTTTTACGGTCTTCGCTACTATTACAGTCGGCTTTTCTTTAATACTTTTCGCCTCTTCTATAGCTCGCAATATGTCTTCAAAATCGTGGCCATCCACATCAATTACGTGCCATCCGAAGGCCCTGAATTTTTCCTGTATTATTTCAGGCGACATTACCTGGGCTATAGGACCATCTATTTGAAGACCATTGTGGTCCACAAAGGCCGTTAGGTTGTCGAGCTTATAATGGGCAGCAGCCATGGCAGCTTCCCAAACCTGTCCTTCTTCAAGCTCACCGTCTCCCAGGAGGACATAGACTCTATAGGATTTACCGTCCAGTTTTCCGGCCAGCGCCATGCCATTCGCTGCCGAAAGCCCCTGCCCCAGGGAGCCTGTAGTCATGTCCACTCCCGGTGTCTTTTTCATATCGGGGTGCCCTTGCAGAATGGAGTTTATTTTGCGCAAAGTCTTCAGTTCTTCTTTCGGGAAATAGCCCCTTTCGGCTAGTACTGCGTAAAGGGCTGGTGCAGCATGACCTTTTGAAAGCACAAACCTGTCCCTGTCAGGCCAATCGGGGTTTTGAGGGTCTACCTTCATTTCGTGAAAATAAAGGGCAACCAAAATATCTGCACAGGATAGCGACCCTCCCGGATGGCCTGAGCCCGCCTCGGCCGTCATTTCAATGATGCTACGCCTTACTTTCCGGGCCGCTTTCGTCAATTCTTCCAGCTTTTCTTTGGATACTTGCATTTTAATCACCTCGTCATTTATTATTTTAATTTGTGACTATCTTCCTGACTTACAAATGTAAACCCTTCTCCCAGAACTTCATGCACGTCGTGAATAATTATAAAAGCCTTGGGGTCTATATCCCAGATAATCCGCTTTAACTTTGGAAGCTCGAGCCTCGTTACTGCGCACATTACAACCTTCCTGTTTTCTCCAGTGTAACCGCCTTTCGCCTCAAAAAGCGTTATCCCCCTCCCCAAGTCTTCTAAAATCCTCTTTTGTATCTCATCGTTTCTATCTGAAATTATGTAAACTGCTTTCGCGTAATTGATACCCTCCTGGACGATATCTATCACCTTGCTGCTGACGTAGAGGGCTATCCATGAATACATGGCGATCTCCCAGTTGAAGGAAATACCGTTCAACGCTATTACGAAAAAGTCTATTATCAGTATCCCTTGGCCAATGCTCACGATTGGTATGAAGTGATGAATGAGCATTGCAGCTATGTCGGAGCCACCTGTAGTTGCCCTGGTCCTGAAGACCAGCCCAAGCCCTAGGCCTAGCACGATGCCGCCGTATACGCTTGAAAGCAGCAAGTCCCGCGTCAAAACAGGAAAATTTTTCGTGAGTTCCGTGAAGACCGAAAGGAGTATGGTACCTACCACCGTCTTGGCGCCGAAAACGGGGCCCAAAAAGATAATCCCTGTTATAAAGAGAGGGATGTTGAAAGCTAGCATCGTCCATCCCACAGGCAACCCGAAAAGGTAGTGGAGCACCGTGGCAAGACCGCTTACCCCACCTGCTGCCACTTTGTTGGGAACAAGAAACATGGTGAGGCCCAAGGACGCTATGAAGCAACCTATGACAATCAAGAGGTAATCTAGTAGATTCGACTTGAGTTTCAAGTTATTTTTCTCCCCTCTCTGCCATTACTTTCATCAATACTTTTATAATAAAAAGGGGGAGCACTGACATCCTCTTTAACCGCCAGGGTTCCTGCAGCAGCCTGTAAAGCCATTCAAAACCCGTCCTCTGCATCCACACCGGCGCTCTCTTCACTCTTCCCGCAAATACATCAAGGCTACCGCCAACGCCCATCATTATACTTCCATTTATCTTACTTTTGTTATTCACCATAAAGAGTTCCTGCCTGGGGGCACCCATGCCTATGAAAATGAAATGCGGCTTTGCTTCATTAATTTTTTGCACCACTTCATCATGCTGCCTTTCATTGAAGTATCCGTGGTGCGTACCCGCTACTTTTAACCCCGAAAATCCCGCCAATATATTTTTTGCCGCTTCCTCAGCCACACCAGGCTTTCCGCCCAACAGGAATATGGAAAGCCCACGGATGGCAGCTATTTTCAGCATCTTTACCATTAGGTCGAAACCTGCAATTCTTTCTGGCAGTGGATTTCCAATAATTTTCGAGGCTATTACCACTCCGATGCCGTCTGGCAAGATTAGGTCGGAAGCGGCTATTGCATTTTTTAATGCGGGATTTTTCTGGGCTGCCATGATTATCTCCGCATTTGGCGTTACTATTACCTTTGTATTCCCCTCATCTAGCATTCTTTCAACTTCCTGCGCTGCCTGTTCCAATGTCACTTTATCCAATGGCACGCCCAGTATTTCAATCCTTCTTATCTTGCTCATGGCCACCCTCCAGCAGCTTTAAAGCTAGCTTTGCATTTTCGTTAGCTAAATATTCCATCTCTTTTCTTTTTGCAAGGAGCGCGTGGCGGCTTTCTTCACGTTTTTTTATAGCATCCTGGATAAGACTACATAAGTTTTGGACTTTTAAGTCCTTTAGTGTCCCGGCAGACGGCTGCCCAACGCGTATTAAGAAGTTTTCAACTTTAGGGTCATAAGCAAGTCCCACAAGGGGAACTCCCATTATGGCACCGAATATAAGAGCGTGGAGCCTCATTCCACAAATGAGGTCCATTTTCCCGCTAATCCAAAGCAGTTCTCTCGGTCCCAGCGATTCATCAATCACCATGGCCTTTTCCCTCATCATTCCCATGATTTCCAGAGATTCATTGTAATCCTGCGGAAACTGCATCGGTAAAAATACTATATTTACAGAATAGTTTTTTATCAAAAAATCGCAGGCCTCAGCGATGACTTTTCTTGTTTCGTCCACTTTCCACGGCCTTACCGAAATCCCTATATTAAGACCTGCCTTGCTCAAATCAATACGGTGCCTGTTGAGTATGCGAAGTCCGGTTTCGTCATCTACAGGTTTTAACGCAAAAGCAGGATCTGCCGTAACATAGATTTGAGGCTTTTTTACTCCGAGGTTTTTTAACTGGTCCCGGGAGTTTTCGTCTCTAACCGTAATCAAATCTACCATATTGCCCACAGAGGCAATCAACCGCTTGTTGAAATTGCGGTTTACCGGGCCGACTCCGTTGGCATAAAACATCACCTTTTTCCCCATCTTCTTTGCGAGAAACACTATGAGAAGGTAATAAGGGATGGACCTGCTGCTCGTTACGTCCTGGAGCAGGCCGCCACCACCGCTCAAAACCAGGTCCGCCTCGGCAATCGCTTTAACTACAAGAAAAGGGTTGGTTCGATGCACAGCCTCTATACCGTGCATCATTTCCGTCTCTTTTGGATTGGCCGACAAAGCCTTTATGCGGATGTTATCATCCAATTTTTTTAAAAGAATCGACCATGGCCATCAATATTGCTTCATCTCCGGCATTGCCAAAGCCATAATACCCCGAGACCAGTATTTTCTTCATTCTCTTTCATTCCCTTTCCGGCATAGTGTTAAAAAACCAATCAATACCAGGCTACCGATAAAACTTCCCAGCAGTATCCCCTCGAAGGAACGGACAATTGAGATAACGGCATTTGCGTGAAAATGGCTGAAGGTGTTAATCATAGAAAGCTCTCCCAAAAGCCCTATCGCCAAGAGCAACCGAAATTGCCCGGGTCTTTTGGGATTTTTTATTCCTCCCGCAAGGACAAGAGCAGGAAATCCTATCAGAAATTCCTTTGTCCTCGGCCTTACGGGCAGCATTTCTTCCAGCCAAATTCTAAAATAAAGTTCGAACTTAGGTATAGGAATGGCCGAAAAGTTTCCGGTGCGGTTTATCAGGACGTACAAAATTCCGACCGCCAGGCTAAGTGTAAAAAGATTTCCAACGGTAAAGAGCGGCTTATTCAACGGAACTTTCCCGTATTGAAATCTTACGTAGATAAGTCCGATTAACAAAAATGCAGCGATGTACATTGCTTTTATTCCGCGAAACTTTTCTAAACCAACGATAAAATCCATATCGCTGCATATTCCGGTTATCAATAGGGCCCCTGCAAAAGTCAATGCGGTTGCCCTACCAAGTGTTAAAATCCCACTTGCAATCCTCTGCCCTAAATTCTTAACAATAGACTCGTCTATCGGCATTTCCCGGCTTATGGCAAGACAAGGATATATTATTGAAACCATAAGGCTCGAAGCACTTCTAAAGAGCGAAAAATCTATCAAAGCCAGTATCAATATAATACCCCATAAGCCTATAGAAGAAAGCAGAGCATGACTTTCCTTTATTTCGAGTATACGAAGGAGATAATAAAGCCCCGGCATCAGCCCTAAAGAAGCAACTGACGGGATCAGCACCAACGCAAGGCTTGATATTTGATCTTTTGAAAATGAAGAAGCTTTTTTGGGATAAAGTCCCGGCTTAAAGCCCGCAGATATTACATCATCGTATATATTTTTTATGTGTTCTTTATTGTACCTTACAAGGTCCTCATCTCCGGATAGAAAAAGGTGCAGATAAAGCAACCTGTCGTTTCTATCTCTTACAGCGAGGAGATACTCCTCCATCCATTTGTGCGCGGGACGATTGTACACCCTTACGATGTCATATCCTTTTTCCCCAATACCCTTTTTTAAACTCTCCGTTTCTTTAAATTCATCAACTCCTAGGCGGATGCCTTTTTCTTTTATCGCGTTAAAAAGCAATTTTGCAGCTTCAGACTCCTGCGGTATTTCATTGTTTTGAAGTATAAGAACCGAGATATTTTCATCAAAAACTTTGCTTACTTGTTTTATTTCTTGTGCAGTCTTCCCTTTTACATCTTTCATCATCAATACTACATTAAAACCCGAAGATATGGCAAAGTTTATCGACTGCTGGTCAAACCCCAGACCAATCCCACTAAAGCCGCTTCTCCCATTAATTTCTTGAATCACGTATATGCTATTGCCCTCTCCGGTCACTATTTCATATCCTCTAGAAGACAGTGCAGCTTTTAATTTGTCAAAGATTGCTTTGTCCCGTGAAAATATATAATAGCTTTCCGGGTTGAAATCCTCCCTGGAGATAATTCGCTTTGCCAGTTCATTTTCCACTCCTAAAAAACGCTGGTGGTCCATTATCTGCCAGCCCTTCAACACCAAAATCCAGCCTTTTTCAATGAAATCTCTTACCGTGGTTTCTTCTACCGCCAAGGAAGTGACCCCTGCTTGCTTTAATTCGCCTAAAATCTCTTCGAAGTCACGACCAGTAATCCTTGCAAGTTGCATGACTTCATTTATAGGAACTGAAATTTCCACAAGCTTGCTTTTTTGTTCGGTGGCAATTTTCGATGTAAGGCTAAAAAGAGAAAATACTATGGAAACTATAAAAACCACCGTCAACCCTTTAATCCAAGGCTTCACTCAAACCGCCCCTTACTTCAGCAGTTCATCATAAATCCGCATGGTGTTTTCTGCCATTATCTTTGCTGTGAACTTTGACAATACCGTTTGCCTTGCATTTTCCCCTAACTTTTCCCGCATTTCATTTGACATCAAAAGCCCTATAATTCTTTCTGCCAGAGCTCCCGCATCTTCAGGAGGCACTAAAACACCGTTTACCCCGTCTTTTATAATCTCCGGAATGCCACCCACTTCTGATGCCACAACGGGCTTCCCCAATGCCATGGATTCTAAAAGTGCAAGGGGTAAACCTTCGCTCAAAGATGGCATAAGGATTACGTCGAAATCTATGGCAATCTCTTCTACATCTTTTCTAAAACCTAAAAAAACTACTTTATCTTTGACACCCACTTTCCCGCACAAGTCTTCAAGGTAAGGTCTAAATGGGCCATCCCCTACCAGAACCAAGCGAGTATCACGAAATTTTTTTAATATCTCCGGCATGGCCCTTATGGCGTATTCATGGCCTTTTTCCGGCACAAGACGGCCTATCATTCCTATTAGAGGAATTCTTTCTGGCACGTTAAGTGCCTTTCTTAGTTTTCCGCAATTTCCTGAAATATTTGGAACATCTATTCCATTGTACACAGTTTTTATCAGCCAGGCCGGAACCCCAATTTCCATAAGACTCACTTTCACGGCTCTTGACACCGCAATTACCCGGTCAGTGAGGAGCTGGTAAAAAATCCGGTTTATCAAAGGCCTGAAAATACCCATCTCGCTTTTTTTCCCCATCCAGTGGCGGGTCAAGACAACCCTTCGGCCCAAAAGCCTTCCGGCTATTCTCCCCGAAAGACTGGCATGGGTATGGACTAAATCCACCTTTTCCCGGGCAATAATTCCTAAAATCTGCGCCACGTGTGAGATGCTAAAGGACTTTTCGCCGCCCTTGAGGGGATAAACCTTTACGCCTAAATCCTTTAAGCGCTTTTCCAATTCTCCTCCGGAAGGACACGCCACAGCCACCGAATACCGGCTTTCATCCCAAGCAGAAAGGAGGTTTAAAAGATACCTGCCGGCTCCTCCTATATTTGTATCGGTTATAACGTGCAAAACTTTCTTCATGACCTGCCGATTTCCCCCTGAAGCTCTTTGGCTTCTGCCGATGCAGTTAGAGCCGCCAGAATCCCTGCCATCTCCCAGAATGTCATGCCAATCCTCGGGCTGAACCATACGTGGTCGAAGAGTCCATGGAACAGGTGACCGGAAATTGCCCCTGCAACTGCCACAGCAAACACAGCTTTCTCCGTATTTCCTACTCGCATAATCCTGTTTATTCCTTTAAGTTCCGCCCATACGAACCATATAAAGGAAACAAGCCCCAAAATGCCCATTTCCAGACCAAGCTGCAGGTAAAAGTTGTGGGAGTGAAGTGCGGGAGTTCCAGCAATCATGTAATCCCTGTAAACCTTGGAAAATGCCTGCAGCCCGAGCCCCAATCCCGTTAACCAGTAATCTTTCAGCATCCTCAAGGTAGCAACCCATATAGTTACGCGGTAAGCATTTGAGCTATCTTCCAGGCTTCCTATGCTCGCTATACGGTTTATTATAACGGTAGGTAAAAACACCGGCGATAATGCCGCAATTAACATCAAAGCTGCAAACAACCTGCGGTCAACTGCCAGGGCGAAAATCAATACAGCTACGGCAAGCCCCAGCCAGCCTCCCCGTGAAAGGGTCATCACAAGACAGGTCAATATGATCCCCAGCATTCCACAAAAGGTCAGCTTGCGCTCCACTTTATCAGACGTCCAGATAAAAGCCAAAACCACCGGAACGACGAAAACCAGATACTCGGCCAGTACATTTGGATTTTCCAGCGTCGCGTAGACTCTCATAGTTATTTCCGGGAATAATCTTGTGTCCACCCATGCAATTGCAGTTGGTTTTTTTACATAAAAATACTGATAAATTCCATACAAGGATATTCCAACTGTAGAAATCGCCTGAAAAAGAAGGGCGGTTTTCATCACCTTTTCTTTCCTGCAAAAATGATAGAAAGCCAGGAATGTCATAAAATACGCCGCATAAATAAGAAGCACCTTCAGACTCTCAAACCGCGCTACCGAAAAAATCGCTGCTATAGCCGCCGAAGCGAAAAATAAAGCAGCCGGCACCGTGCCATTCGGAACCTCAAATTCTCCTTTCCCTGCTTTAAGTAACATTACAGCAAATATAAGCCCTACGAGCAAAACGCTGTAAATCGTATCCACAAGGGGCAGTATGAAAGCCATGATATAAATTCCAAAATGGGGCTTAATGTAGATCAAAGGTAAGAGCATTGCCGGGATAATAAGCTTTACAGCGGCTTTAAAAGGCAAGTAAAACCTGAGCACTCCCAAAGAGGCACCCAGAAGTAGGTATAAAAGGCCTGAATATTTCACATCAACACCGGAAAAAACTGAATTTTGTCTGACGTGGAGTAGACAGGCAGCCTTAAGAATAAAGCTCCCTTTAAATATTTCGTATAAATTTAAATTTATAAAATAAGAAGTAATCAAAACTCCTGCTGCAATCACAAAAGCCGTGAATTCTCCAAAAGACAAACCAGAAAACAAGCCTTTTAAGGCAGCGTAGGTGAATATCGCAGGTAAAAAGACTAAAGACAAAATTTTAAAAGGTCTTGCTGTAAAGTCCAGGCAGATTTTTGCCAAAAATCCGTAGCAATAGCTATTTTCCACAGCATCCCTTATAATGCCCTTGAAAGCAGCGAGACTATTTGTCCTATAAAAAAGTACTTTGCAAAAACGGCTGGATGACAGGGCGTTTTTCTCCCACGGCTCACTTTGCATTAAAATGCCAATAAAGCTCCCCCGAAAAAGGACTTTCGAAGTGTCGGCAATTTTTTCTAAAATCCTATATAGGACACTGCTCCCCCATACTTCTCGAGAGAAAAGAAAGCCTATCGATTTTATAACCAAACTTTCAGCTATCCACCGAATTAAAGCTTCCATATACTTTATGCCCCTTTATTTAAACCCTTTAATTTCCATCACCGTAGCCACAACTGCGTAAAGGTTGGTCTTCATCTGGACAGCAGTCCCTATTCTTATTTCCGTTCCTCCCAATACAATGGCATTTTCCCCCACCGTCGCCGAACCTTCAACGGTCACGTAAACGTCTTTTAATACCGGATTTGGCACATTTAAAACCCTGCCATCTGCGGTATTTACAAGAGTTTCAGCAGGTTTTACCTCAACTTTTGTAACTTTCCCAAGAAGGTTATTAGTCTTTGTCTCGCGGACTATATCCCCTTCCTTTATTACCTTAGCAGTGGCATCCCTGACGTCTTTCACCAACATCACAACCTGAATCATCTTCTCCTCAGCAGCTGAAGAATTTTTCTGCGGGTTCAATACAAATCTTGCCGCAACCGCAACAACCAGAATTATCACGAGCAAATCTATTACATTTATCAATCCAAATAATCTACCCTTTTTATCAATCAAGCTCATCGATTTACCTCCTCAAGAACTTTTGTGTAAACTTCCAAGACCTTCTTTGTCATCGCATCAATCGAGAACTGCTCTTGTACTTTTTTTCGACCGAACTCGCCCAATTCCTTTCTCAACTCTGGAGATGCTAAAATATCTTTAATGGCTTCAGCAAGGTTCTTCGAATTTGTAATTTGCCCCGTTCCCCGACCACTGAAATTGTGCCTTTTTGCATCCTCAAAGTTCTGCGGGGTAAGTGCTCCCATAAATCCGGCTTCACTAGCTATAATCACGGGTTTTTTCATAGCCATAGCCTCAAGAGCTACCCTTCCAACACCTACGGCCACATCTGCAAGTCCCATCAAAGCGTAAGTATCAAGCCTCGCACCTGTCACGATAACCCGCCGGTCTTTCAAAATGGCATTGCACTTTTCTGCCTGCAATTTTGTGGCTTCCAGCTTGTCACCTTCGCCTACTACTAAAAGTTTCACATTTGGGAAAGAAGAGCAGATATCGGGCATGGCGTCTATCAACTTAAGGGCTATTTCACCCCTTGCACCCATGAGCCTGCTTATGTACACGATTTTCATTTCATCGGAATACAAACCTAACTCCTTTTGGACCGATGAAGTATCCACTCCTGGGTCAAATTGCTCCAAATCTATACCATTTGGGATGACATATATCTTCTCGGGCCTTACCTTGAAATTTTTTACGAGGTGCTCCCGGATATCTTCACTTACGGCTATGATTTTTTCGCCCCATGCTGTCAACAATCCCAAACCCCAGTGTGTGGAGTAAATACCGTGGGAAGTAGTGATGTAAGGGCATCCCGTCAGATAAAAAACCCATTGAGAGACCCAGGCCGGTATGCGCGCGTGGGCGTGGATCAAGTCTACTTTGTATTTTTTTACGATTTTAGTCAGCCCGATTATCGCCGAACAGAGGCTAGCCGGCGTTTTACTATGGAGGGGCAGGGTAAAATGCTCTATGCCACTGGTATCAAGTTCTCTTACCAAATCCCCTCCGCGGGATGCAACCAGAACATTGATCCCTTCTTTTTTCAATTGTCTCGCCAGAGAAACTACGTGGGTCTCAGCTCCACCAGTATTAAGAGACATTAGAGTCAACAATACCGTAAGGTTTTTCATCAAAGCGGCCTCTCTCTCGAAGAAAATTAACCAAAAAAAGTATATCACTTACTTTTTTCCCAGTAAAGTGCTCTACTTTGTGACCTTGAAACTTCCCCGAACGGTAAGGACCACGTTAGTCTCTGCTATAAGCCCTCTGCCGTCATCGCGCGGCACTATGAGAAGGTGATTTTGGGGAACCCTTTCTTTTCGCCTCAGGTCTTTGCCATCTGTTATATCGGCAATACCGCCGTTTTCGCTGTCTACAACTGTTGCTATACCGCTTCTTAAAATTATTTCCGTACCTTTTCCTGCTACAAGGCGGTCGCCTTTTTCAAGGTAGACCACTTCAAAAGTCCCTATCGATTGGTTACCGGATGAGCTCTCATCCAAATAGCTCTTTAATTCCGATACCACTTTGTCTACATAACTTTTAGTCACCAAGGGGTCATCTTGAGACCCCGGTTCTCCCACGTTTGCCATTCCAATTCCATACCCCACCAAAAAAGTCAATATCAAACCCGTCAAAAGGGCATATTTATACTTCGCCACCTTCCCACCTCCATTATGCGTCTTTGGACTTCATTTTGAGGTAAGTATTTATGAAGACGTCAATCTCTCCATCCATAACTGCTTCTACATTGCCCACTTCGACGCCGGTCCTGTGGTCTTTGACCAATCTGTAAGGCTGGAACACATAAGACCTTATCTGGTTTCCCCAGGCAATCTCCTTTTGTTCTCCTCGAAGCTCGTTTATCTTCTTTTGCTGTTCTTCCATATATAAGTTAAAAAGCTTTGCTTTCAGAATTTTTAAAGCAGCATTTTTGTTACTCTGTTGTGAACGCTCGTTCTGGCAGCTTACCACTATGCCGGTAGGGATATGGGTAATTCTCACTGCCGACTCGGTCTTATTCACGTACTGGCCACCGGCTCCCCCTGCCCTGAATGTGTCTATCTTCAAATCCTCCGGCTTTATCTCTATCTCAATATCGTCGTCAATTTCCGGTATTACATCCACCGATGCAAAAGAAGTATGCCGCCTTCCTGCCGCGTCAAAGGGAGAAATCCTGACAAGCCTGTGCACCCCCTGTTCCGCTTTGAGATAGCCATAAGCATAGGGCCCCTCTACCAAGGCGGTGACGCTCTTTATCCCTGCCTCTTCTCCCGGAAGTATATCCATAACTTTTACCTTGTACCCTTTGTCCTCTGCCCACCTGGTGTACATCCTGAAAAGCATCTGGACCCAGTCTTGCGCTTCAGTCCCTCCAGCCCCAGCGTGGAGTGATAATATCGCGTTATTTTTGTCGTATTTGTCCCTGAGCAATGTCCTGATTCTCTTTTTCTCAAAATCTTTCTTGAATTTTTCCGCTTCACGAGCAATTTCACCTAAAATCTCCTGGTCGTTGGATTCTAACCCCAGTTCTATAAGGGCAACCAAGTCTTCCCAATTTTTCTGCAAAGCTTCAAATTCCTCTACGGTCCCCTTCAACTGGTTGAGATTTTGAAGGATTTTTTGAGCTTCCTGTTGGTCGTCCCAAAAATTGGGGTCAAGAGTTTTTTCTTCAAGTTTTTGTATATCGACCTTGATTTTATCTATTTCAAAGTAAATCCCTCATCTCTTTAATTTGAGGCTCTAATGCCTCAATCTCGCTTTTTAACTCTTCGAGCACTTAAATCCCCTCCATCCTCAAATATTTAATCTAAGCCTCATACAGCTCTGCCGCAGCATTTCTTGTATTTTTTGCCGCTTCCACAGGGGCAAGGGTCATTTCTCCCTATTTTTTCTCCCTTTCTAACCGGCTGTGGTTTTTCACTGCTTCCGTGGGAATAAGAAAGGTTTCGGGCCATTTCCCTTCTTTGCGGTGCGGCTTTTACCTGAACTCTGAAAAGGTACCTCAACGTATCTTCCTGGATGTTCTTTATCATTTCCTGGAACATCTCATAGCCTTCTATCTTGTATTCCACGAGCGGGTCCCTCTGGCCATAGGCTCTAAGTCCTATGCCCTCGCGAAGCTGGTCCATGGCGTCAATGTGGTCCATCCACTTTTGGTCTACGACCTTCAGCATAATGACCTTTTCCAATTCGCGCATCGTTTCTTCGCCGATTTCTGATTCTTTTTTATCATACCATTCAAATGCCCGCTCGACTAGGATCTTTCGGAGTTCTTCTCTTGTTACGTCTTCTTCTACCTTATTGCCAAGCACATCCTTAATCATAAATATATCAGCGTAATACTCGGAAAGCCCTTTCAAGTCCCAATCCTCAGGGTGCATTTCTTTGCTAGCGTATACGTCGAGCAAACGGTCAACAACATCTTCGATCATTTGCTTTACGCTGTCTTTAAGGTTATCTTGCTCCAGGACTTTCCTGCGCTGGGAATATATAACTTCCCTCTGGGTGTTCATTACATCGTCGAATTCGAGAACATGTTTTCTTATATCGAAGTTTCTGGCTTCCACCTTCTTCTGCGCATTTTCTATGGCCTTTGTTATAAGCGGGTGTTCTATGGGCTGGTCATCCTCAAGCCCCAGGCGGTCCATGAGCCCCTTAATGCTATCAGAGCCAAAGAGCCTCATCAGGTCGTCTTCTAGGGAAACGTAAAACCTCGAGGAGCCCGGGTCACCCTGACGCCCAGACCGACCTCGCAGCTGGTTATCTATCCGCCGGGCTTCGTGCCGCTCTGTACCTATAACGTGCAGCCCACCCAGTTCGGCCACCCCTTCTCCAAGGACGATATCAGTGCCGCGTCCTGCCATATTTGTGGCTATCGTGACGGCCCCCTTTTGGCCCGCCTTCGCTATTATTTCAGCTTCTTTCTCGTGGTACTTGGCATTCAACACCTGGTGAGGGATTCCCTTCTTTTTCAGCATCTCGCTCAACATTTCAGATTTTTCAATGGATACGGTACCGACCAGGACCGGCTGACCCCTTCTATAGCAATCCTCGATTTCGCGGACCACCGCCTCGAACTTGGCCTTCTCGGTCTTATACACCACATCCGGGTAGTCCACCCTTATCATAGGCTTGTTTGTAGGTATAACCACCACGTCCATGCCGTAAATCTTCCTGAATTCTTCTTCTTCAGTAGCTGCAGTGCCTGTCATACCGGCAAGTTTTTTGTACATCCTAAAATAATTTTGGAACGTTATCGTTGCAAGGGTTTTGCTCTCCCGCTCAACTTTTACCCCTTCTTTTGCCTCTATCGCCTGATGAAGCCCTTCACTGTACCTACGGCCGTACATCAGCCTGCCTGTAAATTCATCCACTATTATGACCTGGCCGTCTTTCACCACGTAATCCCTGTCCCTCTTCATGAGCGCATGGGCTTTCAAGGCCTGGTGAAAATGGTGCAAAAGTTCCATATTCTCCTCGTCATATAGGTTCTTTACGCCAAGGAATTCCTCGGCCTTTTTTATTCCCTTCTCCGTAGGTATCACGCTGTGGGCTTTCTCGTCGACAATATAGTCTTCCCCAGCCTTAAGTCTTGGCACAAATCGTGCAAACCTATAATAGATATCAGTGGACTCTTCGGCCTGTCCCGAAATTATAAGCGGTGTACGGGCTTCGTCTATGAGTATGCTGTCCACTTCATCTATTATAGCGTAGTTGAGCTCCCTCTGAACGATGTGTTCCTTGTAAATCACCATGTTGTCCCTAAGGTAATCAAAACCAAACTCATTATTGGTTCCATAAGTTATATCTGCACTGTAAGCCTTTTTCCTCTCTTGAAAATCAAGGCCGTGCACAATAAGGCCTACCTCAAGCCCCAGAAATTTGTAAATTGCCCCCATCCACTCGCTGTCGCGCCTGGCAAGGTAGTCGTTGACCGTAACCACGTGCACTCCCTTTCCTGTCAGGGCATTGAGATAGGCCGGCATGGTAGCTACCAAAGTCTTGCCTTCTCCCGTTTTCATTTCTGCAATTCTGCCCTGATGGAGCACTATTGCCCCCATAACCTGAACGTCAAAAGGCCTCATACCCAAAGTCCTTTTGGCCGCTTCCCTAACTACTGCAAAGGCCTCGGGCAGGAGGTCGTCTAACGTTTCTCCCGCGTGCAATCTATTTTTAAATTCGTTAGTTTTTTCCTTAAGCTGGCTATCCGAAAGCACCTTTATCTTGGACTCCCAGTCGTTGACCTTTTCCACTATGGGAACGAGTTTTTTTATTTCCCTCTCATTCGGGTCGCCGAATATTTTTCTAATTATCCCGAACATGTTATCACCTCAAAAATTTCTAAAAAAATTTATAAGGAACCTTTTTATAGGTTCCTTTTCAATTTCCTCCTACTTATTTTATCACTCGCCGTTTTCTTTTTCAACATAGCCTCCTGGATTAACGAAAAAACGCCGATTCCCATCAAGACATCCCCCAGGCTGAATACCTTGGGATTGGGATAGGGTTTTGGCAACGGGAAAATATCTCCAAAAATCTTAAACCTGGTCTCCGGCGTCATGGCGGTGTGATAGAGATAAAGTGGGTTAAAGAGGTCCTGTTTAAAATCACCCAATCCCGCAACATCAACGGCCCAGAGAGATACGGGCATTTTGCCTCCGTTTGCGATTATTGCGAGGAAATTCAGCAAAACCCCCAGAGACACAATTCTCAGTGGCTTTAAATGCCAGTTGGAAAGGAGGCTGTACAGCAGAAGCCCGTACGAAATAAAGGATATAGCCAAAATGTAGTCGGATACGTATCCCTTTAAAGGACCTTTTAAAAATAAGGGAAAATAGCGGATTATTAAAGATAAAAATATAATTTCAAGTTTCTTTATGGGGATTTCACCTAGTTTTTTCAAACTTCCTCTTCTTAAAAGCCCAATGATTATCGACAAAATCAAAAAATCAACGAGCAACATATCCCCCTGATTTCTCCTTTTCCAGTACTCTCTTTAAAGCTCTAACCACATCCGGCCTGAAATCCACGCCGGAAGCCTGTTCAATCTCCATCAACGCCTCCTCGACCGTCATGGCCTTGCGGTAAGGCCTGTCCGTGGTGAGTGCATCGAATACATCTGCCACGGCTATTATCTGCGCTCCCAGTGGAATTTCTTCTCCCTTTAGGCCTTCAGGGTACCCACTCCCGCTCAATCTCTCGTGATGGTATCTTATAAAAAAAGAGGCCTGCAACAGAAAATCAACCTTTTTGACTATATTGGCCCCCAGCTCAGGATGAACTTTTATCTTCTCAAATTCCTCTTCCGATAACTTACAGGGTTTATTCAGTATGGGCTCCGGTATCCCTATCTTTCCTATGTCGTGAAGCAGCGCCGCGTAGTGAAGGTTGCTTATCAAATCGTTGTCCATCTTCAATTCTTCCGCTATAGCAACCGCCAATTTAGCGACCCTCTCGGAATGTCCCTTCGTGTAAGGGTCCTTAGCTTCAATGGCGCTTGCCAGAGCCTGAATAGTTTCCAAATAAACTTTCTTCATGTCCATATATAGCTTAAAAGAATGTCGGGCGATGAGCAGCGGGATTAAGAACAAAATCAGCCCCAGTGCTCCTATGTTGATATAGATAACCGCGAGCAAGATGCCTAGAGGCGCGAGGGCGATGTAGCTGGGGAGGGTTTCTATAAAAGTGGCTTTAAAAATATTTCTAATAGATTTCCCGTATAAAATCTTTAATGCAAATACCATTAGACCTACATTTATGAGAAAATAAGTAATAACTAATACAATGAAGCGAAAGAAATCTTTATACAAATTAATGTTACTCGGAATTCCACCTAATTTCTTATAGACATAGCCAGAACTCCCAACCATCAAGATATAAAGTCCTATATTAAAACTCTTTTTAAAGAAAGGATTTCCTGATACTTTGTGCTTTATTTGTGACAAAAAAGCAGAAATAAAAGCAACCCAAACACTAGCTTCATATCCAAGTACCAATATTGAACCTATATATACCGCGAAACCGACAGTAACTTCTGCATCATTTGGTAACTTTACCGGTAAAAGTTCTGCTAATAACGCCAATGTAGTAAATATAAATAGGGGTCCAAAATCAAATAGAGAGATACTACTGTAAGTTTTAATCAAAAAGAAAAGCGCAATTATAGGAACTAAAAGCAGATATTTTTCTCTTTTCACAATCGTACCACCTTTATATCAAGAAACATTAATGTATCTATCTATCAGTATCCAGTCGGTAATACTCTTAAAAATGAAATCATTAAAGGGCCGACAAAAATTAATATTTTAACCCAGTCTATAATTAGCACCGCCGGCAAGGACAAGAGCCATCAATGCCAGCAAAATCTTTAAAAGGGTAGCATTGATTTTCATAAGATGCAGCCTCCTCCCCGTCTACGGTGCTCTGCCCCACCGCTACTAGAGCAGGCCACTTAAAACCGCTTCGCTTCGTCGGCCCTTTTTTTAGCTAATCCGTTTTTTCTTTTATCAGAAAGCTTATACGCCGGTTTACGGCGTTAAGCACCGCAACTACTACACTCTCTCCTTTGTCTTCTCTGAAAAGGGTTGTCCCCAAAAAGGTCTCTTCACCCCAATCAGTCAATATGGAAACGAGCACTGCTATGGCTTCCCTTTCACCGATTCTAAAGGTATTAATATCTTCCAGTGTAATTAAAAAATTCTTCCCTACATACTGCTGTATTGCGTCAATCGTTGCCTGGGCAATCAGTTTTAAAAAGTATTTAAAAGTGCCTGAGCCCGACGCTCTTCCTTCATATAATTTATCTTCTGCGTCTCTCAGGACCACAGATACTTCGTAATTGTATTTGCTCTTTTTTACGGTCAGGCCATCTATCCTTAAACGGGATTCCGTAGTAAAAATCTCTTCTTTATTCAGCTGAGCCACGCTAATCTTTTTATGGTCTATCTCAGAGCCAAAAGTCGCAACCAGTGCTGATTCGATGTCTCTCACTATCTGCTTTGGATTTCTGTTGGAGTTGGCGAGTACATGAATCTCCGATATCTTGCCGTCAGGTGTTGTTATAATTTTTGCAGAAACCACATCTTTAATCTTTTTTATAATCTCCTCGTAATGTCTTATTACTTCTTCTCTGCTAAGATTTTCTGCCATACCATCCCTCCGCCTCATCCCAATATATACAATTCGACCATAATCTGTTAATTCCTGCTTCGGCTTGAGAAATTTCGCAAAAAAAAATAAAAAAAAGAAGCGAATTTAGTCCGCTCCCTATAATTCCTACCTTCATGATAGGTAGTTTTGTTCTTCGTTTTTTCTGATAAACCGGTAAAATACAAACCTTACCGCAAGCAGGCTTATCACCAATTCTGGCAACAGGTATGCACCGTTGTACAGGGCGGAATAAACGGCCGCATTCATCCCTTCCGGAGCATAGGACCCAAAGAATATAACGCCGGAAAGAAAGTGAGAGAAAAACCTGCCCAATATTCCGACGGTTATACCCGTCCATATCTTTTTATTAAACAGTCCGGCAAGGCCCAGCAATCCGAATGCCAGCGGGTAATCCAGAATCACCTGTACCGGATGAACGATGTAAGGCTCGATTATGAGCTGTAAAAGGCCGTATGCCACCCCCGCCGTTATCCCTTTGGCAGCTCCGTTTCTCAAAGAATACAGAAGGATGGGAACCATGCTGCCTAAAGTGACCGAACCTCCGTACGGAGCCTGAAATAACTTTACAAAACTCAGCGTCGTGGCTATACCGACCATTAGAGCCCCTTCGATTAATGTTGACGGTGAATTTCTCTTCATAATCAATTCTCCTTTCTTTAAAAATATAAGCCCACCCGTATAGGTGGGCAAGTAAACCAAAGGTCCACGTGCTTCCCTACGCGGGCATTACCCCGTTCAGGTTTTTGGGGTCGAAGCCGAAAGTCGGCTTCCTCTCAGCCGTAGCTCCCCCAGCACGATTCGAATTTATCCTCTATTGAATATATATGTCACCGGAAGAAAAAACATTACAAAAAATCCTTATAAGGTAATTTATATCAAATTTTGGTACAAGGCGCAATACCTTCGAGGGTGACATCCTCCCCCTAATGAATTAGGGGGCATCCCAACGTGGGATGGCGGCTTTAGGCCGCAGGTTAGCCAGCATTCCCCGGTCTACCCGGTTCATCACCTTGGCCTTAAGGGGTGTCACGCTCCCCTTTCTCCCAGGGTCATGCCCCAAGAGCATCGAGCGCTTTCGCGGCTATGTTTATTGCCCCAACCCTGTCCGCATCAGATTGGTACCCACATTCTATGCATCTAAACCAGCCTTGGGCCTTACGATTATACCGGGAAGCATTCCCGCACTTCGGACAGGTCTTGGAGGTCTCCTTGGGGTCGACGTAGATTACGGGCACTCCGGCAAGGGCTGCCTTGTATTCGATAAACGAGGCCAGCTCTTTGAAGTTCCATCCGGTCATCATCCGGTTGAACTTTTTTGATCCTTTAGTCCGCTCGCGGATACCAAGGAGGTTTTCCAGCGCAATCGCCTTGCCTTCTTTCTTCGCTATTTCAACTATGCGCTTTGAGATGCAGTGGTTGATATACCGCATCCACCTTGTTTCGCGGCCGGCTTCTTTCTTGACTCGGGAAAGCCTGCCCGCCTGCTGAAGGGCTCTTCGCCGCTCTGCCCACCTTTCCTTGCGCCACCTGACCTTCCTGCCGTCAAAAAAGATGTTGTTGGACAGCACGGCAAGCTTCACTATGCCGAAGTCGACCCCGATTACGCCGCACGGCTCGTTTAAGTGAGTCTCGTATACTAATGATATGGCAGCATACCACTCTCCGTCTTTACCACGCCATATCTCCATGGACCCTTGTCGGCAGGAACCTCCTGCCAGGTCCCGGAGCCTTTTGGCATGGTATCTAGATGTGGCAATGGGCACTGCTATCTGGCTCCTGCCGGAGGAGACAGGGAACTTGATGACCCATGTGCCTGAATGCAGCTGATGTATTGAATAGCAGTCCTGCCGCACCATTACCGGAACTATCCGGTCAAATTTGGGCAGGCTGGATTTCTTGCCATTTTTTGTGCGTGAAAGGTATGAGCGATAAGCTGAGAGTGCTTTGAGCATGGCGCACTGGAGTGTAGCGCGGTTGAGGTCGAATAGTTCACAGGCTTTATGGTAGGTCTCTCGGTTTAACTTTGCCCTGCTGGTAATTTTCAAAGTTTCGGCCTGTTCCAGGAACCAGGTGCAAGCTTTTCGATATGTCTCCAGCATGCGAACCATCTTCTCCAGTTTGCTTTTGTTTGGGGATAGGAGTTTTACCTTGAGGGTTACTGTCTGCATATAGTATCTCCTCCGGTTCGCTTAAATTTTAGCATAACCGGAGAAAAATAGCAAGCCGCCATTCATCCCCCGATTAAAATCGGGGGATGAATGGCGGCTTTTTGTAATTTTGGGATTTTTTTTGAAAAAACGCGAGAGATTTTAAGATAATACCGGTTTCGGCAGCAAAGCCGATTAATAGCAACATAAGGCGGTAAAATTTTTTATTCCTTCAAATTTGCTTTTGTTATATAAGAGGAGTAAGATTTAATAAAGAATTCGGAGTTTGCAAAGAAGGTGATTAAAATTGGAGGACAAGGTCATAGAACAGGCCATCGAGCGCTTCATTGAGATAGACGGCAAAGCCGCCAACATAAAGGAAACAAGGGAGAAAAATCTAGCCGAACTCGAATCCAGATACCGTCGGGAAATCCAGGAGATGATAGAAAATTTCAATCGAAAAATCGATGAAAAAGTAAATGAAATTTATTCGAAGGCATTAAGCGAAGGCAACCGCGAAGTTGAAGAACTGCAAAAAAAAGCAAGAGAACTTATAAAAACCATGGAGACAAAATACCTCGAAATAAAGGAAGAAATCATAAATAAATTTTTAAGCGAGATATTCGATATAAAGAGGTTTTGATTATGGACAGGGTTGCGCGTTTTGCAGCGGTAAATACGAAAATTAAAGCGATGGAGCGCGATTTTTTGAATAGCGAGCATTACATCGAAATGCTCCGCCAAAGGTCCATCCAGGACCTCGCCGCTTACCTTAAGGAAAACACTCCCTATAGCAAGTTTCTAAATGACATAAATCCAGAAACAATAAATAGAACAACCCTTGAGGAAGTTTTAAAGCGAAACATGGTAAACAATCTCGATAAACTCCTTTATTTTTTTCACGACAATTACAGAGATTTTTTGAAGGCTTTGTTCCTCAAGTATGAAATCGCGGATTTAAAAAATTTTGCAAGAGATATTTATAACAACTCCAAGAGCGAGGTTGCGGTAGATTCATATTCCTTCATAGGTAAATACAGCAAGGTGTCGTTCGATAAACTCCAGAAAGCATCCAGCTTAAGAGATTTTATCCTGGCCCTCGAAGGGTCGGAGTTTTACGAATATGTGAAGCCTCTACTGGACGGCAAAAGAGAAAACCTGTTCAGGCTGGAAATGTCGTTAGATTCTTCTTATTTCAGTATTATAAAGAAAAGCTCGGAAAAACTTGACAAAAGCGACAGAGCCATAATCGAAAAATGGGAAGGTATGGTGTCGGATTTATACAACCTTCAGTGGATATACAGGGGCAAAAAGTTTTACATGTTATCTCCGGAAGAACTCCTGAATTACACCATAGACATGGGTGAACGCATAAATTTTTCGAGGCGCAGGGAACTTTGTTATTCCAAAAACCTAGAAGAACTGAAAAGTAAGGCAGACCAACTCGGTTTCGGCTTTCTTTTTAAAAAGGACGAAACCAGCGACATTTTTATGGAGCGGAGGATCAACAGGTTTTTGTTCCACAAACTCAGAGCCCTTTCCAGGCGCTATCCTATGAGCATAATACAGTCCGTTGCATACACTTGGTTTTTGGACTTCGAAGTCCGAGACATTTTTTCCATAGTTGAGTGCATTAGGTACAATCTATCTCCGGAAGAAGCCGGAAAGTTCCTGATAAGGGCTGTATAATCAGGAGGCGAACGCGATGGCGATAGAAAAAATGAAGTTGATGGGGATTATAGGTAACATCAGTAAAATGAATAAAATTTTGCGTCTCATCATTTTAAACGGCAGCCTGCATGTAATTAATTCCCTGAACAGAATAAGTTCGGAAGATTTCGTGCTCCCACCGAGCGAAGAAAATATAAAAGCATTAGAAGAAATACCTTACCTTAAACCGTATACATCCCGGCTGGACTTTTCGAGAGAGGAAGAGATAATCAAAAACCTCATCGGAATTTTTAATTTAAGGCCCGAGATAAAAAGGGAATATCTCGGACAGGACTATGAATTCGACGATTTTATGAAGCAAATTTTCAACGTTTATTCTACCGTCCATTCCATAGCCGAAAGTATAGAAGACAGGAAAAAATCCATAGAACAAAAAAGGATTTATATAGAGAATCTGAGATACCTGGAAAAATACAAAGTCAATATCGGAAAACTGGTCAATATGAAACTGCTGAGTTTCAAGTTGATAAGACTTTCTAAAGAAAATTACTCAAAACTCAAGAAAAACTACGAAAACATCCCTGCTGTAGTCCTGAAAATAGCTGACGAGGGCAAAAATGTGGTGGTCGCTTCAATAACACCAAAAAGCCTGGAAGAAACCGTAGAAAGAATATTCAGCTCGCTTAATTTCACAGAGCTTCCCCTCCCTGAAAATTTCAATTGCAGCCCTAAGGTCGCCATAAAAGAGCTAGAAGAAAGCATCGCTGAAGATAAAAAATTCATAGATTCCATGCAAAAGTCGATAGAGAATTACAAAAACAACTATGCTATCGAAATCGAGAAAGCTTACGCAAGGCTGGAAATGGAAAAGAAAGTCGAGGAGGTCAAAACCTCCTTAGCCATAGGAAAGAAGCTCTTTTTCATGTTCGGATTCGTTCCGGAAAGCAGTGCAGAGCAGCTCAAATCAGAACTTAAAGCTACATTCGGAGAGGATGTAATAATAATCCTGGAAGATGTTGATAAAAAGTCGCCGGGGCTTACACCGCCCACCAAGTTGCGGAACATTGCAATTCTAAGGC
Organism: Thermovorax subterraneus; assembly: GCA_021608145.1. GTDB lineage: Bacteria > Bacillota > Thermosediminibacteria > Thermosediminibacterales > Thermosediminibacteraceae > Fervidicola > Fervidicola subterraneus. The sequence continues at coordinate 34,666 of JAKIHM010000016.1, forward strand.
CTTTCGAAGAAATGGTAAAGATGTACGGGGTGCCGGCTTACAACGAAAAAGACCCGACCGCATTCTTCGCCTTAAGCTACCTTCTGCTGTTCGGCGCTATGTTCGGCGACCTTGGCCAGGGCTTAGTGCTTTTTACCGCAGGGATTTTGTTGAGATTATTTAAAAAGTCCATGGCCGTCTTCGGCGGAATTCTCGCCAGTCTCGGCTTGAGCTCCATGATATTCGGTGTTCTTTACGGAAGCTTTTTCGGGTCGGAAGAAGTCATACCAGCCTTACTCGTAAGGCCTATGGCCGACATCAATCTGATTCTCGCGGGAGCCGTAGGTCTCGGGATAATATTAATAATCCTCGGATTTCTATACAGCATCCTGAATTCATATATAGAAAAAAACCTGGAAGAAGCATTGTTTGGCAGGAACGGTATCGCCGGTTTTGTATTTTACATTCTTCTCCTTTATATGGTTTACGGTTTTGCCGCAGGAAAGAGCGGTCTTCCTCCAGCATTGCTTTCCTCAACGGCGGCCATTATAGTTTTAATGGTTTTTAAAAAGCCTCTGTCCGGCAGGTTAACCGGAACAAAGGTGCTCTATCACGACTCACCGATGGATTACTACATCGAAGAAGGATTTGGAGTTCTCGAGACGGTTCTTTCCGCAATGTCCAATACCATTTCCTTTATACGCGTTGGCGCGTTTGCTCTAAACCACGCTGGACTATATATAGCTTTCGCCACTATGGCTGAAATGACAAATTCCGGAATGGGGAGTTTACTGTTATTGGTAATAGGGAATATAATCATTATCTGCTTGGAAGGTTTAATCGTCTTCATTCAAGCTTTGAGGCTAGAGTACTATGAGTTATTCAGCAAATACTTCAGGGGAGATGGTATCGAATATGAGCCCGTAAGAATTATTAAAGCAATTCCAGGGTCAATATCTTTCAGGCAAAAACATTCTTCAAAACGCAATACAAGCGTAAATTACGCATTTTAAAATTTGGAGGGATAAAAATGTATGCAATAGTTTTGATGGCTATGATCATTTCCGCAGTAACTTGCGCCTCAGGTTTTTACTTCCATCTTGACAAAGAAAAAACAAAAAAAGCGTTAAAGTGGAGCATTGCCCTTTACATTGCCCTCATTGCAGTTTTTCTGATGTTCGTAATGCCAGCCCAGGTAAAAGCAGCTGGCGATAATTCTTCTTCGCCAGGCCTCGCATTCATCGCAGCCGCGATTTCTACCGGCCTTGCCACCATCGGCGCAGGCTATGCTGTGGGAGCTGTAGGCTCTTCCGCACTGGGGGCGGTTTCCGAAGACCCAAAAATTCTCGGAAAAACTCTAATTTACGTGGGGCTTGCCGAAGGAATAGCGATATACGGCCTTATCGTTTCAATAATGATCCTGGGCAGCCTATGAGGGATGGAATATGAAAGCCTTCGTTTTAAGCGACAACATGGACACTCTAACCGGCATGAGGCTGGCCGGGATTGAAGGTAAAATAATACACGAAAGAAGCGAACTTATAAGCGAACTTAACGAGATATATCAAAAAAAGGATATAGGCCTCGTCATAATAACCGAAAGCCTCGCAGAAAAAGCCAAAGATGAAATAAGTCTATTGAAACTCAAAAAAGGACCGCCCATAATAATTGAAGTCCCCGACAGGCAGGGCAGCCGGCGTCCGCCCGATTTTTTGACGAGGTACATCAAAGAATCGGTCGGAATCAAAATTTGAGGTGAGAATATGGCGACTACTATTGACGATAAAATATCCCTTTTTACGAAAGTCATTTTTGAAAAGCTAGAAAATGAATACGGCGAAAAAAAACAAAGGCTGATAGAACGCTATGAGGCCGAAAAGTCCGCAGTTGAAGCGAAGTTAAAGAAAAAACTGGAAGAAAGAATTTCCGAAGCCAGCCGGGATGCAAACGTGAAAAAGGATCACATGGTTTCAAAAGCAAAAGCCGAAGCTCATTTCGAAGTACTGAGAAAAAGGGAAGAACTCCTTGAGAGACTCTACGATGAGATAAGAGAGAAAATAAGACATTTCCTAGACACTCCCGAGTATCTGGAGTTTCTGAAAGACGCGCTAATTCGCGTGACGTCCCGTTTCCCAAGGGATGAGAAGGTGTATTACATCCTCACACCTGACGACTTTCGCAAACACGAACAGGAGATAAGGAGTTTCCTGCAGTCCTTGAAACCTGAGGGTGAGTTTGAAGTCGTCATCGGTGATAGCAACATGCTCGGCGGGGTCATTGCAAGAAGCCAAAGCGGTCGAATAGAGGTGGACTTATCCTTCGAAACCCTTTTGAGGGAAAATCGCGCAAGACTTGCGCAGCTTTTATTTTCTCAGCTAGGCCTGGGGGTGTGATGAATGCAGGAAGGAAAGATAATCTATATCAACGGCCCCGTCGTCAGAGCTTCAGGCATGAGAGGATTTACCATGAGAGAAATGGTCATGGTGGGCGAAAAAAAACTCATCGGCGAGGTCATTGCTCTGAATAAAGATGTGGCTACGATTCAGGTTTACGAAGAAACTTCCGGAGTTCGCGTTGGAGAACCCGTTATAGGAACAGGCAAACCTTTGACGGTAAAGCTAGGTCCCGGAATTATAGGGAATATTTTCGACGGCATAGAAAGACCGCTTTCGCGTATATACAAAGAAGGCTCAGCTTTTATACCTCCCGGCATCGGCCTCATATCCCTTGACGAAGAAAAGCGGTGGGATGTGGAAATTCTCGCAAAAGAGGGAGATTACTTAAATGAGGGGGATGTATTTGCAGAAGTTGCGGAAACCTCTATGATAGTCCACAAAGTCATGGTCCCTCCGGGGATAAAAGGCAGGGTAATAAGTGTAAAATCAAGCGGGAACTACACCATCAATGAGGTTCTGGCAGTGCTAGAAGATGAGGGTAAAACTTTTGAACTCAGGATGTGCCAGGAGTGGCCGGTCAGGGAACCTCGCCCGGTTAAAAAGAGAATGGCGATTGAAAAACTTCTTGTGACTGGACAGAGGGTAATAGACACCTTTTTCCCGCTGGCCAAGGGAGGAACCGCAGCCATACCCGGAGGGTTTGGGACCGGCAAAACCATTACCCAACACCAGCTGGCAAAGTGGAGCGATGCGGATATCATCGTCTATATCGGCTGCGGCGAACGCGGCAATGAAATGACTGAGGTGCTGGAAGATTTTCCGAAACTGGAGGACCCGAGGACCGGAAAACCCCTCATGGATAGAACCGTACTCATTGCCAACACCTCTAACATGCCGGTAGCTGCCCGCGAAGCTTCCATATACACAGGCATAACCATTGCCGAATACTTCAGGGATATGGGATATAACGTAGCCTTAATGGCCGACTCCACCTCCCGCTGGGCCGAAGCCCTGCGGGAAATAGCGGGTAGACTGGAAGAAATGCCGGCCGAGGAAGGTTATCCTGCCTATCTTGCATCAAGGCTCGCTCAGTTTTACGAAAGGGCCGGTTACTTTGAAAATCTCAACGGCAGCGAAGGGTCGATTACCATCATAGGAGCTGTTTCTCCAGCCGGCGGCGACTTTTCCGAACCCGTCACACAAGCAACGAAGAGGGTTGTGGGAGCATTCTTAGCCTTAGACAGGGAACTAGCTCACGCACGGCATTTCCCTGCTATAAACTGGCTTTTGTCTTACAGCGGATATGTAAAGATGCTGGGCGATTGGTACGCTCAAAACGTAGCCGATGACTTTTTAAGCCTCAGGGCGAAAATGCTTAGTCTTCTACGAGAAGAGAACAAGCTGATGGATATAGTGAAACTCGTGGGAGAGGACGTTCTTCCTGATGACCAGAGGCTGGTGCTGGAAATAGCAAGGGTTCTTAAAATGGCATATCTGCAGCAGAACGCCTATCACAAAGAAGATTCATTTGTACCCTTAGAGAGGCAATATAAAATGCTGAAGGTCATCGAAAAACTATACGACAGGGCTACTTCCGCGATAAAAAAAGGAATCCCTCTAGCCAAAGTGAAAAATGAAGCGCTTTTCAACGATATCATAATGATGAAATACAACCTCAATTTCGACGACCTGTCAAGTAAAATCGACGAGTACTTTGATAAGCTGGAAAGTATGTATAAAGAAGGTGCTCAATATGAAAGTTAGATATATTAAATTAGAACAAGTGGAAGGACCATTAATCGTTTTGCAGGATGTAAAAGAGGCAGCCTACGATGAAATAGTAGAGATAGAAGTCCCGGGTAGAGGAATGCGAATGGGAAAGGTCGTTGAGATAAGCGGTGACAAGGTAATCATCCAAGTTTTCGAAGGGACTTCCGGTATTTCCTTGGACAAAGTAAGCGTGAGTTTCACCGGAAGTCCAATGCGCATACCACTTTCAAAAGAGATCCTGGGCCGCATCTTCAACGGCATTGCAAAGCCAATAGACGGCGCAGGAGAAATTTATTCCGAAAAGACCTATGACATCAACGGTCGACCCATCAATCCCGTGGCAAGGCTGTATCCGAGGAATTTCATAAGAACAGGTATTTCTGCCATAGACGGCCTTATCACCCTTATTCGCGGACAAAAGCTTCCCATATTTTCCGGCGACGGCCTTCCTCATAACGAGCTGGCAGCTCAAATAGTCCGCCAGGCCGGTATTTCTGGAGAGGAGTCAAAAAATTTCGCGGTAGTTTTCGCGGCCATGGGTATAAAACACGACGAAGCCGACTTTTTCGTGAGAAGCTTCGAAGAAGCGGGAGTAATGGACAGGGTAGTGATGTTTTTAAATCTGGCCGACGACCCCGTAGTGGAAAGGATTATAACACCGAGGTGTGCCCTTACCGCCGCAGAATACCTGGCCTTTGAGCGGGGTATGCATGTGCTTGTAATAATGACCGATATGACCAGTTATTGCGATGCTCTGAGAGAAATATCATCCGCCCGGGAGGAAGTACCTTCGAGGAAAGGTTACCCGGGGTACATGTATTCGGATCTGGCTACGCTTTACGAAAGAGCTGGGATAATAAAGAATTCGGGAGGCAGCATCACCCAAATACCGATACTTACGATGCCCAATGACGACATAACCCACCCCATCCCTGACCTCACGGGCTATATAACCGAAGGTCAAATCGTACTTTCAAGGTCCCTGTACCAACTGGGTATCTATCCTCCTATCGACGTCCTGCCTTCCCTTTCCAGGCTTATGAAAGACGGCATCGGTGCCGGGTACACGAGGGAGGATCATCCGGACCTGGCAAACCAGATATTCGCCGCATATTCAAGGGTGCAAGAGGTCAGGGCTCTAGCCCAGGTCATAGGGGAAGAGGAACTTTCTGAAACGGACAAATGCTACATGGAATTCGGCCGGAGATTCGAAAGGATTTTTCTTTCCCAAAAGTTCGACGAAAACAGGAGCATAGAAAAGACCCTCGACATCATGTGGGACCTATTAAAGGTTCTGCCAAGGTCCGAAATAACGAGAATAGACCCTGCCCTCGTCAACAAATACCTGGGGAAGTGAGCTTATGAAGGAAAACGTTGCTCCAACGAAAGCCAATCTAATGGCCGCCGCGTCCGCCCTCGAATTTTCGAAAAAGGGCTACGAGCTTTTGGACAAAAAAAGAAACGTCCTCATCAGAGAAATGATGGGGCTGATGAAGAGGGCCTCAGAAATTCAAGTTAAGGTGAACCAAATATTCAGAGAAGCCTATGATGCCCTCCAAATGGCAAATATAACCCTAGGTGTGTCCCAGGTATACGAAGTAGCCAGATCCATCCCGGAAAATTCAGACTTTACGATACTCACCCGCAGCGTAATGGGCGTCGAAATTCCCATAGTGAGGTACGAAAAAAAGCCCCTCGACCACTACTATAGTTTTTACCACACCAATGCGGCTTTGGATTTAGCCCTCAAGAAATTTCACGAGGTTAAATACCTCCTGCTGGAACTTGCTGAAGTGGAAGATTCGGTCTATAAACTCGCCGTTGAAATAAAAAGGACCCAGAAAAGGGCAAATGCACTGAAGAACATACAGATTCCGAAACTTGAGTCCATCGTAAAAACCATATCGGAAATGCTGGAAGAAAAGGAAAGGGAAGATTTCTTTAGGCTGAAAACACTAAAGAACAAATTAAGCTCTATTCTTTAACAACCTCATTCCATTGAGTGTCACAAGTAAAGAAGCCCCCATATCGGCCACAATAGCGAGCCACAGTGTCAACCACCCTGGAAACGTAGCCAGTACCGCCGCAATTTTAAAAAAAAGCGACAAGGTTATATTCTGACGGATGACCCGTTTAGCATTTTTGCTTAAGCGAATCGTAAAGGCCACCTTGGTTAGGTCATCGTTCATCAAAACTATATCCGCCGTTTCAAGGGCCACATCAGTGCCTGTTCCTCCCATGGCTATTCCTACCGTGGCTGCAGCCAGGGCCGGAGCATCGTTTATGCCATCCCCTACCATGGCAACCTTGCCGTATTTTTTTATCAGCTTTTCGAGAACATTAACCTTATCCTGCGGCAGCAGTTCAGCGAAATAATCGTCGACACCGGAGCGGCGTGATATGGCTCTGGCCGTAGCCTCATTGTCCCCGGTAAGAATGATTGTCTTTTCAATCCCTTCACTTTTCAGCAAAGTTACGGCTTTCTTACTCGAATCCCTTATCTCATCGGCAACGGCTATAATCCCCAAAATATCGGTTTCAGTGCCCACAAGTATGGTGGTCTTGCCTTCCTCTTGGAGACGTTTTAAGTCCTGAATTATTCCGCTGGTATCGACACCTTTTTCTTCAAACAATTTAACGCTTCCTATTAATATCACCTCGCCTTTTACACTGCCCATTGCTCCTTTGCCAGCCAAAGCCGTAAAACTTTCAGCCGAAGTCACATTTATGCCATGATTTTGGGCAGCTTCCACTACCGCATGGGCGATGGGGTGTTCCGACATTTTTTCAACGCTAGCCGCTTTATATAAAACCTCTTCTTCAGATTCAGCTCCCACCGGTATTACATCAGTAACCACTGGCTCTCCTCTAGTGAGAGTACCGGTTTTATCGAAGGCTACTACTTTAAGTTCTCCTACTTCCTCCAAGTATACCCCACCCTTTATCAGAACTCCGTGCCTGGCTGCATTGCTTATGGCGCTTACTATTGCGATAGGCGTCGAAATCACCAGTGCGCAAGGGCACGATACCACCAGTAAAGCCAGACCTCGGTAAATCCACGGCTGCCACTCAAAGCCAAATAAAAGCGGGGGGAAAAGCGTTATGATACCGGCAAGCCCAAGCACAATGGGGGTATACACGGCTGCGAACCGGTCGACAAATGCTTGAACCGGGGCGCGCTTTGCTTGAGCCTCCTCGACCAGGTGTATAATTTTCGCCAGCGTAGTATCCTGAACAGGTTTCGTTACTTTAACCTCCAGCGAACCGTGAATGTTAATGGTCCCTGCATAGACTTCATCCCCTGGTCCCTTTTCCACTGGTATGGATTCTCCGGTAATAGTCGATTCGTTTATGGCCGATTCACCCTTTATTATCACTCCATCCATTGCTACCTTCTCGCCGGGACGGACTACGATTATGTCGCCGGTATTAATTTCATCTACGGGGACTTCGACCTCACCCCAGGGCTTTTTTACCCTTGCAATTTTAGGCGCCATGTCAATAAGCTTTTGCAAAGACCTTCTTGCACTTTCCATGGTCCAGGATTCAAGCATTTCAGATATGGAATAAAGAAGCGATACCACAGCCCCCTCTTCCAGTTCGCCGATTGCCACTGCCCCAATCACCGCCACGCTCATCAGCACGTTCATATTGAAGTCCAGGCGTTTTATTGAATGATAAGCTTTTTTAAAGTTGCCGAAACCTCCAACTATCATTGCAAATATGAAGCATGGAATGTATATAAAGGTTAATCCCTTGGTTTTTGCCAAAAAAGCCAGAAGCAGGAATACTGCGGAAAATAATGCCCTCAGCAATTCGTCCTCGAATCTGGCGGCACAATCCGGACAGGTTATACCCTCTACCCTACATTCTTTGATATTCTGCGCCATCACGGTAGCCCCCTACGATAATTGGATAATTGTTCAATTGAAGAATATTTTAATGACTAAACTTTATTATATTATATTCCATCCGTCAACGGGTTTCAACAGGTGATGTCAAGTCGTTGACAATATATCGCCTCTCGTTTAATATAAAACTCGAAAAAAAGTTTTTGGGGAGAGGAGGTCTCTATGCTAAAAAAAGACTGGTCTCGATTCTGGAAGGGATTTTGGCAGCTCGCGGATCCTAAAATATGGATTGCATCAACCGTCCCCATGGCAGTAGGCGCTGCTTTGGCTTACGGCATTGAAGGAAGATTTAGCCTTTATTGGTTTTTATGGAGTATGATCGGAGTATACCTGATAGAAATAGGGAAAAATGCTATAAACGAATTTGTAGATTATGAATCTGGAGTAGATCGATACGTCACGCCTGATAAGAGGACCCCGTTCAGCGGGGGGAAAAAAGTAATAGTCGACGGATTACTTTCTGTTTCGGAAGTTAAAGTGATCGCTCTAGTAACTATGGCCTTAGCAGGATTTATAGGAGTTTATATCGTTTTATATAGGGAACCTTCCGTCTTATGGCTAGGGGCAGCAGGTTTTATACTTTCAATAATCTACAGCTTACCACCTTTTAAACTGTGCTACAGGGGATTAGGCGAAATTACCGTTGGTCTCACCTTCGGGCCTCTTGTGCTCTGCGGGACTTATTTGGTACAAGCCCACCAAATCTCTTTAGAGGCGGTCACTGCATCTTTGATCATCGGATTTTTAATAGCCAACGTGCTATTAATTAACCAGTTCCCCGATTACGAAGCAGATTTAAGGGGAAATAAGCGGAACTGGGTGGTAAGGCTGGGCAAAGAAAGGGCCACTTTTCTTTATTTTGCGCTTTTTGCAGCTGCTTTTGTTACAACTCCAGCTCTAGCTTATATTTCTGGCAACCCCTTGTTTTTGCTCACTTTAGGCCTATATCCTATTGCAAATAATGCTGTCAAAATTGCAAAAACATACTACAATGATATTCCTAACCTAATCAAAGCCAATGCTAAAACCGTTCAGATATATCAGCTTACAGGCGTGACCCTCATTATAGGGGCAATCTTCAACAAGTTTTTACAGTGAAATTTCTCAATATTCCTTTAGAAGGATTTTCAATTTTTGTGTATAATATATATTAAGTAGTCCAAAGTTAAATAAATAATCAATTAAACATTTTTACAGGGGGGAAACATAATGAGGAAACTGTTAGCCCTCGTGCTGGTCCTTTGCTTGGTAGTTGCCCTTGTAGCAGGTTGCAGCTCCCAAAAGAAACAGGAGGGTCAACCAAACCAGCAGCAGGAACAGCAGGGCGGCCAGCAAGAGCAGCAGGTAGCTTATAAAGACGGCACCTACTATGCTGAGGAGAAAGAATTCAGTGAACAAGGCTGGAAAGGTCTTGTGACAGTGATTGTGAAAGATGGAAAAATAACAAATGTGTTTTACGATGAAATCAATAAAGAAGGAAAGCTAAAGAGCTTTGACCCAGAATATGGTCCGAAAATGAAGGAAAAGTCCGGCACGACGCCTGTAGAAGCTTATGCTAAACTGGAACAGTCGCTAATTGATAAGCAAAAAGCCGAAGCTGTAGATGTAGTAAGTGGAGCAACCCATACATCCGAAGCATTCAAAGCTCTAGTAGCTGAAGCCCTAAAAGGCACACCAGTCGAAGCCAAAGGCGGACTTAAGGATGGAATTTATAAAGCATCGGAAGCGAACTTTGACGATCACGGTTGGAAAGCTATGGCTGCCGTTATCGTAAAGGATGGAAAGATTCAATCGGCTTTCTTTGATGAAATCAACAAAGAAGACGGGCATTACAAATCAGTAGATCAGGAATACGCCAAGAACATGGAAGCAAAATCCGGCCAAACTCCTGCTAAAGCAGTAGAAGCCCTCACTAAATCGCTAATCGAAAAGCAGAATGCCGACCAGGTTGACACTGTAAGCGGTGCTACCGGAACTTCGACCAAATTTAAGAACTTAATGACGGAAGCCCTTTCTCTGGCAAAATAAAGCTGGATAAAGGAATTTAAAAGGGCATACTTTCTGTATGCCCTTTCTTTTATAATTGCTAATATCCCTTTTTTGTGTTATCTTTGTTGTTGACCATTTTTGTTAGAAAGAGTGATAGTACCCATGGCATTATACGAATTTTATAATCAAATATCAAATGAAATGGCATCATTAGAGGAAAAACTCCTGGCATCGGTTAAAACAAAGGAACCTTTTTTATGGGATGCGTTGAAAAACACTATTAAAGCCGGTGGAAAGAGAATAAGGCCAGCATTGGTCTATCTTTCCGCACGATTTGGCAATTACGATTTCAATAAAATCACACCCCTTGCCGTCGCGGTTGAATTGGTACATACAGCTACACTCATCCACGATGACATCGTGGACGATTCTCCTTTGAGGAGAGGAATCCCCACAGTTCAGGCAGCGATAGGTAAAGATGCTGCGGTATATGCAGGAGATTTTGTGCTCGCAAAGGCTTTGAAAATCCTGGTCGACCACGGCGATATTGAAATTTTAAAGTCAATCTCTGGTATGCTCTATAAAATTTGCGAGGGAGAGGCGCGCCAGAAAAAAGAAGCTTTCAATATATACATAAGTTTTATTGACTATATTAGGAGGATAAGGAAAAAAACCGCCCTTCTTTTTGCCATCAGTTGTGAACTTGGAGCAAGGGGCGCCGATGCTCCTCCTTCGACAATTTCTGCCCTGAAAAAATACGGAATGATGCTCGGAATGGCGTTTCAAGTGACAGATGACATCCTGGATCTTACGGTGGATGAAAAAAAGAGCGGGAAACCCCTAGGAAACGACATAAAAGAAGGGGTAATTACCTTACCCCTATTATACGCCCTTAACTATAGTTCTAGAGCCTTAGAATTGCGAGAACTTTTCTCTGACCCCGCTCGATGGGACTTAAATACCATCCAACATATCATCGAAATAGTCAGAGAATCCGGAGGAATAGAATACGCCCGGCGTGTAGCCGAGCGTTATATCTCAAAATCCAAACAATATTTATCAGTCCTTTCCGATATCCCCGCCAAGAGTTCATTGCTTACACTAGCTGATTACGTCGTGAATAGATCCCGGTAGAGCGGGTTTTCTGCCGCCTCCTCTAATTATTCTTTTCGCTACTCTGGAGATCCAAGGAATCGCCCATCTGTCAAGGCCAAACGAATGCCCCGCACCGGAGAAGCATACGGCAAGCGATACCATGAAGAACCACATGTCACCAGAACCCGAGATCATGAAATTTAGCAGCATAAATAGCGACCCGAGAGAAGCCAGCATCGTAAATAGTCCGAGAACAAGACACGTACCGATGGCAAGTTCGCTCAACGTTATTACCGTCTGGAAGAACAGGGCGTGTGGAAAGATGAATTTCTCTACAAAACTCGCGTACCATTCCGGCGTATTGGGCCCTATCGGACTTGTCGAAGCTCCCGCCACCAACTTATCACCCGCTGCGAGCCATCCGGAGTGCACTTTTTCAAGTCCCGACATAATCCATCGGTATCCTAAATATATCCTTAAAATAGCAAGCCAAAAAGCACTGGTGCTAACTCCTAAATTTTGTATGATGAATGACTTCCCGCGCTCTTTGTTGAAAAACTGGTGTCCGATATATTCCCTCACAAAAGTCCATCCACCGACACCGAACAGGTAATGCATGTCAGCTAAATGTTTGATGAAGGTAGCAATCCAGCCATCGAGTTTGCGCCCCATTACTTCTGCCACGCAATACCTTTCCCCAATAGACACCATATTCCCGTGGAGGTTTAGTTTCAGGGGTTTTTTGGAGCCGCCTGAAATTTCAGCAGCAATATTGTGGGCCGCACACTCACCCGACTGCATGGCCGATTCCACAAGGGCAGGCATTACGAAATTCTTCTCATTCACATAAAAGCTCACATCGCCTATAGCATAGATGCCATTTTCGCTGGTTTCAAGGTATTCATTTACTTTTATCCTTCCACGGCCTCCAGTCTCAAGGCCTAGCTTTTCCGCGAGCTGATTGCCCCTCACTCCACCCGTCCAGATCAGGGTACGGGTCTTTATCTTTTCTCCGCTCTTTAAGGTAAATCCGTCCGGCTCTACGTTTACGATGGGTGAATTTAATAATAACTTAACTTTGTTTTTCTCAAGATAATCGGTAGCCTTTTTTATGAGTTCGTCCGAAAGGGTCGGCAATATTTTCGGCAAGGCCTCCACTACCATAAGGGTAACTTCGTCGCGACTTATCCCATATTCCCTGCATAGGTCTTCAACCCATTCCACCAACTCGCCGATCATTTCTATGCCGGTAAATCCGCCGCCGCCTACCACGAAGGTCAGGTACTCGCGCCTCTTTTCCCCATCCAATTCGTACCTAGCCTTATCGAACATCTCCTCTACTCTATGCCTAATCTTCAGTGCATCTTCGAAAGACCACAATGTGAATGCGTGCTCTTTCATTCCGGGGATACCAAAATATTCAGGCTGGCTGCCGCAGGCGAGAATCAGGTAGTCAAAGGGATATTCGGCTTTTTTGCCCTTCAAGACCTTGGACTTCACGTCCGCATCCTCGATCTCATCAACTACGAGCCTGACACCGGTCTCCTCCAGTGCCTTTTCAAGCGAATAAAGCACTCCTTCCGGTTTTACTCTGTTGCCGGCAACAAGGTGCAGCTCGGTAAGATATACCTGAAAAGGAGACCTGTTTATGAGGTAAATCTCTACGTCATCCCGCCTTGCCAAAAGCTTGTTAAGTTTTTGTGCGGCCGTAAGCCCTCCGTATCCACCCCCCAGTATAACTATCCGCTTTTTCTCAGCCATCCGGTTTCCCTCCCAAACTCAATTTCTTATGATGATTCAATTGTAAAAGTATGCACATCATTATAATACAATTTTTTCAGTATACTTTGCAAGAGAAAAGGAATACTTGCGCGATAAAAAATTTAAACTATACTTAAAATTGTTCACCTCTTCCACCGGCAAAATATCATATCAAAGGCGTCAACAGCTAAAAATATGAGCAGCCCTATCCCACCTAGGACAAGAATTCCCGAATACATGTCGATGTAATTAACTCTCATCCACGAATCCATGATAAAATATCCCATGCCATGAGTGGTCCCGAAGTTTTCCGTAAAAAATAAAACCGAAATAGCTGTCCCGGTACTTAACCTAACAGCGGTCAGCAATTCCGGCATAGTTGCAGGCAAGATAACCTCTTTGAAAATTGTCGCATCATTTGCCCCTAAAGACTTCAGGGAATAAAACATCTCTTTGGGTATGTTTTTTACCGAATCGCGTACGGTAATAATTATTTGAAATACTGTTATAATAACTATAATGGTAATTTTTGACGCTTCCCCAAGGCCTAATAATATCATTACTATAGGCAACAGTGCGATTTTAGGTATTGGATACGTAAAATATACGATTGGCGAAAGAAATCTGTCGACCGGGGGATAAAAACCCATCAAAAGTCCTAATATCGAACCTGCTAAAACCGACACGGCAAGACCTAATGCAATTCTGGATAAGCTGAGGGCAGCATGAATTGCAATCTTTGAAAAAAATATTTCCTTTAAATTGCAAAAGACGGCTGCCGGTGATGGTAAAATAGGATTTTTTAGCGCAACAGATCCTGCTTGCCACAATACAAAAATCAACAAAAATATAAGGACATACCGGAAAGAGTTCCTCATCATTTTTGTATACCCTTTAATAATTTCTTTAATTTTAATTGCATGGATATATAATGCTCGGTATCCTTTACCTCTCGTTCACCAAAGAAAGGATTATCTATAGTCGTAACGATCCGACCAGGAGGCCCTGTCATGACAGTTATCTTTTTCCCCAAATACATCGCTTCTTCGGTACTGTGAGTCACAAAAACAGTCGAAACAGAATCGCTTTTCCACACGTCTAAGAAAAGGTCCTGCATTTCCTCTCTAGTTATTGCATCAAGTGCGGAAAAGGGTTCGTCCAGCAAAAGAATATCCGGCTTCATAATGAAGGCCCTCGCTATCGCTACTCTTTGCTTCTGACCGCCACTTAATTCGCCTGGGTACCTTTTAAAAAGGCCGGAAAGGCCCACCCGGGCCAGGATATATTCGGCGTATTCCTTATCTTTTTTTTCAATCACCTTTTTCTTTACTTTCAATCCCAGCAGCGCATTTTCAAATACCCTTTTCCAGGGCAGAAGTCCATAATCCTGGAGCACAAGGCCTATCCTATGTCTTCTCGGATCTATCGGTGCATCATTTATCAAAACTTCACCTTCGAACTTATTTATGATTCCTGCCAATACATAAAGAAGCGTGGTTTTCCCGCATCCGGAGGGGCCAATTACAGCAACTATCCCTCCCTTTTCCACTTCCAGATTTAATCCCGAAAGTGCTTTAAATTTATCGTAATACACTCCTAGATTGCGTACTTTGATCATACATAACTCCCGGTCTTTTTTATTCTATGAATCTCCCATCCACCAGTTCTTCATACGAAAATGCTTTCTTTACAAGGCCTTTCTTCACCAACCATTCCATTACGCCGTTAAAATCCTCTTTCGAAGGAAGTCCAGCTTTCGTATATTTGGGGAGGTTAATAATTTCCTTAACATCCTGGGGGAAGCCTGCTTTTTCAATGACAATGTCTATATAAGAGGACTTTTCGTTTTGGTTGAGAAACTCTACGGCCTTATTGTATGCCCTATAAAAGGCATTTATCTCATTTTCTTTTTGTTCTATGGCTTGCTGAGAAAACAACAATACCCCCGGATTTATACCCAATCTGTCGGTGCTCTCTATGACCTTAGCCCCATTTTTTACAGCCACCGAAGCAAGCGGGTCAGGAAGCGTCGCAGCATCGACCTTTCCGTTTTGCAACATCTCCAACCTGGCAGGAATCTGCGGGACCACCACCTTATTTACCTCATCCGGATTTAATCCGTATTTTTCCAATATCTTATCGGTAGCATACTCTATAATGGTATTTTTTGATAAGGCAATGTCCTTGCCCTTTATCTTTTCAACCGCATCTATATTTTTCTCCTTTCCAGCCAGGAGTTTGTAAGTCCCGTTGGTCAGAGAGGTTATCTTTACCTCAAATCCCCCGTCGTTGGCAAAAGCCGCCGCGAGGATGTCAGAAACTGCCCCGTCTATTTTGCCGCTTTGAAGGGCACTATCTCTCTCCATCGCGCTCTTAAAGTGCTCAAGTTTAACCTCTACCCCTTCTTCCTGGAAATATCCCTTTGCCTCCGCTATTATCAGAGGTATTGAATCCACATCCGGAAGAACGCCAATTACTAATGGACTGCCCGTCGTTTCCTGATTTGCCTTCTCGGAAGATGTAGACGGCTGTGATGTGTTTGCCGGATTATTCTTTGAGCATGCGCTTAAAGAAAGCACAAGGCAAATTAAAGTGAAAACAACCACCAGTGTTTTAATTTTTTTGAAAAACATGATTCAACTCCACTCCCTTCCATCTATTAAATAATTTATTTTGGATGTTTAAAGCATCCAAAACTCTTCCGACTATGAAATCTACCATATCCTCAATAGTCTTTGGATTTTGATAGAATGCCGGCATGGCAGGCACTATGTGGGCACCCATTTTGCTTAGTTTCAGCATGTTTTCCAGGTGTATAGAACTCAATGGTGTTTCCCTAGGAACAATGACAATCCTTCTTTTTTCCTTTAGAAAAACGTCAGCGGCCCTTTGCAACAAATTATGGGACATCCCACCAGCTATAAACGCCAAGGTCGACATTGAACATGGTATTATGACCATTCCATCAGCCGGGAAAGATCCGCTTGCGATCGGCGCAAAAAGGTCATTTATGTCATATCTTTTAATAACTCCACCCAGTCCTTCGTATTTGCCAAAGTGCGATATCAAACCTTCCATATCAAACCCCAGCTCATATTTTAAAACTCTTTCCCCGTTTTCGGTGATTACAAGGTGTACCTCGTTTTTCTTTTTTAAAAGTTCTTCTACCAGCCTCACGCCGTATATGCTTCCGCTTGCTCCCGTTATTCCAACTACGTACCTCGCCATCGGATCACCTCATAAGATGAAAATGTCTAAGAAAGAAAATATAAAAAAGGCCACGCTGACTATCTGGTTTATATCGTAAGATGCTATGGTTACGTGCTTTAGGTTTTGAGGGGA
Source organism: Thermovorax subterraneus (assembly GCA_021608145.1). GTDB lineage: Bacteria > Bacillota > Thermosediminibacteria > Thermosediminibacterales > Thermosediminibacteraceae > Fervidicola > Fervidicola subterraneus. Next base: position 50,909 of record JAKIHM010000016.1, read on the forward strand.
AACCAGCTTATGCTCGGCGTAAAGAAAACATGAGATGACAAAAAGACCGGCAAGATAAAGGTAACCCATATTCATCAAAAAATAGAGGTAAAACAAAAGACCCATAGAGATCACATGAAAAGCAGAAGATATTTTAAGTGCATTTTTTATGCCGAATTTTACCGGTATTGAATGAAGGCCGTGACTCGTATCAAAATCCACATCCTGACATCCGTATATAATATCGAAACCCGCTACCCAAAACATCACAGCAGCACCGAGAACTAAAGCCGGCCATTGTATTTCTCCAGTTACTGCGATCCAAGCTCCCACCGGCGCTCCGCCGCAGGCAAGTCCCAGTATCACGTGGCACAGCCAGGTAAATCGCTTGGTGTACGAATATATTACGAATAAAAATATTGCAACAGGCAGCAATTTCACGCAAAGCGGGTTCAGATTGAACGCGGCTAATACCAATATTGCAAAACAAAATATCACAATCAAAAAAGCTTCGTATTCCTTTACAACTCCCCTTGGTATATGTCTTCCGGCAGTCCTCGGATTCTTTGCATCTATATCCTTGTCCACCAGGCGGTTAAGGGCATTCGCGCCATTTCTTGCCCCTAAAAGGGCCACAATAATCCAGAAGACAACCCTTACCGGTGGAAATCCGCCAGCAGCCCAGAACATGGCAATGAGTGAAAACGGCAGGGAAAATAACGTATGAGAAAACATTACCAATTCACCGTAAGTCTTTAAACGGCCCCACAAAGAGCTAATATGCGAAACCGCATGGCCTTTAGAACCCATATTCTTTCCACCTTCTGTCAACTAGCTCCTTAATCTTTGGGTCCATTGCAATCTCGTCAGGCCATTCTCTTTCATGTCCTTCTTCCTTCCACTTTTTAGTTGCGTCAATTCCCATCTTGCTCCCGTAATGTTTCAAAGGGGAAGCATGATCTAAAGCATCAAGAGGCCCTTCTACTATTACCACATCCCTCTTCGGGTCAACATTGTTGAATACTTTCCACGCCACAGTCGAAAGGTCTTTTGGATCGACGTTCTCATCCACTACAACTATGATTTTCGTATACATCATCTGCCCGATTCCCCAAAGAGCGTGCATCACCTTTTTTGCATGGCCGGGGAATCTCTTTTTTATCGAAACTATTACGCAGTTATGAAACACACCTTCCAGCGGAAAATTTATATCCACTATTTCTGGACACAACATTCTCAAAAATGGTAAAAAAATTCTCTCGGTGGCCTTTCCCAAAAAACAATCCTCCATCGGGGGTTTTCCCACAACCGTTGCCGGATATATGGGATTTCTTTTCCGGGTTATGCACGTGATATGAAACACGGGATAATAGTCCTTGAGCGAGTAGTATCCCGTGTGGTCTCCAAAGGGCCCTTCTTCTCTTAATTCATCGATATCCACATATCCTTCGAGAACAAATTCCGCATTGGCGGGTACGTAAATATCGCAGGTTTTGCACTTTACCAGTTCAAGAGGCGCCTTTCGCAAAAATCCCGCAAATACCATCTCATCAATTTCTTTTGGAAGGGGAGCGGTAGATGCATATATCGTGGCGGGGTCACAGCCGAGAACCACGGCAACGGGCATCTTTTGCCCTCTTCTTTTATATTTTTCGTATATCTCCCTACCGTCCTTATGGAGGTGCCAGTGCATCCCCGTAGTCTTCTCATCGAAAACCTGGAGCCTGTACATGCCCATATTTTGGGTACCCGTCTCCGGGTCTCTTGTAATCACCAATGGAAGTGTTATAAATTTTCCTCCATCCCCGGGCCAGCATTTCAATATTGGGAGTTTTGAAAGGTCCGGTTCTTCTACTACTTCCTGACATGGAGCCTGTTTTACCTTTCTGGGAAAAATTTTCGCGAGTCTTGCAAGCCTTGTAGCCGACCTTAATTTATTAAATAACCCCACATAATTTGAAACATCTATTAGCTCTTCGATTTCTCTTGCAATATCATCAAGGCTCTCTACTTCTAATGCCAGTTTCATCCTCTCATAAGTACCGAAAGTATTTATCAACAGGGGAAATTCCGAGCCTTTTACATTTTCAAAAAGAAGCGCCGGGCCTCCTGATTTTACTACTCTATCCACAATTTCGGTGACTTCTAACTCGCTGTCTACTTCTGCCTTTATTCTCTTGAGCTGCCCTTTTTGTTCCAAAATATTCACAAATTCCTGCAAATCTTTATACATTGTCTTTACACTCCATATCTTTAAATCTATTCTGTTTATATCTCGTTACTACAACTCTTCAAAAGTTAAATACAAGAATTTAAAAAATCTTTCTTGTGAAATTATAGCATAGAGGCAACATTATAAACAAGTATATATTTCTTCAAAGCTCCTTAATGCCATCGCAAATCAAAAACAATGCTGCCGAAGTCAAAAAACTTCGGCAGCAATCGGCAGCAATAAGTTTAACCTATTTATAGCTTAACCCCCGTATAGCGAAAGCAGCACTCCCGCAGCTATTGCAGAGCCTATTACACCTGCCACATTCGGTCCCATAGCGTGCATGAGAATGAAGTTTCCTGGCATCTCTTCCTGCGCTACTTTTTGC
>JAKIHM010000017.1 GCA_021608145.1 Thermovorax subterraneus
TAAAAGCTTAGGTATTATTTATTTTCATGGTTTCTTCTAACTCCAACTTTTGCTCTTTTGATTTGCCAACTACTACCTGCTAATTCCATTTTTTAGGGAATCCTCATATTCTTATTTGACGCTACCACAAATTCATTTATCGCCAAAAATCCGTCCTGTTGACTTTTTCTAGTCCTTCCATCCCTTGTTGAATGGTCTCGAATCCATAGCCTTCGCCCTGTAAATACTCAATTATCCAGGGCAGTATTTCTAACGTAGTCTTCTTGGAGTCTAGATCGTGCAAAAGGAGCACTACCGGGTTTTTACCTTTTGCCGTCCGCCGGACGGCTTCTTTCATCTGGTCTTTTGAAAAAGGTGGTTTCGACGCATCGCCGCAAGAAGCGTTCCAGTCCACGTATATATACCCCTCTTCTTTGAGTTTATCGGCAATCTTTTTCATTATGTCCTTTCCGCCAAGCCTCATGCTGACAAGGTTGTCGGAGCCGCCGGGAAAGCGCACTATTTTAGGCCTTATGCCCGTCGCCTCGTAAATCATTTCCTCCTGCTTTTTAAGGTCCGCCATAAAGTTTTCCACCGAAGAATAGATTAACTCGTATCGATGGCTATAGGTGTGATTCCCCAGGGCATGGCCATCCTCATAAATCATCCTCAACATTTCCTTAAAATTTTTTTTATTCCAGCCGTTAACGAAAAAGGTGGCCTTGATCCCGTATTTTTTCAGTATTTTCAGTATCTCCGGGGTATTGTAACTAGGCCCATCGTCGAAGGTGAGGTAGGCCACTTTGCTTTTTTTAGGCTCCCAAGTGGGAGATACTTTCTTTCCAAGAATTCTCCTGGCTAGCAGCGTATTTAGTTCCCCTGCGCCTGCGCCATGCCAGTCTTCCTCGCTATTTTGAGGATCGTCTGCTATAAATTCTCCCCCGCCCGGTTTGGGATCATACACCTCATTTCCTACATGAGAAAAAAAACCATTGGTGTAAAAAGCCAAAGCCGTCCCGAAGACAAATCCGAAAATTGCAGTCAAAACAAACAAAGTCAAAAGACCCCTCTTACCTTCAACCCCCATCAATTATCAGCTTCTTCCCCCAATTTCTATCTTATTAAGAAGCATATCAATTTAGCGATATGTTGTAAACAGGTTTATTTTGCAAGTTCCCTGTATATTTCCACAACCCTTTTTTTTAGCACGGGATGGACGAAATCGGGATCTATCTCGGCAATCGGCCCCATCACGAAAGTCCTATTGTGGGCATCGGGATGAGGGACCGTCAGGCGTTCTTCCCTTATTACCCAGTCCTCGTAAAAAATGAGGTCGAGGTCTATGTTGCGGGGACCCCAGCGAATTCTTCTCTCCCGCCCCATCTCTTTTTCTATATCAAGCAGCACATCCAGAAGTTCCAAGGGCGAAAGCTCAGTTTCCACAAGGCAGGCGGCGTTTAAAAATTTGTCCTGGTCTTTATATCCGTAAGGCTCCGTTTCAATGACTGAAGACATCTTGATGATTTTTATGCCCCGCCGCCTCATCCTTTCCACCGCTTCGGCGATGTTCTTTTTCCTGTCCCCCAGGTTGCTCCCAAGGGCTATGAACGCCCTCGGCATTTTACCGCCTCCACGAGGTCTAAGACCCGCCGGTTTTCTCTTACATCGTGCACCCGCACAATATCTACGTCATTCAACGCACATAAAGCCGTCACCGCAAGGGTCCCTTCCAACCTTTCTTCTGGTGGCAAATCCCCCAAAGCCTTCCCGATGAAGGTCTTCCTAGATGCCCCAATTAGTAGTGGCCTTTTGAAGCTCTTGAATTCTTTCAGCCGGCTTAAGATTTCTAGGTTATGCTCGTAACTTTTCCCAAATCCTATTCCGGGGTCCAGAATGATGCTCTCAGGTCTTACTCCGGAAGAAACGGCAAATTCCATCCTCTCGCAAAAGTACTCAGCAATTTCCCTCACAACATCGTCGTAATAGGGATTTTTTTGCATATCCCTGGGTGTCCCTTTTATATGCATGAGCACCAGTGGAGCTTTATATTCAGCAACTACTTTTACCAGATTTTCATCAAACTGCAGGCCGCTTATGTCGTTTATTATGTCCGCCCCGGCGTCCAATGCCTCCTTAGCTACTCTTGCCCTGTAGGTATCTACCGAAATGAGAATCTGAGGAAATTCTTGCCGGACGGCTTTTATCGCAGGAACTACTCTCTTTAATTCCTCCTCTTCTTCTACAGGCTCCGAACCAGGGCGGGTCGAAAGGCCTCCTATATCTAAGATGTCAGCTCCGTTTTTAACCATATCGGAAGCCGCCTCAAGGACCTCTTTTAAGCCTTCTTTTCTCGAACCTGCAAAAAATGAGTCCGGAGTGACATTTATTATACCCATAAGCCGTGTGCTTTCGAAAGTTATCCTTCGCCCCCATGGACTTTCTATGTGATCGGGCTTTTTTGTTTTAAAGTATTCGTCCAGTTCCTCCCTTAACTCTTTTAAGCCAAAGTAATTCACCTTTTCTAGTTTATTAAGCAAAGCCTCATAATGCTTTTTTGTCCCCATCAAGATTATGTCCGACTTTTCCACTTTGCAGTTCACAGCATTTTTATGAACTACCGCATCCCCGCCAAGGGAAAGCATTTCCTGCTTTATTACATTCGCTCCCGGCGATGGCACCTCGAAAACCTTAAGCAATATGATATCCGCTTTCCTCTCGAAAATAGGAAAGGATGCAGGATGGGCATTTACCTTTTTCATTTCGGCTCTCAAATAATCACGCGAAATCTCCATTATCATCTTGAATCCACCCCTTTTCCACGCACGCAAAAGCATCGTGATTGTGGATGCTCTCAAAACTCGTGACTTGTACCTTATACCATTCTATCCTCTCATCCCTTTCTAACTCTATAGCTGCATCCCGGGTCACATCTTCTACGAACTTAGCATTTCTATAAGCCATTTCAGTCACGAACTTTTCATCGGGCCTTTTTAGGAGGGTGTAGATAGGACTGCTGGCGCTCTTTTCGGCTATTTCTGAAAGGTCTTCAAACCATATCATTTTTTTTGACCTGACGTAAATCTCCACCACTGCCCGCTGGTTGTGCGCCCCGCTTTCGCTTATTTCTTTAGAGCATGGACACAAAGTATGCACTGGGACCTTTACCCCCATGGTTATGGTGGACTTAATGTTGCTCTCGGCCTCTATCAAAGCTTGTATTTTCAATGGGGAGGAAAGCCCGGAAATCGGGGATTTTTTCCATATAAAATAAGGAAAGCACATCTTTAGATAACTTTTTTCAGCCTGCAGCTTTTCCTTTATTTCGGAGAGAATTTCCAAAAGGGCAGCCGGGCTCAACATTTCGAGGTCATTTAACACCTCAACAAACCTGCTCATGTGGGTCCCTCGAACATCATGCCTCAAATCGACTGAAAGGCTTATCTTCGCAACGGTGTACTGGTGGCCCCTCGCTTTATCAAGCACTTTTAAAGGCCACTCTATGTTTTTAACTCCTACCTTTTTTAGAGGAACCCTCCTTTCATCCCTTTCACTTTGAACGTCCTTCAAGGTCTTCACCCCTGTAGATGACTCCACTTGTTTCGGTCTCCCAGACCTGCACCTCGTAAAGCCTGCAGTTTTCCCTTCTCACGCCTTCTTCAAGCTGCTGCCACACCCAAACAGCAATATTTTCGGCAGAAGGCTGCTTTAATATGTCGTTTATGTATGAATGGTCGAGTTTTTTCAATACCTTTTCGCCCACAATCTCCTTCAGCTCCAAAAAATCCATTATCATTCCTTCCCGGTCCGGAACTCCATCCAGCACCACCACCAGCCTGTAGGTGTGGCCGTGAAGCTTTTCGCACTTGCCCTTATAGCTCACCAGGTTGTGGGCCGCGTCAAATTTGAACTCCTTTACCAAAAACAACTTCTCTCCCCATCCTTTATCTTAATTTCACTTGTTTTTCTCACAGAAATACTGCCGGTTGTTCTCATAAAATTTTGTTATCGAACCATTATCCAGAAGATACCCAATGTAGGCCATCACCGTGAGGTTCATCAGGTAATACTGGGTCATCGTAGTCATCTCTATTTTAAACCTTTCACAAACCCCTTTTAGTATTTCCTCAGCCGTGCAGGGCTTTTTTAAAAGGAAAGTGATGCACTCGATAGTATCTTTTATCCTTTGCCTGTTTGCTTCCACTACCGGCTTTATTTCCTCAACCGGGGCACCGTGAGCAGGGACAAACAAAGAAGCCGGAGTTTTTTCTAATAATTCGAAAGTTACAAAGGTCTTTTCGAGATGGGCATTCAAAGGGACGCCGTGTTTTTCTATGTATTCGGAAGCTATAATAGCATCGGCACAAAAAACAATGCCATCTGCTTTTACCCCAATCTGTCCCAGCGTGTGCCCGGAAAGGTCCAATACTTCTACTTCAATTCCCTCAATATTATGGTGCCCTAGCTCCAAAATTCCGTCCACCCTGACATGCGGCGCAAAAAGGAATTTGTTCCTCAGCGGAGCAGGGGGATAAGCTCCAGAAAAAAGGTAAAGCGGCTCCCATACCGGAAATTCCAGGGCGGTCTTTTCAAAAGCGCTCGAGTAAACCTTCGCACCCGTGGCCTTCACAAGGTAGGATGCTCCGCCGCTGTGGTCGGCATGGGCATGGGTTATTATTATCCCCTTTAGCTCAAATCCGCTTTCTTCTATAATCCTCCTGACCTTTCGGGAAACGCTGTCGTCTACGCCGGCATCCACAAGTACAGCACTGCCGTCTCCAGAAGTTAAAAGCCCCATATTTACAGCACCGTCGATATAGTAGACATTATCTTTTACCTTGTTGAGCTTCAAGTTCCCACCTTCTTGCAAACTTTTTTAGCCCTTGAGCCCCAGTAATACTATGCCCGTTTTCTTTCCCATTCCCAGGCGGTCTTTATTATAAATCCCAGGTCATCGTACCGGGGCTTCCAGCCCAGCCTTTCCCGAATTTTTTTCGATTCAGCCACAAGCTCCGGCGGGTCACCGGGCCTTCGAGGTGCATACTCCACCGGAAAGTCCACACCCGTCACTTTTTTTGCCTCGTCCACGACTTCCTTCACCGAATAGCCCCTGCCGTAGCCGCAGTTAAAGATCTCGCTTTCTCCGCCCGAGAGAAGGTAATCTAGGGCGAGAAGATGCGCCTGGGCCAGGTCCGTCACGTGGATGTAATCCCTTATACAGGTGCCGTCGCGGGTTGGGTAGTCGCTGCCATATATGTATAGCTTGTCGCGCTTTCCACAGGCTGTTCTCACGCACATTGTTATGAGGTGGGTGGCATCGGGTTTCGTCTCCCCTATTTGCCCTTCGGGGTCAGCGCCGGCCACGTTGAAGTACCTTAGCGATACGTACCTGAAGTCCTCAGCCGTCGAAAGATCGCGCAGCACTGCTTCCACGGCAGCCTTGCTCCTTCCGTAAGGGTTTACAGGGTTCAAAGGGTAATCTTCCGTAATGGGCATCTTGTCCGGTTCGCCATAGACCGCCGCCGTTGAGGAAAAAATAAATTTTTTTACTCCGCACTGTCTCATGGCTTTCAGTATGTTTATCGCTCCGCAAGTATTGTTTTCATAATATAAAAGCGGCTTTTTTACCGACTCCGGCACTACGATCTTCGCCGCAAAGTGCATCACAGCATCGGGTTTGAAATTTTCCATTGCATCCTTCAAGGTCTTATAGTCCAAAATGTCGCCCTCCACCAGCTTGCCCCACAGCACGGCCCTTCTGCTGCCGGTTGAAAGGTTGTCGTAGACCAAAACTTCATGGCCCCTTTTGCCAAGAAGCTTTACCACGTGGCTTCCAATGTAGCCCGCTCCTCCGGTCACAAAAACCCTTGCCATTAATTTTTCTCCTCTCCTAGTATATTTTTCACGTTTCTTCCAGGAAATTGCAAAAATCCAGTAATTCTTTTTCGGTAGCTTTAATAAGCTCATCAATATTTTCCACCAGCTTTTCTATTCTTTCAGCCTTAAAGTTATGCGCGTAAACATTTCTCACAATATGTCGAAAGGCCCTATATTCATCCAATTTTTGCTTTAAATCCCGGGAAATAACGGCGGGTCGGATTTTAGGGATTTCAGCAGCCATCTGCCTTAACAGTTCTTGATGCCAGTTGCCTCCTGTAGGTTTGGTCTCATCGAGATTCTCCGCTATAAGCTCGAAAACTCTTTCAAGGCCGCTATAGAAATCGTGTAGGTTCAAAGCCACACTGTCCAAGTAGAGAGGGTCCGAGGATTCCTTAGCACGGATCCATGCTTTTTTCGCTCTCTCGATACTCATTTTTATTTCTGAAATTTCTTGTTTTATGCGCCCTGATAAGGTTAAATACCTGCTATTCATAATTCTTTCCCTTCCCGAATAATTTTCTCTTTTAACGAAAATGGACAGCCTTCCAAATCTACTAAATCAATTTTAAATTCATCATTTAGAGAAATAACGTCGGCAACGGCTTTAAAAAATACTTCATCATCAAGGCCTGAAACGCCTATATCAATATCCGACCATTTGGTAAAATTTGCTCTGTTGGTTAGCGAACCAAAAACCACGACCTTTCCGGCTTTGTATTTAGAGTATAATAACCCTGCAGCTTTTTCTGCAACCTCCCAAGCCCTTTTATACCTTTCCTCAAGGGCTTCTTTTTCTTTAAAAAGTTTTTCCCTTAAGCCTTTTTTGTACTTCTCGAGTTCCTCCGAAGACATTTCTTTGACCGTTCTATCCATTCTTCCACCTCGAATCCATCATACCAGGTTTAGTATTTCTTGTCAAAATTATCTTTCTTATTCTCGAGCAATTAAAAAGTCAGAAAAAGGATCATGGGAGAGGTAGTTTTCTTTAGCCTTTATAATATTACTGTTGGCATAGCAGTACCGGCAGCCGTGAGGACAGGTGTTGTAAACACCTATATCCACGCTCTTGTAGCAGCCGCATCCCGGCCTCGTGGGATTTATAGGCACCTTTATATCGCAGGAGTAAAGCTCGTTTATTGCATCTACATCCACACAGCTTCCTTTCCTCACAAACTCCCCTACAAGATAGTCACTGCAGCAGCTATATACCGTAATGCCATATTCACTTGCAATTCTGCCCAATTGATTTGCAAATTCCCTTCTTTCTTGCTCGTCCCAGAGAATAAGCCTAATGCCCTTTTCCTTAGAAAGCTGGTCAAAGCTCCTTTTTACCTTGCCGTAAAAAGTAGCAAAACTTATATAGCACCGCCTGGTGTGGCCTTGAAGCCTGCGGGCCAGGTATGTGAAATTCTCCAGATAAAACTCCGGCCTTGTGGCGCTGGTAATTACAATGGGGTCAAATCTCCACTGCACGTGGCCGGGCGAGAATATGCGGGAGATTTCGATGAACTGTTTTATCGCTTTTTCAACCGAAATGACGTTGTCCTCTAATATGCCCGAAAGTCCGGTTATAGTGAATAAAAAGTAGAGCCGGTATTTGTCTTTCAGCTCGCGGAGATGTGGAATCAACGGGCCGAAATTCTTACTCCAGAATACTATCGCATCCACATCTTCTGTTTTTAACGATATCTCCCTTTTTTGTCCGTTGAAAGGGTTATAAACCACAACCCTTCCTTTTTTGACCTTGTCCATAAACCACCGGGTATAAAAAGCCGGAATGTCCGTCCTTCTACTAGCCGATATTATCATTTCCATCACCACTTTAATTTTAACAATTTCATCATCCTTATTGCAAAATAAAAAAACCGCCCTTTAACGGCCGGTCTCTCATTAATCACGGATTTGCCACCATCTCCGAATATACAATTGTACTGCCCGTAACCGCTTTTTTTACTTCGCATACCAGTTCGTTTAAATTCTTGTATACTCTTGCTTTGCAAGCTAAAAGCACCATGGGCAGGCTCAATCCCGTTATAAAATCAACGTTTAAATGTTTTAACTCGGAACCGATAAGTTCTATGCAGGTATTGCACGGGATTTCTCCGAATTTGTCAACGAGTATAAGCACACCATCTTCCCGGTACACCTTCAAAACCGCATCTTTCACCCGCAGTTTGAAATTTTCTTTGTTTTCTCCCGGATGAAAGCCCACCGGTTCAACATATTGCTGGGCCCCAATGATGAACTCCAGCGCCCTATAAAGTTCTGCAGCCACGTTGCAATGTGAGATCATCACTATGCCAACCATCGAATCAACTCCAGTAAAAGCGCAAACTTGACATGTTCAGTATTAATTTGTAACATAATTAAGTAGCCCTTTTAAGCTACACAACGTTTTTATTATAGACAATATGTCTCAAGTAGTCAACGTGTCTTTTTGCGCTAATTTTGTCGGATTGGAGGAATATATGATAAACAGCATCGGTAAAATTATAGAATCTATAAAAGGAGACCTTTCCTATACCGAACTCGCAAACCGGATTTACGAAAAAACCGGTTATAAAATACACCACACAACTTTGCAAAAATACGCCACCGGGAAAAGGGAGCCTTCTAAAAAGGCCCTAAAAATCCTGGCCGCTTACACCGAAAAGCCTTTGAGCTGGTTTCTGGAAGAAGTCACGGGAACAAAGCCGGATTACTCTGCAGGAGAAGGCAGCGAGTTTATTCACGAGTACGGTGACGTCGTAAAAGAGGCCAAAGCGAAGAACATTCCTCCCTCCAGTCTGGAGCTCTTCATAAAAGCGGTAGAGGAAGCTCGTAAAAAGTCAAAGTAAGGCCGCCATTTAAATGGCGGCTCTATTATTTTACGCTATTTTCCAGAGTCCCTATCCCTTCGATTATAACCTCCAGGACATCCCCAGGCTCTACGGGGCCAACACCCGCGGGTGTCCCCGTAAGGATCACGTCACCGGGGAGCAATGTCATTACTGAGGATATAAAGGAGATGATCTGGGGTATCTTGAATATTAAATTTTCTGTATTGGATTTTTGCTTTATAACGCCGTTCTGCCTAAGCTCGATATTGAGGCCTGAAGGGTCCAGCTCTGTCTCAAGCCAGGGGCCTAGCGGGCAAAAAGTATCGAAGGACTTGCTCCTCGTCCACTGCCCGTCCTTTTGCTGAAGGTCACGGGCCGTCACGTCGTTGGCGCACGTGTATCCGAAAACAAACTCCAAGGCCTTTTCCCTGGAAACTTTATACGCCTTTTTCCCCATTACCACCGCGAGTTCCGCTTCGTAATCCACCCTTCGGGATACATCCGGCATGACTATCGCCTCCCCCGGCCCTATAATGCTGGAAGGAGGCTTCATGAAAAGCACGGGCTCTTCGGGCAGGGGAACCCCCATTTCCTTAGCGTGGTCTGCGTAGTTTAACCCCAGGCAGATGATCTTGGAAGGCTCGACCGGTGCAACAAGCTTTACGTCCGCCAGCAAAAGCGGCTCCCCATCTTTGACAATTCCGTAATACGGCGGCCCGGCCAGGGGTTGGACTTTTTCTTCTTCCAGCATGCCCCAACTTGTCTTTCCCCGATACGAAAACCTACAAAAACGCATTGCATCGCCTCCTTGAAATTTAAAAATCTGGCACTTATTTTTACTGTTTTTTTATAGAACTATTATATATTACTTCCATCCAGCATCAAGATATTTCCCAAGATATATTTTTATTCAAATACTTTGGGTAATTTTATGTTCACAATATGTAAATTAATCTTTACTTTTTGTCTATATCATGTTACAATATAAAAAAAGAAAGATTGGAGGATCGTTATGGACAGAAGGCGATTTTCTATATTGGTTGCCTTGATAAGTGCCGCTGTCGGTGCAGCCACAGGCTTCTTAGTAGCAAGCGATAAGGCCTCTTATGCAGCGGTATTCCCCCTGGCTGGCACATTGCTCGTATACCTGCTCAGGTCAAAAGTTAGGGATGTAATAGAAGATGAAATGATCGAGAAGTATGTCGGGAAGGCCTCCAAAAAGACCATTGACGTCCTTGGAATCTCGATGGCGATCCTGGGCTTAATCTTCCTGGGATATAAAAGGGTCCATCCAGAACTGGAGATAGCAGGTTTCACCCTGCTCTATTCCGTTTGCTTTATGCTGGTTCTCTATTATTTCTTATATTACTTTTATACCAAGAATCTGGCGGGAGAAGACGGCGATGATAAAAAATAAAATAAAAGTTTTCAGGGCTATGCACGACATGACCCAGGAAGACCTGGCCAAAAAACTAGGTATAACCAGACAAACGGTTATAGCATTGGAAAAGGGAAAATACTACCCTTCTCTGGAACTGGCTTTTAAAATAGCGAGGGTATTCGGCGTTGGAATAGAAGATGTGTTCATTTATGAAGAAAACTTGTAGAACACAGAGTCCGTCCTTGTGCTCATCCGCATTTTTTGATAGAATTTTCTTAGCTTTTGAAGGCATGACATTATCTTGCAGAAAATGACTGGAGGGGCTGACTTGAATAAAATATTGCGACTTATTTTCCTCATGCTTTTTACGATCGTACTCCTGACTGAAGGCACGAATACTCCTTCCTTTGCTCAGGAAAGGACCATTTCGATCATTGTCGACGGGCTTCCGGTCAACTTTGACGTTCCCCCAATTACAAAAGATGGACGAACTCTAGTCCCCTTTCGCGCCGTATCCGAAGCATTGAACGTTCCGGTATCCTGGGATGAAAAATCAAAAACAGTTACGGCAAGCGACGGCATCACCAGCATCCTGCTTCGAATAGGCGATAAAACGGCTTACCGTAATAGCGCACCGGTCACATTGGATGTCCCGCCGATGGTAGTGAACGGAAGGACGCTAATACCCCTTCGTTTTTTCAGCGAAGCCTTCGGATGTACTGTAGAATGGGATGAAGCATCGTACACAATAAGGATATTTTCGCCAAGGAGAAAAATGGCGGTAATAGGTTTTTACGCCCTCGGCGACAGCAGAACCAGCAGCTGGACCAACCTTTTTGGAAAGCCTTATCCCGAACATTCAGAGGGAAATACCGATGCGGTAAGCGAACTTGCCTTAGGATGGTACAGCCTTGACAAGGATGGGAGCCTTCTTACGCAAAGCGCTACGGGCTGGCAAAGGCCCTCAGGCTGGGAAGACGTCCTTAAAGCAGCATCCCTTTATAACCTGCGGACTGAAATGGTAATTCATGCTACCGACAGCAAAAGGGACATTAGTGAACTTATTTCTTCTAAAGAAGCCATGGAAAAGTTGGCCGAAGCTATTGCCGAAGAATCCAAGCTCTATTCTGGCGTTAACCTGGACCTGGAAGGGCTTGGGTTAGACGAAAGCCAGGAGCAACTTTTGAAAACCCGCCAAAACTTTACCAGTTTTGTCCGGATCCTTTCCGAAAAACTAGACCCTTCAAAAACCCTGACACTTACCCTTCATGCCCCCAATAGCGCCTATAAGGGGTACGATTACAGAGCTCTGGGCGCTATAGCCGATCGCATTATAATAATGGCGTACGACTACGGCAGTTCGCCTGAGCCGGTGGACAAGGTACTGCAGGCAATAGAAATGGCGAAAGCCGAAGTACCTGCGGAAAAATTGATACTCGGCATATCCATGCCGAGAGAGACCGCAGAAAGCCTGCTTACAAAAATCGGCATCGCAAAGCGCTATAAACTTTTGGGTATCGCCCTCTGGAGACTGGGGCTTGTTACTAAAGACCAGTGGGAAGTTTTGAGGAACGCTGTAGAACCTGTTTCTTTTCATGAGATACCCTGACGCCGCCGGAGGTCCTAGCCATAAAATGTACAACGACGAAATCGCGTGGGAGTTTTTAAAAGAAACCGAGAGGGTATTGCAATGGTTAAGACAAAAAATGAAATAATAGATATTATAAAGGACTACATAGAAAAACTTCAGGATTACATTAAAATAAACAGAGCTATCTTATTTGGTTCTTATGCGAAAGGCGAGGCCTTAAAAGAAAGTGACGTGGACCTGGCAATAGTTTCCCAAGACTTCGGGAAAATGAGCTTCTTTGAACGGCTGGAGTTGCTGTATAAATGCTGGAATTACGATGTAGGCGCCGATTTGCTAGGATACACCCCTGAAGAATTCGAAGAAATGGCAAATAAAATAAGTTTTGTAGCGGAAATATTAAAGACGGGAATCGACGTCACTTCGAACAATGAAAAAGGAGGCGCGTAATATTGTACAACGACAAGGTGCTCGACCACCTGTCCAATCCGAGAAACGCAGGGGAGATCCGCGATGCCGATGGAATTGGCCATGCGGGCAATCCGGTAGATGGAGACTCTATAACGATTTACATAAAGGTGAAAGACGGCATCATAGACGACATAAAATTCAAAACCTTCGGCTGCGGTGCAGCCATCGCGGCGAGCAGCATGCTGACCGTTCTTGCAAAAGGCAAAACCATCGAAGATGCCTTAAAAATAACCAACGAACAGGTAGCCGAGGCTTTAGAGGGCCTTCCGCCCCAGAAGCTCAATTGTTCCAACATAGCTGCCGATGCCCTTCACGACGCCATAAGGGATTACAAGAATAGAAAAAAATAAGCCGGCAATTAAGGCCGGCTATTTTTACAAACTCTAGCGAAGCACTTCATAAAGCGGTTTTCCCACCTGCAAAATTCCCCACTCATTTATCTCCAAAAGGTGAACGTTCGAGTCATGGCCACACATCCGGCATCCGTCTATTCTTATCGTCCTCAAAACCTCCCCAGGCTTTCTATTGTACATGGTAGCTGTTGCCTTGGAGTTCAGCACAATTTTTGACAAAACTATAGTACAGTCCACTATATGGGGAACCGCGTAGCCTCCCGCTGCTTCAGACGATAATTCCTCATGGCTACTGCGTTTTTGCGAAATAAATATGGCATTTTGGTAGTGTTTTTTCATAGTTTCGTACAGCTTCCTTACAATACTCCTCGCTAACATTTCCCTGCCTTCGTACAGTCCAGTGATAGAATCTATTACAGTGGAATTTATTTTTTCCTTCTCGATAGTTCTTGAAAGAAAGGCGCATAAATCTCCCACATTTTCCCTCAGTTCCGGATGTGCCGTCAGATCTACGATAAATATTTTCTCCTTAATCGCGTCCCAATCCACCTTCAGAACCTGAGAACGCTGCTTGAAGCTCAATGCCAAATATGGAGCTGGTACTTCTGCAGTTACAAAAAGGACATTGTATCCGTAAGAAGCCTGAGTTATAGAAAACTGTTCGCATAATAGCGACTTCCCCGTATCAGGCACTCCCGTGAGATGAATCACTGATGCACAAGGAAGGCCGTTTAAGGGCAACCGCTTCACTTCCTCACCTTCCACCCGAAAAGTGAAAAACAATTCATCGAGTCCCGGCACACCCGACGGAATTCCAAAGAGCTTTGGAACTTTCTCCGAAAATCCGGAAAGAGGAATTGCGCAAGGCAATTTGCCGCTTTCCTTCATCCTCACCACGCTCCAGAAGGCATGATCTCATAATATATTCTAATAATAATTTTACAAAAATCCCGCCAGAATGCCTCCGATTTTTATCAGGGGATGAATGACGGCTTGCCATCTTTCTCTGGCTATGCTAAAATTTGAGCGAACCGGAGGAGATACTATATGCAGACAGTAACACTAAAGGTAAAACTCCTATCCCCAAACAAAGGCAAACTGGAGAAAATGGCCCGAATGCTGGAAACATACCGCAAAGCCTGCTCATGGTTTATAAAGCAGGCCGAAACTTTGAACACTGCCAGCAGGGCAAAGTTAAACCATGAAACCTACCACAAGGCCTGTGGACTTTTTGACCTCAACCGAGCTACATTCCAGTGCGCCATGCGCAAAGCGCTCTCAGCTTATCGCTCATATCTTTCCCGCACAAAAAATGGCAAGAAATCCAGCCTGCCCAAATTTGACCGGATAGTTCCGGTAATGGTGCGGCAAGACTGCTATTCAATCCATCAGTTGCCGTCAGGCACATGGGTCATCAAGTTCCCTGTCTCCTCCGGCAGGAGCCAGATAGCAGTGCCCATTGCCACTTCTAGATACCATGCAAAAAGGCTCCAGGACCTGGCAGGAGGTTCCTGCCGACAAGGGTCCATGGAGATATGTCCAACAACATCTTTTTTGACGGCCGCCAAGTCAGATGGCGCAAGGAAAAGTGGGCAGCAAGGAGAGCTGCACTTCAGCAGGCGGGCAGGCTTTCCCGAGTCAAGAAAGAAGCCGGCCGCGAAACAAGGTGGATGCGGTATATCAACCACTGCATCTCGAAGCGCATAGTTGAAATAGCGAAGAAAGAAGGCAAGGCGATTGCGCTGGAAAACCTCCTTGGTATCCGCGAGCGGACTAAAGGATCAAAAAAGTTCAACCGGATGATGTCCGGGTGGAACTTCAAAGAGCTGGCCTCGTTTATCGAATACAAAGCAGCCCTTGCCGGAGTTCCCGTAATCTACGTCGACCCCAAGGAGACCTACAAGACCTGTCCGAAGTGCGGGAATGCTTCCCGGTATAACCGTAAGGCCCAAGGCTGGTTTAGATGCATAAAATGTGGCTACCAATCTGATGCGGACAGGGTGGGGGCAATAAACATAGCCGCAAAAGCGCTCGATGCTCTTGGGGCATGACCCTGGGAGAAAGGGGAGGGTGACACCCCTTAAGGCCAAGGCGATGAACCGGGTAGACCGGGGAGTGCTGGCTAACCTGCGGTGTGTGCCGCCATCCCACGTTGGGATGCCCCCTAATTTATTAGGGGGAGGATGTCACTCAATAAAAGATGATGCCTCGGTAAGGCCGGCCACCGCAATTTCTACCACATTCTCGTTTATAATAAGCTTCACAGCTTATTTTATAGGCGCAATGACCAGACTCTTTTTCGACTCCATACCTTTAGAAGGCGGGCGGCCCAATCCTGACATCATGGTGCCGAAAATAATTGAATCGGCGATGCCAGAAGCAGTTGCCGCCGTAATCCTAGCACTTGTAGTCTCTGCTTCCATGTCCACCTTATCTTCTTTGGTCCTGATATCGAGCTCGGCGATCAGCGTGGACCTTACAGAAGGGCTTGGAATTAAACTCGGCGGCAAGGCGAAAATGGCGCTCATGAGGCTTTTCTGCCTGATTTTCATTATCCTGTCCCTGATAATCGCCATACTAAAGCCATCCATCATCATTACGCTGATGGCCATATCCTGGGGCACTGTGGCCGGAACATTTTTAGCACCCTATCTTTTTGGCCTGTTTTATAAGCAAACCACAAAATCAGGCGCATGGGCTGGTTCCATAACGGGCCTTGCTATATCTATAGTTCTCTCGATAATTTATAGATTTGATTCATCAAAAATCCCTATGTTCGGAAGCCTTGCCATGATAATCCCGCTTTTAGTAGTACCGTTTGTATCTAAATTGACTTCGAAAGAACGAACACAGCAAGAAATTTTTAAAAATGCTCCTTCATCGCAAATAAATTATTGACATGAAAAAATACATCTGTTATTATCTATTTAAAACTTTGAAAACCAAATATCTTTGAAACTCTTCTTATCAAGAGCGGTGGAGGGACTGGCCCGATGAAACCCGGCAACCCGCATCTTTCAAGATGCGAAGGTGCCAATTCCTGCAGGACGAAATGTCCTGAGAGATAAGAAGAGGCGGGAAAGCTTGCCTCTTCTTATCGGAAGAGGCTTTTTTGTTGCCTCTTACTGAACTTTGCACCGAGAGGGAGTGATTATATTGAAAACCTTTGAGGAAATCAACGAGAAGATTAAATCCGGTTGTGCCGTGGTGCTCACAGCCCAGGAAGTAAAGGAGCTTGCCCGCAAAGAGGGCATAAAAGAGGTCGCCAAAAGGGTAGACGTGGTCACCACCGCAACTTTCGGGGCCATGTGCTCTTCTGGAGCTTTCCTTAATTTCGGCCACACAGATCCACCTATAAAGATGAGCAAAGTCTGGCTGAACGACGTCCCGGCCTACGGAGGTATAGCGGCGGTAGACGCCTATATCGGCGCAACAGAGCAATCGGAATCCGAAGGGATGAATTACGGCGGAGCCCACGTAATCGAGGACCTGGTGGCTGGAAAGAAAATAAAGCTGAGGGCTATCTCTTACGGAACCGACTGTTACCCTCGAAAGGAATTCACCGGTTTTATCGATAAATATTCCATAAACCAGGCAATACTTTTCAATCCCCGAAATGCTTATCAGAATTACAATGCTGCAACGAATACTTCCGACAAAATCCTCTATACCTATATGGGCGTTCTTCTACCAAACTGCGGAAACGTAAACTATTCGACAACAGGAGAATTAAGCCCCTTGATGAACGACCCGTACCTGAGGACTATAGGCGTTGGGACACGAATTTTCCTGGGTGGTGCAATAGGTTACGTAGCCTGGGAAGGCACCCAACACAATCCCACTCAAGAGCGCGCTGAAAGCGGCGTCCCCATAGGGGGCGGCGCTACGCTAGCCCTCATAGGAGATTTAAAAAAGATGAGTCCAGAATTTCTCAGAGCAGCAGTAATCAAGGGATACGGCGTGACGCTTTATGTAGGCGTAGGTGTGCCGATCCCCATCATTGATGAGGAGATGGCCCGGTTTGTATCTGTAATGGACGAAGAAATTTTCACAAATATACTCGATTACGCAGTGCCCTCCCGCTCAAGACCAGTCCTTCGCAGGGTAAACTACGCAGAGTTAAAGAGCGGCAGCATAATGCTTATGGGCAAGAAAGTTCCTACAGCTCCACTCTCAAGTATATCTATGTCCTTAAAGATAGCTGAAATCCTAAAAAATTGGATAAAAGAAGGCAAATTCCTATTACAGCAACCCATACAAGCACTGCCAATGGATACGCGACTTATGCCGCTAAATGAAGAAAAGGAGGACCTGTGATGAGCAAAGTAAACGCACAGCTAAAAGCCAAGAAACCAGGAATAGAAATAATTGAAGAAAAATGCATAAGCTGCGGCGCCTGTACCGTGCTTTGCCCCACTGGCGCGCTTTGCCTTGACAAAAACATTTGGGAATTGCGTTTTTTTGCTGAAAAATGTTCTTCTTGCCTTATCTGCAAAAATACCTGCCCGCTAGGTGCAATCGAGAAGCTCTAGGTGGGATGAATAAATGTTAGAATGCAGAAGCAACAATTATAGAAGCCTTGTATTTTCCGATGACCTCATTAGCTTTACAGTCAAAATTAAGGAAACAGACCTTTTTATAAGAGCTGAAAAAAACCTCCTACCAGAAGCCACTGCTTGTGTACTCAATTGTAGAAGAGATTTGGAAAAATATATTTCAATAGACCCGGAATTCGCCGTCTCTCTATCCCCTCACCTGGTCCCTAACTGGGCACCGGAAATCGCAAAAAGAATGGCAAAAGCTGCTTCAAAAGCCGGAGTAGGTCCCATGGCCGCAGTAGCTGGTGCTATATCGGAATTCGTCGGAAGGCATCTCCTGAAATATTCCACCGAAGTAATTGTAGAAAACGGAGGCGATATATTCGCCTTTACTCTAAGGTCGATTAAAATTGGAATATTCGCCGGCGATTCTCCTTTCAGCAATAAAATCGCCTTAAAACTCAATGCAATCGGGCGCCCCCTGGGGATATGCACCTCAGCAGGCACCATCGGCCATTCATTAAGCTTCGGCAAAGCCGATGCAGCCGTAATAGTAGCGGAAAATTCAACCCTTGCAGATGCAGTAGCCACCGCCACGGGCAATCGGGTTAAGTCCCCGAGTGATATAAAGGACGCCCTAGAATTTGCCCTGGGCATAGAAGGAGTCATAGGAGCCTTGATAATCATTGGCGAACACTTAGGCGCAAAAGGTGACATCGAAATCGAAAAAATTTAAAGGAGGCAAAATCTTGAAGTCCAGCGAATTGATAGAGTTGCTCAAGAAGAAAATTTTGATATTTGACGGTGCTATGGGAACAATGCTCTTTAAAAATGGTCTTTCCCCTGGCTCATGTCCCGAATTACTGAATCTTGAATTCCCTAATGCCGTAGAAAACGTCCACAGGCTTTACATCAATGCGGGAGCTGAGGTTATCGAAACTAACACGTTCGGAGCGAATCGAATTAAGCTTTCCGCCTTTGGTATTGCCGATAAGGTAAAAGAATTAAATTACAGGGCAGTCGAAATCGCCCGAAAAGCCGCAGGGACAAAGGTTTTAGTTGCAGGCTCTATAGGTCCTACCGGAAAGCTCATCTCACCCCTTGGCGACATTTCTTTTGACGAAGCTTACGCCGCTTTTAAAGAGCAGGCTGGTTACCTCCTGGAAGCGGGTGCAGACCTGATAATAATAGAAACCATGTCTGACCTTCAGGAAATGAGGGCTGCCCTCCTCGCAGTTAAGGAATTCGGCGATGTCCCGGTAATATGCCAGATGACTTTTGAAAAAAACGGGAGGACCCTCACAGGCACCGATCCCGAAACCGCAGCGAGGGTCCTTTCTGCAATGGGCGCCACGGTCGTCGGCTTAAACTGCAGTTTGGGCCCAGAAGAAGCAATAGACATCATAAAAAAGATGACCAGGGTAGGAGGCGTATACCTTTCCGCCCAGCCCAATGCCGGTCTTCCCGATACAAAAGGCGGCGCTGAATCCTATGCGGTCACACCCGAAGATATGGCAAAATATGCAAGGGAAATGGTCCGCCTGGGTGTTGCGGTAGTAGGTGGATGCTGCGGCACCACCCCGGAACACATAAAGGCTATTTCCGAAGCCATATCGGATCTTCGCCCGCCCTTGCGCTTTCCTGACGGAAGGTGCTTTTTGGCATGCCGCACCCGCACCCTTTACATAGAAGGAAGAGGTCCCACGCCTTTCGTCGGAGAACGAATAAATCCCACAGCAAGAAAAAAGCTGCAGGAATCGATTAAAAATGGCGACTTCGGGCCTGTAATAAAGGAAGCCGAAGAACAGGTGCGGGCCGGCGCTTCGATCCTCGACGTAAATGTAGGGGTACCGGGAATCGATGAAGCATCCGCAATGGCCAGGGCGGTAGAATCCATCCAGCGAACGGTTGATGTTCCCCTTTCCATAGATAGCTCCAACCCCGAAGCTATCGAAGCAGGCCTTAAATACTTTTGCGGCAGGGCTATAATAAATTCGGTAGACGGTTCTAAGGACAAGCTCGAGAAAATACTCCCCATTGCCCGGCGCTACGGCGCTGCCTTAATAGGGCTAACTCTGGACAAAAGCGGAATTCCGGAAAGTGCCGAAAAGCGCCTGAAGGTCGCCCAAAAAATCGTCGAATATGCGGAAAAATACGGCATCGACCGCAACTTTATCTTCATCGATTGCCTGTGCCTTGCAGCCGGTGTCCATCAAAACCAGGCACTTGAAACTTTAAAGGCCATCAGCTTGATAAAAAATGAGCTGGGCGTGAAAACGGTACTCGGAATCAGCAATATATCCCACGGCCTCCCCTTCCGGAAGACTTTAAACGCGGCATTCCTCGCCATGGCGATGAAAGAAGGTCTGGACCTTCCGATAATAGACCCTCTGAGCCCTGAAATAATAGGTGCCTTAAGGGCTTCCGATCTCTTGACCGGCCGCGATGAGAGGGGCGAATATTACGTTTTCTCCGGGCGAGTAGAAAAAACTTCCGAGAAAACCTTGAAGGACGCGGTTATTAACGGCAATGCGGAAAACATAAAAGATCTGGTGGATTTGGCCTTAAAAGCCGGGCATAGTCCGCTCGATGTCATAAACGAGATGGTCATACCCGCCCTGGAAGAGGTGGGCAAAAAGTACGAAACGGGCGAATTCTTCCTTCCCCAACTCATAGCAGCCGCCGAGGCGGCCGAGATGGCCTTCTCCCATCTTCGCCCCCTTATCGGCGCAGAAAAACAAAAATCCCACGGCACGGTAGTTTTAGCCACCGTCCGCGGGGACATTCACGACATAGGTAAGAACATCGTGAAACTAATGCTCTCAAACAACGGTTTTAACGTAATAGACCTCGGGGTGGATGTACCGGAAGAAAAAATCATAGAAGCCGCTGTAAGTAGCAATGCCGACATAATAGGATTGAGCGCCTTGATGACGACGACGATGGTCAGGATGAAGGATGTGGTGGACCTTGCTAAATCCCGGGGAATATCTTCCAAAATAATGGTGGGCGGTGCAGTTGTCACCGAGGAATTTGCAAAGATGATAGGTGCCGACGGATATGCCCCAGATGCGGTTTCCGCAGTAAATCTGGCCAAAAAACTAATTGGCACATGATAACTTCCAGCTTTTTATCACACTTGTTACTTGTTATCATATACATTAAACCCTATTCTCTCAAAAGCTTCTTTTATGCGCTTCATGGTAGCCAGAGGTGGTGCGCTAAAGTACACCATCTTGTATTCCCTTGAAAGCCTTGCGTACTTTTCGCTCACATCGTGGAAGGGCAAAAGTTCTATTTGCCTTATGTCTTTTAACGAAGATGCGAATTCCACAAGGCCTTCTATATTTTCATTTGTATCGGTAATCCCGGGGATGACGGGAAGGCGAAGGAGCACGTCCTTGCCCCTTCCCGCATCATCCAGAAGCCTCAGGTTTTTCCTTATAGGCTCGTTGGAAACCCCGGTGTATTTTTTGTGATGCTCCTCTTTAGCGAGTTTCAGGTCGAACAGGAAAAAATCCACATAATCCATAACCTCTTCGAAGGTATCCTGGGGCGCGAAGCCCGAAGTGTCAAGGGCGGTGTGGAAGCCGTGCTCCTTGCACCTTTTTAGAGCTTCCTTCAGAAAATGCGGCTGCGCGAGGGGCTCTCCCCCCGAAAAAGTAACGCCGCCGCCGGATTTGTCGTAAAAGAGCACGTCTCTTTCCAATTCCTTTATAAGTTCCTCCACATTTATCACCCTCCCGACGAGCCTCATCGCATTCGTCGGGCAAGCATCGGCACATATACCGCACCCTATGCAAAGGCTTCTTTCAATTTTGGGAAAGCCGCCTTCGTTTTCAAAAAAAATCGCCCCGGCCGGGCATACCCCGGCGCAGGTACGACACCTCATACATTTGTATTCGAAAAACATTAGCTCATTCTTGGGCGATATGCCTTCCGGATTGTGGCACCACCAGCACCGCAAGGGACAGCCTTTCATAAAGACGGTGGTCCTTATTCCCGGCCCGTCGTGCACCGCAAAGCGCTTAATATCGAATATCAACCCGTTGTACGTCATTTAAAAGCCTCCTTGTGGCATCAAATAAGCTAAATCTCCTTGTGTTCGGTCCTCGCTATTATCTCCTCCTGCAGTCCCTTCGGCAAATTCACGAAGTAGTCGCTGTATCCCGCCACCCTCACCATCAGGTCCTGGAAATCCGCAGGACGTTTTTGGGCCTCTCTCAAAAGCTCCGCACTCACCACGTTGAACTGCACGTGGTGCCCGCCCATGTTGAAGAACGTTCTTATCAGGCTTGCGAGATTCTTCAGGTTTTCTTCGCCCTCCAAAAGGTCCGGCGTGAGCTTTTGGTTTAAAAGCGCCCCGCCGGTCTTATCCCAGTCGCACTTCGCTACGGACCTGAATACTGCCGCTATTCCTCTTCTGTCGCTTCCCTGCACTGGAGATATGCCCTCGGACACCGGAAAACCGGCTTTTCTGCCGTCCGGCGTGGCACCGGTTACCTTGCCGAAATATACGTGGGCCGTCGTGGGCAGGAAATACGCCCTTCTCGAAGCCCTCCTCACCGGCGTCGGCGGGTAGCTTTCTATTATCCCGACTACCTCATCCACCAGTCTCTTCGCTACCTCGTCGGCGTAATCGTCGTCCTCTCCGTATCGCGGAGTCTTATTCAATATCCTCTGCCTCAAAATCTCGTATTTCCCTTCGAAATTTTGCCTCAAGGCTTCCAAGAATTCTTCCATGCTCGTCGTCTTTTCGTCGAAGACGTGGTATTTCAATGAGCTCAGACTGAAAGCCACGGTGCCGAGCCCCACGAGCTGCACGTACTGCGTGTTGTACCTCGTTCCACCCGAATTGTAGTCCTTTGCTTTTTTCACGCAGTCATCTATCCAAAGCGACAGGAACGGCACGGGAAGCTGCCTTGCGTAGATTTCCTCTATGATGTCGTTCCCCTTCATCTTTATGTCCATGAAATGCTTTACTTGTTTGATGAATGCCTGCCACAGCTCTTCGTAGGATTTGAAGTTAGCCGGATCACCGGTTTCGATCCCCAGTTTTTTGCCGGTCTGCGGGTCTATTCCGTTGTTCAGGGTAATTTCCAGAATCTTGGGTAGGTTGAAGTAACCCGTGAGTATATAGGCTTCCTTGCCGAAGGAACCCGTCTCCACGCAGCCGCTCACCCCGGCGGTCCTCGCATCCTCCAGAGTCTTGCCCTGCCTCAACATCTTCACTATCACGCCGTCGAAGTTGAAAAACGGTGGCTCGCCGAATCCCGGAGCTACAACCTGCAAGGCCTTTATCAATATCCTATCAGGGTTTTTGTTGCTGACGAGCAAGGCAGTGTTCGGCTGAAGCGTCCTCATTTCATCCAGCACTTCCAAGAGCAGGTAGGACACTTCGTTTACGCCGTCGGAGCCGTCTTTTTTGAGGCCACCTATATTTATCTTGGTAAAATCGTTGTATGTGAAGCTTTCCTCCGCAGTAACTCCTACTTTGGGCACCGCTGGCTGGTTGTTTATCTTTATCCAGAAGGCCTCTAAAAGTTCCTTGGCCTTCTCCCTCGTTAGCCTTCCTTCTTTTACATCCTTTTCGTAGAAGGGAAAAAGGTGCTGGTCGAATCTGCCCGGGTTGAATGAATCCCAGGGATTGGTCTCATAGACCACCCCGACGTGGACGAACCAATAGTGCTGCAGGGCTTCCCAGAAGGTCTCCGGTGCATGAGCAGGGACCTTGCGGCAAATTCTTGCCATCTCCTCAAGTTCTCTCTTGCGCTCGGGGTTTTCTTCCTCCTTAGCCATTTTTTCCAGTTTTTCGGCATAACGCTTAGCATATATCAAAATTGCGTCAGCGGCAATGTCCATAGCCTTCAATTCTTCCAACTTTTCTTTATAATCGGGATCATCGGGTTTGAGTTCTTGCATGCTCTTTTTTATTTCCTCTTTTATGTCGAGAACCCCTTTTTCAAAAATTCTCTCCCCGCCGGCGGTATGTCCTGGCGCCCTCTGTTCCATGAATTCGGTCCATATCCCCGCTTCATAGGCATCTAGCCATTCTTGAGGAAGGCGTGCAAAAAGTTCTTCCCTAACCGTCTTGCCCTTCCAGAACGGAATTATCTCCTCTTCGTAAAGCTTTTTCGTCTCTTTATCGACCTTGTATGGCATGTTTTCCCTGGAATCCAGAATTTCTAGGTCCTGCATGCTGTGGGTGCATATCTCGGGATAGGTAGGCACCTCCTGCGGACCAGTTCCCCTGAGCCCTACGATAAGCTGGCCTTCCTCCACCGGCAGGCTCACCCGCTCCATCAAGTACTTGAAAGCCATAGCGCGCTGCACCGGAATGGACTCGTCTTTTGCTATGCCGCTCTTGTAAAATTCCGTTATGATCTTTGCCCTCTCGGCGGAGATTTTGACCTGAGCCTTAACGCTTTCTTCGCGAAGCTTAGCTATTCGCTCATTTATGGGACGGACAGCCGACCTCCTTTTTTGGATTTCTTTTTCAACTGTACACCCGGAAGAGATATGCATAAAATTCGCCTCCCGTAGTAGTATTATTATACAGGGATTAAAAAGCTAATTTTCCATATCTATTAAATCTATGCAAATTTTATGCCATTTAGTTTTTAACAAGAGTCCAACTCTTGTCTATTTCATTCACCCTCTAAAACATTTAATTCTTGATTATAGCGTAGCCGTCATTAATAACCATTTTAGAGACAATGTCTCATTTTAGATACGCCAGTAGGAATATCAGCGGAATAGAGAGGTCTTTCCGCTGATATTCCTACCCAAAATGTTATTAAAAGGAACTATAGCCGATGAAACGCTATTTCAATGTATCCGATATTGTTGCAAGCTTTACAATGTAAAATATTAAGCTGTCAACTGCTATGGTCCAAATTGGGTACTGTTGATGCTGTTGATTTGGTAAACAGATTGACGAGCAACAGGACAAGTGTTGTTACCACAATTGCCGGGATAATTCCGCCTCCAAATAATTTATTGAGTGACGGTACCCCCTCGAAAAATACTGCTACTATCGCTCCTGCGACAAGGCCTGCACGACTTGCAGTTGCAGACAAGCCCGACTTAAACTTCTTAGAATTCTTATCCTTATAAATATAGGCAATAATGAAGTAAGGAATTAATACACCGCCACATATCGCATATCCAAACATGCCCAGATCAAGAATTGATGGGAAAGTAAGAGCAGCACCTATTGAAAAAAGGCCAGCTATCGCAGTAACTATTCTAGAATATTTTACCTGCTTCTTTGTGTCCATTCTCCCATAGGGATCAATGATATCACACATTATATTAGCTCCTCCATTATTGAGGTGCGTATCTGCTGTAGACATACAGGCAGCCATGACACAAACCATTGCTAAAGCCTGGACAAACATCGGTGTATGGTTAAATAAAAACCAGAAGGTAGCCTTATCTCCGACTTGAGGATTTACTGCTCGCACGTATAATCCCATAAATAACGTGAAGAATACAGCTATAGCGGTTATAACCATAGCGATTTTATATGCTTTTACAGTCTGAATATCTTTTGCTGCAAAAGCCCTATTCCACATAGGAGGATTTGAAAGCCCTCCAAAAAATCCAACTAGAAAACCGGATAAATGTGGCAAAATTCCTCCCGGGGTCCATTGCCACAAATTTGGATCCTGGGCTATAAGTTGTCTGCTAATCCATGAAACGTTCAGGCCGGTTACCTTCACAATATAAGTGATCATAAAGACGGCAAGTGCAAGTTGCATAATTCCCTGGAAAAAGTCCGTCTGCACAACTGCTTTAAATCCACCGCTAATAGTATAATAAATAACAACAGCGCCAACTATCACCATAATTATTTTTGGATTAACATTAAACACCATGCTATAGAGGTACGATAATGCCATTATTTGGCCACCCACCCAGCACACATTTGGCAAAAGGGTAGCAGCTCCTGCAATCCTTCTTACAAATAAGTCCCCGCCCGCGAGATAGTCCGAAAGATAGTGTGCCATAGTTACATAATTAAATTTGGCAAGATGAGGTGCAAGAAGGAATGCGACCGTGTTATAACCTAATACCACCTCACCAAGATACACCCAATAGGCAGAAATTCCATGCATCGCAGCTCTACCAGCATAACCGACAAAATTGCCGGCACCACTAAAGGAGGCCCAAGTCGTAAAAAACAGGAACCAAAAAGTTACTGTTTTACCTGCTAAGAAATAATCATAAGCATCTTTAATTTCAGTGCGAGTTTTATACCCTACCCATACGCAGAGTCCGAGGTAAATCGTAGTCATAACAATTACCAGTGTTTGAAGTGATGTCATC
Organism: Thermovorax subterraneus; assembly: GCA_021608145.1. Classification (GTDB taxonomy): domain Bacteria; phylum Bacillota; class Thermosediminibacteria; order Thermosediminibacterales; family Thermosediminibacteraceae; genus Fervidicola; species Fervidicola subterraneus. The sequence continues at coordinate 25,338 of JAKIHM010000017.1, forward strand.
TTTTATTTAACCCTCCCTTGTTGTTAAATTGTACCTTTGTTTGCAATTGTTTTAACCCAAATAACATCAAAAGTACAATTTTTACACCTCCTCATCTTTCCATGTAGATTTTCGGAAACTCAGTTTCCTTTATTCTCAAGCCCTCTCACAAGGGCTATTATTTTTTTACCTCCACTTATTCTCCGTTGCAAAAATAGCTGATAATTATAGATATCACGAGATATTATGAGTATTCTTGTGATTGATGCGAATATCTGCTTATATTCATACTTGACTTTTTCGGATCACCCCCATAATTGAAGTGGATGGTATTTTTTACCATTACTTCTAATAAATGAGGGTGATTATTTTATGCTTATTAAATGTTCTTCTCATGTTGAGTTTCAACAGTTTTTACGGCAGAGGATTCCTTTGTTGTGGGCTCTGGAGGAAGACAGGCTTATGTCTTTCTCCAGGTCTTTGACTAAGGTCTGGTTTTTGAATCTGGACCCTGCTGCTTGTTTGTTGTACAAATGTTTTTCTTCTTCTATGGGCCGGCCTGTTTTGTATGATCCTGTGTGTATTTTAAGGTCTTTGGTGTTGATGTTGGATCTTGGGTATCATAGTGTTACTAAATGGGTTCAAGCTCTTCGTTCTGATGATATTCTGGCTGTTTTGTCCGGCTTTGAGCCTCATAAAACGCCCGGTGTGGGGACGTTTTATGATTTTTTTGATAGGCTCTGGCTTGAGGATAGGAAGACCAGGATTGAAAGAAGGTTTAAGTTAAGGTCTCCTATTAAAAAGCCTAAAAAGAAGCTCAAAGCAGGTTCTAAGCAGCCTGTTAAACATCCGGGGGTTGTAGGTAAGTTGTGTAAAAGGTTTATGAATGGTAGAGTGCCTTTCCCCCTGCGGGCTGAAAGGTTAATTCAGGAGATTTTCGCCCGCTGTTTTGTGGATGTTTCTGTTCATATGGGCCTGATCCCGGATCCTTTGAAGCTTGTTTTGTCGGGTGATGGTTCTTCTTTGAGGACGGGATCCAGCCCATATGGTGTTAAGGTTTGTGATTGTAGGAATAAGGGTATTTTTAGTTGTGATTGTAAGCGTCGTTTTTCGGATCCTGAGGCTTCTTGGGGCTGGGACAGTTACCGTAACGAGTACTATTATGGGTATTCTCTTTATGTTTTAACTGCAGCATCAAGTGTTGGTGAGTTGCCGATGTATATTAGGCTTGGTCAGGCTTGCCGACAGATTTTCAACTGGTGTTATTTCTTTAGCTGAGTTTAAGGAGCTTTATCGGTATTTGAAGGTAAATAAGTTTTTGGCTGATTCTGCTCATGATGCTTATCCTTTTTATGAGCTTTGTGAGTTTTGGGGTATTGAACCTTTTATCGATTTAAATTCTAAGGGCAAGGGTAATTTTAAGGATTTACCTTCCGTCAGTGTTAATGAGTTCGGTATTCCTATTTGCCCTAAGGGTTATGCTATGTGTTTTTGTGGTTTTAATAAAAGCCGCAGTCGCTTGAAGTGGCGATGTCCTTTAAAAGCCGGTAGTAGACGCTTGAGAAAGAATATTTCCTGCGATTGCCCTTGTTCTGATTCTCCTTATGGGTGCACGGTTTATACTAAGCCTCAGGATGATTTAAGGATTTTTACTAAAACCCCCAGGGATTCTAAGGCTTGGCGTAAGGTTTATGCTATGAGGTCTTCTTCGGAACGCTCTTTTAAGCGTATTAAAAATGATTATGAAATTGAGCGCTGCAGGGTTAGAAGCCGCAAGAATTGGTATTTTTTTATTCATTTTGCTGCTATGAATTGTCATCTTGATTCCTGGGTTGCTAAGGCTGAAAAAGAACATTTTGATATCTGGGCTGAGGTTTTGGGTAAGGCTTTGGCAGCTTAGAATTTAAAATCCCCAAGTTAATTATTTTCCATGTTTTACCTTTTAAAATTGATTTTTAAAGGGTTAGTTTGTTATTGTCTTTTTTTGGGGTCTTATTTTAGTAAGTATTGCTGTTTACTTGTTTTTTTGTTCTTCACTTCCTTATTTTGGTAAAAGGTTGTGTTTTATTGGTTTTTTTGTTGGGTTTGTTAGTTTTTTACAGGGAATTATTGACTGTTTCCGAAATTACTCTTCCATATGATTTACCAGCAAAAAGGTCTCGAATTAGCGCTCCCAATTAGTCTGGAATTAGGAATCCCATCTTCAATGGATCGTCAGGGTCAATTACAAACTGGTGGATACCTGTTATATATGCACTTCCAGTAATTTCCGGTATAATCGCTTTATAACCAGCAACTTCGCATTCTTCAACGATTTTTGCCTTAAACAGACTCCCTATAATGCTTTCATGGACAAATTCCTGATTTAGGGAAATCTTTCCCTTTGCATATAAAGCAGCGAGTTTCGCAGAGGTACCAGTCCCACAAGGTGAACGATCCAAAGCATCATGTGTAATTAATACCGTATTTTTTGCGTGCGCTTCCTTATGAGTAGGAGGTCCGGAAAACTCAACATGCGTTAAACCCTGTATATAGGGCCTCTCTGGATGCTGAATAGTGTACTGACTATTTACCGCATCCTTAATTGATCTACCCAGTCGTATGATCTCCCTTGCATTTTCAGGCGCAATACTTACTCCGATTTTCTCAGCATCAACAATTGCGTAAAAATTACCCCCATATGCAATGTCTAAGGTAATATTGCCCAACTCTGGCACTTTCACTTCCACATCAGCCATATACAGGAACGAAGGAATATTCCTAAACGTGACTGACCTCACAATCCCGTTTTCAACAGTTGCTTTTGCTGTAACAAGGCCTGCTGGCGTTTCCAGGGTGACTGTAGTTATCGGTTCTGATGCTGGAATCACTCCCATCTCAATAAGGGCAGTACAACAGCCTATAGTGTCATGCCCGCACATGGGCAGGTATCCTCCAGTCTCAATGTAAATAACACCTATATCCGCCCTGGGATCGCTCGGCTCTGTTATTATAGCCCCTGACATGACACTATGACCCCGCGGTTCATACATGAGCATGGTACGGATCCAATCCATATGATCGCGCATGTAAACCATTTTCTCGCTAACCGTCTTCCCTGGTATGCGTGGTAAGCCGCCTATTACAGTCCTTGTTGGTTCCCCTCCTGTATGAGTATCTACAGCAGTAATCATTCTTTCAAACTTAAACACTTAGTAAACCACCTCCAAAGTTGAAAACTTTGTTTTTTTATAATGCAAATATTATACCATTATCTAAAATCCTGAATTTCTCTATTATTAATAGTTTTATTAAACATAAAAAAGTCCCATTTTTGGGACTTTTTAAGCTTAGTTTTGGGACTTTTTTCAGGGATTATCCCTTAATAATTTTTTATTGAGTCCATATTTTTTTACTTTATTATGTAGGGTTTGCTTCGGTACTTTTAATAGTCTCGCTGCTTCAGCGTAATTGCCATTTGCCGCCATTATCGCTTTCTGAATCAGGTTCTTTTCAAAATTGCCCACTGCTTCATTTAACGGCGGGAATTCAGCTTGATGATCGACTCCGGCATAACATCCATCATCACCTGTTACAAAATCCCCAAAATTCCGCGGCAGATCCTTTAGCTGGATTATTTCCCCTTCGATGAAATTCATGGCATTTTCTATTATTGATTTTAACTCCCTTACATTGCCGGGCCACCGGTAATTCATGAAAAGCTCCATGACCTCACGGGAAACACCCTTTACGCTCTTGCCCAACAATTTATTATATTGTTTTATAAAGTGCTCTACGAGCAGAGGAATATCTTCCTTCCTTTCCCTGAGCGGCGGAACCGTGAGAGAAATTACATTAAGCCTGTAATACAAATCCTCTCTCAACAGTTTTTTCTCCACCGCCTTTTGTGGTGGTTCATTGGTAGATGCGATTACCCTCACATCCACAACGGTGGTCTTTATACCTCCTATCCTTCTTATGACCCCATCCTGCAGAACGCGTAGAAGTTTTGCCTGCAATTCTATATCCATGGAATTTATCTCATCTAAAAACAGCGTTCCACCGTTCGCAAGTTCGAAAAGCCCCGGACGGTCCTTTGCGCCGGTAAAACTTCCGGTAGTCGTCCCAAACAGGATTCCTTCCAGCAACGTCTTCGGCAAAGCAGCGCAGTTTTGGGCGATAAACGGCTTATTCCTTCTCGTCAGGCTGGCATTGTGTATAGCCTGAACGAGAAGCTCCTTTCCCGTTCCAGTTTCGCCGTAAACAAGAATGGGCGATGGACTATCAGCAACTTTCCTGGCCTTTTCTATCAATTCCCTGATTGCCGGGCTTTTACCTATTATATCATCAAAGGTGTAAACAGCCTTGCAATCGCTGTAATTTTTTTCACAAGAAGCCTTCTTGTAAAGCTCCTTTTGAAGGGAGATAATCCTTTCAGAAAGATCCCTTAATGTAGAGAACTCCCTGTAAAGTTCAAACGCTCCCACTACTTTCCCGTTTTGTATTAGCGGCATCGTCGATGTCACGGTAGTTACTTTTTCTCTCTTGTAATTCATATAGGTTTGGACATAATCTATAAGTGGCTTCCCCGTCCTCAAGACGTAGTAAAAAGTACTTGTCTCCGGGGTCAAATCCGGAAATATCTCTAATATATTTTTACCCACCGCATCCTTCGGATCTATCCCCGCTATCTGTGTAACCGGTTCATTGTAAAACACAACATTGGCATTGGTATCTACAACGAGAATACCTTGTTTTAAATGAATCAGCATGGATTCAAAAAGAAACTTATAATCAAATCGGGTCACGCAGATCACCTCTCTCCTAACCCGCTAAAAATATTCTTTACTATCGATATTTCTTGCTTTTATACAATTTTACTATTATAAAGACTTATTGTAAATTGCCAAAAAATAAAGCGGCCTAAAAAAGGCCGCATCAATAATACTCCACATTTACCCTTTTGCCCCATTTTTTAAGAATCCGGGCTATTTCTTCAACCACCTTAACCTTATCGCCGGATATCTCAATAAAAAAATCTTTTTCGTGCGCCGGATTCACAGCTTTCCCTACCATAAAATTTACGTGGGTCGCCTGGTTTATCAAAATATCAACCAAAAGCGACGCTCCATCCTTTTTTCTCTTTATATCCCTTAGCAGAGGGATAGTAAAATTATCCGCATTTGCGAGGCTCCTCAGCTTTTCCAGACACCTCGTAAGGGTTATCAGCCCTTCCGTCACCAGATCTATCCCCTCTATTTGTGCCGTAGGGGGGATCGAAGGATCGGCATATTCCAACTTTGTCACTATCTCCCTTCTGGTCTCCCTTGATACTATGTTGGCGGTAGTACCTCCGCACACTACCTTCTTCCCGCTGCTTTCTAAAAGCTTTTGCACCACCTCTTTGTCTTTTGATTTATCCTCCGGCGGGCCTACCAACAATGTCACCAATTCCGCATTCCTTACTCCGACGCCCACTACAGTCGCATCATCGCCTGGAGCACCAAAATAAAGGTGTTCCGAGGTTTCTATAAGCCTTTCCACCATTTCCGCTACCGAATACCTTTTCCTCACCATCCGCTCCAGATATTCAGCCACATTTTCCCACAGCCATCCCAGATTCAAAAGACCTCCGACACCAGCGTGAATTATTCCATCGCTCACGAGGAAAATCCTGTCTCCCGGCAGGGCCATAAAATCGCACTCGTAAATCCTCTTTTCTTCTACGTAAAACTCCCTTCGCGGCATTTCGATGACCTTTCCGTTCCTTATATATATGGCCGGAGGGTTATCGAATTCAAAAAGCTTTCCCTTCCCATCATCGCTGATTTCCAGGATAGAAAAGGTGCTGTACGCCAGCTTTCTCACCCTGCATACTGGGAGCGTATTAGCTATGGTTCTCACTACCTCCTCTATCGATGCCTTCTCCTTTAACATGGTAGAAGCGATTCTCACCGTAAGCGTTGAAAGTATATTGGCCTTTACTCCGCTCCCCAACCCATCAGTCATAACAGCGATTATGCTGTCTTCTGACTGAACCACCTCTACGCTATCGCCACAAAGCTCCTCGCCCTTTTTATTTAGACTTTTGGCAAAAACTTCTGTAAACACTTTCACAGCTCTTTTCCCCCGCTCTTTACGAGCTCTATAAGTCTTAGAAGCAGCACTTTGCTTTCCGCAGTAGTCTCACCCAAAAGGCCGGCGATTTCCTGAGCCACCCTCATTTGTTTATTTATCACTTCCTGGGCCTTTTTCACTGTTTCCTCCCTCACCCTCTCAAGTTCTTTTCTTTGTCTTTCCTGCTCGGTGATATCCTGCATAATGACGAGAGCCAGCTGCGCATCTTCTATATACAAAATGCTCTCGAGCACCGTCATAAAATCGCGGGGGTAATTTTCCTTCTTGCTGGAAAGGGAAGACTTGTTGGCAAGGACCCACGCCACATCCCTGTCGTCCATAAAGTCCGAAAGAGTCCTTCCCAAAACTTCTTCCTTTTCTACACCCAGCATTCTTTCACCGGCCTTGTTTATTTCCCTCACCTTCAAATCCTTGTCCACCAAAATTACGGCATTGGGAGTATTGTCTATTATGAGATTGGCAAGGGATTCTGCCCTGGATCTCATATAGGGAATGCACATGTCGACTTCTGCCATTCCTCTAAAAACCGCCGCCGCTTTTTCCCTGCAAGAAGAATATCCGCACGCACCGCAATTTAGCTCTTTTTCGGGCGAAGTCTTACCTATTTTATATAAGATCTTCTTAATTTCCTCTTCAGTGGGCTCTGCAACACTTGGAACCTTGCGCTCGAAGGTCCTGCCAAGGTCATTCTCGAAAAGATAATCGCCTACTTTTGCGTTCTCCACTCTCCGGTTTTCTCTGATGAAATAAAGTAGCTTCGCCCTTCTTTCGTAAAGCGAATTTTCCCGCGGCATCATAGGACCTCCAAGGCACCCTCCGCTGCAGGCCATCATTTCGAGAATCTTAGCATTTACCTTGCCTTTTTCAACGGCATCTAACAGCTCCTTGCACTCTTCTATACCATCCGCCACTAAAACTTCTTCCGAAAGGAAATCCCCTTTTATAAGCGAAGTCTTCAAAAGGCCTCCCGGTAGCGGGTAGTTCCTAGCTTCAAAAGGTTCAAGGGTGCCTTCCTCCACGTATACGTTTTCCAATTTGGAAGCCTTATTCTCTTCGCTTAACCATTCCTTCAGCTCCTGGAAGGTTAACACCGCATCCACCTCTCCAGAAACGCTACAGTCCCTTGCTTCGGCTTTTTTTGCGACGCACGGCCCTATAAAGACAACTTTTACATCCTTTCCGAACCTTTTCTTTAAAGACCGGGCATGGGCCACCATCGGCGAAACCAGGGAAGCAAGATTTTTTATGAGCGCTGGATGGTACTTCTCGACTAGGTTCTTTACCACGGGACACGCTGTAGTGATAATGGGGTAAACATCGCTGTTTTCAGCTAATTTTCTGAACTCGCGGGAAACGAGCTCGGCTCCCACCGCCGTTTCTTCCGCGCCGCAAAAACCCAGGTTCTTTAGCATCGCATACATTTCGCAAGGGCTTTTTACATCAAAGGCCGCCGGATAGGACGGAGCAATGGAAGCGATAACCCTTTTTTTCGATTTAATAAATTCCTTCACGATTTCAAGCTCGCTTTTTACCTTCTTCGCGTTTTGCGGGCACTCTATTATGCATCTTCCGCAAAACACGCAAAGGTCCTCCACTACCTCCGCCTGGCCGCCGGAAATCTTCACGGCCTTTACCGGGCAGTGCCTCACGCACCTGTAACAGTTTTTACAGTTGGCCCTCGATACGCTTATTACTTGCAAATCACATCATCCTTCAAAATATTATTTTTTATTCCCTCCACCAAATTCGCCACATCCTTAGGAGAGATCGATGAATAATAATTTTCCCCCACCTTTACCGTGACGCCTTCTCCGCATCTTCCCAGGCAAAAACCGGCCTTCAGCTTCACTCTATCTTCCAGCCCGTAAACTGAAAGGACCCTTTCGAACTCCTTTATTACCTCGTATGCACCTTTTAAATGGCATGAACTTCCTACGCAAACCGTTATCTCAAACATAATATTACACCTTCTTTTTGACGACTTAAGTATTGTTATATTTTTAACAAATATTTTCAAAAAAAATTGACGTTCATTTTAATTATACAACAAAACCACGATATAATGAAAGGAATTTCGTGAAATTCCGTAGAACTGATAATTAAAACTGCTTTGGGGAAAAAGGATATGACTAGCAAAAAAAATCCTGACGGAATTTAGAAGGAGGCTTACGAGATGAAGAAAAATATTCTGGGGAAAACCGGAATCGAAGTGACGGAACTTTGCTTTGGAGCCCTTCCCATGGGACCACTACAAAAAAATATGGACCTCGAATCCTGCACGGAAGTGGTGGCATACGCTCTTAAAAAAGGCATAAACTTCGTTGATACTGCCCAGATGTACAGGACCTACGATCCAATCCAGGAAGCGGTAAAGCTCACCGGAATAAACCCCGTAATCTCAACCAAATCAACTGCATCATCCTACGAAGAAATGGAAAAGGCCATCGATGAAGCTTTAAAATCCCTTGACAGAAACTACATAGATATCTTTTTCATGCACGCAGCAAGGGTAGACGTGGATGTCTTCGAAGTGAGAAAAGGAGCCTTAAAATGCTTGCTGGATTACAAAGCCAGGGGATACATAAAAGCCGTGGGAATTTCTACCCACAACGTCAAGGTAGTGGAACTCGCATTATCCCGGGACGATATGGACGTAATATTCCCGCTAATAAACTTTAAAGGCATAGGGATATTAGGCGGCAGCATCGATGAGATGAAAGGCGCCATCGAAAAAGCCGCCAAAGCCGGCAAGGGCATTCTGATAATGAAAGCTTTAGGCGGCGGATTGCTTTTGAACGAGTACAAAGCAGCTATGGATTTTGTGAAAAACCTTGAAGGGTATCATTCCATAGCCGTTGGAATGGTGAGTAAGGAAGAAGTTGACTTTAACGTAAATTATTTTAACGGAATTTACGAAGAAGAAAAAATACGTGGTATCGGAATGGATAAAAAGAGGTTCATAGTTGTGGAATCTCTTTGTAAGGGCTGCAAATCCTGCCAAGATGCCTGTCCCAATTTAGCCATGGAATACGACGAAGAAAAGAAAAAAGCCCGAATAAACCAGGAAAGGTGCCTCACGTGCGGTTACTGCACCGCCTCCTGTCCGGAATTTGCAATAAGGGCGGTATGAAAAGGAAATAATAATTATTGAACGGATAATTTATGTGTATTATAATACACCTTAGGAGGTGTATTGGATGCGGACAAACATCGTTATTGATGAAAACCTCATTAAAGAGGCCTTAAAACTTAGCGGGTTAAAAACTAAAAAAGAAGTAGTCAATTTGGCTTTAAAGGAATTCGTGGAAAGCAGAAAAAGGAAAAATTTATTGGAGTTAAAAGGCAAAATAGAGTTTGACGTGGATTATGACTACAAAAAGATGAGGGAAAGTAAATGATTTTAGTAGATACCTCTGTTTTAATAGCTTTTTTTAAAGGCATAGAAAACGAAAAAGTAAATAAGTTTGTTGAAGTAATAAAGAACAATATTCCTTTTGGAATTAACAACTTCATCTACCAGGAAATACTGCAAGGTGTCAAAACGGAAAAGGAATTTAATCTGCTTAAAGAATACCTGGGAACTCAAAAATTCTACGATCTAAAGCACGGGATAAAATCTTATGAGAATGCCGCAAAACTATATTTAAAGTGCAGAAAGAAGGGAATCACTATTCGAAGTACTATCGATTTGCTCATAGCACAGACAGCTATTGAAAACAATCTCTACTTGCTGCATGACGACAGAGATTTTTCACTACTCGCACAAATTGATAATAGATTAAAAGAATATTAAGGCTACTAAGCCAAAAGGGCAAAGCTTCAAGCTTTGCCCTGTCGAATTATCCCACAAGTTTTTCCACTGGAACGTAATCTTCGTCATAGCCAAAATATTTCGGCCCGAAAGTTTTAATTCCCATTTCAGTCCTCATCTTCTCATCCGCAGGCACCACAACTATGGTCCCCCGGTAACCGTATTTCACGATATCTGTCCTTATAGGCTCTCCGGTTTCCGAATCGAGGATGAGTATCAAATCCGGCGGCAGGCATACAGTCTTTCCGCTTATTTCGAGCCTCAGCCATTCGTTTTGAAAATCCACGAAAGCCTTTTCACCCTTGTAGTCATCAAGCCCTTCTAAGGTTAACCTCCCCATGGAAAAGCCCTTTGTCTTTTCCGCACCGAATTCCCTCGAAATATCCACTATCTTCCCCTTGAAGACCTTGTATCCCCCTACTATTTTGGTTATCTCCTCTATTGGATCCTCATGAAGTTTTCTGCACCTGAAGACAGCCTTGCCCAGTTCCCAGCTTTTAGAAATGGAATTGAAAATGGCTGCTTCTTTGAGCTGCTTACCTGTCATTGGATACCCCGCAATCCAGGATATCCCTCCGTATGCCATAGCGGCATTCCTTATGATCCTCTCCGCCATTATGGCGCTCGTAGTGTCAGCTACCGTTACAGCCCCTTTCTCATTCGCCGCCGCTGTCGGGGATGGCATGATGCCGTGGGTGTAGAAGGAAGTCATCTGGAGCTCCGGAAACGCTCTGCCCATGCCGTCGGCATCCACAACAGGTATTCCAACTGCACCTGCCACCGCCATCGGGACAGGAGTATTCACTCCACCGGCTTCTGGAGGTATAATTGCCTGGACTTCCTTTCCCAGGTACCTCTTCAAACTCTCCAGGCACCACATGACCTCCATGCCGTTTGGCGGTTTTTCCGTGAGAACGACGGGTGCGCCGAGGCACCCGGCGATTACCGCCAGTGCATCATCGGGAAAGTCCCTTGGGTCTATCAAAACTATATCCTTTCCCTCTTTCAGCACATTTAAAGCCCAAAGAAACCCAATTTCGGGGTCTCCCCCACCGCCCGTCGCGAGGATGGAAGCACCAAGGGTTATCTCTTTTAGGTCCTCCTCGCCAATAACCTTGTAATTTTCTATCCCCCAGCTCTTTAAAATATCGTATACTCCCATAAAATCACCTACCTTACTAACTCTCGGGGCGCATTCGTAAGGACTTCGCAGCCGCCTTCCGTAACCAGAACCATATCTTCCACCCGGGCCGCCCCGATGCCCTCCACATATACGCCGGGTTCTACGGTAATCACCATCCCCGGCTGCAAAACGGTCTTCCTTCCCGCATCAATTATCGGCATTTCGTGAATGCTAAGCCCCAGGCCGTGACCTGTAAGGTGTGGGAAGTATTTGCCATATCCTTTTTCGGCAATGTAATCCCTTGCCGCCTTGTCCACATCCTCAGCCAAAACTCCTGGCCTTACGGTTTTTATGGCCCGTTTTTGCGCCTCGTACGCCACTTCGAAAAGGTTTTTTTGCTCGTCGGAAATTCCTCCGAGAGAAAACGTCCTCGTTATATCCGAGCAATAGCCAGCGAATATGCACCCCATGTCAAAAAGAGCAAGCTCTCCCCTTTTCAGCTCTTTTGCCGAGGAAAACCTCTGGGGAAGCCACGCGTTTTCTCCCGACATAACGAAGGGTTCGAAGGAAAGCCCTTCCGCCCCTTCCCTCATCATCACATCCTGGGCAATTGCGGATATCTCGTACTCCTTTATCCCTTCCTTTACGCTTTCCATAGCCTTTATCATGGCCTTTTCCGCTATCTTCGCCGCTGCTTTTATTAGCTCTATTTCTTCCTCATCCTTTATCATTCTCATGTTTAAAAGGTCATTTTCTATGTTCAAAAGCTCCGCCTTTGCAACTTCCTTTATCAGATTCTCCCGTTCAACGGTCACCGACGAAAACTCCACTCCTATTGTCTTTACGTCCCTGCCGGACAGCAATTCTTTTAAAGGCGCAAGGTAGTTCGGATCATCTTCAGGGAATTTCCTTATATCCTTTATAAAACAGGTTTTCTTTACCCTATTGTAGTCGAGGATCGCCGTCAGGAGGACTACGTCGCCTTTTTTCGAGACAAAAAGGATAGAAAAGGATGCGGCATTGAATCGCACTCCTGTAAAGTACCTGACATTGGCCCTATCTCCCAAAATAGCCGCATCCAGATTTTTTTCATTTAAAAGTTCAACCAATCTTTCTAATCTCTTTGCAAAATTCATTTAAATCCCCTCTAGTTCGCTTTCTTTTTCTGGATTTACCATGTATATCTTTTTCGGAACCCTCGATTCCAAGCTAGAATCCGTAGGCCCGGTTAGTTCTATCAATATCATATCCTGCGAAAGCTTCTCCAGTGCTTCCTCCAACCCCGGCAAATCTCCCAGCGCTTCGATTATTGCTTTCTTCTCGCTGTAGGGGTTTTCCTTTAAGAATTTTATCACAGCCTTTTCCGTATCGGTAAAATTACACGCCATCTTGCCACACCTCCTTGTTCAGTTCTTCCACCGGCACGTAATCGATGTCGTATCCGAAATACCTCGGTCCGAAGAGCTCGATGCCTTTTGGTGTCCTCATCCTCTCATGAGCCGGAATCAATATTATCGAACCCCTGTATCCGTACTTCATTATATCCGTGCGGATAGGCTCTCCCGTTTCGGAATCCACAATGGCGATCAAATCCGGCGGAAGACACCTTATCCTGCCATCGATCCTCAACACTAGCCACTCGTTTTGAAAGTCGATTTCTGCCACGCTTCCCTTGTAGTCGTCAAGGCCTTCCATCTTGATCCTGCCAAGGCTGAACCCTTTAGTCGCCTCACCGCCGAATTCCCTCGAAATGTCCACTATCTTCCCCTTGAAGACCCTAACGCCCGTCACGTTTCGGGTGGCCTTTAAGCTTTTCAACATCTCCTCTACCGGATCAAGGTGTTTTTCCCTCGCCCTGTATACGGCTTTGCCCAGCTCCCATGCTATACTCTGGGAATTCAATATAGAAGCTTCCTTCACCTGCTTGCCTGTCATCGGGTAAGTTGCAATCCAGGAAATTCCGCCATAGGCCATGGCAACCCGGCGTGCGATATTTTCCGCCATCTTGTTGTCGTCGCCGGTGTCGATTACCGTGACGTTGCCGCGGTCATCGCAGGAAACTGTAGGGGATGCATTTACACCGCAGGTCACCCAAGAGGTCATCTGAAGTTCCGGAAAAGCCCGGTTCATCCCGTCCACGTCTATTACCGGCACTTCGAATTCTCCCGCCGCAGCGTACGCCACGGTGGAATTTACACCGCCGCACTCTATGGGAATGGTCGCCTGTAACTTTTTGCCCCAGTACTGCTCCAGCTTTCTTATGGCGTTGTTGAGCACATCGGCTGATGGCGGTTTTTCGGTGAGCACCACCGGCGCTCCGAGACAGGCAGGGCTCGCCACCAGGATATCGTCGGGTATATCCATAGGATCTACCATAACTATGGTTTTACCTTCATCTAATACCTTATACGCCCAGAGCAGTCCTATCTCCGGATCACCGCCACCACCCGTGGCCAGGATGGAGGCCCCCAGCGTTATCTCCTTTATAGCTTGTTTGTCTATTACTTTGTAGTTTTTCACGCCCCATTTTTCCAGTGTCTCGAAGACCCTGCTAGACATTTTCATGCCCCCTTTACTCGAAAATTTTTCCTTTGACCCTTACGCGTATCTTTTCGCGTTTGCCCGGCATGTAAGCGAAGGGGATCTCTTCGATATCGAGTATTTCTACGGTGCTGCGAATGGCTCCCGCCTTTTCAGCTTCATCCTTCGCTTTTTCAACAACCTTGCTTATAGCTTCGTCCCTGTCTTCGATTTCAAGGTCTGCCACGCCTTCCGCATAGGCTCCTATTTCGGCAATAGTCGTACCTATAGCGCCGCACACTTCAAAGTGGGGCGGCAATATTACCTCGGATACTCCCTCCAGATTCTCCTTCGGCACAACCGTAGCGCCACCGCCGACGAATATGGCCTTCACATTTCCCGCCACCGTCTTCATCTGGTCTATGGCAACTTCTAACCGATTCTTTATTATGTTGTAAGCAGCCTCCACTAGACCTTTGTCCAAAGCTTTAACCTTATCTATGCACGGTGCGAAATCCGTCTCGAAAATGTCTAGCTTCCTATCCAATATCCCCTTTGCCACGGCGATATCATGGGTGGTGATCATGGGACCGCCGAAGGATTTGCCGAGCCTAACCAGGTTGTAACCTACGCTTTCTGGGCCATAGCCTATAACTTCATTGCCCTTAGTCTTTACTATCGTTCCGCCGCCTAAAGCTATGGACATTAGGTCCGGGCACCTTATATTCGTCTTCACCCCACCTATCGTCACAGTTATGGAAGATTCCCTCGGGAACCCGTTTACTATAAATGCCACATCGGTGGAAGTTCCGCCTATATCCACCACCACGCCGCTATCTATGCCCGAAAGGTAAACCGCACCCCTTACGCTGGCCGCTGGTCCCGAAGCTACCGTAAAGATGGGGTAGTTAACGGCGTAATCCGCCGACATTACGGTGCCGTCGTTCTGAACTATGAAAAGCGGTGCATCTATGCCGCGCTCCTTCACGGCTTTTTTCAGGGCATCCACAGCCTTCCTCATGACGGTAATAACCGAGGCGTTCAGAATCGTGGAATTTTCCCTTTCTAAAAGGGATATGGAAGCGATGTGGTTCGAAAGGGTTATAGGTATATCCCCTAATTCCTCCCGGATTATTTCAGCAGCCCTTTCCTCCTGATCGGGGATCATCGGCGAAAAGACTCCGGTAATAGCAATAGAATCCACTTTGCCGCCAATCTTGCCGCAGGCCTGCCTTATAGCCTCTTCGTCCAGTGGAACGATGTCCCTGCCATCGTATTCCTTACCGCCGCGCACTATAAAGATATTGTCCGTCCCACCGATAGCCTCTTTCAAATCTTCGGGCCAACCGGTAAGCGGAGGAATTGCGGTGGTGGCAGGTGCGCCGAGTCTAAAAATTCCTACTTTGTTCAGGTTTCTCCTCTCTATTATCGCGTTGGTGGTATGGGTGGTTCCAAGCGACACCAGGGCGATTTCCGATACATCGGCTTTTTTAGTCTTCAAAAGAGCATCAAGGGCATTTATAATGCCTGTCGTAACGTCCTCAGTGGTAAGGGCTTTTGCCTTTGCCAAAACTTCCTTACCCCTCAGCATAACGCCATCGGTAAAAGTGCCTCCGACATCGAATCCTATTCTCACATCTTTTGCCATAATCCTTCCTCCTACCTTTCCCATAATCCTTTAATATTGTATTGTTCTTCCAATCCCCATTCCTTTATTTCAAAAAGCGGTGGAATCTCAAAGCCGAATCTCTTGCTGTGGCCCCAGCCGAACCTTTCCTTTAGTTCTACAAGAAATTCTGCGTATTTAAAGGGAGCCACTATTGCATCTATCACCGGAACCTTCACATACTCTTGAAGCTCTTTGTAAAACCCAAATTGAATAGTGCAGCCAAGGATGATAGCCTCTGCCCCATCTTTTTCCACCGCTTCCTTGGCGGCATTTTTGAGCCTTTCCACCGTTACCTTTTCATCAGCGTGAAAATCGTAAACCCCGAGGCCGAGGGATTTGAAAGATGCAAGTTTTTCCTTTAAGCCGTTTAGAATCACGTTGTCCATCATTTGAGGTATCCACTTTTCCCTGCCTACTATAATGGAAAACTTGTGCCCTAACGTTGCGGCTATGTGCATGCATGCTTCCGCAGGAGCGGTAACCACCATCTTTTCGGTTATCTCCCTCGCGTCATGTAGTCCTGGATCGTAAAAGCACCCTATTATTGCCGCATCATATCCTTCGTTTTCTGCTTTCTTAATGAGATGGAGCGTATCCGGGATCACTAATGCTTCGTAGTACCTGTACTCCAGGTGCTTTGGGCCTCTTTGCAGCGACACCACTTTTACTTCGGTGTCGGGTCTTTTTATCTCGTTCAGCATTTCCTCTATGGGCTTGTCGAAAACATCGGTGCCCACAGGGTTTATCCACAAAATTTTGGGCATAGCGTCACTCCTTTCTCTTTTTCGCTTTAAAGTGAAAATACAAAAAAGTTGAGCTTTATTCAATGTTTTGTAGGGACAAAAAAATGGGCTTCCTTTAGCCTGAAAAGACAAACCGGAAGCCTATTTGCTCAGCTCTTACTTTGCCTCAATTTTTGTGTTTTCTCCATATTCACAAATAGCGTGCCTTCCTTTTCTTCTATGACGACGCCGTATACCTTTAAGGCCTTTTCCAACGTTATGTATTCGTTTTTCACATCTTCGAGAACCATCATTGGATCTCTATCTAGAGGATTTCCGTAACCGCCTCCTCCCCCGGATATAAACCTCACCAAATCGTTTTTCTTGAGCGGGAAGTTAGAGAATGTGGCCCTCTCTATTATATTGCCGTTGCTGAATACCTGAACCTTGTTGTTAGAACCCGGGCTTCCGCCGTTTACCCCCCACGGCAGATACCTGTATCTGCTGGCAATCGTGGTTAGCTCCGCATTAGAATTCAAAATCCTGTAATCCCTGATTAACCCAAATCCTCCCCTATATTTTCCATCCCCGCTTGCCAAATTAAAACTATATTGTTCCACCAATATCGGGTAGCGGGTTTCCGCAACTTCCACCGGCATGTTGTAAGTCTCCCCGTCATCGATCGCCACAAGTCCGCTTTCTCCATCCTTGTTTATCCCCGCTCCCCATCCGCCGGCCTGAGGTTCGCACAGCACGAAGGGCTCTTTCGTCCTATCGTCTATTCCTCCGACAATAGTGCCTATTATGCTCAGGAAATGGCCTGCCGTTATTCTATCCGGCGCATGGGGTGCCAGTGCTTTTGCCACAAGATCCGTAAGATGCGAAAAAGCCTCCCAGTTACAGGATACCGGTGCCGGCCTTACTGCCGAAAAGACTGTTCCGTCGGGAACTATGACCTTCAGAGGTTTGTAAAACCCTTCGTTTGCTTCGGCATGTGGACAGACAATCGCCCTGTACACGACTCTTGCGGCGGAATATGCCCCATACTTCGTGCAGTTTATCGGAGCGGGTACCTGGCTGCCCGAACCAGTCAAATCTATTATAAAACTGTCGTCGGTTATCGTAACTTTCGCCTTTACATATACGTCTTCTATCCCGTTTGATTCCGTATCAATGTACCCGTCAGCTTCAAAGGTGCCATGGGGGAGCTTTTTCAGCTCCTGTTTTGCAAGTTTTTCACCGTTTTCCATCATCAGCCGGATGCTCTCCAAAACTGCATCCTTGCCGTACCTTTCTACCAGCTCCAAAACTCTTCTCTCAGCAACTCTCAATGATGCAGTCTGAGCATAAAGGTCTCCCAGAGTCATTTCCGGAGTCCTGACATTCGCCTCAATCATATCCCTTATAGCTTCATTCAATTTCCCTTCTTCATACACTTTTATGATAGGAAATTGCAGGCCTTCCTGATATATTTCCGTTGAATTGGTGGACCAGCTCCCCAAAGATTTTCCCCCTATTTCATTCCAATGGCCCTTGTTTGCCGCAAAAGCTATTATTTCCCCCTTGTAGAAAATGGGCATTACAGCGGATACATCGCAAAGATGGGTACCGCTCCCGTTGTAGGGATCATTAGTAAGTATAATATCGCCGGGTTTCAAGCCGTCGTATCCGAACTTTTCAATGACTGACTTTACGGAATAGGTGATCGTTCCGAGAAAGCCGGTCACACCGTTTGCCTGAGCGATTAGGTCTCCATTTGCATCCGTAAGTCCCGCCGCATAGTCTAACACTTCGTAAATGATGGGGCTCTGACTCGTCCTGCCCCAGCTGATGAACATCTCTTCTGCAGCAGCTATGAGTCCATCCCCTATATTTTCCAAAGTGAATCTATCGACCTTGCCCATTTCCTATACCCCCTCTATAACAAGGTTGCCGTAGTCGTCCACAAATAACCTCTGCTCCGGGTAAAGGACCGTTACGGTGGTCTCTTCCTCTATGATAGCCGGACCTTCTATTTTGCTGCCAGCCCCCAACCTTTCCCTCACATATACGGCAACCTCTATCTTTCCGTATTCGTCGTAGTCCACCACTTTCTTGCACCTCAATGCATCTTCCGGCCTTCCCTTTACTTCGTAGGGCTTAATTTCAGCCTTTTTTACTCTTCCGAATGCGGTGACGTGAAAGTTTACAAATTCAATTGGCGCGTTCGGCAGCCTGAACGCGTAGTACTGCTCGTGGAGGTTTTCGAAATTCTCCCTTATTATCTCTAGATCCTTGCTACCAGAAATGAACGGCACCACCGGAGTTCTCACAGTATGCTCCTGCCCTACATATCTTATATCCGCCGATTTTACGATGTATACATCCTCTTCTTTTACGCCGTGTGTCGTGTAGAGTTCATAAGCTTTATTTACCATATCAGTGTATATTTCGTTCATCAAACCGATATTATCTTCATTTGCCCTGATGATCTTCGTCTGGATGAAGTCCTGCCTTAGATCCGTCATCAACATTCCCCAGGCAGAAAACACCGCCGGATACCTAGGTATCACTATCTTTTTTACTTTAAGCTCCTTGCCTAAAGCGGGACCGTGAATCGCACCGTTGCCGCCAATAGCCACCATAACGAACTCTCTTGGATCATAACCCCTTCTGACAGACACCAGCTTTAATGCGTTCATCATGTTGTTGTTTGCAATCCTTATGATCCCCCTAGCAGCTTCTTCCACTGATATTTTGTAATAATCGGCGATCTTCTTCACCGCTTCATAGGATTTCCTTATATCTATCCTGAATTTTCCTCCAAGAAATCTCTCGGGATCTATTCTTCCCGCTATCATGTTTGCATCGGTCAGGGTAGGTTCCATATTGCCCTTGCCGTAGCAAGCCGGCCCCGGATCAGCTCCCGCACTCTGCGGGCCAACTTTAAGGTTCCCCACAGAATCGATCCAGGCAATACTTCCTCCGCCTGCTCCTATTTCGATAATGTCAACTATCGGCGCCTTTATAGGATAGCCGGGGTAAATCGGAGTTTGTTCCAACCTGTAATCGGTGGTAATTCTAACTTCATTGTTGTATATTAGCGATGTCTTTGCAGTTGTTCCACCGATGTCAAAAGTGATTATGTTTTTTTCTCCGATTATCTTACCAAGTTCGTTTGCACCTATAACTCCGCCTACAGGCCCAGATTCTATAATATTTATGGGATTTACCTTTACCATCTCAAATGTCGCAGAACCGCCATTAGACTGCATCGCGTATGGTTCAATCTTTAATCCCTTTTTCTTCATTCTCTCCTTCAAACTATCTAAATATTTGGAAGTTACCGGTTTCACATAGGCATTGAATACGGTGGTATTGGTTCTTTCGTATTCCCTCCACTCTTTTGTCACTTCAGAAGAAATGCTAATTTCAACTCCGGGAAGTTCCTCTTCCAAAATCTCCTTTATCTTCTCCTCATGTGAAGAATTTGCATAAGAGTGCAAAAGACATACTGCTATAGCTTCGATGCCTTCCTTCCTGCATTTTTCCGCGATCTTTTTTACATCATCTTCATTCAAGGGCACTAGAACATTCCCATCTTTGTCAATTCTTTCTGTTACCTCAAATCTATACATCCTAGGCACGAAAGGTTTCGGTTTGGTGTAATAGTAGTTGTAAAGGTCAGTCCGGTTTGCCCTCCCGATTTCTAACACATCTCTAAATCCCTTCGTCGTAATTAGAGCAGTTTTTGCACCTTTCCTTTCCGTTAAGGCATTTATCACTATAGTGCTCCCGTGCACTATGTAGCTTGCTTTTTCTAACGGGATACCGCCTTTCTCAATTGCCTCCATTACTCCATCGGCAAAATTCTTCGGCGTACTAGAGGCCTTCGTTACGGTAATCCCCCCTGTCTCCTCATCCATCGCCACATAATCGGTAAAAGTGCCACCGATATCAATAGCTATCCTGTAGCCCAATCTTAAAACCCCCTTATCTCTTCCATTTTTCCTTTACTTCTCCATCTTAAAGGTGTAAATTGATCCGGCATTATACGCGCTTTGATGTACATCAAAACATAGTATAAAATCCCGCTTACCAAATAGCTTTGCACCGCGGGTATACCCCACGGCCTGACATACTGAGTATAATAGCCTATAGCTATTCCAGCTATCATCGCAATAGTAGCAACCCAATTCCATCCCTTTTTGTCTTCCCAATTTTTGTTGTGAATTAAAATAAAATCAGTTACCATTATAGAGCCGATTGCCGGATAAGAAAGGGCAGTAAGATACAGAAAATCCTGAAATTTATTCAGTATTCCCATTAGAGCTACCACCAATGCTACGGCTGTCCCAATTGCAGTCAAGTATTTCCTATGCTTGTTTGTCTTCATATTCAGCATGTTGCAGAGTGCAAGACCCATAGAATAATCGTTGACCAATTGAGAGGTCCACTGAGCCAACCACAGGATCAAGAAACCCCACCAGCCAAACCCAAGTTGCTGCATCAATGCCACTATGTCATAAGTTCCCTTGCCAACGCCCATAACTGCACCCATAATGAACAACATAAACCCAACTACTATAACTCCGGCAGGCACTAAAAAAGCATCTCTTGTCCTAGCCTTGCAAAATCGCGAATAATCTGCAAAAATCACAAACTGCGCCACGTTTGCCCCAACAAGAGCACTAACCGCCTGAGTGAAAAGCATATTCTGAGGAGGATCATACGCTAAGATACCTGCCAAACCTGTCCCTTTCATTGAAAGATAAAAGCCGGAAATAACAAGTAGCATACCTGCAGGAACTGCAAGATAGTCAGTCCAGGCCATAGAGCTGTAACCGATTATTGGTGGAATAGCAAAAATGATTCCCGCAATTGTCGTGATGATAGCCCACATCGTAAAATTACTAGTATAATCAATCCCAAACATTGCACACAAGGCATTACCGGTTACTGCTGTCTGAAGTGCCCACCAGCCGCCTGTCATTATTAAAACAGCAAGGGAAATAATTATCCGAGCTTGAACATCTCCAAAAGCTGACCTTGCAATAACAGAAGAAGATCTACCTGTCATTGCGCCAAGGTAACAGTTTAGACCATCCCCCAGCCAGGTTATGATGACTAGCCCTAATATTACAGCCAAAACAAATTCTTTAAGGCTAAAATTCGCTATAAGTCCACTTCCAATCATCATTACAGGTATGCAAAACTCGCACCCCGCATAAACAACAGCTGGCGAAATCCAGCTCACCCTTTTTTCAGGTGGAATCGACTCAAGCCCCGCTTCTTCATTAAAAAGATTCTGTTCATCTGACATAATTTTGCCTCCTATTTCGATAAATTTTTTGTTTAGGAATATATAAGAGAGTCGAATAAAATTCAATATTTCTGTATAACAAAAAAAAGGAGACATATTGTCTCCTTTAGACAAAACTTACTTTTTTTATGGAAGCATTTTCATGACTTTGAGCAATAGGTGATAATAAAGCCTCATCTGGGGGTCTTCTAATACGTTTTCTCCCATTATCTCCTTAATTTTCTTTAGCCGGTACTTTACCGTATTCGGATGAGCAAATAGTCTTTTTGCTGTCTCTTTTACACTGCAATTGCTATCTAAAAAAGCCTCTAACGTGGAAATTAAGCTTGCATTTTTGCTTTCATCATAATCATAAAGTTTTTGTAAACATTTGTCTTTCAACACATCCTCTTTCCTTTCGGGAATCGAAATAAATTTGTAAATCCCAAGGTCATCGTAGTAGTGAATCTTTCCTTCCCCGAAGAGCTTTGCCCCTAAATCTTTTGCAAAAAGCGCTTCCATATATGCCCTTTTCAGCTCGGTCAAATTTTCCATGTGGGAGCTTATCCCTATCGTGAGCGAGATGGCCGGATATTTAGAAGAAAAACCTTCGATTATTCTTCGGAAAAAATCGCCGAGTTCTCTCTTATGCCTCTCCGTCAAATATTCTCTCTGGGTGAAACCCACAACCAAGACGCAGGCATCGCTTTGTTGCACGAAAAGGACTATCTTATTTTTTATTTTTGAATTTCTGTAAGCTTCCTGGACTGCCTTTTTCAAGTCCATTTTCACCTTTTGGATGTGCTCTTCGCCTTTTTCATAGTTCTCACGGTAATATCTTTCGAAATCGTCTATATCGACTATAATTACAAAATTTTTGTCGAACAGGTTCAAACCTAAGGTTTTTGCCCTCTTATTCATCAGCTCTCCCGAAGTGTATCTTCCATTTATTATGTCATCGAAAAAATCGGACTTCAATCTCTGCTCGGTCTCCAAAATTGCCTTATTTTTCAATATGTCCATTTTTAAGGCCGTAACCGTACCCGGCAGAGCGACTTCAAAAAGCTTTCTCTCGTATTCGTTCAATTTTCCCCTCTTTAATATCAAAAGATAGTGGTTTTCTCCTCCGGACTCCACAGGAACCACCACCACATCATGATCTTCGTCGAATGAAGCAACCTTGAATTTTAAATTCCCGCTTTCCGGCACATTTTCGACAAAATTTCTCGCCCAATCCAATATTTTATCAATTCTCTTTTCTACCGAGCTTTTATCGCCGTTTCGAAAAACCGCTTCAATGAGGCCGAAATTTTCGTCCAGAAAAAATACGGTTTTATTGGTTATGGACGAGAGCTTTTCTATTATCTCGCAAGCCCCTCCGTTGCTGAGCAGGATGTTGTTCATAGTGTCGTTGATTTCCTGAGCTTTTCTGAGCTCCTGCTCTTTTTTGCTGAGCAACAGTTCGTACACTTTTTTTATAATTATCGAATAAGGAACTTTTCTGTCTATTAAGAACAACGGAAAACCTATTTCATCTGCATACCTCATCAAATGGTCTATATTAATGGGAATTTTTCCGCTCCCTGGATGAATCATTATGCACGAAGCCCCACCTCTGTCCAATCCCTCTAAAAGCTTGAGCCTTTCCCCATCAGTCCTGCAAGAGTACAGCGTAGTAAGTATCATTTCTCCGCCGCAAAGCCACTCGTAGCAGTCCGGTATTTCAAGGACGCTTACCGACTTTACCAGCCTGCTTTCCCCCTTTTTCCCTGCCATCCAATATATACCCTCATCCTTTAGCACATCATAAGCTTCCTTTACCGTTACACCCTCCATACTACCGCCCTACCCTTCTTGTCTATTTGAGATAATAGTTTAACACATTTTTATCTTGTTTTGTCAATACTTTTTTTTGTTTAATAAGGAGGGAATCGTTGAATTTTGTTTAAATTTATCCCTCATATTTTTATATCCACTATTTTAATCAATTACAATCTTAACATCGTAAAGGAGGTGGGTTAAAAAGGGTTCCATAACAATTTTTCACAAAAAAATAAATTAAAACCAGAAGGAGGGTCATTACAGTGGAAAAACAAAAATCCCAGGTCAACATTGAAGAAGAATACACTCAAAAACCCATACCCGAATCAATCAGAAAACACTGGTTCTACGCTGGTAGCGTATACATCGGAATGTGCGCCGTTTTAGCGTGCAGCATGGCGGGCGGCGGACTGATTTACGGGCTCAACCTTTCACAAGCCATCTGGGCGATGCTGCTCGGACTTCTCGCTCTGCTGCTTTTCTTCTACATCCCCCTCGGCAAAATAGGTGCAGAGCAAGGTCTCAATACTTACCTCATAGGTGAGTGCGCCTTTGGCAAAAGGGGGAGCGATATCGCGACTTCCTTCATAGTGACCGCAATTCCATCCATTGCTTGGTACGGAATAGAAGTGGAAATAGCAACTCAGGCCCTCGCCGCGGTAATTCCAATGAGCAAGGCAGCTTTCAACATCCTTACTGTGATATTCGGCATCGTCTTTGCTATCCCGGCAATGTACGGGATTCTTTCCATGGCATGGCTCAACTGGATTAGCCTTCCAATCATGATTTACATCATCGTGTTTGGCGTTGGAAAGGCCATCCTTCAATCCGGAATAAGCGGCCTTTTTGCCTATAGTCCTGCGCAAAACATGGGACTGTTTTGGGGCATCAATATGCAAATAGGAATGATAGCCGTTGGCTGCTCCTTCGTCGCCGACTACACCAGGTGGATAAAAAACAGGTGGAGCGATGTGGCTTATTCTGGAATAACCGGCCTTTTCCCGGCGACGACGATCCTCACCACTGCCGGGATGATAATGGCCCTTTCCGCCACACGCCTGGGGGTAAAAGAGCCATGGAACATCGTAGAGGTTATGATAAAACTCGGAATGCCCGCAATGGCTCTAGTTCTAGTCTTTCTGCTTCAATGGACGACCTGCATTACCGCCGCGTACAGCTCGGGACTCGCACTAAATAAAGTTTTCGGAAAAAGCAGGTTTTTCCTTACTCTAATCTCTGCTATATTAGGCACTGTCTTTGCTGTGTCGGGCATAGTGAGCTATTTCTTGAATTTCGTGTCCATCCTCGCTTCATGGGTGGCTCCCATAAGCAGCGTAATCATAACCGAATACTTCTTGGTCTCCAAGAGAAACTTTGTGCGCAAGGAAGGAATCTACTGGCCCGGTGTAATTTCCGCCCTGATAGGAGGACTTATAGCGTGGAAGAGCAAATTCTTCGTGCCGGCTATAAACGGAATGATCGTAAGCGGCATCATTTACTACGGCTATCACAGGATTTTAGGCCTTACCGCCGCTAAAGAAAAAAATCTCACAATAGAAACTTAAACAGGGTGCAACAAAGCGTTGCACCCTTTGATATTGAGATTATTATTGCAATTATTTCGGTATAGTGCCGTATTTTGCCACAACCCTGGTTGATATGCCGCCCCTTGCCAGAAACTCTCCCACAACTTCCATGTACTTCGGCTCGAGGAGCTTTACGAGATCGTCCAATATCCTGTTTACCGCGTGCTCCTGGAGTATACCTATATTCCGGTAGGAGGTGAGGTAATACTTCAGGGACTTCAACTCCACCAGCTTCTCGCCTGGAATATATCTTATGGTGAGCCTGGCATTGTCCGGAAGGCCCGTCCACGGGCAGACGGAAGAAAATTCCTCCGTAATGTATTCGATAACCGTGTCCCTACCGGGATACTCGTACTCTATTGCTTCCAAAACCTCGGTATCGATCTTTTCATATCCGTAAATATCAAACCTCTTGGTTTCATATTTATCCATTCCCAAATCCCCCTCTCTTCGATACCTGCTCAATAACCACATAGCCCGAAACCAACAGCACAATTTCGGCTGCCGAGACGCTCAAAAAGGTACTAAAAAGCGGGAATCCCGCTGAAACCTTTAACGTTACGGCCACCGAAGCAGAGATCCATAGAGCAATGAAGACTGCACCTAAGATCCTCCGGGTATACCTTCCCACATAATATCCCAACGTGCAGCCAACTAAATTGCTAATGGGCATGAACAAAAGCTCCATGGGACCTGCATAAGGGCTGAACAAATTCGCCAGGAAATTCCCCACCATCATGGACACGGCGAACTTTCTGTCAAAAATTGAAATGGGTTTTATTAGTTCGCCCAACCTGAACTGGGAGGGAAGGTAGGAAAAGGATGAAGAAACGAGGGTCAAAACTGCGTAAAGGCAGGCTACCAGAGAAATTTGGACAACATCACTCATTCTTTTGTACATAAAAAACCTCCTTGTTTTTTTAACCGGGGTAGCCGCGACCCGGGCAAGCCATCGCTTGCTGATTTTATTTTATCAGGGATTTTAAAACATCGCAATAGAAGCTTTCAGCCACCTGCTTCCATTACACTGTCCGGGCGGGTTCTCCGTGCACAGTCGCCCTGCAGTGGATTCTCTCCTCAATCAGCCTTTCGATCTTTTCCGAAAGCTCATGGGCTTCATAAAAGTTAAGCGTGCTGTCCATTACTACGTGAAGGGAAATTTCCTTGTATGCCCCGTAATCATGGATGAACACCTTGTGCACATCTATTACTCCTGGAAATGAAAGAGCAGCCTCTTTGACCTTCTTTACCAACTCTTCTTCCCCTATCTCTCCGATTAGTTTAGAACAAGAATCAAAAGCCATAGTGCCTCCCGTATATACAATCAGTGCCGAAACCAAAAAGCCAAATACTGCATCTACCCTGTAGTACCCGTATTTTGAAAAAATTATTGCCACCGCTACTAATAAAGAAGCTATGGCATCGGTCCTGTGGTGCCATGCATCTGCAATCAAAGCCCCTGCCGATATCTTATTACCTAATTCTATGGAAAACCTGCTCATCCATTCCTTTATAACTGCTGAGGCCAGCATAAAAATTGCAACCAAGATGTTTCCTGTAACTTTTTCATTGGTCAAGAATCTTTCGTAAGACGATTTGCCGAACTCAAAACCCACAAAAATCAGCATTACTGCTATGAGAAGCGATGCCAAAAACTCAACCCTGCCATGCCCATAGGGATGTTTTTCATCCGGCGGCGCAGCGGAAAATTTAAAACCCAAAAGCACCACTGCAGAAGTAAACACGTCAGACGCAGTATGGACGGCGTCAGCAATTAGAGAAATGCTGTTCATAATAAAACCTAAAATAAGCTTTATCGCCGCAAGGACAACATTGCCTATTATACTGACCCAGCTTTCCAAATAGGCTATTTTCTTCCTTTCTTCAGGGTCAAATATTTTCTCACCAGAAGAGTTTATCTTTAATATCTTTAATATCAAATAATCTGTTGTTTTTTTGATAAAATTGCAGGCCAAACCGAAAGACCTCCCCTAGGTTTCTTATTCTTTATTTTATGCACCTATACAATATACAATATTAAAAAAGACTTGCGGGAGTGAGTCCCGCAAGTCTTTTAGACTTGCTGCGCCGATAAAGGCGCCCGGCTTTTCGCCTGATCTCGTTGAAGTTATTTTAACATGGGACAAAAAGATATGTCAAGGGAAATTGGATTTTTAGTCTGTGTCAAGAGGTTGTAGGTAAAAAATTTTTTAAGCTGACCTTCACCACTATTTAAGTTCAGGTGACATAAATTTGATGTATTATATTGCCATTTATGTAAAATAATTACTGCATAAGTTGACA
>JAKIHM010000018.1 GCA_021608145.1 Thermovorax subterraneus
GTATTATATTCAGGGCAAGTGGGAAGACCCGGCTAAGGGGCGCGAGTTCCTGCTTCTTGGGGCAGGGACTATGGGAGTGCTTTAATACCGCCTGCTGGGAATGAGCACTCTCTGAAAGGGCGGAATACAAATAGCCCAGTCTTCCAGACTTGTGCACTTTTGCACAGTTTGGATGACCAGGTATGAAGCGCCATGTGGAGTACCTTATTCGAGGCCTTGACAAAGACAAGTTCGACATTATCCTGTTATTATTTGCAGAAAGCCCGTCGTAGCCACCGACGTGGGTGGAAATCCAGAAATAGTAAAGAACGGAATCTCAGGGATACTTGTACCGCCGGCTGACCCCAAAGCCCTTGCAGAAGCTATGGAATATATCATAAAAAACCACGGTGCCGCCGAGAGAATGGCCATTAACGCCCGCCATATGGTAATGGAACGGTTTTCCCATGAGCACATGGTAGACGCCTTGCAGAATCTTTTTAATTCGTTAATTTTTTGTTGATCTTTTCTCCGGTTTATGGTATTATTTTAGTAGCACAAAAGTTAGAAAAAGTGACTATTATTGGAGGATATTATGTCTGATACCACCAGGTTTGGAATATCTATGAGCCAGGATTTGTTGGAAAAATTCGACAGGTTGATACAAAAAAAAGGTTATACCAGCCGTTCGGAAGCTCTAAGGGATTTAGTGAGAAACGCTCTTATCGAAGATATGTGGGAAAATGAGAGTGGAACCCTTGCCGGCACCATAACTATTATCTACGAGCATGACGCCCACGGGATTACTGATACTCTCACCCACATACAGCACGGTTTCCATCATTTAATTATATCCACAGTCCATGTGCATTTCGACGAAAAAAACTGCCTTGAAGTACTTATAGTAAGGGGCAAGGCGCAAGACATAAAAAAGCTCTATGAAAAGGTCTCTTCCCCGAAAGGCGTAAAACACTCGAGATTGTCCGTTACCGCAATAATTTAACCGACGGCAAATCTATAATTTTTTTCACTATATTTTTTGGCATATAGTGTTACGATTTGATTATTTTGTGCTACTATTCAAAGGGGGATGAATTTATGCAAAGCAAAGTAAAAAATTTAGTAGCCGCAGGCCTTTTAGTTGCCGCGGGAATTCTGCTGCCAATCGCTTTCCACACATTCAAGCTGGGCGGGCCCGTATTTCTACCCATGCATATACCGGTGCTTCTAGGTGGTTTTATGCTTCCAAAAAATCTGGCAGCTTTGGTAGGCCTTTTGACTCCATTTCTGAGTTTCCTCATAACCTCGATGCCATCTTTTCCCTTTGTCTTCGCCATGATGGCTGAACTTGCTACATACGGAATTGTAAGTTCATTCCTTTATCGTGACCTAGAATGGAGGATTTACCCGGCCCTTTTCGGAGCGATGGTTTCCGGAAGGATTACCTCTATAATAGCCACGTGGTTGATAACCGCCGGGATATTAGGAATGCCCTTCAGCCTGGCAAAAGTAATGACTACGCTGTTCATAACCGGCCTGCCCGGAATTTTAATTCAACTCATACTCATTCCAGGATTGGTGAAGCTAGTGGAAGGACAAAGCGGGAAGGACAAAGAGGGTTATAAAAGCAAAGTATAGGAAACGCGAAAAGGAGGTTAGGACCTATTGGAATCTCTGCGTCAATTTTTCAACGAGATGGCCTCTATATGGGATGAGAAAGTATTTCATCCTTCTGACAAGATAAGGTTTATATTAGACCTTATGGATATCTCCAAGGGATTTAAAATCCTTGATGTAGGCTGTGGCACCGGGGTGCTCATCCCGTATTTAATTGAAAAAATCGGGTCTTCTGGCGAAATTATCGGGATAGACATTGCTGAAAAAATGTTGGAGATAGCTCGGGCAAAATTTCCTGAAGATTCTTTTCCTAATGTAAAATTTGTACACGCAGATGTTATGGATTTTGAATATCAAGGTAAATTTGACATTATCATTTTTTACTCGGTATTTCCTCATATACAGCACAAACAAAAGTGCATAAAAAAAGCCGCCTCCTTATTAGCCGCAGGAGGCAAACTCGCCATATGCCATTCGGAGAGTCGGGAAAAGATAAATTCAATCCACCAAATGACAGGTTTTCCTGTATCCCATGATCTACTTCCGTCCGCTCAGGAAGTAGCTAATTTCATGAAGCAAGCCGGCTTTGAAGTATTACATTGTATTGACAATGACGACTTATACGTAGTAATCGGTTCGCTTTCGAATTAGGATATGGAATTTATTGCCGATATAATTTTCGGAATAACCTGCTTTTTCCTGGAAACAACACCGGGCAGTATAAAGCTGTTCTCTTCAACATCCACGCCGAAAGCCCTTTTAATTAATTCCTTGTGATTACCTACAAATAGAAACTCGGAGACCTCATTTATTATATCCGTCAACATGAGGAGCAGGAAGTCGTATTCTTCTTCGCTTCGCATTTTTTCCATAAATTCTATCAGGCGATTTTTGAGAGGTTCCGGGCTATTATAAAAAATATTCACCTGACTTACGCCGAACTTGTAGTCTCCTATTTTAAACTCTTTAAAATCAATAAAAAATATTTCCTCTTCGGTTTTCCCTTCAAGGGATGTCCCGGCTTCAAACATGGTTTTCCCAAATTTCTCAATCTCGATGCCCGCTATTCCGGCAAGGAGTTTGGCCGCCCTTACATCCTCAGATGTGCAGGTAGGGGATTTGAACATAAGGGTATCAGAGAGTATTGCGGCACACATCAGGCCCGCTATTTCTTTCGAGGGAACGATATTTTTTCTCTCGTAGCTCTCTAAGATTATAGTCGCGGTACAGCCCACAGGCCGGTTGATAAAAACTATGGGCTGCTCGGTCTCCGGACAACCAATCCGGTGGTGGTCGATGATTTCGAGGATATCCGCCTGTTCGATGCCTTCCGCCGACTGGGATTTTTCATTGTGGTCTACTAGTATGACTTTTTTCCTGGAATAGTTCAATATGTGGTGTCTTGCCAGCATACCCACAGGCCTTTTTTGACTGTCGAGAACCGGAAAATTTCTGTATTTGTATTTCAACATCGTTTCCTTAACATCATCGATGGTATCATCCAGCCTAAAGCTTACCACATCTTTGGTTTTCATTATATATCTTACCGGAATGCTTTGATTTATCAATTTCACCGTGTCGAAAGTGTCGTAGGGCACCTTTATTACCATGGCATCATTTTCCCTTGCCGCCGCCAGCACATCATCCTCAACATCGTGCCCTCCAGTGACAATCAGCACTTTTATGCCGCTTTTGACAGCCATGAGCTGGACTTCTTTTCTGTTGCCTACAATCAATAAATCGCCTTTTTTTATTCGTCTTCGAATATCATCCATTTGCATGGCGGCCACTATTATATTCCCGCTAAAAATCTCTTCCTTTTTCGGTACGAGAACCTCACCGTTTAAGGTCTTTACAAAATTCAACACCGACACTTCGTATTTTGAAAAACCCGAGGAAGACTCCAAATAGACCTTCGCGACATCCCCCAGCGTCGCAAGCCCGCAAAACTTCCCTTCATCATCGACGATATTTATCGTCCTGACATTCTTATTTATAATTTCCTTCCAGGCTTCAAACATAGAAGCATTTTTATTGATATTAACCGGTTCATCGAAATTTATATCGGATACCTGGGTGTAAACATTCTCCATCAAGGCGGGCACGGGTACACTAAAATATTCCAGCACGAACTGAGTTTCCCGGTTAACGGGCCCTAGCCTCACCGGCACGTAACTATCTTCTTTTTCAGTCAGGTTTTTAAATTCGCTGTATGCTACGGCGGAGCAAATCGAATCGGTATCGGGATTTCTGTGTCCGAAAACGTATACTTCTCCCATTGATTACCCCCCAACAAAAAAGCGTTCATTACGAACGCTTCACTTTTCTTCAGGAAAGATTCTCACCATGAGTTTTATTATAATATAAAAAAGCGATATCGCCAAGAATATTCCCGTCATACCCTGAACCATGATTTTTATTGCCTCAAAAAATACATCCACCCCTTTTCACTCCTTCCTCTATTTTACCAGTGTGAGTATTAGACCCCCGGCTATGATCGAACCTATCTGTCCCGCCACGTTAGCCCCGACCGCTTGCATAAGCACAAAATTAGAAGGGTCTTCCTGCTGGGCTATTTTCTGAATTACCCTTGCCGACATGGGAAAGGCGGATATGCCGGCCGCTCCAACCATAGGATTGATTTTATTTTTCAGGAAAAGATTAAGGATTTTTGCGAAAATAACACCACCTGCAGTGTCAAAAATAAATGCCACAAGACCCATTGCAATTATCAATAACGTCGAAGGGTTTAAGAACTGTTCTGCGGTCATCGTAGAACCGATAGTAATTCCCAAAAGCAGCGTAACGAGGTTGGCAAGTTCATTCTGCGCCGCTTTGGAAAGCCTGTCCAGAACGCCCGAAACTCTTATTAAATTGCCGAACATCAGTGAACCGACTAGCGCCACGCTGATAGGAGCGAGTATTCCTGCAATTATGGTTGTTACTATAGGAAAAAGGATTTGTACGGTCCTCGAAATCTTAACGTTGAATTCTGGCTTCATGTGAATTCTTCTTTCGGCAGGCGTCGTAAGCAGTTTGATAACCGGCGGCTGAATAATGGGTACCAGCGACATGTAAGAATAAGCTGCAACGGAAATAGGAGCCAGCAAGTGTCTTGCAAATTTAGTCGCAACGTAAATGGAAGTCGGCCCATCCGCCGCCCCGATTATTCCAATGGAAGCGGCTTCCTTCAGGTCGAAACCGAATAGCGCCGCCATGGCCATGGTAAAAAATATACCGAACTGAGCCGCGGCACCGAAGAAAAGCATGAAAGGTTGCTGTAAAAGGGGAGTAAAATCGATCATAGCCCCCACGGCGATGAATATCAAGATCGGGAAGAGCTCAGTGAGAATACCGCTTTTAAAAAGCAGTGTCAAAAAGCCTTCTTCTCCTATTGCCGATGAAAAAGGTATATTTGCAAGTATCGCGCCAAAACCGATGGGTAAAAGAAGCATTGGTTCGTATTCTTTTTTAATCGCAAGATATATAAGTATGCCGCCGATTATAAACATGACTATTTGAGAAAAACTCAAAGCTTTAAGACCATAGAACAATTGATCCATTTTTTGACCTCCCATCTTAGAATTTCTTCATGCAAACACAAAAGGAGCCTCTATTATAATTGCATGCGGTGTACATTGTACAACCTGAATTTTCTTAAAGCAAATTCAAATTAAAATGATTGTACAAACTGTTCCCCTATTTTTCTCCAAATTTCGTCAGCAAACACGGATAAGCAAACGAAAAACCGGCTTTAATTGCCGGTCTTTCATGCAGCATTATCCATCTTCCTGCTCATGAGCTTCCTCAAAATTTCCAAAGCCCTTTCAAGTTGCAAATCATGCTGTCCTCCGTCAACACCCATTGCCTGCTTTACCTCTATGTCGGGGGATATGCCGCTCTTATTTATATCGACTCCCCCGGGAGTAACATACTTTCCGACCGTTATCTTTATGCCGCCAAGGGGGCCCAGGTCGACAATTTGCTGGACGGTGGCCTTGCCGAAAGTCTTCTCACCTATTAGTATCCCCGATTTTCTGTCCTTTATGGCCCCGGCCACTATTTCAGAAGCGCTGGCCGAACCGCCATTGACAAGTACCACAAGCTTAAAAGGCAAAGGCCCCGATTCGGAATTGTATACTATGGTTCTGCCACTTTTAAAAACCACCTTTACAATCGGCCCTTCGGGAACAAAACATTCTGCCACTTTCACGGCCTGCTGAAGGATTCCCCCCGGATTATTTCTTAAATCAAGTATGATTCCCCGCACATTGTTTTTTTCAAAAAAATCCAGGGCCTTTTTTACGTTTACAGCTGTTTTTTCGTTAAATTCGCTAATTCTTATGTATCCTATGTCCTTTTCCAAAATGCTGAAAACTACCGGGTTTATCGTAATTATTTCCCGGGTCATAACAAAATTCAACATTTTACCTTCTCTTTGAACACCCACGCTTACTTTAGTCCCCACAGCACCTCTCAAGAGAGATGCTATCTCCGAGATGCTTAAGTTTCTCACGTCCTTTCCATCAATCTCCACTATCCTATCCCCAGGCATCATACCGGCTCTGGCAGCGGGAAAATCATCAATTACCGAAACTACAGTGGCAAAATTATCTCTGGATGTTATGACTATCCCTATGCCGCCGAAACTCCCCTTAGTTTCCGTCTGAAACTCTTTTAATTCTTCCGGAGTTAAATATTCGGAATACGGATCACCCAGCGATTCCACCATCCCCCGAATGGCCCCCTGGATTAATTTCACATTGTCCACTTCGCCGGCGAAATTGTCGTTGATGAAGTCAACAATACTCATTATAAGTTCTGCCTCGGCAGAGCCTTCCTGTCCAGCGGCTTTAGCTGGCAGCATAGGCAAAAAAGTAAGTAAAATAACCAAAACGAGTAAAAATGCTCTGCATCTTTTTTTATTCATACTTCCTTCCTCCATCACACAATTTTCTCACATTATACCTGTTTTCAATATAGAAATCAACAATCCCAGCCCCAACAAACCGGCAAGGACAAACCCCAATATTCCCATCAGAGGCATTCCTCCGACGGTAGGGCCTATCCCAGCTCGGACAACTAGCGATGAACCAACTATTAGCGCCGCCACTATCATGCTGAATACAAGCCTGTTGGCCATTCGGTTGAGCTCGAATGCAAATTTTTCAAGGCCGTTGTACTCAAAATCAATTTTTATACTTTCTCTCTTCACTTTATTGTAAATTTCATCAATCAGGTCAGGCAAAATGGCAGAGGATCGCACAATATTTGTTATATTTTTCCTGATTTCCTTTGTAAAATACTTTGGATTATATCTTTCCCTAAAAAGTTGCCTTACAAAGGGCTTCGCCACTTTTATAAAATCGAATTCTGGATAAAGCTGTCTTCCGATGCCGTCAATGGTCAATATGGCTTTGCAAAGCAGCGCAAATTTCGAAGGTATTTTTATACCATGTCTTCCGGCGGTAAGGAAAATTTCGTTGATGAGTTCCGGCATATTTATTTCCTTCAAGGTTTTACCGTAATACCGGTCAAGAATATCTTGCACGTCAAGCATTAATTCCTCCAAGTTGCCACGCTCCTCGGAATCCCCAATCTCCAGGAGGAGATTCACGATTCTCTCTTCATCTTTACTTATGACTCCCAGCATTATTTCAGCCATCTTTCTCATGGTACTGCGGTCTATCCTGCCCACCATTCCGAAGTCGATAAATGCTATACTGCCGTCCGGCCGCACCAATATATTGCCGGGGTGAGGGTCTGCATGGAAAAAACCGTGCACGAAAATCTGCTTTAATATTGCCCTAGCACCGTTTTCCGCTATCTTTTTTTTAGAAATTCCCGTTTTGGAAATCTTATCTATCTGGTCAACCCTGACACCTTCCACATATTCAATGGTTAAAACCTTTCTCGTAGTGTATTCCCAAAAAACTTTCGGCACGTAAACGGTCATGTCGCCTTCAAAATTTCGCCTGAACTTTTCTACGTTCCACGCTTCCTTAGTAAAGTCAAGTTCTTTCTGCATGGCCATGGCAAATTCGGACACCAGACCTACCGGATCATATAAGCGGCTTTCGGGTATATGTTTTTCGGTAAGCTTTGCCAGGTTATGCAGGATATCCAGGTCCGCCCTGATTATCCTTTCTATACCAGGCCTCTGTACCTTTACTACCACCTCCTGCCCGCCCTTTAACATAGCCCTGTGGACCTGAGCTATCGAGGCGGCAGCAAAGGGATGGGGGTCAAAAAAAGAATACACCTCTTCTATGGCCTTTCCCAATTCCTTTTCAACCTGCCTCTTTATACTCTCGAAACCGAATCCGGGAATTCTGTCGTGCAGCTTTTTTAGTTCTTCTATGTAATCCTGAGGAATTAAATCTGGTCTGCTCGCCAGGATCTGACCGAACTTGATGAAAGTCGGCCCCAGTTCTTCCAGCATCAACCTCACTCTTTCCGGAGCCGTCAATCTCCCGAGCTCCCGGTACTTTTCTCTTTTAATCAAGCGAGCGAGTCCCACCTTTTCCACCAGAAATCCGAAACCGTACTTGACTATTACGTTTATTATTTCTTTGTACCTTTTCGCGTGAAGATAAGTGGTATTGAGCTGGCTGAACCGCAAGAGAAAAACCTCCTCGATCGTCCTTCAGCTATTATGTTATCACCGCTTACTGGAAAATGCAATTTATCCCGTTAAATCTTACAAAAAAAATCACCCTTAAAATCAGGGTGAGACATCTTGAGTTCTGGTTTCGGACAGAATGAAAATGACGTACCTGATGAATACGTAAATAACCATCGCTATAGCCCATAACTCTAGCAACCTGACAAAGTACAAAAACTGCGGATATAACTTCAAAGTTTTTGTCAAAAAATTAAACGCACCCTTCATGGCAACGGCTGTTATGACAAAGGGAAATGTAAGAGCCGAATAGCTTGGATAAAACTTTAATCTCATTATCCCGGGGATATACATAATTGCTAAAAAAAACATGGATAATGAAAGCAAGCTCAGGAAAACGATCAAATTCAAACTTTTATCTTGAAACGAATTAAGGTAACCCGCAAGGCATAAACTAGCTGGTGCCGAAAGTATGGCAATCGTCGGAAATGCCGGTTCCGGCAGTCTTCCTATAGCCAAAACCCTATACAATATCAACGGAAGCAAAATCAAGTAAGCGATAAATCCGAACCAGAATAAGAACCGTCCAAGGCTGATGAAGCCGAACGCTGGAGAAGTTACGCTTCCGCAAACTATCCCCACATAAACTACAAAATAGCTCGGGAAAACTTTTTCTATTTTAAGGTTCAAAATGTACTTTTTCGTGAAAAAATACATCATGACGAGGTGCAGGCATAAACCCGAAAACTACACTAAATATGCTGCTCCGTAAAAGTAATCTTTTATATACGTTGCCAAAATCATTACCCCCATGGAAAAAGTAGGCATCACGCCGGCAACCGCAGGGTTCTCAAAACTTTCCAACACCGACTTCGGCACAATTATTATTTTTGCAACAACTAAAACGAGAATGACTGCCGACAGAAACCCGAAAATATTTTTGTATACACTACCGTACTGCGCCAACAAGTTTCCCGCTGCAGCCACACCGAGCATGAGGCCGGCTATCGGAATAGGTACACTTTTAATTATCCTGTCCATTGTTCTCACCGGCGTTAAATTTAATTAAAGGCCTCATAAATTCTAGGAGCAATTTCGGGATCTTCGAGCAGTTTTTCAGCTATCCATGCCGCAACCTCACCCGTTATTTTTACGCAATGCGCCTTCCTTTCCGAGCTGGAAAATTCGTAGTCTTTAACGAGAACGCGACAGCAGGTGCTTTTATACATATGAAATCCGGATCCGAACCGCTGGCAAAGGTCCTCACAACTTGCTTTCAGGAAAAGCCGCTGAATACGAAGCCAAAATGGAATTCCCGAAGGCAAAATAAGCTATTCGAATCGCCTCTCTTATCTCTTCATCCGTCACTCCCATGCTCCTCAGCTGCCTTGCTATGTTCGTTACCCCTTGGGTTGCTCCATGTGCGGCATCCACAGCCAGCGCGATCAAGAGCTTCGTCTTCTGGTCCAGCGCCCCCTCTCCCATGGCCAAAGAATATACGTCTTCAATGGCCTTCCCAAAATCAGGGTCGTTTTTCCCTACCGGCGCCAGAAAAGGCGGTAACGGCATATGTCCCCCTCCCGATTGAATGGTTTGTTCTAATATTATACCACAACACCTTTTAAGATTAATTATCGAACCTGACCATCATATAATCATCGTAATGGGAAAACCCAAGCCTTTCATAAGCTTTTACAGCAGGAATATTATATTTTTTTACCATAAGTACCGGTTTTTTACCCCTTTTTATAATCCTTTTACAAAGTTCTGTTACCATTGTTTTACATATTCCTTTATTTCTGTATTTTTCCCTTGTATATACCCCGCCGATTTGGTTTGCCAAATCCGTTGACACCTGAATATATGCCTGCCCTACGATTTCATCATTGTAGATTGCAAATATGTAATCCTCATCTTTTGACCTTTCTTTAAAAGTTTTTATTTTTTCTTCAATACTTACCTCCATATCAAATCCCTTTTTTGAAGCTTCCACAGCAAAGGTGGCAGCTTCTTCTAAAGGAAGTTCATGAAAATCCATGATTTTTATTTTCGAATTTTCATAGGGTGTTAATTTTTCATTAACTTGAAAGCTATCTTCATCGCATAATTTTATTTTTTTTACATCTTTAATTTTGTCAAATAAGGGCAATATTACTTTTTTCATTCCCAGCAAGAACTCCACATTGTATTTTATTATCAGTTCCGAAAAAGCCTCAATACACTCCTCATCCTCATAATGCGGTGTCGAACTTCCTAAGTTATAGAAGGGAATAATGCCTACCAGCCTGCCGTTTTTAAAATAACCGTAGTAATCCCCGCATCTTCTTATATTTCTATCATTTTCAATGCTGAAATTAGAAATATTTCCCTGGATAAAGGTGGTTTCAAAGGGGTATTTTTTTATGTACTCCGTTATAATTTCTCTATCTTTTTCGGTTAATAATCTAAGCAAGCAAGACTACCCCCTCCTAAATTGCAGGACAATTTAACGACCAGGTAATTCCGAAAGAAAAAGACTTGCTCTATTTTATTTTTAAAAAGGTCCGGATTATTCAGAAGGAGCCTGGAATTTTTGCTTGTCGAATTCCTTCAGTACAAACTTTGAAACGGCCATAACACCCAGCGGGTCACCGGTAACGTTAAGCATTGTGTTGAACATATCAATAACTACGTAAATACCTGCTATCCACCCTACCGGGTCCAAAGGCAGTCCTAAGGTCTGTAATGTCAAAGCCGCGATCATTATACCTCCGCCCGGCACTCCGGCACACGCTGCCGCACCGAAAACCCCCATCATCAGAGCCACCACAATGTGAGCTGCAGTTAAATTAGCTCCATGCATCTGGGCTACCCATACCGCATATATTGGCATTTCTGCAGCCACCGCCTGCATATTGATGGTAGCAGCAAGGGGTATAATTACATCCGCAGCATCTCCCGGAACTCCAAGAGTTTTTGTAACCCTTAAAGTAATAGGCAACGTAGCTGAACTGCTTTGCGTAACAAAGGCTGTTAACATTGCAGGATATACTTTTTTCCAGAATATTATAGGATTTACACCTAAGACCAGCATCATAAACAGAGGATGAATAACTAACAGCATTACAAAATATGCTACCCATTGGGTAAATACCATTTTACCAAGGGATGCTAACCCCATGGTTCCAACCGTACCTACCAAATTCGCCATCAATGCAAAGATTCCTATCGGAGCATACCATAAAATAATGTCTACAATTTTATAAATCAATGCCTGTAATGAGCCGAATAGTTTTTTAGAAAATCGTGTTCCTCGGGAGCAACGTTGTTCAAAAACGCAATGGCAAAACCCGTTAATAAAGCACAGATAATTATTTGCATAGTGTTAAGTTCTAAAAACGCCCTCACGGGGTTATTAGGTATAAAGCTTAGTAATACCTGAGCAGCAGAAACTTGAGCCAATTGTATCTCCTTTGCTCCCAATTGAACTCCTACACCGGGTTTCATGATATTAGCCATGGTGTAACCTATGATTGCTGCTATAAGTCCGAAGATAAACCAGTAAACCAAAAATCCACCGAATATTTTCCCCAGTCTTTTAAAACTTTGCACCGTAGTTACTGCCGTTGCAATTGAAACAAAAATCAACGGTCCCACAATAAATTTCAACAGCGCAATAAAAACATCACCCAGCGGTTTAAGAACCGAAACACCGGGGCCTATTATCCACCCCGCAATAGCACCTATAAAAACCGCTATCAGGGCGTATAAAGGCCTTTTACCAAGTTTTAAAGTCTGCTCTACCCCATAATAATACCCCCTTTAATTTAATTTTTTTGTACCTACATAAATGTCCTCCTTATTTCATTAATACTATTTTAAATGTTCTTTTATACTAAATTCACCGGCATAGTTTGTCATCATAATTTTTCTTACCTCTTCCAAATTTTCTGAATGGCCTAAAGCCCACATAAGTTTAGTTGTAATTGCTTCGGTAGTCATGTCGTAAGCCGGAATCACTCCTGCTTTTAAAGCCTTTACCCCTACTTCGTAAACTGTCAAATCACTACCGTCAAGCAAGCATTGGGTGGTTACAACAACTGCAACTCCTTCCCTTAATGCTTTTTCAATTTCGGGAATAATATTTCTTCTGAAATTAGGCACTCCTCCCAGCCCAAAACCTTCAATGATCAACCCCCTGAATCCCAGTTTTAAAACTGCGGGAATAACCTCGGGCATAAAACCGGGAGTTAGTTTTAATAGCAAAACCCTTGGATCAAATTTATCATCGAGCTCTATCTGACCTTCAGGCACTTTATTAATACCGTGTTCAATAATGACCTTTCCATTTTCGACTTGGCCGACATACGGATAATTAATGCTTTTAAAAGCATCAAAACCTAAGGTTCTTACTTTTGATGAGCGCACACCTTTAATTATTTTACCATCGAAAACTATATATACTCCTGCCAAACCGGATACGGCCACTTTAAAAGCGTCGATAATATTTCTCTTCCCATCCGTTTGCGGATGCTCAATCGGAAGTTGTGAACCGGTAAATATTACGGGTTTGTTCAAATTGCGCAACATAAAAGATAATGCAGAAGCGCTGTACGCCATAGTATCCGTCCCGTGAGTAATAACTATACCATCATATTCTTTCAGACCTTCAAAAGCCTCGCGACCAATAATAGCCCATTCTTCCGGTTGAATATTCGTACTGTCAAACTTCATTATTTCCTTGCAATCAATCTCACATAGCCCTTCAAGTTCAGGAATAAATTTTATCATCTGTTCCCCTGTTAACTTCGGGACCAATCCATCTTCTCCCAAAGCCGATGCTATAGTTCCGCCTGTTGAAAGCAATAGTATTTTTTTCATTAATTACCACTCTCCATCTTTTTTGCATAATTTATTAGTCCTTCTAAAATAAATGTCACACCCCCGGCATCTTCGCTGACCAGCCTTACAAGTTCAGCCATAATTGTGTACTTTATCTATTGCACTACCTACTTTTTTAAGTTCTTCTGCAAGGGCAATAATTTTGTCTGCCAATTCTATTGTAGCTTTTTGAAGAAAACCTGGAGATATGGGTATAGCAGAATTGCTGAAATAGTACGGTATATTATTATACTTTGCAGCACTTAGTAAACAATTAGCAAGGTCAATATTATCAATATTTTCTTGGGCGCGAACATAAATTTTCTCTACGTCTACATCCTCAGCCATCGATGGTACATAAGCCTTGCTTTCAACAACAACAGCAGGTATCCTGTCAAGCCCCACTTCGTTCATAATCCTTCCTTTTTCCATCCACATGGTGTTTCCCTCATAATCTTCGTCTGGTCCTATTCCGCCTTCTCTAAAATTAATTACAAGCATTATTGAAATTGGTATTCCCTCCATATCTATGACCGTAGCGGCAGCGGTATCAAGTTTATTGGGAAGTTTTTCCTTCATAACCTTAAATTCTTCCGGAGCTGATTTAATAAAAGTGTCCAGTGCTGCAAGCGCACAAGCTCCTTGAAAAGCCGTTGCCGTTTCGCTGACTCCCTGTCCGTAAATACGCCCGAAAACCTTCACCGCTGCAACCTGGGAAAAAACTGCATCGAGGCCTGTAGCACGTTCCGCCATCATCTCAGCTTTAACAGGGGTAATGCCCCGGCGAGGAATTGCTTTTCCAATTCCTCCACCGTTAGTTTTTACCAATATTTCACCGGTTATAACATCAGCTGTTACATTTGAAATTGCTGTATCAACCGGCAACGCTTTTTTTAATATTGAAGCTACTACCGCAAAACCTGCAGAATCATCCTGTACAAAACCACTGTGACTGTGAACATGCCCAACGCCTACGTGGCCGGAAATACCAAGAATGCCTTTAGATTTTTTTTGAAAAACTTATATTGTAATATTTCATGACAATCTCCCACAATACTTTTAATTTAAAAATTCGACTTTAAAATGCTTTTTCCTTCTTAATTTTTTTATTTTTCTGCGCAATACTTCCAAAGAAATTTAAAATGCCCATAAAGTTTATCTTTATGGGCATCGTTTTTTTTTTTTTTTTTTTTTTTTTTTTTTTAGTAAACCGGTATCTTTTTATACGCTCCCTTTCTAATTAACAGTTCGTATTGAAAATTTCTTTACAAAACAATCCATTTACGCAAACTTTAAAATTAACTGCATTTGTTTTTTCCTTAGTCAAAACAACATAAGTTTATATTGACATAGCTTTTGAGAATAGCTATCTAATTTATATCCATAGATTTCCATTTTATTGTAGCTATTTTTACTTTTATTAAGCCTGCACAAAAGTGAGCCCTTACGTCATTAATAAAGCTTCCTTTCAAACCTGCGGCCGAGCACCCATATTAAGATTAGGGAAACCGCAAGGGCCGGAAGCATAAGCAGGCTATTTCCTTCCTTGCAAAGCTTCGCCGCCCAAAAAGAGGGAAGAAAAGCTACAAGATACTGTGCGTCAGTTTACATTTATCATCAACGCCACGCACTCCACGTGATGGGTGAATGGGAACATGTCTACGGGCTGCACCAGTTCGATTCTATAGCCCCTGTCTTCCAGGAAACGCAGGTCCCTAGCAAGTGTGGCCGGGTTGCATGAAACGTACACCATCCGGGAAGGATTCATCTTGACAGCAGCCTCGAGCAGCCCTTCTTCACACCCCCTTCTCGGAGGGTCCATAACTATAACATCGGCTCTAACACCCTGTTTTAGTAGCCGGGACATTACTTCTTCCGCCGCTCCCTCTATAAATTCCACATTCTCGATTCCGTTTAACCGGGCGTTTTTTCGGGCATCTTTTACCGCATCGGGGACTAATTCTATGCCGTAAACCTTCTTTGCCTTTTTTGCCAAAAAAAGGGTTATAGTGCCTATACCACAGTAGGCATCGATAACCGTCTCTCCGCCGGTAAGGGCTGAGTATTCTAAAGCTTTGCTGTAAAGCACCTCCACCTGCACCGGATTTACTTGGAAAAAGGAGTTGGGAGAAAGGGTGAACTTAATTTCACCAATAAAATCCATTATATAGGGCTTTCCGTATACCAGTATGTTTTCTTCGCCTAAAATCACATTTGTCTTCTTCGTGTTTATGTTCAAATAAACGCTTGTAAGTCCCTCTACATTTTTCTCCAAGACATCTACAAGCTCTTTTAAATGAGGAATTTCCTTTCCATTAATTACCATTATCGCCATAACTTCACCAGTCTTTGCCCCAATCCTCGTTACTACGTGCCTTAAAAGACCTTCATGCTTTACCTCATCGTAAACCGGTATTTGATATTTTTCCACCCATTCTCTGACCAGCTCCGCCACTTGCCAGCTCAAATCATGTTGTATTAGACAGCTTCTTATCGGCACGAGTTCATGGCTCCTTTTCTTGTAAAACCCAAGTACAGCCCGGCCATCCTTTTTCCCCACCGGATACTGGGCTTTATTTCTGTATTTAAATGGAATGTCCATTCCTATAGTTTCGAGCACCGTAGTATGTATATGCCCTATCCTCTCCAAATTGTCCTTGACTTTTTGAGTCTTGAAATCAAGCTGTCCTTTGTACGAAAGGTGCTGCAGCGAACATCCGCCGCATTTTTCCGCATAAGGGCATGGCGGTTCAACCCTTTCGGGCGACGGCACGATAATCTTTTCAACCCGGGAAATGGCGTAATTTTTAGATACCTTCTCTATCCTTGCAAGAACCTTCTCGCCTTTTAAAGCTCCTTCGACAAAGACTGCAAGACCATTAACTCTCCCTACTCCCTGTCCTTCATGGGCCATTCCCGTTATTTCCATTTCAACCTTTTGCCCTATTTGAAGCATAACTTCACCGCCAAAGATTAATTTTTCTCATTTCGGCGAGGGACCTTTGATTTTTAAACCTCTAAAATCGTTCTGCCTTAACGCTTCATAAAGCACTATAGCCACAGAATTTGAAAGGTTCAACGACCTTGCTTCTTCCAGCATTGGTATCCGTACGCATCTTTCCCAGTTGGCTTTTAAGAGTTCCAAAGGAAGGCCCGCCGTTTCCTTTCCGAAAACAAGATAGGTGCCCGGCTCGTATTTTACATCGGCATAGCATTTTTCCGCTTTCGTCGTGAGAAAGTAAGCCGAAATACCGGGGTTTTTCTCCTCAAACTCCCTATAATTTTCGTAATACCTTACATCCACCAAATGCCAGTAATCAAGTCCCGCCCTTTTGAGGTACTTGTCTTCCAATGAAAATCCAAGGGGACCTACAAGATGGAGCACCGCCCCGGTCG
Organism: Thermovorax subterraneus; assembly: GCA_021608145.1. Lineage (GTDB taxonomy): Bacteria > Bacillota > Thermosediminibacteria > Thermosediminibacterales > Thermosediminibacteraceae > Fervidicola > Fervidicola subterraneus. The sequence continues at coordinate 16,475 of JAKIHM010000018.1, forward strand.
CTGCGCAGGTGCGGGCGATATTTCCGGTATTTTGAGGTATTTCCGGTTCTACTAGCACGACATGAAACATTTATACCGCCTCTTTTATATTTTGTAGAAAAACCTTTTCCTTTTTTCAAAATAGCATAGATTTTTAATGCCGAAAGACCTTACGTATTCCAAAGCTTTATCAAAATCCCTTCCCACATCTTCCGGCCGGTGAGCATCGGAGTTTATGATTAAAGGAATTTCGTAGTTTTTGAGTTGAATCATGATGTCCGGCGATGGATAAATCTCTCCTACCGGTTTCCTGAGGCCAGCGGTGCTGACTTCCGCGCAAACCTTTGACTTTTGCATGGCTTTTGCTACTTTTTCGTATATCGGAGACAGGTCCCTTTCGGTTTTGTGGCCGAAAACTTTTATTACATCAATATGGGCAATTATATCAAAAATCCCTGAAGATACCGCGTTTGTCAGCACCTCGAAGTACTCGATATAGGTTTTATAAATGTCCCTTGATTCCCATTCGCCCATAAAATTCGGATTGTCAAATCCAAAGTCACCCAGCCAGTGAACCGCCCCGATCACGTAGTCAAAGGGGTAAAACGAAACAAAATACTTTATTTCATCTTCCCATTCCGGAATATAGTCCACTTCAATACCGAGCTTTACCGGAAAACCCTGCTTTTTTGCATCTTCCACGAGTTTGATGTACTCCTCGATATCTTCGGTTGCCCTTTCCTCGTGCCATCTTCCTCTCGGCCCGTCACTTCTCCAAAGATGCTTTGCCTGGTAAAACCTGTAGCAGTGTTCCGAAAAACCGATTTCCTTTACAGACCTTTTTTTACCCTCTTCTAAAAATTTTTTCACCCATTCGATAGTGTAAGGTCCTTGTTCCAGGTGAACGTGGTAATCCCTGAGCTCCATCATTTCCTTCTCCCTTGCTCCTTCCTGTAGTTTTTTGCGACATATTTTATTATAGCATACTTTGCATCACAAAGAGATAAGCCCGTGCCAAAGTTGCTTTTTGAAAATACAAAAAGACCGCCAACTTTTATCGACGTTCTTAAAAAGCAGCATGATTAACTAACCGGCTTCCTCGCCGCTTTTGGAAAATCAAAGGCTATCGCCGCCAGGGTAAATAATCCGAGAAGGTACGGGTAATAAAGACGCGGCTCTTGTATTTTTCGGTTGATCAAGTTTAACAGGTAATCTATACCGCCTAAGCTTGCAAGCTTTCCTGAACCCGCCTTAAAGCCTGGTCCAAATCCGCTATTATATCCTCCACATCTTCTATACCGACCGAAAGCCTCACAAGGCCATCTGTAATACCAGCTTTCAACCTTTCCTCTCTCGGCACGGGAGAATGCGTCATTGAAGCCGGATGCTGAATCAAGGAATCCACGCATCCCAAACTCACCGCAAGGGTTATCAATTTAACGCTGTTCATTAAGAGCTTGCCTGCCTCTATTCCGCCTTTGAGTTCAAAACTTATCATGCCGCCGAAGCCATCCATCTGCCTTTTTGCCAGTTCGTGTTGCGGGTGAGAAGGAAGCCCAGGATAGTAGACCTTTTCTATAATTGGATGGTTCTCCAAATATTCCACCACCTTCTGAGCATTCTGGCAGTGACGGTCCATCCTAAGGCCTAGAGTTTTTATCCCTCTCAAAAGGAGCCATGCATCAAAGGGGCTGATTACTCCGCCTATATCCTTAAGATACGGCATCTTCATTTCGGTTATCAAATCCTTCGGTCCGACGATTATACCCGCAATTACATCGCCGTGGCCGCCTATATACTTGGTGGCGCTGTGGACCACAACGTCAACTCCGTGCTCGATGGGCCTTTGCAGGTACGGCGTCATAAAGGTGTTGTCGACGACCACCTTCGCACCCGCCCTGTGGGCTATTTCTGCCGTCCCCTTGAGGTCCACCAGCTTCAAGGTGGGGTTGGCTGGAGTTTCCACATATACCACTTTGGTGTTTGGCTTGATGGCTTTTTCGAGATTCGAAAGGTCAGAAAGGTCAGTAAACGTAACTTCTATCCCGTATTTGGGAGCTATATGGCTCAAAAAGCTGTGGGTGCATCCGTAAAGGGTGTCGTTGGCTACGATGTGTTCCCCCTGCTTTAGCAGGGTAAACAGCACCGTAGAAATGGCTGCCATACCGGAAGCGGTGGCTATAGCCGCCTCACCGCCTTCCAAAATCGCCATTTTTTCTTCCAGTTCCGTGACGGTGGGATTGCCTAGCCTGGTGTAAATATAACCTCCTTCTTCACCGGCGAAGCGCCTCGCACCCTGGTCGACGTTTTCAAAAACGAAGGTCGAAGTCTGGTAAATCGGCGTAACATGGGCCCCGGTCACCGCGTCATGCTTTTGTCCGGCGTGAATGGCCTTTGTGTTAAAACCCATAAAAATTCCCTCCTGAGTGATTTTCTACACAAAACTCCTTCGCAAAAACCGTACCATCGCTTCCGGGGCCGGATTTAGGCCTTTTCGGTAAATTTTTTTACCATTCTGTCGCCTTTGCCGGTTAATAATATTACCTTTGGTTATTTATTTTACCATTTCCTCAGACCATCAGGTTTCTTTCTTTATCCCGTAACTTCTCATCTTATTCAATACGGTAGCATGGGTCACCCCAAGCAGCTTTGCGGCTTCCCTTATGCTTTTTGACCTCGAGAGAGCATCGAATATGGCCCTTTTTTCGGCTTCCTCCACCACCTCTTTCAGATTCTTACAGGGCGTTTTACCGCACGGCTGTTTGACGTAAAGCGAGTCGCTCAACTCTTCTTCTTTTAATACTAAATGTTCGACTCCGATGACTTCATCGTCGCACAGGTTTATGGCCCTCTCTATCACGTTTGAAAGCTCCCTCACGTTTCCGGGCCAGTCATACTCCATAAGTTTTTTCATCGCTTCGGAGCTTATACCGTTAATCCTTTTCCCCACCTTTTGGCTCAGCTTCTTTATTAAATGCCTCGCTAAAATCGGAATGTCTTCCTTCCGGTCCCTGAGGGGTGGTATGAAAATGGGAATGACGTTTAGCCTGTAATAAAGGTCCTCCCTGAACTGGCCCTCTTTCATGAGTTTTTCTAAGTTTCTGTTGGTCGCGGCAATTATCCGAACATCCACCGGGATTTCTTCGTTCCCGCCTACCAGCCTAATTTTACCCTCCTGGAGCACCCGGAGGAGCTTCACCTGCAGGTAGGTGGAAAGCTCACCTATCTCGTCCAGAAAAAGAGTACCCTTGTCGGCATATTTAAAAAGCCCCTGCTTTCCGCCTTTTTTCGCCCCCGTAAAAGCGCCTTCCTCGTAGCCGAAAAGTTCGCTCTCTAGAAGAGTATCCGGAATTGCAGCACAGTTTACGGCGACGAAGGGTTTATTCTTCCTCGGGCTTGCCATGTGAATGGAACGGGCGAAAAGTTCCTTGCCCGTCCCGCTTTCGCCTCTTATTAGCACGGTAGAATTACCTTTTGCAGCAATCTTGGCTATCTCCTTTATCCTTCTCATCTTCTCGCTTTCGCCGAGAATTTCCTCAAAGGTTATCATCGCCGGCTGGGCAAAGGAATATACGAGTTCCATCACGTTTTCAATATCCTGAAGCGACGCCACAACTCCCACAGGATTGCCGTCCTGGTCCAGGATGGGACGTCCCGAGGTTATATAGTGACTTTTGGTCTTTTGGTTATTCAAAACGATTTCCACGTTGTCATAACTTTCTCCCGTCTGCAAAGTCCTCAACATCGGTATGTCCGGGGCGAGTATTTCCGCCACAGGCCTGCCGATGGCTTCTTTAGCCTTGATTTTTAGTATTTTTTCTGCCGCTGGGTTGAACGCAGTGATTATGCCGTTCCTGTCTATGGCGATTATGCCTTCAACCGCTGCATCCAAGACGGCCTTTATTTCTCTTTCCTTTTTCTCCTGGGGCATCATTTTTATCCTTTCAACTTCCAACACATCTTTTTCCTGAAGCAGCTGTTCCTTCAAAAAGTCGAAAAAAAGGCCTTCGGCCTTTTCTATTTTCAAAAAGGCTAATCCGGGTGCCACTTCCATGGCCTTCAGGTTTATACCATGCCTGTAGAGTACTTTTAACATGTCGAGGGCCATACCAACCCTGTCTTTGGTCTTCACCACAAAACAAATTGTTTCGCCCATATTATCACCTCTTTAATTTTACAAAAATAATAAACTCATTCCCCACTTGAGAAATTAAGGAAATATTTTTATTGGCATGCTATAATAATTTTAAAAAAGTCAAAGAGGTGGGAGATTTGGAAAGCATCGATGTGGCGAAAATCGCCATAAAGATGGCTCTTTCGAGCCGGGAAGAGGAAATGGAGTTTAAGGAGAAATATTCGAAAATGCACGTCAGGGCGGCTGCCGTCGACTTCGGAGGAGATTTCAATAACTCCATCAAAAAAATCATAGAGCGGACTTTGGTGGCCGCAAAACGAGAAGGAGTAATCGAAGAGGGAAAGCACGTGCAGGAGGGAGCTTTGATAGGTGCGGCAAGAGAAGCCCTCTCTCAGGTGACGCAAAAGGCCCTGGGATTAAACGTGGGAGGAAAAATAGGCATGGCAAGGTGCGGCGAACATATATGCGTTGCCATGTTCTTCGGCGTGGGGTTCCTTAACCTCAACGAAGTGGCAATAGGCCTCGGACACAGGTCTATTCCGAGTTTTTAAATCTAATGTATTGACACCGAACGGATTTGAAATATATAATATTATTCAAAATTAATATCACGGTAGGGCGGTAGTATGGTAGGAGAACGTTTTTAAAACACTCTTACCGAGTGTTTTTTTGTTTTTCTCCCCCATACTTACCGTATAAAAAAGAAAAGGGGGTAATTTTTTATGAAAAAGCTTTTTGTGATTTCTTTAGCATTTCTTCTTGTCATTTCCCTTTTTCTTGCAGGATGCGGAGGACAAAAAAAGCAGAGCAAAAAGGTTTTAAAATCGGCATATCCCAGTTTGTAGAACATCCGGCCCTGGATGCAGCGCGGAATGGATTCATCGATGGCTTGAAGGAAGCGGGTTTTGAAGAAGGTAAAAACGTCACCTTTGTGATAGAAAACGCTCAGGGCGATTTTCCGACCGCTCAAACCATAGCAAACAAATTCGTCGGTGAAAAGGTGGATATGATTTTGGCTATAGCCACGCCTTCCGCCCAGGCAGCGGCCAACGCAACTAAAGATATACCCATTCTAATAACCGCAGTGACCGACCCCGTAGCTGCAGGCCTTGTCAAAAGCCTTGAAAAACCCGAAACCAATGTAACCGGAACTACTGACATGAATCCCGTGAAGGAACAGCTCGAGCTTTTAAAAGAAATACTCCCGGATGCGAAAAACGTGGGAATACTTTACAACGCCGCCGAAGCCAACTCCAAAGTTCAGGTGGACTTGGCCAAAAAAGCGGCAGGAGAACTTAATCTCACCATCCATGAGGCAACCGTAGCCAGCAGCAGCGAAGTAAACCAGGCTGTCCAGTCCCTTTCCGGAAAAGTGGATGCCATATATGCGCCTACGGACAACACCATTGCCTCTGCCATAGGCGCGGTAGTCAAGGTCTGCAACGATGCTAAAATCCCGGTGATAGCGGCCGAAAGAGGTATGGTGGAAGGCGGTGCCTTAGCGACGCTTGGAATCGATTATTACCTCTTGGGAAAGCAGACTGGCGCCATCGCCGCTCGAGTTTTAAAGGGTGAAAATCCCGCCGAAATACCCGTGGAGGGTTCAAAGGAATATAAGCTCATAATTAACAAAAAGGCCGCCGAAAGGCTGGGCATAAAGATACCGGATGCCGTAATGGCAAAAGCCGATGAAATAATAGAAAAATGATTTCTTGCAATTGAGGTGTCTTAGATGTGGCAAAATATGTTATTAAAATCCGTAGAACAGGGCCTTGTTTTCGGCATAATGGCTCTTGGAGTTTACATTACCTTGAAAATACTTAATTTCGCCGACCTTACCGTTGACGGAAGTTTCCCCCTTGGGGCGGCTGTGGCCGCATCACTAATCATAAGCGGCCACAGCCCTTTCACGGCAACGGCAGCCGCCATCCTCGCAGGGGCCCTTGCGGGCTTGATTACCGGCATTTTGAACACCGGTGCGAAAATAAGCGAACTTTTATCCGGAATCCTTACCATGACTTCCTTATACTCCATAAACTTGAGGATCATGGGGCGGCCAAACATACCGCTTTTGAATGAACCCACCATTTTCACGGGCTTACAGGAATTTGTAAAAGTCCAGTTTCCCGGCTTCCCGTTGGAGTATATTTACCTCGTAACCTTTCTTCTTTTCGTGGGTACGATAGAACTCATGCTTGTCTTGTTTTTGAAAACTCAGCTAGGTTTGAGCCTCAGAGCTACAGGCGATAATCCTCAGATGATCCGGAGCCAGGGGGTAAATACGAACGTAACCAAAATTATAGGGCTTTGCATTTCAAACGCGCTCATTTCGCTTTCCGGTGCTATCGTTGCCCAGTATCAGGGTTTTGCCGACGTGGGGATGGGAATCGGAACAATAATAGCCGGGCTTGCTTCCGTCATAATAGGCGATGCCCTTTTGGGCGAAAGGTCCATATTAACCAGCACGCTTGGTGTGATACTGGGCTCAATTTTATACCGTTTCAGTATCTCCCTTGTGCTTTCCTTCAGACTGGCACAAGCTTCTGACCTGAAACTTCTCACAGCCATAGTCGTGGTAATCGCCCTCACAATCCCCAGGTTCAAAAATTTAATGAGGGGGTCAATTATTCCTTCAGAAAGGGGATAGAAAGTCATGCTGGTCCTGGAAAATATCTCTAAAACGTTCAATGCCGGTACCCCCAATGAAAATCGCGTCTTTGAAGGCCTTTCTCTAGAAGTAAATGAGGGGGACTTTATCACCGTCATCGGCAGCAACGGCGCCGGAAAATCCACGTTGCTGAACATCATAGCGGGAGTTATTCCGGTGGACGGCGGAAAAATATATCTTGACGGAAAGAATATAACAAATCTCCCCGAATACAAAAGGGCCGCTTTTATCGGACGCGTATTTCAGGACCCCATGCTGGGAACTTCTCCATCCATGACGGTGGAAGAAAACCTGTCGCTGGCTTATGCAAGGGCCTGCAACATTTCCCTGAGATGGGGGCTAACTGCTAAAAAACGTCAGATTTTCAAAAGATACCTTTCCAACATCTCCCTTGGCCTTGAAGAGCGCCTTTCCGAAAAAGTCAAGAGCCTCTCAGGCGGACAGCGTCAGGCGTTGACGCTGATCATGGCCACCATGAAAAAGCCGCGGATTTTGTTGCTTGACGAGCATACCGGTGCCCTGGACCCCAAAACGGCAATAATAGTCAACGATTTGACCGAAAGGATCGTAAAGGAAGAAAAAATAACGACAATTATGGTCACCCATAACCTGGAAGACGCCATAAGGATGGGCAACCGGCTTTTGATGATGCATCACGGAAAAATAGTGCTGGATATCAGGGGTAAGGAAAAGGCCGCAATGACCATCGAAAGGCTCTTAAAGAAATTCGAAGAGGTACAGGGGGAAAAATTCGCCGAAGATCGCATGATGCTGGCATAAATCGCACTAGAAAGGAACTGCAAGTTTGCAGCTCCTTTTAATTACTTAATTTATTTGGCCTGATACTTTACCAGATTGCTCAGAGTAATGTAACAACCTCCAAGTATCACTGCCCATGCCAATATCATGAAAAACAAAGCACCACCTGACATTTTCTTGCCCTCCTTCGGCATTAAGCATTTATGCTCTTCTGCACTTGAGCGCTCTTACCGTACTTTTTCTGTATGGTGTAATACGCCTCGATGAATCCCAAAGTTAGGATTCCAACAAGCAACAGGCGCGCTCCCTGAACCCACGGGACAAGGACTGGCGTTCCTTCAACAAAGCTAGGTACCCATTTGAAATAACCGCTCTCGATATAACTCTTTGTCGAGAAAATTAGCAGCACAGCAATTGTAATAGGAGTAATATACTTGATCATCAAGTTGAAGAAAGCAGAAGACAATTTCCAATAGCTTCCGGAATTTATTTCCTCGAGGGTCTTCTTTTCACCAAACAGCCAGCCAACTACTATTGCTTCCAAAAGGCCTACTACTACAAGGAAATAGCTACCCACCCAGTTGTCCAGTTCTGTGAGGAAAGCAAGGTCGGCAGTTTTGGTCACGATCGGTTCTAGTGCTGACGGCAGTCCCACCACTATATAAAAACCGAATACCAATATGGCAGCTAACTTTCTCGGCACGTTGAGGTCTTCTTCAAGGATGGTTATCAGGTAGTTGTACATCGCAATCGCCGACGTAAAACCTGCAAAGAACAATACCAAGAACCAGAAAGCGCCAAAAAACTGTCCCCCAGGCATCATCCTGAATACGTTTGGAAGCGCTATAAACGAAAGCCTAACGCCACCTGCTACGCCTTCAGGGCCAAGAAAAGTAAAGGCTATCGGTATCGCGATGGTACCGCCCAGGATAACTTCTGCAAATTCATTCAAAAACACCGTAGTAGTTGCCGAAAGAACTATGTCGTCATCGGGTTTCAAGTAAGATGCATAGTTTTGGATGATTCCCATTCCAAGGGATAAGGTGAAGAATATCTGACCTGCAGCCGCCAATGCCGATTCCCATTTGAGTTCATTCCACTTCGGACTCCAGAGATAGTCGAGTCCTTTTATGGGAGACCAATCGGGGTTTACCGGCGAACCTAAGGTCAAAGCCCTTACAATAAGGATTAGTCCGAATAGGTAAAGAAGCGGCATCATAACTTTTGCCCATGCTTCAATACCTTTTTGAACTCCGCGAGCAAGGGCATAAGCAAGCATAGCCAGAGCCAAAGCCCAGAATCCAAGGGACATCACTGGATTTTGAATATAACTTACAAAAACTTCTCCTGTAGACTTAGCCGCGTCCATGTAGCCGCCCGTCAATGAAAGATAAGAATACCCAAGAGTCCAACCTATTATCTGCGTATAATAAGCATTTACCAAAGTTGTCACTGAAAACACAAGCATTCCTACAAGCGCTCCCAAGAAGGCCGCAGTTGCATGCCCTACTTTCTCCCGTGCCTGCAGGTAGGTCATGCAGCCTACGGTGCCGTGGCCGTATTTTCCGCCGAACCGGCCCTGCATCCATTCCACGTACATAAGAGGAATTCCAAGAAGGAGTAATGCAGCAAAGTAAGGAAGCATGAAAGCGCCGCCGCCGTTTTTGGCGACCTGGTAGGGGAACCGCCAGAAGTTGCCAAGGCCTATGGCGTTCCCGGCCATTGCAAGGATGAGTCCTAATTTTGTACCCCAATTTTCCCTGTTATTTGCCATACGAACCCTCCCTTTAAAAATTATATTTGAGTTAAATTATACATAAGAAAAATTCCCTTTTCAACACAATTATCTTACCTTTGAATAATTGAATAAATGGTTGCTTTTTAAAATATTCTATAACTTTTTACCAAAAAAATATCAAACGCTTCATATCACACCCATGTCCCACCCTCTTTCAAAAGCCATTATATTTACATCGACATATTTTTCTGGTACGACATCTCTTATTACACTTATTAAAGCATCTTTGGGCCATCCCATAACTTTAGCCAAGACACCTACTAATACCATATTTTGAGACCTTATCTCCCCGCATTCTTTTGCAATGCCAACCGCATCTACCACTATCGTATTTTCTATTTTTTCCTTTAGTCGCTCCACGATATCAGCGGGATACTCCTCCTTGCCTATCAATACCGATGCCGGAGACATCTCAAGGTCATTGACTATGAGAATGCCTTTCGGTGCAAGATACTCCACATACCTTACTGCCTCGAGCTTTTCAAAAGCTAATAGCACATCCGCCTTTCCTTTTTCGATGAGTGGCGAATAAACCTTATCGCCATATCTTATCTGGGTTATCACGCTTCCTCCTCTTTGGGCCATCTCGTGAACCTCGGACATCTTAACATCGTAGCCAAGATTAACTAAAACAGTGGTTATAACCTTCCCAGCTAAAATCGTCCCTTGCCCGCCAACACCTGAAATGAATATGTTTTTTGCCGCCATTAATCATCACCTGCCTTTTCTATTGCGCCGAAAGGACAAACCTGGGCGCATACCGCGCACCCAACGCAGCTCAAGGGGCTAATGAACAACCCGTCGCCTTTGACCTGGATCGCAGGACATCCCAGCCTCAAGCATATTTTGCACTTCCTGCACTTTTCCTTATTTACGGCATAGATTCCCTTTGGTCCTTTCCCTTTCAGTAACGCACAGGCTCTTCTCGCTATTATCACGCTCGGACCGTTTCTGTATTTCATCGCCTCTTTTACCGCGTCTTCTACCGCTTTCAAATCGTAAGAATCTACCACAACCACCTTTTCAACGCCGATGGCCCTGCAAATTGCTTCCAGAGATACCGCTGGAGCGGGTTCTCCTTTTGCGTTGTACCCCGTACCGGGATGGTGCTGGTGGCCGGTCATTGCAGTAATACTGTTATCTACAATTATATTTATGGTGTTGCTTCGGTTATATACAGCATCCATTAGGGACGTAATGCCCGAATGCAGAAAGGTGGAATCTCCTATGACCGTTATCACTGTAACATCTTCTCCGTTGACTTCAAAAGCCTTTTTAAATCCGTGACCCATGCTTATGCTCGCACCCATACACAGGATGCTGTCGATGGATTCCAAAGGAGGAAGCACACCCAGGCTATAACACCCAATATCGCTGGTCACTACCGCTTTCATCTTTTTTAGAACGTAGAAAACACCCCGATGCGGGCATCCCGGACATAACACCGGAGGCCTTGAAGGCAGCTGAGCAAATAGTCCGAAGTTATTATTCTGCTTTTCCCCTTTAAGTTTTTCCCTAAGTATCTCAGGGGTTAATTCACCTATTTCCGGAATCAGCTCCTTGCCCCTTACCTTGAATCCCATCGCCCTTATCTGGTTTTCGAGGTACGGATCTAGCTCCTCAACCACATAGAGTTCCTTTACCTTTTCTGCAAAAGCGGCAATGAGTTTTTTGGGAAGGGGGAAGGTCATCGTGAGCTTCAACACACTTACTTCATCGCCGAAGACTTCCTTGACGTACTGGTAACTGATACCGCTCGTTATTATTCCTATTTCACTATTTTTTCCCCACTCTACCTTGTTGTAAGGGAACTGTTCGCTAAAATCCTCGAGTGCTTTAAGTCTCTCCTTTAAATTAATTCTTCTTTTCCTTGCAAATCCGGGGATCATGGCAAATTTTCCCGGATTCTTGAAATAAGGCTTCATTCCAAAAGAACTTCTCTCCCCCAACAGGACAACGCTTCTGCTGTGCGAAACACGCGTTGTTGTCCTGAAAAGAACCGGGGTATCGAACATCTCGCTTATTTTCAAAGCTTCGCCAATCAGGTCCTTTGACTCCTGACTGTCAGAAGGTTCCAACATAGGAATTTTCGCAAAGGGGGCAAAATTTCTGTTGTCCTGTTCATTTTGGGAGCTATGCATACCCGGGTCATCGGCAGTTACAATGATAAGACCTCCATTAACTCCAGTGTATGCCAGAGTAAAAAGGGGATCAGCCGCCACATTTAAACCCACGTGCTTCATCGAAACTATAGCCCTTGCGCCGGCCATAGAAGCTCCTGCTGCAGCTTCGAGGGCTACCTTTTCGTTTGGGGCCCATTCAGCATATATTTCGGGGTATTTTGCTATATTTTCCAATATTTCAGTGCTGGGAGTTCCCGGATAGGCAGATGCAAAACTTACTCCGAATTCATAAGCACCTCTGGCTATCGCCTCGTTCCCGGTAAGAAATGCTTTCTTCAAATATCTTCACCTCGCTTGATAAGACATGCTAAAACTATCGACATCAATTTGGAAAGGGGTGAATCCGCACGCGACGGCAGGACTATCGGTGCCTTTGCTCCGACGACTATACCTGCCATAAGACCCCCTGCAAGAAATGTCATGGACTTGCCCAAAGCATTGCCCGTCTCAATATTGGGAACCAGGATTAGGTCAGCTTTGCCGGCTACCGGGCTTTTTATTCCCTTATGCAAAGCCGCTTCCTCACTTACGGCGTTGTCTAAAGCCAAGGGTCCATCTATCAAAGCACCTTTTATCTGATTCCTTTCGGCCATCTTTGAGATGATGGCAGCATCTATAGAGGATTGCATCTTCAGGGAAACGGTTTCCACTGCAGAAAGCACTGCTACTTTTGGTTCATCATATCCGATGGCTCTTAAAGCTTTTATTGCGTTTTTCAATATAGAGACCTTTTCTTCGAGGTTTGGCGCGATATTTACGCCGCCGTCGGTTACGAAAATTATCCTGTCGAAGTTGGGCACTTCAAAGGCCGCCAAATGGCTTAGAAGCTCGCCAGTCCTCAACCCAAAATCGGGATTTAGGACAGCCTTCATGAAAACGGCAGTATCAACCAGCCCCTTCATGAGCACGTCGGCTTTGTTCTCCCGTACCAAGCGAACACCGGTAAAGGGGGCTTCCTCCGTTGAACAATCTACAATTTCGACATTTTTTAAAGAAAATCCTGCTTTCAGCGCCTCTCTTTGAATTTTTTCTTTTTCCCCGACTAAAATCGGCTCGATTATCCCCTCGTCACAGGCATCCTTAACGGCTTCCAATACTACGGCATCGGCGGCCTGTACTACACTTATGCGCAAGGGGGGAAGGTTTCTCAATTTTTCCAGCATATCGGTAAATTTTTTAAACATATTGAAATTCCTCCCCGTAACACAAAACTTCCTCTTCACCTTTCATCACTCGACATGCCGCCTCTGCCAATGCCCTCATTTCCTCCTCGCCCGGAATCCTCCTTACCGGCGCAATAAATTCTACTCTTTCTGATATGGCATCGCAAATCCGCTCGGACCTGGCGATACCCCCTGTAAGAACTATAAAGTCCACTTTCCCCTTCAAAACTGCCGCCATCTCTCCTATGCCTTTAGCTATCTGGTATATCATGGCATCTAAAAGGTGTGCGGCTTTTTTATCGCCATTTTGTGCCCTTTCTTCAATTTCTCTTACATCTTTTGTGCCGAAGTACGAATAAAGTCCACCTTCCTGGATTAACTTTCTTTTTATCTCTTCTTTCGTATATTTACCGCTGTAACACAATTCTACCAGTTCCAGTATGGGTAGCCCGCCTGTTCTTTCAGGAGAAAAGGGCCCTTGGCAGTTTGAACTCTCCACATCCACCATCCGCCCTTTTTCGATCGCAGCGATGGAAATTCCTCCCCCAAGGTGGGCTACTATGAAATTTAGCTCCCCAGGCTTTTTCCCTACTTCCTGCGCTATTTTATACACGACGCGCCTGATATTGAGTGCATGGGAAAGGCTCTTTCTTTCTATTCCGCATAGCCCAGAAATCCGCGCCACATCCTCCATTTCATCAACCGAAACCGGGTCCACTACGTACGACGGGATGCCCTTTTCTTTTGCTAAGCGGTGGGCGATGAAAGCCGAAACGTTAGAAGCGTGCTCTCCTCCCACTGCATTTTTTAAGTCTTCGAGCATCCTTTCATTTATGCGGTACGTCCCGGCCCTCACAGGCCGCATTATTCCTCCTCTCGCTATAACTACATTTATTTTGTCTAGGGAAAATCCTCTTTCCTTTAAAGCATTTATTATGGCTTTATAACGGTAGTCCTGTTGATCTATAACTTTTTTGAACTTCTTCAATTCTTCATAATCGTGCACGATATTCTCGGTGAAAACTTCGTTTTCACCATCAAATATCGATATCTTAGTAGACGTTGAGCCCGGATTTATTGCAAGTATATATAACCCCATAAGACCATCCCGCCTATCTTTTTACGTAATTGGTCTTAAGTTTTCCGATAACTTCTATTCTTTCTTCGGCAAGCCTATCAGCTACCTTGTGCGGAGGAATATTTTGTTCCTTGCTTATTGTGAATATCTTGAGGAGTATATCATAAATGGCAGCAGCCTTCATCATTACCCTCTCATGCCTTTTTTCATCATCCTTGTATTCTAGTTCGTCAGCTACCTGTATTAACCCTCCCGCGTTTATTACATAATCGGGGGCATATAGGATGCCTTTTTCGTGAAGAATATCTCCATGGCGCGGTTCTAGTAGTTGGTTGTTGGCAGCACCGGCTATTATTTTGCATTTTAATCTCGGTATGGTATCATCGTTCAATATCCCACCAAGGGCACAAGGAGCAAATATATCGCATTCTACATCGTAAATCTTTTCAGGTTCTACTACTCCCACTTGAGGATGCTTCCCTTTGACCTTCTCAATATTTTCATCTATTATATCTGCTATTATTATCTTCGCTCCCTCTTCGGCGAGATAATCCACTAAAATCTGACCGACCTTGCCTACCCCTTGAATAGCTACTTTTAAGTCTTTCAAAGATTCTGTTCCAAAAACTACCTTGGCAGCAGCTTTCATGCCTTTGTAAACACCGTAAGCCGTCGGAAGAGCAGAATTTCCGCTACCTCCATATTCCTCAGGCAACCCCACAATATAGTCGGATTCTCTGCTGGCATACACGAAATCCATTCCTGTAGTTCCTACATCGGTACCGGGGTAGTACCTTCCCCCTAAAGTCTGAACAAACCTGCCCAATGCCCTAAAAAGCGCCTCCGACTTGTCTTTCTTCGGGTCACCTATGACTACCGTCTTCCCGCCTCCGAAATTGTTGTCCGATATGGCACATTTATATGTCATGCCTTTTGCAAGCCGCATGGCATCAATCAGGGCTTCATCCTCCGATTCGTAAGGCCACATACGGCAGCCCCCGAGCGCGGGACCTAAAGTGGTATCGTGAATGGCTATAATCGCCTTAAGTCCTGTGGTCTTATCGTAATTGAAAATTATCTGTTCGAAGTCGTGTTTTTCCATTTCTTTAAAAATATCTATCTTCAAAATCAATCAACCCTCCCCTTTCTCTTTTCGAATAAATAAAAAAAGCAAAAAATATACCAATCGGCCGAACACCTTGAGGGGAGGGTTTCCCGTGTAATTTTGTTCTCACTAATGTATACTTTT
Source organism: Thermovorax subterraneus (assembly GCA_021608145.1). Lineage (GTDB taxonomy): Bacteria > Bacillota > Thermosediminibacteria > Thermosediminibacterales > Thermosediminibacteraceae > Fervidicola > Fervidicola subterraneus. The sequence continues at coordinate 31,487 of JAKIHM010000018.1, forward strand.
GTTCTCATTCATTATTTTGCAAGGCATTAATACACTATTAATGTATACTATTGTTCTCATTTTTTTCGCAATCGTTGCATTTATTCGATTGTTTCGTTACTTTCTAATAACTTCAACTTTTTATAAAGTGCCCTTCTTGTTATTCCGAGGTCTTTTGCCACTTCTGTTTTTGACTTTCTCTTACTCAGAAAATAACTGATGACCTTTGTCTCAAACTCTTTTTTCACTTGCTCCCAATTCTTGCCATTCAAATTTATAATAATCTCGCCGTCCTCGAGTTGCCTCATGATCCCTTGCTGTTCCACTAACTCCGGTAGGTATTCGGGTTTTATCTCCTTATCAGAAATATCCATGTTTATCATTGCCCGGCTTATCACATTTTCTAACTCTCTCACGTTTCCAGGCCAGTCATAGGCCATTAAAATCTCCAGAGCTTTTTTTGATATAGAATTAACTCCTCTTCCATACTTTTGGTTGTACTTTTTTATTATGTTCTTGCAAAGGAGTGGTATATCTTCCTTTCTTTCCCTCAAAGGCGGTATTGTTATCCTCACTACGTTGAGTCGGTAATAAAGGTCGTGTCTGAAATTTCCCTTTCGCACTTCTTCTTCCAAATTACGGTTGGTTGCCGCTATAATCCTAACGTCGACTTTCTTCGGAACGGTGCTACCTATCCTCATCACTTCTTGCTCTTGAAGCACCCGCAAAAGCTTTGCCTGAGCAGGAAGGCTGAATTCGCTTATCTCATCTAAAAACAGCGTCCCGCCGTCAGCCTGTTCAAAATATCCCTTTTTCCCATACCTAAGCGAACCGGTGAATGCACCCCCTTCGTATCCGAAAAGCTCGCTTTCCAAAAGTTCTTTATTTATTGCAGCACAGTTAACCCTTACAAACGGTCCTGAAGCCCTTGGGCTCATATTATGGATGGCGTGCGCGAAGAGTTCCTTGCCGGTTCCGCTCTCTCCAACGAGCAATACCGTTGCCGACACGCCGGCACAGGCTTTAGCCTCCTCTTTTGCCTTCAAGATCTTTTCGCTGTTTCCCAGTATATCATCCAGCGTATATTTGGACTCCAAGTTGCGAAGCATCCTCGTCTTTTGTTCCAATTCCCTGCTCATCCTTTTAATCTCTGAAATGTCGTGCATTACGCCTACGCTTCCCACCAGTTCTCCTTTGATGTAAATCGGTTTTGCACTGCAAAGGACCTCTCGCTTGTCTGGACCCACCCGACGGAGGAGGTTGGAAAATTCCCTTTTTTCGCGAATCGATTTGATGAGAACGCTGTCACTTTCCGCTATGTCGACATCCGCTGGTTTTCCCACCACATCTTCTTCCGAAAGACCGCTCAAGTTTTTATAAGCCTGGTTTACCATTATGCAGTTTCCTTCTCTGTCGGCCACCATAACGGCATCCGGGATCATTTCGATAATATTTTTTAAAAGCTCTATCACATATTCCGCCTCGCCTTTGAGAGAGGGAACCATAGATACCCCTCCAAAGTGATGTTTTAATATGCTATAATTAATTATAATTTAATATTGATCTAAAGTTAAAACAAAAATTTGGTAAGTGGGGGTTATAATTTGGATAATGAAATATTCAATATATTAACTTCCATCGAGAAAAACTTAAACTCCTCCATTTCACCGAGAATTCGAGCTTCACTGAGGAGGGAGCTTGTAAAGGCAAAAAGTTGTTACTGTAATTTTAATGCCAGTTTGATAAAAGGGGAAACTAAAAAACAGGTTTATGAATCCCTCATGAAAAAAGGCAAAGCTTTGCTAAAAAACGGCAACAACTTAAATGAAGTTTACTCTTTTTTGCGGTACGCCAATGCCGCCTATTTTGATTTCACCAATTCCTTGGAACCGTTGAATACGGGAATTAGGCTTTTTACTCTAACCTCAGCCCTACTTATAGCCCTTTCACCGCAATTTCTCGGTGCAATTTTTTCCTTCGTCTTGGTGCTCCCAATTTTCTTGGGGTTAAACGCTTTGAAGAAAAGGAGTTCCTTTGGTTACATTATGGCTTCGTTTATATTTCCAGTTTCCCTTGTGGTATCCACACTCTGGCTCAGGTTCGGATACCGGGTTTTAAAGGACTACTCCGGGGTGCTTATTGAAACTGTCCAGGCAATAGGAAAACCGCCAGAAATCGCTCGGTTTTTGATTACAATCCCGCCCATACTTTCGCTCTTGCTCCTTATTTCGGCCTGTCTTATGATGTACAAACTATATAAAATGCGGGATGCGTTAATATAATCTCAATATAATTCAAAATCAAACCCCCGGGCATTATGCCCAGGGGCTTTTAATGGGAGGGGTTTATCAATATTACAGTATCTTGCTTAAAAACTCCTTTGTCCTCGGATTTTGCGGGTTTTCGAAGATTTCTTCCGGGGTGCCTTCTTCCAGTATCTTTCCTTCATCCATGAAAAGCACCCTGTCTCCCACTTCCCTCGCAAACCTCATCTCGTGGGTAACTACCACCATAGTCATACCATCCGAAGCCAGGTCCTTCATTACATCCAGAACTTCTTTTATCATCTCCGGATCTAGGGCAGATGTTGGCTCGTCAAACAGCATAACTTTCGGATTCATAGCTAGGGCTCTTGCAATGGCGACCCGCTGTTTTTGCCCACCTGAAAGGGAAGCGGGAAAACATTCCGCCTTATCGGCAAGGCCCACCCTCTCCAGCAATTCCATCGCTCTTTCTCTGGCTTCATTTTGGGATAACCCTTTAACTTTAATAGGCGCAAGTGTTATATTTTCTATTACTGTCTTATGGGGGAAAAGGTTAAAATGCTGGAAAACCATCCCCACATCCTGCCTGATTTTGTTTATATCTGTGGACGGATCGAGTAGTGACTTGCCCTCTATTTTTACCTCTCCTCTTGTAGGTCTTTCCAGTAGGTTAAGGCATCTTAAAAAAGTGCTCTTTCCTGAGCCACTGGGGCCTATGACTACAACGACTTCTCCTTTTTCTATCTTTGCATCTATACCTCTTAAAACTTCAAGTTTTCCAAAATTCTTATGAAGGTCTCTTACTTCAATCACTGGCCGCCAGTCTCCTTTCGACAATCGACATAAGCCACGAAAAACTCACCGTCATGACGAAGTAAAACGCCGCTGCCGTCAAATAAGGCTCAAAAGGCCTGTAGGTGTTTCCGGCTACGATCTGGGCAGCCCTGGTAAGTTCCGGAAATCCTATAGTTGTGGCAAGAGATGAGTTCTTTAAAAGCGTCACAAACTCATTGCCCAAAGGAGGAATCATCTTCTTAAACGCCTGCGGCAGTATAATATACCTCATGGCCTGAGCATACGTCATCCCCAAAGACCTTGCCGCTTCCATCTGCCCTTTGTCTACAGCGAGGATTCCTCCCCTTACTATTTCGGCCACATAGCCCCCGCTGTTAATACCCAGTGCCAGCACGGCTGCCGGAAATTCGGGTATGGTAAACCCCAAAATTTGCGGAAGGCCGAAATAGAATATGAGTAGTTGGACAAGGAGGGGAGTGCCCCTTATTACTTCCACATAAGCGCTACACAAAAATCTCACCACAAAAATTCGGGACATCTTCCCCATTCCCATAAACGTCCCTATGACTATGCCGATGAGCACCGCAAGCAGAGTAATTTCAAAGGCTGTGAGAGCTCCTCTGAAAAATAGGTGAATGTAAGGTATGACTATTGAAAAATTCAATTTGTCCAACTGAATTTTCTCCTTTCAGTGTTAAAACTAATTCGACGGCTTAAAATCTACAAACCATTTTTTAACGAGTTTTTCATGCTCCCCGCTTTCCTTGAGGTCCTTTATAACCTTATTCACCACTTCGAGGAGTTTTACATCTTCTTTTCTCAATACTACAGCTTTTGCTGCATCGTCTAACATATCACCGATGAGTTCCAATTTACCTGGATTACTTGCAGCATAAGCCTGTGCTACTGCAAAATCTATAATGACTGCTTCGATGCGCTTATTCAAGAGGTCCATCATTGCCGCATCTACCGTATCAAACTGCTTCAGTTTTGCACCTTCAATCTTTTTTGCTTCTTCTTCACCGGTCGTGCTTATCTGCACCCCTATGGTCTTGCCTTTAAGGTCTTCTTTGCTTTTGACGCCACTTCCTACATAAGTTATAATTTGCTGTCCTCCTTCTAGGTATGGCTCAGAAAAATTTACGCTCTTTTTCCTTTCCTCTGTTATAGTAAAGCCTGCAATTCCGATATCGACAGTCTTTGTAAGCACCGCAGGAATTATGCTCTTAAAGTCCATATCCTTTATTTCCAGTTCAACTCCCAGCTCATCCGCTATGGCTTTTGCTAAATCGATGTCAAAGCCTACTATTTGATCCTTTCCATTTACCACCTGGTGAAATTCAAAAGGCGGATAATCAGCACTGGTACCAACTACCAGCTTTCCCGCTTTCTTTATCCTTTCTACCTCATCTTGAGCACTTTCTTGGGTATTTGCACTCCCCTGAGCATTTTGCTCACTCGCCGTCTGCTTCTGCCCGCATCCTGCAGCCCCGAAAGCAAACACCGCTGCAAATACTATGATCGCCAGTATTGTGAAGATTTTTTTCATTACAACTTTGCCTCCTTTTTCACGCTTTTGGGTATAATTATACATTGCTCGGAATAATATTTCAATACGTTTTTAAAAAAAATAAAAGGTCCGGTATTCCGGACCTCTATTTTGCGCAAGTCACCTTTTAACCTTGCTTAAAGTTCGCTTGCAACCCTGTGCTTCCTGAAGCATTCGCTGCAGTACACCGGCCTGTCATTTCTTGGCTTGAATGGAACCTTTGTCGGTGCCCCGCAGTCGGCGCAAACCGCATCGTATAGCGTCCTCTGCGCTGGTTTTCGCCCGCCAAAATCCCTCCTGTTTGCCTTTCTCGCATCTCTGCATGCCTTGCAGCGGCTGGGCTCATTTTCGAAGCCCTTCTGCGCGTAGAATTCCTGTTCGCCTGCTGTAAAGACGAACTCCTTCCCGCAGTCTTTGCATACTAATACCTTGTCCTGGAATGCCATTAAAAAAACCCCTCACTTTGATTTAGATTCTTCCGGCATTCCTTAGCTGACCTGGTCATCCCCTCCGTTGGCCGCCCTGGGTGTTAACACCCCTGAGGGAGTCGCTTTGCCCGCGGCAGGCTTCGACTTTCAACCACAGACCTAAGCAATGCCTTACGCTAATTATATACCTTAAAAAGAAAAAAGCAAGAAAAATTTGTTTTTCGATTGCAGTGTTTTTCGTCGTATCACCTTTTATTTGCCCAGTTTCTGCAGCTCATATATTACCAGTGCGTTACTGAGTTCTCTTCCTGGTGTAGTTAAATAGCTACCTTTGTAATATAATCCACTCGAAGCACCGCCATCAAGATTCATTGCATTATATGCTCCCAGCGATTTCATGATCTCTGCCAGTTCCCCTATGGTTGCACTATTTACGGTTACCAGGAGCAGTTTATTGTCTTTTGTTACACCAACGGCACTTCTTGCCATTGAATATGTTAAAATCTTTTCGCTTGAGAAACCTTCACTTACCGGATCTACCGTTATCTTCCCATCTGTTATTAACCTGGGGCCCGCACCTAGAGCGCATGAAACGCCTTTCCAGAATGAAATATCCGTTTTTACCGGCTCAAAATCGACGGTAAAGTCGGCTTTTGCACCTTTGGGAAAACGGTCAAGATAGCGGATTTCCGTTCCAATAAGCTTTAACACAAAACCGTTTTTCGGTATAGCAGCATCACCTTCTACGATATTTTTAATAACTCCATCCTCAATAATGACGGAAGTTCCGTAAGGCACGCGTGTATAGTCTCCTCTTTCCGGTGTATAAAGCACAATCGTATTAAGGTCTGGGGCGGGCGTTCTGTTCATAGCATACGCTACCCATTTTATTTCTCTTCCATTGTCGTTTGTAATGCCGTTTATCTTAAATCTCACTATATCGAATCCAACTTCATTGTCATCGGTAAAGCCAATCGTTGTTCCAAAATTGCCCAGGTGAATCGGTTTATGGTTCACCATAATATTGCCTACGGGTTCTTTTATTTCTTCATAAGCATTGAAATATGTACCATTAATGGCAACTACCGCGCCATGTCTTTCCGCCATACTCTTTAGAGGCTCTACTTCACCAATCCTATCCTTTGCCAGCACCACTTTTACTCCTACTTTGTCGTTGTTCAGATCAACTTTTACTATGTTAACTTTGAATGTTTTTCCAGCCATTTTTAACTGTGTTGATTCTGAAGATATGTACGGTCCTTTGCCAATATAGATGGATCTGCTGACCTGATCCCATTCTACTTTTTCGCCCAGAGCTTCGCTGACAAAACGAAGTGGAACCATGGTCTTCTCCTTATATATAAATGGTGCCGCATCTATCTTTATTGGAGTACCATTCACCGTGGAGTTATAGTCTCCTATTCTTAGTTTTATCTCTACCTGACCACGCCGTGCGGTAATTTCCTTTTTTTTACCGTCCCATGATACCACCGCCCCCAGACTTTCAAAAATATCCCTCATCGGTATAAAAGCCCTGCCATTAATCACTATCGGGAGTGTCTCAAACTTCATCTCCTTCCCATTGATATAAACCCGAATATTATCCGGGGGCGACGCTTTAATGAATCCCGTTGTCGAAAAAACGGAAAGCATTAGAGTAATGGCAATGAAAACAGCTAGCAATGTTCTTTTATACATAAAAATCGCAAACCGGAAGCGAAAGTCTGCACCTGAAGGCAGACAACCTTCCTACCTGTACACCTCCCTGCACTATATATTAAGAGTTTCAGCCTGCTCAAGGAAACAGAGCAGGCTTTGAAACCAAAAAATTTAATTTTCTTTCATGCTCATGTAATATTTCATTACCTTTTCCACATACTCCTGAGTCTCCCTGAAGGGGGGAATTCCTCCATATTTCTCGACATTAAAAGGCCCGGCATTGTATGCCGCCAAAGCTTTAACCACATCACCGTCGTAGCGTTCGAGGAGCTTTTTTAGATAAAAAACCCCTCCCAGCACGTTTTCTTGCACATCGTAGGGATTCACCCCTAAACTCGCTGCAGTAATCGGCATGAGCTGCATTATTCCCACTGCGCCTTTACTGGACACGGCATTCTGCTTAAAATTAGACTCCGCCTTGGCTACCGCAAGGGCTAAATCCGCATCCAAACCTAACGCCCTTGCTGTTCGTTCTATAATTTCCTTCGCCTTCTTTTCGGAGATATCTGCCTCCTGTATATTATCTTTCGCTTTGTTTAGCTTTGCCTCATATTCATTTATCGCATTTTCTAAAATTCCGCCGAAACTCTTTTCTCTATTTACAATAAACCTTGCTTTTATCTCCTCTATTCGAGAGATTACCCGGTGTAGGCCCGTCAAATCAATCATATTTAAAACCCCGCTCCCAAAAAAAATACTATTCTCTTCTATCGATAAAAAAACCTTCGCCGAAATTCGCTTTACTGAAGGGGTCGGTATATCGTTGCGTCACTTTTTTTGCAAAGTTTAAATCGCGGAGCTTTCCCTCGATGCTTGAATAAAGTTTTTTTTGCCAGCTTACTGACTTCTTCATCGTGCATCTTTATCTCCAAGAGCTTTTCTTCAATAGTTTTTTTTAAGCGTTCTATTTCCTTAGGCCCCCCGGCAAATTCTCTCTTTATCTTCTCATCTATCTTCCCGGAAATTTCCATGAGCTGACTTCTTTTTCCCAACAGCTCCAACAATGCTGATGTATCCTCAGCAATTACCGCTTCTTCCATTTTTAAGGTAATAGCTAAAATTTCCTCTAGGTTTTTTATCTTTTCGCAAAATAGCGCTTTCATAAAATCGTCTCTTTTCATAATGCCGCCCTTTTTGCCTTCATGACCTCGACGTAGGCTTCCTGCCAGGCTTCCTTTAGCCCTTCCAGCAACCCTTCTACCTCTTCCAATTTACTTAAATCTTTTTTTATATTCGCCTCTATCAGCTTCTCGTAGATGAAGTTGTAAAGGCTTCTCAGATTTTTCGAAAGCTCGTAATTCATGTCGAGACTCATGTTAAGTTCCATTATTATATCTTCCACTCTCATAATGTAGTTATTTGCATCGGCATAATTTTTTTCTTCCACGGCCTTTTTGGCAAGCCTCAAAAACCTGAGCGCACCTTCATAAAGCATCAGCACCAGCCTTTCCGGCGATGCCGTCATTACCTGATTTTCCTGATACTGCTGGTACGGATTCACCACCGAAGACCCCCTTTTTTTTCATTATGAATTTGAGCTATAAAGCCCCAACTGGCTTGCGAGCCACATGCTCTGCTGGTTCATGGCCGCTATGGCCTTTTCCATCTCCGTAAACTGCCGCCAGTAGCGGTCCTCAATTTCTTTGAGCTTTTCTTCCATTATTTTAATTTTATCGTCTACTTCCCTTATCCTCTGTGCGAGAAAACTGTTGTCGAAAACCTCAAAATCCCCGCCTCCAGCCTTGTCCGTAATGCTCTTAATCCCTGCTTTGAGTGCATCGTAAAGACTTACCGCTATTCCCTTTCCGGTAGAGCTATCGCCTGGGTTCGTAAATAGCCTCATCACCGCTTCGGGGTTTTTAGCTAAAGCCTCCCGCAATTTCGCCTCATCTAGGTACAGCTTTCCTTTTTCGTAATAAGATCCAGTTTTTATGCCTATGTCCAGAAGCGAATCGAATTCGGCAGAAAGTCCTTCCACCGGAGTATAAAGGATCTGTCTCATCTTATCCCGTATGGACATCACAACCTGGTCCGAACGCAAAAGACCGCTCCTTGCCTTTTCCTCCCACTTTTTGATTTCGTCTTCGGTTAGTTCCTTCTTCTGTTCATCGGTTAGAGGAAGGTAGTCTCGATATCGCTCTTCGGTTAGTTTTTTATTTATGGCATCTATAGTGTCATTATAGAGGTTGATGAAGTTTTTCACGGTTTCTACAACGGAATCCACATCTCTCGCTATTGTTAGAGTCGCAGTCTTGTTTGCGTCCGCATTTTTTAAACTAAACTGTATGCCGCTTATTGTGAAGGTATTGGTGTTTTTTGAGATGTCAACGTCATCTATTGAAATTACTGCATTATTGCCGTATACCACGTTATTACTCCCATACTTTATTCTTAATGCCCCCGTTTCTCCAAAGAAATTGGCAGTATTCCCTTCTAATACATTTATTTCTACTTTTGCAGCGGTTCCCGTTTCTTTCGATTTGAATACTATCTTGTCCGTAATGGCATCGTAATAGGCAGTAACCCCCGCATCGGCATCTTGAGAGATTTTAGTCAAAACGTCATTTAGTGTGTAATCCTTCGCATTTCCCGAATCGCTAAAATCGAAATAAAACTCCTTTCCATTTATACTAAATTTGAGTATATACCCTCCGCTTGAAAAAGGATCGTTTACAAATTTTGAAGCTTCATCCCTTAACTTGGCGTATATATTTATCTTTGAACTTACTCCATTTGTAAACCCAAGATCATCGAGAATATTCGCATCAAGTGAATTTTTTAACACAATGTTAGGTTTATAAACTCCATTATATGAAGACCCAGGGGCGAATTCTATCCTATTATTAACAACCGATACCGTAATCTGTCCTGTTCCAAAGGCTTTATTTATCTTGTCCTGAATATCGTTTTTGAGGTCCTCTAATGTCTTTCCGGTGGAACCATCATACGTTATTCCTTTCGTAAGCTCAATAGTTTTTTCCACACCATCAAGGACAATAGTAAATTTGTAATTGGTCTCATCTACTACAATACTATTATCCGCAGAAAGGTTAAGCTCGTTTCCCAAAATATAATTTTTAGAAATCGAATCTAAGCTTTCTATCTTGGCTTCTTGGGCAATCTGTTTTACCACCACCGAATAAGTGCCCGGTATGGCAGTAGAACCTGGTGTTGCGGCAAATAAACTGTCCGAAGCGGTTCCGTCGCTGTAAGACACTGTTGACTTGTATTTTAAATACGTGCCCTGAAGCTTCATGTTAAAGACGAAATCGTAAAGGGACTTTAACTTCAGATTTATGTTCCGGTAATCTTCCTTTTGCCACTCCAAAAGCTGTTTTTGCTGGTAGAGCCTGTCAACCCTTGTACGCTCTACTTTCATTAGGTCCGAAATTATCTGGTCAATGTCAATTCCCGAGGCAAGGCCACCTATCCTCAAGTTGCTGTAAGCCATATTTTCACCACCCGTCTTAATTTTAAACCAATTATACCTTTTTATCTATAATTAGTCCCACCTGTTTCCAGATGTTCGCTATGAGGTCTAAAAACTTTTCCGGAGGTATCTCGCTTATGAGCTCGTTGCTTTCCTTATCGTAGATTCTCACTATGACTCTCTTGGTCTCTTCGTGAATGGAAAACTCAAACCTGGTGTTTTTTATCTCTATTGCAAAATCTTCCAGATCCTCTGCTATGTCTTTTAAGTCATTTTCCGTAAATCTTTTAATCGAGGCATCCGAAACGGCCTCCGGGATTCCCGGGCTTTTTTTGAAGTTCTCACTATTAATCTCCGCTTCTTTTGACACCTTAGCATTTACATTAACGACGGGAATATCAATACCTTTTACACCTTCTATACGCATAACCTTCACCCTTTGAGTTTTCTTTTAATTTTAATATCGAACAGGAAAATAAAAAATTTAAGCCGAAATATTGTTAATTTCGGCTTAAATTATTCTAAAATCAAGTTAAATACCTCATTTTCTTTGTCAATTGCTTTTTTCAATATTTTCATTCCTTCCTTTTTACAATGACCTTTATATCTCCATTCTCAAACCCCTTTAATTGGGAGAGGAAAGCCGTTATCACCGCTTCAAAAGTTTTCTGGACAAAAGGCACCATCGGTACTTCTTTGCCGTTTATCCACACTTTTACGGAATCCTTTGCTCTACAATCTTCCCTGGAAGCCCTGTTTTGCAGTATATCTTCTGCCATCTTTCTGCAACTTTTCCCACAGCTTCCACAACCTTCCCCTTCAAGGTCTGGAAGCTTTTCAAAAACTCTTTCTTCGATGAAGTCCACAAGTTCTTTTGCATTTGTTTCTGCATTTATAACAGGAATATCACCATATTTTTTTATCTTGAGAGAAATAGCACCGCTTATTGCAAAAACAGTTCCATCTATATATTTCGCTATTTCCTCTTCGCTTTCTGCGCAAAGCAGCTTCGGAGCCGCATCAGCCGGTATATCTTTCAATATAACAAAATCCTGCGTGTAAAAACTTATAATTTCATTTAGAGAAAACTTTCTCGAAAATGAAATTGTCGTGCTCTCCCGACCCAAGAAAGCGGTTACATCCGCATCATCTATTTTTTCAGAATTATCTATTAAATTTTCTCCGCCCTTCAAGATGCCAATAGTATAACCCCTAAGCCTGAGTTCTTTTGCTATTTTGTTAATGAGCCTGTTTCTATATTTGGCAATACCAACTACGGAAAATACTTTCAAAAATACCACTCTCCTGGAAACCAAAATTTTCATGCTATATTGAATACTATTTTAAATTTAAAAGCTCTTCTTCACCCTTTCCGGCGTCGGGGAAAAACAGCGGTTGTCCGAATTTATCCTTCCCGAATTCCCCAATAATTTTTTGAGCTTCTTCGCTTACCATGAAATCCACAAAAGCTTTTGCACCTTCATAGTTTATCATTCTTGCCGCATTCGGATTGGTCTTTTCTACGTATTCAGGATTTGTCTGCATGACGTGGTATATATTGAGAAGCTCCTTAGCGCCTTCCACTAATATTTCCAAGCGAAGGTCATCCTTTTTTGCAAGGTATGTCCCCCTATCGGTGAGGGTGTAGCCTCCTTTTTCGGAAGCTATATCGAGCGTAGCTCCCATGCCCTGACCCGTAGATTGGTACCATTTACCCTCCGGATTTTCAACCCCCGCCTGTTTCCATATCTGGAGTTCCTTTTTGTGGGTGCCGGAATCGTCGCCCCTCGATATGAAGAGAGCCTGCTTTTGTGCAATCAATTTGAAGGCTTCCGCAGCGCTTTTGGCCTTTCTTATACCTGCGGGGTCCTCCGGCGGCCCTACCACCACGAAATCGTTGTGCATGACCAGCATCCGGTTAATCGCAGCACCTTTTTTAACCAGTTCCATCTCCGCTTCCGGCGCATGAACCAGCATTACATCCGCATCGCCCCTTTCTCCCATTGCAAGGGCCTGCCCCGTCCCCACCGCTATGGTCTTAACCTTGTAACCGGTCTTTTGTTCAAAAAGCGGGATGAGCACGTCTAAAAGTCCCGTATCCTGGGTGCTTGTGGTAGTAGCAAGGATTATTTCTCCTTTCCCTTGATTGCCTAACTTTGAATCTGAAGTATTATTTTTGTTTCCACAGGAAATCATCACAAAAGCAACCAGACATATTAATATAGACAAAAAAACAGCTTTTCTTTTAACCATGCACATCCTCCCCGTTATGTCTTTTTTAGCATATCGCTTTAATAAATATAACATATATTTCAAAATATGTAAAGTGACAATTATCTTAATTTTTTGCTTTGCCTATGGCTCTATATTTCCATTACCCTGCTTGCAATCAGCAGTCCTTAACATTTCAATCTCCCTTTTTGCATCCCCCAGCTGTTTTTCCAATGCTGAGACCTTTGCATTGAGTTCCCTGATTTTAAAAGCCATTCGTATCCTTGATATCAGACCTAAAAGAAGTGTTACCAGCGCTCCAAATGCCGCTGCCCCCAAAATTACGATTGCTTGAGAGACACTATATACAGTACCGAAAAACCTTATGTCGACTTTCCCGGCATTTGAAATCGCAAAGACCGCTACCAACAGGGCAAAAACAAGAGTCAGTACCAGAATAATCTGGACTTTGTCACCCATTAATTTTCCTCCAATTTCAATTGTAATATAATTGTAAATAGTAAATTCTACATTATTTTTACTTTTTCCTTCCTTACATAGACTTTTAGATTTAAAAATCCTATAATCATTTTTTGATAAAAGTGTTAAAATTGAAATATATATAATTTGCACTTGCGGAAAGGCGGATGCCCATGGAGGTAAATTCTCTTGGCAAAATCTTACTGGTTGAAGACAGCAGATTGAGCGCAAAAATTACCGAGGATATCCTTAAAAAATACGGCTTTGAGTTGGACACTGTGCGCAGCGGTGAAGATGCTCTTGAGAGGATTAAAAGAGGCAATAAGTACATCCTCGTTTTAATGGACATCGAACTCATAGGTAAGCTCAATGGAATTGACACAGCTTTGCTCATCCAAAAAATCACGGATATTCCAATAGTATTCTTCACATCCCACGTGGACAGAGAAATTATGGAAAAAATTAAATCAGTTACTAGTTACGGTTACATAAAAAAAGGCTCTGATGAAAATGTGTTGATTTACACTATAGAGACTGCCTTAAAACTACACGCTGCAAACAAGATGATTAGACAAAGTGAAGAACTTTTCAGGAACATGTTCGAAACTAATAAACTAGTGATGATCTTGGTAAATCCAAAAAACGGCAAAATAATCGAAGCAAACAAATCAGCCCTTGAATTTTATGGTTATGAAAAGAGTAAATTATTATCGATGAAATTAGAAGATATTTCTGCTAAAAAAATAGGCAAGAAAAGTTGCGAGAAAAATTGTCTGGAAGTCCTAAAAGAAGAATGTAACCCTTGCCTTTGCTCTCAACGCATTTCTGATGGCTCTATCCGCTTTGTCGAGGTCTACTCATCGCTAATAAGCTACCAGAATAAAGAATGTTTGTACCTGATAATTTTTGATGTTACAGACAGGCTAAAAGCGGAAAATGAACTTAAACTCTACAAAGATTTATTCGAATTTTCCCCTTATGAAAAATTCATTTTCTACCCAGATACCTTTAAATTTTTCTCGGCAAACAAAAAGTTTTTGGAAAACTGTGGATATAGCTGGGATGAGCTCAAGGAAAAGACCCCTCTTGATATCCATAAAGAAATGACGGAAGAATCTTTCAGAAGTCTTCTAGAGCCTCTCAACACGGGAGAAAAAGAGGTAATTATAATCCCCACAAACAATTACAGAAAAGACGGATCGCAGTATCCCGTAGAGGTTCACATAATGGCCGAAGAATTCGCTGGAAAGAAAATCTTTTCAGCTGTTGCCTTCGATGAGACAAAATGTCTTAATCTAGAAAGAGAGCTTCATGAAACTGAAGAAATCCTGCATACAATTTTGCAACACGCTGGAGATGCCATAGTTATTACGGATGAAGGTGGCTCCATTATATATTGGAACCCCTCTGCAGAACGCATGTTCGAATACAAATCGCAAGAAGCTATCGGAATGGAACTTCAAAAATTATTAGCCCTAAACGACTCGTTCCTTTCAAAATTGAAAGACCTCATAAATAAAAGCGGGCAATCTTCTCAAATCAGCAAGTTTGAATTTGAGACAAAAAGGCGAGACGGAAGCTCTATAGAAGTGGAACTTTCTCTTTCCACTGTAATTATAAACGGAAAGTGGCATGCTATAGCAATTTTCCGAGATATAACCGAAAGGAAAAAAAACGAGAGGCTTCTCTTTCTCCAGGCTATAACAGACCCTTTGACAGGAATATACAACCGCCGGTACATAATACAGATGATAGAAAACGAAGTTCTCCGCTTTAAACGGACTGGAAAACCTTTTTCGCTTATTATATTCGACTTGGATCATTTTAAAAAGATAAACGATACCTTCGGCCACGCTGCAGGAGATATGACTTTGAAAAAGGTTGCAGATGTAATTAAAAAAAGAATCAGAAAAACTGACATATTAGGGCGTTGGGGCGGCGAGGAATTTATAATACTTTTGCCCGAAACTCCAATTGAAAATGCTACATCTTTGGCAAACGAATTGAAGGATAAATTAGAAGGGGTAAGCTTTCCAAAAATAGGCAGGATTACGGCCAGTTTTGGCGTCACTTCAAGTAGACCTGAGGATGACGTGGACTCAATCATTTCTAGAGCTGACGAGCTTTTGTACAAAGGAAAAGCTTCGGGGAGGAATTGCGTTATAAGCGACACTTAAAAATTTTTGCCCCTTGTGTTTTTTATGCACAAGGGGCTTATTTATTAAACTTAATCTATTTCTCCAAATGCTGGGGTAGCGGAGGAGCATAAGCCCAGATGACTTTAATCGGTTCATCCCCCGTATTTACTATCTCGTGCTTTACCCCGCAGGGAGCAAAAATAGCAGTCCCGGGAGTCAACTCATATTCTCCTACGCCTTCCACAATCAGCTTTCCCCTTCCTGAAACTATAAACATCGCTTCTTCCGAATCCTCGTGACAGTGCATGGGGATTTTACTTCCAACTTCGGTTACATTTACACCCATCGAAATTTTAGTCGCTCCTACTGTCTTATTGCAAATCAATACCTTTGAAACCCGGGGTGGTATTCTCCTTTCACCCTCAATTTCGCTTTCATGAACAGTAAATTTTGCCATTTTTGCCATCTCCTTTCAAAATATAATCTTAACCCCCTAAATATTGGGGAAATATTTCTATTGAATCTCCATCGCTTAACCTGCTTTTAAAGTCCTGCCACTTTCCGTTAATTATGACTATTCCCACTTCTTCTTTGGGTATGCCTAGCTTTTCTATAAGTTTTTCCACATCAAAATCCTCGCAAAAAGGACCTTCTAATTCTACAACGCCATCGTTTCCCACATACTTTTTGAAAAAAAGATGAACTTTTACCTTAATCATTAAGGGTCATCCTCATTAAATTATGGCTTTTTCCACTTCTTTCTCAGGCACGTCAAAAGTAGCTCCTGTGGGCGGCAGAGCTTCGCTGTAGAAAAATTCGTTTAATTTATCTCTGTATGGGCTTACCCCAGCTTTAATGTTAAATTCCCTTTCAATCTTCAAGGTATTTATACCTATTTCCCAAACCTGATCTATCGTGAGTTTTTCCCCTGTGAGGTAATATATCATGTCAGTCAGCGTAGATGTATCCTTAAATAGCGGCCCTCTTGCAAATATACAGAATCCCAGGCTGTCTAAAGTCGTCATCCTTATCTGGAGATTTCTCGAAAGGTCTCCTTGCTTTTCCCTGCCCAGCGGATTCACCTCATTTCTCGATCCAAAGGCGTTGCCTGCAGTATGATCCGCCCCCATGGGCGAAGTAGCGTATAGCACTCCATTTCCTTTCAATGCCCTTGGATCGTATCCGGGAATCCCTTGACCTTTCGCCTCAGGAATCCTCTTTGCACCTAAGACCTTACCAGTTATTTCCACGCCGTTTCCAAGAACTCTGCCTACGACACTGTTCTTTCTTATCTCATTCAAAAGTGCTAAGCAGCTTTCTTCATCGCCGAATTTTGCCAATCCCGCATCAATTGCAACTCCCAATACACAACCCATCTCGATAGTGTCAAGTCCAAGGTCGTTGATTTCCCTGTTCAGCTTTGCCACCGAATCCAGGTCCTCAAACCCAAGGTTGGAACCTACAAGGGCAATCGTCTCATACTGTAAATTCGAGACTATTCTCTTTCCTTCCTTGTCCGGATAAATATTCCCGCATTGGATTACGCATCCAGGCATGCACGGGACTCCAGTTTTGCCTTCACCTTTTCGTTCCTGCACCCGCTCGTACAACTTCTCTCCTGAGAGATTCGCCGCATGTTCAAAAGCCCCAAATCTAAAATTCTTCGTTGGCAGAGCACCAATTGCGTTTACAGCATTAACTATCTGAGCAGTTCCATACTTTTTATATGCATCGCCTGTCTTAGGATCAGCCATCAATTCTTTATTTACTCTCCGGGCAACGTTTAAAAATCCTTCTCTGTCAAAGTAAGTTACACTTCCCTTAGAATTTTTAACAACAATAGCTTTTACACCCTTGCTTCCCATTACGGCGCCTGTACCACCTCTTGCGCAGAATTTTAGCTCACCATTGTGATCGGTCACTATAATACTGGCTGCCCTCATTTTGTTTTCTCCCGCAGGACCTATGCACATTATTGCTGCATCTTTACCGTATTTTTCAAAAAGCCTTTCGGTCGTCTCGTAAGTTCCTGCATTCTTTAAGCTTTCGTCCGCAGGGATTATATTGACCTTCTCTTTTTCAATCTCGATGACGTACATTTTGTCATCTTCCGGCTGGCCTTCAATTATTATCGCCTTTATCCCTTCTCTTGCAAGGTATGTGGCCACCAGCCCTCCGCTATTTGACTCCTTTATTCCATTTGTAAGAGGGCTTTTACATCCTACGGAGATCCTACTTGCGCTCGAGACTGCCGTCCCGCCTAGCAAACCAGGGGCGATTACCAGTTTGTTCTTTTCTCCAAGCGGGTCGCAGTCAGCTGGCACCTCGTCGTATACTATTCTCGAAGTAAGGGCCCTCCCACCTAAAAGCTTATATTCTTTTTTTACTTCTTCGAGCGAAACACTCTTATCTTGCATGTTTATCCTTATAATTTTACCCATTTTCCTTACTCCTCTCCCCTTTCTTTTATTGTTGTTCTAATTTCATTATTTTTGATTGCGCAGCATAAGTTAAAATAATCAAAACAAGCAATATTAAACTTATAGGTCTTGTGAAGAAAGAGATTATGACATTCCCAAACCCTCCGGCACTTATCAAGGCCTTTCTAAAGTTCGTCTCTATCATCGGGCCTAAAATTATGGCAAGTACAATCGGACTTACCGGATATCCCGCTTTTTCCATCACGTATCCAATTAACCCGAACATAATCATGAATATAACGTCATTTATATTGTTCTGTAGAGAGTAAGAGCCAACTATGCAGAGGATGCTTATAAAAGGTAGAAGTACCCATTTAGGAAGGTTCAGCATCTTCAACATTATATTGCTCCCAAATATACCTACAAAGTAAGCTATGAATGTACTTATAGTCAAAAATACCAATATCATATAGAAATACTTTTTCTCCGTCATCATGAAGGTTGGTCCCGGAAGCAGCCCGTGAAGATAAAATGAGCCAAGCATTATCGCAGTAACAGAATCCCCCGGAATTCCAAGTGTAAGCAGGGTTATTATAGCTCCCCCAATTGCCGCGTCATTTGCTATCTCAGGAGCTGCAACGCCCTCGTAAGCTCCTTTGCCAAAAGGCCTCGATGGTTTTTTAATTATTTGTTTTGATACGCCGTAAGATACCAGTGAGGCAATATCCCCTCCGGTCCCTGGCAACAATCCTATGATTGCACCTATTGGAGCAGACCAAAGATAAGTCACAATGCTCTTTTTTACTATATCCAACTTTGGAAACAAGTCCCTTATTCTATAAGTGAAGTCATCCACCTTAAATGTTCGTTTATTGCTCAACTGCACGAAAACTTCTTTCATTCCAAAAAGGCCAATCATTGCCACAATATAGTTAATTCCTCCACTCAATATCCTAGAACCAAAGGTAAATCTCATTAATCCAGTAATAGGGTCCATTCCAATCATAGATATCAAAAATCCTAGAGATGCGGCAGCCAAGCCTTTTAGCAGGTTTTCTTTGCTGAGCACGGCTACTAATGTTATGCCCCAAAGGCAAATCAGAAAATACTCCTGATTTCCGAATTTCAAAGCGATACTTCCAAGTAGAGGTCCGAGCACTGCTAAAAAGATTATCCCGAAAAATCCACCCAAAAGGCTCACAAAAAGCGCAAGGCTTAACGCATTTGCAGCTTCTCCTTTTTGTTTGAGCGGAAAACCGTCGAATATAGTAGCAACAGCGGCGGCCGTTCCGGGTATATTCAATGTTATCGCAGAAATCGACCCACCCATTACGCCACCGCAAAACGCGCCTATTATAAATGCTAAAGCGTCAACCATCGGCCACCCAAATGTCAATGATACAACCAATGCAATCGTCATCGTAACTGTGAGGCCTGGCAGTGCCCCCATGATTAATCCAATAATCGCTCCAACTATCATGTATATAAGGAGTATCAAATAACTCATGCTTCTTTCTCCTTTCTACCCCGATCAGATTTACGGGAGGATAATTTTAAATACCCCTGTAAAGACAAACCGAATAGACGCAACTAATATCAATGATGTTAAAATTATCCTCCACACTGGTGCCCTGCCTTCTTTTCCGTACTTTGCCAGCGTATACATCCCAAAAACCATTGCAACGAACGTAGCAACTTCAAAATGTAATTTTTTAACGGCTAGAATATATACGACCAAGCCTACAAAATACATTAGCACACCCTTTAATTCATCTATTAGCTCTTTTTCTGATGAGTCGCCTTCTTTTGTTTGCCTCCATTTCCATATTTTGTAATGTCAAATTAGGGCACCAAATTCACATACCTATGGCCTCTAAAACATTGAAACTAAAAGTTTTTCGGAAAAAAGGAGGATTCCCTCCCCTTGGTGTCGTAGGTAGTAGTTGCCAAAACAAAT
>JAKIHM010000019.1 GCA_021608145.1 Thermovorax subterraneus
GCACCGGAACGGCGTAACACTCCATATACTTCCAGTAGCCTATGGTGGACGTGTGCCGGGCAGATACGAGCTTAAAGGGCACTCCTTCCTTGACAGCCCGCCGGTACATGGCTTCTACCATTTTTGTAAAGGGAAAGTTTGAAGCCATTCGGTTAAACTTTTTGTTGGTATCCAGCCTGTCTTTGCCGAAATCCAGGTCCTCCAGGACTATGGGTTTGCCCAGGGAGAAAGCCACGTCAGTGATTACCCTAGCTAAAACGCCTATCAGATAGTCCCTCCGGAAGCCACAAGCATAGGCTAAGTCGGGTATCCTAATGTAGAGAAAACCGTCCGGGTAAGTGATAACCTGAAACTCTCCCTCATACTTGCCCAGGTTGCCAGGGTAAGGGATATTAAAATCTTCCGACCACGGCTCAGGCTGGCCTAAAGCACTTACATTGCATAAGGCTATCCCGTCAGGATTGATGTCCAGGGCTATACAACCTTTAGTAAAGTCGGGTTCCTTCATCCCGCCAAGGTCGAACGTCAGGTGCACTATATAGCGGTCCTGCGGGGTGCGGACCAGCTCTACTGTGTAGGGCAGCTTCATAGCTAGCCATATCCGCACCAGGTCCCGGTGCTTCTCCGGAAGCCACAATCTCCCTTCTACTCTGGGGGCTTTGCTCATCTTCGGGCGGCCATGTTTATCCGTGCCTGTCTGTTGGGAAAGGTGGGATATGGATACTGCGAGGCGGAAATCTCGCCCGTCAAAGGATACCTTAATGTTAGGGTTACCGCCTTTTGTCTCGTCTCCCCGGGAGTAAAGGCGGTTTTTGCGGGATGCTCGCCACTCCTCCAGCGTGGCCCGCCCCTTGCAGACCTTTTCCCATAGCTTTCTTCCGCCAAAGACTACCTTTGGTATCGTGCCATTCTCCCGGTAAGCCTCAAGCTCGGCTAGCTTCTTCTCTAAAGACGCTACCCGGTTGTTCCGTCCCTTGACTGCCATGCGGAGTTTTTCAACAATATCCGGGGCATCGCCTTTCCTCTCTGCTTTCACCAACTTTCTCATGGCTGTGCTTAGTTTCTTCCTCGCCCGGCGTAGCTTGTTTTCCGTCTCCTCAATCTCCAGCTCCAGCAGCTCTTTTTGGGAGTCCAGCACGGCCTGTGCCCTAAGCCTTGCATCGTCTACGTAGCGGGAGTTGATTCCGAAAAGATCTTGCCCCAATTTCTTTATTTCATCGCGGGATGCACCCTCTAGTAGCCGGTTGAAGGCCCATCTCTGGCAGGCACAGAAGAGGCGCATCTCCGTCTCAAGAGGGTCTTCCTCTCCACGGCTCCATTTCTGTGAGCGGAAGGCCGGGTAAACTTCCGGAAAGAACTCTCCACAAACTGTCATGCTAAATTTGTCCTTCTTGTGTTTCTTCGGCATCTCTTATCAGCTCCCGAAAACCCTGCCGGACTTTTCTGCCACCTCTTGCGCCATACAGCTGGGCTGAAAAAAAAGTCACTACAGCCAGTAAATCCTGGACCAGTTCCGTATGTGCATCTTCAGCCTCCTTCTGCGAGGTGATTTCTATCTCCACACCGCAGTACTTAAGATGGCGTTCCAAATAGGCATACCCGAATCTTGCCAGCCTGTCGGGGGATTCGATGAGCAATTTCTTAAACTCGCCCTTCTCGGCCGCTTTCAGCATACGCTCCAGACCCCGGCGGCTCTGGTTTAAACCCGAAGCTACATCCGTATACTCCGCCACCACACGGTAACCCTTCTCCTGCGCGTATGCCCGTAGCCTCTCCATCTGACGCTCAAGATTTCCAGCATCAGCCTGCTCCTTTGTAGATACCCGAGCATAGAGGGCAACCGTGTCCGGCTCCGCCTTTATCCCTCCCGTTCCTAAAATGCGGTTGATTTCCTCCACCGGGTATCTCCGCTGGCCGCTGGGCAACCGCACAGGCCTGATTAGTCCCTGTTTTTCCCATGCCCGAAGCCTGTTCGGGTGTACACCTAATCTTTTCGCTGCTTCGCCAATGGATAAGAGTTCCATGTTTCTATTTGTAGCAAAATAGTTAAATATAGTCAATTATAGTATAGTTTCTTGTAGCTACTGCCATCCTCCTTCCAGATATTTTCTTGAAATTTCCAGCAGGATTTCCCTGCGGTTTAGCTCGGGATTTTCGAGGACTTTTTCTAAAAGCATGTTAAGGAGCTTTCCCACCAGCGGGCCCGGTCGGATTCCAAGCTCCTCTATCAGGTCTTTTCCGGAGATGTCGAGGTCCTTTATCTGGTAATCGGATTTTTCTTTTTTCAGTTCTTCAAGGTCCGAAATAAGTTTTTTCAGTCCGGGGCCCACGGCCTCCTCAAAGCCGCTGGCCAGGCGATCAGCTTTTCTAAGCTCGATTAAATCGTATATGTTTTCCCACCCCACTTTTGAAATGAGTCTTCTTGCTTCGGATAGAGGAGTATCAGGCGCGTAGATGAACATGTGATGTTCAATAAGCAGAAGGACTTTATTTACGGTATAGTTGTCAAACCGCAGATTTTTCAATATGGCTTTTGCCATTTCCAGCGACTTAGTATGGTGACCCGGGAATTCCAGAATTCCTTCTTTTTCTACGGCACACCGGGGTTTCCCCACATCGTGGAGCAGAGCCGCGAGGCGAAGGTGAGGGGAATTTTTTACGTACTTGCAAGCAAGAAGGTTATGTTCGAGGACATCGTTTGGCTTGTTGTTGTGATGCATTCCCATGCCTTCTAACAGTTCGGGTATGACGTGCTTCATGAGTCCGGTGACGACCAGGGTCACCAGACCGTCGAAGGGGTGATCGGACGTTATAAGTTTCAAAAGCTCGTCCCTTATCCTTTCGCGGGAAATCGTATCTAAAAGATGGGCATGGGCTTTAAGGGCGTAAAGAGTGGAAGGTTCTATTGTAAAGCCCAATTGTGCCTGAAACCGCGCTGCCCTCAAGGCCCTGAGCGGGTCTTCCCAGATTCGCCTGGTATTTCCTGTGCATCTTATCACCCTGGATTTCAAATCTTGAAGGCCATCAAAAGGGTCTATGAATTCAGAAGATATGGGGTCGTAAGCCATTGAATTTATCGTAAAATCCCGGCGGGCAAGGTCCGTATATATTGTGCCTCCGAAAGAGTAGCAGGGCTTTCTCCCCGGGGCGTCGTTTCGAAAAGGGGTTATTTCTATTTTTGTATTTTCCGCCAAAAGAAGCACAGTGCCGAAGTTGCCGTAGGGAATAGCCTTGGGAAATATGGACAAAATTTCTTCCGGCATGGCGTCGGTAGCGATGTCGTAGTCCGGGTTTTCTCTTTGCAGCAATGCATCCCTGATAGCTCCTCCAACTACAAAAGCCTGGTATCCACCGACTCTTAATTTGTGGCATATTTCTTTTACGATAGATGGAATTTTTATGTTTAGATCCATGGTCAATTTTCACCTTCGCAGGATGTACTTTACAATGGATATTATACACAAAATATATCAAAATTCCTACTTTGGAGAAACCGGTATTTATTTTTGATTCCGGGGTTAAGTCTGGTATGGTATAATAAATTGAGGCGGGAGGGATTTTTATGCTGTTGAAAGATTTATACGAAAAAGGTTTGAGTTACAACGAATTTTTGGACAAAGCCGAACCGAACTACAGGGAAAAATTCGAGATGTTTTACAAAAATATGGCTCTTTCCGAAAATACCGTGGAGCGGATTAAAAAAATAGGGAAAATAGTCAAAGTTTTAGTTTTTGCCGAGCCCTGGTGTCCGGACTGCATGGTAACCCTGCCGGTAATGGCTAAAATGGCCGAAATCAACAATTTAATAGAATTTGCCATCTTGCCAAAGGAAGGACATGAGGATTTTCTCGAGAAATACAAATACGACGGGAAACCCCGTATACCAACCTTAATTTTTATGAACGAGGATTATGAGGAATTAGGGGCCTTTGTGGAGATTCCAAAGTTCATAAAAGAAATTTACGAAAGAGGATACCAGCCGGATATAATAGTGGCAAGGAGAAACTACCGGCAGGGCAAGTATCCGGAAGCTATCGCCGGGGACTTTCTTGAAATAATAGAAGGCAAATAGATGGGGGAAAGAAAACTATGATCAGGTTGAGGGGGCATCACCTCGTATGCCTGCACTTTTACCACGGCGAGGGTTATCCTCAAGAGTACATCGATAATCTGAGAAATATAATAGAGAAAGTGGAAAGCGGAGAAAAAATCAGGGTCGTTTGCGGGCCTGACGACGTGTGTGGTATGTGTCTTTATTTAAGTGAAGGCCGATGCGGCTACAAAGAGGGCATGGAAGAAGAAATTAGAAAGCTAGACATTAAAGCTTTAGAGCTTTTTAAAGTAAGTCCAGGAGAAGTGGTAAATTGGAGTGAAATAAAAGGAAAAGTCGCGTCGGCCTCTAACGATTGGTTCTTGTCCTTTTGCGAAGGGTGCGACTGGGAAAGATACTGCAGCAGGTCCTGAAGGGATTGACAGGGAGTGTTAAAAATGTCCGCCGGGCTTTTAGACGAATTTTATAGTGAGATATTGGAAAACTTGGATGTTGGAATTCATGTCGTGGACAGCAACGGCAAAACGGTGTTTTACAATTCGGCCATGGGCAGACTGGAAAGGCTCGAACCGGAAAACGTGGTGGGGAAAAACCTCTTTGAGATATTCCCCTCTTTAAGCGGGGAAACGAGCACCCTGTACCAGGTTTTGAAAACAGGGAAAGCTATCGTCGATCGCGTTCAGACTTATTTTAACTACAGGGGCCAGCGGATAACCACCATAAATACGACTTTTCCTTTGAAAAAAGATGGCAAAATTCTTGGTGCTGTAGAAATTGCCAAGGACATTACGGCTTTGCGGGAAATGTCAGAGAAGGTGATATTTCTACAGGATTCAACAAAAGGAAAAGTTTCACGGGAAAATCTTTCTCCGTTTACGAGGTTTACCTTTGAAGATATAATAGGTGAAAGTCCGGCAATCAAACAAGCCATTTATATGGCGAAGAAAGCAGCTGCTACATCATCGGCGGTGTTGATTTTTGGAGAAACGGGGACCGGGAAGGAACTGTTTGCCCAGAGCATCCACAATGCCAGTCCGAGGAAGGGAAAACCTTTTATAGCCCAAAATTGCGCAGCCCTTCCGGAAACCTTGCTGGAGGGCATACTCTTCGGCACCGTAAAAGGGGGGTTCACCGGCGCGGTTGACAGGCCCGGGCTTTTCGAACAGGCGGATGGAGGTACCTTGCTGCTGGACGAAATAAACTCGATGGGGATAAATCTTCAGGCAAAGCTACTCCGGGTGCTGCAGGAAAGGGCTGTGAGGCGGGTGGGTGGGGCAAGCCTAATTCCCATTGATGTAAGGGTTGTTGCGACGACCAACGAAGACCCTATCGAAAGCATTAAAAAGGGCGCTATAAGAAAAGACTTGTTTTATAGACTTGGAGTGGTGTACATAAAAATACCGCCCCTTAGGGAAAGAAGAGAAGACATCCCGGTCCTTACTAAATATTTCATTGAAAAGTTTAACGAGAGATTTGGCAAAAAGGTAAAAGGAGTATCGGAGAAAGTCAGGAGAATATTTAGGGAATATGATTGGCCCGGCAACGTGAGGGAACTGGAAAATGCAATAGAAGGCGCCATGAATATGCTCGGAGATGAGAAATACATAGATGTGGAACATCTTCCCTTTTATATTACGGAGAATTTTTGTAAAGCCGATGCGGAGTTTAAAAATGAGCCTTCATCGAAAAGCGAGCTGCCTTTGGAGGAAGCAATTGAAAGCATCGAGAGAGAAATTATATTAAAGGCTTTAAAAGAATGCGAAGGAAATATCACCAAAGCTGCGGAAAGGCTGAAAATAAAACGGCAGACGTTGCAGTACAAAATAAAAAAATATAGGTTGACGTAATGTAAAGTGAGGCAAACCGCCATTCACCGAGCTTAAAAGGAGGGTGAATGGCGGGATTTTTTAAACACCACTATTTTCTGGTTCGTCAAAATAGCTGTAGAGGTCAACCGGCCTCAAGTAAAATTGCCGAGATTAGCTTTTATCTGTATACCAGTATAAATGGCACGAAGTTTGCTAGCTTTGACATACAAGAAAAACTTATTTAAAAGAGGTGAAAATATGCGAAGACCATGTATTGAAATCGATATTGAAAAAATAAAGCACAACGCAAATTACCTTGTGAACTACTGCGGCGAAAAAGGTATAGAAATAATGGGTGTAACGAAAGGAGTTTGTGCCTATTTGCCGGTGGTCCAGGCGATGCTGGAAGGCGGTGTAAAAAAGCTCGGAGATTCCCGCATACAAAATATAATGGCTTTAAGAGAGGCAGGCGTAGAAAACCCAATTTATCTAATAAGAATTCCTATGATTTCGGAAGCACAAGACGTTGTATATTACGCCGATGGTAGCCTTAATTCAGAAATAGATGTAATTAAAGCTTTGGCAAGAGAGGCAAAAAAGATTGGGAAAGTTCACAAGGTAATTTTGATGGTGGACGTAGGCGATCTCAGAGAAGGGGTGATGCCGGAAGATGTATTAGATGTGGTTGGGGAAATTTTAAATCTTGAAGGCATAGAATTTGAAGGCCTCGGCACCAATGTCGGTTGTTACGGGGCGATACTTCCAAGCTACGAAAACACGAAAATTCTGGTTGATTTGGCGGCTAATATCGAAAAAAAGTACGGTATTAAGGTTAAGACCATTTCAGGAGGTAATACTGCGACCCTGTCGCTTATTGAAAGAGGCAAACTGCCTGAAGGGGTAAACCAGCTTAGAGTGGGTGAAGGTATTCTGCTGGGTACCGATGTTACTAATTTCAGAAAAGTGCCAGGAACCGTTCAGGATACGATGAAGCTTAAAACCGAAGTAATAGAAGTCAAGGTAAAGCCTTCATACCCCATAGGCGAAATAGGTCGAGACGCTTTTGGAAATATACCCGTATATGAGGACAAAGGTCCAATGAGAAGAGCGATAGTCGCCTTAGGAAAGCAGGATTGCCGAATTGAAGGATTGAAACCAGTGGATGACAGGATGGAAATTCTAGGTGCGAGCAGCGATCATATGATACTGGATGTTACCAAGTGTCCTGAAATTAAGGTTGGCGATGTAATAGAGTTCAATGTGGATTACGCGGCAATGCTAAGTCTTATGACTTCCGGTTATGTGGAGAAAGTAGTGATTCGTTAATGCTTAATGCAAGAGTGATTTACAACATTAGGAACTTTAGATTTAATAGGGGGATACAAAGCGATAAATAACAACAAAGAGGGGCTTTTAGAGTTAACTCTCGAACTGGTAAAGGTTCCGAGTTTTTCTTGTTCGAAAGGCGAGATAGAAATAGCAAATTTTATTTACAATAGATTGAAGGAACTAGAGTATTTTCAAAAAAATAAAGACAATCTTAGGTTGTTGGAAATAGCGAATGATGAATTAGGAAGAAGTCTGGTATTGGCACTGGTTAAGGCTATTCCGCCGACGAGTAAAACAATAGTCTTTATAGGCCATTATGATGTTGTAAATGTGGAAAATTTCGGGGCATTAAAGGAAATAGCTTTCGACCCCATTAAGTACACTAAATGGATTCGAAATTTGCCTTTGAACGAAGATGCCGAAAGAGACCTGGAATCAGGGAATTATTTGTTTGGCAGGGGAATTATGGACATGAAGGCAGGTTTGGCCATTCAGATGGCCTTTCTGGCAGAAGCTTCACAAAATCCAGCTTCTCTAAATGCAAATATAATGCTTTTGGCAGTTCCGGATGAAGAAAATAACTCGGCGGGGATGCGTGGAGCGATTCCCTATCTTGTCAAATTCCAGGAGGAAATGGGTTTAGATTATATAGCCGCTATTAATTGTGAACCTTCAAGCCCTGCGTTTCCTGGCGATACCAAAAGATATATTCATTTAGGCACTGTAGGGAAGATTATGCCTTTTTTTTACGTTGTGGGAAAAGAAACTCATGTTGCGGATTGGGCTGACGGGTTCAATGCCAATCTATTGCTGTCATACATAAATATCCTGTTGGAGGTAAAGACGAAATTTATCGATGGAAAAGACAGGCAGTTTTTCTCCCCACCACTGTGTTTAAAACAGAAAGATCTGCGGGACGCATATTCTGTTACCGTCCCAGGAAGGGGAGTTGCATATTATAACTATTTGACGGTTACTAAGTTGCCGAAGAAGATATTAATGGAGATGAAAAATATTGCCGAAGAAGCTTTCAATATGACTATAAGACATTTAAATGATTCCGCAAAGGAATTTTACAAAATTTCGGGAAGGAAAGTAGATATTCCATGGAAGGTAAAAATCCTAACTTACCAAGAATTATTCGAAAGTGTCAAACAGAATTTTTCAGGAGATATAAATGAGTATGTGAAAAAATTTTTTAAAACTCTTCCGAACGACCTGGATGAACGCGAAAAGTGCATAGCGTTAATTGGGGAACTGTTGAAATTCTACCCGGACAAAGATCCGAAAGTGATTATCGGATTTTTGCCGCCTTATTATCCTCATCGAGGAAATCTCATGCAAACTACTAAAGAGAAAAACATCTTGGAAGTGGTAAGCGAAGTCATTGATTTTGCTAGGAATGAGTTCGGTGAGGAGTTGGAAATGGTTGAGTATATGGCTGGTATAACTGATCTGAGCTTTTTTGGATTTCAAGGAAGTCACGAAGAATTAGTTTTCCTTGCGGAAAATATGCCTGGTTGGGGAAATCTTTACGATATTCAGATAGACGACCTTGTTAAACTGGATGTACCTGTACTGAATATAGGCCCCTCAGGAAAAGATGCCCATAAGAACACGGAGAGGTTAGAACTTGATTACTCATTTAGAGTTGTTCCAAAGCTTTTAAAATTATTTGTAGAAAAGTTGAGCAAAAATTTTTGCGCAAAATAATTTGCGTGATTTTAAATGTTTACAAAATAACCGGATAATTTATCAAAGTTTGGTTTTATTCGATAATTAAAATGTTTTTGGCACAAAATTTGCTGAATAAATGTGGTTAAGTTGTAACAATAAAATTAGCAAAGGAGGAAAAAAATGCAACCGAGAAAACCTTATCTTTATGAAGCCCTTTTTTCTGTTTTAGCACTGATTACAGTCATGGGAATAAGTTTGATTAAGTATCACACCGACCCCCACGTCCCCATGTTAATAGGTTCTTTTTTTGCGAGCCTCGTAGCTGTAAGATTAGGTTATAAATGGAAAGATATTGAAAAAGGCATGATTGACGGCATTTCTCAGGCTCTGCAGGCGGTTATCATTTTGACAATAATTGGAATTTTGATAGGTGTGTGGATTTTAGCCGGAGTTGTTCCCACTATGATATATTATGGCCTCAATATTATTTCACCAAAGTTCTTTTTACTTGCTGCGCTTCTTATATGTTCTATTACTTCACTGGCAACAGGTACATCATGGGGGACTGCAGGCACGATAGGTATTGCTCTGATGGGTATAGGCAAAGGTCTTGGAATACCGGCTCCGCTGGTGGCAGGAGCTGTAATCTCGGGGGCGTATTTTGGGGACAAAATGTCGCCTCTTTCGGATACAACTAATCTTGCACCGGCTGTAGCTGGAACGGATATTTTTTCTCACGTCAAACATATGGTTTATACTACGGGTGTAAGTTATACTATTGCAGCTTTGTTATACCTCTTTTTAGGTTTTCGATACAGTTCCGGTGCAGTGGATGTTTCGACAATTAAAGAAATACAGGGAGTTCTTACTGGACAGTTCAATATAAATCCCTTATTGCTCATTCCTCCTTTAGCAGTAATAATGTGTGTAGCTTTAAAAGTCCCAGCCATTCCCGGAATAACTTTGGGCATTATTTTAGGGGCGATAGAGGCATTTATATTCCAGGGAGCCGATTTGGGGCAGATTTTAAATGCAGGATATTCTGGATTTGTGAGTGAGACCGGGAATAAAATGATTGACGACCTTTTAACCGCAGGTGGATTGACTGCCATGATGTATTCAATTTCATTGACGATTGCCTCCATGATGTTCGGAGGCATTATGGAAAGAACCGGACAGCTGGAGGTTATTCTGGAAGCGCTTTTAAAGCGAGTGAAAAGTGTCGGAGGTTTGATATGTTCCACAATTTTGACGTGCGTTGCCAGCAATATGCTGCTGCCTGAGCAGTATATTTCTATAGTTGTGCCCGGCAGGATGTATGCAAAAGCCTATAGAGAAAAAGGGCTTCACCCAAAGAACCTTTCGCGGGCACTGGAAGACGCAGGCACCCTCACTTCAGCTTTGGTTCCTTGGAATACGTGCGGTGCTTTTATGAAGGGGGTTCTCGGGGTTTCAGCAACTGCCTATGCACCGTGGACCTTTTTGAATCTCATTAACCCTATTGTTTCTATTATTTACGGTTTTACGGGATTTACTATAGAAAGGCTCAAAGACGATAATAAAAGCTGACAAAAAATAAAAAAGATTCATGCGCAGTAACCCTCGTTGATGAGGGTATTTTTTTTAGCAAAAAATTTTGCGGCAAGTAATTATAAATAAACCTTTTTTCCGGGACGAAATATTTGGCATAAAATTTGCTCTTTCAATAAAAATAACTGAATCAAAAAGTCACAAAGGAGTGTTTTTTATGAAAAACATAAAAGTCATCGTCTGGGGCCTGGGTGCCATGGGTGGAGGCATGGCCAGGATGATTTTGCAAAAAAAGGGCATGGAGATAGTCGGAGCTATAGCTTCGCGGCAGGAAAAGGCCGGAAAGGACTTGGGGGAGGTCTTGAATCTTGGCAGTAAAGTCGGGGTGACTGTAACCGCAGAGCCGGAAAAGGCATTGAAAGAACCTGCTAATATCGTTCTACTTGCCACTTCGTCTTTCACGGGGGAAGTTTACCCCCAGTTAAAAATGATTATAGAAAGCGGCAAAAATGTTATCACCATTGCCGAAGAGATGGCTTACCCCGCCTATCGAGAACCCGAGATGGCAAGGGAAATAGACAAATTGGCGAAAGACCATAACGTAACGGTCCTTGGCACCGGAATAAATCCGGGGTTTGTACTCGACACACTCATAATCGCTTTAAGTTGTGTGTGCATGGATGTGAAGAAAATCACTGCGAGGAGAATTAACGATCTTTCGCCTTTCGGAACGACGGTGATGCGGACCCAGGGCGTGGGGACTACCGTGGAAGAATTCCACAAAGGCCTGGAGGAAGGCACGATAGTCGGCCACATCGGTTTTCCCGAGTCCATAAGCCTTATTTCTGAAGCTTTGGGGCTTGAAATCGACGAAATAAAGCAAATAAGAGAACCCATAGTTTCGAAAGTCTACCGGGAAACTCCTTATGCCAAGGTTCAGCCGGGCATGGTGGCGGGCTGCAAGCATATCGGTATTGGCCTTAGGAAGGGTGAGCCTGTTATAGTCCTGGAACACCCCCAGCAGATAAGGCCGGAGCTGGAAAATGTCGAAACAGGAGATTATATAGAGATCGAAGGAACACCAAATATAAAGCTTTCGATTAAGCCCGAGCTTCCTGGGGGAATAGGCACGATTGCCATCGCAGTCAATATGATTCCGAAGGTTATTGAGGCAAAGCCAGGACTGGTTACTATGAAGGACCTGCCGGTGCCTGCTGCTATCATGGGAGATGTGAGGAAACTTCTGAAGGATGGTGGGGAAAATGCCTGATGCTTTAAAAGGGACCTGGGTCCAGATTCATAAGGTTGTGTTAAAACCCGAGGAAAGGTCGGCACGCCTTCCGGACGATACGAAAAAAGTGCCGCTGGAATTCAGGCTGAAAGGCTTTCTCACCCATGACGCCAATTTGGGTGATGAAGTGGAAATCGAGACTTTAATAGGCCGAAAGGTAAGAGGTAAGCTTGTAAAAATAAATCCCATGTATGACCATGGATTTGGAAGGCCTGTGCCCGAGCTTCTCTCAATAGGGATGGAGTTGAGGAAGATCCTGGGAGGTGAAGACAGTGCCTCGTGATATGAGCTACGATGCCGTAATGAAGAGAAAAAATGAAATAATGAAAAAGGCGGTTGGGATAGACTATCAAATCTTTGAATCGGGCAGCATTGCTTTCGACTACGAGCGCATGATGCAGGAAGTGGGTTATACCATAGACGAAGTAAGGAAGATACAGGCAGAGACGGGGGTAGGGAATACTCCTTTGTTGGAACTTAAAAATCTTACGAAGCTAGCAAGAAAAGTTGCACCACCGGGTAAGGGAGCCCGGATTTTCGTAAAGGACGAAGCCTGCAACCCTTCGGGCAGCTTTAAGGACAGGAGAGCATCGGTTTCGGTCTACAGGGCTCAAAAATTGGGATATAAAGGGGTAATAGCCGCCACCAGCGGAAATTACGGCGCGGCGGTGGCATCGCAGGCTGCCATGAGGGGATTAAACTGCATTGTGGTTCAGGAGGTATTCGACAGTCACGGCAGGGGCCAGCCCGAAATACTGGAAAAAGGGCGAAAGTGCGAAGCTTTTGGCGCAGAAGTGATTCAGCTCACTGTGGGGCCGGAACTTTTTTACACCTTTTTGTGCCTTTTAGAAGAGACCGGATACTTCAACGCATCGCTTTATACTCCCTTTGGCATAGCTGGAATTGAGACTTTAGGATACGAGCTGGCAGAGCAGGTAAGGGCAATTGCTGGGAAGGACCCCGACGCAGTGGTCATAACCCATGCCGGCGGCGGGAACGTAACCGGCACCGCAAGGGGCCTTTTGAAGGCGGGCTGCCAAAATACGAAGATAATCGGTGCCAGCGTAGATCTTTCAGGGCTTCACATGGCAAGCGACAGGGACTTTAACAGGAAATCCTTTACCACAGGACATACGGGTTTTGGCGTTCCCTTTGCCACATGGCCTGACAGGGCCGACGTGCCGAGAAATGCTGCAAGGCCCCTGCGCTACCTGGATAGATACGTGACCGTAAGTCAGGGCGAGGTCTTTTACATTACGGAAGCTTTAGCGCAACTCGAAGGCCTGGAAAGGGGCCCGGCGGGTAACACGTCCCTTGCTGCAGCTTTTGCCATAGCTCAAGAGATGGACGAAGACCAGATTCTCGTAGTGCAGGAAACGGAATACACGGGAGCGGGAAAACTCCCGTCGGCTCAGCTTACTTTTGCAAAAGAAATGGGTATAGAAGTGCGCCGCGGCGACCCTGCCGACGACAAGCCCGGGGAGAGGATAATAATCCCGGAACATCCATCCCAAATTAGGGTAAAGGAAGTTGACCTGAACGTCTTGAGGAAATCCTATATCAGCAACTGTATAGAAAATTATAGAGTCGAAAAGGTGACGGAGGAAGACATAAAATTTCTGGCCGAAGATACGAAGACGGACGAGGAATATGTAAAGAACGTATTAAAAGATCTGGGAGTTAAATTTTAGGGGGTGGAACAAATGCAGCGCAAAGATGATTTTGAAGAAAGGCGAAAGCACCTTGCAAATCTCACGGAGGAAGAATTAGAAAAAAGGTTCTGGGAGCTCACCGAAAAAATAGTAGACCCCCTGATTGAGCTTGCGCGAACCCATACATCTCCTTCTATAGAAAGGTCCGTGCTGCTCAGGATGGGTTTTGACAGCCTCACAGCCAAAGCCGTTGTGGAAAAGTGCGTGGAAAAGGGATTGCTCGGAAAGGGAGCGGGGCATGTGGTTTTGAAATACGCCCTTTATAAAGGGATTTCCGTTAAAGAAGCCGGGAATCAATTGGCTCGAGGCGAGGGCTGGGATGAAATAGAAAAAGCCATGGCGTTAAAAATAGACGCATCTACTGTGGGGAAGGTGATGTAAATGGAACTTAAAAAAGATGAAAAGCTGAATATTGAAGAAATACTAAAGGACCTGGAGCACTACCGTCCCCGCAGAAGGGGCTGGCACTGGCGTGAAAAGGTAGAAAACCAGAAAATAGGGCCTTTTGAATACCTAGAAACATCAAAAGGGCTCAAAAACAGCATTCCGCTTCCAGCTGCTAAGTATTTCGGAAACATAGACCCGCAGCCGGATTTCGTCATCACCACGGAGATTGCTTCCGGCAGGTTTGAGGACGATATCCGCCGGATGCGCATGGCGGCTTGGCACGGCGCGGACCACATCATGGTCATAAGGACCGCGGGACAGAGCCACTTTGACGGCCTTATCGAGGGTACTCCAGAAGGTGTCGGGGGAGTTCCGATAACCAGGAAACAGCTTCGGGCTACAAGAAAAGCTCTTGATATGATAGAAGATGAGGTGGGGAGGCCGATAAACTTTCACTCTTATGTCAGTGGTGTGGCGGGACCTGAGGTAGCAGTGCTGTTTGCGGAAGAAGGGGTAAACGGCGCCCACCAGGACCCGCAGTACAACGTGCTCTATAGAAACGTCAATATGGTGCGTTCTTTCGTCGATGCGGCGGTGGCAAAAAAGATAATGGCGTGGGCCGATATGATACAAATAGACGGCGCCCACAATGCCAACGCCACCGCCCGGGAAGCGTGGAAGGTAATGCCTGAGCTCATGGTGCAGCACGCCATAAATGCTATGTATTCATTAAAGGTCGGCATGAAAAAAGAAAACATCTGCCTTTCGACAGTGCCGCCGACTGCGCCCCCGGCTCCGTGTTTGAGGCTTGACCTCCCCTATGCTGTGGCCCTGCGGGAACTCTTTAAAGGATTCAGGATGCGGGCCCAGATGAACACGAAGTACATCGAATCAAGCACCAGGGAAGCTACGGTTACGCATGTCCTGAACCTCCTTATCTCGCGCCTTACAGGTGCCGATATTCAGAGCACGATAACTCCTGATGAAGGAAGGAACGTGCCCTGGCATTACTTCAACATACAGGCTATTGACACGGCAAAACAAGCTCTTGTTGGTATGGACGGTTTGACCGAGATGGTCCAAATAAAAAGGGATGGCCCCCTCGGGGAAAAAGTGAGGGAATTAAAGGAGAGAGCTGTGCTGTTTTTAGAAGAAATCCTGGAGGTAGGTGGGTATTTCAAGGCCGTCGAAATGGGATTTTTCGTGGATTCGGGATTTTACCCCGAGCGTAACGGCGATGGAATCGTAAGAAAAATCGATGGCGGCGTGGGAGCCGGGACCGTGGTAAAAAGGGACGAAGACTACATGGCGCCCGTTTGCCACCATTTTGGCTACAATAACCTGCCGGAGGGACTGGAGCACCCCTGCGATTTGATAGGAGGGTGCACCCTTTGCAATCCAGATAAGATAGCTTATATCGATGAACTGGATGAAAAAGACAACGTCCATGTGAGGCTGGAAGAGACGAGAGAACTCAGAGAAAAAGGCCTTATAAAACCTGAAGTAGAGTGGTTTGCCGATGGAGTTGTTTGCTTGAACGTGTTCCTGCCTGTCAATGAAGAGGTGGCAGAAGCTGCGGGACTCGAGATTGCAAAAAGGATGGGACTGCAGGATGCCGAAGTAATCCACCGAGAGATAATGCATCCTGCTGAAGGTACTTATCTTGAAATAAAGGGGAAAGTCCCATTCGCGATTGACCCTGCAACGCTTTCGATTCCAAAGAAACCCGAGGTGCTTTCGGAAGAAGAGATAAGGAGCTTCATAAAGGAACATCCAATGAAAATCGTGGCGGCTACAGTTGGAGAGGATGAGCATTCCGTGGGACTTAGGGAAATTATTGATATCAAGCACGGAGGGATTGAAGGTTTCGGAATAGAATGCCATTATTTGGGAACTTCCGTCCCGGTGGAAAAGGTGGTGGATGCAGCCATAGAAATCGATGCGGATGCAATACTCATAAGCACCATCATCACCCACGCCGATATCCACAGAATAAATATGAGGAAATTGCACGAACTTTGCATCGAAAAGGGCATAAGGGAAAAGGTCATCCTCGTGGGCGGCGGAACGCAGGTCACTGATGAAATGGCTAAAGAAGCGGGGCTTGACGCCGGATTCGGGCGTGGCACCAAAGGCATCCACGTGGCTAGTTTCCTGGTGAAAAAAATGAAGGAGAAAATTGAAAAAAACGGAGGTTAATTCAAGTGGTAAAGGTGGATGTACTTGTAGCAGAAATAGGCAGCACCACTACTCTCGTAAACGCTTTTTGCGGTATCGGTACCCCCTGCCCTCGATTTATGGGGCAGGGGGTTGCACCTACTACTGTGCTTCAGGGAGATGTTACCGTTGGTCTTGAAAAGGCCATAAAAGATCTGGAGAAAAAGCTGGGCGGTCCTTTAAAATGGCAGAGGATGATGGCTTCAAGCAGCGCAGCCGGCGGGCTTAAGATGACTGTCCACGGACTAGTTCACGACATGACGGCAAAGGCGGCCAGGGAAGCGGCTTTGGGCGCCGGAGCGGTCCTACATATGACGACGGCGGGTGTTTTGAGCGATGCTGAGCTTGAGAGGATTAAAAAAATAAGGCCGAATATAATTCTCTTGGCAGGAGGGGTTGACTACGGCGAAAAGAAAACTGTTATCGAAAACGCAAAAAAAATTGCAGGGTTGAACCTGAATACCCCCGTAATTTACGCGGGGAACGTGGCGGCAAGGGATGAAGTGGCTTCCATCTTTGAGGGGAAAAACAAAGTTTTTTTCGTAGAAAATGTCTACCCCAGAATTGACGAACTCAACGTGGAGCCTGCGAGAAATGTAATTCAGCAGGTTTTCGAAGAGCACATAGTGGTTGCGCCAGGGATGGAAAAAATCCGCACCATGGTGGACGGACCAATAGTGCCGACTCCAGGGGCTGTCATGATGGCTGCGGTACTTTTAAAAGAAGACATAGGGGATTTGATGGTAATAGATGTGGGTGGGGCCACGACGGATGTGCATTCGGTAACTGAAGGTTCGGAGGAGATAAGCAGGATACTACTCTCTCCAGAACCTGTTGCCAAGAGGACGGTTGAAGGAGATTTGGGAGTTTATGTAAACAGGTACAATGTGATAGAAGTGGTAGGGTTTGAAGAAGCAAAGAGAATTTACGGAGAAAATTTAAAAGAGGCCCTGAAAAATCAACCGCCGGTGCCCGAAAATCCCGACGAGATAAAACTCGCGGAATTACTGGCGGAGATAGCTACCGTAACGGCGGTCAATCGCCATGCGGGAGAGATAAAGCATCTATACGGACCGACGGGAAGATACACTGTGGCTCAGGGGAAGGACCTGACGCAGGTAAAGTGGATAATCGGAACGGGCGGAGCTTTTAGCCGGCTTCCCCGGGGGAAAAATATATTGGAAAAAATAAAGACTAAAGCCGGGACAAAAAAGCTGCTGCCCGGTGAAGACGCGAAAGTTTTGATAGATTGGGACTATATAATGGCTTCTGTGGGCGTACTGTCAAAAGAATATCCTGCCGATGCAAAAGAACTACTCGAAAAAAGCCTCAGGCTGAAATAATTCTTTACTCCTTGTCAAACGCAGGTCAAAAACGGTATACTATAACTGGGTGATGTTATGCCGTTTTTGATTTTTTTATTTTTACTCCTTTTGTTTTTCCCGTATCTCTTTTTACCGATTCTGGCTTTTTTCCTCATAGGCTTTATATTCCTGCTTCCGTATGTATTCGTTTTCCAGTCTCTGTTTAACATCGTAACCATTCCGTGGCAGCTACTAAAAATCGCCACGGACAAGCGGGTAAGGAAGAATCACAGCCTTGAACACGCCACCATTAATGTGCTGGAAGAAAGGTACGGCAGGACGCTTCGCATAGGCGGTCTTGCTTACTCCGATGGATTTTCGATATCGGGGCCCGACCTTCCGCCGGCTTATGAAGTTTTGGATGCTGCGAGGGAGGCCCTTTTCCGCATGAAGAACGGCGAAAGTCGGCTCGCCATCCACCCGCGGTGTGGGACTTCTATGGCGGGGGCGAATTTCCTCTTTTCGGTAGTATTCATATTACTACTGGTTTTTTACGACCATCTTTCCATCATCAATATTTTATTGGCGTTTTTGGTTGCGAACATGCTGGCGATTCCATTTGGCAAGGTGCTCCAAAAGTTTTTTACGACCTATCCGGACGTAAGAGATTTGATGATCGTAGATATCTACGGGAGAGGTTTTATTTTTGGTTTTCCGTTCGAAAATTTTTTTAACCCCAACAGAACTTATTATGTAAGAACTGAATTTGAATCCGGACAATTTAGATTGCTGCTTTAGGAGAAAGGACTATGAAGATCGATGGCGAAAAGGTCGACGGGATTTTTGAAAAAAGGTTGAACAGGTTTGTCGCTTCCGTGAAAATAAACGACAAGCCGGAAAATGTGCACGTTCCAAACAGCGGAAGGCTTAAAGAACTTCTGACACCGGGCGCCCGAGTGATCCTGCAAAAAGCTCTAAATTCACATAGAAAATACCCTTATGATCTGATAATGGTTTACAAGGGCAATACCCTCGTATCCATAGATTCGACCTTGCCATCCCGGCTTTTAGCCAGCGAACTTTCAAAAAAGAAGTTGTTAAAACTCGATTATGACTGCGTAAAGACAGAAGTATCTTATGGCAACAGCCGTTTTGACGTCGCGCTTGGAAACGATGGCAAAATTTTCTATTATATGGAAGTCAAGGGTGTAACCCTGGTTGAAGAAGGTAAGGCCCTCTTTCCCGATGCGCCGACGGAAAGAGGCGCAAAGCACATGATGGAGCTTGCAAAAGCAAAAAAAGAGGGATTCGGGGCTGGCGTATTTTTCGTGGTACAGAGAGACGACGCAGAAATTTTTTCACCCAATGATTCTATGGACGAAAATTTCGGGAAGGCTCTAAGGGTTGCCGCAAATGCCGGGGTTGAACTTTTTGCATACAGCTGCCGGGTGACTCAAGATGAAGTGGTGCTGCTTCGGCCGTTGCCTGTAAAGTTGTGACCAAAAAAATGACGGGGGTTTTCACGGTGGAATTCCATCAGTTAGAAGCTTTCGTAAAAGTAGCGGAAAATAAAAGTTTTTCAAAAGCTGCGGCTTCGCTTTTTTTGACTCAACCCACGGTAAGCTCCCATATAATTTCTCTGGAAAAAGAACTAAACGCAAAACTTTTCGATAGGCGGGGAAAGGAAGTAGAATTAACCCCGGCAGGCAGGATTTTGTACGAAAAAGCAAAACTCATCTTGGAGGAGAAAGTAAGGATTCTTGAAGAAATTAAGCATTTTTTGGGGACCGTGGAGGGGGAACTCAAGATTTGCGCAAGCTCCATTCCGGCGGTTTACATACTGCCATTTTTGATAAAAAAATTTAACGAACTGTATCCCGGGGTTAAGTTAAAGGTACACCAGGCCGATTCGGGAGAGGTTATAAGAATGGTTTCCGATGGGGAAGTTGAGATAGGTATTGTAGGTACCGCTTTGACGACCGACGAGCTGGTATTTGAATCTTTTATGACCGATGAACTGGTGCTGATAACGCCAGCCTGTTGGGAAAAAAAGAGGTTTGAAAAAGGGAAGTCGGTATCAATTGGCGATATTATTGAAGAAAGATTTGTATTGCGCGAAAAAACTTCTGGCACGAGAAAGGTTTTTGAAAAGGCATTGAGCGACAAAGGTATAAAACTCGAAGATTTAAATGTCGTTGCGGAGTTAGGCAGTTCCGAAGCGGTAAAACATGCTGTAAAAGAAGGTGTGGGGATTTCCGTTGTATCTCAAAAGGCCGTGTTGGATTACGAAAAGATGGGCTTTATAAATATTTACCGCATCGGGGACCTGGACCTTCGCAGGAACTTTTACCTGGTGTACAAAAAAGGTCGAACTCTCTCGCCGAATGCCGCTACTTTTAAAGAATTTATTCTAAATTTAATTCCGTAGCTAATTTTACGAAATATTCGCCTGCAGATGAGTGAAAAACTAAAGTGGCTTTTTTGTCCCAGCGAGTGGGTTCCCTGTTTATTATTATTAGCTTTTCCGCATATCCGGGCATATCGGCAACAGGATAAACCTGAAGGCTGCTTCCCACCACTATCAAAAGGTCGCATCCCCTTAAAGCTTCTAACGCTTGATAATAATCCTCCCCTAAAGGGTCTTCGAAGAGCACCACATCGGGGCGTAGCATCCCGTGGCATTTTTTACATAATGGGGGATTTACGCCTTTTTCGTATTGCTCTTTTAATTCCGTGAAAGGATAGGACCTGCCGCATTCCATGCAGTGGCATGTGCGAAGGTGCCCGTGGACTTCCCATACTTTTTTGGAACCTGCCTTTATGTGTAGCCCATCTATATTCTGGGTAATCACCCCATATATCAGTCCTTGCTCTTCCATCAAAGCTAGTACTTTGTGCGCTATGTTGGGTTTGGCATCAATATAGCTGCTCCACCGCGGCAGGTTGAATTCGTAAAATTCTTTAGGATTACGCATCAGGGCGGATAGACTTGCTTTCTGGATAGGGTCGTATTTTTCCCAAAGACCCGTGCCTTTGCTTCGATAATCGGGGATCCCGCTTTCAGTGCTTATGCCTGCACCGGTAAGTACTAAGGTATGGCGGGATTTTTTTATTATGTTTGCCGATTCTTTTATGATATCCTTTTCTGATATTGACATGTGTAATCACCTCAATTAAATTATACACCTTTTTTGTAAAAATTGGACTTGATCGAAGGAATTTTTGTTTGAGTGTCGAATAAAGAAAATACCATTAATTATCAAAAATAAAAATTAATACTATTGCCTACGTCAAGAATATAAAATATTTTTAGGAAGGGGTGAATATAGAAGACATAAATCACTCAAATTCAAAGTATAATTATCAAATAAAAGAGGGGGGTCTTTAGTGTTTAAAAAACTTATTTCTGTATTTTTAATCTTAGTGTTCTGTTTGAGCATAGCAGGGTGCGGGAACACCGGTACGCAGGGTTCCTCTTCTGGTGGAAATACTACACAAGGTTCTGGCTATAAAATCGCCATCTACACCAATACCGTCTCTCAAAACGAAGAGGAATTCAGATCTGCAGAGCAGGCTCAGAAAAAGTACCCGGATATTATAGTGACACAGACGATGCCCGACAACTTTATGAAAGAGCAGGAGACCCTTATAGCTAATGCTGTTGCCCTTGTCTCTGACAAGAATGTTAAGGCTCTGATTATGAACCAGGCGGTTCCCGGCGCGGCGGCGGCTTTCGAAAAAATAAAGCAGCAGCGTCCGGACGTTCTTTTGATTGCCATAACCCCTGCCGAACAGGATGTCATCGGAGACAAGGCCGATATAGTTATTCAGGCCGATGAACTTTCCATGGGCTACAAAATGGTGGAACAGGCCAAAAAATTTGGAGCTAAGACCTTTGTGCATTATTCATTCCCGAGGCATATGTCTTACCCGCTTCTCGCGAGAAGAAGAGACATATTGAAGCAGGAATGCGAAAAGGCGGGGATAAAATTCGTCGACGCCACTGCGCCTGACCCCACAGGTGATGCGGGATTGCCCGGTGCGCAGCAGTTCATCATCGAGGACATTCCCAGAAAGGTTGCCGAATACGGAAAGGATACCGTATTTTTCAGCACCAACTGCGGTATGCAGGAGCCTCTGATAAAAACAGCCTTGGAACAGGGTGCCATGGTGGTGCAGCAGTGCTGTCCGAGCCCATTCCACGGCTATCCTGGGGCCCTTGGCATAAACATTCCTCCTGACAAGGCCGGAGACGTGAATTATGTGATAGAGCAAATAAAGACGAAGATTGCGGAAAAAGGAGGAACGGGCAGGTTCTCCACCTGGCCGATTCCAGCAGGAATGCTCTTTACTGCTGCTGCGGTGGAATACGCGAAACTTTATGCGGAAGGGAAATTAGCATCTAAAAACGATCCTGAAGTCTTTAAAAAGTGTTTGCAGGAAGTTGCCGGAGATACGAAGATTGAAATAAGCAATTACGTCGAAGTGGGTGCGGACGGAAAAGAAATAAAGCACGACAATTTCTATATGGTCTTGAGCGACTACATAACCTTCTAATTTAATTTTGGAAGGTGAGGGGATTGCTGTTTTAAGGGCAATCCCCTCATGAGTGATATTTTTTATTTTCTTTTAGAGGTGAAAGCTTGATATGGGAGAAACCAAAAATACATACATAATAGAGCTGAAAGAAATAGAAAAGGAATACTATGGAAACAAAGTTTTAAAGGGAGTTAGCCTCGCCGTAAAACAGGGGGAAATCCACGCACTGGTGGGAGAGAACGGTGCGGGGAAATCTACTCTGATGAACATCATTTTCGGAATGCCGGTGATTTTTAATACGGGCGGATTTTCAGGCGAAATCTTTTTTGAAGGAAGACCCGTTGAAATAAAATCGCCTAGAGAAGCTATGGAGCTAGGCATAGGAATGGTCCACCAAGAGTTCATGCTCCTGCCGGGGTTCACGATAACGGAAAACATAAAGTTAAACCGGGAGATACTGAAGGACAATATAGCAAGTAAAATTTTCGGACCCAAGCTTAAGACTTTAGACGTGGCCGCCATGAGAAAAGATGCAAAAAAAGCGTTGAATGAGCTCGGGATGAATGTGGATGAGTGGCTTCCCGTTGCGGGGCTGCCTGTAGGATACATGCAGTTTGTGGAAATAGCCAGGGAAATAGACAAGAAAAACGTGAAACTGCTTATATTCGATGAACCTACCGCAGTTTTGGCCGAAAGCGAAGCAGAAAAATTGCTCGATGCCATGAAGATGCTGGCTGCCAAAGGCATAGGAATATTATTCATAACCCACAGATTAAATGAAGTATTGGCTGTAGCTGATAATATAACGGTTTTAAGAGACGGCGAAAAGGTAGGCACCATGAGAAAAGAAGAAGCATCAATTGAAAAAATGGCACAGATGATGGTGGGAAGGAAAATAGAGAGAGTTGAAAAAAGTAAGGGCAGGGTAGAAAAAAATACCGAGGTCATTTTGTCGATAAGAAATCTTTACGTCGATATGCCGGGCGAACAAGTGAAAGGCGTAAATTTGGATGTTTACAGGGGAGAAATTTTAGGAATAGGAGGGCTTGCGGGCCAGGGGAAAATAGGCATCGCCAACGGGATAATGGGGCTTTACAGGGCAAAAGGGGAGGTATATAAAAACGGCAAAAAGATTGAATTGAACAATCCCAGAAAAGCGATGGAAAACGGTTTGGCCTTCGTCTCGGAGGATAGGCGCGGCGTAGGTTTGATGCTTGACGAATCCATCGAATTGAATATAGCCATAGGGGCGATGCAGGTAAAAGGGATGTTTTTAAAGCCCCTTTTGGGCTTAAATTGGATAAAACTTCTGGATGAAAGAAAGGTGCGGGAGAATGCCTTAAAGTACATAAAGGAGCTGGATATAAGGTGTACCGGCCCAACCCAAAAGACCAGGCAGCTGAGCGGCGGCAACCAGCAAAAGGTCTGCATAGCAAAGGCTCTTGTCCTTGAGCCGGACATATTATTTGTCTCTGAGCCCACGAGAGGTATCGACATAGGGGCGAAGAAACTAGTTTTGGATTTGCTGGTGAAACTCAATGTCGAAAAGGGTATGACCATAGTTATGACCTCCAGCGAATTGGGAGAACTGCGCTCTATTTGCGACAGAATTGCAATCGTCTACGACGGAAAAATCGAAGGCATCTTAAGTCCTCAGGATTCCGACACCGACTTCGGACTGATGATGGCCGGAGAATATAAATCCCATTCGAGGGAGGAGGCTTTGTAATGAAAAACCTGTGGCAAAAACTCGTAGATAAGTACGGTTATCCTAAAGTTTTTATAACGATCCTGCTTATAATACTCCTCATTATAGCAATTATACAAAAGCAAAGCGTTTACGGACTTTTGAAGGACTCACTCGTAAGAATAGGCATGAACAGCGTTTTGGTGCTGGCGATGGTGCCGAGCATTGTATCGGGGACGGGACTCAATTTTGCACTTTCCATAGGAATAATATGCGGTTTGATTGCCGGATGCATAACTATAGAAATGAACATCGTGGGATTGAAGGGTTTTTTGACTGCGGTTTTGATTTCTATTCCTCTTTCGGTAATGGCGGGTTATTTATATTCCATCTTGTTAAATAAGGTTAAAGGGGACGAGATGACCGTAGGGACATACATGGGTTTTTCAGTCGTGTCCTTGATGTGCATCGGGTGGTTGCTGCTTCCTTTTAGGAATCCCGAAATGGTGTGGGCAATAGGAGGAAGAGGTCTCAGAACCACCATAACCCTGGCAAATAAATACGATAAGGTGCTGGACCGGTTGATAACTCTGCCCAATGTTGACTTACCCATAGGTACTTTTTTGTTTTTTGCCGTCTGCTGTTTCTTCATCTGGCTTTTTTTGAGGTCCAAGACGGGAATCGCCATGATGGCTGCGGGGAGCAATCCCAGGTTTGCACAAGCTTCGGGAATTAATGTGGATAAATATAGGACAATAGGGACTATACTCTCCATGGTTTTGGGTGGAATCGGCATACTTGTGTATGCCCAAAGTTACGGATTTTTCCAGCTTTACACCGGCCCCTTGATGATGCCTTTCGCTGCGATTTCCGCAATATTAATTGGCGGGGCAACAGCGAGGAAGGCTTCCATTTCCAACGTAATAGCTGGAGTGATTTTATTTCAATCCCTCCTTACCATTTCGCTGCCGGTGATTAATAGAATGATGCCGGAAGGGAATCTGTCGGAGGTAGTGAGGATAATAGTAAGTAATGGAGTTATTTTGTATGCATTAACCAGGGTGGGAGGGAATGAATGAGATGAAAGCTATGTTTTCGAAAAAAACACTGATAAAACTCGTAAGGAGCAATATGGTTCCCATGTTGTTTTTCGTGATATGTCTGGGAGGGGTGGTGGCTTCCAAACTAAGCTTCCTTTACATTGTGAATGAGATTGTCAATAGATTGGACAGGAATCTTTTCCTGGTTTTGTCCCTTATAATCCCTGTGGTGGCAGGAATGGGACTGAATTTCGCTCTTGTTATAGGGGCTATGGCAGGGCAAATAGGCCTTATTGCAATAAAAGTGTGGAATATAGGCGGCATTTCGGGGCTTTTTCTTGCCATGTTAATATCGGTTCCTTTTGCA
The DNA here is from genome assembly GCA_021608145.1 of Thermovorax subterraneus. GTDB lineage: Bacteria > Bacillota > Thermosediminibacteria > Thermosediminibacterales > Thermosediminibacteraceae > Fervidicola > Fervidicola subterraneus. The sequence goes on from JAKIHM010000019.1 coordinate 24,940, forward strand.
CTGGTTTTCGGATATGCCACCGGTATATTATTAAATAAAACCAAGGGTAAAGAAATGATTACCAGTTTGATTCTGGGCTTTTTTGCGATGGGATTGTACCAGTTGGTGTTTTTGCTATTTATAGGTACCATCATTCCTATAAAAAACCCGGAAATCGTGCTGCCAGGCGGCGTCGGTTTAAAGAACGCCATAGACCTTTCGCTCATCCAGTATGCCCTGGATAATCTGTTAAGCGTTAACATAATGGGAATAAAAATACCCCTAGCTTCTTTTATATTGATCGGGCTTTTATGCCTTTTTACCGAATTTATCCTAAAAACTAAGATAGGGCAGGATTTCAGGGCGGTAGGTCAGGATATGCACGTGGCGGAAGTAGCGGGGATTGACGTAGATAGGACGAGACTGGTTGCTATTACGATATCCACACTTCTTGCAGCCTGGGGACAGATAATCTTTTTGCAGAACATAGGGACCCTTCAGACTTACAGCAGCCACGAACAGGTTGGGATGTTTGCCGTTGCTGCTATTTTGGTAGGTGGTGCCTCGGTTACAAAAGCTACTATAAGCAACGCTATAATAGGAACCATTTTGTTTCATACCCTGTTCATAGTTTCGCCCAATGCCGGTAAAAACCTCTTCGGTGATCCGCAAATAGGGGAGTTTTTCAGATCTTTTGTCGCTTATGGTGTAATTGCACTTTCTCTAGCCTTGCACGCGATACAAAAGAATTTTGATACAAATATAAAAGCAGAATCGGCCGAATTAAAATAACTTAAAACTTCAAGAGGCGTCAGCCGCCTCTTTTTTAATTAGTATTTTTAGGTCTAATTGAGGGAATTATTAAATTGAGAAAAACAAAATGAAGGAGGAAAGAAACGGTGGCCTCGTTCGACATTAGGGAACTGGTATTGAAAAACTTAGCGGGAAGTACGCGGGAGGAGGTGGAAGAATACATCAACGAGACCATACAAACTAGAGAGGAACAGGCTCTTCCTGGAATGGGGGTACTTTTTGAAGTAGTTTGGCAAAAATCAAATAGCAGCGAAAAAGAAGGCATGATGGATAAAATTATGGCGGCCATTGAAAGAACATAGCATTATTACGACTTAGAGTAAGAGGGGTAAGGGGTGGATTTCCACCCCTAAACAGTTTATGGTATAAGTTGTTCTAATAGTGCATAAGTTTGAGGTCCGACTATGCCGTCAACTTTTATATTATTGTCCCGCTGCAGTTGCCTTACGGCCCTCTCGGTTAAAGGCCCAAAAATACCATCTATAGGACCTGTATAATATCCAAGGGATTGTAATTTCATCTGCAGCTCGGCAACATCCTTGCCGCACATACCCCGTCGCAATATTCTAGAACCAAAGACTTGACGTGATTGCACGTTAAGGCCTCCTTTTCGGATAACTTTGTGGGCAATATAATATTATGGTAATCCGATAAATTTTGTTAAAAGTAATAATATGAGCAGGAAAAAATTATGATTTTGAAGAATATATATCGCTAATTGCATGAACAACAATTTCATTGTGATGCTATGTTAAAATATTAATTTATTAATGCAGAAAATTAAGAATGTATAGCAAAATTATGCTAACTTACCAAAAAATTTAAAGAGGAAAAATCTAGGCTTAAAATGAATATATGTAACATACAGAAAATAAATAAAAAAATAGCAATAAAGGGGGCGAAAGGGCATGATATTGTTTGTCGTAATTCTTTATATGATCTTTATGTTGTTAATAGGCTGGTGGTGCAGCAGGTACTACATTAAAGGAATGACGGACTTTTTACTAGCAGGCAGAAGACTTGGAGTTTGGATGTGCGCTGCCACTCTAGCAGCTACACATTTCGGCGGTGGAGCCGTTATGGGCGGCGGTGAATACGGGTTTAAATACGGTATATCGGGGGCGTGGTACGGCGTATCCTGTGGCATTGGTCTGCTTTTTCTGGCATTTATGACGGCAAGCAAATTCAGAGACTTGGCGCTGTATACGGTGCCAGATTATCTTGAACAAAGATATGGAGGCAAGGCGGTCAGGGTTTTAGGGGCATTGCTTTCGCTTTTTGCATTAATCGGTATACTGGCTGCACAGGTTCTCTCGGCCAGGAACGCTCTAGGCATAATAGGTATCAAAGGAAATACTGGTGCTATTCTGGCAACACTGGTTTTCATTATTTATACCACAACCGGTGGACTCTGGGCCGCTACCATAACTGATTTTGTCCAGCTTATACTGGCGGCATTTGGCGTGATTTTGGCAACTATTGTGGTTTTTTCAAAGACAGGAGGTATAGCTGGCCTTACTTCAGCTCTTGCAGCGAAAGGCGTCGAGGGGGGCTACTTTAATTTCTGGGGTCTGGGTACTTCCAGCATTATGTGGCTTTTACTTCCTACGGTTATGTATACTCTTGTGGGGCAGGATTTTTACCAGAGACTTTTTGCTGCAAAAGACTCTAAAGTGGCGAGAAACGCCTCACTTCTTGGTGGTATAATTCTTGTAATCATAAGCTTTTTCCCGACCATAATAGGAATGGGGGCCCGGGCACTTTCGGATTTGGACCAAGGTGGCATGTCGGTTCCCTGGGTGCTTCAAAATTTGATGAACCCTGTTGTGGGAGGAATAGTCCTTGCGGCAATACTTGCGGCTATTATGTCTACGGCCGACTCACTTTTGACCGCGGCAACCTCCCATATTGTAAAGGACTTGTGGATTGAAACCTTCCATGTGGATGAGGTAAAGGAGGAAAAAAAGCTCCTCAATACCTCAAGGAATTTTACATTTATAATTGGTATCCTATCCTTAATCATAGCTCTCATTGTTCCCGGGATAATTGATGCTCTGATTTACTCATATACAATGTATACTGCCGGTGTATTTGTTCCCGTTATAGGGGGTGTCCTGTGGAAGTCGGCCACAAGAGCAGGTGCCCTGGCTTCTCTTGTAGGCGGATCCATGGTTGCCCTCTTTGGGATATTGACAAAGGTCAACATATTTGGTGCACCGGCGGAAATCTATGCCGCCATCATCTCCCTTATAATATTTGTTCTGGTATCTCTGGCAACAAGAAGGCAGATGGATGGGATAGGAAATTGAATTTAAACTGAAATAACGCCTCTTAGGTGTGACAACCATGACTTATGATTGCTCAAAGCATACGTGGTTGGACAGATGATTTGTAAATATTTTTGTAAGTATTTTAGTAAGTATTTTAGTATTTTTATCGGTCAATTAAGGGAAACCTCGTGTTTCCCTTAATTGACTTTTTGGGAGATTTTAAAACATTAAAGCATTACATTAAAAAATGGACAACTTTTCGGGAGGTGCAGGGATATGATAATAAATGGAGAAAATCTCAGTATAGAAGATGTGGTGAGAGTTGCAATTAAGGGTGAAAAGGTGGAACTTTCGGACGAATCCATAGAAAAAGTCGAGCATTCAAGAAAGTACGTGGAAAACATAATAGGAAGAGGGGAGATAGTCTACGGTGTTACTACAGGGTTTGGAAAATTTTGCAATGTAGTTATTTCACCGGAAGACGTCAGAAAACTGCAGATAAATCTCATAAGGAGCCATTCGGTAGGAGTTGGAGATTACTTTCCCGAAGAAGTGGTAAGGGCCATGATGCTCCTGAGGATTAATGCCCTTGCAAAGGGATACTCGGGAATCAGGCTTTCTACTCTTATCACTTTGATTGAAATGTTGAATAAAGGAGTTACGCCTCTTGTCCCATGTCAGGGCTCACTCGGAGCTAGTGGAGATCTGGTTCCTCTCGCTCATATGGCCCTAGTGATGATGGGGGAGGGAGAGGCTGTTTTTAAGGGTGAAATATTGCCCGGGGGAAAAGCCCTAGAACGCGCCGGCATAAAACCCGTAGTTCTTGAGGCAAAAGAGGGCCTTGCACTGATAAACGGAACCCAGGCCATGTCGGCGGTGGGAAGCCTTGCCCTCGCCTGCGCTGTGAACCTGTCAAAAGTCGCCGACATTTGTGGGGCTTTAAGCTTTGAAGCTTTGAACGGCATAATTGACGCATTAGATGAAAGAATCCAGGAGGTAAGGCCTCATCCCGGCCAAGCATCGTGTGCTAGGAATCTGAGAAAGTTGTTACATGGCAGCGAGTTCGTTACCCGGCAGGGACAACTAAAAGTCCAGGACGCTTATGCATTAAGGTGTATACCCCAGGTTCACGGGGCGGTAAAAGACGCTATATGGCATGTAAAAAAAGTATTAGAAATTGAGATTAATTCGGCTACAGACAATCCCCTTATATTTCCCGAAGAAGAAAGGGTAATTTCGGGAGGCAATTTCCACGGGGAGCCCGTGGCCATAAACATGGATTATCTCAGCATAGCCGTGTCGGAACTGGCAAATATTTCGGAGCGCCGCATAGAGCGACTTGTGAATCCACATCTCAATGAGGGATTGCCAGCTTTTTTGACAGAAAAAGGCGGATTGAATTCTGGCCTGATGATAAGCCAGTATACTGCTGCTGCTTTAGTTTCTGAGAACAAAACCCTGTCCTTTCCGGCCAGTGTCGATTCGATACCTTCTTCTGCCAATCAAGAAGACCACGTAAGTATGGGTACAATCGCGGCCAGAAAAGCTTTGAAAATTGTCGAGAATACCACAAATGTATTGGCCATCGAGCTTTTGTGTGCCGCTCAGGCTTTAGATTTTAGGATGGAGAAAAACCGCTCGCTTAAGTTGGGGAAGGGAACCGACGTGGTCTACAAAGCCGTAAGGGATATAGTGCCTAAAATTGTAGAAGACAGAGTATTAAGCGTGGATGTAAAAAAACTTACGAATATCATAAAAAGTGGCGAGTTGGTAAAAAAGGTAGAAGAGGTCATTGGGGAATTGGAATAATATCCCTCTTAAATGGGACGGAAAAGGCAGTTGGTATCGAGCAAAGTGGTAAGTAGAAATTGCAAAAAATTCCACATAATGAGGAATTTTTCCGAAGGGTAAAAGGAGAAAATTGAGAATTATATATAAGTGAAATAAATAACTTTAAAGGAGGCATGGATTTTATGAAAAGGGTTATAAGAGCCCCGAGAGGCAAGGAAATTTCCTGCAAGAGCTGGCAACAGGAAGCCGCTCTGAGGATGCTTATGAACAATCTAGACCCTGAAGTCGCCGAAAAACCCGATGAACTAATTGTTTACGGGGGTGCCGGTAAGGCTGCTAGAAACTGGGAGTGCTTTGACAAAATCGTAGAGGCATTGCGAAATTTGGAGAATGACGAGACGCTGCTCATCCAGTCGGGAAAGCCTGTAGGAATTTTTAAGACCCACCCTATGGCGCCCAGAGTATTAATATCGAACGCGATGCTTGTCCCTGCATGGGCTACTTGGGAAAATTTCTGGGAACTTGAGAAAAAGGGTCTTACCATGTACGGTCAGATGACAGCCGGCAGCTGGATATATATAGGCACCCAGGGTATTTTGCAGGGTACCTACGAAACTTTTGCAGCTTGTGCTAATAAATATTTTGGTGGATCGCTTAAGGGCAAGCTGGTCCTGACGGCTGGTATGGGCGGAATGGGTGGAGCGCAGCCCCTTGCCATAACCATGAACGAAGGCGTGGCTTTGGTAGTCGAGGTAGACAGAAGCAGGATAGAAAAGAGGATAAAAACCAAGTACTGCGACGTAATGGTAGAAGATCTGGATGAGGCTATCAATATGGCTCTCAAGGCGAAGGAAGAGGGAAGGGCCATTTCCATAGGACTTGTGGGCAATGCGGCTGAGGTGCATCCGGAACTGGTGAGAAGGGGCATAATACCTGATGTGGTGACCGATCAGACTTCCGCTCACGATCCCCTCAACGGTTACGTCCCCGCGGGCATGACTCTTGAACAGGCGATAGAACTCAGGAAAACCAATCCCAAGGAGTATATAGCAAAGGCCAAAAGAAGTATAGCAGAACACGTAAGGGCGATGCTCGAGATGAAAAAACGCGGTGCTGTAGTATTCGAATACGGCAACAACATAAGGCGGCAGGCTTACGACGAAGGGGTAACCGATGCGTTTGAAATTTTAGGTTATGTACCGGAGTTTATAAGAGACCTTTTCTGCGAGGGAAGCGGTCCTTTCCGTTGGGCTGCTCTTTCCGGAGATCCGGAAGACATCTACAAGACCGACGAAAAGATCTTGGAACTTTTCCCCGAGGACAAACACCTTGCCCGCTGGATTAAATTAGCAAGGGAGAGGGTCGCCTTCCAGGGCCTGCCGGCAAGGATCTGCTGGCTGAGGTATGGAGAAAGAGCTAAAGCTGGTCTAGCTTTCAATGAGATGGTGAGAAAAGGAGAACTCTCTGCACCCATAGTTATAGGTAGAGACCACCACGATACGGGTTCGGTGGCATCACCTTACAGAGAAACCGAAGCCATGAAGGACGGCAGCGATGCCATAGCTGACTGGCCCATCTTGAACGCCTTGCTCAATGTGGCATCGGGAGCAACCTGGGTTTCTGTCCACCACGGCGGCGGCGTTGGTATCGGCTATTCAATTCACGCGGGCGTAGTGGTGGTAGCCGACGGGACGGATGATGCGGCCTACAGGATTTCAAGGGTGCTAAATAACGACCCAGGCACAGGTGTAATGCGCCATGCCGATGCAGGTTACGAGATAGCCATAAGGACTGCCAAAGAACACGGGATAAAAATGCCGATGCTGATGTAAAAGAGGGAGGTTTGTAATAATGGCTAAGCTCGTTGAATGCATTCCCAATTTTAGCGAGGGAAGAAGAAAAGAGGTAATAGAAGCAATAGCTGATGCCATCCGAGCCGTAAAAGGCGTGAGGCTCCTTGATTATTCTTACGATCAAAATCACAATAGAAGCGTTTTCACTTTCGTCGGCGACCCGGAGGGCGTAAAGGAGGCTGCCTTTGCTTCAGCGGCAAAGGCAGCAGAATTGATAGACATGACAAAACATAAGGGCGAGCATCCGAGGATGGGCGCTGTTGACGTCATACCCTTTGTCCCTGTAAAAGACGTAACTATGGAAGAATGTGTTGAAATATCTCGCCAAGTTGGGGAAAGAATCGCAAGAGAACTTTCTATACCCGTGTTTTTATACGAAGAGTCGGCGACGAGGCCAGAACGAAAAAGCCTGGCCGATATAAGGCGCGGCGAATTCGAGGGAATGACAGAGAAAATAAAAGACCCCGCATGGGCTCCTGATTTTGGAAAACCTGAAATACACCCGACAGCAGGCGCAGTAGCAGTCGGGGCGAGAATGCCGCTCATCGCCTTTAATGTGAACTTAAATACTTCTGATATAAATATTGCCAAAAACATAGCAAAAGTTATCAGGGAAAGCGGTGGAGGCCTGAAAAACGTCAGGGCCATAGGGGTTATGCTGGAGGACAAAAATATAGCACAGGTCTCCATGAACATGACGAATTACGAAAAAACTTCCCTCTACAGGGCATTTGAACTTATAAAAATAGAAGCCAAAAGATACGGAGTGGATATCATCGGGAGCGAAATTGTCGGCATAACGCCCATGAAAGCTCTGATTGATGTGGCAAAGTATTACCTGCAACTTGAGAATTTCGATGACAAAAAGCAGATACTCGAGAATTATTTGATCCCCGAATAAGATGGAGGGTGCGCATGACTCGCAGTAATCCTGATCTCTTGATAAAAAACATAGGAATTTTGGCTACTCCGGTTGGAAGTAGCGCAAAAGGTGGCAAAGAGCAAGGTCATATTGAGCTTATCGAAGACGCTTTTATTGCGGTAAAGGATGGCGTTATCACCGGCGTGGGAAAAGCAAATAATCTAATGGATTTCAAACCTGGTGAAAATACCAAATTAATTGACGCCGGGGGGAACCTGGTCACCCCCGGCCTTGTGGACCCCCATACCCATCTTGTTTTTTCTGGCTGGCGGCAGAAAGAGCTTTCACTGAAATTGAAGGGCGTAAAATATCTGGATATTCTCAAGATGGGGGGCGGGATACTAGAAACCGTCAGGAAAACCAGAAGAGCTTCTTTAGAAGAGCTGATTTCAAACGGAATAAAGGCTCTTGACCGCATGCTCGAATACGGCACGACCACCTGTGAAGCCAAGAGTGGATACGGACTTAACTTAGAAGATGAGATAAAGTCCCTGGCGGCCATAAAGGAACTAAACAGGCTTCACCCAGTGGATGTTGTGCCAACTTTTATGGGAGCACACGCGGTTCCCGAGGAATACAGGGAAAACAAGGAAGAATACGTAAGACTTGTCGCGGAGGAAATGATACCCAGGGTGGCGCGGGAAGGACTTGCGGAGTTTTGCGATGTGTTCTGTGAGGAAGGGGTCTTCGACATCGAAGAATCAAGATACATATTAGAATGCGCAAAAGCCCATGGCCTTATACCTAAACTTCACGCCGATGAGATCACGCCGATGGGCGGCACAAGGCTCGCAGCAGAAGTTGGAGCACTTTCGGCGGAGCATCTGATTTACGCAACTGATGACGGAATCAGGGCGATGGCTAAAGCGGGAACCATTGCCGTGCTATTGCCCGGCACGTCCTTTTACCTCGGAGAATCCTTTGCCCGCGCAAGAACTATGATAGAAGAAGGGGTGCCGGTGGCTCTGGCTACCGATTTCAACCCCGGCTCTTCGCCGACCGAATCGCTGCAGCTGGGTATGAATCTGGCCTGCCTTAAGTACAGGATGACCCCGGAAGAAGTTCTGACAGGAGTTACATTAAATGCTGCAGCTGCCGTAAAAAGAGCCACAACTATCGGTACTATCGAGGTCGGGAAGCAGGCCGACATAGTAATATGGGATGCGCCGGATTTGGATTTCATATTTTACCACTACGGAGTAAACCTTGTAAGAACTGTAATAAAGAAAGGGAAAGTTGTAGTTCAAAGAAACGAAAGAAAGGAGATATAAAATGCTGCTTTCGGAATACCGAATCAAAGAATTTGTGGATGAGCTAGCTTCCAAAAGTCCCGCTCCCGGTGGAGGCTCAGCTTCGGCACTCGTCGGCGCGATAGGGACGGCGCTGATATCGATGGTTTCAAACCTATCTTACGGAAAAGAGAAATTTAAGGATAAGGAAGGACTGCTGGTAGAGATTTTGGAGGAGGCGAGAAGAATAAAAGAGTCCCTTATAAATTTAATAGATAAAGATGCTGAAGCCTTTAACCGGGTGGCGAGAGCCTCAAAAATGCCGCGCACGACGGAAGAAGAGGAAAAATTGAGAAGTGAAGCCATGGAGCAGGCTTTAAAAGAAGCAGCCCTTGTCCCGCTTTCTGTAATGGAAGAAAGCTTAAAGTCCCTCAAGTTGCACGAAAGAGCACTTGGAAATACAACTTCGGCTGCGATAAGCGATATAGGTGTGGGAATTCAGTGCCTTAAAGCGGCGCTCTACGGCGGATGGCTGAATGTAAGGATAAATTTAAACTCGGTAAAAGACGAAGAGTTTGTTAAAGATGTAGAAAAAAAGGCCAGTTCCATTTTGGAGAAAGGTATTCGCCTCGCCGATGGATTGTTCAAAAAAGTTGAGGAAGAACTTGCAAAAAAATAAAAAAGGCGGTAAAACCGAAAAAGGGGGTTTTGTGCTCCCATTTTATTTTTTAATTAAAAAAGGAAAAATCAGATAAGTGTAGTATAATATCAATAGATAGGGTATTTAAAAATTTTTGTACTGGGCTACTGAGTAGACTAAATGGGAAGGAGGAAATTGTATGAAAATAGTAAAGTCCAGACCGGACCTTTGTACCGGGTGCGGAGCATGTATGATAGCGTGCTCTAAAGTTCTTTACAAAGTTGAGGACCCGGATAAATCGGCAATCAGGATAAAAGAAAGGCCCGGAGCGGAAAGCGGTTACGATATTTTCGTTTGCAACCACTGCGGGAAATGTATATCGATTTGCAGCGTCGAGGCAATTTACAAAGCAAAAAATGGTGCGGTGAGAATCGATGCGGAAAAGTGCGTAGGATGTTACATGTGCGTGGGATTTTGTCCCGAGCAGGCGATGTTCGTCCATAAAGACATAAACGAGCCCATAAAATGCATGGCCTGCGGTGCCTGCGTGAGGGCCTGTCCCACGGGAGCAATTTATTTGGAGGAACAAGATTAATATCAAGGGTAAGGGGGTACGGGAAAATGACGGGCAAAATATTGGCTACTTACGAATATACTCCTGCAAAAGTGGAAAGAGGATATGCTGGAAAGACCTTGTATATCAATTTATCGGATATGACGATTAAGGAAAAGCCGGTCACAGAAAAGATGAAAGAGCTTTTCGTAGGTGGAAGGGGATTCGGCCTTTGGTATTTATGGAATGCCGTCTCTAGTGACACGAAATGGAATGATCCGGAAAATGAGATAATAATTGCCGGGGGCCCTATTTGCGGAATTACCCAGTACCCGGGTTCGGGGAAAGCAGCAGTGGTTACCCTTTCGCCTCTCACCGGATGTCCGATGGATAACAATGTAGGCGGCTATTTTGCACCGCTTTTGAAATTCTCTGGATGGGACGCTTTGGAGATTCAAGGGAAATCGGACAGGGACGTAATCGTATTCATCGACGGAAACAGAGGGAAAGTAGTTATAGAAGATGCCTCCGACGAACCTGCCGATACCCACCTTTTAGCGGAAAAATTAACGGAAAAGTATGCGGATTCCGAAGAAGACAAGAGGAACATTTCCGTTGTTTCATCCGGCAAAGGAGCGGAAAACACTCTGATTGGTATGCTCAACGTATCCTTCTATGACGTCAAAAGAAAGGCCGTCAGGGTAAAACAAGCCGGAAGAGGCGGGTCCGGAACGGTCTTCAGGGACAAGAAGATAAAGGCCGTCGTTGTGAAGTACAAAGGAGTGACCGGCGATTCAAACAATCCTGCCGATAAGAAAAAGATAATCAATGCGGCCTTAAGGCTTCATAAAGAGATTTTTGAGCTCGATAAGCTGCAAAACAGGATGAGGGAAGTGGGGACGGCTAACTTGGTTGAAGTTATGAATGATTACGATTTGCTACCTGTAATGAACTTCCAGTACGGTTCCCATCCGGATGCTAATAGAATAACATCCAAAGTCTTTAGAGAAAAATACTTTACTCAAAATGTACCCGACAACTGCTGGTATGGTTGTTCGCTTTCGTGTGCAAAGGCGGTGGACAATTATGAGGTAAAAACAGGTCCTTACAAAGGGCAAAAGGTGTGCGTAGATGCAGCGGAATACGAGACCATCGCTGCGGTTGCGGCAAATTGCGGGATATTTGATCCGGAATACGTTATAGAGGCAAACTTTTACTGCGATACTTACGGGCTTGATACTATTTCCTTCGGGAACATCGTCGGCTTTGCTATGGAATGTTATGAAAGAGGTATAATAAATAAAGAAATTACAGGGGGACTTGAGCTCAAATTCGGAAATGCCGATGCGGCATTGGAGCTTTTGCACCAGATGGCAAAAGGCGAGGGATTCGGAAAGATAGCCGGGCAGGGAGTAAAGAGCCTTCGGGAATACATCCTTGAAAAAACAGGTGCCGATGCAAAATTGCTGCGGGATATAAGCATGGAAATAAAAGGCCTTGAAGTATCCATGTACGTAAGCAAGGAATCCCTAGCCCAGCAGGGAGGTTATGCCTTCGCCAACAAAGGACCGCAGCACGATGAAGCGTGGCTAATTTTCATGGATATGGTTAACAAGCAAATACCCACATTCGAAGATAAAGCGGAAGCCCTCCATTACTTCCCGATTTTCCGCACCTGGTTCAGCCTGCAGGGATTGTGCAAACTTCCGTGGAACGACATTGTGCCTGCCGACAACGCGATGACCGATGAGCCGCATAAGATTCCGGCCCATGTTCAAAACTACGTAGACCTTTTCAACGGAGTCACGGGCAAAAACATAACAAAAGAAGAACTTTTGCTGCAGTCTGAGAGGGTATTTAATTTCCAGAGGATTTTTAATCTAAAAATGGGCAAGGGAACTCGGGAATACGATATGCCGCCGTTTAGGCTTTTAGGACCTGCGACAAAGGAAGAATACGAATCAAGAGCGGAAAGATACGATAAGCAGTTGAAAGAGTTAGGATACGATATTGAAGGCAAGACCACGGAAGAAAAGATGGCTTTGCTCAGGCAATACAGGGAAAGCCAATTCGAAAAGCTAACAGATGCGGTTTACAAGCGCAGAGGTTGGAACAAAAACGGAGTTCCGACCCTTGAAACCGTGAAAAAACTCGGAATAGATTTCCCCGAGGTGGTGGAATTGATAGCCAAATACCAGGAGTAAAATGAGGTACTAGCAAAAAGAGGAGGGGAGCGCTGTGATAAAAGTCAACAACGAAGATATGGATTTTACAGATGGAATGACGGTTGAAGATGTACTGAAAATAAAAAAGTACTCCCATCCCATGATTACGGTTATAGTCAACGGAAAGGTAATTCCGGTGGATAGTTATTCCACTTATAAAGTAAAAGATGGTGACGTAATTAATGTAATTCACATGATGAGCGGGGGATGTTAAATCCCCTCCTCTTTTAAATTTTTTTCCGGAGGGGAAAATAAAAGTGAAAGCTGATTTATCCCCTTGGGCTAAAAATTACGTGAGGGAACGTGGAAAAGTAATGTATATCGAAAAAAGGCTTGGCGTTCACGGCTGATGAAACGCTTTTTATGCCCCATCAGGTCTGGTGGGGAAGCCTGAAAACGAGGAAAACTTTGAAGTGTTTACGGTTGACGGCGACGTAAAAGTTTACGTCAAGAAAGAACTTCTCGAGGCGATGGACCCCGGAGAAAAGGTATTCAAATTTCTGATTCCGGAGTATGGCTGGCATTATCTTGTATTTTTAAATAAAAAATGAATTGGGAAAGCCGGTAATGCCCTGCCGGCTTGTTTTTTTAAAAGTATGAGATAGGGGAGTGGTAAGGATTTGAAAGAAAGCGTAAAAAAACTAAGACGGGAAATCTATAAGCTAGTAGCTGAACATGCACGAAAGCTAGATAACCTGCAGGACGTATATACGGCGGTTATGGAATCGATTGGGGACAAATTAAGCCGGGAAGAAGCAGAGGCCCGAGTTCGGGCGGCGCTTGGGACTTTTGAAAGAGGTGCGATCCCCGAAGTAGTAGATTTTCCGTTTATTTCGATTATAGAAAAGGCTTGCACCGGACACGGCCAGGATTGCGGATGCAAAATTGCGTGCGAACCGAAAGCTATAGAGGTAAAAGGCGATAAAAGCCCAGCTATCGACCTGGATAAATGCATATCCTGCGGACTTTGCATAATAGCCTGTCCTGAAGGTGCCATTGCCGACAAAACGGAGATAGCTCAGACCATCAATTTGATTAAGAAAAATCCAAGGGTCTATGCCGTGCTGGCACCAGCTTTTGCCGGGGAGTTTGGACCGGAAGTAAGCGAGGAGCAGGTGAAGTCGGGCTTACTCATGCTGGGGTTTTACGATGTCATCGAAGTTGCCCTGGGTGCTGATATGATAACGGTGAAGGAAGCCGAGGAGTTCATCCGGCGCATGGATAGGGGAGACGAATTTATGATAACGTCCTGCTGCTGTCCGCCTTTTGTGAGGCTGGCCAAAAGTTACCGGGGTAAAATCGAAGGGATGGTGTCTGATTCGGTTTCGCCCATGGTTGCCATAGCCCGGTTTATCAAGGCCGAAGATAAAGACGCAAAAGTCGTGTTTATAGGCCCGTGCATCGCAAAAAAGACCGAGGCAAAATTGCCTGAACTCAAGGATGCGGTGGACTGCGTCCTGACGTTCGAGGAACTTTCTGCGATCTTTGAGGGCTATAAAATAAACCTGGCGGAAATAAGCATAAGAATGCCTATAACCGATGCCTCGCACGACGGAAGAATATATGCCCACACGGGCGGTGTTACGTCGGCCATTGTGTCCAGCGTAAAATCTATGAGGCCCGACATTGAAGTGAAGGCCTGCCAAGGTGACGGAATAAAGGAATGCAAAAGAATACTCGATGCTATAGAAAAAGGTACTCTTGATGCGAATTTCGTGGAAGGAATGGCCTGCGTCGGCGGGTGCGTAGGAGGTCCAGGAGCATTGATTCCGAAGGAGGAAGGGGCGAAAGCGGTAGACGCCTTTGCTACAAGAAGCAGCGTCAAGGAAGCTATAAACAACGGCACTGCGAAGATACTTTACGGCAAACACAAAGATAAAGTAAAATTAGAATCCCATCGAATGTGAATATAAAGTGCCGGAGAATTGTCCTCCGGCATTTTTCATGTTTATTAAACAGAATTGACAAAAAAATAACAAACCAGTAAAATAATTTGTGAAATATTTAACAAATAAAGGAGGTTATAGGTTGCTAGTAATAGATAAGACTGAATGCATTGAATGCGGGACATGTTTCCATCTATGCCCTTTTGATGCAATTGAAGAAAAACATTATGGAGGGAAAGAGATTTATGAGGTCATAGAAGAAAGCTGTATGGAATGCTTGCTTTGCTTGAAAGCCTGCCCGCTTAGAGCAATAAATTGGAAGGAAGACGATTTCGAAAGGTGTGATGGCGTTGACAAAGTATGTTAAAACGATTTGTCCCTACTGCGGGTGTGGTTGTTCGATAATCCTTCACGTGAAAGATGGAAAGATTGTTCGAACCTCCCCGGCTGTAAAAGATTCAATAAACAAAGGGACGCTTTGTATCAAAGGCATGCTTGCTCATGAGTTTGTACATTCTCCTGAAAGGTTGAGGACGCCACTTATTAGAGAAAACGGAAGTTTTAGGGAGGCCACTTGGGATGAAGCCCTTAGAATGGTCGCTGAAAAATTCCATAAGATAAAGGAAAAATACGGCGGATTAACTTTTGGAGTTTTAAGCTCGGCTAGAGCCACATCTGAAGAGAATTACCTTATCTCAAAATTCTCAAGAGCCGTTTTGGCTACAAACAACATAGACCATTGTGCTCGGTTGTGACACGCACCAACAGTGGCCGGTCTGGCCCAAACGATGGGTGCTGGAGCGATGACGAATTCTATAGACGAAATAACAGAAAGCCAGGTTTTATTCGTGATAGGTTCAAATACGACGGAGCAGCATCCTTTGATAGGCTCGCGGATAATTGAGGCCATAAAAAAAGGAGCAAAATTAATAGTGGCAGATCCCAGGAGAACATACCTTGCAGAGAGGGCCTATGTCCACCTTTGCCTTTTGCCGGGAACCGATGCGGCTTTGATAAATGCCATGATGAACGTGATAATAAATGACGGCCTTATCAATGAAGAATTCATTAAAGAGCGAACAGAGGGTTTCGAAGAGTTAAGACAAAACATCCTTCAATGGACGCCAGAAAGGGCAGAAAGAATTACGGGAGTAAAAGCCGAAGATATCCGGCGGGCTGCCCGCATTTACGCCGGTGCTGAGAGGGCAATGATCCTTTACTGTATGGGTATAACGCAGCACAACTGCAGTACCGACAACGTAATTGCTTTGTCGAATTTGGTGTTGCTCACCGGCAATGTAGGAAAACCCGGTGCCGGTCTTTGCCCGTTGAGAGGCCAGAATAACGTCCAGGGAGCCTGCGACATGGGCGCGCTTCCAGACGTTTTATCCGGTTATCAGAAAGTAAAAGATCCAGGAGTTCGCGAAAAATTTTCCAGGGCCTGGGGGGTTGAAATCCCAGAAATTCCGGGATTGACCGTGCCGGAAATGTTTGAGGCTGCAGAAAAAGGCATTATAAAGGCCATGTATATAATAGGTGAAAATCCTGCGGTGAGCGAAGCCCATCTTTCGCATGTAGAAAAAGCCCTGCGAAACCTCGAGTTTCTTGTGGTTCAAGACATATTCTTTACGGAAACCGCAAGATTTGCCGATGTGGTGCTGCCGGCTTGTTCCTTTGCCGAAAAAGACGGAACTTTCACCGGAACCGATCGCAGAGTTCAGAGGCTGCGAAAAGCCATTGAGCCTCTATGGAATTCCAAGCCCGACTGGCAGATTATAGCAGAACTTGCCGCCCGAATGGGTTATCCCATGACTTACACACATCCTTCAGAAATAATGGATGAAATCGCAAGCCTTACTCCTTCCTACGGGGGAATATCTTACGACAGGTTGGAAGGACCGGGTATTCAGGTCCCATGTCCTCACAAGGACCATCCGGGGACACCTTACCTTCACAAAGGTTCTTTTGCAAGGGGGAAAGGTAAATTCATTCCTGTAAATTATACGCCACCCGCCGAAAGGACCGATGAAAAATATCCCCTCGTCCTTACTACAGGACGAGTACTGTATCATTACCACACGGGCACTATGACCCGAAAAATAGATTTTCTCAACAAAAAATGTCCGGGGCCTTTTGTTGAAATAAATCCTGCCGATGCGCAAAAGCTGGGAATATCCGATGGCAATGAAGTTTACGTAAAATCGAGGAGGGGAAAAATCAAAGTCCCCGCAAGAGTCACTGAGAAAATAAAGCAAGGTGTTGTGTTTGTGCCTTTCCACTTTGCGGAAGCTGCGGCCAATTACCTTACAATAGATGCACTGGACCCGGTAGCTAAGACACCGCAGTTAAAATCTTGTGCAGTAAATATTTTGGCTGGGAGTGAAGAAAATGGCAATAGTTGAGATAAATAAGGAACTTTGCAAAGGCTGTACTTTGTGTTCGCAGGTTTGTGGGATAGGTGCATGTTTTGGGGAACCTTTGATACCGCACGAGATTGACGAACGTCGGTGTATCAACTGCGGACAGTGCGTAGTCACCTGCCCTACAGGTGCTGCTAGCGACCTGTCGGAGCTTGAAAGGGTAAAAGAGGTCCTTGAGGAGGATAACGTAATTAAAGTTGTACAGTGCGCCCCAGCTTTGAGAGTAAGCCTGGGGGAGGAATTCGGTATGGAAGCAGGTAGTATTGTCCCAGGACGAATGGCTTCGGTCTTAAGAAAACTGGGATTTGACAGGGTGTATGATACTTGCTTTGCCGCCGACCTGACCGCCATGGAAGAGGGGCATGAATTCTTGGAAAGGCTGGAAAGAGGCGGACCTTTTCCCATGTTCACTTCGTGCTGTCCGGCGTGGGTGCTTTATATGGAAAAAAACTATCCTGAGCTCCTTCCCCTTTTATCTTCATGCAAATCGCCACAACAAATGTTTGGAGCCCTGGTAAAGGCTTATATGGCAGAAAAAGAAGGTATAGATAAAGACAAAATTTTTCTGCTTTCGGCCATGCCGTGTACAGCCAAAAAATACGAGGCTAAAAGACCTGAAATGAGTAAGGATGGATATAATGATGTGGATGCGGTATTGACAACAAGAGAGCTGGCGCAGTTGATAAAGGAAAAGCAAATCGAATTTACAGACTTGCCGGAGGAGAATTTCGATGTCCCGTTCGGAGTGTACACCGGAGCAGGAGTTCTCTTTGGGACAAGCGGAGGTGTGATGGAAGCGGCACTGAGGACTCTCGTGAAAAAACTCACAGGAAAACCCTTGAAAAACATAACTTTTAAGCCGGCTAGAGGAGCAGAGGGTGTCAGGGAAGCCGTAATAGGAATTGAAAACATGAAGATAAAAGTTGCGGTGGTGAGCGGCATCAAAAATGCTATGCCGCTCCTAGAAGATATAAGAAAGGGTTTTTCAGACTATCATTTTATAGAGGTGATGGCCTGCCCGGTCGGGTGTATTGGTGGAGGAGGACAGCCGCGGATTCCAAAGAGGTCTTTGAGAAAAATGGTGCTGAAAAAAAGGGAAAAAGCCATATACTATTATGAACTCGGCCTGCCTCAAATTGCAGCGGTGGATAACCCTATTATAAAAGCTTTATATACAGAATTCTTGGGCGGGCCCCTGTCGAAAAAGTCGCACGAGCTCCTGCATACGGTATATTCTGATAAAAAAATATTTTTTCACTAGGTATTGACAAATATTTAACGAAGTAGTATTCTAAAATCGGAAGTTGTGAAAATATTAACAAACATGTACGTGAGGAGAGATAAATAATGGTGAAAATCCTTTTCGAAAGGGATAAATGTTTGGGCTGCAAGACGTGTGAACTTGCTTGTGCTGCGGCACATTCAAAGACCAAAAGTTTGCTTGGTGCTATAAAAGAAAAAAAAGTTTCCCGTATTAGAATAAAAGTAAAAAACGGTAAACTCAGTGCAGAACAATGTGCCCTCTGTAGTAACCCAAGATGTATTGAAGTCTGTCCTGTCGGCGCACTTAGCAGAAGCAAAAACGGAACCATCAAAGTAAATCCTCTGGTATGCACCATGTGTGGTCTGTGCCGGGAGGCCTGCCCCTTTGGAGCTATCGTTTTGAGCAGTTATCCCACGATTTGCGACCGCTGCAGCGAACAAGATGAACCTTTGTGCGCAAAGGCCTGCCCCACAAGAGCACTGAAGATGAAGGCTATGTAGGGAGGTATTGTCGTGATAAACTGTGAGTTATTCACCTGCGATGCGGCGACAAAAAAGTTATACGAAAAGGCTAAAAAAGAGCGAATAGATACGGTATGGGACCGCGCCCTTGCTATGCAGCCCCAGTGCGGCTTTGGCGAGACGGGATTATGCTGTACCAATTGCTCCATGGGACCGTGCCGTATTGTAAAAGTTTCGGACGATGGCCCCAAAGTGGGTATATGCGGAGCGACCGAGGACACGATTGCATCGCGAAACTTTGCTAGAGCGGTCGCTGCCGGTTCCGCAGCCCATTCGGACCATGGAAGGGATATTGCCCTGGCCCTTTATCATGCGACTGGTAAAAGCCGTGTAAAAGATGAGGAAAAGCTTTTTAAAATAGCCGGCGAGTGGGGTATAGCGGTAGAGGGCAAGGATGCTTCGCTTATTGCCAGAGAAGTGGCGGAAAAAGCTCTATCGGAATTTGGTAAAATATTTGGCAAATTAGTATTTTTAAAAAGAGCGCCGCATAAAAGGCAAAATTTGTGGGATGAATTAGGGGTGGCCCCGGAGGCCATAGATAGAGAAATTGTAGAGGTTTTGCACTCCACCCATATGGGAAGTGATGCCGATTACAGGAACATAATCAGGCAGGCGATAAGGGCGGCGCTGAGTGACGGATGGGGAGGCTCCATGATAGGCACTGAGCTGAGCGACGTGCTTTTCGGCACCCCTGCGCCCCGGAAGGTGGAGGCCAATCTCGGCGTCTTGAAGAAGGAATGCGTAAATATAGTGGTACACGGCCACGAGCCCACTCTGTCCGAAGCTATCGTAATGGCGGCAAAAGACTCGGAACTTTTGGAACTTGCGAAAAAACAGGGAGCAGAGGGCATAAACGTAGTGGGTATGTGCTGCACGGGCAACGAGATAGCCATGAGGCATGGAATTCCGATGGCAGGCGATTTCTTCCAGCAGGAACTGGCTATTGTGACCGGCGCTGTTGAAGCTATGATAGTTGACGTTCAATGCATAATGCCTTCCCTTGCCACAGTAGCAAAATGCTACCATACGAAGCTTATTACTACCTCTCCCAAGGCAAAGGTTCCTGGAGCAATTCATATGGAATTCGACGAACAAAAAGGTCTGGATATAGCAAAAAGGATAGTAAAAGAAGCGGTAATGAACTTCAAAAACAGGAAGGGAGAAGTTTATATACCCGACGTAAAAAGTGAAGGGGAAATAGGCTATAGTTTCGAAGCCATAATCAAAATCCTCGACCGGGTTACAAATTCCTTCGCCCATCCTTCCGGAACCGTAAAACCCCTTGTTGACGCCATAAAATCGGGCGTGCTAAGGGGTGCGGTAGCGATAGTTGGCTGCAACAACCATAAGCAGCCGCACAACTCGTGCCACGTTACTCTTGCAAAGGAGCTTTTAAGGCGCGACATACTCGTTGTGACGACAGGGTGCGGTGCTCATTCCTGCATAAAGGCGGGGCTAATGAGCAAAGAAGCCCGAAAATACTGCGGAAAAGGGCTTGCTACCGTTTGCGAACTGCTTGACATACCTCCCGTGCTCCACATGGGGTCCTGTGTGGACATAAGCCGTATTCTGGTGCTGCTTTCTGAAGTGGCCAATTACATGGGCGTGGACATCAGCGATTTGCCGGTAGCTGCTGCGGCGCCTGAATGGATGTCTGAGAAGGCTCAATCTATAGGTCTTTATGCTGTAGCCTCAGGTATATGCGTAGTATTGGGTGTATCTCCCGCTGTCACCGGTTCGGAAAATGTAACAAACTATCTGACAAAAGACCTGGAAAGCATCTTAGGTGGCAGGTTTGAAATAGAAAAAGATCCGGTCAAAGCTGCCGAAAAAATTGCAGTTCATATCGAAAATAAGCGGAAGCGACTGGGGATTTAAGTGGAGGTTAAAAGTATGAAGATAGCTATTACCGGCAAGGGCGGGGTTGGTAAAACCACCCTTGCCGCAGTCCTCGCTAAATTGTATGCAGCGGAAGGTTACAGGGTGATGGCTGTAGATGCAGATCCGGATGCTAACCTTGCAGCTGCGCTGGGATTCCCTGAGGATAAGCAAAGTAAAATTGTACCTCTTTCTGAGATGAGAGACCTCATAGCAGAAAGGACAGGAGCCCAACCCGGTCTTGTGGGTCAGATGTTTACACTCAATCCAAAGGTTGAAGACATACCTGAGAGATTTTGCATTGAGCATGAAGGTGTCAGGCTCCTAGTAATGGGCGGCGTAAAAAAGGGTGGTTCGGGTTGTGCATGCCCGGAACATACCTTTTTACGGGCTATAATGAGACACTTGCTTCTTGATAGTAAAGATGTGCTGATAGTAGATATGGAAGCTGGTATAGAACATTTAGGAAGAGCCACGGCGGATTGTGTTGACGCTTTCATAGTTATAGTAGAACCTTCTTTAAAGAGCATAAACACCTATTATTCTATAAGGAAACTTGCAGCCGAGATAGGTGTAAATAAAGTCCTGGTGGTGGGAAATAAGGTAAAAGACCGGGATGATGAAAATTTTATAAAAAACAACGTGGAAGCGGATAAACTGCTGGGAATATTGAGCTACGATGTTACAGTAGAAAAAGCAGATAGGGAAGGCGTCTCTCCCTTCTACGCCAGCAAGCAAACCAGAGAGAGCATTGCTTTCATAAAGAATAAGATTAGCCAACTTTGTATTGCAAACTATTCATTGATGCCAAAAGCCAATTTTTAAGGAGGACACCAATTTTATGAAAATGAGCACTAAAAGGATAACCTACATGGCGATGTTCGTGGTGCTGAACGTGGTACTCACCCGAATTGCCAGTATAAGGATAGCGTTCGGCTCAGTGGAAGCGATAAGAATAGGATTCGGAGGATTTCCCGTTATCCTAGCCGGGATTACGATGGGACCTGCAGCCGGAGGAATAGTGGGAGCAGTCGGTGATCTGGTGGGTTACTGGATAGTCCCGATGGGACCGTATATGCCTCATTTTACTTTTACAGCTGCATTGACCGGCATGATACCCGGTTTTATGATAAGACTTTTTAACAGTAAACAACCGAACATCTGGCAGCTTGCCATAGCGATAGCTACCGGACAGATGATAACTTCGGTGTTACTCGTGCCCTATTTTCTCTACAAGCTCTTCGGCATACCGCTGGTTTACAAGATAGTTACTTCCTGTATCGTTCAAGCTTTTAATATTCCAATATACACCATTTTTGCCAGGCTAATAATGAAAAGGTTCAGCATCGGCCTGGCCCCGCAAAAAATCAATTAAAAAATTCCAGAAAGGACGGGGTGTAAATGGCTTTCAAAAGCGACATAGAAATAGCCCAGGAGGCAAAACTAGAGCACATAAGGGACATTGCCGCAAAACTCGGGCTTTCCGAGGACGACATCGAATACTACGGCAAATACAAGGCGAAGGTAGATTACAATTTATTAAAACGCCTTGGAGACAGACCCGATGCCAAACTGATTCTGGTGACTGCCATAAACCCCACGCCCGCCGGTGAAGGAAAGACCACCACGACGGTAGGCCTGGGCGATGCCTTAAGAAGGCTCGGCAAAAATGCGGCCATAGCTCTAAGGGAGCCCTCTCTTGGCCCGGTCTTTGGCGTAAAAGGCGGAGCGGCCGGCGGCGGTTACGCCCAGGTAGTGCCCATGGAAGACATAAACCTGCACTTTACCGGAGACATCCACGCCATAGGAGCGGCCAACAACTTGCTGGCGGCCATGGTGGACAACCACATATACCAGGGCAACGAACTCGGCATCGACCCGCGGCGCATAGTCTGGAGGCGCTGCATGGACATGAACGACAGGCAGCTGAGGTTCATAGTGGACGGCCTTGGAGGGAAAGCCAACGGAGTTCCCAGGGAAGACGGCTTTGACATAACGGTAGCATCGGAAGTGATGGCGGTATTTTGCCTGGCGACGGACCTGGAAGACCTCAAAAACCGCCTTTCCCGGATAGTGGTGGCCTACACCTACGACGGCAGGCCGGTAACCGCCGGCGACCTCAAGGCCCATGGAGCGATGGCGGCACTGCTGAAAGATGCATTTAAGCCCAACCTGGTGCAGACGTTAGAAGGCACTCCAGCCTTTGTACACGGGGGGCCTTTTGCCAACATAGCCCACGGCTGCAACAGCGTAATCGCCACGAAGATGGCCATGAAACTGGCGGACTACGTAGTAACCGAAGCTGGATTTGGCGCGGACCTGGGAGCAGAGAAATTCCTGGACATAAAATGCCGGGTAGCGGGCATAAAGCCCAACGCCGTAGCAATTGTGGCCTCGGTCCGGGCGTTGAAATACAATGGAGGAGTACCGAAAGAAAAGCTAAGCGAAGAAAACCTGGAAGCCCTGAAAAAAGGCATACCCAACCTGATGAAACACATAGAAAACATAACACAAAAATTCGGCCTTCCGGCGGTAGTAGCCGTAAACCGCTTCCCCAGCGACACGGAAGCGGAACTCAATCTCATAAAAGAAGAATGCAAAGCGAAGGGAGTAAAAGCGGTAATATCCGAAGTATGGGCAAAGGGCGGCGAAGGCGGAATTGACCTGGCCGAAGAAGTGCTCAGGCTCATAGAAGAAGGGAAAAACAACTACAAGCCCCTGTATCCGCTGGAGATGGGCATAGCCGAGAAAATCGAGACTATAGCGAAGGAAATATACGGGGCCGACGGAGTGGACTTTACCGCCGCTGCGAAGAAAGAAATAGAGACCATAGAAAAGCTCGGGTTCAGGGACGTTCCGGTGTGCATAGCAAAGACCCAGTATTCGTTGAGCGACAACCCGGCGTTATTGGGAAGGCCCACGGGCTTTAGGATAACCGTGAGAAATGTGCGGATATCCGCCGGTGCCGGGTTTGCCGTGGCTCTGACCGGCGAGATAATGACGATGCCGGGATTGCCAAAGAGGCCGGCGGCGGAAAACATAGACGTGGATTCAAACGGCAGAATAAGCGGGCTTTTCTAATAAAATGAAATCTAATTGCAGTTAATAGAAAGAAAAAGAGGGCGGGGAAAAATGAAGGGAAAATTTAAAATCTTGCTAGCTTCTGGTGATGACGAACTTTCTATCCCGGGCCCCTTTGAGGTTAGATTTGGCGGTGAATATGTTCACCGCAGACTGATACCACATCTGACAGATTACAAAAGGGGCAAGGGTATAGCAGACAAAAAATGTCTTGAGTACAGAAAAAGGTATAATCTCGATTATTCTCAGTATATAACCGGAATTATCGTTTTCCCAGCAGTTTTGCCGCAAATCGTGGATAATCCGGAGAACTACATACCTTCAGAAATTCCACAGCACAATGTTCTCATAGCAGCCGGACTTCATCCGGATTTGATGGAAGAGCTTATTAAAAAAGCAGCGACTAGAGGTTGCCGGGCCCTTATAGCTCCGAAAGAAAATCCTGCATGGTTCGATTCACATTTCGAAAAAAAGATAAAAAAACTTTGTATGACATACGGTATCGAGTGTGTCTTTCCCCGCCCTTTCTGTGCTCTGGAAAAAAGCGGTCAAGCCTTTATAGACGAATTTCTGAAAGCTTTTAGGCTTGGAAGGCCTCAATTTGAGATTAAGGTGAATCATCGCGGAATTATCGAGGATGTTTTGGTTGAGTCTTCGGCCCCCTGCGGAGCTACTTATCATGTAGCAGCCGGTCTTATCGGAGTGAAAAAAGAGGAAGCTATAGAAGTGGCAAATAAGCTGTGGCACTGTTATGCATGCCTTGCAAGTAGCAAAATAGACACGGAAATAGGTGATTCGGTGATGCACCTGGCGGCCCGTATAAATCTGGCTGCTATAAAAAAAGCGGTGGAAAAAAGCGATTGGGAGGGTAAGGCGTGCTAATAGAAAAAAGTGTTCGCGAATTTGTTGAATTGCTCTCCTCCAAAGAGCCTGTCCCGGGAGGAGGGGGTGCAGCTGCCTTAGTTGGTGCCATAGGGGTTGCACTAGGCAGTATGGTTGGAAACCTCACCGTGGGAAAAGAAAAATATAAAGATGTGGAAGCAGAGATAATCAAGATACTCGAGAGTGCAAAAAGCCTTCAAGCCGAATTGCTGGACCTGGTGGATGAGGATGCTAAGGTTTTCGGTAAGGTTGCCGGTGTATATAAAATGCCGAAAAATACCGAAGAGGAGAAGGCAAAGAGAAATGAAGCGATGGAGCAGGCATTAAGGGAAGCGTGCAGGGTGCCGATTAAAATCATGGAACTTTCATATGAAGCCATAAAACTCCACAGAAAGCTGGCGGATATAGGAAACAGACTTGCAATCAGCGACGTTGGCGTCGGTGTATTATGCCTCAAGGCAGCATTATTAAGCGGCAGGATGAACGTAATTATAAATCTAAACGGCATCAAGGATGAAGGATTTGTCAGAAGCACTAGGGATGTGATGGAAAGAATCTGTGCTGAAGCTTTGACGATTGCCGATGACGTTTATGCAAAAGTAAAAGAGATTTTGGGTGATTGAGTCTCAATAAATTTAATGAAAGTTGGAGGCATGACAAATGACAGATATCCTAAGCGGAAAAGAAGTGGCGGATGCACTAAAACAAAAACTAATGAGAGAGGTAGAGGAATTAAAGGCACGCGGTGTTACTCCCGGCCTTGCCATAGTGATAGTAGGGGAAAGACCCGACTCGGTGTCGTATATAAAAGGAGCCCAGAAAAGGTGCGCGGAGATCGGCATAGAAACCAGCGTCGTCCAGCTTCCCGAAAACACCTCGGAAGAGGAATTTGTAAAAAAGCTCCACCAACTGAACAAAGATGAAAAAGTCCACGGCATACTCGTCATGCGGCCGCTACCCCCTCACATCTTGGAAGACAGGGTAAAATACGAAA
>JAKIHM010000001.1 GCA_021608145.1 Thermovorax subterraneus
GATAGGCCGGGGGTGTAAGGGCTGTGAGGCCTTGAGCCGACCGGTACTAATGAGTCGAGGGCTTGACCAAGGAGGAGCATACCCGCTGTGTGATTTTGAGGGTGCAGGGGAAAGAAGAGAATAGAGGTAGGAAGATTTCGGTGGCCATAGCGGAGGGGTAACACCGGTAACCATTTCGAACACACAGGTTAAGCCCTCCAGCGCCGATGGTACTGGGGAGAGATCCCCGGGAGAGTAGGACGCTGCCGAAATCTTTTGTTTTTATTTGTGATTGTAATTTGATAAGATGCCTTACAGAGCAATAAATAGGGTAGTAAAACTATACTTTGTCTAGATGCAGGTTTTGGTATATATAAGTTATAGGCGGCCTTTTAATAAGGTCGCTTTTTGTTTTTTTGATAGAACAATTTCTACTAATTTGATAAAAATTCGTGCTTGACTTATGAGTCGAGGTAGTTTATAATTAAATAAAGAAGATGAAAATGATTCTC
This sequence comes from Thermovorax subterraneus, assembly GCA_021608145.1. Lineage (GTDB taxonomy): Bacteria > Bacillota > Thermosediminibacteria > Thermosediminibacterales > Thermosediminibacteraceae > Fervidicola > Fervidicola subterraneus. The sequence goes on from JAKIHM010000001.1 coordinate 492, forward strand.
AATAGCATATCAGTGGTTATATCGAAATAAATTAATTTAGGGTTAATTAATTTTTTTGCCCCGTAAATGAGAATGATTTTCAAGGAGGGGAGATCCGTGAGTTGCTGTAATAATTCAAACGGAAAAAGTTTGCTCGATAAGATATTAAGAAAGGATCGGGGCGGTATCAAGCAAAGTGAAAAACATGGCTTTAAAAAGAAAATTTTGCTAGTAGGGACACCTAATGTGGGCAAAAGCGTTATTTTTAACAGACTTACCGGCGCTTATGTTACGGTTTCTAATTACCCTGGAACCACAGTGGAAGTGTTTAAGGGTACCTGCCGCATAGGAGGGGAAATATTCGAAGTTGTGGATACACCAGGAATGTACTCCCTTATGCCTATAACAGAGGAGGAGAAAGTTACGAGGAATTTGCTGTTGAACGAGAGACCTGACATAGTCCTTCATGTCGTAGATGCCAAAAATATTGAGCGGATGCTTTCAATGACCTTGCAGCTTAAAGAGGCTGGACTTCCGGTGATGCTTGTAGTCAACATGATGGACGAGGCTCTGCGGATTGGCAGGAAAATCGATTTCGAAAAGTTAGAGGCGCTCATAGATATTCCTGTCGTAGGGACATCTGCGGCGTTTAATAAAGGAATTGACTTGTTAAGAAAGAGGGTGGCACAATATGTCAAAAAGCGAGCTGCTTGAAAACTGCAATGTTTTTCAATACGATGACCATATTGAAAAAGCTATTAGTGAAATAGAAAAAAATTTAAAAGCTAAATATAATATTTCTAAGCGCTCGATTGCACTTTTATTGCTACAAGAAGACAGGGATATAATTGAAATGGTAAAAGCTAAAGAAAGCAGTTTTACTGAGATAAGCGAAGTAATAAATAAGACAAAAAAGCTTTTTTCTGAGCCGTTATATTATGCTATAACTATCCAGAGACAAAAGAAAATAGATGAAATAGTATCTAAAGTGGTAACGACAAGAAATGACTCTAAAGGACTGATTTCTCACTGGCTAGATAAGATAACTGTGCAGCCCTTGACGGGGATCCCAATACTTCTTCTAGTCCTGTATTTTGGGTTTTATAAATTCGTAGGCGAGTTTGGGGCCGGTACGCTCGTGGACTTTATAGAAGGTAACATATTTGAAAATTATATAAATCCGTGGGTAAATAATTTTGTAACTAAATATATTTCGAATGAAGCAATTCGTGAACTTTTAGCTATGGAATACGGAGTAATAACACTAGGATTGAGGTATGCGCTGGCCATTATATTGCCTATTGTTGGAACATTCTTCCTGATGTTCTCAATAATCGAAGATTCGGGATATCTGCCGAGGTTGGCTTTGTTGGTGGATAGATTGTTTAAGTCCATCGGTTTGAACGGAAGGGCAGTAATTCCTATGACCCTAGGATTCGGCTGCGATACCATGGCCACACTGGTGAGCAGGACACTGGAAACCCGCCGCGAGCGGATAATAGCCACGTTGCTCCTGGCCCTAGCCATCCCGTGTTCCGCGCAGCTCGGAGTTATAATGGGCATGCTTTCGGGCAAGCCCGCAGCTTTAGCCGTATGGGCCTTGTTCGTAGGACTGGTTTTTGTGCTGGTAGGTTACCTTGCTGCTCAGGTGCTACCTGGCGAAAAACCGGTTTTCTACATGGAGATACCTCCTCTGAGATGGCCCAGGCTGGGAAACATCATAGAAAAAACTGTATCGCGAATGCAGTGGTATTTTCTCGAGATAGTGCCAATATTTATAATCGCAAGTGTCTTAATATGGATTGGCAGAATGACGGGGATCTTTGATGCATTAATCCGGTGGTCCGAGCCGCTGATGATGGCCCTTGGACTGCCCCCAGAGACTGCGGAAGCCTTCCTATTTGGGTTCTTCAGGAGGGACTACGGTGCTGCCGGATTGTATGACCTACAAAAAAATGGTGTCTTAAATGGAGTACAGATGACCGTAGCATCAGTTACTCTCACGCTCTTTGTGCCTTGTATAGCTCAGTTTTCGGTGATGTTGAAAGAACGCGGGTTAAAGACCACCCTTGCTATAGTAGCTTTTATATTCCCGTTTGCATTTTTTGCGGGCTATATCCTAAACCTTATTCTGAAAGCAGCGGGGGTGGCCTGGTAAGTGAGGTGCGATTTTTGCGGCTATGAATTTAATGAAGAACAGGAAGGAACTAAGGGCTGTACAGGATGTCCTATGGCGGGTCACTGCGGAAAGGTGAAATGCCCGAGGTGCGGTTATGAAGTGGTAAAGTCTAGCGGCCTTTTCAAGTGGTTGAAACAAAGGAGGCAAAAATGAAAGATGGGCAGTAAAAAGAAGCTTCCTGAATTAAAAGTAGGTGATGTTGCAACGATTGTCCGGATCGATACTACCGATGATAAGATCTTAAAAAAACTGATGGTTTTAGGAGTGCTTCCGGGAATGGATGTGGTGCTTTTGCAAAAATTCCCGTCTTACGTCTTGAAAGTAGGAAATACCCGCATTGCTGCAGATGAGGCGATTGCAAAGAGTATAGTCGTTGTAAAAAAATAGTGCCTTTTACGGCACTATTTTTTTTCATAATGCTTCCCCTTTTCGATAGCTCTGTAAAGTTCATCTCTTTCAGGAGGTGTTATCGGAATTTTTTCTCCTGACTTTAATAAAAACCTACCGCTTGGAATCACTCTGCCTATTATAGAAGCCGGAATGGATTTTTCATTGAGAGCCCTTACTACTTCCTGACCTTTGCTGGTACAAATAAGCATTGAGCCACTTGATATTAGAGCTAGCGGGTCAATCTCGAAAACCTGGCAGATAACCTGAGTTTCCGGGAGAATTGGTATTCTGTCGGCGTAAACTTCAGCTCCTACTCCCGAAGCTTCAGTTATCTCATAAATTGCGCCTAAAAGTCCCCCTTCGGTTATGTCGTGCATTGCGGAAACCCCTATAGCTGTGGCGGTAAGCCCATCTTCTATTGCACTTATACTTTTCACCAAGCCTTGAGCCTTTTCAATAGTCTCTTTTGGCAGCTTTTCTTTGAGGTATTTTTCAAAGTCTAAAGCCAGAATGGCGGTGCCTTCAAGACCTACGTATTTGGTTACAATTATATCGTCTCCCGGTTTTGCACCGGCCGATGTAACGAAGTTGCCCCTCTTTGCCATGCCGATAGCCGTTGCGGAAATGACCGGTCTGGTTACAGCTGAAGTGACTTCTGTATGGCCTCCCAGCACTTCTATTCCTATTTCGCTGCATGCTCTGTCAATACTTTCCATGATTTTAAAAAGCATATTTTCGCTTGTTCCTTCGGGCAAAAGCAGAGTTATAAGAATCCCTATAGGCCTTGCTCCGCATGCTGCTATATCGTTGCAGGCGACAAAAACCGAAAAATAGCCTCCTTCTGTATCCGCGCCGGTTATGGGGTCGGAGGAGGCTACTGCAACGTAGTCTCCAAAATCGATGACACAGCAATCTTCGCCAAAACCGGAGTGGACAAGTACTTCGCTTCTTTTCACTCCAAGAAAAGGATATACGCTTTTTTTAAGAATTTCAGGGGGCACTTTACCTGTTTTCATATTTACAACTCCTACATAATCATAATATTTTAATTATCTTTGAGAAGAAAATTCTTCATCCTCTTATAAAGGAGCAAAGCAACGATTGCTCCAACCGACACCTGGAAAAAGTCACCCGCAAGTTCTACTGGCACAGCACCCGGCCCGTAAAGCTTCCAAGCCGCTATTGCATAGCCGGCCATCATGAAAACGGCTCCTAAAACTACACCGGTAACGGGGCTAAACTTAGAAGAGAAGTATCCCACCATGAAACCTTCAATCCCCTTTATAAAGAACGTAATTGGAGCCCACATCGGATAGCCTTTGAGCAAATCGGATAAGGCAGAGCCTACGCTTCCTATTACTGCAGCAGGTATTGCGCCGAAAACTAATGCTACGAGATATATTACTGATTCTCCCAAATTGAAATACAGATTAAAAGTTGGGACGGGGAAGCTCACTACTACTGTTGCTACTACCAGCAATGCCATGAAAAGTCCCATAAATGCCAGCATTTTTATGGATTTGTTCATACGTACTCCTCCGCAAAAAATTGCTTCTATTATCTGTTATTATACTATAAAAAAGGATGAAACTGAAGTTTTACCCATTTAAATTGGCGAATATTAATATCTGCGATTTAGACTACGATCTGAATTATCCTTTGATTTTTTTATCAAGTATTGACTTGGAGTTTACTCCAGCAAGTATACTCTAAATTGTAGATAAAAGCACAGGAGGGTTTACCTATGGTAAGCGAAAACTTGGTAAATCTGGTCTTGAAGTTTCTGCAATTGGATTAGGATGTATGCGAATGAGTTTTGGCCAGAATCCTCTTCCCGACAGGAAGGAGATGATTGCGCTTATACGCAAGGCAGTAGAATTGGGTGTTACCTTTTTTGATACTACTGAGGTTTATGGACCATATACTAATGAAGAACTTGTAGGAGAAGCTTTAGAGCCGTTTAAAGGTGAGGTTGTGATTGCCACATAGTTTGGATATGACTTATATCCTGATGGAAGACCGGGCTGGAGAGGACTTAACAGCCGCCCCGAACACATCAAAAAAGCTGTAGAAGGATCTTTAAAGCGTCTTAAAGTAGAGGTAATTGATCTTTACTACCAACACCGTGTTGACCCGAATGTGCCCATTGAAGAGGTAGCTGGAGCAGTAAAAGACCTAATCCAGGAAGGGAAAGTAAGATACTTTGGATTGTCGGAGGCAAGTGCAGAAACTATTCGCCGAGCTCATGCTATTTGTCCAGTTGCCGCTGTTCAAAGTGAGTATTCTCTATGGTGGAGGAAGCCTGAGGAAGAAGTACTGCCAACATGTGAGGAATTGGGTATTGGTTTTGTTCCTTACAGTCCACTTGGGAATGGATTTCTTACAGGAACTATATGAGAAAACTCAATTTGATTCAACAGATATACGTAGCAGTATTCCTCGTTTTCAACCTGAAGCAATACGGGCAAACCTTGCTCTTGTTGACTTTATAAAGGAAATTGCCCGCAGAAAGCAAGCAACTCCTGCACAAATAGCTTTAGCTTGGCTTTTAGCTCAAAAACCTTGGATTGTTCCAATTCCTGGTACAACAAAACTTGAACGACTCAAAGAAAATATAGGTGCTGTATCTATAACATTTACTGAAGAAGAATTAAGAGAGATAAATGAAGCACTTTCAAAAATTTCTATCCAGGGTGGGCGATATCCGGAGGAGGCAGAAAGAATGACATATCGATAAATCCTTTAAAATCTCTAAGCAGTGTTGATATTCCCGAAAATTTCAAACTGTATAATGAAACCGTTGTGTTTGGAGATTGGGAAGGTGGGAGAGTAATATACAAATGGTTTGAGGGACTGAAAAAGGAGGCATTGCCCATGATGAAATTTGAGTTTTATAATCCAACCCGGCTTATCTTTGGAGCAGGTTCATTAGAACAGTTAGGTAAAGTAGTTAGTCAATATGGTAAAAAGGCCCTGCTTGTCACTGGTGGTGGAAGTGTAAAGAAAAGCGGAGCGTTTGATCGAGCAGTAGCAAGTCTCAAAGCAGCAAGTGTATCTGTAGTAGAGTTCTCTGGTGTTGAGCCAAACCCACGTCTGTCAACTGTGATGCGCGCTACAGAACTGGCAAAAAAAGAAGAATGTGATGTAGTTATAGGCATGGGTGGCGGTAGTGTCATGGATGCCTCAAAGGTTATTGCAGCTACAGTTTTTTATAAAGGTCATCCAAGAGATATGCTTATGCGTGCAGGAAAAGTACAAAGGCTTCCAGAGAAAGCTCTTCCAATTATAACAGTTCCAACGCTTGCAGCAACTGGCTCTGAAATGAACTGTGGTGCTGTAATAACAATTGATGATGAAGAAGAAAAACTAAAGACATTTATTAAAACTGAAGTTCTGTATCCAAAAGTAGCTGTTGTAGATCCTGAACTTACTATAACAGTTCCAAAAATACAAACTGCTTATGGTGTTTGTGACATAATAACGCATGTAACAGAAGGTTATTTTAATGGTATAGATGGAACTCCTATTCAAGATAGATTTGCTGAAGGGGTTATTATTACAGTCATGGAATGGGGACCTAAAGCAGTTAGCGATGGAAGTAATATAGAGGCACGTATTCAAGTGCAGTGGGCGTCAGTAGTTGCTCTAAATGGGTGGGTACAGGTTGGAACAAATTATTCAGCACCGGTACACATGATTGAGCACACACTTTCTGCACTGTACGATATCCCTCATGGAGCAGGGCTGGCAGTAGTAAACCCAGCATGGATGCGCTTTGCAGCAAGATTTCGCCCAGAACGATTTGCACAGTTTGCTCAGCGCATATTTGGCATTTCGGCAATGGGAAAAGATGATTTGAGCCTTGCTATGGAGGGTATTGATAGGTTTGAGGAGTTTTTACGTTCAATAGGTTGTCCTACACGCTTGTCTGAATTAGGAATTGGAGAAATTACTGAAGAAATGCTTTCCTACTGGGCTGATAAGACTTTGGAAGTTATTTGTGATGAAGAAGGGAAACTCCCTGGTCGTCCACCTCTTAGAAAAGAAGAAATTGTAGAAATACTACGTATGGCAATGTAATTAATTTAGTGAGGAGGTTTCAAATAATGGAAAAGGTCATTTTAAGTAACGGTGTTGAAATGCCTATATTGGGTTTTGGAGTTTTTCAGATTACGGATTTTGAACAATGTGAACAGGTTGTATATGAGGCAATCAAGGTGGGTTATCGCTTGTTTGATACTGCAGCTTCATATATGAATGAAGAGGCGGTTGGCAAGGCTGTGAAGAGAGCTATCGAAGAGGGAATAGTGAAAAGAGAAGAACTCTTCATCACCACAAAACTGTGGGTACAAGACGCAGGATACGATTCTGCAAAGAAAGCATTTGAAAAATCGCTAAAAAAGCTCCAGCTCGATTACATTGACCTTTATCTAATTCACCAACCCTTTGGAGATGTACATTGTGCTTGGCGTGCTATGGAGGAACTATACCGTGAAGGATTTATTAGAGCAATAGGTGTAAGTAACTTTCAACCAGACCGTTTGATGGATTTGATAGTTCATCATGAGGTAGTCCCCGCTATAAATCAAATTGAAATACATCCTTTCTACCAGAGGCATGAAGATATTGAATTCATGAAGAGGTACAACATACAACCTGAGGCTTGGGCTCCTTTTGCAGAAGGGAAAAATAATATCTTCCAAAATGAGGTACTCAAATCCATTGCAGAGAAATATAATAAAACCGTTGCACAGGTGATTCTCAGATGGCTAATTCAGAGAGGCATTGTCGCAATTCCAAAGACCATTCGAAAAGAGAGAATGTTAGAAAACATCAATGTGTTTGACTTCAAATTGAGTCAAGATGATATGGAGAAAATTACGATACTGGACAAAAAGAAAAGTGCATTCTTTTCACATAGAGACCCTGAAGTTGTCAAATGGATTTGTTCATTAAAAAGATAAGATATTACAGCTGAAAGGACTTTAAGAAGTTCTTTCAGCTGTTCATTGATAATGCAATTGCTGCAGGCGAGATCAAACCGCTGATCATAGTATGTCCGACCTATAACAATACAAATGAAAACGGATTGGATTCCAGTAATTTTTCTTTAGCTATGCAGCTGACAAAAAATTACCATAACGAATTATTAAATGATCTAATCCCCGCGGTAGAAGGAACATACAGCACCTATGCTGCAAGTACATCTAAAGAAGATCTTATCGCTTCACGTGATCACCGTGGATTCGGTGGGTTTTCAATGGGCGCAGTCGCAACCTGGCGAACATTTCAATATGGACTTGATTACTTTTACTATTTTCTGCCAATGAGTTGTGGAACAACTCTTGATGATGAAGAGATCTTTTCTGCAGCTAAACGGTATAATCCTCACGATTATTTTGTTTTTGTGATGACAGGAACTAATGATTTTGCATACAGCTATGATAAAGCAAGAACAGAATTTATGAGAGAATCCCCCCCTTATTTTATCGACGTCGATGATAGAGCTGACGGTAATTTTGCGTTTCGCATCAAACAGGGCTATTCTCATGATATGAGGGCTGCAATGGAATATATCTATAACGGGTTGAAAGCATTTTGGAGTGTTCAAGATGATATTAAAAAGGGACAATCGGAGGCTAAGTTGAATTTGAGGAAGAGCCAATCTCAAAAAATTTTTACTGTAAATACAAAAATTGAAGACGTAATAAAAGATCCAGATTTCAAAGATTTTGGTAGACTTCTTTTCCCAACAAATAAAAATTACTACAGTGGAAATACTCTTGGAGAACTTTCACTCATGTGGTATAACAATATTAATCCAAATAAAACAGTAGAAATTGTTAATTATCTGAAAAAACGGGCTGAATCAGGAGACACTATTTTCTATGATATCTATTCCGAGAAAGAAAAATTGCAGGATCCTAACAAAAAAAATACAGGATTATTCTTTTTCCGCGGCAAAAAAGGAGCAAAAACAGCAATTGTCGTTGCAGGTGGAGGGTTTGTATTTGTTGGTGCAATGCAGGATAGTTTTCCGCATGCTCTTGAACTTAGTAAAAAAGGGTATAACGCATTCGCTTTAATTTATCGTCCTGGTGCACAGACTGCTTGTGAGGATCTTGCAAGGGCAATTGCTTTCCTGCATGAGAATGCCGACGAACTCGGAATAGATATGCGAGACTATTCGCTGTGGGGAGGATCTGCCGGAGCACGTGTGGCAGCATGGCTTGGAAGCTATGGTACCGAGAGCTTTGGTGAGAAGAGATATCCACGTCCTGCAGTTGTCATTATGCAGTATACTGGTTTGACGGAAGTGACGGGAAGGGAACCTCCAACATTTGCATGTGTGGGAACAAATGATTGGATTGCATCTTACAAAACAATGGAAGAAAGAATCAATAGGATTAAGAACTATGGAATTGATGCGGAAATAAAAATCTTTCCTGGACTCCCACATGGATTTGGACTTGGGGAAGGAACTATCGCAGAGGGATGGATAAATGATGCTATTAAGTTTTGGGAAAAACATATGAAAAAATAACATTGGCAAAAATCATAGGAGGGATAGAAAATGCCAAATTCGAAAATTCTCATCGCTTATTTTTCTCGTAAAGGGAATAATTATGTCAATGGTAGAATTATAAATCTGCCGATTGGAAATACAGAAATAGTAGCAAAGAAAATACATGAACTTACTGGTGGTGACATATTTGAAATAAAAACAGTAAAGCAATATCCGGAAGATTACTACGAAACAACAGAAGTAGCAAAGGAAGAAAAAAGGCAGAATGCCAGGCCAGAGCTTGCAAATAAGCTGGACGACATAAGTTCTTATGATGTAATTTTCCTCGGCTATCCCAATTGGTGGGGAACAATGCCGATGGCGGTGTTTACATTTTTAGAGTCTTACGATTTCGCGGGAAAGACCATTGCTCCGTTTTGCACCCATGAAGGCAGTGGAATGGGAAGCAGTGAGCACGACATCAAAAAACTTTGCCCGAATGCCAAGGTACTGCCCGGTATAGCCATTCGAGGTAGCAATGTTCACAGGGCAGACAAAGATATTGCAGACTGGCTTAAAAGACTTGATTTGATACCATAGACGAAAGGGGAAATAGAATTGGAAAAACGTAAATTAGGAAACAGCGGCCTTGAGGTTTCTGCTATTGGTTTAGGATGTATGGGAATGAGTTATGGTTATGGCCCGGCGGCAGACAAGAAAGAAATGATTAAGCTTATTCATGCGGCGATTGACCGTGGTGTTACTTTCTTTGACACTGCTGAAGTTTATGGACCATATGTGAATGAGGAGTTGGTAGGTGAAGCGCTTGCTCCATACAAGGGAAAGGTAGTCATCGCTACCAAATTCGGTATTAAAAGGTTTTCCTCATGCGATCGAATTGAGCAAAAGAGGGTTTTGCTCTTAATTAAGAATGCTTGGTTTTGAGCTAACTCAAAGTATTAAATAATATTGAACATTGGAGGTGGAACTACATGACGATTGGGGAAGTAAGCAAAAAATTTGGTCTTTCACCGGATACACTCCGCTACTATGAGCGTATAGGACTGATCCCCAGGGTAAATCGCAACGAGAGCGGTATCCGGGATTATACTGAGGAAGACTGTAAGTGGATTGAATTCGTTAAATGTATGCGCAGCGCAGGTGTTCAAGTTGAAACGCTGGTAGAATATGTTACGCTGCTCCAGCAAGGCGACGAAACCATTGAAGCAAGAAAACAAATTCTAATCGAGCAACGGGAGAAACTCCTCTCGTGTATTGAAGAGATGAAGAAAGCACTGGAAAGGTTAAATCTTAAAATTAAAGAATATGAAACTAAGCTTGTTCCAATAGAAAATAGGTTAAAAAGATAAAATATCTGAAATATAACTTAGACATATTGTGATACGGAAGTTCGGCTTAAAAACTGTAAAAGTTGATTTTTCTGCAAAGTTTGATATAATAATTAACAAAAGTGGACATCGTAAAAATGCGATGCAGGGGAAAGCCGAGTTACATTCCCTTTCAGAGAACCGGCGGTAGGTGCGAGCCGGTAGGGAAGTAGTCGGAGTTCCACCCCGAAGCAGCGCCTTCGAAGGCCGACTCTGGTTGGTAGAAGGTGACGGCAAATTCCGTTATAAAAATCGAGCGCCAACAAGGGTGGCACCGCGGGATAATCCTCTCGCCCCTAAGGGTAGAGGATTTTTTTATTTTCAACCACACGAAAAGGAGGTAGGAAAATGCTGGATATTAAATTGATACGCTCTAATCCCGAAGAAGTAAAAAGGGCCTTAGAAAAAAGGGGTACGCAGGCAAACCTCGAAGAATTTTTGAAACTCGACGAAGAAAGGAGAACTCTCCTGGTAGAGGTCGAGCAGCTCAAAAGCTTGCGAAACCGGGAATCCGAAGAAATAGCCCGTCGGAAAAAACAGGGCGAGCCGGCCGATGACCTCATAGAAAAGATGCGGGAAGTTTCCGGGAAAATAAAAGAGATGGATGAACGCCTAAAAGAAATAGAAGAAAGACTGGAACAGCTTTTATTGATGATTCCCAACATTCCGGATGAATCGGTGCCGGTGGGAGAGAGCGATGCCGACAACGTGGAGGTAAGGCGCTGGGGCGAACTTCGGAAGTTTGATTTCGATCCTAAGCCTCATTGGGAGTTGGGAGAGGCCTTGGGCATCCTGGATTTTGAGAGGGCTGCAAAGATAACTGGCTCTAGATTTGTGGTGTACAAAGGGGCAGGTGCCAGGCTGGAGAGGGCTTTGATCAACTTCATGTTGGACCTTCACATAGAAAAGCACGGTTATAAGGAGATTTTTCCACCATTTATCGTAAATAGGGCTAGCATGACTGGAACCGGGCAGCTGCCGAAATTTGAGGAGGAAGCATTTAAACTGTACAACAACACAGATTATTTCCTCATTCCTACTGCAGAAGTGCCCGTGACCAACCTTCACAGGGATGAAATACTGGAAAAAGACGACCTTCCCATATACTACGTAGCTTATAGCGGGTGTTTCAGAGCTGAAGCAGGGTCTGCCGGAAGAGACACACGGGGCATTATAAGGCAGCACCAGTTCAACAAAGTGGAACTTGTAAAATTCACAGAACCAGATAAGTCCATGGAGGAGCTAGAAAAATTGACGAAAGATGCTGAAGAAGTGTTGCAGCTCTTAGGATTACCATATAGGGTAGTGGCTTTGTGCACCGGAGATTTAGGCTTCGCATCGGCAAAGACTTACGATATTGAAGTATGGATGCCAAGCTACAATCGTTATGTGGAAATTTCTTCGTGCAGCAATTTCAAAGATTATCAGGCCCGGAGAGCGAACATCCGATATAGACCAGAAAAAGGTGCAAAGCCCCAATATGTACATACTCTGAATGGTTCGGGGCTTGCAGTCGGTAGGACAACGGCGGCTATACTTGAAAACTTCCAGCAGCCTGATGGGTCTGTGGTAATACCCGAGGTGCTGAGGCCTTACATGGGCGGAATGGAGGTTATAAGTGCAAAATGAAAATGCGCCGGAAAGGCGCATTTTTTCTTGACTTTTGCTGCTCATCAATATAGAATAAAATCAATAAATTAAAAATTAATACCTCATCTCGTCAAGGGGTGCGGTAGAGGCGCGGTGTATCAAGAGTAACCCGTGGAGACGGCGGCCGGTGAAGCGGGCGAAAGGGGTCACCGCCGAAGTCCTGCAGCCGGCGGGCTGCTGGGCTGGGACTGCATCGAAGAGGTGCAGTACTGTCACCTGAAGCTGCCCGGGCTTCAGGTGGAGCGCTATCACACGCCGGGGGAAGGGAGGGTAGTGTTATTTGACCCCTAACGGCTGTGGTAGTACTACAGCCGTTTTTTGCATATTATTATAGTGATTCATACCTTTTCTAAACTTGAAATGGAGTGAATAAAATGATTGAAGGTGACATTTTGTATTGCGAGGATATTGTGGACTTCTTGGGGAAATTGACTGACAACGAAAAAAAATATTTTTGCCAGAAAGATATGGCGGAAATTTATGCGGGCTTAATAAAGGAAATAATGTGGGTTGATATATACAGGAAATAGCGCACCTCCAAGGTGCGCTATTTCCTGTATATCCCATCTACGTTTTTCGCAGCGCTTCCTGCTGCCACAAACGTTTTACAGCAGGTCTCCATGCAAGTTGAGACAGGGGTCTGCGGGGCATTCGAAGCCTGCATGGCGTCAAAACTGTCGGGCATTTCATCTCCTACTTTGTCGGAAGTAATCATTATTTCTGAAGCATCACATAAATTCCCGCTTTTCCAGTAATGGCAATTAGAAACGCTGCAGTGAATTCTGGCCATCAGGATACCTCCTTTTTGTATTTTTCAATTATAATTTTTCTTATTTGAAGTTAATTTATACTAACTTTTTTTTGAATAACCCCCCACACTCCGGGATCTTCCAGACCGAGGCGCCAGACCCCAATACCGCCCAGGTTATAGCGGATCGCAAGGTCTAATTTTACAGAAAAGCTTCTTGAATCTTCGAACCAGACGATGTGTCTTACGCCGTCGGCAGTATAGGTAAAAGTGGATTCCTGAGCATCTTCATCGTATAATATGGTAGCACCGTACTGCCGGGCAAGATTCACCGCTGACTGATAGGACAGGGTGCGCGGCATCCCGCCTGTTTCTACCCAGTCGTAGCCGTATACGGCCATTCCAAGTTTAATTTTGTGCGGTGGAATTTTTGTTGTGGCATATTCCAATACTTTTTTCACAAATCCTATGGATGCTACCGGCCCTGGAGTGCTGAAGTGTTCGTCATACGCCAGGATGTATAGCTGGTCGGCAAACCGCGAAAGGATTCTGTAATCGAAGGCTCCAGAAAAAGGATGCCGGGGATTGTCTTCAAGCTGCGCGGGGACGGAAATCGTGACTCTGAATCTAGGCGAAAGCCGGCGGTACAGTTCTTCCATAAAAGTGTTAACGTAAGACCTATCTTCAGGCGGCACGAATTCAAAATCTATGTTAATCCCTGCATAATTTTGGGTTATCAAAAGGTTTTCGATCGAAAATATGAGGTTTTCCCTGATATTGGGAGTAGTCAAAACCTCGTGAATGAGGCCGGCCATCTGAGGGTCCGAAAAATTGTGCACTATCGGCAGAATGGGGAGTTTGCTTCTACGTGCAATTAATAAAGCTTCGAATTGGGATTGGTCTACTAACATACCTTTTTCGGTTATGCCATACCAAAAGGGAATGAGAAAGTCTATTTCATAAGCGTGAATTTCTAAAGCCTTGAGAGCCTGGCTAGTAGAAATGTAGTACCAATTATTTTCGCGGTATTTGCAATTAGAATCGTTCAATATAAGACTACCTCCTCTCTGAAACTAATGAAGCCCTTCAGGATAAGGGCTGGTTTGGAAACACAGGTCTTCTTGATTTGCTTCTTTTCTAGTTATATAATATGCTGGAAGGGACACAGGGTGATAAAAATGTCCGGGAGAATTAAAATATGGAAGAGAATATGGGTAGGCTCATCGCCGTTATACTTTTTACAGCAACTATACATGCGATAGATACGCTTTCCTATTCCGTGAGACTCGCCGGAATAAAAACAAAAAGGCTAGCCATGGCTCTATCTCTTTTTAACATAATAGTATTGGTAGCGAGGACGGCCAACATGATACAGGCGCCTCTGCTGGGGAGCATTGTAGATAAGGCCATAGCTAATGGACAAGTTAGTTTGCTACTCAAGGATTTCAGGATAATAATTTTCTCTGCTACTTTGGGCAGTATTGTTGGGGCTGTGCTGATACCTAGCTTTGTCGAGATTTTTTCAAAGGGTATAATAGCTTTGGAGAGAGCAGGGTCTGTTCCGGTCCTAATATCAAGTGCGTTGTACCATGGATCTTTTAAGAAAATAAAGGAGAGCTTTAAAAAACCGAGAATCAGCCTATTAAAAAGGCTTCGCCTTGATAAGATACCTCCTACTTTCCTCATCTTAAATTTGATAATTACATCTGTATCTACTATTGGAGTTTTGTCGGCAATTTATGCAGGAGCACTTCTGCCCGATTATCGAATAACAGCAAGCCAGCTTTCGGGGATTATAAACGGAACCGCTACCATCCTGCTGGCAGTTTTAGTGGACCCTCAGGCTGCAATGATTACTGACCAGACTCTGCAGGGCATAAGAGAAAGGCAGGAAGCAAATACGATGGTGGTGCTTTTGGTTGCGGGAAAGATTTTTGGCACGTTGTTGAGCCAGTTGATTTTTCTCCCTGCTTCCAAAATAGTCGTTTTACTAACAACTTTTTTGGTAAAGTGAAAAGCGGGGTTTTAAAACCCCGCTTTTTGTCACATCAAAAACAGGACGGCTGCTATTGTAGATACGATCATACCCATTATTACGGGGATGAAGTTCTTTCTAGCCAAATCAAGCACAGGCACTCCAACTATTCCGGCTACGGCTACAAGGGAGCTCCATGCAATTATGGTGCCTCCGCCGGACCAGATTGCTCCCATCTGGCCTACGGCCGCTAATGCAGATGCTACCGATTGATTTCCTGCTGCCATTGCACCTGCCAGCGTTCCGGTCATTGGCAGGCCTGAAAAACCGGATCCATCAAGTCCGGTAATTATTCCCAGGATAAGCATGCCAAAAGCTGCCAAGAATCCTTTGGCGGGTATATAGCTTGCTAGTATTTTTCCGATGTCAAAAAGGTATCCAGGAGCACCTTCGCCTAAAATTTTTGCTACTGCTTCCGGATTCCCGAGAAAGAAGAATCCTGCGATGGGAAGTATCTGTCCCATTACTTTGAAGGCGAATACAAGCCCATCGGTCAGGTGATCTGCTATCTTATCAAACCCCCCAATACCTTCCACAAGCAGTGTAGAAATGGTCATTATCATTACTGCTGTTCCGCCTAGAAGCGCTGAAGCATCTCCTCCTCTGATGTTGAAACGGAACATGGCAAAAACTACTGCTGCCATTGATAAAACTAAAAGTGCGACTAAAAGAGTGGCATAATTTTGGCCTTTCTTTTCACCAGTGTGAACCTGAACAACCGGGTTCGGTTCAGCTGAAGAAGATTGCTTGGCCCCTTTTAGTCCAAATGATTCAATATCTTTCCTCATCATTATATATCCTATAATAATTGCTGTAATACCGGTAATCAATGAGAGAACTGCACCGTCACTTGTAACCATAGAAACAGGGATTCCGGCGGATTTTGCCGAAAGGCCCGGAGCGCCCTGAATTATGAAGTCGCCCGATAAAGCCATCCCCTGCCCTGCAAGTGCAAGTGCCATTGCGGCAACCATAGGAGGAAGCCCGGCTTCTATAGCTGCTGGGACGAGGAGGGTACCTATCAATGGAACTGCCGGTGTGGGCCAGAAGAAAAGGGATATTACGTAAGTTGATAAAATTAGTACAACATAACTTACGAAAGGAGATACCATCATTTTTTTCAAAGGTGAAACTAAAAGTTCATCTGCACCTGTAATGCTGAGAGACTTTAGCATAGCCATCATTAAACCAATTATGATGAATATGCTCCCGAGCTCGAAAAGGGCAGTCAGGTTTGCCTTAAAAACCACAACAACGGCTTGGACTAAAGAACCCGTGAAAATCAGTCCAATCAAGAATGTAGAAACTATACACGGGATTAAGACATTTCGCCTAAAAATCATTGTGATAACTACCGCTAATGTCCCTAAAGCATAAATCCAATGAGCTAATGTCATGCGAATCCTCCTTTATAAGTTGTTCATTTCGCGGACAATTTTTTATTTGTTATCAAAAAAATTTATTTATGTTAACCACCTCCTCATCAAAGATGAGCAAATACTTTTTACTATTAATTTCGACAAATTATCCTTTCTTCCTTCTTGTCAAAAAAATTTTTTTATAGTCATTTTTGAGTAATTATTATACTATAAATATATGCGGAAGTATACTGGGTCTTATTGTAAAATAAATGCTTATTGACTATCCGTAGTAAAGGATGTAAAATATATTGCGTGGGCTGATGTAGCTCAGTGGCAGAGCAGCGCACTCGTAATGCGCAGGCCGTGGGTTCGAATCCCACCATCAGCTCCAGAGAATGTAGAAAAAACAAGGCTTGGGAGGTTGGAATAAAATCCCAAGCCTTTTTGTTTTATTCATTTGCTAATATTTTGCTAATATGCTAATGAAGTTTTACTTTCTTATATATTTTCCTCGCTACTTTCTCAGCAGCCTTTTTTTGAAGTGCAGGTAATACATGAGAATATGTATTAAGAGTAATTCTTATATCTGTGTGTCCTAATCTTTCACTGACTACTTTTGGGTTTACTCCTTCTTCAAGCATAAAAGTTGCATTAGTGTGCCGTAAATCATGGAAGGGCGACGGCTTCCTGGTGTTTTAGTTTCTCTTAATTTTAGCTCACCCTCCACCCTTTGCAGTTGATGTTTGATGGATATGAATGCTTTGTCAAAATTGATATCCTCCCATTGTAAGCCGCAAATTTCGCCTCTGCGCATACCTGTAGACATAGCCAAAATGGTAGGAATAAATAAAACATGATTTTCTTTATACAAGTAGTTTATCAATTCTGCCGCCTGGTCTTCATTAAGAGTTTTGGCTTCCTTTCGTTTTACTGACGGGGGTTCAACTGCATCAGCGGGATTTCTGATAGTTATTTCCCATTTTATTGCTTGCTCCAATGCTTTATGAATGATCCTATGGTGATATAAGACTGTAGCGGGAGAAAGCGCTAGTCCATCTCCTTCATTCATCAACCAGGTATAATATTGCTGAAGTTTAAATGGAGAAAGGTCCTTCATTTTAATACTGCCTAATTTAGGTTTTATATACAGTCGTATAATTTCTGTATATCGTCTAAGCGTGCGGGGGGCAAGCCTGGATTCGCAGTATTGTTTGACCCATTCGTCAAGAAATTCGCCAAATGTAATATCTTTCGAAAAACTATTTCTTTGTATATATTCAGCAAGAGCCGCTTCGGCCTCTTTTTTTGTTTTAAATCCTCCGATCCACTTTTGTTTCTTCTCCCCGTTAACGTCAACGTAAAAGACTATTGTCCATGTAGAACCTCTCTTCCTGATATGGCCACGCATTTTTTATTTCTCCTGAACTTATGTTCGATATGAGGAAAATTTTTTATTAAAAATTTGTTAAAAAGAAGGATTTTTTATTGAGAATGTAGTATAATAATAATAGGCCATCTGAACCGGGGCCTTTCCCCGGTGTAGGATGGTCCCCCCAAAAACCCCTTTAAAAGGGGTTTTTTATTGTACTGTTCGGACAACCTTCGCACTGTCCCGGCCAGCAAACAATTCCTTTTTTCCCGCCTTTTAACTTAGATACTTCGGCTACAAGTACATTGCTTGAATCTAATATTGGATAAAGCGTATCATACCCTCTTGCCGGGGTTATGTATTTATGTAAAGCATATGCATTCATGTCTGAAAGCTGGATGAAATATGATGATACAGAATTTCTTGCAGAAGGATCTTCAAGAATGTTTAAAATGCGGTAATCTGTATAAAATTCTCCTGTAAAATTACTTTTTACGGGATTATAACGTCGCATTTTCCTTTGAAGTTGGGTGACGAATTTTATATAGCCATCATCTGGGAAAACCATGCCTCTTTCTCCAGCAGACTGCAAAAAACGTTGGAATCTTTCTAATAAAGACTGCCATGCGAGTTCTTTGGGATCACGAGTATGTGGGTAACTTTTGTTAACGCAAACGAATAAAGTTTTAAAATAACCGCTGGTTACTTCAAAATTTAGAATTTTTTTATAAATTTCTAAGCGCACTTCAGGTTTAATTTTTTTCTCATAGAATTCCCCTTTGTTTTTGTAAAAGTACTTCCCTTTCAACTCTGTTCTTACTCTGATACCGTGTTCCTTTTTTAATTCCTTTCGTAGCTTTATTATTCCATCTAATGCATCAAACCAAGCATTTGAATGGACAATAAGGCCATTTAGAATAAAATGAGTTGTAGGACTGTTTATAAGCCCTGGATCACCTGATTCATCCACATAAAGCAAATACATATAGCTCTATCCTCCTTTTAAGATATGCATAAACTTAATGTATTTAATAAATGATATCACCTTTTACGTCGGATATATGTTCGCTATGAAAGCCTTAATAAAAACCTATCTTTCAATAGGTATTCAGCTTATACTTCACCAATTCCTCCGGCACCCCGAGCCAGCGACTCATTTCGGGGATGCTCCAGTCTCTTCGCTTTGAATATTAACAAAAGCTATCCAGCTTCACTCCGCTCTCATCTGTTCTAGTTTCTTGCGAACTGTTTCAAGCCGTTTGAAAAATTGTGGAGGTGTAGCACCTGGCCCAATTTTTTGTTTAGAAAAACGTTCCAATATTTCTAGTTCCTTAGTCAAATTTTTTTGTCGCCTATAAATAATAGCCAATTGTTCATAATACCACGGGGCAACTGCCCAATCCTTTTCTATGCTTTCGCTTTCAACAGCCTCAATTAATGCTATTAGTAACTTTTCGGCCTTTTCATATTCGCCTGCGCGTTTCAATTGCTTCACTAAATCAACATACTCTGTATAGTATTTTCCTTGATAATAACCCGGCTTTTCAGTTTTGGATCTTGGGGGAAAATCTAGAGTAACAAAAGAAGCTATCTGCGGTGGTTTGTTAATTTCTTTATCAGATGGGGGCCAAGGTACCTGATAGGATTGTCTGAGAGCATTTGTTATTTCGATAACGGGGCCTTTAGTTATTCTTTTATTTAGCCAAATATGTACGCCAAGGGTGGGTGCAGCAAAACTGCCACCTCTTATTACCCCAGCTACCTGAAACGAAGTGACATTGAGCAAATCCATAACAAATGCTAGTTTAGCCGCAAATTCTTTTGCGATGTATCCAACGTGTAATCCTTCCACCTCTACTCTGATAGCGTTAGGGTCATATTTGTTGTTTGGTTCTCTTACAAGCGTAACCGCTTTTGGGATTAAATAACCATTTTCACGTGGTTTACCAGCGAATGTACGTAAATTCTTCTGTCGATAAGATTCTCCCCTTACTAAGTCTAGAGGAGCTTCCCATGAACGCCACTCTTCTGTTTCAATCCAATTTGGCGAAATATTAGAATCGGCTATTTTTATTTTTGGCTTTAATACTATTCGGTATAAAAAATTTTTTAGTACCCCCATTGAATTGCCCCTTTCAGTACAAAACTATCTTTTTATTTGAAAACAAATTTATATTTTACTAATTCTTCTAGTACCCCGTAATAGCTGCTTATTTCAGAATATATCCATATCTTTGTGAATTTCTTCCTCATCAATTATCAATTCTGCGGCGAATTTATTTGCCTCTATTTCGAATCTGTTTATAGAATATAATGTGTAATTTCTCAAGAAAGTGCAGTTTAATTTACGATGTAGAATAGCATGTCCGAGTTCATGAGCACATATCACATTCTTTTGCGTGGATGACAGCGATTTGTTAATAAAGATAACTTTGTTTCGCTTGATATATTTATAGAAGCGGTATATATTACCGAGAGGCCTTTGTACAACGACAATATCGTTATAATCTGCTATTACAAAAGGATTTCTTGTATTGCATTTTCTTATAAAATAAAGGACGGTTTTCTTTATCTGCTCAAATGATTGCAAAGAAATCACCGTCCTTTGTTTTATTTCTTCCTGTATTTTTTAGGTGTATATTTTTCTTTGTTTCTCTGTTTCACGATGCGGAGTCCAAATTCAATGGCTTCTCTTAGAAGCTTTTTATCTTCATCTGTTAGTGGTTCGTTGTAAAACATAAGCCCCTCGGAATGCTCTAAATCATTCATGATTTTTTCGAGGTCTTTGGCTATGTCTTTTTCGTCTTTTGGGGTTAGTTCTAATTTGTCGTTTATGTTGGGTTTAGTATTGGGATTTATATCTATCCACTCATCAGTTTCTAAATATCCGGCTATTCTCATTAACTCTTCATATGACACTCTTAGTGCTTCAGAAATTTTTTTTAAAATTTCTGGTGAAGGTTCGCGTAACCCCCGTTCAATGCGAGATATATGCGCTGCACTTACTTTTGAATACAATGCGAGCTGATTTATAGAAAGTTCTTTTTTTTCTCGTATTTTTCTTATATATTCCCCTATCTTCAACGGAATCACCGTCCAATTCCATTTTATATTGTGTATTGCCTCATGGCAATATATACAAGAAAATTTCTAATAAAAGTATTGACAGATGGCAAAATATTATGCTATATTATTACCGGAAGGCAATAGGAGTAAGGAGTGGGATAGTGTCGTACAAAGCAAGTAAGCGTTTACCAGGCGAAAAGGCAAGCCGCCTGGGACACCTTGATGTGTTAAAGAGTGAACTAGTCAATCACTTAATCAAAGAGTTCGACAAGAAAGAAACTCCCAGCCCTACATTGCACTGCGAGTGGGTACCAATCCCTGAAAGGGGCAAGCCGTTGTCGATTATTTTTGGAGTAGACGGTTCTATACAAGTGATAGAGAGTGAAGCGTTGCCGCGTAAGAAGTTAGCTTATGTCAAAACGGCTTTGCTGCGGTTGGATCAAATAGGATTATCGCAGGTGGATAAAAACAACCCGCATCCTTTTAAGCTAAGGGACTTACTAACCGATTCCGCATTGTATCACGCAACCGTTTTTCCTCTTAAGCACATTTCATTGCCAGGGATGAACATATACAATACGATACGGCAAATAATATACGACTCTATCCTGAAAATAATGTTCCGAAAAAAAGCAATAAAAAAGTAAGCCCATACTTACATGTAAAAATATGGGATAAACATTAAACTATATAAACGTGATAACAAAAGCCTAAAAATTTAGGACGCTACCGTTTCGACCGTGACCTTTAAACCTAAAGATTCAAGCTTTTTCAAAGACTGCCGTATAACCATGTTGCGCCTTTTCTCTTCGTAATAATTGGGGCCCAGTTCAATATAAGGTTGCTTTCGCTTGAGAATATGGTAAACTATAGTCAGGATGCTGTGGGCCACGGCAACTGCTGCCCGGTTCGAACCTCTTCGGGCAGCAATGCGGTGGTATTGACTGGAAAGATAAGTATCCTTAGATCTGGAAGCGGCCCGGGCAGCTTCTACAAGAGCACTTCGCAATTTTTTATTTCCCTTTCGAGTCCTGGCAGACTATTGCTTGCCGGTGCTTTCATTCTGACCTGGGCACAGCCCCGTCCAGGAACACAAATGAGCGGCGGAGGGGAACTGGTCCATATTAGTTCCGATTTCTGCAATTATCTGTTCTCCAGTCCTTCTTCCCACTCCCGGAATTGTATCTAGCAGTGCCAGGTCCTCTTCAAAAGGGAGCATTCGATTTTTAATTTCTTCATCCAATCTTTTTATTTCTTCATCGAGATAGTTTATATGTCTCAACTGTATTTCCAGCATCATCCTCAAGTGATCATTGATCAACCCTTTTAAAGCGCGCTTTAGATCTTCCTTTTTATTCTTTAACTTCCCCTGAGAGAGGTCTGCCAGGATTTGGGGGTCATCTTCGCCATTTATTATTGCTTCTAGTATAGCGCGGCTGGACAAGCCGTTTATATCAGAGACTACAGAAGACAGTTTGATATTGGCACCTTCGAGCACTTTCTGGATGCGGTTAAGCTCCCTTGAGCGCTCTTCAATAAGGCTGTGCCTGTAGCGCACGAGATCGCGAAGCTCCCTTTGCTCTCTGTCCGGGACGAAGCTGCCCTTTAGAAGGCCGTGGCGCAGTAAATTTGCAATCCATTCAGCATCCTTGACATCAGTTTTTCTACCGGGCACATTTTTGATATGCTTAGCATTGACGAGAAGGATATTAATATTCTCAAGCTCCAGCAGGTTGTATATGGGCTTCCAGTAAGAGCCGGTGCTTTCCATGGCGACGACAGTACATCCTTTGTTTTTAATGAACTCCTTTAAAGCGATCAGGTCATCGGTCATTGTTGAAAAAGTGCGGATTTCCTTACCTTCGGGAGTTATCACACAAGCCACGACGCTCTTTTTATAAACGTCCAGGCCGCAAACGTGAGAATAAACTACATCCATAAAAAACAACTCCTTAGCGGCTTTAGTTTTGAAGGGCTGGTGCAACAACCATAAGGGGTTATTCTATCCTGCGTGCTTCCCGAAAAGGGAGCAACAATCTATGGTGCACCTGGTCGTTGTGGTCTGTCTACTTGTCGGGCTCGAGGCACCAAGGTAGTAACGACCTGCCTTCACCAGCCGCTATACTGATTATATCATGAAATAGGGCATTTTCATCCTCTGATGGTGCCGCATTTTGCGGCATGGGGGTCTATTAGGGATAAGTCTCTCAAAGGCGAAGTGATGGAAACACTGAAGTGGCTGGCTTATGAAAAATGGGATAGAAATCCTAAAGAAGAACTGCCAGTGTTTGACTGCCCGCACTGCTGGGAAACTGTAGCGACACTCCCTTTGGACGCAGAAACTGGAAAGTGTCCGGGATGTGGAGGAGATCTGTTCATAACGGATATGTTGGGTTTTCATCAGGAGATGGAGGAAGACTTCGCTCCTGAAACCATAGCACGGACTTACATGACTATTCACGAAACTCTCCTCTTGTTTACTGGTGTTGGGTATTTCTGGGAGTACTACCGCGATCTGTTGCCGGAATGCTTGTTTGTTAAAGACGGTCCTCTAAGTATTCGTGCTCAGTATTCAAAACTGGTCAATCCCATAAGAAGGTTCCTAGCCCATGCCAGGGATTCCGGGTATCCGGTCCACATAATCGGGCAGGAGAAGACAGGCTACTTTGCGGACCACTTAGAGATTATCGAAAAGAACATGCCTGAAGGAACTTTATTCATCCATAGCGATAAATACATCAAGAGAGAAATTCAGCAGCGTCCGGAAAACGGTGCGCCCTGCCCTACGGAAAAGACACCAATTATGGGGTTAAGGTATTCGTTAAAATAAATAGACATCACTCCATGGTCCTAAACATTCCTTCCGGCGAGTTTAAAGAGAACGCGACTCTTACGGATTTGATCGGAGCAGACAGGATATTTGCTACGCTGCCTCTCATCTTAAGTTACCGTTATGAAGGTGCTCTTTTGCCCATAGAACTTGCACATGGAATTGCTTCGCTCTCAATGTATCCATCGGCCCAATTCTCAAAATCTTTTCCGAAGTCAAGACGAGCTAAAGTGGGTAATATACCCTGGAAGATAAGCCGGAGGCCTTCTTTTTCGCGAAGCATTCCCATAAATGCTATTATAGAAGTGTTGGACCCTCCAGGCGATGAAAATAAAAATTTCTAAAAGAACAAGACAGGCAAAAATTCTAGCTAAATAATACTTGACCATCTTCTATCGGGACGCTGAAAGAAAACCGCAAGGTGGTATTTGACGCATCAAACAGCCGCACTTCAGCACGCTACCCGATGGTGTGGGAGGCAACTGAATGGCAGATAATACCCCCAGCCGGAGGGTCGGCATCGGACATAAAAATAGTCTCGTCACCAGATATGAAGACAAGGACGGCAGGGGATTATAAAGTCAGGGTAAGGGTGAAGAACAGCACCGGCCATTATTCTGAATGGTACGAGAGGACTCTCTCGATTGCCCCGAACCTGCCGCCGGTTGCGAACTTTTTCGTGATAGCGACGGTATTGAGAGATCCCCAAAATGGGAACAAGGCGAAGGTAGAGCTTATAGACTCCTCCTATTCACCTGACGGCGACTACATCGCGCAGAGGATATGGAGGTATAAATACGATTCTAACAATAACGGTAGCTTATCTAAGGAATTTCAGGAATTTTGCAAACGCCTGGGTATAATACACGAGCGCATACCCGTGAGGTCGCCGGAAAGAAATCCAAATATAGAGCGATTTTTTAGGACATTGAAAGAAGAGTTTGTCGAGATAAATGATTTTATTGGGTATGGTTCGTTTATAAAAGGGCTAGATAAGTTTATGATGGAATACAATACTGTAAGGCCCCATCAATCTTTACGATATATGACTCCAACCAAATTTTACGAAGAGATTCTAAGAAATAATGTGAGCCGTGGAGTATTGGTCATTTAAGTCCAAATAACCGGGGGCCAGTACAGACCGCTAATCTTAACAGTAAAATAAATAGCATCGTGCAGACCAAACTTGCGGCAAAAAATATAGATGCACGCATAGAGGCAGTAGAAACTGCAACGACTTCTACCCAAACTCAAGACCCATCTTCGATTTTTTCTAATTGGCTAAGTTTCTACGTCGGCGGCTCCGGAACTCCGCCTTTGAACGCATGGAGTTACGACAGCAGCTTAAATGCTGTCGTCGCAACATCGGTAGCAGGCCTGCGCTCAAAGGGGATTCATGTTCCGGATGCAGTCTCTAGACAGCTCCTACGTCTATATTATAGATAATCATTCCGCCTGCGGAAATGTGCGCTATGATCAGAGAAGCGTGCTTACAAAAGTGACAAACGGCAGTTTCCAGGTGGTGAAAACCGGCGGGTCTTTCCCATACTTCTACCGTGGGCAAAGTTGGAATGTAAGGATAGAGGTTAAGGGCAACAATATTAAGATATACAGGGATGGCAGCCTTGATATTGAATGGACGGACACGGACCCCAATTACTACTACCAAGGAACTTACGGCTTTTACGTCTGGGATCAGCCCAGCGAGTATTATAAAGATATACAAATAACTACAGAAAGCATAAAGACGTTGAACATACAAAAGCAAAAGGCCGCGACGTAATAGTCATTATCCCCAAGAACATGCCCGACGGTAACTACAAGGTGGTATTCACTGAATATAAGCAGTTGACTGGTGGCGGGACGAAAACGGCGACAGACACCATCACGGTGATTGTAAAAGGCACAATATATGACCATTCGAAGTCGCAGATCATAGGCCCGCGGTTTTAAAAATAGCCCTGCATCGAGCTTTTTTTAGCTCCATGCAGGGCCAAAATTTTAGGGCATCTCTGCTTAGGGTTTACGCCCTTGCGGAAGTGCCCTTTCAGCGAAAAAGCTGTTTAGAAAGGACAACAACACCGGCCTGTGGCCGGGTATTTAATCCGCCTCGCGGCCCCTACCATTATAACATCCCGGCCTGGGCTTCCGGCAAGGGGTAAAGCTTTGCCGCGGTGAGCATAAACGGCCTCCGCCCTGCTGGGACCTCATTTAGCAGCTAAGCCGTGAGGCGGCTCACGGCAGGGACGGAGTCGGGAGTGCAGGGCCGGTAAAGAGAGGTGAAATCAAAAAAGCCGGTGTTGTCCGGCTCCGCAAATGTTTGGTATAATTAATTTGTTAAGGCAAGTGGCAAATGCCCCCTCCCTTGTTCGAGAGGCCGAAGGGTTCGAAGCCTGACGGCCTCGCTTGGGGTGCCGGTGTTTGGCGGTGTGGAATTTTTCCACACTGCAAGGGAGGGGGTGATGCGATATGATACGAGTTATAAACGCGCTTCTATCGTTGTTGGGCCTGGAAGTAGAAATCGAAGTCAAAATAAGGATAAAGAAAAAGTAGCTAAAGAAGCTACTAATCATAAATAATATCTCCCAACAATTTCCACACTTGCCTCATCGGCACCTCACTTATATTATACCTCTTTTAATTCGTATTTATCAATAGTTTTTTTTGAAAGCCCTAAAAAAATGCGTAGGTCCAGAAGGGGGTTATTTTTTATGTCCAAAAGTAACATCTTAAGAGATCGGCCCATCTCAAAGGTTCAAATAATTTCATGGGTTATTTTTTTCTGTTTCAGGAGGGTCAAACTCTTTTTAGTAGAAAACGATTCTTGAGTTTGAACGATATTCCAGATCCAAATCGAATCTTCCCGAGAAAGATGTTATTGCTGCCGCCGGGGGCGCAGTTGCCTGGCGTTCCTCAGGGCTTTTTCCGTTACACTATTAGAAGAGGCGACACTTTGTATTCGATTGAAGAAGATTTCGGACCACCGTCAGTGCCTTAACCAATGCCAATCCGGGTATAGATCCGAATAATTTAAGAATTGGACAACAGATATTGGTTTCCACGGCGGGACTTGCAACACCGATATTCCGGGGAAACAGTGAAAAGAGGATGGTTGCCTTGACCTTTGATGCAACGTATGGAGATAACCAGACTGAACCAATCCTTAATATCTTGAGGCAAAACGGTATCAGGGCTACTTGGTTTATCTCTGGGATTTGGGCCGAAAACTTTCCGACCCTTTTGCGTTCAATTTTCACGGCGGGGCATGAGATTGGCAATCACAGCCACACCCATCCTCACATGACCCAACTTTCAACGGCGGAAATGAGCAGTCAAATTACTAATGCAACCAGGGCAATTCAGAGGGTAATTGATGTCCAGGTTGACATGTTTCGTCCACCTTTTGGAGAATACAATCAGACTCATTTAAATGTTGCTGCCGGCCTTGGTTATCGGACAATAATGTGGACTATAGATACTCTGGACTGGCAAAATCCAGGTCTTGACGCTATAGTAAACAGGGTGTTGTCAAATGCTGCAAATGGCGCAATTATTTTAATGCACAATGCCGCTGCCGATACTCCCCAACCATTGCCAAGAATAATTAGGGAGCTAAGGCTTTCTGTAAAAATTACCTTTTCATTTTTACCTTTGGACTTCACATGGTAGCATTTAAGCCATAAAACCACCTGCAACTGATGCAGGTGGTTTTTAGCCTACTTAGAAATTGTAAATCTGATATCTGGTACTTCCCGGGTGCGCGGAGTTTTGCACCATGTCCTCGGCTGGCGGTTGAGTGCACGCAATACCAAAGCGTAAGAGTAGGGTAGCGGCAGCAAAAAGCCGGCAAGCGGCAGTGCGAGGAGTTCCACTATGGCCAGCAGCTTTCTTAACGGCCCTCTATCTTTCATGTACCTCAAGTAGCGCAAATAGATGTAATATGTGAATCCCACGTAAATGAACACAAAGGATTTCAGCAGGTAATTTATGTATCCGGGAATTGTAACAGGTTTTACCCATCCTTTTAAGCTCAGAAAAAATATTGTCGGTGGTATCAAAACAGCTAGTTGGTACAAAACCCACTCTATTTCTCCCTTTAAAAGGAGGGTTTTAATAATGCGGTTCTTTTTGTTGAGATCGTAAGTAAAAGCATTTTTAAATTTCTCGACAACCTGAATATGGCCGGAAGCCCACCTCAAACGCTGTCGGAAAAAAGCTTTATAGGTTTGGGGTGTCTGTTCGGTGCTCACGTACGGAAAATACTCCGGCCAGGCATCGCGTTCTAAAAATGCCCTCACGCCTATTTCCAGGTCTTCCGTAAGGGCGTTATAATCAAATCCACCTATTTCACGAAGCAACTTCGACTCAATGAAAAGGTTCGTTCCGCCTACAAATGGAAGTTGTCTCATGAGCACGGGCAAATACCATTCATGGGCTAAAGCCTGGTAAAGGGATGCGATTTTTGTAATAGGGCTCAGGAAAAAGAAATTTCTAACCTGAAAGACCGGTCCCTGCCATATGAGGTTCTTCTTGTCGGAAATCAGCCACCTGTAAGCTATGTAAAGCAGTACGTCTAATTCCGGGTGACTTTCTGCATCGTAAAATCCGCAGATATCGGAATTCTTGTCTATGAAGGAAAGGCCGTAATTCAATGCTCTTCCCTTTGTAGAAGGAACTTCTTTTCCGGTCAAAGTCCCACCGTAATAGCCGTCGAAATCGTAAGGCACCATTACATGTTTTAAGGCAGGAGCGTTTTTTCTTTTTTTAAATTCCTCGATTTTTGCCTCTACTACCTGTTGGGTCGTTACCGGAACACCTTTTTGCAGTTCCTTTTCATCGGTTATAATTATTATCTCAAGTAAATTCGGTGGGTAATTTAACTTAGATAAATGTTCAATCGTTTGGCCGATTACTTCCGCCTCTTCCCGCGCGGGTACAAGGATGGAAAACATCGGAAGCTTTTTTTTCTTTTCCCTTGCTAATTTTTTCAATTCAAACAGCGTTATAGGCCGCCTTTTGCGCCAATAATGCTTTCGTGCATAGTTTTCCCAGAGAAAATAGCGCAGGAAAAGAAAAAAGAAGAAGACATACAGCCCTACAGTGAACAGGTATATCTTTTCTGGGAGCCCCATTTTATCCCCCCTTTGTTATTGTCGCAGATTTATTTTCTAAAAAAACACCAAGATACATTATATACTTTAGAAGACTCAAAAGGAAGTGAATAACAGCACAAAAACCCCGTAACTTTTACGCTTTTGAGCCGAAAACAAAAGCAAATGCCTTTTTTATTGTAGTACACCCTCAAATTTATGCGTTTTTCCCGTTTTTTTTAGTTTTAAAAGAGGATAATCTGCTTTTTTATAGAAAATATATTAGGAAAGCATTATGTAAGAATAAGCACAACGCAGAAAAAGCGAGGCGGTTTTGATGGATACAATATTTGAGGGTTTAAAAAAAGCAATAGTTATGTTAGTTACATTGGATGCGGATATATACCGGATAACCTTATTTACATTGAAAGTATCTGGTCTTGCGACCTTAATAAGTCTTGCCATATCGCTGCCAGCCGCATTTTTTATAGCAATTAAGGAATTTCCGGGGAAAAATTTTTTAATAAGCCTTGCCAACCTCGGGATGGGACTTCCTCCCACTGTAGTTGGGCTGTGGGTATGTCTTTTGCTTTGGCGAAGCGGACCCTTGGGACGATTGCGCCTCATATATACGCCTACTGCAATTGTCATTGCCCAGACAGTGATAGCTACGCCTGTGATACTGGCATTGGTTACAGCTGCATTGCAACAGGTGGACAAGAAATTGAGGTTGCATATAATGTCGTTGGGAGCCACTCCCCTGCAGATGCTTTTTTTGATGGCAAAGGAGGCAAGATACTCTATTTTGGCGGCGGTAATTGCGGGCTTTGGAGCTATTGTTTCAGAGGTAGGCGCTTCCATGATGGTAGGAGGAAACATTGCAGGGTACACAAGGGTTCTTACAACAGCTATAGTCCTTGAGACAAGCAAAGGCAATTTCGAAGATGCTCTTGCGCTCAGTTTTATTTTGCTTTTGATGGCATACTTGGGCACTATGGCATTAACTTATTTACAGCAGCGGAGGCATGAAGATGAATACGGTAATTGAAGGAAAGGACATCATGGTGAGAATTAGGGGAAAAGAGTTGTTGGACGTAAAAAAGATAGGATTGAAAAAAGGAGAAATTTTTGCGGTTATAGGTCCTAACGGGGCGGGGAAAAGTACTCTTCTCAGGGTGATGGCCCTACTTCAGGTGCCTCAGCGGGGAGAGATTTATTTCAAAGGGGAGAAAATAACTCAAAAAGAAAGGATAAGGATTAGGAGAAAAATGGCTGTTGTTTTTCAGGAACCGCTGTTTCTCAATGATACGGTTATTGAAAATATAGCTTTGGGCTTGAGAATACGGGGCATAAAACATCGCGAGGCTATAGAGAGGGCAAAATACTGGCTGGAAAGATTTAAGGTCGAAAAGCTAAGCAATAGATGGGCAAGGTCCCTTTCGGGCGGCGAAGCTCAAAGGGTTAGCCTTGCTAGAGCTTTTGCATTAGAGCCGGAAGTGTTATTTTTAGATGAACCTTTTTCAAATCTTGATGTATTTATAAGGGAGTCGCTTATAGCTGACTTTTTTGAAGTATTAAAGACAACGGGGATAACCACGTTTTTTATAACCCACGACCTTGAGGAGGTCATGCTGTTTGCAAATCGGGTTATGGTGCTCATGGGTGGAAAAGTGGTGCAAGAAGGAACCCCCCAAGAGTTATTAGAAAATCCTAAGACAGATGAACTTAAAAGGTTTATCCAAGCATGGGAAAGATTTAAATTTAAAATGTTACGCATGCTTTAAAATACTGTTACATTATTATTACAAAGCGAATTTAACCCGAAAAGGAAAATGCCTCCTAACGTATTTATATAACAGAAAGTAAAATTAAAAATACATGAAGGGGGCATTGACATAATGAAAAGATTCATTGTGGGGCTGCTAATAATGGTTTTGCTGGTATCGTTGGCGGCCCCGGTGGCACAAGCAAAACAAAGCGGCTTTAAAGATCTGGGAAAAGAATGGGACTGGGCCAGGTTTTCTATCGAAAAGATGTATGCAAAGGGCATAGTAAAGGGGTACCCGGGGGATTGGTTCAAACCGAAAAATTCAGTCACCCATCTGGAAGCGATTATAATGACTTTAAGGATTATGGGATGGGAAGGGGAAATAGACAATAAAGCTAAATTGCCCGAATATATAACCAGATTAAAATTGCCGTGGAAAGATGCTTACTATTACCTGAACCTGGCGGTGGAAAAGGGGATAGTAAAGCCGGAGGAACTTAAAAACTTTCGCCCCAATGAGCCCGCAAAAAGATACGAAGTTGCGAAATATGTCGTCCGGGCCATTGGAAGAGAAGACGAGGCAAAGCAGCACATGAACGAAAAGCTCTCCTTCAAAGATGCTAAAGCCATACCTGATGATGCTGTTGGGTACGTTTACGTGATGGTAGAGTTAGGGCTGATTAAGGGGTATCCCGGTCATGTTTTCCAACCCAACAAGCCTATAAGCAGGGCTGAAATGGCGGTAATAATAAATAGCCTTGACGAGCTCCTGAAAGAAGATGAAAAGAGAGAATCCGTCTTCATGGTCGTCTTGGTGGACCGGGATGACATGACAATTACAGTCAGTAAAGAAGGGAAAACAGCTACTTATGATTTAGAAGAAGACGTACCGGTTTATATTAACGGCAAATACGGCGACATTGAAAAGATTGGCCCCGGTGATGAAGTGGAACTCATCTTTAATGAAGAAGGCAAGGTGGTGTTCATCCAGGTTATAAGCAAGAAGATTACCTCCATGGCCAAAGGAATAGTGGTGGATGTAGATGAAAGGAAACAAACCGTAAGTCTATTAACATACGAGAAAGTAGAAAAAGGTTACGTCGGTGTGTTAAAAGAAAGCGATATAGAAGGGTGGCACTTGGAACTAGAGACCAAGTATGAAAGGTTTGTGCTGGTGGGAGATACAAGCCGCCTCGAGAACTATGTCGGCGAAAAAGTAGTAATTTTAGGCGAAATAAAAGAGGGTGCTTCCATATATATGAGGGGTCCAATTTTAGAGGTAGATGGATGGTTTGTGGTTACCGATAAGAATACCTTAACCTATGAAGTTACCGGCGAAACTTATATCGAGATTGGAGAAAGACGGGCGGAACTTTCAGACCTGGAAGAAGGATCGTGCGTCGAACTTGTGGCACAAAAGGACAAGGCCATCAGTATTAAAGTGATAAAATAAGGCATAAAAATGGGGAATCGGAAAAAAAGGGCGATAAGATCGCCCTTTTTTCTTCAAAAGAAGGAATTACTTGGTTTTTGTAGAATATATAGACAAAAGGAAAAAAATGAAAGGAGATGGAATCAGTGAAACCATCTAACCGGGCCCTAAAGCTTTATTCGGTCTTCCTTTTGATTTTTTTGACAATAATGAACCTTTTCAACATAAATCGAGTTTTTGCAGCTGTGCCAAATTTTTCCGACATAGTTCAAGAAAAATATGAATGGGCAAGGCCTTACGTGGAGAAAATGGCTCTCTTGGGTGTGATCACCGGAAGAAGCCCGGATGTTTTTGCACCGGATGACCCGGTTAAGCGTGTTGAATTTATTGCCATGATAGTGAGGCTTATGGGATTGGAAGATTATGCAAAAAACAAAACTCTTCCTTCTGATTTTCCGAATGTTCATTCGATTCCGCTGTGGGCCCGGAGTTATGTGGCTGTGGCCCTTGAAAAGGGGATAATATCGGGCGATGATTACGCTGATTTTAGACCCGAAGAGGCCACAAAGAGGTTTGAAGCGGCAGTTTTTGCGGTAAGGGCTTTAGGCCTTGAAAATGAGGCTCAGTCGATAAAAAACATAAACCTTGCCTTTAAAGACACTTATGAAATACCGCTAGGGGCTAGAAAATACGTTCAGCTTGCGGTGGAAAAGAAAATACTATCAGGTTTTGAAGATGGGAGCTTCAGACCAAAAGAAAACATAAACCGCGCGCAAGCTACCAAAGTTTTGAACCAAATTGCAGAATATATAGATATATCCGGAAAAATGGCAACCGGCAGAGTTGAAAATATAAAGACGGATTTTTTAAATTACATAGATGTGAAGCTGGCAGACGGCGTGCTTAGGACTTATCTTGTCGGAACCGACTGCAAGGTGTACAACAAAGACCAGCAGGGTGCGTTGAAAAAGATAGCGCTGAAGGATATTTTGCCGGGAACAAAATTGAGGATAATAGCGGATGGCAATAGTGCGAGGTACATAGAAGCTTTTTTGGATGATGTTCAACCGACGACTTTCAAAACTGTATCTGGCATATTAAAATCTGTAATCACCGGGTATGTAATTGTTGAAAACGAGGAAACGAAAAATAACGAAACTTACCAAGTGGATGCATCGGTAAGGGTGGTAAAAGATGGGAAGACTTCGTCGTTCTCGCAGCTTATGCCGGGTGATATAGTAACTTTAATGCTTTATGGCGAAAAGGTCTTCAGTATTGAGTCCGAAAGTGCCCAGAAAAAGGTAAGGGGCTCTGTTAAAAGCATAAGTTTTCTTTCAAAAAATCCTGTTATAACGCTAGAGCTTGATGATGGAAGTGTCGAAGATTTCGAAGTAAGAGAAGATGCACAAGTTAAGAGAGACGGCAAGAGCGCGGAATTAAAGAACATAAAAAGCCAGGACGAAGTCATCCTATACGTCGAATACCGGAAAGTTACGAAAATAGAGGCTAAAAGCACCAAGCGAAGTGTCAGCGGAGTGGTCAAGGAAATCTCGATTTCTGATGTTTCGAAAATTACTGTTACCGATGATGAAGAAGTGGATCACACCTTTACGGTGACCCAGGACTCAAGGATTACAAAGGATAAAAAGACCATAACTATTTTCGAAGTCAAGCCCGGCTTTTATGTAGAAGTAGAAGCGGAAGGCGATGAAATATTGAAGATGGAAGTGACGGCAAGGCAGCTTCTCAATGTGGTGCGTGGGACTGCGAGATACGTGCATCTGGATGCCAAAGTCATCGTGGTGGAGTTCAAAAATGAGCAGGGCAAGATTATTACCTTAGAAATTCATTTTAATGACGATACCGTCTTTTTAAAGGGCAACAAGGAAATAAGTGTTAAAAAAATTGCCGATTACGTAGAAGAAGGAGACGAGGTCATTGCAGCAGGCAGGTACGAACGGGGAATTTTCTATGCAGATGTGGTAATAGATCTTGTGATATCTTAGATAGCCAATGTAGCGACTGGGGTGTAGCATAATGGATCGGAAAAACAGAATTCTCGTGGTAGATGACCAGGTATGGGTAAGGAGGATGCTCCTTGAAGCCCTTCAATTTCAAGGGTACGAGGTCTTCGGGGCGTCCTCCGGTTTTGAAGCACTCAAGCTTGCTGCCGAAAAAAAGCCGGATTTAGCGGTTATAGACATGGCCATACCCGGCATGGATGGCCTCACCCTTTTATCAATGCTAAGAGAAATAAATTTAAATTTGCAGGGAATCATGATTTCAGGAGACGGCGAAAAAAAATCTGTTAAAAAGGCTTTAGAAGGAGGAGCTTTCGCATATCTGGTCAAGCCCTTTGACATTTCGAGCCTTGAAAACCTGATAAAGAAAGCATTGACATCTTGAGACTTGCATCGAGAGGAGAATACAAATGAGCTTACGTTATTCAAATGTTTTCGAGGACTTGTTTACAGACAAAAGCTACAAACTCTCTGAAGACCCTGCAGTATATATAAGAGAAGGCAGTCATACTGTAGTTTTGGAAAACAACTTCCAGGATGAGAAAACGGGATGCCGTACTTTTAACGTGAATACGGCAGTAGTCCGAAATGAACAAGGGGTTTCGGGGGTCATTGTATATTGCGAAGGTGAAGGCAAGTCCGAAGACGACAAGGTTCCTTCTGAAAGTCTGTCGGTCATAGGTGAATTAGCAGCCAGCGCTGTTCATGAAATAAAAAATCCTCTTTTTTCTATTCGCGGTTTTTTACAGATATTAGACAACACGCTTTCGGAAAGCGACAAGCGCAAGGAATATGTAAAGATAATGATTTCTGAAGTAGACAGGCTCGAAAGCCTGGTAAAGGATTTTCTGATGCTTGCCAAAATCAAAAGCGATTCTAAGGAATTGGTGTGGGTTTGCGAATTGATAAAAGAAGTCATAGAACTTTACAAAAACAGCTTTGAAAAGAAGAAAATCCAATTTAAACTGTGTATAAATGATGAATCGATATTTTTATGGGCCGATAGGGACCAGCTGGAGCAAGTCTTTATAAACTTGATTCAAAATGCTTTTGAAGCTGTAGAAGAAGGCGGAAGTATCGATATAATAGTTTCAAAATTAAACGAAAAAGTTACGGTTGAAGTTAAAGATAACGGGCGAGGAATAGGCCCTGAAGTAAAAGATAAAATTTTCAGTCCTTTTTTCACTACTAAGAAGAACGGCACAGGACTAGGCTTATTTATTTCCAAGAGAATTGTAGAAAACCACGGAGGGAATATTTATTTCAATTCTGTGGAAGAGGAAGGTACTACCTTTGTCGTTGAATTTCCCATGGGAAAGACCATTGATGACCGATTAAATCTTTGATATAATGTAAACCTGTCCGAATAATTTTGCGTTCTCCGCCTTAGAATTCAAACGGAGAAATATTTTTTATATTAGAAGTGGCAAAAGGCGGAAACAACAGTTGAAGACAACAATACAAAATGACATAATCTTAACTAAGTGATTATTGATGTTGTTGAGTCTACAAAAAGTTAAAGAAACATACGACATCAGCAGACGTAGCCAGGATTTACGGACAAAGAGGTGGCAAAAGCCATGATAACAATACAGGCTAAACTTATCTTCAAAAGCGAGGAAGACGAGCAGAAAGTAGCGGATTTAATGAGAAGATGGTCATCCTGCACAAGATTCGCATATAACAGACTTTTAGAAGGTAAAAGCAGAAATGAACTCAAAAGAGAACTGCAAGAGATTTTCAGTTTAAATTCGAGGTATGTAGATGATGCGATAATGAAGGCAAAAAGCGTTCTAGAGTCTTGTAAAGAAAGAGGCGAAAATCCAGGCAAAGTTATTTTCGGTGGCAGGAGTTTGTTTGAAAAGCCAAAGAAACAACACATAAATGGAAATGCATATAAGAAGCTGAAACACGAGTGGCAAGAAAGAAGGAAAGGCAATCTTTATTCGAGAGGGGACAAGAGCAAGAAAGGGAATCTCAACACAAGGATCGAGATAGATGAAAACGGTGCTGTACTTAGAATCAACGTAGGTGAAAGAAAATATGCATATGCAAGGATACAAGCGGGATGGAAGAAAGAAAAGAGCCGTGAGGAATTACTGGAAGCAATCAGCACTTTTGGACAGCCTTATTCTGTAGAGCTAAAGCTCAAAAACGGCAAGGTATATGCTTACTTTACGATTGAAGAAAACTTCCCGGAAGTTGCGGTAACAAAGGAAAATGGAGTCATAGGAATAGACATCAACGCATACCCGGACCACATAGCATGGTCGGAAACGAATGAGAATGGTAATCTTATAAGTTATGGCAGAATACCGATGCCTGAACTTACAAGCAGCAATTCAAATAAGAGGGAATATTACAGATGGCAGTATGCCCACGAAGTAGTAAGGCTAGCAGAAGAAAAGAAAAAAGCAATAGCAATCGAGAGATTGGACATAAGAGACAAAGGGAAAAGAGGAGACTTTTCGGGGAGGAAATCGAGAAGGATAAGGCACAGCTTTAGCTACAGGTCACTTTTGGAAAAAATCAAGGTATTAGCGAAGAGGAAGGGTATACAAGTCATAGAGGTCAATCCTTCATATACATCAGTGATAGGGATGCTGAAGTATGCACCGCAGTATATGATAAGCAAGGACGTAGCAGCAGCGTATGTCATAGCAAGAAGGGGACTTGGGTTAAAAGAGCAAATTCCCGAAGGGTATATGGCAATTCTAAAAGATTTAGATGCTGACGAATTGGGGGAATTAAAAGAGCACGTAAAGAGGACGGTAAAAAGCAAACAACTAAAGAAAAGGCAACTAAAGGAGATAGACGAAGCAATAAAACTAATACAAAGCCTTGGGAGTGAGGCGGGGAAGGCACTAATACCTCTGGATGGAACAAGTATTAGTGCCTGTAGCGAAGGCTATAAACTCTGGCGAGTTCTCAAGGTAGCGGTGGTGACGCCACTCTCCCCTGGGAAAGTTTTAAGGGACGTCTCTGTCCTGAAGGGAGTATTACATTCAGGGCAAGTGGGGAGACCCGGGTAAGGGGCGCGAGTTCCTGCTTCTTGGGGCAGGGGCTATGGGAGTGCTTGAATACCGCCTGCTGGGAATGAGCACTCTCTGAAAGGGCGGAATACAAATAGCCCAGCTGTCTAAACTGTATGATTTATAGTTTTGTACAGTTTAGACAACCAGGTGAGAGATTGCTTGCACAGGAACTGGAAAAGAAGACCATCGCCCAGCTTCAAGAAATAGCAAGGGAAAAGAAGATTCCCGGATACTACAAATACAGGAAGAAGGAGCTTATAGTAAAGATAATAGAAGCTATGGCGGCCGAGTCAGGAGAGAGCATAGCAGAAGGAGTCCTCGAGGTAATGCCGGACGGATACGGTTTTTTGAGGATAGAAAATTACCTTCCCTCCGATGAAGACATATACGTCTCGCCTTCACAAATCCGACGATTCCACCTGCGCACAGGGGACCTGGTCAGGGGGAGGATTAGGCCTCCGAAAGAGGGCGAAAAATACAGAGCCCTGCTGCAGGTCCACGAGGTAAACGGCCTAGATCCGGAACACGCCGTAAGCAGGTTTCACTTCGATTCGTTAACTCCCATTTTCCCAGAGCCCAGGCTCACACTAGAGCACGACCCCGAAGACCTTTCCACCAGGATAATCGATATAATTTCTCCCATCGGAAAGGGACAGAGAGCTCTCATAGTTTCCCCGCCTAAAGCGGGCAAAACCATGATGTTAAAAAATATTGCCAACGCTCTTTCGAAAAATCACCCGGACCTGGAACTTATAGTACTGTTGATAGACGAAAGGCCCGAAGAAGTAACCGATATGAGGCGTTCAGTAGATGGTGATGTGGTGAGTTCAACTTTCGACGAACCGCCGGAAAATCACCTGCGGGTTGCCGACATGGTGCTGGAGCGCGCTCAGAGGCTCGTGGAAAGCAAAAAGGATGTAGTTATTCTGCTGGATAGCATAACGCGCCTTGCGAGAGCCAACAACCTGGTGGTACCGCCGACGGGGAGGACGTTGTCCGGTGGGTTGGACCCGAGTGCATTACATAAACCCAAGCGGTTTTTCGGAGCTGCGCGCAATATAGAAGAGGGCGGAAGCCTCACCATAATCGCTACAGCTCTGGTGGAAACAGGAAGCCGTATGGATGATGTCATTTACGAAGAATTCAAGGGGACCGGCAATATGGAAATTCATCTGGACAGAAAATTAGCGGAGCGCAGAATTTATCCGGCTATAGATATAAAGAGGTCCGGCACCCGCCGCGAGGAATTGCTCCTTTCTAAAGAAGAGCTAGAAGCCGTTTGGGTGTTGAGGAAGGCCCTAGCTCCAATGGATACCGTTGAAGCAGCAACCACCCTCATAAACAGGTTGAAAAAAACCCGCACCAACAGGGAATTTTTAGAAAATCTAGCCTCAATGATTAACGAATTGCACCTGACTTAAAAGTCACTTGAGGTATCCTTTGGCCTTTAGCTTTTCTATGTGCTGCTTTAACTTTTCCTCCAGGTCTATATTGTAATTTTCCTCCAGGACAAACATCATGGACACCGCTACTTGAGCCACATCCAAAAGTTCCCTTGCCATCCTGTCGACCACTTCTTTTTCGTCCATCTTTATGTTTTCTCCGCTTTTTGCCCTGAACTTGCCTATGGCCTGTGCAAGTTCGCCAGCTTCTTCCATAAGTTTCAGCGCTGTAGATTCGAGGGTAGGGGTAAGGCCGTTTAGTTTCGGAAGGCTTATTACCTTAAATTCGTTCTTTTGTTGTGAGTTCATTATTTTCACCTCTTTCCAGATCCTTTAAGAATTTTGATGCCAGGAAAGTAAACAGTGCTGCAACGGTAAGGCGGGTAGAAAGCAAAAGTACTGCGCTTACTCCGAGAGCGGCGAAAATTGCCGTATCTTCGAAGACCGCGTGAGCCGCCACGAGAAAGTAGGTTATAAGATAAAGGTCCTTTTTGGACAACTTGTTTTCCTTGGCGGCTTTGAATATTATCCCCGCCCCGTAAGAAAGCCCTATAATTATTCCTATCACCAGCGGAAATGCCGATTCTTTTTTCATCCCAAATATCCGGACTACAGGTGAAAACCAGTTGGCAATACGGTCTAGAAGCCCCATGTCTTTTAGGATTTCCATAGCTAACATTATCGGTATTACGATAATGGAAATCTGCTTTATTGATTGTATAGAACCGACTGTGGCCTCTTTTAAAGCTTCAATCAAATAAGACACCCCTTTTTTATTTATAGTAAAATGCTGAATGCCAGTCCGGATAGGACGGCAAGTGCCATCCTTACAGCTATTACGCTTATGGCTGAAAGGCCTATTTTTTTTGCCAACGCGGTTTCAACTGGCAGGCTGTGGCAGAATGAAAGCATTATGGCTAATATAGCTATTTCTTTCAAGGAAAGAGATAAGGATACTATCGCTCCTATCGCCGCGTATAGGTTTACCAGATTGCCGAGTACCAGCACCAGTGCGGCTTCTCCAGGGAGGCCGAAGAACCTCATAAACGGTGCGAAAAGTCGGGCTATTGTACCGAGGACTGGAGTGTGCTTGAGCAAAGTCACAATGAAATAAATAGGAATCATCACCTTTGCAAGCTGTAATGTAACGTCGATGCCCGATTTCAGCCCGCGCTTTAGAGTGTCTAAAGTGATGGAGCCGGTTTGTAAAGCCAAGGTTTTTCCCTCCGTTTGATTAAACTCACAGAAAAATTATAACATAGAATTGAGTTGTTTATATAAAGAAATGCGGCTTTACCGTTTGAAGCACAAATACGACCGCATAGGATTAAATTTTAGCCACATAACGGAAATTATGACATAAAAAAGATAATTTAAACTATAATAATATTTAAAAAAGAAAAGAAATAGCGATGGCTTGTAAGGGGGTGAGCAAATTAAATAGTACAAAACCGCAGATTTAATAATTAATTCCAGTTTCATAAGGAGGCGGACTTATGAATTCCCTTGTACTGCTAGTTGTTGGGGCTATTTTATTCCTTGCCGCTTACGCAAGTTACGGGGCGTACCTGGCAAAAAAGTGGGGGATAGACCCTACGAGAAAGACTCCTGCCCATGAGATGTACGATGGGGTGGATTACGTGCCCGCAAACAAATACGTCCTATTAGGACACCACTTTGCGTCGATTGCAGGGGCAGGGCCGATAGCGGGGCCAATACAGGCTGCTATATTCGGTTGGCTACCAGTTTTACTTTGGATACTCCTCGGCACTATATTTGTCGGGGGAGTTCATGACTTTGGTTCACTCTTGGCATCGATAAGGCATAAGGGAAAATCTATAGGAGAAATAATTGAAGCTAATATTGGAACGACGGGGAAAAAACTTTTCAATATATTTGCTTGGCTAACTCTCGTTTTAGTTGTGGCAGCATTTACAAGCATTACTGCAGATGCTTTTGCTGCCACTCCTGCAGCAGGAACTGCATCTTTGCTTTTTATATTGATTGCAGTACTCTTTGGTGAATTAGTTTACAGAAGAAATGCAAGTCTTGCTGTTTCTACAGTAATTGGTGTAACATTAATATTTTTGTCTGTATGGTTAGGCTATAAATATCCATTCATGCAGTTTGATAAAATTACATGGCAATATATATTGCTCGTTTACATCTTTTTTGCTTCGGTTCTTCCTGTCTGGCTCTTATTGCAGCCGAGGGATTATCTGAATTCATTCCTCCTTTACGCAATGCTCATAGGAGGTACTCTGGGAATAATCCTAATGCATCCAACACTAAAACTTGAAGCATTTAAAGGTTTCAGCGTTACGACAAGTTCTGGTGTCCAATACCTCTTCCCGATGGTGTTTGTCACCGTTGCGTGCGGTGCATGTTCCGGGTTTCACTCACTCGTAGGTTCAGGTACGACTGCCAAACAACTTTCTTCTGAGAGCGATGCCCGTTTTGTAGGTTATGGCGCAATGCTAATAGAAGGGTTTTTGGCTATAATAGCATTGATTTCAGTGGCTTACGTATCAAAAGCTGAAGGAAGCCCTGCCACTATTTTTGCTAGCGGTATTGCAAAATTTATGACTACTTTTGGCATCCCCGAAGATTTTGGGAAAGTATTTGTTACATTGGCCTTTACTGCGTTTGCTCT
This sequence comes from Thermovorax subterraneus, assembly GCA_021608145.1. GTDB lineage: Bacteria > Bacillota > Thermosediminibacteria > Thermosediminibacterales > Thermosediminibacteraceae > Fervidicola > Fervidicola subterraneus. The sequence continues at coordinate 41,433 of JAKIHM010000001.1, forward strand.
CACCAGCCTAGATACAGCTACGAGATTGGGAAGGTATATATTTCAGGAGTACTTTGAGACAAAAGGTGAAGAAAAAAATCCGCTATCCAACAAGTACATTGCAACTCTCGTCACGATATTCGGTGCGTACATTCTCTTAGCTTATGGATATCAGAAAATATGGCCGATCTTCGGTTCTGCCAATCAGCTCCTTTCAGCGTTGGCGCTGCTTGCACTAACAGCATGGTTTGTGAGAACAGGGAAAAATCCGCTCATGACACTTGTGCCCATGCTTTGGATGTTTGCTGTAACGCTTTCTGCTACTTTGCTTTTGATGAAGAACTTTTACAAGGCCGGAAATTACATCCTCGTTTTGCTATCGATTGCGCTGTTCGTGCTGGCGATAGTCCTTATGTTTGTGACATACAATACCTTGAAAGCGGCAGGAAAAAGTGGAAAAACTACTTCTGTAAAATTGGATTAATTGAAAAATTAAGAGGTGGATTTATTCCACCTCTTTCGACTTTTGAAAAAGGGGAGCGGTTTAATGGAAACACAAGGGTATCTGGAATTACTCTGCGACAGATTGAGAGCTCACTTTGATATAGAAAGGGAAACAGTAGTTTCTGGAGATGACGTGGATATATTTGCCAAGTGCCATATAAAGCACCTTTGGACTTTTTTAACTCCTCGTGATGTGATAGATTCCTACGAGACCAATGAATATTTTGTAGTGAAGGTTTTTGAACGGTTGAGCCTAGAGGAAATTATATTTTTTGATTCATTATTGAAACAAAAAATTATGAAAGATTATGTTCGACCTAAGGACGGGCACAAATGCAGCATAATAAACGGCGTTATAGTAGCACCAAATGGCATATCGGACGAAATCGAAAAATATGTCCGCTCTTACTCTTACGAGAAAACCTTTTTGTTTTCGTTGAGAGGATGGTGCCGAATAAATCTTGCCGCGGTGGATTTAAAAAATGGCAATGTAATTTTGAGCAAAAAAGGGAGGAACTTGGAAAAGCTGCTAAAGCTCCAACTTTAAAAAAGGAGGCATTAGTGGTATCATTAAGATAGAAAATTCGATGAGGTGAAAACCGTGATATATTCAATTCTTATTGGACTTGCTAACAGGTTGGGGCTCTTTATTGTTATAGCATACCTCCTTTCGAGGAATAAGGTTTTCAAAAATCTGATATTGAAGCAGGAAGTATCAGTGCTCGACAAGGTTCTCCTTGCGGTAATATTCGGGGCATTCGGCATCCTAGGAACTTATATGGGCATCCCTGTGTACGGGGCTATTGCAAACTCCAGAGCCGTGGGGGTGATAATAGGGGGGCTTTTAGGTGGTCCTTTTGTAGGTTTTTTGTCGGGGTTAATAGCGGGCTTTCACCGTTGGGTTATAGATATAGGCGGTTTTACGGCTTTCGCCTGTGGCCTTTCTACTTTTACCGAAGGAACTATAGCGGGGATGTTGCACGTAAGGCTGAACAGAGGCAAAATTAACTGGAAGGTTGCCTTGGCAGTCGGTATGGCACTTGAACTTCTGCAGATGGCAATAATACTTCTGGTAGCAAAACCCTTTTGGGCTGCACTAGAACTCGTAAGGGTTATATGGTTTCCGATGACCACGGTCAACGCCATCGGTATCGCTATATTCATAGCACTAGTGGAAAATATTTTTAGTGAGCAGGAAAAGGCGGGGGCTTACCAGGCTCAGCTGGCATTAGATATAGCGTCGGAAACTCTTCCCTATCTGAGACAGGGTTTAAGTGAGTTTTCGGCGTATAAAACGGCGAAGATCATTTACGAAAAGGCAAATTACGATGCTGTCGCAATCACCGATGACGAGAAAATTCTGGCTCACATAGGTGCTGGAGAAGACCATCATAAGGCAGGGCTTAGCATCCAGACCCAGGCAACGAGAAAAGTGTTGGCCACCGGAGAATTTCAGGTGGCATCCTGCAAAGAAGATATTGAGTGTTACCATGGAGAATGTAACTTGAAATCTGCAGTAATAGTGCCTCTTATAGAGAAGGACCGCGTCATAGGTTGTCTTAAACTTTATAGGACCAGAGAGAACAGCATAACTAGTGTGGACATTAGGCTGGCTCAAGGGCTTGCCCAGTTATTTTCCACTCAGCTTGAGCTTTCCAGGATGGAACACCAAGCGAGGTTATTGGCAAAGGCTGAACTCAGGGCTTTGCAATCCCAGATAAACCCTCACTTCCTTTTTAACGCCTTAAACACTATAATATCTGTATGCCGTAGGGACCCGGAGAAGGCAAGGAGGCTTCTTGTGCACCTGGGTGATTTTTTTAGGAAAAACTTGAGCATAGGAAGAGAAACGGTGCCCCTAGAACAGGAAATAGAACACGTAAAGGCATATCTTGCCATTGAACAAGCAAGATTTGGTGACAGGCTCAAAGTAGTTTTTGATTTAGAGCCATTTAGCGGCGTCATGGTGCCCCCGCTTATCCTTCAACCTCTAGTAGAAAACGCGGTAAAACACGGGATTTTCCCTAAAAGGGAAGGCGGTACTGTGATTATACGGGCTAAAAGGGTGGATGGCGGAGTGGAGCTAACTGTGGCCGACGATGGAGTGGGCTTCGATGAGGCAACGATTAAGGAAATCTTGGATAAAGAAGGGCCTACAGACAGAATAGGACTTTTTAACGTAAACCGGCGCCTGGAAAACCTCTACGGGCCGCAAAGCCGATTGAATATAACGTCCAAACCTATGTTGGGAACTATAGTTAAGTTTTTTATACCGATGGCCGAAAGCAAGTGGGGTGAGGCCGATGGAGCTTACAGCACTGCTAGTAGATGATGAAGGCCCGGCGAGGGATGAGCTTCGATACCTCCTCGAAGCATATCCAGAAATAAGAGTAGTGGGGGAAGCATCATCAGGGGAGGAGGCAGTCGAAAAAGCAGTTGAACTTAACCCTGACGTGGTTTTCCTAGATATTAAACTCTGGGATATGGACGGATTTGAAGTTGCCAGGCGAATTTTCGAGGAAGGCAGGTCCCCCTTGATTATTTTTGCTACCGCTTATGACGAATATGCTGTGAAAGCTTTTGAGATTAACGCGGTTGATTACATTTTAAAGCCATTCTCACAGGAGAGGCTGGAAAAAGCTGTAGAAAGAGTTTTAACACTATTTAAGAATGAAAAGAAAAAAGAGGAAGTGCTAAAAATAGCCGAGTATATAAAAGCGAACGAAAGGCCTTTGTGCAATAAGCTTCCCTTTTGGAAAAAAGATAGGATCTACCTTGTATGTGCGGAAGATATTTGCTACTGCGTTGCCGATGAAAAGGGAAGCGTGGTAAAAACGAAACTCGGGGAATTTAACACGACTTATACTCTTACAGAATTGGAAGAGAAAATAAACAGCCCTAATTTTTTCAGGGTTCACAAGAGCTATCTTGTAAATCTTGATAAAGTCAAGGAGATAATACCCTGGTTTAACGGAACTTTTATCCTTTCAATTCAGGGGTATGAAAAGGATGAGGTTCCCGTAAGCCGCCGTCAGGCTAAAGAACTGCGAAAAATGTTCGATATTTAAGCATTAAAACCGTTTACCCCCTCGGAATTGCCAGAGGGGGATTAATTTTTGCTTTTTAGTCGAAAAATCCCCCAAAGCTCAAATTTTTGCTCTAAAATTTTAGGTGGACTGATATTTTATCAATAAAGTGAGGAGGGAAGAAGTTGGTAACGTTTTTTTCATCCATTGCAATTCTAATTTTAGGCTACGTTATCTACGGTGCTATTGTCGAAAAAGTATTTGGAGCTGACGAAAAGAGAAAGACCCCGTGTTACACCAAAGCCGATGGTGTGGACTACGTGCCGATGGACAAGTACAGAAACAGTCTCATCCAGCTTTTAAATATTGCGGGTTTGGGTCCAATCTACGGTGCAATTTCTGGAGCTCTATGGGGACCAGTAGCTTTCCTCTGGATCGTATTCGGCGGTATATTTGCCGGTGCGGTTCACGATTATCTTTCCGGTATGCTCTCTATAAGAAACAACGGGGCAAATGTTCCCGAACTAGTAGGCAAGTATTTGGGAAGTAAGGCAAAATTGTTTGTAAACGCTTTTGCTGTTGTGCTTTTGGTATTGGTAGGTGTGGTGTTTGTAAATGGCCCTGCAGGACTCTTAGCGATTCTAACTCCCGAAGTTTTGACAAAGAGCGTCTGGGTATGGATAATTTTTGCCTATTATTTCTTAGCGACAGTATTGCCGGTTGATAAAATAATTGGAAGGATATATCCGATTTTCGGTGCAATCCTCATAATAATGGCGTTGGGTATCGGAGGTTCCTTAGTATTTCAAGGGTATGAAATCCCGGAACTTACGCTTCAAAATCTTCATCCAAAAGGAGCACCGATATGGCCGCTGCTTTTCATAACCATAGCTTGCGGAGCAATAAGCGGGTTCCACTGCACTCAGTCGCCTATAGTGGCTCGATGTGTGAAAAATGAAAAAGAGGGTAGGTTAATCTTTTACGGAATGATGATTTGCGAGTCAATAATAGCTCTTATCTGGGCTGCGGCAGCCATGAGCTTTTACGGCGGCACCGCAAAGCTAGGACAGGTGCTTTCATCACCTGCTGGGCCTTCGGCAGTTGTGAAAGAAACGGCTTTTGCGATGATGGGAACAGTAGGCGGTGTCCTTGCAATCCTTGGAGTAGTAGTTCTGCCCATAACTTCTGGGGATACTGCCTTCAGGGCAGCAAGGCTCACTATAGCAGAAATGATAAACTTAAGTCAAACAAGCCCAATTAACAGATATAAAATAGCTGTTCCGCTTTTTGCTGTAGGAGCTATACTTTCTCAGATTGACTTCCAAATCATATGGAGGTACTTTGCTTGGTCCAACCAGACACTTGCTATGATAATGCTGTGGGCTGGGGCATCTTACCTTGCTAAAGAAAAGCGCTTCCACTGGATAGCCAGTTTACCAGCTGCTTTCATGACGGCGGTAAGCGTGACTTATATACTGCAGGCTCCTGAAGGCTTGAGGCTTCCTACTACAATCTCCTATCCCGTGGGAATTGCTGCTGCAGTTTTGGCTTTAGGATATTTCCTTCTAAAAACAAGGCAGGAATCGGCGGGGCAACAACTTCAGGGACAAAAAATTTAAAAAAACCTTTGCATAACACCAGGTCGGTGTGGTAAAATATACAGAGAAATCTAATGGAGGAGGTATTTTCCTTGAAAGTCTACGTTGATCAGGACCTCTGCATAAGCTGCGGGCTTTGCATCGACACCTGCCCCGATGTGTTCAGCTGGAACGATGATGGAAAAGCTCAAGCTATCGATTCGGAAGTTCCGGCCAATGCCGAAAACGAAGCAAGGGAAGCGCTAGAGAACTGCCCTAGCGAAGCCATAAAAGAGGAGTAAAAATAGAAATTAAAATTTCGAAAGCATAGTGTTATTGATATTATTATAGTGTTATTGATATTATTTAGGTTCATAAAACGAAACCAGGCCCTTACGGCCTGGTTTTTTGCTATGTGAGATCAAAAAGTGGCATCGAGATTTGGCGAACATACGGATGTGGGCCCGTATGTCCGGTGATGCAATGAGGCGCTCGATTCGATAAAATTTTCTATATTTCCCGGGCAATTTTTTGTTTTCGACGGGAAAGCCCTTTTTTTTATAGACACATGTGAAACGTTAAATCATAATGTAAGCTTTAGTTCCTGCTTCTTTCTATGTCGTTCTATAGCCAGTTCTATCAGACGGTCTATGAGCTCGCTATAAGAAAGGCCCGAGGCCTCCCACATCTTTGGGTACATGCTTATTTTTGTAAATCCCGGAATCGTATTTACCTCGTTTATATAAGTCACACCTGTCACCTTGCTCAATAAAAAGTCCACCCTTGCCATGCCCGAGCAGTCTAGGGCCTTAAAAGCCTTTACAGCAAGGTCCCGAATTTTCTCTGTTTCTTCTGTGGATAAGGGCGCGGGTATCAAGAGTTTCGATTTTCCGCCGTCGAAGTATTTGGCGGTGTAGCTGTAGAATTCCTCGCTTGGTATGATTTCACCCGGTAAGGATGCTTTTGGGTCATCGTTCCCCAAGACCGAGCATTCGATTTCCCTTGCGTGGACAAATCTTTCGACGAGCAGCTTTCTGTCGAATTCTGCAGCCAACATGATTGCCTTTTTAAGTTCTTCGCGGTCATGGGCTTTGCTTACTCCCACGCTGGAGCCTAAGTTTGCAGGTTTTACAAAGCATGGGTACCCGAAGGATTGTTCAACTTCCATTACCATGTCCGAAAGTCCATGGGGGAGGTCCTTTTTGTAAAAGACCTTGAAGTCCACCACCGGCAAGCCTTCCTGTTTCAAGATTTTTTTCGTGAAAACCTTATCCATGCATACGGCTGAAGAACCGACACCGCAACTCACGTAAGGTATGTTCATGAGCTCAAAAAGTCCCTGGACGGTTCCGTCTTCGCCCCGTGGGCCGTGGAGAACGGGGAATATTACGTCAAAATAATATCTTGTTTCGATGCCGTTATTTAGGGCAATTGCACACTTGAATCCAGTGTCTGGGGGAAGAAAGACCGGTATTGCTTCTTGTATCCAACTTCCATCCCGAATCTTTGATATGTCTCCGAAATACACATGCCAGCGGCCGTCCTTGGTTATTCCGATGGGAATAATGTCATACTTTGATTTGTCCATTACGTTTATTATCGAAAATGCCGACATCAGCGATACTTCGTGCTCCCCCGACTGCCCGCCGAAAACAACGCCTACCTTCAATTTTTCCATAAAAACACTCCCTTTTTACTTTCGATATGCCAAGCAAGGCACTTTTACTAATTTACTAATATTTTATTTCTCATGCTCTGGTAAAATTAAAAGGTTCAAAAAAGATTATAGCAAAATGTGAGGCTAATATATAGTTCCCATAAGTTATTTTTTCCGCGAAAAATTCCGAATCAATGGGGTAATAAGTTGTGATATAATCATATAAGACTTAAGTACCTGCTTTCTTGGCAGGGGCAGAAGGCTTCCTAAATACCGCCTGCTGGGACTGGGAAGCCTAAAAAAGGCGGTAAAAAATACCCCAGCCATCTAAACTGAGCGGTTATGTTCGGTTTAGATGACCAGGTTATAGTATGGATTTCGGCTTTTACCTACCAACTAAAATATTGTTTGGCCGGGGTAAAATCAGTGAAGTAGGCCTTCATGCAAAGGAATTGGGCAGGAGAGCCTTAATAGTTACAGGCAAATCCAGCGCTAAAAAGACGGGCAACCTGGAGAAACTTGTAAGGAGCCTCGGCGAAAATGGCATAGAATGGATTTTATTCGATAAAGTTAAATACAATCCATTTACCACCGACATAGATGAAGGAGGAGCTTTTGCGAAGGAAAACAAGGTGGATCTAGTGATAGGCTTAGGCGGTGGAACTGCCATGGACACCGCAAAAGGGATTGCTTTTGCTGCACTCAATGATGGACCCATGGCGGATTACATGGAAGGCAAATCTGGGGAGAAGGCTTTGCCCATAATCCTTATACCCACCACTGCTGGCACGGGAAGCGAGGCCAACAACATAGCAGTCATGACGAATCCCTACACGATGGCGAAGAAGGGTTTTAGAAATCCGTCGATTTTTGCGAGGGTTTCCATCGTCGACCCGGAGCTAATGGATTCCATGCCGCCTAAAATTACTGCGTCAACGGGAATAGACGCCTTTTTCCATGCATTGGAATCCTATATAAGTTTGAGAAGCAATCCTTTGACAGAGAGCATTTCTTTGAAAGCTATGGAGCTGATCAGTGAGAGTATAAAAAAAGCGATTTACGAGCCCGATAAGGAAAGCCGCGATAAAATGGCTCTTGCAAGCACTATGGCCGGCATATCCTTGGGTCAGGCGGGGGTTTGTGCACTCCATGCTATGGAACATCCCCTTAGCAGCTATTTTAACGCCCACCACGGCGAAGGTTTAGCACCCCTGGCAGAAGCATTTTTGAACTTCGTAAAACCATATGTTTTTGAAAAACTTGCAAAGGTGGCCGAAGTCATGAAAATAGATACGGCTAACCTTTCAAAAGAGCAAGCAGCTGAAAAGACGATAGATGCCATCGTTGGGATGATAAAAGACCTTGGTCTGCCCGAAAGCATTTCGACCTTTGGAGTTAAAAAAGAAGATATACAAAAGCTGGCTTCAAACGTAAAAGATTACATGGCCCACAACTTATCAGCAACGCCAGGGAATCTAACCTTTGAAGACATATTGAAAATTTACGAGGAGTCAATGTGAAAGAGGAGGCCAAAAGGCCTCCTTTTAAGTATTCATCCAGTTCCACACCTTGCTTTCTTCTTCGGAGTACCAGACTTCAGTGCCTGTTAGGAACCGGTAGACATTGTCTAGAGAATTTAGATGTTCCAGTTCCTCCTTCATAAGGGCTTCGAAAAAATCCTTTTCCTGTTTGGATTTAGCTTCGCTGTAAAATTTTCTGTACATCTCGTATCCTCTTTTTTCCATTTCCATAGCCAGCTTGTATCCTTCGACGTGGTCTAGGGGCATCTTTCTTTGGGATTCTTCAAGTCGCGAAAATAGAGCCTTCAGTTCTTCTTCTAAGAGTGCTGCATTTGATTTGAACTCTTTTACCGAATCATAATTATTTGAAGCATAAAGGTCTTTGATAATTTTTTCATGGACTTTTTCCTGCTGAGCTAGAGACTCAAAAAGCCTTTTTGCAAGCGGGTTTGCCATCTGGGAAGAGATTTTCATATAATATTTGTATCCTTCCTGCTCGAATTTTAAGGCTTTTTCCAGAATTTCTTTCATTCCCTTTCCTCCAATCTATTTAAGAATTCGTCAAAATTCTTGATATCCATAATATGGAAAGTCAAATTTAGTGCCAGACTTTATAACTTTTGCTAGCTTATTTGCCCCCTTGACATTCCCGACTAATATAACTCCTACTAGGCATCTATTTTTAAAACACGACCACATTGTCCATTGCCAAACTCCTTTCGTGCAAATTAAGGCCCCTATTTGGGGCCTTAAAATTATTCTTCCTCGAACATATCTTTTCCCACACCGCAGACGGGGCAAGTCCAATCGTCAGGCAGGTTTTCGAAAGAAGTGCCTGCTTCAATGCCGTTTTCGGGGTCGCCCTTTTCAGGGTCGTAGACGTAACCGCATACAGTGCATACCCATTTTTTCATTACTACATACCTCCCTAAAAAAGTATTTTAATCATTCTATAGTGCAAATAGCGGCAGGTACCTTGATTCTCGGGATGACGATTTCAAATACCCTGAAATAATGGTTCATCTTTGATGTCTCTAGAAACGCTAAGGTGATATCCTGAGACACAGCTAAGTCTACATATTCTGAACCGCAAGAAAGCAAGACTGCCTTTTCTCCCTTTATTGCTGGGGATTTATATATGCATTCAGTGATTCCTTTCTTTATCAGATCTATTTCTAAATACGTAGTATTTTTATATGCTCTTACCAGCTTTGAATATAATTTCGGACTTACCACGAGAGCGTAAGGTTCGTGAAAACCTTTGGTTGAAAGGGTTTCTGCAGCTTTAAGTATGTCCTCGTAAGCAACAGCTTCTTCATCCCAATTTCCCATTTTTACAAATGACCTTCCTTCAGCTGTGAGTAGCCCTTTTATGTCGTATTGGGGATTGCCGTTAAAAATTAGCTCGTCTTCCATCTGAGCAACGAAAACGGCGCTCATTGCAGCTGGGGTGGTGTCAATAGGCAAACCTTGCGCGGTGCAAGTTTCCAAGTCTCTCCATTCGATTTTGAAGTCCTTATATATCATGGGAATCTGCTTAATATATCTTGCAGGAGAGTGCAACGTCTCTTTATCGCCTTCTCCTACGAAGTCGATGACTGCCTTGAAGTCTCCTGAATAAGTCTTAAAGTCAATGTACTGAACTCCAGCCCCCAAAGGTCCGTAAAGGCTTAAAAACCTCCTTCCGACTAAATACTTCTTTGCCGTTTCTACAACGGCATTTTCCATAATTTCCCATTGTTCCTCTGTAAGAGGTGATTGTGAACGATTTAAGTAATCTGCCATACTGTTTCGCGGATTTACCGCACTTCCCCCCTTTAATTTTCTTCATCTTTGAGACTGCCTACAGTAAACTTTCTAACAGAAGATTCCTGCATTTTTTCCAACATCTTTTTTAAAGAATAAGAGTGATAATTTTCATGCTCCAAGGCAAGCTCAAAAATCTCTTTTACTTCTTTATCCTGGATTCTTTCCTTAGCTTCAGAAAACTTTTTGATGGCCTGTTCTTCCAAAGAAATATCGCTTTTTGCCGCGGCTTCCGGATCAACTTTTATTTGCCCAACTTTGTGCTCTAAAAGCGGTTGATAGCCTCTTTCTGCTAGAGCCTCAGCAAACCAGCCGAAATGTTTCATCTCGTCGATAGAAAAATCTTCATACTCATCACTGCTGCCTGTGGTAAAATAATGGTACAGGTATTGAAGTATAGAAGTGTATTCATGTTCAAGAGCTTGCTGCAGCAGGGCAGCTTCGTGGGCGCTTAATGTAGGACTCTCACTGGGGCTGCTGGAACTGTTTGATTCTACTTCGTCTTTGGAGTTTAGTTCTTCAAGGATCTTTTCGAATTCAGATCTGTGAGACTTTTCGTCGGCAATTATCCTGTCGATGAGGGCTATGAGCTCTTTATCGCCGGTCAAAGCTTTATGCTCTATGTACTGGTTTATGGCATCAGTCTCTGCTTTTATATCCGCTTCTATCAGGAATTTAAAGCTTCCGGTGCTGATCAGTGAAGACCTATCTATGGCGGGTTTTTGCCCATGCTTTACCAACCATTCGTTTAACCATTTGAAGTGCCGCATTTCATCCCTTGCTATGGACTCTAATTTGCCCCTTATTCCCTCGTCAGATGTAGCGTATGCATGGTATAGGTACTGGATTATGGCAGCGTGCTCATCGGCTATATCTTTCCTCACTGCTTCAAAGATATCTGTCACTTTCTCCTCCTCCTTTCTGAGCTTAATTAGTAATAGTAATATATCATATTTAAAAAAATTTAACAACATTTTATATAAAATAATGAGGTGACTTAATTGGTATATATGGGACGAATTAAAACTCCGTTAGGAATATTTCTAGCGGCGTCTACTGAAAAAGGAGTTGTAAAATTGGGTTTGCCGGGAGAAAGAGAAACCGACTTCATAGAAGAATTAGAAACATTATTTGGGAAATCATACGTCTTAGATGAGGATATCTCCGGTTTTAATAGTCCTATAAATAGAAGGTTAAAAGAAGAGCTTCTGGAGTACCTAGATGGAAGGCGAAAAAATTTTACTGTGCCAATTGATTTAAATGGAACGCCTTTTCAAAAAAAAGTATGGTTTGAGTTGCTTAAAATACCTTACGGAAAAATAAAAAGCTACGGTCAAATTGCAAGGGAGTTGGGAAAGCCCGGGGCTGCAAGGGCCGTGGGCATGGCTAATAACCGAAATCCTGTGCCCATCTTAGTGCCGTGCCATAGAGTGGTGGGCAGCGACGGATCTCTGGTAGGCTACGGTGGTGGGCTGGAATTTAAAAAATTTCTATTAGAACTAGAAGGGGTAAGGTTTTCGGGAGATAGGTGTGTCATAGAAGAGTAAGTTAAACTGCTTTAGAAAGGAGGAAAGTGCGTTCAAATGGAATGCAAAGTGGGCCTTATAGGGCTTGGGTGGTTTGCTGGCATCATCGCCCAGGCTATGAAAGAAAGAGGTGATGGGCTGCTTGGACTATGGGCAGTGTGCGACATTGAGCCTGAAAAAGCAAAGAGATTTAGCGAAAGATTCGGCGTAGGCAAGGTTTACGGAAAGCCGGAAGAACTTGTGAGAGATCCTGAAATAGACATAGTGGCAATAGCAACGCCGCCTTATCTTCATTTTGAACTGTCAATGATGGCTTTTCAGGCTGGGAAAAACGTATTTTTAGAAAAACCGGGAGCCCTTAGCCAAGACGAAATGGAGGAATTGATAAAGGTTTGTAGGCAAAATGGCCTAAAAGCTACCATTGATTACGTTATGAGGCGAAATCCTCTTTATCTTGTGATAAAGATGATAAACGATAGTAAAATTTTTGGGATGTTGGAAAGGGCGGGGTTTGAAAATTACGCCCATGATGACCACCTTCTGCCTTCGCATTGGTTCTGGGACTACGAAAAAAGCGGAGGCATATGGGTTGAACACGGAGTGCACTTTTTCGACATAGTGAATTGGATTGTCGGATATCCAAAAAAGGTCATGGCCATGAACGTCAAAAGAGAGGGATTTGACCTTGTCGATAGGGTGATGGGATTTTGCCTTCACGATGGAGGAGCGGTTGTGGATTATTATCATGGCTTTACCAAGCCGGAGCCCTTTGAGAAGACCACCTTTTCCTTTACTTTCGAGAGGGCCTACGCGAAAGTTTATGGGTGGATTCCTGTTAGGTTAGAAATAGACGCACTGGTGACCGAAAAAAACGGCGGTTTGCTGCGGGGAGAGGTTACGGAAAAAGCCAAGGCTTTCCTGCCTGGGATTAATGTGAAACTGGATGTGGAAAAGGTAGAAGAATATGAAAATGAGAAATTTTTCACAGGTAGGGGGAAGACTTTTAAAGCGACTGGAAGGTATAGATACGTTTTTTCTATTGAGCAGGACAGGTGGGAAGTTTACCGAGCGTGCGTGGCGGAGGGACTGAAGGACCTTGCTATGGCTGTAAAAGGGCAAAAGACAGATTGCGATGTGACCCTTTACGACGCCCTTGATGCTCTTAAGGTAGCACTAGAAATGGAAAAGGTGGCTGTTAAACTTTGAGAGGGGGGATTAGATGATAAAACTCAGGAGGCTTTCCGAAAAACCGGTACTCCTCCCAAATCCCGAGCACGAATGGGAAAAATGCGCGGTATTCAACGCTGCAGTTTTGTATGAAAACGGATATTTTCACCTCTTTTACAGAGCTTCCAACAACGTATTTAAACTTGACACCCCCAAACCCGAAGAAAAGTATAAATTCGTGTCTTCCATAGGTTATGCTAAAAGCGCCGATGGGGTCCATTTTGAAAGGTTTGACGAGCCTGTTATCGTGGGAACAACTGAGCAGGAAGCGTGGGGTGTGGAAGACCCGAGGATAACAAAATTAGAAGGCAAGTATTACATGCTTTATACTGCCTTCGGCGGCAGGAGCTGGGAAGATATAAGGATAACCCTTGTGGAATCTGAAAATCTCGAAAATTGGTCCGGCAAAAGAATAGTTCTTGATGAACCTAACAAGGATGCCGCGCTCCTTTCGGAAAAAGTAAAAGGCAAATACGTGCTTTTTCACAGGAGACACCCTAATATATGGATAGCATATTCCGATGATTTGAGGACATGGTATGACCACAAAATAATAATGACTCCCAGGCCGGGCCTCTGGGATTCCAAAAAGATAGGTATAGCAGGACCGCCGTTAAAAGTGGATTATGGGTGGCTTCTCATTTACCACGGTGTGGATGAAAACCACGTATATAGACTGGGAGCTGCACTCCTCGATATAGATGACCCTTCCAAGGTTTTGGCAAGGCAGGATGAACCCATTTTAGAGCCTGAGCTGGACTGGGAAAAACATGGCCTTGTACCGAACGTGGTATTCAGCTGCGGCGCCTGTGAAAAGGATGGGGTGATTTACGTATATTACGGCGCGGCGGATACATGCATAGGCGTTGCGGCGGTGGAGAAGGAAAATATAAGGTTTTGATGGCAAAAAGCCCTTCGCTTTCATATTGTATTACTAGCAGAATATAAAAAGGAGTGGAGTTTATATGGAAGGCGAAGGGGTAATGTATTACGACGGCGAGAGAGTTACGCTTCTTGAAATGCTCAGGGAAGACCTAATAGGTGAGCTTCAGGCTATAAATCAATACGAAAGACATGCCCGCATGACGAATGTCCCCCAGGCAAGACAGCTTTTCCTTGAGATTGCCGATGACGAAAAGCACCACGTCGCGGAGCTCATGAGGATGATAATGCAGTATGACAGAAAGCAGGCGGAAGAGATGAGAAAAGCATTTATGTAAGAGAAAAGCCCCGAAAAATGGGGCTTTATTTTTTGATGAATTGAGGGTTTGGAGTTTTTACAACGAGTACCATGGCTTTCTCGCCGGAGTTGTTCTTAATGGCGTGGGGAATGTTGGCTGGGCTCAGCACTATGTTGCCTTCCTCGATTTCCCTTTTTTCTTCCCCTATCAAAATTTCCACCGTCCCCTCTACCACGTAGAAGAACACATCCACTGGGGTCTTATGCTCCGGCACGCCCTGTCCGGGCTCAAAGGCAAGCAGCACTACCTGGACTTCTTCCTTTTCTATTATTCGGTTTGGGGTAATTTTTTCACCGGAAAATATTGCGCTTTGCTCTAGGTTTATGATTTCCATCCAAAATCCCTCCGTTTAATTGTTCTTTAAATTGGAATATACCTTAAAATAATGGAAATTTCCGTGATAAAAATCACTTTTAAAAAAATATTGCATTTTTTCCCCTTAGCGTTTATAATGGAATGCAAATGTAAACTTATGCAGGAAAAAGATAGTTTATGCATAATATAAGTGTAGAATTGGAGGGGAAGCGAATGATTAAGGCCTGCATCGTAGGGGCAACTGGCTATACCGGAGTAGAGCTTGTAAGGCTGTTGTCCCGTCACCCTGAGGTAGACATAGTCGGCATAACTTCTAACAATTATGCAGGACGGGAATACTATGAACTGTATCCGAGTTTGAAGGGTTATTTTTCCATGAGGTGCGACGAGCTAGATGTCAAGGAACTTATAAAAAAATCCGACGTGATCTTCACCGCATTACCCAGCGGGCATGCGTTGGAGTTTGCGGGTGAAATAATTTCATCAGGGAAAAAGCTCATAGACCTTGGCGCAGATTTTAGATTTGACGACCCTTTGGTGTACGAAAAATGGTACGGAAAGCCCTTGAAATTGTATGAAGGCGTGAGGCGAGTCTATGGGCTTCCGGAAATCTACAGGGAAAAAATCAAAAATGCAAATGTCATAGGGAATCCGGGCTGCTATCCGACGAGTGCCATACTTGCAATAGCACCATGTTTGAAATATGGGCTTATCCTAACGGAAGATATAATAATAGACTCAAAGTCGGGCGTATCGGGAGCGGGACACAGCCTCACTTTGGGAAACCTATATGCGGAATGCAACGAGAGCATAAAAGCTTATGGTGTTGCAAACCACAGACATACTCCGGAAATAGAGCAGGAACTCGGCAAGATCTGCGGAAAAGAAATTAAAGTGACGTTTACCCCTCACCTGGTGCCTATGACCCGGGGTATCCTGAGCACCATATATTGTAACCTCAAGGAAGGTATTTCCGTGAAAGAAGTGAGGGAAGCTTACATTGATTTCTACGAAGGGGAATTTTTCGTGAAAGTATTGGAAGAGGGCCGGTTCCCGCGCACGAAGGACACTTATGGCTCTAACCATTGCCACATCGGGCTGGCCTACGATGAGCATACCGGGAAGCTCATAATTATTTCAGCCATCGATAACCTGATGAAGGGTGCGTCGGGGCAGGCAGTTCAAAACATGAATATACTTTTTGATTTTCCGGAGTCTATGGGACTTGATTTCCCTGCAATATATCCGTAAAATTCTTTATTAAATTCAATTTGCGAAAGGAGACTCGATATGGACATCGTATTTGTTGAAGGTGGAATCACCGCCCCAAAAGGTTTTTTGGCAGGGGGAGTGCACTGCGGCATAAAAAAATGCAAGAAAGACCTGGCCATTGTATTTTCCAAAGTGCCTGCCGTAGCAGCGGGGGTCTTTACGACCAATAAGGTAAAGGCCGCCCCGGTGCTTGTGACGATGGAAAACATAAAAGATGGCAAAATCCAGGCAGTGGTGGCAAACAGCGGCAATGCCAATGCCTGCACGGGGGAAAAGGGCTTGAAAGATGCGAAAGAAATGACAGAAATTACCGCAAAACAATTAAATATAGCCCCCGGCGATGTGGCAGTGGCTTCTACGGGAGTCATAGGAGTGTATCTCCCGATGGACAAAGTAAGGGAAGGCATAGAAAGCTGTGCGGAAATTTTAAGTGTAGAGGGTGCCTCTGATGCAGCTTTGGCGATAATGACGACGGATACCTTTAAAAAAGAAGCGGCAGTGAAAATTAAAATCCATGGCAGGGAAATCACCATCGGCGGGATGGCGAAAGGCTCGGGAATGATTCATCCGGATATGGCTACGATGCTTTGCTTTTTGACGACCGATGCGAGCATTGAAGAAAAAGCACTGCGAAAGGCGTTGAAGGATGCTGCAGATAAATCCTTCAATATGATAAGCGTAGATGGCGATACGAGCACTAACGACATGGTATTGATAATGTCAAACGGACTGGCTGGAAACAACACTATAACAGAGGGCACCGATGAGTACGAGATTTTCTATTTAGCCCTTGAGAAATTATGCGTAGAATTTGCAAAGATGATCGCAAGGGATGGGGAAGGCGCGACGAAGTTAATAGAGATCACGGTAAAAAACGCAAGGGACGCGGAGAGCGCTGTAAAGGCTGCGAGGACTATTTCCAAATCCTACCTCGTAAAAGCGGCCATATTCGGAGAAGATGCCAACTGGGGAAGGATTATGTGTGCAGTAGGCTATTCGGGCATAGATTTTGACCCGGAAATGGTGGACATATTTATCTCCAGCAAAAAAGGAGAGTTGAAGTTAGTTGAAAATGGCGTCGGCCTTAACTTTTCGGAGGAAAAGGCGAAAGAGATCCTTTCCGAAAAGGATGTGAACTTGACGGTTGACCTAAAACAAGGGGAATTTAAGGCGACTGCTTGGGGGTGCGACCTTTCTTATGACTACGTAAAAATAAACGCAAGTTACAGGACGTAGGCTGCGAAAAGGAGAGAATCAGGATGCAAGCTTTTGAAAGGGTCGAAGTTTTTAAAAAAGCGTTTTTTTCAGTAAGAGATTACCGCGGGAAAACTATCGTAATAAAGTACGGCGGGAGCGCTATGGGGAGCGAAGGGCAGGAAGATACTCTGATAGAGGATATCGTCCTCTTAAAAAATTCGGGGATAAATATCGTGCTCGTCCACGGAGGAGGTAAGAAAATAAGCGAAATTTCGCAAAAATTAGGTATAACCCCGAAATTTGTCAACGGTCTCAGAGTTACCGATGAACAAACCGTCGAAGTGGTGGAAATGGTTCTGTCGGGGCAAATAAATAAAAAAATAGTCTCGCAAATAAATCGATGCGGTGGAAAGGCGGTGGGGTTAAGCGGCAAGGATGGAGGGCTTTTGCTTGCGGAAAAAGACCTGAGTAACGGAGATATCGGCTTTGTGGGCAGGATAAAGTCGGTGAATGCCGAGATACTGGATATCCTTTCAAGAGAGGGATATATATCCGTTGTTTCGCCTGTTACCTCTGGAGAAGATGGAAGGACATATAACATAAACGCCGATACGGCGGCTGGCGAAATAGCCGCGGGCCTTGGCGCCGAAAAGCTGATACTTTTGACGGATGTGGAAGGTGTTTATGAAGACCGGTCTGATAAAACTTCATTAATAAGAAGCCTAAAAACGGAAAGAGCACTGGAATTAATAAAAAGAGGCGTGATAGATGGTGGCATGATACCTAAAATTATGTGCTGTGTCGAGGCCGTGAAAAGAGGTGTAAAAAAGGCTCACATAGTAGACGGCCGCGTGCCCCACGCCGTCCTCCTTACGCTGTTTGACGAAGCTGGGGTCGGCACGACGGTCGAAAAATAAGGAGGGATAAGATAAAATGGACTACATCGAAAAGGGTATGATGTATGTGATGAACACCTATAAAAGATACCCAGTTGTGCTGGAAAGGGGAAATGGAGTTTTAGTTTATGACACCCAGGGCAGGGAATACCTCGATTTTACGTCGGGAATAGCAGTAAACAACCTGGGCCACTGCCATCCAGCGGTTGTGGAAGCGATAAAAAACCAGTGCGAGAAGTTGCTTCACTGTTCCAATCTATATTGGTATGCTCCCCAGATTGAACTGGCAAAACTCCTCGTAGAAAAATCTTTCGGCGACAAGGTGTTTTTCTGCAACAGCGGCGCGGAGGCCAACGAGGCGGCTATAAAACTTGCAAGAAAATATTCGAAGAAAAAGTACGGTGAACATAAATACGGTATCATTGCGGCAAGCCAATCCTTCCATGGAAGGACTATGGGTGCATTGAGCGCCACGGGGCAGCCCAAATACCATTCGGGCTTTGGGCCCTTATTAGAGGGATTCAAGCACGTGCCCTTCAACGATTTTGAGGCGCTAAAAAGCGCAGTCGATGAAAATACATGCGCGGTAATGCTGGAACCCATCCAGGGAGAGGGCGGGGTATATGAGGCAGACCCGGATTACCTCAAGAAAGTAAGGGAACTTTGCGACGAAAAGGGACTGCTTCTAATATTTGACGAGATACAGACGGGGATGGGTAGGACCGGCAAACTCTTTGCCTACCAGCATTATGAAGTAAAGCCCGATATAATGACCCTCGCCAAGGGCATTGCCGGGGGACTTCCTCTAGGTGCGGTAGTGGCGACGGATGATGCAGCATCGGGTTTCGAGCCAGGAGATCATGCCTCGACTTTTGGGGGGAATCCAGTGTCCTGCGCTGCGGGAATAGCGGTGATGAAGGAGCTTCTCAATGGCGTTGTGGAAAACGCAGAAAAGGTTGGGAATTACCTGAAGTCCAGGCTTCTTGAATTGAAGAAATCCCACCCTTCGGTAGCGGATGTAAGGGGCAAGGGATTGATGTTAGGTATCCAGATGGCAGCTCAGGATGTGGGCCCGATAATATCGAAAGCTTTAGAAAAAGGGCTTCTTTTGGTTGCTGCAGGAAACGGGGTCGTGAGAATGCTTCCGCCCCTCAATATAACCGTATATGATGCGGAAAAGGCGGTAAGGATATTCGAGGAAGTCCTAACAGAATTCGAAGGAGAAAAATAACAGATAAGTTGAAATACATGCTTTTTGGCATGTATTTTTTTATTGACAGAATTCGTGAATATAAGTATAATTGTATACAATAAATCGTGAATACCGGCGGGGGTGTAACCATGTGTGAAAATAGCAATAAGAAGGTAATTTGGGTGGATACTACATTAAGGGACGGGGAACAAACTGCAGGGGTTGTTTTTGCACGGGAAGAAAAGATAATGATAGCAAGGCTTCTTGACATGATGGGGGTAGACCAGATCGAAGCGGGTATTCCCGCGATGGGGGCGGAAGAGGAAGAAGCAATGCGCCAGATAGTAAAGCTCGGACTGAAGGCCAGCATAATGGCCTGGAACAGGGCGGTCATAGATGATATAGCGCGGTCGATAAGGTGCGGCGTGGATTCGGTGGCCATTTCCATCGCTGTGTCGGATTTACACATAAAATACAAGCTCCGCTCTTCGAGGGAACAAGTTATAGAGCAAATGAGGAAAGCGGTGGAATTTGCAAAAAAGGAAGGCGTTTACGTTTCCGTAAACGGGGAAGACGCTTCAAGGGCCGATTTCGAGTACCTGGTGAGTTTCGTTCTTGCCGCGAAAGAAGCCGGTGCCGACCGCTTCAGGTTCTGCGATACCGTGGGGGTTTTGGATCCGCTCACGACTTACGAAACTATTAAAAGGCTAAAGGAAAGAACTTCGATGGACATAGAGATCCACGCACATAACGATTTCGGCATGGCGACCGCAAATACCGTAGCGGCCATAAAAGCCGGGGCGACCCATGCGGGGGTAACGGTAAACGGCCTGGGAGAAAGAGCTGGCAACGCGGCACTTGAGGAAGTTGCTATGGCATTGAAACACGCTTTGAAAATCGATCACGGGCTAAAGCAGGAAATGTTCAGGGAAGTTTCCGAATACGTATCAAAGGCGAGCGGCAGGTTCCTGCCCTCCTGGAAGCCGGTGGTGGGAGAAAATATCTTCGCCCACGAATCGGGCATTCACGTAGACGGCGCTTTAAAGCACCCCGAGACTTATGAGGTATTCAACCCTGCGGAAGTGGGACTAGAGCGTAAAATTTTTATCGGCAAGCATTCCGGGACGGCTGCATTGGTCAGCGTCCTTGAAAAGTACGGGATCAAGATGGAAAAGGAGGAGGCGAAAGAACTTCTCGACAGGGTCCGAGACACTGCAGTCTCGATGAAAAGAAGCCTCACGGAAAAGGAATTCCTGTTTTTGTACTATGCCTGGGATGCAGAAAGAAAAAAGGAAAAGAAGGTGGTAT
This sequence comes from Thermovorax subterraneus, assembly GCA_021608145.1. Taxonomy (GTDB): domain Bacteria; phylum Bacillota; class Thermosediminibacteria; order Thermosediminibacterales; family Thermosediminibacteraceae; genus Fervidicola; species Fervidicola subterraneus. The sequence continues at coordinate 61,676 of JAKIHM010000001.1, forward strand.
AATTGGGATACAATATTGCGCAGAAGATATTGCTTGAACACCTGGTCGAAGGAAGTTTGAAACCCGGTGAGGAAATCGCGATAAAAATAGACCAGACACTAACTCAGGATGCTACGGGGACCATGGCATACCTCCAGTTGGAGGCTATGGGGATAGATAGGGTGAAAACCAAAAGGTCTGTGGCATATATAGACCACAATACCCTGCAGACCGGGTTTGAAAACGCCGACGACCATAAATTCATCGCTACCGTGGCCAAGAAGTATGGCATCTATTATTCCAAAGCCGGAAACGGCATCTGCCACCAGGTGAATTTAGAGAGATTTGCCGTACCGGGTGATACTTTATTGGGTTCGGACAGCCATACCCCCACGGCAGGAGGCATAGGATGCCTTGCTATAGGTGCGGGTGGGCTGGACGTAGCTGCTGCGATGGCAGGTTATCCCTATTACCTAAAAATGCCCTATATAGTAAATGTGGAACTGAAAGGGAAGCTAAAGCCCTGGGTAACTGCAAAGGATGTCATCCTCGAGCTTTTGAGAAGGCTCACGGTAAAAGGCGGGGTCGGGAAGATATTCGAATATACGGGAGAAGGCGTAAAGACGTTGTCAGTCCACGAAAGAGCGACAATAGCCAACATGGGGGCAGAACTCGGTGCGACCACTTCCATCTTCCCCAGCGACGAGGTGACGTACGAGTTTTTAAAGGCTCAGGGGAGAGAGAGTGACTTCAGGGAATTAAAACCTGATGAAGATGCAAAGTACGACGAAAAAATAGTGATAGACCTTTCAAAACTGGAGCCGCTGGTAGCAATGCCCCATAGCCCAGATAATGTTCATCCCATAAGTGAAGTAAAAGGTATGAAGGTGGATCAGGTTGCGATAGGAAGCTGTACCAATTCGTCTTTCAAGGACATGATGCTCGTAGCAGGGATCCTTAAAGGAAGAGCGGTCCACCCTGATGTGAGCCTAGTTGTTTCACCGGGTTCAAGGCAGGTGCTCGCCATGATGGCGGAAAGCGGAATTCTATCCGATATAATCTCGGCGGGTGCGAGAATTCTAGAGTGCACCTGCGGGCCCTGCATAGGCATGGGTCAGGCCCCCGGTTCCGGCGCCGTTTCCGTGAGGACCTTCAACCGCAATTTCAAAGGAAGGTCCGGCACTGCGGATGCCCAGGTGATCCTTGCTAGCCCCGCGGTGGCTGCTGCAACGGCGATCAACGGGGTGCTGTCGGATCCTAGAGAGTTAGGAGAAATGCCGGAAGTATCAGAGCCAAAGCAGTATTATATTAACGACAATATGATTATCCCGCCGGCCGAGGAAAAAGAAAAAGTGGAGGTTTTCTACGGCCCTAACATAAAACCGATTCCGGTGGCTAGCAAAGTCGGCGATGTTATTGAAGGCCAGGTGCTCATAAAAGTTGAAGACAATATTACGACGGACCACATAATACCCGGCACTGCAAAGCTACTTCCTCTGAGGTCTAACATACCTGCCCTCTCTGAATACTGCTTCAGCATCATAGACAAAGAGTTCGCTAAAAGAGCAAAATCAGTAGGTGGTGGAATCATTGTAGGGGGCGAAAACTACGGCCAGGGTTCTAGCAGGGAACACGCAGCTCTAGTCCCGCTTTACCTAGGCATAAGAGCTGTAGTTGCGAAATCTTTTGCGAGGATTCACAAGGACAACCTGGTGAATTACGGGATACTGCCGGTAATATTCGAAAACGGCATGGACTATGAAAAAATAGAAGAAGGCGACCACCTCCTGCTAGAGGATGTTAAAGAAGGGATAAAAAGAGGCAGGGGCGTTCTGAAAAATGTTACTAAGCGATTAGAAATTCCCATAAGCTTTGACCTAACAAAAAGGCAAATAGATCTCCTCCTTGAAGGGGGATTGCTCAACTATATAAAGAAAAACTTGGGAGAAGATCAACGATGAGGAAAGTAACTCTAATTCCTGGAGATGGGATAGGCCCAGAGATTGCAAAAGCTGCTGTTAAAGTTGTGGAAGCTAGCGGCGCTCAAATTGAATGGGAAATTATGGATGCAGGAATTTCGGCGGCTAAAAAAGGAAAACCAGTGCTACCTGATGAAGTACTCGCTTCGATAAAGGAAAATGGTGTGTGCCTCAAAGGACCTACGGAAACGCCGGTGATATCGGGACACAGGAGCGTAAATGTGGCCCTGAGGCAGGAACTAGGCCTTTTTGCAAACCTTCGGCCCGCTAAGTCCATAGATGGGATTAAAACGAAGTATGAGGGAATAGACCTTGTGGTGGTCAGGGAAAACACCGAGGACCTGTACGCCGGGATCGAGCACAGAATAGGGAATGTGGCAGCCGAGAGCATAAAGCTGATAACCGCCGACGCTTCCACAAGGATTGCAAAATTCGCCTTCGAATACGCGAGAAAGGAAAAGAGAAAAAAGGTAACAGCCGTTCATAAGGCGAACATAATGAAGCTCAGCGATGGGCTTTTTTTGGAATGCGCAAGGAAGGTTGCGAAGGATTATCCCGATATAGATTATGAAGAATTGATAGTCGACAATATGTGCATGCAGCTTGTGAAGAATCCCGAAAAATACGACGTGCTTTTGTGTCCCAACCTTTACGGCGATATAATTTCCGACCTGTGCGCGGGCCTGGTCGGGGGGCTTGGGGTTGTCCCCGGAGCGAATATCGGCGACGGTGTTGCGGTATTCGAAGCGGTTCACGGCAGCGCTCCGGATATAACGGGGAAAAATATAGCAAACCCCACGGCGATGATCTTGTCGGCAGTAATGATGCTAAGATACATTGGGGAGGGAGAAAAGGCAGACAGGATAGAAAAAGCCCTTTACGACGTTTTTCTAAAGGGCGAAAACCTGACTCCCGATTTGGGAGGAAACGCAACGACCGGTGAATTTTGCAGGAGCATAATAAAGAGATTGAGAAATTGAAGAAGTTTTTTAAAGCGGGCGAGAGCCCGCTTAATAATTTTTTAATCGTTTCCGTTGACAATGTCATTTTATAAGTATATACTGTACATAAACAATATATACAGTTATGAGAGGTGGTTTGTTTAAGAAATGAACATTTTAATATCCAATACTTCTGAAGAACCAATATACAAGCAGATAGCAAGGCAGATAAAGGACATGATAATACGAGGAGTACTTAAGGAAGGAGAACTTCTTTTTTCCATACGAAATATGGCAAAAGAACTTGGAATAAGCGTGATTACAGTGAAGAAAGCTTATGAAGAGCTCGAAAGGGAAGGATATATCGTCACAACCCAGGGGAAAGGCACTTTTGTGGCAGTAAGAAACCGGGAGCTGTTGAGGGAGATGCGCCTTAAAGTGGTGGAGGAAAAGCTTGAGGAAGCCGTTTTTGCAGGGAAATCTTTAGGGCTTTCTTTGGAGGAAATGACGAAAATGCTCGAGATTCTGTATGGGGAGGTTTAGATAAATGGAACCCATCCTGGAGGTAGTAGGTTTAAAAAAGAGATTTTCCGGATTTGAACTTAGAGAAGTAAGTTTTACCCTTGAAAGAGGCTATATAATGGGATTTATCGGCCCAAATGGGGCGGGCAAGACTACCACTATAAAGCTCATAATGAACCTCCTAAAGAAAGATGGAGGGATAGTGAAGATCTTTGGCTTAGAAAATGACGATGAAAAGACGTCTGTGAGGATAATGGATAAAATAGGGTTTGTATTCGGGGAAAATGTCTTTTATGAGGAACTTACTGTGGAGGAGATAAAAGGAGTAATAGCGCCTTTATATAGCCAATGGGATGAAGAAGCTTTTAAAAAGTATATGAAAACGTTTTCTTTGCCCTTTAAAAAAAGGATAAAGGAATTGTCGCGCGGGATGAAGATAAAGTTGGCTTTGGCTATAGCCCTCTCTCACAATGCGGAACTTCTTATAATGGATGAGCCTACGTCGGGCCTTGATCCGGTGATGAGAAGCGAGTTTCTGGAGATACTCAGCGAATTCATCCAGGATGAAAGAAGGTCTGTTTTCTTCTCAACCCACATAACATCGGACCTGGATAAGATAGCGGATTTTGTCACGTTTATAAACGACGGAAGTATAATTTTTTCATGCGAAAAAGATGAACTTTTCGAAAGATATGCCGTGGTTAAGGGCCCCAAGGAAATTTTTAACCCGCATACAAAAGAATATTTTGTGGGAATAAAAGAAAATAGGTTTGGGATTGAAGGGCTCGTTAAAAATGCGGAAGATTTTAGGAAGATTATAAAGGAAAAAGTTGTTTTTGAAAGGCCTAATCTGGAAGACATAATGTTTTATTACTCAAAGGGGGAAAAGGGATGTTTAGCCTAATAAAAAAAGATTTATTGATTCAAAAAAGTTACTTATTCTATTTGATTTTCGTAGCTTTAATTGCGATAATTTCCTTTTCCGGTTTAAAAGGGGCGATATTTTTGCCCGTGACATTTATTTTAACTTACGTTTTTATGCAGCACGCATGCTATTGCGACGACAAAAACAACGCCCATTTATTGTTGAATTCCCTCCCCTTATCCAGGAAGAAAATCGTCCTTTCCCGTTATCTTTCACTATTTGTATTTTTTACAATCTCGCTTGGGTTTTGCGCAGCCCTTGGTTGGATTTCTGAATTGATTTTTTCTGATTTTATACATTTTTCATTTCCTGCGGAAGGTGTTGCCGCAGTGCTAGCTGCTGCTCTTTTAATGAACAGCATAGGACTTCCGGTATTTTATACCTTCGGTTATTCAAAAGCGAGGATTGTAAATGTCATTTTATTCATAGGAATCTTCAACGCATTTTTATTTTGGGAATCAGCGGGAAAGTTTATTGCAAATTTTTTCAATAAAGGCAGCTTGTTTTCCGGTTATTTTGTCCTAATTATAGCCTTTTTTATCTATGCCCTTTCGTATGCCGTGTCGGCAAAGATATATTCCAAGAGGGAATTTTAATTAATTTTTCTGAAGGATAAGGGCAAAAAATATAGTATAATACCCAAAAGAAATTAAATTGACGAAATATTAAAAGGGGGAAACGTAAATGGGCAGGGCACTTTTGGTTATTGATATGCTCAACGATTTTGTGGAAGAAGGGGGAAGTCTGTACGTTGGGGAAGCGTCAAGAAACATAATCCCTTTTATAAAACAAAAGATTGAGGAATTCAAAAAAGAAAAATGTCCCGTGATATTCATTTGCGACAGCCATGAAAAGGATGACAGGGAATTTGAGATGTTTCCGCCCCACTGTATTTCTGGGACCTGGGGTAGTATGGTCATAAAGGAGCTGGAACCTGCAATAGAAGATAAAATAATAAAAAAGCGCAGGTACAGCGCTTTCTACGGAACTGATCTCGACCTTTACCTGAGAGAGCGGGGGATAAACGAGCTTTATCTGGTGGGCGTGTGCACCAATATATGCGTGCTCTATACCGCCAAGGATGCCAGGGAAAGGGGATACTCGGTAATAATATACAAAGATGGAGTAGCCTCATTTGATGAAAAGGCCCACGAATTCGCCCTTATGGAAGCAAAGAATACACTTGGATGTGAATTGATATAGGCAATTATTATAATGTATTTTAGGCCCCGGAATAGGATTGCAATGTATTTCCGGGGCCTTTTTAACAATGGTTGGTAGTTTTAGTATGGACTCTAAATTTTACTACTTAATAATTCTTACCATATTTTCCCGCCTGGTAGCAGGTTCAGGTATTTCCCCTGCTGCATAGCCCAAAGTTACGACGAATACCGGTTCATATCCCTCCGGAATGCCTATTTCTTCTCTGGCAAATTTTTTTCCTTCTTCTGTGCCGAAAAATATTTCTGGAGATGCCAAAAAACAACTGGATACTCCAAGGGACTTTGCAGCGATCAAAATATTTTCAGCTGCTACTGCACAGTCGGCGTATACGAATTTGGATGACTTATCAGCGGAGATTATTACTATTGTTGGAGCCCCGTAGAATGCATTAAAATTTGGTTCCTTAGCTCTTTCACTAAGCATCGGGATGTTTTGGTTTATAATCGCTTTTTTTATTTCAGAGGAAAGTCTGTCTATTAGATCCTTGTTTTGGATTACGGTAAAATGCCAAGGCTGCCTTCCCATGGCGCTGGGAGCGTACATCGCTGCTTTCAATATTAAATCCCTTTCTTCATCCTTTATCTGATCTGGCTTATAGTTTCTTACCGAACGCCTTTCGAGGATATTTTTTATCGTTTCATTCATAGAATCATCCTCCCTCCTAAGCATATTAATTTCAAATCCGTTTAAATAAATTTGAGCCTGCATAAAAAAATGAGACGTATATCTATAAGAGATTATATCATTAAAAAGTTTTTTTATAAGAAGTTTTATATTATAACGACGAAAATTTTACAATACCAATAAAAGCCGTAGAATGAACTCTAATTTTGTCGAAATATTTTTGCTGCCATAAGGAGGATATTTAGAAAATTTATAGAAATAAATAAGTGCGAACAAATTTTTATTAAAGTCATAAAAGGTGTTCCAGGTTGAAAGAACAGAATTACGAAGAATTGTATACCAACGGCATAAAAGTGAATTATGTGGCTATATGTCATCGAAAATTGTGGCTTTACAGCAGGGGAATGCGGATGGAGCCTCTATCCGAAAGGGTTGCCCTTGGTCGCTTGTTGCACGAAAGATCTTATGAATGGATTCCAAGGAGAGAAGTATTGATTGACAACCTGATAAAAGTGGATGTTATCGAAGGAGAAGGAAGAATTTTAGAAGTGAAATATTCGAAAAAACTATCCGATGCAGCTCGATTGCAGGTAGCATACTATTTGTATTATCTTAAAAAAATCGGTGCGGGGGAGCTGACCGGAGAGCTTCGGTTTCCGAAAGAGCGCCGAAGGGAAGAGATACGGTTGACGGACGAGCTTGAAAGAGAAGTGGAGGAAGCGTTAAAGAAGATAAGGGGAATCGAACTTCTCACGGTTCCGCCCGAGGCTCAATACACGTCGCTATGCCGCCTATGCGCTTATATCGATCTTTGTTGGGGGTAAATAACCGCATGTCCAGGACCTATTATATTTTCAGAAATGGACGGTTGCGCCGCAAGGATAATACGATATTTCTAGAGCAGGAGGGGGAGGAAGAAAAGATACAGAGACAGGCGATTCCTGTCGAAGATGTCCGCGATTTATACCTCTTCGGGGAAGTTGACCTCAACACAAAGCTTTTAAATTTCCTAGCAGGTTACGGAATAGTAGTGCATTTTTTTAATTATTACGGCTTCTATACTGGAAGCTTTTATCCGCGGGAAACGAATGTAAGCGGAGACCTCATAGTGAGGCAGGTACAGCATTATCTTGATGGAAACTCAAGGCTTTTTCTGGCAAGGGAGTTCATAGAAGGTGCACTCTACCATATAAGCCGCAATTTGGGTTATTACAGCAATAGGGGAAAGCTATTGGAAGAGGCTATAGCTGCGGTAGAGACTTCCATGCAGCGCCTGAAAAACTGCAACACCATTCAAGAGCTTATGCGTGAAGAAGGCCAGGCTAGAATGGCATACTATTCAGCCTTCAATGAAATCCTGGAACTTGATGAGCCTTTTGAAAAAAGGGTGCGCAGACCCCCGGACAATATGTTAAATGCTCTCATCTCATTTATAAACACCCTCATTTACACAGCCGTACTTTCCGAAATATATGTAACCCAGCTCAATCCAACAATCAGCTACCTGCACGAACCATCCGAACGGCGCTTTTCTTTGGCCCTCGATATTTCGGAAATCTTTAAACCTCTTATAGGTGACAAAATAATTTTTAGGCTTTTAAACCGCCGTATAATAAGCAGGGAAGATTTTGAAGGAATTGGGCACGCACAGGCTATTTATCTAAAAGAAGATGCGAGAAAAAGAGTATTGAAGGAATTCGAAGAAACCTTGCAGACCACCATATACCACCGGAAACTCAAGCGAAACGTATCTTATCGCCACCTTATCCGCCTTGAGGCTTATAAAATCGTTCGGCATCTGGTTGGGATGGAAAAATATAAGTCGCTTCGAGCCTGGTGGTAGGGGAAATGTACGTGATTGTTGTATACGATGTGGAACAGGCGAGGGTGGCAAAAGTTTGCAAATATTTGAGGCGTTACCTTCACTGGGTGCAAAACAGCGCCTTTGAAGGAGAAATTACAGAAGCGCAGCTGGAAAAGCTCAAATCAGGCTTAAAAAAAATCGTAGACCCCGATTGCGACAGCATATACATATACAGGTTGCCGCAGGAAAGATACCTTCATAAAGAAGTTATAGGACAAAAAAAGGCAAACCTGGAGCAATTTTTGGATTGAGGGATGGTTTATGCGAGTTCGCGTCGTTTTTCAAGGAGAAGAACCGGTAATCTTGCCGTGGAATTATCCGCACCTCCTGCACGGTTATTTGTACGGGGCGATAGCCAGGGCCAACCCCGAGTTTGGGACTTTCCTGCATGAAGAAGGATTTACTGCAGGAAATCACAGGTATAAAATGCTGGTGTTTTCAAAGATTTTTTCAAGGGAATCGAGGGCTTTGCCCCAGGGATTAAAGGTGATGCCTCCCCTTGAATGGTGGTTTTCGTCGCCGCTCGATGCTCCTATAGAAGCCCTAGTTAAGACCCTGGTTTTGGAAGGCGAGGTTCGCCTCGGGAATATCCGCCTTTATATTGAGAAGGTAGAGGTTGAAGGCATTCCCGATATTTCTGAAAGAATGTTATGCGAGACGATTTCGCCGGTGGTGGCTTCAACCGGTACTAAAAAGGAAGGCAGGCTTGTAAAGCGATTCCTCTCGCCCGATGATGAAGATTTCCGGCGGGTTATCGAAGTTAATCTTTTAAGGAAAGCGAAGGCCCTTGGGATTACTTTCGACCATACGATTAATATTAACATTGAGCCTGTTGGAAAATGGCGTTCAAGGCTTTTTACCGTTCAGGGGACCAACGTGAAGGGTTATGAAGGGCGGTTTGTGATTGAAGGTGATAAAAATTTAATTCAATTGGCGTATGAGGCGGGGATCGGCGAAAGAAACAGCCAGGGGTTCGGGATGTTCAGGTTTGTAAAAAGTGGATAGGAGGTAAATGGTATTGACCATGGGAACAAAGGTGAGAATAGACCTTTCCAGGACAACGGGGAATTTTTGGATTGATACGGGTATAGTGGTGCTGGCAGAAGAATTTGGGGAGGGCGAGTATGAAGCAGATGAAGTCCTCCAGAGGCTGTTGAAAAAGCTCGTTCAAAAAACGGGGAATAAGGGAGTTTACTTTGACGAAATCACGGGGCAGCTTTGTGAATACGAAAAGGAAAATTGGGTTTATCCCGTAAACCTGTTTATAAAAGTTTCAGGTACTTCAGGCAAAAAAGTGAGAGTAAATGAAGATGTATATCCAACTCAGCCGCCCAAATTTGAACTGAAACTAGACCTGGGTAAAAAATCTGAAGTATGCGATATGTGTGGCGAAAAAGTTAGGGTAACCGATGCGAAAATGTGGATGTTTCCTTTTATAGTAGATCCTAATAAATTTGGGAATTTCTATTCGGGAGCAAAGCGTGGGTTAAAATTATGCGCCACGTGTGCCCTGGCGGGGCTTGCTGCGTATTTTGGGTGGCTCTGGAAAGCGCAGGGCAGGGATGCCTTTCATTTTTTCATATTTCATTCGGAATTGCGGGAAATGGATAGATTTCATCGCCTTGTAATAAAACCGTTGAATATTGAAGGTGAAAGTAGCGGAAATTTCCACCCGGCCTTTTACGGCCCTTATATCCATGAAACCATGCTAGGTCTATTGCTGGAACTTTTCGTTCACGTCCACCAGTCGGATCGACTTTCCGAAGAAGGACGATTATATTTGGCGAGTCTCTTGGGTGCCGTTCCGACAGATGCGCCACCTCCTTCCTTTACCTTATATGCAGTGAGTGGTGAGCAGGGGAAAGCATTTAACATGAAGGTTTTGCGGGAGTTTACAAAACTACAGAAGTTATATCGCCTTTATGAGAGCTGGTTAAACGTTATTAGGGAGAAACGACTAGATTATAATTCCCATCATCATATGGTAGAAATTTTAAGACAGTTTGAAGCGCAACAGGGAAACAAGCGCGAATCGATATGGAGGGATAAAATTTGCTGGGCTATATTGGAATTTTCCGATCCTTTGCCTTATGTGGAGCAATTCCTGTTCGAAGTAAGGGCCAAAGAAGAAGGCAAGCGCCCGCTTATAGCAGGGAGCTTGGATTTATTCAATCAATATTTATTGGAGGTGCTCAATATGGACGAGCAATTTCAACGAGTTTTATCAGGGTTTGGTCATGGCCTGGGGGAAGCGGCACAGAAACATAATGAAATGGGACTTTTATATGCATTAAGGAACGCCAAAAATCCTGAAGATTTTTACCGAATGCTCAACGATGCCCAATTCCGATTGGAAATAACAGTTCCAGAAGGACTTCTTAAAATAGAAAAAGGCGAACGCATTGCAGGAGTCCCTTGGGTGCGGGTAAAAACACTACTTTCCATTTATTCTATGAATGCCTATTTGCGAAAGGCAAAAGCGGCCAATGGAAATTCAAGATTACAAGAAGGAGGTCTGAACAATGAGTAAGGCAATCGCTATTGGTTATCTTGCTAAAGTTTCGGCGGGAAACGTAAATGCCTCTCATACTGAAGGCAATGTGGTTGTTGCTAAAAAAATAACGTTGGGGGACGGGAGCACTATCCCTTACGTCTCTGGGCAAGCCGTAAGGAGGATGTTCCGCGATAGGTTTGAAGATTTAGGCTTCCAGCTTTCGGAGCCTTTTTCGGAAGTAGACGGACAGGAAGTAACGCCGCCTGTACGGCCGTGGGAATTTATCGATGAAGATCTGTTCGGATATATGGATCCGTCGGGCGGACGTAGAAGGACATCACCGGTGAGAGTTTCTCCGGCAATAGGTTTGTTTCCTTTCCAGGGCGATAGAGATCTTGGCACCCGTTCTTTCGAGCGTTTCGGGCAGGCTATGTCGGCCGGAGGAAATATGTTCGAAACGGAGATTTATGCAAATCTTTTTAAGGGAACGGTTTTGGTGGAATTAGATAGAATAGGCGTATTTAAGCCGATGGAAATAAGCGAAGAAGGTGAGAGGATTCTTCCCGTCGAAGAAAGAAGAAAGCGGCTGCAAGCTCTTTTAGACGCACTTAATCTTCTATGGGGCGGTGGGCGCACAGCCAGGATGCTAGCCGATCTATCTCCGAAGTTTTTCGCTTATTCACGACTTAAAGTAAAGCATCCTGTATTTTTAGAGGCCTTTGAAGCTCGTTACGAAGACGGCAAGTATATACTGGAGATTGAACCGCTAAAGAATGCCCTTGAGAAATTCAAAGAATATTCAGAGAAAATAATATTGGGAGTAGAACCTGGCATTTTCGGCAATGAGGATCAAATTCATGAAGAACTATCGGGTTGTGGAAAGATACTTTCCGTGCATGAAGCCATTGCTGAAGCTAAAGGGGATGTGTCGTCATTATGGAAAGAATCCTCAGAATAACGGTAAAGGCACCTGTCGTGTCGTTCAGGCGTCCCGTGGATCATAATTATCAGAGAACCCTACCGATGCCTCCCCCGACAACTTTAATAGGTCTTGCGGGGGCGGCTTTGGGGCTTGCCGATTATGAGCTTTGGGGCGAAGGTAGTCCCTTGAAAAGCTTAAAAGTAGCCGTTTTGATGGATAATTGCCCGGGACGCTCGCGGGATATGTGGACTTTATTAAAAATTAAAGGAAATAAAATGGAAAGATCGCCGTATATGAGGGAACTGCTGTTCTTTGGGTGTTACACTATATTTTACGGTGGGGATGAAACCTTACTTGAGCAGTTGAAAAGAGCCTTTTTTGATCCTGCGTTCCCCCTTTCTCTGGGGAGAGAGGACGAACTGATTATCATAGATGAAATTTCTATAGAAGACGTTAATGAAGGAAATCCGCATTTTAACGGAACTGTAATTCCCGGAGACATCCGGAAAATGAGAATTAAACCCGTATTAAGCCCTGGGGTTAGTGCAGAGCCGCCGGTAGTTGAAACATTGCCGTTAAGTTTTATAGTAGAGAAAAAAAGAAGAATCCGCCATCCGCATAATCCGGTGATTCTGAGTTTCCTTCCTTTAGAGATGGAATATGAAGTACAAGAGCCTTCAATACCCGCTTTGCAATACCGTGGGAGGAACTTCACGTGGATGAACTCCTAGCGAAACCAGATGTTACCCTCGAAGACCATTTGCGATGCGTTTTAAATATTGGAAATGAAATTGCGACCCGAATGAAATTGAATGAGCATTTGCGGACGAAGGCTTTACTTGCATGTGCATTCCACGATGTCGGCAAAGCAACCTGGGATTTTCAGGATTACATAAGGGGTAGGCGCAAAAAAGTTTACCCCCATGCTTTAGCTTCATTACCTTTCGTATTGGTAGCGGAAAGCCTTATGGGACAGAAATTAAAATGGGATCAATTGGATTTTTGCGCCACCGCTGCAGTATTAACACATCATTCTCCGCTAAGCCCCGGACTTTACAAAGGTTTCGATACCGTGCCCAATTTTCATCCGCAACTTTCTAAAATTATTAAGGTAATTTTAGAGATGCTTAGGAGTGCTGGCGTTAATGGGGTTCCCGATGACAAAGAACTTTTATCGATTACACAAAGCCTTACAAAGGATTCTCCTGCTGCAATGCTCGACAATGAGAGGATTCTTCCCAATAAGACGTTAAGAGGTATATTTAAAGACCTTAAACCGGAGGAATTTGCCCAGATTAAAACGATATTACATATATCGGATTGGCTGGTTTCATCAGGTGAATTCCGCTCTTCTATGATTTTTTTGGATGGTGGAAGGTCGAAGATTGAATCAAACGTTCGTCGGCGTGAAAAAGAAGAGGGTTTCATACTGCGCGGCTTTCAGCAGCGTGCGGCAAACAGCGGTTCTGATGTAATTTGGCTTAGGGCTCCGACTGGTTCGGGGAAAACCGAAGCACTACTTCTTTGGGCCGGTGATACAGAGCGACTCATATATCTTTTGCCGACTCAGGCTACGGTAAATGCGATGTGGAAACGAATGCGAAATATTTTTGATGACAAATCGGTAGCACTCGCTCATGGCCGCGCAAGTTACATTATGCGCAAAGATTTAAATCTAGATGAAGATCCTTTGGATACCCGTTTGTTCGGTTCGGTCTTCGCAAAACCTGTTACGGTGGCAACCATCGATCAATACATACTGGCCCATCTGAATGGCCGACACTGGGAAGAGCGACGAAGTTTTTCTAGACGAGCAACGGTTATATTAGACGAAATTCACTCTTATGAGCCTTATACGCTTGGGTTATTGGTAGAAGCTTTGGAAAGAGAAAAACCGTGTCGGCTGGCATTGGCAAGTGCTACATTGCCGCCCGCACTGTTAAATTTATTTCCGAAAGGAGAATTAATTGAAGCCGAAGATAATCTTTGGCAACGCAAAAGGCATAGATTGAAGCTTCAAAATGATTCGCTAGAAGACGGTTTATCCCTGGCAATGGATTATGCTCAAAAGGGAGAAAATGTCCTAGTAGTAGCCAATACGATTAGCGATGCGCAGTTGCTTTATAAAAAACTGAAGGAAGAATATGAGTGGGAAAACTGTTATCTACTTCATTCACGTTTTATTTTCCGCGACAGGCAATTAAAAGAAGAAATGGTGGGGAATCCTCCCAAAGGGACGATCTTCATTTCCACTCAAGTGGTTGAAGTAAGTTTGGATATTTCGTATGATGTTCTGATAACAGAAATTGCACCTCTTGATGCTTTAGTTCAACGCTTAGGACGGGTAAATCGCCGTGGGGAAAAGTTACATTCTCCGGTATTTATTTTTAAGCAATGGAGCAAAGGGTCGGAGCGGATTTACGGCAAGTATGTGCTGGAATTAAGTTTGCAGCTTTTAGAAAAAATACCGGAAATCCCAACAAATCGCGATTTAGCCGAACTTACTCATACACTCTATGAACAAGTCTTTTCTTCGGATGATTGGAAAAGGGAATTTTTAGAAGGTCGAAATACCCTTGATGAGGTTCAACGAATTTTGGGATGTTATACAATAAATCTGTCTGATGAAGAGATGCGGGAACGTTTTACTGCGCGAAGGGGCCATTTGTCGGTAGATGTGATCCCTTCGGGCTATGTACAGGAGGCTTATGAGCTAAAGCAAAAAGAGGAATTCTGGAGATTACCGGAGCTGTTTGTTCCCGTGCCGATATATTGGTTGAGACAGAGCGAATACTTTGCATTTATAGAAGACCTTAATTGCATTCAGACTACATTAGAATATAGTTCTGAATTTGGATTAATGCCACCAAGCCAAGAAAAAAGTAATAGCTTTGTTTTTATTGACTAATCCCAAAATTGCCGTCGACCTCCCGGGATTTTTCGAGTACCGGCGGTCGACGGCATATCCAAGGCTTCAAAGCCTTATAAAATCTAGTTTTTTTCCTTGGTTCTAATCGAACCATAGTGGGATTGAAACTCGTGAGATTTTGGGGTTTAGGAGCGTTAAAACGGGCGGTTCTAATCGAACCATAGTGGGATTGAAACATTAGAAGCAGCAAAAAGATTAGGGGTTAATAAGGACACGGTTCTAATCGAACCATAGTGGGATTGAAACGCGCATGAAGCGCTCAGGCGGCATTTCCCCTTTCAGAGTTCTAATCGAACCATAGTGGGATTGAAACGTTCTAACTGTCTGATAACCGCCTGCTGTCGACGTTGTTCTAATCGAACCATAGTGGGATTGAAACCATCAAGAGCCTTTAGCTCCTCTCTAGTAAACTCAAAGTTCTAATCGAACCATAGTGGGATTGAAACAAAAGTGTAGTAGCGGAGGTAATGAGCAAGAGAGACCAGCAGTTCTAATCGAACCATAGTGGGATTGAAACCTGCTGCCGCTGGCGAAAACTTCGGCACGGTAGCCGGTTCTAATCGAACCATAGTGGGATTGAAACCTGGGCCAGGAATGGGTAGGCGACCCTGAAGCACTGGGTTCTAATCGAACCATAGTGGGATTGAAACTTAGTAAAAGAGCTTCAAGGCATAAAAGACCCTATGAAGAGTTCTAATCGAACCATAGTGGGATTGAAACCAGGGCAATGTAACCCGGGAGCAGCTTGCGGTAGTGCTGGTTCTAATCGAACCATAGTGGGATTGAAACCTTTCTGTTATGCCTGCTATGACAGGTAAAACATTCTTGGTTCTAATCGAACCATAGTGGGATTGAAACCTTTGATACAGTGCCGAAAGCTCGGCGGTTCTCTGAAGTTCTAATCGAACCATAGTGGGATTGAAACAAAGATGAAAAAAAGCAGTAAGGGGAACTGGGATTATCGTTCTAATCGAACCATAGTGGGATTGAAACGAGGAGCTGGAAAAATATCGAAGAGGAGGAGAAAAGAAGTTCTAATCGAACCATAGTGGGATTGAAACGCGGCAGCCTCTCTATGATTGCCCTCTTAATCTCCAAAGGTTCTAATCGAACCATAGTGGGATTGAAACCCAAGTAAAACCCAACTCCTTCGGGGGTTGATATGTCCAGTTCTAATCGAACCATAGTGGGATTGAAACTAAGTGGAGGAATTATATAATCTCTTCCCTCCCAAGTTCTAATCGAACCATAGTGGGATTGAAACTTAGCATACCTATATCAAGCATGTTTATCATTATCCAGTTCTAATCGAACCATAGTGGGATTGAAACCGTGGTTGACTGTAAAGCTAAGATTATACATTCACAGTTCTAATCGAACCATAGTGGGATTGAAACGAGGCAGGGGCTGAATCTTGTAGTGAGGCCTCAGGGTTCTAATCGAACCATAGTGGGATTGAAACAGGGAAATTAAATTTAGAGCTTGGGATAAAAGACAAAAGTTCTAATCGAACCATAGTGGGATTGAAACGAGAGTGGAAGCTCAAAATGCTCAAGGCAGAACATTCGCCAAGTTCTAATCGAACCATAGTGGGATTGAAACCAGTGATGATGGAATTCATCTGTAAAAGGTGGAATGTGTTCTAATCGAACCATAGTGGGATTGAAACTGGTATCCACGGGCAACAGATGACGAGAGTTTCATGGTTCTAATCGAACCATAGTGGGATTGAAACTTAATACTAAACTGTTTACCGAATCTGAGCGTCGAGGTTCTAATCGAACCATAGTGGGATTGAAACTACATCGTAGGGGAGGCGTAGGGTGATTCTTTTTACAGTTCTAATCGAACCATAGTGGGATTGAAACGGTATAGACATGATACAACTTTACCGAACCCTTACCTTGTTCTAATCGAACCATAGTGGGATTGAAACAAATAAGCACTTATCTTGGGGTGCCCGAACAGCTCGCAAGTTCTAATCGAACCATAGTGGGATTGAAACTGCGTATATGGTTTTTAGCCCCGACTTCCTCCGCTTCGTTCTAATCGAACCATAGTGGGATTGAAACTAATCTCTTTGAGCAATTCTTCCATGCTTAATCCATAGTTCTAATCGAACCATAGTGGGATTGAAACCTGGAGAGGACGATATGGGAAGTAACAATCAATTATCAGGTTCTAATCGAACCATAGTGGGATTGAAACTCTGGTTCACCAGAGGCACTTATGAACTTGCATCCAGTTCTAATCGAACCATAGTGGGATTGAAACCTATCGGGCGATTTGCGGACCTGGTAAGTGACTGCGGTTCTAATCGAACCATAGTGGGATTGAAACTTTAGGTGGCAATATGACGGTTTCAGGTTTTGTAGAAGTTCTAATCGAACCATAGTGGGATTGAAACGGTTTTTGGGCAGTCCAGGCTGTGGTTAGCAACCGGCGCGTTCTAATCGAACCATAGTGGGATTGAAACTAGACGATGAGCAGGTAGCTATTAAAGGGATGGTGAGTTCTAATCGAACCGTAGTGGGATTAAAACACTTTATTCTAGATGAGAACACAACTAAACGGTTTAGTTTTAATCAAACCTTAACGGGATTGAAACATTTAGGAATAGCGATAGCTTGCAAAAGTTTTCAGAAATGGTTTTAATCGAACCATGGTGAGATTGAAACCTCTTTCAAAATCTAACATTTTAATCGGACTATTAAAGTTTAGCAGCAGCAAAATTACAAATACTGGCGAACTATCCAGAGAACTTCAAGCTTTCAGGACTTACAGAAAGCCAAAAATTCCTTTGTTGTTATACTTCCTACAAATGCAAAAATAGCTTGCTCAGGCCATAACTTCTATCCAGAGCTTAGCATTTTTGGATAGAGTCAAGGGAGTGATAAAGCATATGAACGGTTTTAAATACTTCTTCTGCAGTGGAGATCTCCAGCGGGATAACTTTCTATCGCGTTTATTTGGCATATTTAACGAAGAAATAGTCCATTATTGGTGTCAATGCCCTTCGTCTCCCTATGAAAATTTAGGACGTCCCACTGTATATGTAAAAGGTGAAAAGCAAGGGCACACTTTGGACTTTACGCTTCGTCATCGAGTAACAAGGAAAATATTTATAGCAGAAATGAAGAGCGAGCTTTCACTGGATAATTATCGTTATCTAATCCTGGAAAAAGCACGGCAACTTGAACATCATTTAGGCAAGACTGCATTTCAAAAGTTTTTACAGGCAGCAAGAGAGCCAAAATCATTAGAGGTTTGGGTTGGTGGTAGAAGTGGCGGTACCAGGGTAGAAATTGATGGAGCTATTCTCATTTGGGGAGCTACAACTCTTAAAGGGCGGGAAGAGGTAATTGAAAAATATGGTCTTGCTGATGTGCTTTCGTTAGAAACAATGTTAAATGAGTTGTTAGAAAATGAATCGGAAAAGTGGTTAAAAAGAATAAATCAATTATGCAATTGGTCAACGGAGCTATTTAGGTTTCTTGGGTTAAGAAAAAAATAAATGATACCCACTTTTCTTGCTAATCCCTTGAAGATAGTTATGCAAAAAAGTATAATCTTAATCAAGTAATAATTGGTGAAAAAAAAGGACATAGGAGTTATATAGGTCAATACTGTCTACACAACAAGTGGGGATACCCTACTTAAGGGCAAGTTCCTAATTCTTGGACTAGGTGCTATTTGAGTGCTTAAAAACCGCCTGCTGGGAATGAGCACTCTCTGAAAGGGCGGACAAAAAATAGCCCAGCCGTCTGAACTGATGCACATTTGCACAGTTTGGATGACAAGAGGTAAATCGGTGAAGCTTGCTGAGGCATTGCTTGAAAGAAAAAGAATAAAAGAAGAAATAGCTACACTGCGTGAGCGAACAGAGAGAGACTCCAAAGTTCAGGAAGGAGATAATCCTGCGGAAAACCCGGAGTTACTAATGGAAAAGATCTTTGAGCTTGTAGATAGACTTAAGAAGTTAACCATTGCTATTAACAAAACAAACATGAATGTAAAACTATCTGACGGTAGAACATTAATGGAAGCAATAGCAGAAAGAGACATGCTTAAACTTCTCCATGAATCAACTAAAAGAGTAGTTGATGAGGCAGTTGGAGCTAGAGAATGGCGTGTTACAAGGTCTGAAATTAAATTTATGCCGACTATAGATGTGGCTGAGTGGCGTAAGCGTTCTGATAAGTATGCAAAAAAATACCGTGAATTGGACGCTGCAATTCAAGCAGCTAACTGGTCAAATGATTTAATAGATGAGATATAGTTCAATTTAGGTGTAGCTAGAAATACCGCTGAGAGCGTCTCCCAGACCGAGGGATTAAATCGGTCAAACGTATATTGGGTTCATGATGAACCAGCAGGAATGGTGAAAGGGCATTGCGTATTGAGCACATGTGTATCGTGCATAGTGCAAAGAGTACTACCTGGCGCTGGCGGTATTATAGCGAGGGTGGGACAGAGGGATACGATTAAAATAGCACATTTGGTGGATTTTCAAGAACATAAAAATTTAAGATAAACTTCTCCTATTGACAGTAATCCTTATGTTTTGATATAATATCCTTTACCAATAAAATACGCATCAATCTGGAACGCTGAATTCCTTCCGTGGCATTTGCCGCGGAGGGAAGCGGGGGACCCACTTTTTTGGGGTGAATCCCCTTCTTATATGGGGGACGTTCCTGTATTAAGAAGGGGTAGGGTTACCTCTTCAACCCGAACCCGTCAGCTAACCTCGTAAGCGTGGAAAGAGGAGGTTGATAGCTTGAGGGTTAGTCCGCCCAAAATAAGCTATGGTCCTCCATAGCTTTTATTTTTGTGGGAAATATAAATACAGGGGGGTGACGTTTATGATAAAAAGACCGGAAAAAGTAAAGTATGCAGTTATAGGTGCTGGCAACGGCGGGCTTGCGATGGCGGGGTATTTGGGACTGATGGGCTTTACGGTGGTGCTTTACAATAGAACTATAGAAAAAATTAAGACCTTAGTAGAAAAACCGGAGATAATGCTCACCGGTGCTGTGGAGGGCGTAGGTAGGCTTTCCACCGTTACGGATAATATAAAAGAGGCAGTCAAAAATTCCGATATTATAATGATAACGACTCCAGCAACCGCTCACAGGGAACTTGCCAGAATGATGGCGCCTCATCTTGATGACGGCCAGATAATAGTATTAAATCCTGGAAGGACCTGCGGAGCGCTGGAGGTCTACCAGACCCTTCGAGAGGCAGGATGTGAAAAGGATATTACTGTGGCGGAGGCGCAGACTTTTATATACGCCTGCAGAGCAACGGGACCAAATAGTGCAAAGATTTTTAGCGTTAAAAACGAGGTTAAACTGGCTGCAATTCCGGCAAGCAGGACAGAATACGTGATTTGGCTTTTGTCTTGTGCTTATCCACAGTTTAAGCCTGCTAGAGACGTGATGGAGACTAGTTTAAATAATTTCGGTGCAATATTCCATCCTGCTCCGACGCTGTTAAACAGCGGACATATAGAACGGGGTCAAGCTTTTGAATACTATCTCGAAGGAATCACGCCGAGCATAGGCCAGATGCTGGAGAGGCTTGATGCTGAAAGGATGAAGGTCGCAAGGCTACTGGGTGTGAAGACCATGTCCGCTGTGAAGTGGCTAGAAGAATCTTATGGAGCCTGCGGAAATTCAATATACGAAGCTATACAGAATAATCCAGCTTATAAAGGTCTTACGGCGCCAAAAGATTTAAAAACTAGATACATCTACGAGGACGTACCTTTCAGCCTAGTTCCCATTGCTTCACTTGCAAAAAATATAGGAGTTGAGACTCCGGCCATAGATACAATAATTAGACTTGCCAATATGATGACGGGCGAGAACTTCTGGGAAACGGGAAGGACTGTCGAAAAGCTAGGGCTTGCGGGGCTTTCTCCGTCCCAGATAATAGAATTCGCTCAGCATGGATACGTTGACACTGCCAAAACCGGTGAGGAGGTGGTTGCATAATGGCGAAGATCCTTGGTGCTACAATAGGCAATTGTGTGCACGTGGCAGGTGTGATGAATTTCCTTTCGCTCGCAGAAAGAGAAGGATACGAAGTAGAGTTTTTAGGCGCAGCTGTTAAAATAGACGAACTTATCGCTGCTGTAAAGGAAAGTAGACCTGACTATGTGGGCTTGAGCTACCGCCTCACGCCGGAGCCTTTGAGGGAGATATTGAAGGAGTTAAAAGAAAAAATAGAGTCTTCGGGTATTGATAAAGGGATCAAGTGGATATTTGGAGGGAATGAGCCAACTGCTCAAGTTGCAGAAGAAAGCGGCATATTTTACAAAGTATTTAACGGGCTTGAGGATATCGATGACGTAATAGGATTTCTAAAAGGTTACAGGCATTCAAAAGAAGAAAATTACCCCCAGGATTTAATTTCGCGGATAGAATCCAAATATCCGTATCCGATTTTAAGGCATCATCTCGGCTTGCCGACCCTTGAGGCAACAATAGAAGCTATCAAAAAGGTTTCTGAAGCAAAGGTCCTAGACGTAATTTCTATTGCCCCAGACCAGAACGCCCAGGAATTTTTCTTCGAACAGCATAAAATGGACAGAAGACTTGATGGGGCAGGAGGCGTTCCGCTTAGGAAAAAAGAAGATTTCGAAGCCCTTTACGAAGCCTCGCGCCGTGGGAATTATCCGTTACTCCGTTGCTACAGCGGAACCACTCATCTCATCGAGTTTGCAGAGCTTTTGCAGGAAACCATAAAAAATGCCTGGTGCGCTGTTCCGCTTTGCTGGTACAGCGCCCTGGACAAAAGAAGCTCCAGGCCTCTCAGGGAAGCGATAAAGGAAAATCAGAAAGTGATGAAATGGCACGGTGAGAGGGGCATTCCTGTTGAGGTAAATGAATCTCACCATTGGAGCCTTAGAGACGCCCATGATGCAGTGGGAGTTGCTACAGCGTATTTGGCAGCGTACAATGCCAAAAAGATGGGCGTAAAGCACTACATTGCCCAGTACATGTTCAACGTCCCGCCATCGCTTTCGCCTAAGATGGACCTTGCTAAAATGCTGGCAAAAATCGAGCTTATTGAATCACTTCAGGATGATAACTTCAAAGTTTACCGCCAAGCTAGAGCCGGCCTTGCCAGCTTCCCAGGGGATCTTTCTCAGGCCAAAGGGCAGCTTGCGTCATCAGCATACCTTGCCATGGCGATAAAACCGCACATTTACCACGTGGTAGGTTTCTGTGAAGCTCATCACGCAGCAACTGCCGAGGACATTATCGAAAGCTGTAAGATTGTGAGAGGCGTTATAAGGAATGCCTTCTTGGGGCTGCCTGATATGGTAAATGATCCGGTGGTGCAGGAACGCAAGAATCAGCTTATAAAAGAAGCTATGGTCATATTAGACGCCATAAAACAGCTAAATCCCAATGTAGAGGACCCGCTTTCCGATGCGGATACCATTGCAAAAGCCATAGAGCTAGGCATTCTGGATGCTCCGCACCTCAAAGGCAATCCGGCAGCTTGCGGAAAACTAGTTACGAGAATGGTGAACGGTGCTCTATATGCTTACGACCCAGAAGAGAACAAGATTCTGACCGAAGAAGAAAGGATAGAAAAAATATTTAAAAGGGCACAGCTTACTGTAATCTAAATATAAATAAAGAGAAGCCGACCTTGATTAAGGTCGGCTTTTTTGATTTTTTAAGTTAAAGCAAGACGTCGCCTTCAATTAGGTCTTCGACGGGGACACTAGTTACTACTCTGTCGCTTAGGATTTCCACTTCGGCGGTATTGTCTTCAGGCTTTAGAGATATGGGGGAGCGCGAGGGGGCATATATCCCCTCAATTTATTGAGGGGATATATGCCCCCTCGCCCTAGCATTTACAACCGTTGCGCAGTATGTTACCATAATGGCATAAAAAAGAAAGATTGGAAATCAACCACTTTGTATGGTCAACGAAGTACCGCCGCAAGGTATTGTTACCACCAGTGAACGAAACCCTGAAGGGAGCAATTACTTCTCTTTGTATGAAACATGGCTACGAACTATTGGCCTTGGAAGTTATGCCTGACCATGTACACGTTTTTCTCTCCGCCCCTCCCCAAATAGCTCCGGCAGTAATCGCCAAGGTGCTGAAAGGTTCTACGGCCCGCACTCTTTTTGTGAAGCATCCGGAACTCAGAAAAAAGCTCTGGGGCGGCCACCCGTGGAACCCGAGCTACTACGTGGGCACGGCTGGGCAGGTTTCCAGCGAGACCATCGGGCGGTACATTGAAGCTCAAAAAACAGAGGGAGGGTGATTGAGTGCCTCTAATCACACTCAAAGCCAAAATCCATGCAGACCCCCAGACTGAAGCTGTTCTGAAGGATGCCATGTTCTGTGCCACCAAAGTTTACAACGGCCTTCTGTGGCATCTGCGGAAAGAGCACAAGGAAACCGGGAGAGTAGATATTTCCCGAAAGAACCTCAACCGCATCTTAAAGGAACTGCCCAGGGCCAAAGGGTACTACTCGATGTCAGTGCAACTCACCCGAGACGAAGTACGGGAAGCCTATAAGTCTTTCTTTGCCCTCAAGAAAAAAGGTCTTACACAACACGAAGCTCCCGGATTCCGCCGGAAGGGTCAGCTTTCGCCACTTAAGTACGTGCAGAGCGGATTCAAAGTAGAAGGGGATAAAGTTACATTGAGCCTGGGCACCAGCCGGGAAGACGGCATAAAACAGGTCACTTTCCGCATATCTCACCGTCCCGGTGTGGAGTACGAACGGGTGCGGGAACTTTCCATTGCCTACGACAAGGTTTCCGGGCGAATAGAAGCCCGTCTGGTGGTGGAAGTCAAGACCCGTGAAAACAGCGGGACGGGGAGAGCAGCGGTAGACCTTGGGGAGACGATCCTCATGGCCTGTGCATTTGATGATGGCACGGTAATGCTCTACGCCGGCAGGCAGATTAAAGCCATAAGGCGGTACTGGCAGAAGGTCCGTGCCGGCTTGAAGCAGAGTTCACGCAGATGGAGGCAGATATCACACCGGGAGAAGAAGCAGGTAGAGCACCTACTGCATGTAGCCACATCTCACTTTATTGCGGAGTGCGTACGGAAAGGTGTGAAGGAAGTAGTTGTTGGCAATCTTGACGGCATTCGTGAAAGTATCGACTATGGGAAACGGCTAAACCAGCGGCTACATGCTTGGCCGTATAGAAAACTGATCGATATGTTGAAGTATAAAGGAACCCTAGCGGGGATAATAGTCCGTGACGATGTAGATGAGAATAGCACGTCCATTACCTGCCACGCCTGCGGGAAGGTTGTAGCTTCAAACCGGATACACCGGGGTCTGTATGTATGTTCCTGTGGCTGGAAAGCCCAAGCAGACGTAAATGGTGCCCTGAACATCTACGAGAAGGCGTATAAGGTATCTCCCGTGAAGGGGAGTAGTGGCCGTGTGGCGCGGCCCGCGGTTGTGTCATACCAGTTGGGATGGCACGGCGTCGCTGAACCGAAGCGCGAGGGTAAACCTTTGCGTGCATCCGCATGAGGATGCCCCTCAATTTATTGAGGGGAGGACGTCACCCCTCTAATCCAGACTATTGTAAAAGACTTCGTAAGTATCGGGTGAATTTAAAATTTCTTGAGCGCGCTGGAAGTTCATACAAAAACTCCTTTCTTTTATTCTAAAATTAGAATTTGCGCCTCTTCGAAGCTATATACAATAGTGCGTTTTTGGTGATAAAATAAAAATAAAACCTGTCCTAAGGCAGGAATAAAAAAAGGAGGAAGCATATCCGCATGTTTATCGAAGGAATAAGTCCGTACGCGTTTAAGATAGGCCCTATCGCTGTTCACTGGTATGGGATATTCATGGCCATATCTTTTTTGGTAGGCTCGTATTACCTTTACGTCAAAGGAAAGAGGCTCAATCTTGACGAGGACTTTTTGCTCAACCTTGCGATTGTCGTCATAATATCTGGAATTGTAGGAGCGCGCCTCATGTTCGTGCTAACGAACTACCCCGAATGGTTCTTAAAAGATCCCATTCAGGTAATTAAAATTTGGGAAGGCGGGTTATCTTGGCACGGTGCTCTCTTAGGAGGGTTTCTCGCAGGGTGGCCTTATTGCAGGAGATACGGCATAAATCCCAACGTCGTGGCGGATTTGACCGTGCTGGGGCTTTCCTTCGGCTATATAATAGTGAGGATAGGCAACATATTCAATCAGGAAGTCCTGGGGCGCATGACCGAATTTTCTTTCGGCAGGTGGCCGGCTCAGTTAATAGGTTCTTTTATAGGCCTTGTGCTTTTGATTAGATACTTATATCTTGAAACTAAAGACCTACCGCCAGGGTACCAGTTCTGGTCCTTTATATGGTGGCATCAGATTTTAAGGGCTCTGATTGAGGAGACGGTGAGGGAAAATCCGCTCTTTCTCGTCCATTACGTAAATGATAAGTGGGGCATAGGGTTTTTCACTTTGACGCAGCTCATGACTCCATTTATAGTGATTTTTGCGTATTTGATGTATAAAACCACCGGCGGTTATGGCTACGGCGGCTACGGCTATAGTGGCTACGGCTACGTCGGATACAGGAGGAGGCGTTATTGAAAGACTGAAGATCACTAAAAGCCCAGGTCCTCGTTTACGACTAAGACGTGGATGTCGGTAAGTAGCGGCTTTCTCTCAAGAATAGTGGTTATGCGGCAGATGCGCGCGGGAGAATTGCAGTCCGCACAAAAGCCGGTGTCGGCGCATGGAGTGGACAAATTAAGCCGCCTTGCGTTGGCTGGTGCGGCGTACATTTTTATCCGGTTTAAGCCTTCTTCTATGCTGCTTACTAGTTTGTTTCGGCCAGCAACGACTATAACCTTTTTAGGGCCGAAAAACATTGATGCCGCCCGGTTTCCCGTGCCATCGACGTTGACGAGGCAGCCGGTTATGGTGAGAGCGTTGGTGCTTGTCAAAAAAAGGTCGCATGTAAGCTGGCGGCGCCTTATGGCCATTTTTTCTTCAGGGGAAAGGTCTGGTGCATTGTGGTTTAAAAGCTCCTTTCCCATTTCCTTTAAAGCTTCGGTTATTTTTAATTCCGCAAGCGTCATCGAGCCTCCAAAACCTATGGTGGAGGCTTCTTTTGCTTGATCGAGTATGTAATCAATGGCCTCCTTTCTCGTCTTGCAATATACGGCGGTAAAACCGTTTTTCTTCAAGGATTCTACAGCTTTTAGACATTTTTGCTCGTAGGTCCAATCAAGAATTTCTTTAGGTTCAACCATATCAAACCCCTCCTTAAAATTTCGCATAAATATAACCCCTCCAGGAACACCGGACTCTTTTGGTGATTTCTGGAAGGGGCAGTCCTCGGGAAGCCTTGCCTTATGGGCATTTTAAAAATGGTGCGCCTAGGAGGATTCGAACCCCCGCAAACCCGGCTCCGGAGGCCGGTGCTCTATCCCCTGAGCTATAGGCGCACACCAAGAAGTTTATATACTTTTTGCAGAAATTATTATAGCATAAGGGGGCGGATAAAACAACAATTAAATCAGCACAGCGGAGATTCGTTAAAGAGGCTGGCCCGGGATGAAGTGTCGAGGATTTCGTTTAGAATAGGTGAAAGCTTTTCGAAATCTACCAGAAAAGCATCGTGGCCCTGGTAGGATTCTATTTCCCTGTATTCTCCATAACCGCCTGCGGTATTTAACTGCTTAATAAAACTTCGAAGCTCATCAGGCGGATAAAGCATGTCGGTATCTATGCCAACCATAAAGACCCTTGCCTTGATGCGCTTCAAGGCTTTCTCCAGGGAACCGTAGGGCTCAGCTATATTGTGCCTGTTCATAGCTTTTACAAGGCAAAGGTAAGTGTTTGCATCGAATCTTTTTACAAAAGATTCTCCGTGGTATTCTAAATAACTTTCTGCCAAAAACAGTCCTTTTTCTGCATCCATATTTCTCGAAAATCTTCTTTTGAAAAGTTCGTGGCTCTTATAGGTGAGAGTGCCGATCATCCTTGCCAATGAAAGCCCTCTTACAGGTTGGCCTAGTGAATAATAATTTCCGTTTCTCCAGGACGGGTCGTTTTCAATAGCTTTTATACCTACATAGTTGAACGCAATAGCCAAGGGGGAAAGCTCGTGAGTTGCAGCTATTGCAACAACTGTTTCTACAGAATCGGGGAAGGTTACGGCCCATTCAAGGGCCTGCATACCTCCTAAAGACCCGCCAATAGCCATCTTCAATTTTTCAACTCCAAGGTAATCAAGCAGAATCTTTTGCAGTCTTACCATATCCCGTATATTTATAGGAGGGAAATCATTGCCATAAGGATTTCCAGTCTTCGGGTTGATGGATGTCGGGCCTGTAGTTCCGTAGCAGCTTCCCAGTATGTTTGAGCATATAATGAAATATTTGTTCGTATCCAGTGCCTTTCCGGGGCCTATCAGCGGGTCCCACCAGCCGGGCTTGGGGTCCCGGCTGGAATACATCCCCGCAGCGTGAGCATCACCTGTTAAGGCGTGCAACACTAAAATGGTGTTGTCCTTTTTTCTGTTCAAGTTGCCGTAAGTTTCGTAAGCCACCTGAATAGCATCGAAAGTATATCCGCTTTCGGTGCTGAATTGAATTTCATCTTTTGTAAAGCGAAAAAAGCGTTTTTTTACGAGCATGACCATCCCCCTCGGTTATAAATTTTTTACGCGGCGTCAAGGCCCCTTTCCAGGTCTTTAAGAATATCGTCAATGTCCTCGATCCCAATCGACACCCTTATCATATCCGGAGTGACTCCCGCGGCCATTTGTTCTTCGGGGCTCAGCTGTTGGTGGGTGGTGCTTGCTGGATGTATGACCAATGATTTGGCGTCCCCTACGTTCGCAAGGTGGGAAAAGAGCTTTACGCTTTCTATAAATTTTTTCCCGGCTTCGTAACCGCCTTTTAAGCCGAAGGTAAATATTGCTCCGGCTCCTTTTGGCATGTATTTTTGGGCAAGAGGATAATAGGGCGAATCCGGAAGGCTGGGGTAGTTTACCCAGGCGACTTTTGGGTGATTCTTTAGAAATTCCGCTGCTTTCTTTGCATTTTCTACGTGGCGCTGCATCCTAAGATGCAGGGTCTCCAATCCTTGCAGCAACAAAAACGCATTGAAAGGACTGATACATGCGCCCAGGTCCCGAAGGAGCATGCACCTTACTTTTGCGATGTAAGCGGCATTTCCGAAGGTTTCTGTAAACGATACGCCGTGATAAGCTGGGTCGGGTTCAGCAAGTTCCGGGAAATTTCCGTTTGTCCAGTCGAATTTGCCCGAGTCCACGATTAGCCCGCCCAGGGTAGTTCCGTGCCCTCCTATGAATTTGGTTGCGGAGTGCACTACGATATCGGCGCCGAATTCAAAAGGCCTGCAAAGATAGGGAGTTGCAAAGGTATTATCTACTATGAAAGGAATTCCGGCATCATGAGCTATCCGGGCGACCTCTTCTAGGTCAAGGATATCGATTTTTGGATTACCGATAATTTCTCCGTAAATTGCCCTTGTGCGGGAAGTTATGGCGTTTTTGAAGTTGGCAGGGTCCTTTGGGTCTACGAATTTTACATCTATTCCAAATCGCTTCAATGTGGTGGAAAAAAGGTTGAAAGTTCCGCCGTAAAGGGTGCTTGAAGAGACTATTTCATCACCGGCCTTTGCTATATTCAATATTGCATAAGCTACTGCTGCCTGCCCGGAGGCGAGGGCCAGCGCGCCTACGCCACCTTCTAATGCTGCGATGCGTTTTTCAAGCACGTCTTGGGTTGGATTGGACATCCGGCTGTAGATGTGTCCTTCCTCTTTTAAAGAGAAAAGGTTAGCAGCATGTTCGGTGCTTTGGAATACAAAAGATGTGGTTTGGTAGATGGGGACTGCCATTGCCCCCGTCGTGGGATCCGGTTCCTGGCCGGCGTGGACTGCCAGAGTGTCGAATTTGAAATCTGCCATATCCTATTCCTCCTTTTATTTTTGTGTAAAAAAAACCCCCTTCGATAAGAAGAGGGTTTTTTCAACCTTCCTCTTATCTCTCAAAACGCGTTTTAGCGTTTTGCAGGAATTGGCACCTTCGCGCTTTTATTAAAGACGCGGGTTGCCGGGCTTCATCGGGCCAGTCCCTCCACCACTCTTGATAAGAGGCCAATTTTCAATTTTAATTTAAAGCAATTATACCAGTATACTAGGAATTCTGTCAATATATTTTACGAATTTGTTACAAGGTGGACGAGATAGTATTGATTCTGGTATTATAGACTAAGAGGCAATTATGCTTTGCGAGGTGGACCATGAGGCTGCTGGAAAAATTTAAGGAGGCTGAAAAACTCCTAAAATTTGCAAAAAATTGTGAAGGCGTTGCTCGGGTTGAACTCATATCGGCCCGGGACGTGGTGGTGGATGAGCGGGTTAGGTTTCAATGCAGCCATTCAGGCTGCAGGGAGTACGGGAAGAGGTTTATGTGCCCTCCTTATGTGCCAGATGTAGATGAATTTAGAAAACTTGTCTCCAAATACTTTATGGCAGTCATTCTGCAGGTGGAAGGGCAAACAGCAGGCGACGATGCAGAAAATGAGGCAAAAAGGCTTGCCCTTCTTTTGCACGAGGCGGTTTATAAAACGGAAAAGAAAGCTTTTTCTTCTGGCTTTCATTTTGCTGCCGGGTTTATAGGAGGGCCGTGTATATTGTGCGAAAGATGTCCTGCTGCCGGTGGACACGGTTATTGTGTCCAGAGGGAGAAGGCAAGGCCATCTATGGAAGCAATGGGTATTGATGTATTTAAAACTTGCGAAAATGCGGGGCTAGAATTTGCCTTTACGCCGGGGAAGGTGGTCTGGACCGGAATGGTATTGCTGGACTAATGAAGGGGGTCGTAGAATTTGAGGAATATCCGAAAAATAGCCGTTCTTTTTTTAATCGGAGTCTTTTTATTATCGGCGGTGTCGCCTCTTGAAGTATACGGTGCCGGAACCATTAAAGTTTTCCTGAATGGCAGGGAAATAAAGCCCGATGTGCCGCCGGTGATGAAATCGAGCAGGGTGCTCGTGCCATTTAGATTTTTGGGCGAAAATTTGGGGGCGAATGTCCATTGGGATGAAAAGACGAAAACGATTACCGCTGTAAAAGGTTCAACGCAGATTACCCTCAGGATAGGTGATTCCGTCGCCTACATAAACGGAAAGCCGGTAAAACTAGATGTTCCTGCTCTGATCGTAAAAGGGAGGACAATGGTTCCTATACGCTTTTTTAGCGAGGCTTTTAGAGCGCAAGTTCACTGGGATGGCGCTAAAATGGCGGTGTTTATAACTGTAAAAGAAGGGCTTACCAAATACATCTTGGGATATTATTATTCCCAGTCCTACGACGATTTCATAAAGAACGTGGAAAAGCTCACTTCCGTTGCGGCCAAGTGGTACACCCTTGACGAAAGTTCGAACCTGGTAAGTTACGACAATTCCCGCTATATTATGAAACCGCAGGATTATAATTTAGTCCTCGAGGCGGCACGGCAAAAAGGCGTCAAGGTATATGCCCTCATTTTTGAATCGGACCGCGCGCGCTTGAGCCAGGCCTTGGCTACTCCGGAAAAAAGGAAGGCGTTAATAGGCCAGATAGTAAGTGAGGTAGAAAAGGAAAACTACGACGGCGTCAATATCGACTTCGAATATATAAAACCGGAGGATAAAGAGAATTTTAATAGTTTTATAATTGAGCTATACAATGCCTTAAAATCAAAAAACAAGTCTCTAAACATTTCCCTCCCTGCAAAGACAGAAAGAACCGACTGGTGGCCGGCGTACGACTATGAAGTCTTGGGCAAGTACAGCGATTTCGTAGTTATCATGGCTTACGACAAAAGCCCAAGTACGCCGGGGCCTCAGGCGGGTGTGGATTGGACGAGGGAAGTGGTGGATTACGCCATAGCGAGGATACCGGCCCAAAAGGTGGTCTTAGGTGTAGGCTATTACGGCTATGCCTGGACAGATGGCCTAAGGTACACAGTGTTGGAGGAAAAGAATCAGATGACCTACTCAAGGATACTCTTTTTAGACGAATTAAAGGGCAAGTACGGCTTGAAAATGAACCTGGACGGAAATTCGCTTATGGCTTACGGAAGTTTTAAAGACGAAAAAGGTGTAACTTATCAAATCTGGATGGAAAGCGGTGCTTCGGTGGATGCCAAATGCAAAATGGTCATAGAAAAAGGCCTCAAGGGAATAGCGGTGTGGAGGTTGGGCTATACCACGGCGAATTTTTGGCAGGCCGTATACGACAATTTTAAGGCTGCAAAGTGATTCTGTTGTTTAAACACCTTCGGTAGAGAAAAAAACCGAAGGTGTTTTATATAAACAATCATGTAAAAAGTTTCACAAATATCTTTATGGGATTTCATTGTTGTGATAATATAAAAAACAGAATCATGTGGCAGGAGTTGATATTTTGGAAGTAATCGCCTTTGTAGGCAAAAGCGGCACTGGAAAAAGCCACCGGGCTCACCTGGTGGCAAGGCAGTATGGTGCCGAACTTATAATTGACGATGGGCTTTTGATCCACGGAAATAGGGTGGTAGCCGGTTATTCGGCAAAAAGGGAGGAGACGAAGGTAGGTGCTATAAGAAGGGCGCTTTTTCAGGAGCCGCATCATGCCGAAGAAGTCAGGGAGAAGTTGAGAGAAATTGCGGCAGAGAGAATCCTAGTTATAGGCACTTCGGAAAAAATGGTAAGATCGATCTGCAGGACGTTAGAGCTCCCGGAGCCCAAAAAAGTTGTATTTATCGAGGAAGTATCCACCCCTAGGGAAATCGAAGAGGCAAGAAGGATAAGGACTGTAGATGGAAAACACGTAATACCGGTGCCCACGCTCGAGATAAAGAAATACTTTTCGGGGTATCTTTTAGACCCCCTTAAAATTTTTTACCGCCGGGGCAGGCAGGAAATCGTTGCAGAAAAGTCGGTGGTGAGGCCTACTTACAGCTATCTAGGACGGTATACTGTTGCCGATACGGTGATAAGCCAGATTGCTTTACATGTGGCAAGAAACATAGAAGGTATAGGAGGCGGAGGGAGGGCTGTCGTTGAAAACCATGGCTCTGGAGTCGCGATTAGTTTAGAACTTACGGTACAGTACGGGATTCCAATTCTGCCGCTGATGGAGAAAGTCCAGCAGGAGGTGAAGGAAAAGGTAGAATATATGACGGCTTTAAATGTGCTGAGGGTAGATATCAAGGTAAAAAAACTTTTTTTCAGGAAGGAAAAAGAGGCGTAATGTAGAATATAAAATAATCTATAAATTATGCATTCTGTTATTGGTGCGAATTCTGTGAAGGGGAGGAAAAATAGATGGGTTGCTGTGAATGCAAAGAATCGGGGTTTGATGCCAGATTTCCGGATGAAGAAGTAGACCTTGCCCTTTTAGAAGGGGTGCTCGAAAAGTACAGGGGCAATCCCGGCAGCCTCATAACGGTGCTACAAAAAGCCCAAGATATCTACGGATACCTGCCCAGGAAGGTGCTCTACCATATCGCCCGGGAAATAAAAGTAAAACCCGCCAAAGTATTTGGGGTTGCCACGTTCTATGCCCAGTTTAGATTGAGACCCATAGGCAAGCACCTTATAATGGTATGCCACGGCACAGCCTGCCATGTAAACGGGGCTGAACTAATCACCAGTGCCCTCTGCGACGAACTGAAAATTAATGAAGGAGAGACTACAAAAGACGGGCTTTTTACCCTTCAGAATGTGGCTTGCCTTGGATGCTGCAGCCTTGCTCCGGTGATGATGATAGACGGTGAAGCTTACGGCAAACTTACCCCGGATAAAGCCAGGGGCATCATAAGGGAAATTTTGAAGAAAGAGACGGAAAAAGAGGGGGTGTAGGAGAATGAAGGTGATAGTTGGACTGGGAAGCTGCGGAATTGCCGCAGGGGGGAACAAGGTACTTCAAGCGGTTAATGAAGAGGTAAGAAAGAGAAATCTGGACGTGGAAGTTAAAAAAGCGGGATGCATAGGGATGTGCTACTTAGAGCCCTTGGTAGAAGTGGTGGACGACGAAGGGAAAAGCACGATGTACGTGAGAGTGACGCCGGATGTTGTGAAGGACATTTTTGAAAATCACGTGGAAAAAGGAGTGGTGGTGAGCGAGTACGCCCTTTCGGACGAGGACAGGGCTTATATAGAAGGTCAGCTAAGGATCGCGCTTAGAAATTGTGGTAAAATTGACCCTGAATGTATAGACGAGTATATAGAAGTAGGGGGATATAAAGCCTTAGAAAAAGCCTTAAAAGAGATGACACCTGAAGAAGTCATAGAAGAGATAAAAATTTCAGGCCTGAGGGGAAGGGGAGGAGCGGGCTTTCCTACCTGGTTTAAGTGGAATGCCACAAGGACTGCTCCTGGGACACCGAAATACGTGGTGTGCAATGCCGATGAAGGAGACCCGGGGGCATTCATGGACAGGAGCGTCTTGGAAGGCGACCCACACTCGGTGCTCGAAGGAATGGCAATAGCAGCATATGCCATCGGGGCAGAGGCTGGATATATCTACGTAAGGGCTGAATATCCCCTTGCCATTAAAAGGTTGGAGATAGCCATATCCCAGGCTAGAGAAAAGGGTTTTCTGGGAAAAAACATCATGGGGACGAACTTTTCCTTCGATATAAATATAAAGGCCGGTGCGGGAGCCTTCGTATGCGGTGAAGAGACGGCATTAATAGCATCTTTGGAAGGAGAAAGGGGAATGCCCAGGCTCAAGCCGCCTTTCCCGGCTCAAAAGGGTTACATGGGCAAACCCACCAACATCAACAACGTTGAAACTTTTGCCAATGTGCCCTGGATAATACAAAACGGGGGCAAAGCCTTCGCTGCTGTAGGCACCGAAAAGAGCAAAGGCACTAAAGTCTTTGCCTTGGCAGGGAAGGTAAAAAGAGGAGGCCTTGTAGAGGTCCCGATGGGGGTGCCGCTTAGGGAAGTCATTTTCAAAATAGGTGGCGGCATTAAAGGAGACAGGAAGATAAAGGCCGTGCAGCTTGGAGGGCCTTCCGGCGGCTGCATTCCGGAGTCCCTTTTGGACACGCCGGTAGATTACGAGTCTATCGTTAAAACCGGTGCAATAATGGGCTCGGGCGGCATGATCGTAATGGACGAGACCACCTGCATGGTGGACATGGCGAGGTTCTTCCTGGACTTCACACAAAAGGAGTCCTGCGGAAAGTGCACCCACTGCAGGATAGGCACCAAGAGGATGCTGGAAATCCTTGAAAGAATCTGCAGGGGTGAGGGCAAAGAAGAAGACCTTGAAGTGCTGGAAGAACTCGCTATGAACGTCAAGGAGGGGTCGCTCTGCGGCCTGGGGCAGACAGCGCCAAATCCGGTGCTTACGACGCTCAAATACTTCCGCCATGAGTACGAAGCCCATATAAAAGACAAAAAATGCCCGGCCAAGCAGTGCAAAGCTCTTATAACCTACAGAATTGACCCGGCAAAATGCAAAAGCTGCGGCCTATGTGCCCGCAAGTGCCCTGTAAATACCATAAAGGGTTCGAAAGGACAGCCTTACGAGATAATCCAGGAAAACTGCACCAAGTGCGGCACTTGTATGGAAGTCTGCCGCTTTGGAGCAGTATACGTAGAATAAGGCGAGGGAGGGGAAGACATGGAGAAGATTAGTCTCAACATAAACGGAAGAGAAGTAAAAGGCTATAAAGGACAAACCATCTTGGAAGTCGCGAGGGAAAATGGGATAGAAATCCCCACCCTGTGTTATGACGAGAGGGTCAAGATATACGGTTCCTGCGGACTTTGCCTTGTGGAGGTGCAGGGTGCACCAAAACTTCTCAGGGCCTGCGCGACGGAAATCAGCGAGGGAATGGTAATCTATACGGACAATAAAAAGATCCGGAAAGCGAGGAAGATGGCTTTAGAACTCCTTTTGTCCAACCACATAGGAGACTGCAGGCCGCCCTGCCGCCAAGCTTGTCCGGCTCACACCGACTGTCAAGGTTATGTGGGGCTGATTGCAAACGGCAGGTACCAGGAAGCGGTAAAACTCATAAAGGAAAACCTGCCGCTGCCGGCCAGCATCGGAAGGATATGTCCCCATCCTTGCGAGGATGCGTGCAGGAGAAAGCTGGTGGAAGAACCCATCGCCATAGCTTGGCTGAAGAGCTTCGTAGGAGATGTAGATTTAGCTTCCGGGCATCCATATATGCCGGAGATAAAACCGCCTACCGGCAAATCGGTGGCAGTAGTGGGAAGCGGGCCTGCAGGGCTTAGCGCGGCGTACTATCTTGCCAAAGAAGGCCACAAGGTAGTGGTATACGAAGCTATGGAAAAACCCGGTGGCATGTTGAGGTACGGCATACCCCAATACAGGCTGCCCAAAGAAGTGCTGGACAGAGAGATTGAGCTCATCAAAAAGATGGGCGTCGAATTCGTGACAAACTGCAAGATAGGAAAAGATGTAACGCTGGATTATCTAAGGGCGAAATACGATGCGGTTTTCTTAGCGATAGGTGCGTGGAAAAGCTCGAAACTTCGCTGCCCGGGTGAGGAACTGCCGGGAGTCATGGGAGGCATCGACTTTTTAAGAAAAGTGGCTAAGGGCGAGCCGGTGGAAATGGGCAAGAAAGTGGCGGTAGTAGGTGGAGGAAACACCGCCATGGATGCCTGCCGCACCGCGGTACGCCTTGGGGCTGACGAAGTTTACGTCCTATACCGCCGGACAAGAAATGAGATGCCTGCCAACGAAGTCGAAATAAAAGAAGCTGAGGAAGAGGGAGTAAAATTCATATTCTTGGTAGCACCTCTGGAAATAATGGAGAAAAACGGGCGAGTTGGAGCTATAAGGCTTCAGAAGATGAGGTTAGGAGAACCCGATGCTTCCGGCAGGAGAAAGCCCGAGCCCATTCCAGGGGAGGAGATAGTGCTGGAAGTAGATATGGTAATTGCTGCAATAGGGCAGGAAGTTGACGCGACGGGCTTTGACGGCGTAAATCTCACGAAAAGGGGCACTATTTCCGCTGCCGAAGGCACCTTTGCCACCAATCTTGCGGGGGTTTTCGCCGGTGGCGATGCTATAAACGAAGGACCTGGAATAGCCATAGAGGCTGTGGCCGACGGAAAGCGAGCAGCCGACGTGATAATGAGCTACCTAGAGGGCGAAGTCATACCCTATGAGGAACCTTATTTAGTGCGGCGAGATGACTTGTCGGAAGAGGATTTTGCCGACAGGGAAAAAATTCCAAGGGTCCGGATGGCACACCTTTCCCCTGAAGAGAGAAAGACTAATTTCAGGGAAATTGTCCTCGGCTACAGCGAAGAAGAAGCGAAAAAAGAGGCAATGCGGTGTCTCGAGTGTGGCTGCAAGGACTATTTTGAATGCAAACTAATAAAATACGCCAACGAATACGGCGTAAGCCCGGAAAAATTCGCCGGAGAAGCAAATAAGTACAATTACAAAGACGACCATCCTTTTATCGTGAGGGACCCGCAAAAGTGTATCCTGTGCGGCCTTTGCGTGAGGGTTTGCGACGAGGTGATGGGAGTAACCGCACTGGGGCTTGTAAACAGGGGCTTTGTGACGGTTGTAAAACCCGAGTTCGAGCTGCCTTTAAAGGAAACGAGCTGCATTTCCTGCGGGCAGTGCGTAGCCGTCTGCCCGACCGGAGCACTGCAGGAAAGGCCGCCAGTGGCAAAATCCGTGCCCCTTAAGACCGAACAGAAGAAGACCGTGTGTTCCTTCTGCGGCGTGGGCTGCAGCCTGAACCTCGATATAAGGGGAGACATGCTGCTAAGGGCTTTGCCGGACAGGGAAAGCTCGGTAGACGGTGGACACCTTTGCGTAAAGGGCCGGTTCGGTTTCAGTGCGCTTTCCATGAAAGAAAGGCTAACCATGCCGATGGTCAAGAAAAACGGGAAATTAGAAAATGCCTCTTACGAGGAAGCGGTGCTCTATGCGGCAAGAAAGGCAAGGGGGTTGAGCGCCCTTTACGGGCCGGAAAGCCTCGCGGTATTCGTATCGCCGGGACTTACCAATGAAGAGATTTTCGCTATAAAAGAGTTCGCAAAAGGCCTTGGGACTCCCTATATCGCTTCTATTGGAAGCGATCCTAGTGGCCTCAAAGATGTATTAGGATATGATGCTTCCACAAACTCCCTTGAAGAATTGTCGACCACCGATGTGGTGCTCCTAATAGGTTGCCGGGCAATGGAGGATTACGCTGTAGCAGGACTCAAGATAAGGGAGGCGCTGAAAAAAGGTGCAAAATTGGTGGTGATAAATCCAGAACCGTCTTACCTGGATGAAGATGCCGTTAAGGTGTTAAGGCCCGAAAACAACGTAGAATTTTTGAAGGCGCTATTAAAAGCGCTGATTGAAGAAGGATTTACAGCGGGAGTTTCAAAAGCTGAAGGGTTCGAGCAGCTAAAAGAGTCTCTTGACGGCGTAACCGTTCCGGAAGATCTGCGGGAAGTTGCCCGCATTTACGGACAGGCGAAAAACGCCATGGTGGTCTTCGACCATGAAAGGATGACGAAGGATGCCGAAAGGCTAATAGCTTCCATTGCCGTGGTATCGGGTCATATAGGAAAACCGCGAAACGGCATAATCATGTTGAGAGGCAAGAATAACGCCCAAGGGCTGGTGGACTTGGGAGTTTCGGTTGAAGCCGAAGAAGTCGTGAACCTTATAGAGCAAGGAAAGGTAAGGGGAGCGTTTATCTTTGGAGAAGACCCTGCCGGGGTAGCTCCGGATTTTTCGGAAGCCTTGAAAAAGCTCGAATTCCTGGCTGTGCAGGACCTTTTCCTTACTGACACCGCCCGGCTTGCCGACGTGGTCTTGCCGCTTGCAGCATTTTCAGAATCAAGAGGTTCCTACACCAGCTGCGAGCGCAGGGTGCAGTGGTTCGAAAGGGCGATTCCGCCGCTTTTTGCAAGGGAAAACTGGCAGGTGATAAAAGACTTAGCAGGTGCTACAGGATATAGCCTGGGGTTTGATTCGGCAGAGGATGTGCTGGACGCCGTATCGCGAGACGTTCCGGAGTACCGCGGCATAAAGAGAGAGTGCATAGGCAAATACGGCGTATTCTGGCCGGCAGGCTCAAAAGATGCCTTCGGAACACCCGTGCTTTATCTCGAGGGATTCAACTTCGAAGATAAAAAGGCAAAACTGCCGGAAAAAGCCGAAGGACCGGCTTTCAGAACGCCTAGGATATCAACCGCTCTAGACAGGACATTTGCAGCAAAAATAAAAGAGGAAGGCGTGGCAAGGTAAATAGAGGACCTGCATCACAGGATGCAGGTCTTCCTCTTTTGCATTTTTTTCAGCAGGAATTTTATGCTAGGCGTTGAATTATATATTGATTTGACAATAAATGAAGGAGAGACCTCGATTGAAAATAGGAGTGCCGAGAGCCCTGGCTTACTACGCGTACTATCCCTTTATAAATACCTTCTTCGAGGAACTGGGCTTGGAAGTGGTGGTTTCCGACCCAACTTCGAAGGAAATTATCGACGAAGGAGTTGAGGATGCTGTAGCCGATGCCTGCGTGCCGGTAAAACTATTTCACGGCCACGTGAAAAATTTGATGGGAAGGGTGGATTACATATTTGTCCCGAGGCTTATTAGGGTAAATAGTGAAGCTACCTTCTGCCCGAAATTCCTTGGCCTTCCCGACATGTTGGCATGCTCCATAGAAAACTTGAACAATATGCTGGAAGTGAGAATAGACATAGCAAAGGGCAAGAGACAGCTTTTTTCCCTGTGCCTTTCGGTGGCGAGGAAGTTAAATAAAGGTTTTTTTAAGGCCTGGAATGCTTATAGGAAGGCAAAGGAGAGTTTGGAAAAATATAAGCTTGATTTTCTGAAAGGCGCCATCCCTCCCCTTGGAATAGGAGTGCAGGAAAAAAAGGCCGAAGTAAAGCTGGGAGTAGTGGGATATCCTTACCTGC
The DNA here is from genome assembly GCA_021608145.1 of Thermovorax subterraneus. Taxonomy (GTDB): domain Bacteria; phylum Bacillota; class Thermosediminibacteria; order Thermosediminibacterales; family Thermosediminibacteraceae; genus Fervidicola; species Fervidicola subterraneus. The sequence goes on from JAKIHM010000001.1 coordinate 100,019, forward strand.
TTTACGATCCGTACGTCAGCCTGGACGTAATCGGAAAGCTAGTAAGAATGGGCGCTTATGTCGTAACTCCCGAGATGGTTCCGGAAACGGAAAAAAGGAAGTACGCCCGAAGATTGAGAAAAATGCTGTTTTGGACCTTCAGCAACAGCGTCCTGAGGACGGCTTTTCATTTTATGGAAACAAAATTGGTGGACGGTATAATCCACGTGACCGCTTTTGGATGCGGGCCGGATTTTATTGTGGACAAGATAATGGAACTGGAGGCAAAAGAAAAAAATGTGCCATTTTTGACTGTTGCCTTCGACGAGCACACCGGTCAGGAGGGAGTAAACACCCGGCTCGAGGCTTTTGTAGATATGCTGAAGAGAAGGAAAGTAAAAGAGGCGATAGTAGTATGAGGAAAGTGTCCTTCCCTTATGTGGGTAACGCGACAATAACGTTCAAAAAGCTGATGAACGCCTTCGGAAACGAAGTGGTGCTGCCCAGGCGCCCAACGGAGGAGACTTTGAGCCTGGGCACAAAGTATTCTCCGGAATTTGCGTGCCTGCCTTTTAAAATAGTCTTGGGAACGTATATAGAGGCCTTAGAGGCGGGGGCCGACACCCTGGTCTCCACTGGGGGTGTGGGGCCGTGCAGGGCGGGGCTTTACACCACACTGCACGAGAAAATTTTAAAAAGCCTGGGCTACGAATTCGAGATGATAACTTTAGAACCTCCGGGCAGGCACCTTAAAGAGCTCATCGCCAGCATAAAAAAGCTGGTAAACAAGAGGCTTAGCTTTGCCGACTATTACAGAATCATAAGGTTTGCCTGGAAGGAACTCCAGCTTCTTGACAAGGCCGAAAAGCTCTCCCATAAGATAAGGCCCCTTGAGGTCAAAAAGGGAGAAACAACAAAGACCTACAGGAAATGTGCGGAGCTTATAGCCCAAGCGAGAGACTACAAGGACCTTCTAGAAATCGAAAGGGAAATAGAATTACTTTATGAAAGGATAGAAAAAAAGGACTATGACCCACTCAAAATAGGCATCGTCGGCGAAATATACGTGGTGATAGAGCCTGCGGCTAACCTGGAAATAGAAGAGATGCTGGGGGACCTCGGAGTATACGCCGAGCGTTCCATGTTTTTAGCCTCTTACACCTTTTACAATGCCGTCATGGACCTTTTGAGGATGCCCGGGGAGCGCGACGTAAAAAAGCTCGCCTCCCCCTATTTCAAGGAAATGTGCGGAGGCCACGGAAGGGAATCGGTGGGAAATGCAATCCTTTTTGCAAAAAGAGGTTTTGACGGGGTAATACAGCTTTCTCCGTTTACCTGCATCCCCGAAATTGTGGCAAAAAGCATCCTGCCGAAAGTCTGCGCAAAGTACGATATAGGATTCCTTTCGGTAACGTTAGACGAACAGACCGGGAAAGAAGGCCTCAGGACTCGCATAGAGGCTTTCGTAGACTTGCTAGCAGCCAAAAGAAAACATAAAGAGGCGAACAAAAAAGGAGATGTAGTCTATGGCGCATTATTTGGGAATTGACGTAGGTTCGGTGAGCACAAACCTGGTGATTATGGATGAGGATGGGAAGATAGAGGAAGCTATATACTTGCGAACTCAAGGCCAGCCTATAAAAGCAATTCAAGAAGGACTAAAAATTTTATCGAAAAAACAAAGAAGTTGGGATATAAGGGGAGTTGGGACTACAGGGAGCGGCAGGCAACTGGCGGCGGTAATAGCGGGTGCGGATGTGGTCAAGAACGAGATAACTGCCCACGCTGTAGCGGCCATAAAAGAAGTTCCCGATGTGCGCACTGTCATTGAAATAGGTGGACAGGACTCTAAGATAATTATACTGCGGGATGGAGTAGTTACCGACTTTGCAATGAACACAGTATGCGCCGCAGGAACCGGGTCTTTTTTGGACCAGCAGGCCAACAGACTGGGGATACCCATTGAGGAATTCGGCTATTACGCCCTGAGGTCACAAAATCCGGTTCGAATTGCGGGAAGGTGCGCGGTTTTTGCCGAATCCGACATGATTCACAAGCAGCAGCTTGGGTACAAGGTGGAAGATATAATAAGGGGACTTTGTCAGGCACTGGTTCGAAATTACCTAAACAATGTGGGGAAGGGCAAGGAAATCCGCCCGAAGGTCGTCTTTCAGGGGGGAGTAGCGGCCAATGTGGGGATGAAGGCCGCTTTCGAGGAAGCCCTGGGGATGGAAGTATACGTCCCCAAATACCACAATGTAATGGGCGCCATAGGTGCAGCCTTACTCGCCAAGGATGCCAACGTCGGCAAGACCAAATTCAGGGGGTTTGATGCCAGCGAAATAGAGTTTACTGCCGACAGCTTCGAGTGCCAGGGTTGTTCCAACCACTGCGAGGTAGTCAACATAAGAATGGAAGGAAAGGTAATAGCCCGGTGGGGGGATAGGTGCAACAGGTGGAAAGTCATTGACGTTTGAGCCATTTTAATATGTCCGAAAAATCGCTATAAGCGATGGCGGGAGTTCCTTCTTGGCGAAGGTGCAAGAGCAGTACTCCTTTTGCAAAAATCACGTCGGCCTTTTTGGCTGCGCAAATATCCGAGTATCCATCTCCCACGTATATAGAAATGGCATTCGCAGGCTTTAATTTTTCTAAAAGGTCAGCTTTACAAGTACCGCACTGTGGGCAGGTTTTCGACGAGTAAGTGCACTCGATGTCAAATCTCATCCCTTCAATTACGAGCTTGTTCGCAAAGTAGGGTATCCCACTTATGCCGTATTTTCCGAAGATGGTTTCGATGTTAAAATCGTAGCCGTCGCTCAATATGTAAATTTCATACCCTTTTTGGCGGCAAAACTCTACGAAGTCTATGAAGTAATCGTCGATTTTTATGTTCTCCAGCAAAAAATTTTTCAATTCCTGTTCGTTAGCGTCGAAAAGTTTAAAGGTTTCTCTTGCGCACTCTTCAGTGGATATTTCCCCTTTTTGCCATTTGAGCTCCAGCTCCTGCCAATTGCCGCGGGCGAATTTTTCGGTCATAGCAAAACAGGTATCTTTATCGGTGATAGTCCCGTCAAAATCTATAAAAAATACTTTTTTTGCCATTTTTTATCACCTTAAGAGAAATTATAACACAGGGTTACATATAAAAAAAGCCTGCAGGTGACTAACTATCGATACCCATTGGGACACGGTACCTCGCTAGCCACCTGCAGGCATTTTTATTTTTTCCCCAAAAACTCGCTGTATACTTTATATTCTTGGAAAGGCTGGAAGGGATAACATGCCTTTTTAAGTGGAACATTATAACGGGAGGTGAAAAGATGCGAGCTTTGTGGAGGGGCTCGATAAGTTTCGGACTTGTCAACGTGCCTGTGAAGATGTACGCAGCGACTGAACGAAAAAGTTTGAGCTTCAGGCAAATCCATAGGGCATGCGGCACTCCGATACGCTATGAAAAAGTTTGCCCTTTTTGCAACCGCAAGGTTGAGGACGATGAAATTGTGCGTGGATATGAATACGAAAAAGGGAAATTTGTGGTGATAGAAGAAAAAGACCTCGAATCCATACCGGACGAGACAACCCGCACCATTGACATAGTGGATTTTGTAAACCTTTCCGAAATTGACCCGGTTTATTTCGACCGTTCGTACTTCCTTGGGCCTGAGGAAACGGGGCAAAAGGCGTATATTCTGCTTTTCGAAGCGCTTAAAAAAACGGGGAAGATCGCCATAGCAAAAGTAATGATAAGGTCTAAACAGCACCTTGCCTGCGTTCGGCCTTACGGTGAAAAGCACCTGGTGATGGAGACCATGTTTTACCCCGACGAGGTGCGCAGTGCCGGAGATGTACCAATTTTGCCCGATGTAAAGCTTCATGAAAACGAGGTGAAAATGGCGGTGCAGCTAATCGATTCCCTTTCTTCGGACTTCAAGCCCGAAAAATACGCCGATGAGTACAGAAAGGCGGTGCTGGAGATCATAAGGGCGAAAGTAGAGGGAGAAGAGGTAAAGGTGCCTCCTGGCAGGGAAGAGAAGGTGGTCGACCTGATGGAAGCATTGAAGGCAAGCCTTGCCATGGTGGAAAGGGAAAAGGAAAAGGAAAAGGCGGAAAAAAAGAAGGCCTCTGGTGCCAAAAGGAAAAAAGCAGCAACATCGTAAAATCTACAGAATACCCCGGAGGACGGGGTGCCTCAGGAATCCTTCGCCGGTGTACTCTAAAAATTCTACTTCGACTAAGGTGCGAGGCAAAACCCATAAGGGTTTTTCTTTTTTTGATAGGGGCGGCAACGCTGAAAAGGGGCATTCATCGGTTATAAGTCTAGAGAAAGCGTCGAAAAGGGCACTGCTTTTTTCCGCATCGAGGCCGCTGGAAACCCTGCCGATAAAGACCAAATGCCCTTCTACCAGATGGCCGAGAAAAAGAGATCGAACCCTCTTGCCTTCGGCCAGAAACCCGCCCACCAGGGCGGTTATAATGCGGCGGTTTTTGATCTTGAGCCATTTTTTGCTCTTTTTTCCAATTTCGTAGCGGCTGTCGAGCTTTTTTGCCACTATGCCCTCAAGGCCCTTTGCCTTTACCGCTTCGAAAAGGGAGATTCCCGTGCCGGGGAAGGTATCTGTGACCACCACTGGATCGCGGGATTGAAGGCTGCTTTTTAGAATGCCATATCGTTCTGAGAACGGGAGTTCGGCAAGACACCTTCCGTCAAGGTACAGGATGTCGAATACCACGTAAGTTACCGGTATTTTTGAGGCGAGGTATTTTACGGCGGCCTCGTCGGTCGCCATGTCCCGCCTCATGAGGTTATGAAAGTCGGGCCTTCCACCGAGAAGGGCTATCATCTCGCCGTCGAGCACCGTGCTTTTGCCGGAGAAAAGCCGGAGAAGGGCATCAACCACCTCGGGGTACTGTTTTGTTCGCCCTTTCATCTTCCTGTTGAAAAGCTCCACTTTGCCGTCTATGTGGGCTAAGACTCTGGTCCCGTCCCATTTCACCTGAAAGCCGAAGCTCTCGTCGTCGAAAGCTTCGCGGCAGGGCGTGGGTTCCATTGGAATGAAGGGAATGCCGGGCTTAATCATGGCAACCACCCTATATATTTTTTCCTTTTTTAAAAATATTTTTGCATAACAGGGAAATCGGCCGGCAAAATCTAATATAAAAATAAAAGGAAAGGTGCGGTAAAATGACCGTCGTGTCAGTGGGAGGCGAAAGGTTGAAGCTCAGCAACCTTTCGAAATTGATGTGGCCGGAAGATGGGATAACGAAAGCGGATATTATAAACTATTTCGTGAAAATAGCCCCCTATTTGCTGCCTCACCTGAAGGGCCGTCCCATAGTTTTTACGCGTTACCCCGAAGGTATAGGCGGTGAAAGTTTTTACCAGAAAAATGCGCCCGATTATGCACCTAAATGGCTCAAAACTTATACCGTCGCAACTTTATCGGGTGGGCAAAAAAGAAAGATACGCTACGTCCTGATTGACGATTTAAAAAGCCTAGTCTGGGCTGCCAATCAGGCAAGTTTAGAAATACACCCGTGGCTTTCTCGAATAGGAAGCATAGACCATCCCGATTTTGCAGTGTTTGACCTTGACCCGATGGAAGACACCGATTTTGAAGATGCAAGGTTTCTTGCCCTTGCCTTGAAAAAATTGCTTGAAATGGAAGGCTTTAGAGGTTATCCCAAGACTTCCGGGGCAACGGGAATTCAGGTTTACGTGCCGCTCGAACCCCGTTATACCTACAGGCAGGTGAGGACCTTTGCGGAATTTTTCTGCAAGGTTCTGGAAAAAACGTTCCCTGAAAAGGCAACTACCGAGAGAAACATAGCAAAAAGAAGGGGAAGGGTATACCTGGACTACATGCAAAACGTCAAGGGAAAGACATTGATCGCACCTTATTGTCCACGGCCTCTTACAGGCGCCCCCGTTTCCGCGCCAGTTACCTGGGAGGAGCTGGAAAACGGTGTTGTTCCTTCGATGTTCACCGTGAAAAACATGCCCGAGAGGCTGAAAAAAACGGGCGATCTCTTTAAGGGCGTCCTGGAAGAAAGGCAAAAAATTGACCAGTGGCTTTAAAGGACAAAAATAAGAGGAGGGAGAGATGGTTTTGGCAAAGGTGCTTGTCATAGGCGGCGGGCCTGGCGGCCTTTCGGCGGCAATATATGCTGCCCGAATGGGTCACAAAGTAAGGCTTATGGAGAAAGAAAGGATAGGCGAAAACATAAGGTGTGCTGAAGGATTCTTCGATCCTCTGAAAAAGTTGGGCAAACCTTCGGCAGGGGTTAAATTTAAAGTTGAAAAAATCATCGTAAAGATAAAGAATACTTATGAGATAGATGTTAGAGGGCTGAACCTATGGATGCTCGACAGAAGGGAATGGCAAAAAAGCCTGGGGGCTGAGGCTATAGAAAAAGGAGTAGTCATCGAAGAAAACTTTCCGGTTTCTCCGAAAGACCTGGAGGCATTAAAAAGAGATTACGATCTCATAATAGATGCCAGTGGAGCTCCTTCGGTGACCTCCAGGGCTTACGGTTTTTCGGACTTTTACAAACAAAACTGCGGGAAAACGGTGCAGTTCGTCTTGGAAGGGGATTTTTCACACATCGGGAATAATTTTAAGGTGGGTCTGCTTCCGGGATTGTTCGGCTATTACTGGATATTTCCGAAAGACTGGAATTCGGCCAACGTGGGAGTTGGCAATTTTGGAAAGGAACCCGTAAAACTATGGAATTTGCTGGGACATGTGCTTGAAATTGAAGGGCTTTCAGGGTACCGCGTGATAAGGGAGCTCGGCGGTATATGCCCTGTCAGGATGGTACCCCGCCTTTTTTACGACAATATACTGCTTGTTGGGGATGCAGCAGGCCTCACCTCGCCGCTTCACGGCGGGGGCATAGACATGGCCCTTTTGAGCGGGATGTGCGCCGCAAAAAGCATTGCTTATGGCGGGAAATTTTACGAGAAAAATCTTAGAAAACTGCTCTTGCCGAGGCTTGAACTTGAATCGACTGTATCGGGGGTGTGGGAAAAACTGGACTTTGAAAAGATGGATGTACTGGTAAGCAAGATGATTAAGACAGGGCTTTACAGGCTGCTTTTTAATCCTACTTGCCTTAACATTTTGCTTTTTAAAACCTTTGCAAGGATTTTACATTATTATACGTGAAAGAAAGGCTTCTATTTATTGTGTTATAATATACTAGAGGTGGTTTTTAGTGTATGAGCTTCTGGCTCAGGTCTTGAAATTTTTGCTGATCGGACTTATATATTATTTTCTTTATAACTTTCTAAAGTTGATGGTCCTCGACCTTTATGAAGAAAGAAGGTCGCCGGATGAGACCGGCTATTGCCTAAGGTGCGAGGATGGGAGGGAGTTTCCTATCCGCAGGGTGACAACGATAGGGAGGGCAAAGGACTCGGATATTGTGATAGACGACCCCTATCTTTCTAGCAAGCACGCCATGATTTACAGGCGAGGAAGGAGACTTATAATTCAGGACTTAAAGAGCACAAACGGTACTTATATCAACGGCAGGCGGATTAAAAAGCCAGTGGCACTAAAGGAGAAGGATGTCATAACGATGGGCAGCCGGAAATTTACCTTTTTGAGGAGGGAGGACCGTGGAGTCGAGAGAGGAAGCGATTTATAACAAGTCGCTTGCTGCCATGGCCTTGGTGGGTTTTTTATCTTTTTTGCTTCTTTCCATATACAGGAAACCGGTAGATTTTTTGCCCTTTTATGGAGCACTGGCGTTTCTGACTGTAGTGTTTATAGGATATTTTTTCACCGGGTGGGTGATAGCGAATTCCGATAAATTTTTGTTGTTGATCTCTTCTTTTTTGGCACAGCTTGGACTTATCATGCTGTGCCGGATAAACCTGGAGCTTTTTAAAAGGCAGGTCATGTTTTTCGGGGTAGGCGTAGCATTTTTTATTTTGGTCAGTTTCTTTACCAAATACCTGCTAAAGCTCAAAATTGCACCTTTTTTTTACTGGGGGGCTACTGTAGTTTTGCTAATTCTTCCCCTATTATTTGGAGTGGAAAAAGGCGGCGCTAAAAACTGGCTCGTATTTGGCGGATTTACTTTTCAACCCTCAGAGCTTGCGAAAGTAACCTTTGCCTTTTACCTGGCAGGCGCTTTAAAAAACGGTAGGATAACTTCATTTCCCAGGATGATAGCGGAAATCCTTGCAGTAGTTGGACTTTTGACCTTGTCAAAGGATTTGGGAGGAGCGATGCTGTTTTATTTTACCGCCCTGATCGTAATTTTTGTGGCGACTTCGCGGATAGATTTATTTGCCGTTGGAGGGGGCCTTTTTGCGGCCCTTGGGGTCCTGGGGTACAACCTTTTTGACCATGTAAAGGTGAGGATAGAGGCTTGGCTCAATCCCTGGCAGGATGTGCCCGGCAGGGGTTATCAGATAGCGCAGTCGCTCTTTGCCATAGCTGAAGGGGGGTACTTCGGTACCGGCCTGGGTCTGGGAAGGCCTGACTTCATCCCAGCGGTAGCGACGGATTTTATCTTTTCAGCTTTTGCCGAAGAATTTGGCTTTCTGGGAGCTGCCGCGGTGGTGCTGATGTATTTCCTTCTTGTGTACAGGGGAATAAGGATCGCCTTGAGACTTCGGGAAAACTTTGAGATTTTGCTGGCGGTAGGACATACGGTGATGTTTGGGATGCAGATTTTTACCATTATAGGCGGTGTGATAAAACTAATACCTATGACCGGTGTTACGCTTCCTTTTATGAGTTATGGGGGTAGCTCGTTGGTAATGAGTTTTGCGTCCCTCGGAGTATTGAACGGATTGTGGCAGAGAGCCCTGGAGGATGAAGACGATGACGAGGCTTAAGAGGAACGTGAGACTGGTATTTATAATGTTTTGCGGGCTTTTTTTAAGCCTCCTCGGCTACCTTACATACTTTCAGGTACACGAGCGTCAAAAGCTCATCGAAAGTTCTTATAACCGAAGGCTTTGGGAGCAGGAAGAAAGTATAATGAGGGGCACAATATACGATTCAAAGGGCAGGGTTCTTGCAAAGACCGTAGAGGAAAGCGGAGGGAAAAAACGGGTTTATCAAGGGGGCGAAGCCTTCGGGCCGGTTATCGGGTATTCCACCAGGAAACTGGGTAGGGCCGGTTTAGAGCAGGCATTGAACGGAGAGCTATTGGGGGTTTCGCAGCAGGACCCTATGATGATTTTGCGGCAAAAAGTTTTAGGGATTTCAAGGGGAAATGATGTATATTTGACAATAGACTCGGAGCTCCAAAATAAAGCCTACCAGCTCTTCAGAGGAAGACGAGGAGCTTTGGTCGCTCTTGAACCGAATACTGGAGCTGTGCTTGCCTTGGTCAGCTCGCCCGGTTACGATCCTAATTTTATTGAACAAAAGTGGGAATCGCTTTATAAAAATGAAAGCAGCCCTTTGCTCAACCGGGCGGTGCAGGGGCTATATCCACCCGGGTCTACTTTTAAAATAGTGACCCTCGCAGCAGCCTTAGAAAGTATTCCAGATATAGAGTTTAAAACCTACGAGACCCCGGGATATGTGGAAGTAAACGGTAGGGTAATAAGAGATTACGAAGGTTTCAGGCCGGGAGATTATGACATAAAAAGAGCTTTTAGCCTCTCAAGCAATTCGGTTTTTGTAAAAGTGGGCCTCGAAGTAGGGAAGGAGAGGCTTTTTGAAAAGGCGGTGGATTTCGGTTTCAATGAAGGAGTATCTTTTGAACTCCCTGTGGCAATAAGCCGCTTTCCGCGGTTTTCTTTGGTAGGGGATGATGTGGAACTTGGCGAGGCTTCCATAGGCCAGGGAAAAATCCTTGCGACCCCATTTCAGATGGCCATGGTGGCTTCTGCAGTGGCAAGCGGCGGGCGAATTATGAAGCCTTATATTGTTAAGGAAGTTGTCACCCCATTAGGAGAGGTTAAAAATATTTCTCCCCCTTCAGTTTTAAAAGAGGCAATCGATGCAATTACGGCCAATAAGATTAAGGAGTATATGGTTGACGTAGTGGAGAACGGCACCGGTCAACAAGCCAGGATAAAAGGAGTAAAGGTAGCAGGCAAGACCGGCAGTGCCGAAAATCCCCATGGAAGGCCTCACGCCTGGTTTGTGGGATTTGCACCGGCAGACAGCCCCAAAATTGCGGTGGCGGTCGTAGTAGAAAACGCCGGTTCAGGAGGGGCAAATGCAGCTCCTATAGCCCGGGAGGTTATGTGGCAGTATTTGAAGGGGCTGCAGTAGGATTAATTATACTAAAGCGGAGGTAAGTTATATGAAGATTAAAAAAAGCCTATTAGCTGACGGCGCTCTTCTTCTCATAGCAATGGCCTGGGGACTCAATTTTGTGGTGATGAAAAACGCCCTTCAGAGGATAACTCCTTTTATGTACCTTGCTGTGCGGTTTTTGCTGGCGTTCCTCATCCTTGCGGCAATATTTAGAGATAATTTAAAGGCCATGGACAAAGAGGATATCGTGGGGGGCACCATAATAGGTTTTTTTCTCTTTTTGGGCTTTGCAACCCAGACCTTGGGTCTTTTGTATACGACTCCTGCCAAATCCGGTTTCATAACCGGAAGCAATGTGGTTATGGTTCCGTTTCTGGCGTACGCTTTAAATAAAAAATTTCCCGGCTGGTATCAAGTATTAGGAGCTGCCGTCACTTTTGCCGGGCTGGGCGTCATCTCTCTGGAAGGGGGTTTTAGGATAAGCAAAGGCGACTTTCTCACGTTGCTCTGTGCCGTATTCTTTGCCATGCAGATAGTGACTATTGAATATTACGCCAGGCGTGGAAACCCTGTAAACCTGACAATCCTTGAGACAGGTATAACCGGAATCCTCTCCCTCTTTGTAGGTGCATTGACAGAGCCCATGCCCGTGACGCTTGATTTGACGATGTGGATTGCAATACTTTATGCAGTTATTTGCTGCACGGCAGGCGCCTTTCTCGTGCAGAACGTGGCCCAGAAGTATACTACCTCTACCCATGCGGCGGTCATAATGTGCCAGGAGGCGGTGTTTGCTGCAGTATTTTCCTTCCTCTTTTGGGGTGAGCCGCTGACGCTAAAAGCCCTGACCGGCTTTGCGCTGATACTGGCGGGTGTCCTGATAACAGAGCTTTTACCTGCTAATGGGGTAAAAACGGAATCTCCGGTCAGCTGCGGCAAAGGCGCTTAAAGATGACATATCAGGATTTTGGACTTAAGCTTGCCGTAAAAGGGCTCTACGGACTTTCAGATTGGCCGGATAAAAAAACGCTTGATTTTCTAAGTCAGCGCTGGAAGCCATGTAGAACCGTTGCTTCGCTTTATCTGTGGGAAGCAAAAAACCGGGGCCTTGTAAATTTGACATAGCTTGTATATTATGGATTTCCATTGTAAAATAAATAAAAAAAGTAAAATGTAGGATGGGATGGGATATATGACCGGCAAAAAAAGGATATTCAGCGGTGCGCAGCCTTCGGGCTCTGTGACTCTTGGAAACTACCTGGGAGCTATAAAAAACTGGGTCAAGCTTCAGGATGAGTACGATTGTATTTACTGCATAGTAGACCTTCATGCGCTTACAGTAAGGCAGGACCCGGCAGTATTTAGAGAAAGATGCTATTCATTTTTGGCTCAATACCTGGCGTGCGGGCTCGATCCTGAAAAAAACGTTATATATTTCCAGTCTCATGTAAGCGCCCATGCAGAACTGGCGTGGATTTTGAACTGCTACACTTACGTCGGAGAGCTGAGCAGGATGACACAGTTTAAAGAAAAGGCGAGAAAGCACAGGGACAACATAAACGCAGGGCTTTTCACCTATCCTGTATTGATGGCGGCGGACATCCTCCTTTTCAAGACAGACCTGGTTCCCGTGGGAGAAGACCAAAAACAACACATCGAGCTCACCCGGGACGTTGCCGTAAGGTTCAACAAGCTGTATGGAGAAGTGTTCAAAATACCGGAGGCGTACATTCCGAAGGTTGGCGCAAGGATAATGAGCCTGCAGGAGCCGACGAAAAAGATGTCAAAGAGCGACGAAAACGAAAACAGCTATATTTTAGTGCTCGATTCGCCTGATTTGATAATGAAGAAATTTAAAAAAGCGGTTACCGATTCTGAAGCGGTCGTACGCTATGATGAGGAAGCAAAGCCCGGCATAAGCAATTTGATGAACATTTATGCTGCTATGACAGGGCGGTCTTTCGAGGAAATTGAAAAAGAGTTTGAAGGTCAGGGCTACGGGGCTTTTAAGAAGGCCGTGGCCGAAGCGGTTATAGAAGGTCTGAGGCCCATCAGGGAAAAATACCAAGAGCTTATGGCCGACAAAGGTTACCTCGAAAGCGTGATAAAAGATGGAGCTACCAGGGCGAAAGATATTGCCTCTCAGACATTAAAGGAAGTGTACGACAGAATAGGACTAGTGCCGCTATCCACGGGTAATTTGTGAAAAATTTTATAAAAATAACATTGACTTTTACTTTCAACAGAGTAAAATAGAAAGTGAAGACATTCTCAACCTGACGCAAGGGTAGTCCTGAGCGAAGGGGGTATTTTTTATGAAAAAAGATACGAGATTTTTGACCAGGACCGCCTTATTGCTTGCCTTGACGCTCATAGTTCAGTACCTTAAAATGCCCCAAATTATCACTGGTTCCTTGGTAAATGCCATGCTAGCCATTGCGGGGGAAATGGTTAATCCGATGTCAGGAGTGACCATCGGCCTTTTGACTCCTTTGATTGCGATCTTAATCGGAATTTTAAAATTTCCTCCAATGGTGCCGTTCATAATGGTGGGGAATGCTCTTTATGTATGGCTTTTTTCTATCCAAAAGAATACGGTATTAAAAATTGCGTTGCCTTCTTTAGCAAAGTACGCCTGGCTTTCGATCTCTGCAGTTTATATCTTAAAGTGGGTCGGAGTAAAAGTGCCACAGCCGGTTATCCAGGCCTTCACCCTGCCGCAACTGATGACGGCATCAATAGGGGCAACGATAGGTATGGCCGCTGCATTTGTGTTAAAGAAGATTGCCAGGGGAGAGGATATGTAATTTTATGCAGGAAAATAAGGGGGATGTTATGCCCCTATTTTTTTGTGTACATAATACCTGACAAAAAGGAAATAAAATTTCATTGACGCTGCAAGGGGTTGCGTTTATAATAGAAGTGTCGTCTGTTATCTTTCTAAATATATATTTTTGGGCATAAATATTTATGAGTTTTTGATAAATCCTTCGGCGATAGAAGTAATAAATAAAGGGGGGACAAAGAAGGAAAAAATCAATATTATCGGAAAATTATTTTAATTGTAAAATCAAAGGGGGAACTGGAATGTCAAAAAAAGTTGCTTTGCTAATTTTATCAGCCCTTCTCGTGATTTTATCAGTTTCTGGTTGCAGCCAGGGGCAAAACAAGGGCGCATCCGGCGATGTGGTCAAAGTCGGCTGGATAGGCTCTCTCACCGGGGACCAGGCTGTATGGGGCCAGAGCGAGCTTAATACTCTAAAGATGCTAGCCGAGGAACTCAACAATTCGGGTGGTCTCCTGGGCAAGAAAATAGAAATTGTGGGCTATGACACCCGCGGCGATGCCACTGAAGCCGTAAACGCTGTAAAGAGGCTGATTTCCCAGGATAAGGTAATCGCCATCATAGGTCCCAACACCAGCAGCTCGGCGATGGCCATTTCGGGAATTCTAGAAGAGATGAAGGTGCCCGACATAGCCACCGTTGCCACCAATCCTAAGGTAACGGTTTTGGACGGGAAGGTGAAGCCCTTCAACTTCAGGGTATGCTTTATAGACCCCTACCAGGGTGCCGTTGCGGCCGGTTACGCCTACGACGTATTGGGGTTTAAAAAAGCAGCGGTTCTTTACGATGTAACTGACGAGTACTCCCAGGGCCTTGCAGAATTCTTCATAAAGACCTTCGAGGAAAAGGGCGGAAAGATAGTGGCCAAGGAAGCCTTCAAGAGCGGAGATACCGATTTCAGACCGCAGCTTTCAAAAATCAAAGCTGCCAACCCTGACGTAATCTTCATGCCTTACTTCTTCAAGGAAGTGGCCCTCAGCGCAAAGCAGGCCAGGGACCTCGGCATAAAGAGCGTGCTGATGGGCGGCGACGGATGGCCTTCGGATACATTGCTGGAAATGGCGGCAGACGCCGTCGAAGGGAGCTACTTTGTAAACCACCTGGATTTCGACGACCCTGCGGTGCAGGAATTTAAACAAAAATACAATGCCAAGTACGGTAAAATGCCCGAGCTCAACGGATACCTGGCCCATGACGCATTCTTTGTGCTGGTGGACGCCATAAAGCGAGCCAACAGCTTTGACCCTGTGGCTATAAGAGATGCCTTGGAGACGGTAGACATTCAGGGTATTACCGGAAGGATAAGGATAAGCAAGGAAACCCACAACCCCGAAGGGAAAGAAGCGGCTATAATAAAGATAGAAGGCGGCAAGTATAAGTTCCAGCAGAAATACGCTGTGACTGAGTAAAGATTATGGGTCCTGCGCTTTTCGCGCAGGACCCACCGTGAATAAGGGGGATTGTATGATCCAGATATTGCAACAGCTGATTAACGGCCTTTCGATAGGCAGCGTATACGCCCTCATGGCGGTGGGTTATTCGTTGGTCTACAGCATAATGAATTTCAGCAATTTCGCCCACGGCGGTGTGATAATGCTGGGGGCGTATTTCGGCTTTTTCTTCGTTACCCTTTATAAGATGCCGTTTTGGGTAGCTTTTTTCGGGGCTGGAATTTGTTCCATGCTGGTTGCGGTGCTGGTAGAGAGGGTGGCCTATAAGCCCTTAAGAGCAAGAAATGCCCCCTTTTTGTATTTTATGATTTCAGCGATGGGGGCTTCTATGTTTATGGAAAATTTCGTGATAGCTACCATAGGCCCCACCTTCAGGACCTATCCCCAGGTCTTTCCGCCCCAGCCTTTCAATTTGAGAGGCATATACGTAGGACGTCTAGATATGGTGATGTTTGTAATTTCGTGTATTAGTCTTGTTGCTCTAGTTTACTTTATTGAGTTTACCAAAATGGGAAAAGCCATACAGGCTACGGCATTTAATCCAAAGGCTAGTGCCTTGATGGGAATAAATACGGATTTTGTGACAATCGTGGTTTTCGCCCTTGGAGGATTTCTGGCCGGGATTGCCGGAGTGCTTTTTGGGATGAAGTACACGGTCTATCCCCAGATAGGCTCGATAACAATAAAGTCTTTCATAGCAGCAGTATTTGGCGGGCTTGGGAGCCTGCCAGGAGCGGTGATAGGTTCTTTCATCCTGGGCATCCTTGAAACCCTGGTATCAGGCTACATGATGTCCCAGTACAGGGACCTGATTTCTTTCAGCTTGTTGATATTGATCCTTGTATTTAAACCCATGGGTCTTATGGGTAAATCCTCCGAAGAAAAGGCGTAAGGAGGGATTGCTGTGGATTGGTTTTATATCGAAGGAGTGCTGATTCTCGCGGGAATAAACATCATAGCGGTTTTGGGCCTTTCCCTCCTGACCGGGTTTACAGGACTTTTTTCTTTTGGCCACGCAGGCTTTATGGCTGTTGGGGCGTACACCTGCGTATATTTCGGAGAAAGGTTGGGGCTGCCTTTTATAGCTGCTGTTATCGCTGGAGGACTTTCGGCAGGCCTAGTGAGCCTTTTCATAGGAAGGCTTACCCTCAAGCTAAAAGGCGATTACTTTTGTATCGCGACATTGGGATTCGGAGAGGCAATCCGGCTTTTGCTTGATAACCTTCAGATTTTCGGCGGGGCCAGGGGCTGGCCAGGTATACCCCCTAAGGTAGACCTTACGACGGTAGTGATATTTAGCTTGCTCGGAATCATATTTTTGGTATTTTTGATAAATTCCAGGCACGGGCGTGCGATGATAGCGGTGAGGGAAGAGGAACTGGCTGCTAAGGTTATGGGGATCGATGTCTATAGGTATAAGGTTATTTCGCTTTTTATCAGTGCCGTATATGCTGGCGTGGCCGGAGGGCTTCTTGGTTATTACCTTACCTTCCTCCAGCCCAAACTGTTCGGCTTGCAAAAGTCTACGGAGTACACCATAATGGTAATATTCGGCGGCATCGGAAGCATTTCGGGTAGCGTGCTTGCTGCTTTCTTTTTGACGGTGCTGCCGGAAATCCTAAGGTCCTTTGCGGTGTGGAGGTTCGTGATATACGGCGCTGCTGTTATATTCATCATGATAGCAAGGCCGCAAGGCCTCATGGGCGGTAAGGAGATAACGTTAAAAGGCATAACTTCCATTTTAAAAAAACCGGGCAAAAATAGGGCTATTCGAAGCGGGGAGGTATAGGATGGAGCTTTTGAGAATAGAAAATCTTACTAAAACTTTTGGTGGCCTTACCGCCGTGAAAGATGTGAGCTTTGCAGTTAGACAGGGTTCCATATCGGGGCTCATAGGACCAAATGGTGCGGGCAAAACAACCGTTTTCAACCTCATAACGGGAATTTACAAGGTCACAAGCGGCTCCATATATTTTGAGAATACCCCGATTCACGACAAAGAACCCCACATAATTGCAAGGATGGGGATTACGAGGACTTTCCAGAACATTAGGCTCTTTAAAAACCTGACGGTTTACCAGAATGTTTTGACAGCATGTCACCACAGCGCCGATTATAATATATGTGATGCGGCCTTGAGGTTGAATAAATTCAGGCGGCAGGAGAGGGAATTGAAAGAGTTTGCAGAAAGGCTTCTAGATCTCATGGAGCTTTCAGGCTGGAAGGACAAGGTGGCCAATTCCCTCCCTTATGGACTGCAGCGGAGGCTGGAAATCGCAAGGGCCTTGGCTTTGAAACCGAAGCTTCTCCTGCTAGATGAACCCGCCGCGGGAATGAATCCCGATGAGACTCTGCAGCTGATGAACCTCATCCGAAGGATAAGGGATGAGTTCTGCTGCACCATCCTCGTCATAGAGCACCACATGGACTTGATAATGGGGATCTGCGAAAACATCGTGGTGCTCAACTTCGGTGAGAAGCTGGCAGAAGGGCCTCCCGAAAAAATCCAGCAGGACCCGAAAGTAATAGAGGCGTACCTGGGCGAAGGAGGGATGCCGGTTGCTTGAAATTAAAGACCTTCACGTCTATTACGGTGGCATACATGCCCTTAAAGGAGTTAGCATATCGGTCGAAAAAGGTGAGATAGTCACTATAATTGGTGCAAACGGTGCGGGAAAATCCACTCTTTTGAACGCAATATCGGGAATCGTCAAGTACAGGGAAGGAAGTATATCGTTCAAGGGAGAACCACTCCCAAAATTGCCCCACCTCGTCGTAAAAAGGGGTATCGTCCAGGTGCCCGAGGGAAGGTTGATTTTCGCAAATCTTACGGTGAAGGACAACCTCATGCTGGGGGCATACCTTAGAAGTGACGTGAATGGGATAAAGCGCGACCTGGAAATGGTATACGAACTCTTTCCCCGCCTTAAAGAAAGGGAAAAGCAGATGGCGGGGACTCTCTCCGGCGGGGAGCAACAGATGCTCGCTATAGGGCGGGGGCTTATGGGCAATCCGGAGCTCGTGCTTATGGATGAGCCTTCGTTGGGCCTTGCCCCTTTGATGGTTCAGACCATTTTCAAAGTTATAAAGGACATCAAGAGCATGGGCAAGACCATCCTGCTGGTGGAGCAAAACGCCTATAAAGCTCTGGCTACCGCCGACAGAGCTTATGTGCTCGAACAAGGCAGGATAGTAAAGAGCGGCAGGGCTCAAGACCTCCTCGACGACCCGGGGATAAAGGAATCATACCTTGGTGTAAAAGTGAATAACCGCGGTTGAAGCGTAAGCCCTCTTTCGAGGGCTTTATGTATTACTGGCCCACGGGCCAATGAATAAGGCCCTGGGCAATGCCTACTTGCAGTCCCAGGGCCTGATGAGCGGTGAACCGTTGGATGCAGACCTGCGTGTCCGGTGGGGTGAGAAGACGAATATTTTTATATTGACGGTATCTCGCCTAATCTCACGGTTGATGTCACCAAGATATCGACTTTCAGAACCACTTTCTGCAGGAGCTGTGTCTCGCTCAGCAGCTCAGGTATAACGCTTTCGATGGTGGGGACTGAGGTGCAGTTCATGCCCGGAGCGGCACCTGTTAAGTCCACGAAAAAGCTGAAATTCACGTCATCTCCCTGTTCATATTCGATGTTGTCAGTGCCGATGTAAAAGATCTGCTTGTGGATGGTACCCTGGATAATGACTTTATTGGTGATCACCTGGCAAGAAATATCAGTTACGGTCGCATCAATATTTCTTATCTTCTTGGTAGGCCTTTCCATTGTAACGATATCCTGGAGGAGCGTTTGCCCGGTAGCCTCGCCTACGACTTCCTCCACCAATATGGTCTTGCCAGTGATGGGGAGTAAATTGAGCTTTGTATTTTGCGTCACTGTTACGGAAAACTGGATTACCACCTTTTGCTGCAGTATGGTCTCATTTTCTAGAGTATAGTTTATGCTTTCTATAACGGGTTGGACCTGCACGTTCATCCCCGGTGCGGCTCCGGTGGTATCTACAAAAAGACTGAAGGGCACGTCTTCTGCCTGATGGTACTCTACATTGTCGCTGCCCACATAGAATATCTGCTTGTGGAGCACTCCCTGAATTACTACCTTGTCGGTAATGACATCAGTAGTTATATCCCTTACCATCGCTGTGATTTCATCCACTTTTTGAGCGGGATTGGTAAGCTGAACCGTAGTTTCCACTATTAGCTGCTGGGAGCCCTGGCCTGCCACCTGTGGCACATAATATAGCGGAGTTCCGACACCCGGTAGTACATTAAGTATTTGAGTATCAGTGACCACGGCATTAAACACCAGTATTACTTTCTGGTGTAAAGTGTTCTGGTCCAAAAGAGTGTAAGCGATGTGTTCTATCGTTGGAGTCACAGTTACGTTCATGCCCGGTGCGGCTCCAGCTATATCCATGAAATAGCTCACTGGGATGTTCTCGGTCTGATGGTGGATTACAGCGTCGGTCCCTACGTAAAATATCTGTTTGTGAAGCGTCCCCTGGATGATCACCTTATCCTGGATAACATCCGTCCTTAAATCATCAATTCGAGCCCTGATTTCTCGCACCTTGACCGCAGGGTTTGCTAGGGTAACGGTAGATTCAACCATTTTCTGGATTGAACCTTCCCCGACCAAAACGGGGACTTGAATCAATGGATCCATTATATCCTCCCCTTTTTGTTTTTTTTCCAAAATATCAGCTAACCCCTTTCCCTCTTCCTGTTGGATTTCGTTATCTTGTATTGGTTCCCGACAGTATTCCTCCCCTTCGGAATCCTCCTCATCCTCTCTTTTAACTTCCTGCCCTCTTTCGCAAGCTGCCTGTATTTCGCTTTTCCCTTCCAGCGTTTGATCCTGTTTTTCCTGCCCCTTCTCCTCCAGTTTTTCTGTTATCACATGGCCACAAACTCCCTCTTCGTTGCTTTTGCAGATTTCAATTGAGGGTTCATCATCACATGTCTTATTGATTTCTTGCTGGGCGAAAAACGATTTTTCTGTGTTGTTCGGTGCTCTTAATCGGCCTTTCATATGCAGTCTTACGATAAAAAGAGAGCAGGCCACAATAACGACAACTATTGCGGCGAATGCAATTAAACCAAACATTATCTTTCCTCCCTCTATAATATGACTTTGTGCTGCCTTTTGTTACATCTTGCTGATATATTTTCGAAAGTATGGAACTATTTTCAATTTTATATTATGAGGGATTCCTTCTAAATGCTACTATCAAAGTCTTACTTTGTGATGATAATACTAATTCGGCAAATTTTTAAATAAAAAATAAAAAAGAGGTTGATTACCTCTTCATCTCTAAGTTCCCTTACTTGCTAATATTTTTAAAATCACTGATTAAGTTCTTTATATTTGACTTGAACAACTGGGCTATAGAACTAAAAATGGAGGAATTTTTGATATTGGACTGCTCAGAGCTTCGGTCTTCATATTCTAAACTCAAAGGGGAACGAATTTGAAGTTTGGGTACATCCTTTATATATGGTTTTTTACGATAAAAGGCTTTTACTGAAAAGTCATTATCTAAAATTACTTGATACTCTCCGTCAGATAACTTACAAAGTGCATTAGCGCCATTTTCGCCTAATTGAACATCGATGATCTCCACTTCCTCTTGTGAAAAACTCCTGAAAAAGGCAGCTATATTTTGGGCAATGTCCTGCATAAAATTATCCTCCCTACTACATATTATTTTTAATGAAATAGTTTTTTATAGATATATCGAATTCGCCTTCAAGCATTTCACCCCCGGTAGAGAGTACCACTTTTTTGGGCCTTGCAGATATGTCTACCCTGTTTGTGTCTAAAGCTACCTTGCCTTTAATAGAAAACCTAAATTCCAGTTCGTCGATATCATGATGCACCAGGTGATCCCTGCCTACATAAGTAGCATTTACCCGAAGTTTGCCTCCCACCCAAAAACCTGCTTCATCCAGTTCTACCCACTTTTCTGTTATCTCAGGAAGTATATCTTTCACAAAAATGCAAGGGGTTGTGAGAGGCATGATATGTGAAAGGCGGCGCAGTTTCTCTTCTACATAAACCTGCCGATACTGACGATTTTGAAGAAACGTAGGACCTGTTACGAGATATAGATCCTGCTGGCAAGTTGCCTCAATGTCAAAGCTCAACAAAAAAATAGATTCCAACCTGGTAGGGTTATTTATTTCAGTAGATATCTCCGATATTCTTGCATTTACCTGAACTTGCATATCCTTTCGACCGCCTTTTACATCTCCAAGTACGCCAAAGGGTATTAGATTTTTCTGGCAATGAATTATACCGTCGATTCCTGCATAATAAATGTGAACGGAAAGTCCTCCTTGAATTAAGAATCTGTAGTCTAGGACCGTAACATTTAAATTTTCAACCTCTCCCTTTACGTCCACTATGAACTTTGTAGGATGATCCAAGATTATATCATTTTTCTCAATAAGTTCGATGGTTTTTGATTCCAAAATCTTTTCTACACGGAAAAGTTCTCTTTCTATACCTTCTCGTGGGATGATATCCACCACTACAGGGGTGTTTCTGCGGCAAACTGCTGTGTATTCTATTTCAATGAGTGAAGATATTTTTATACTGCTATCTTTTAAGACCCCGGAGAGGTGAAGTATCTTAGGTTTTAATTCATATGATGCTTGTGCTTGAGAAGTTTCTACGGGGAGGTTCCTGCTAAAGTTTATTTTGAGATATCGGTACGCTGAAAGGAGATTTTCATCTATGTAATAAACTTCAACCCCAATTATACCTTGGACTACCAATAACCCACCATTAATCTCATAAGAAATCCTTTCTATTCTTCCGTATATGTCCACAAGATTTCTGCCATTTAGGGGATAACTCTGCATGATAAAAAAAGAAAATACTCCTTCGTCTAACACTTCCTTTAATAGCAGCTCTTCTTTTACCGTTTGATAACCCTCCTGTTTAAAATCGGTGACCACCTTGCTTTGCTCTCTTTTCAAAACCTTTACATTCAGCTGGCAGGCTATCATTATTTCGTAATTTCCTTTTTTATTGTGAGACGGCTGAAACTTAACTTCAGAAAAAACTGCTGTTACTTTAGCAAGATGTTCCGGTTCTGCTTCGTTGCATGTAATAACCCTTTCTAAGGGGGATGTCACCTGGCCGTGTCTTTCCAAACCCGAGCTATCTATATAAAAAACATCCGCCAAAATTTCTCCTTCTACGGCTATGAGACCTTTGAATACTTTTGTTTCTACTTTGGACAAATGGGGTTTTATTGTTACAATCTTTCTGCAATCGGGTTTTTCAAAAAAAAACTTTATGCCGGCTAAATCTGTTTCTTCTTTAACAACCCTGAAAGTTGCAATCTTTGCTGTCTTTGCTTCAAGGGTCTTTACAAAATCAGCGGGCTTTTCGGTAACAGCTTCGAGATTTATATTTAGCAAAAAATCAATGAAAAGAGTATCCTCTGCCAAGTAATATTCACGGATTTCGGGAATGCAGTAGACTCTTACTTCCATCCCATTGATTATTTTTTCAGGGCAAAATACATATTTGACTGGCTGCAGGACTTCAGTATAGTGGAGGGTACCTTCCCTGCTCAAAAAGTAGACTCCCGTTATAAGGGTTGCGGAAAATATTACAGCATCATTTTGAATACAAGAAACTTCATCTCGAATTCTGGGCACAACACCGGTTACTTTCACGGGGTAAGGTTTCAGCTTTATATCCTGCTTCAATTCCTTTGTATAAACCTTCTGCCACAGGATTTCTTCAGTTCTGAAGAGTTTCACGGCTACCCCCTCCACTTATAATCTTTATGAAAAAAATTCCCCTTTTATGAAAAATAAGGGCTGGGAAATGTTCAGGTTCCTGTAACAGTTTTAAATTTCACTGAATATGATTTCAACAGGAGGTGAAAGAAATGGCTCTTACCTTTACCGCCAGTTCCACCGGAAGCACGCTGCAAACTGCCAACGTGTCCATCGTGGTATCGCCGACCAGCGGTGTGCTTTCCGCTACGAATATGCTGCCCGGGGATACCGTGACCGCTGTAATCAACGTCTCGAATACCGGAGATGTAGATGAATACTATTTTGTGACAGCTGACTGGAAACCTTCGGGTTCCACAACTGCATCGCTCGCGGCATTGCTGGCCGATAATTTAAACGTCAGCGTTTCCGCCAGCCCCGGAACGACCATATACACCGGTAAGCTCAGCGGTTTGATAGACCAGCCTGCAAGTCCCGGCCACGCCCTGGCCCTCAGCACTGGAAACGAAGATGTGACTTTTACTTTTCACCTGCCGAGCACCGTGGGCAATGCGGTTCAAAATATAGATATCACGCTGGACTTCGTATTTGTGGCTACAGCATAAACTCAACCTAGTTAGAAAAAAGGGCCTTCCGAAAGGAAGGCCCTATTGCAAGGAGAGATCATCATGAGGAAAAAGAGCGGGAATCGCATAGTGGCGATGATGCCCGTAAAAAATGAATCCGGACGCTATCTGTCCCAGGTTCTGGAACACCTTTCGCTCTGGGTCGATAAAATCGTGGTAATCGATGATGCATCCGAGGATGACACGTATGAAGTTGTAAAGAGCTTCGATAAAGTTATAGCTTACAGGAACGAACGGCCGCTTTTCATCGAAAATGAAGCGGCACTGCGATCAAAGCTCTGGGACCTTACGGTAGAGCAGAATCCCGACTGGATAGTCGCCCTCGATGCCGATGAGATGTTCGAAGATAGAATTATTGATGAGGCGGAATTCCTCATAAACCAGGACTATTATGATGCCGTATACTTCAGAGTATTTGATTTCTGGGCGTCCAATACCCATTACAGAATCGACGGGGGTTGGAATCCATGGGTTAAATTCCAGCTTTTCCTGGTGCGTTATAACCCAAACCTCAGTTACACCTGGCCCCAAAGGGAAATCCACTGCGGCCGCTTTCCAAGTCCATGCCAGGATTTTATACCTTATTATTCGGACATAAGGCTCAAGCATTTCGGCTGGGCCGATGAAAAAGAACACTACAAAAAGTACCTTTTTTACCGGGAGAAAGATTTAAAACTTCACGGCAAGGTTCTTCCCCACACCCAGAGCATTATGATATCACCGAAGCTAAACGACCTGGAAGAATGGCGCGACTCAAAACGGCTTTATTTTCTGAAGGAGGGGAAAGGAGGTAGTCTGGATGGGGAAGAAAGTCGGGATATTGACCACTAATTTTTTCAGCCCCGATGGGACGAGAATGGTATACGGCGGTGCTGAACGCTACGGGCTGGAACTTACAAAGCTCCTTTTGGAACTGGGTTATGAAGTCGTGTGGTGGCAGATAGGAAGTGGTTGGGAAAAAGAGATACTGCCGGGTGTCAAAATATACACAATCCCGGAGACGAAAAATGAGTTTATGACATTTCCCAATGTCAACCAGCATTTTTACGAACAGGCGGTTGAAGTGGATTACGCCATCTATTTTGTCACCTTCCTGGCGTACCCCCAGGCTCTGGAAAAAAGCATATCCATTTCCCACGGCATATTCTGGGATTTCCCTGGGTTTGACCGTCAACTTGCAACCGAGGCCGACCGCAAAGAGTGGCTCCGGCGGCTTCACATAGCCTTGAGTGGGGTGCAAAAGGTGGTATCGGTGGATACTAATACCATAAATTGGATAAACGCCACATGGCCGGGGCTTTATCACAAATTAGAATACATTCCTAATTTTGTGAATCTGGGAAATTGCAGGCCCCGGGTAGAACATCCGGGCAAGGTAAGAGTGATATTTCCACGGCGACTCACTTCGGTGCGGGGTGTAAACGAAGCGGCCCGAGCCGCAAAAGTATTGACAGCAAAATACCCAGGCAAAGTGGAATTTCATTTTGTAGGGAGAGGGCACTCAGACCGGCTGGAGGCCGAAGCATTGAAATGGGCATCGGAAAATGAAAACATATATTATTACTGGCAGCCGCCCCATATGATGCAGGAGCTTTTTCGCCACATGGATATAGCTATAATACCCACTAAAGCAGCGGAAGGCACCTCTCTTTCCTGCCTGGAAGCCATGGCCGCCGGCTGCGCCGTGATAGCCTCGCCCGTCGGTGGGCTCACGGATATTGTTATAGACGGCTATAATGGGTTGCTGGTAAAGCCCACATCAAATAATCTGATAGAAGCCCTGGATTACTTGATATGTAATGAGGATGAAAGGAGAAGGCTTGGAGAAAACGCCGCGAAGGTGGCCGAAGCCTTCAGTTTAACGCGCTGGAAACAAAGATGGCAAAAGGTGATTTCCGATGTTTTTCGCTAGGAAGTGATAATGTGTACACGCATGTGGCAAAATGCACTGGGAATTTTATAAGGGTTCCACCGGCCCCTGGACCGCTGGAAGTCCGGCTCCCGGTCGTTGTGGCAAAAAAAGAGGCCTCATTTCTTTTCACGCAAGAAAAAACCCTGCCGGAAATTCCCGATGGTATAAAGAAGATCGAAACATCTCTTCAGAGCTCTAAATTTGTTGTTATAAAAGGTTATGTTATCTTCGAAATAACGGCCTCTCAGGACGTTTATTATATTTGCAGGGATATGGTAAAGCTTTTCACAACCCCCTGTTTCTTCAGGGGCAGCGTATCGGTTCCTGAAGCAGAGGAAGGAATGGAGGTCATCCCTCGGATTTCTATAAAGATTTATTACACAAACTCCGGAGCCAGGATTTCAGAGCGTGTGCTGATAAATATAGAGCTGCAGTGCATCGAATACCGCAATATTTTTTTAAATTAACTTCTGAGCCATATTTTGACCAACAACTGGATGGTATATAGCAGTGGGTAAGTCCGCTGAATATAATAAATTAACAGGTTTAGATATAATAGGGGGGTGCAGCATGGGTTTAGGATCAGCCCTTTTTTTGACTAGAGAGCTACCGGTGGTCGCCAGGAAGATTAAAAAGGTCACCGGAAGAATAAACGCCCTGAATTATATAATACTGACTGATAAAATAATCGTTCAGGGCGTATTTCAAACACAGGTGTTTTTTGTCGGAACCGATGACATCGTCCACTACCTATCTGGAGACATACCTTTTAAGACCGTACTCTATGTGCCCGGTGCAAGGCCCGGCATGACTGCCAGCATTTCTGCTGAAATAGAGAAAATAAGGACCAAGCTTTCGCCCGGGGGTGATAGTGTTCTTACCGAGGCCATTATAAAAGTCACGGCTACGGTGGAAGATGTAGCTTCTGTAAACCTGGCACCCGGCACCGACGCGACAGTACTCGCAGAATTGGTGGTTGGAGAAGGTTATGCTCAGGTGCTGGTGGAGGACACCTTTATCTTGGAGAATCCAGCCCAGAAGATAACTGAAATTAATTCAGAAGTTGTTATGCAAAATACAGAACTGATCGAAAGTAAAATTCTGGTTCAGACGGTTCTCCGCAACCAGGTGTATTACGTGGGAGAAGATGACGTGTCCTATCACCAGGCCTTTGACATCCCCGTGAGCGGAATTGTAGACATACCCGGGATTCAGCCAGGCATGAAGGCTTACGTTGAGCCGGTTGTTGGGATGAGTGAAGCTTATTTGGTTTCTCCCGGAGAAATTTTTTTGAAAGCGGTAATTGGCTGGAATGTGGTGGTTGTAAATGAAGTCCTTACAAATATAGGAGTTTCTACGTTGGGCCAAAATTACAGAGTAAACGTATTGGTAAGTCAGCCGGTTACTCACCAGCACATGGTGGAGTCCAGGGTCTTGCTGGGAAATGAGGCATCTAAAGTCAGAGAAATAAAGGCCAATGTCAGTGAGTTATCTGCAATCATTGTGAAGAACAAGGTGATAATCCAGGGGGTGCTGCACAAGCAAATTTATTACGTGGGAATCGATGAAGTAAATCGCCACAAGGCTGAAGATGTACCTTTTTCCACTTTCGTGGATTACGAAGGCGCCATGCCAGGACAAGTGGCAAGGGTAAAGGCCGACGTGGAATACTCATCTTTTACGCTTTTAAGCCCTAGGGAGGTTTTACAAAAAAATATAATTGCTTTTAACGTGACGGTGGTGGAACCCCGGAATCTGCCGATACTGTTAGGGCCGGGTCCGGTGGTGCGGATTCCCAGGACTGTAGGAGAGACAACAGGCCAGGTTGTGGTAAGCGATACGGAGCCAACGGTAGTGGAAGGGCTTACCGTCACAAAAGCACCGATTGTAGTATCCGAAGAACAAGCAGGGTCAAGGCAAACCCAGGTAATTCATACCGTTGATGTATTTCCACTGGCCATTGGCCTCGGCGAAACTCGATGTGAGGTCAAAAACGTAAGGGTAACGCCGCTGGAAAACCAGGTGTTGGTGGAAGGTGATGTAAGCTGTGACATTTCATATATAGGCCCTGATGATGTGGTCTATCGCATTAGAGTCGATGACAGGTTTTCGGTCTTGGTGCCCCTCGAAGGATGTTTGCCTTCGTATGTGGTGGAAGCCAGTGCGGAAATTGAACATGCGGACTTTGAAATATTGCCCGGGGGAAGTCAAATAAGGTTGACTATAACCTTAAGGGCGACAGTGCGCTGTATAAAGGAAGAAACGGTGTATGTAGTAACTGATGTTAGAGGCCCAGGGGTAACGGTTGAGAAGCTCTTGGTTAGGGTCAAAATACCGACGGGAGAAATAGTACAGCTTTATGTGGTTACTGAAGTGTCGGGTGGAGGTATAAACTTCCAAAAGAGGACCTTCGTATTAGAGTTAGTAGGGGTGGGTGTAAGTCCAATAGACATAGTTGTAGATGTGTCCTAATTTTCCGGTTCCTTTAATGCAAAAGCAGTTACAACTGACGAAGCCACCACCAAAGCTGTTATCAAAAAGAGGTGGACATAAGATAGATACTGCAAGATTATACCTCCAAGGAGGGGCAAAAAGGTAGTAGGGGCGGTCAGGGTGTTTAAAAGGCCTATATAAAGAGGCCTTTTTTCTTCGGGTGCAATCCTCAGCAGATAATTAAAAATTCCTGTCCATATTCCGCTATACGTCGCGCCTATTAATGTAAATATTAGCGCGTACAGCCAGAAGAAAGGAAGCTCCAGCTTGTAAAGTAAAAAGCTGGCAAGTGCCATAAATGGTTGAAGCAGTGTAATCCCTGCTGTTAGGATTACGACCTTCCTGCTCCCGTATAAGTCTATGGCTTTTCCGAAAAATATCCCCGTTAATATTGAACCGACCATCTGGGCGGAAACGAAGATACCTATATTTTCCTGCGGAACCCCTAATATTTCCCTGGCAAATAGAGCGTAAAAAGGTAGCGGCATAAAAAAGCCTCTCAAGAGGGTATTTATGATAATTAGCAAGCGAAAACTGCCGTCTTCTCTGAAGACCTTAGGAATTCCTATAAGATATTTTGCGAGGCTTTCATACCTGCGCGGAGTTCCGTCTTCAGATTCTTTTAGCCTGAGGAAGGAAAGGAAAGATAAAGTGGAAAATACAAACCCCAGGGAGAAAATGATAGTGTAATTGTAGGGAAAGGCGATGGTTTTAAGTCCCAGGATCGCCTTTACCGCAAATCCGGCTATAAATGCAAGAAGTCCTCCGATAGCCTGGGTCTTCGCATAGTAATCCCCCCTGCGCTCCAGGGGGATGCATTTTGCGAAAAGGTCAATCCACGGGACCCCGCTTATTCCGTCGGAGAAAGAAAGTACCACAAAAAAAGCGTAAAATAAGAAGAGTGAAAGTTTGGGATTTTTCCCGGCGATTAAAGAAGAGAGGACCATCATGCCCGCCGCTAGCCTCAACATGCCGCCCGCTAGTGTAACGAGAGGTTTTTTTCTCGGCATGGCTTCTGCCCTGCGGGCTATAAAAAGCTGCGGTAAAAACCACCCGCAATTTCTTATGGTAGTTGTAAGCCCTATAAGTACCGGCGAATTTGTCAGGTTGCTCACGAAAGAGGAGATCACGGTGCCCGGTTCAAAAAAACCGCCGAATGCGGAGAAAAATATGGCGTCGTAACTCAAAGCGCTAAAATTGACGTTAGTATCTTTTTCTTCTAAACTTCTTTCTTCCACAAAGTACCCTCCATTCCACAAAATCTTTATCTTCGACAAAAAAGTATTTATTCCTTTTTTGAAAAGAAAAATTTTTATTTAGGAAGGAATCGGAAGGTTCTGTGCAGAACATATTAAAATAAAACACATTTTAGAAATTAAAGGAGAATTGTCGCGATGGAGCTATTTGACGCTTTGAAAATCGAGGAAGCCTTAAAAGTCCTAAAAGAAAATTTAGTTGGTGTTAAGCCAAAGAGCGAGGAAGTCATGCTGCAAGATGCGTATGGCAGGGTGCTGGCGGAGGACGTCTATTCGCCCGAAGACATCCCGCCGTTTAACCGTTCTACTGTTGACGGGTACGCGGTAATATCGAGGGATACATTTGGGGCATGTGAATCTCTACCGGCGATGCTTAAAGTAGTAGGAGAGATAAAGATGGGGGAAAGGCCGCAGTTTTCTTTGAAAGCAGGAGAGGCTGCGAGGATTTCCACAGGGGGGATGCTGCCGGAGAGTTCTGATGCGGTCGTTATGCTTGAATATACACAACCTCTTGAGGATGGGACCCTATTGATAGAAAGGCCGGTTGCGCCGGGGGAAAACGTCATCCTGAAGGGAGAAGATGTGAGGAAGGGAGGCTTAGTTCTTAAAAAAGGGCACACCTTGAGGCCTCAGGACCTGGCAGCCCTGGCAGGCATGGGATTTGATAAGGTGAAGGTTTCGGCTTTGCCGCGGGTTTCAGTGATTTCCACCGGCGACGAGATAAAACCTCCGGGTGAAGAGATAAAGGAAGGCGAAATAAGGGACATGAACAGTTTTTCTATTGCGGGATTGGTGCTGAAATGGGGAGGAATACCTGAAATATTCGGAGTTGTGCGGGATGATTTCGACGAAATAAAAAAAGCGGTGTCGGAAGCCCTGAAAATAAGCGACCTCGTCGTGATTTCCGGCGGAAGCTCGGTCGGAACCAGAGACCTTACGGTAAGGGTCTTGGATAGTTTGGGAAGTCCCGGGGTGCTCGTTCATGGGATTGCGGTAAAGCCAGGAAAGCCTACAATAATTGCGGTGGTGGATGGGAAACCGGTAATAGGGCTTCCCGGGCATCCGGTATCTGCAATGGTCATTTTTGAACAGGTGGTAAGGCCTATTCTTTCGTGGTTTCTTGGAAGGGCACAAGACTATGGCGGACCTAAAGTTAGGGCGAGGATGGGCCGGAACATTTCATCGGCTGCCGGGAGAGAGGACTTTATTCGGGTAAAATTGGCGCAAAGGGACGGGGAACTCTGGGCTGTGCCCGTTTTAGGCAAATCCGGTCTTATTTCCACAATGGTGGAATCTCACGGCCTTGTTAGAATAGCTTCGGAAAAACTGGGAGTGAAAGAGGGAGAATACGTGGATGTGGAGCTTTATTGAGGGAGGGATGCTGTTGAAGGAAAGGCAAATTTACCTGGACAATCCGCCTTTAGGCGAAGCTTTGGAAAAGTACTTTAATGAATTGGAAAAAATAGGTGCGTTAAAGCCAAAAGGCATGGAGGCAATCCCGGTAAGGGAAGCCCTGGGGCGGATCACATCCGAGCCGGTTTTCGCCCGGATTTCTTCGCCCCACTACAACGCCGCCGCCATGGACGGGATAGCGGTTAGCGCGAAGGACACCTTCGGCGCTTCCGAAAAAAACCCCGTAAGGCTGAAAGAAGGGGTGAATTTCTGGCCCGTTGATACCGGCGACCCCTTGCCTCCCGGATGCGACGCGGTGATTATGATAGAGGAAGTGCACCCTCTGGGAGGCGGAGAGGTCGAAATAGTATCGCCCTGTGCTCCCTGGGACAACGTGAGGAGCATCGGCGAAGATTTGGCGGCAACGGAGCTAATCGTGCCGGAAAACCACAGGCTCCGGCCGCAGGATTTGAGTGCAATCATTGCTGCCGGCCATGAGACTGTAAAAGTGAGGGAAAAGCCGAAAGTAGCTATAATCCCGACCGGGAGTGAGCTCGTAGACCCTGGAACTCCATTAAAACCCGGCGACATAATCGAATCCAATTCTGCTATGCTCGCGGGACTTGTGGAAGAATGGGGCGGAAAGGCAACTGTACTGGAAAAAGTAAAGGACGACTTTGAACTCATAATGCAGAGAGTCCAAAAAGCCGTGGAGTTTGCCGACGTGGTCCTGATAAACGCGGGTTCTTCTGCGGGGACGGAGGACTACACTTCGAGCTGTATAAAAAAGCTCGGGAAGCTTTTGGTACACGGTGTGGCAATACGGCCTGGGAAGCCGGTGGTGCTGGGGCATATAGAGGGAAAGCCCGTAATAGGTGTTCCGGGGTATCCGGTATCCGCCTACCTTGCCATGGAGCTATTCGTAAAGCCATTGCTTTATAGGATGCAGGGGCTTCCGGTGCCAGAAAGGGAAAAGGTAAAAGCTAAGCTATCGCGGAGGGTAGTTTCCACGATAGGGACGTTGGAGTTTTTGAGGGTAAAGGTGGGCAGGATGGGTAGCGAATACGTAGCGTCGCCGCTTTCACGGGGTGCGGGAGTGATTATGTCGGTCGTCAGGGCCGATGGCATCGTGAGGATACCCGAGGCTAGAGAAGGGATAGAGGCGGGGGAATACGTGGAGGTGGAACTCTTAAAGAGCAAGGAAGAAATAGAAAGCTCGGTGCTGATGATAGGAAGCCACGACGTTACAATTGATATACTGGCCAACGAAATAAAGCGGCTTTATCCGGAAATCACCCTTTCTTCCGCCCACGTGGGAAGCATGGGAGGCATAATGGCCCTGATGCGTGGTGAGGCCCATCTGGCCGGGATTCACCTTTTGGACCCAGAGACCGGCGAGTACAACGTCCCCTATATAAAAAAATACCTCCCCAATCGCAGGGTTTTTCTGGTCAATCTGGCCTACCGCCAGCAGGGGCTGATGGTGAAAAAGGGCAATCCCAAATGCATAAGGAGCATCGAAGACCTAGTGCGCGAAGACATTACCTTCGTAAACCGCCAAAAAGGGGCGGGGACGAGAATTCTGCTCGATTTAAAGTTAAAGGAGCTCGGCATCGACCCGGTGCAAATTAAAGGATACGGCAAGGAGGAGTACACGCACCTTGCTGTGGCAGCTGCTGTGGCAGGAGGGGGTGCCGACGTTGGCCTGGGCATAATGGCAGCGGCAAAGGCTTTTGACCTGGATTTCATCCCTGTGGCGCCGGAAAGATACGATATAGCGATTCCCGAGGAATTTTATCATGCTGATTTAATGCAGAAGATATTGAAAATCATAAGGTCCGATGAATTTAAGAAAAAAATAGAATCCCTGGGAGGGTACGATACGTCCATGACCGGGGAATTATTGATTGGGGGCGATTGAGTGAAGGACCGCTTTGGAAGGGAAATTAACTATATAAGGGTTTCGGTCACGGACCGGTGCAATTTCAGGTGCATCTACTGTATGCCCGAAGAGGGGGTTTTGCCGAAAGACTGCGGTGACATCCTGCGCTTTGAGGAAATCGCGCACTTTTTGAAGGCGATAGCGCCCCTTGGAATTTCGGCGGTGAGGATAACCGGCGGCGAGCCGCTAGTGCGAAAGGGCATTGTTGACTTTATAAGGATGTTGCGGCTGATTCCAGAGATAAGGGATATTTCCATGACCACCAACGGTTCGCTGCTTTCGGGGTTAGCCGAAGAATTGAAAAAAGCTGGCCTTGATAGAGTAAATATTAGCCTTGACAGTTTAAATCCAGAAAAATTCCATCGCATGACAAGAGTCGGGAATTTAAAAGACGTGCTCGATGGAATAAGAGCGGCTCTGGAAAACGACCTTTCTCCGGTAAAAATAAACTGCGTAGTGGTGAAGGGGTTTAACGACGACGAAGTGGCGGATTTTGCAAGGCTCACTATCGATAATCCCCTCACCGTCCGGTTTATAGAGCTCATGCCGGTGGGCGAGGCCGCAAAGGAGAAGATGGAAATGGTTTCCCAGGACCGCATAACACGCCTTCTGGGGATGAAGCTCGAGCCGGTGAAGTACGAAGAAAAAGGCGAAGGGCCAGCCTTGTATTTCAAGATACCCGGCGCAAAAGGGTACGTGGGCTTCATTTCGCCCATCAGCCATCACTTTTGTGCCCGGTGCAACCGGGTGAGGCTCACAGCTGACGGAAAGCTGAAGCCCTGCCTCGATTCGGAAGACGAGATAGACATAAAGGTGCTTTTGAGGGAGGGTGCTTCCGATGAAAAATTGAGGCAGGTTTTCATCGAAGCCCTTACCCAAAAACCGGCTGGGCACAGGATGAACATCGTGCCTTTCGAAAGGAAAAAGAGGAACATGTGTCAGATAGGGGGATGAAGATGGAATTTACTCATATCGATAAAAGTGGAAGGCCGAAAATGGTGGATGTGAGTGAAAAGCCTGATACGGTGCGCAGTGCCGTGGCAAAAGGATATGTGGTGATGAAGCCGGAAACCCTGCAAATGATAAAAGAGGGCCGGATGAAGAAGGGCGATGTGCTTTCGGTGGCACAGGTAGCGGGGATAATGGCGACCAAAAAGACGCCGGATATAATTCCTCTATGCCACAACATAAATCTCTCTGGGGTAGAAATGGAGTTTCAAATTTTAGAGGACAAAAATGCGGTGGCCGTTCAGGCCGTCGTACGCTCCGTAGGAAAAACGGGCGTGGAAATGGAGGCCTTAACGGCGGTATCGGCCGCCTGCCTTGCCATTTATGATATGTGCAAGGCGGTAGATAAAGGCATGGTTATAAAAAATATCCAGCTCATTGAAAAAACAGGAGGTAAAAGCGGGGATTTCAAGAGGGAGGAGGAAGTGCCGTGGGAAGGGTAGTGGCGGTTTCGATAAGCGAGAAAAAGGGAGAAAAAAAACAAAATGTAGGCAAGGCCCGCCTCATAGAGGATTTCGGCCTTGAAGGCGACGCCCACGCGGGCTCATGGCACCGTCAGGTAAGTCTCCTTGCAAAAGAGAGCATAGAGAAGATGAAAAAAATGGGCCTTGCGGTGGGACCAGGGGATTTTGCGGAAAATATAACCACCGAGGGAATCGACCTTGGCCGCTTGCCGGTGGGGACTAGACTCGAGATAGGCGATGTCCTCTTGGAGGTGACCCAGATAGGAAAGGAGTGCCACAGCGGATGTGCCATCTTTAAACAGGTCGGACAGTGCATCATGCCGAGGGAAGGCATTTTTGCCAGGGTTCTACGGGGAGGCGTTGTTTCGGAAGGCGATGAGATTAAGGTGATTCCTTTAATCAGGGTGGGGATACTGACTGCCAGCGACCGGGGGGCCAGGGGGGAGAGGGAAGATAAAAGTGCCAAGGTTATAGAGGAGTTGATTGCGACCGTAAACGGAAGAGTGGAGGAGTACGTCCTGGTCCCCGATGACTTGGATGCGATAAAGGAGTCCCTGATGGCCATGTGCGAAAAGGGATTGGACCTGATTTTGACCACGGGCGGGACCGGATTTTCTCCCAGGGACAATACACCTGAAGCCACCCTTGCGGTGATAGAAAAGCAGGTGCCCGGGATTCCGGAAGCCATGAGGCAAAAGAGCCTAGAAAAAACCCCCCACGCCATGCTCTCCCGCGCGGTTGCGGGCATCCGGGGCAGAACACTTATCATCAACCTGCCGGGAAGCCCAAGAGCCGTTCGGGAAAATCTGGAAGTAGTGTTGCCCGCTCTGCCTCACGCCGTGCAACTTTTAAAGGGCGGAGTAACGGATTGCGGGATAATGGAAGGTTGACGTATATTTTACAGTAAATGGAGCAAAATATAATTAGCAAATGCACAAAAAAGATTGACCTTGAATTAGAGAGAATTAAAGAAAAATGGCCCAAAAACGCGGCCTTAAAAGATTTTTTTAGTTGTTTTAAGCCGTGATTTGAAATTGATTTTACAAATTTGCTAAGTTATGATATAAATTGCTATTAGCACTCACTAACTGAGAGTGCTAATAATATAGGTTATGACAAAAAATTAAAAAGGGAGGGTTAACATGAACATAAAGCCATTAGGTGATCGCGTGGTTATCAAGGTTTTGGACAAGGAAGAAAAGACAAAAGGCGGAATAGTGCTGCCCGACACTGCAAAGGAAAAACCCCAAAAAGGTGAAGTTATCGCTGTAGGAACCGGTGAGATCATCGATGGCAAGAAAGTCCCGCTTGAGGTAAAGGTGGGCGACAAGGTTATTTTCTCGAAATATGCGGGAACTGAAGTGAAGATAGACGATCAAGAATACCTAATCCTCAGGCAAAGCGATATCCTTGCCATCTTGGAATAAATTAAAGGGGGAGGTATGGAAAGATGGCAAAACAGATTAAATTCAACGAAGAAGCGAGAAGAGCCCTTTTGAGGGGTATTGATAAGCTGGCAAACACCGTGAAAGTGACGTTAGGACCAAAAGGCCGCAATGTCGTCCTCGACAAGAAATTTGGGACCCCGACGATCACCAATGACGGCGTTACCATTGCAAGGGAAATCGAGCTGGAAGACCCCTTTGAGAACATGGGAGCCCAGCTTATTAAAGAAGTAGCCACCAAGACCCAAGATGTGGCAGGAGATGGTACGACCACCGCTACATTGCTGGCGCAGGCCATAATCCATGAAGGAATGAAGAACGTAGTCGCCGGCGCCAACCCGATGCTCATCAAGAGGGGTATCGAAAAAGCGGTAAAGGCCGTTGTGGAAGAACTGAAGACCTTCAGCAAACCCGTAGAGACCAAAGAGGCCATAGCTCAGGTTGCGTCCATTTCGGCGGCTGACGAGGAAATCGGAAACCTGATTGCCGAAGCCATGGAAAAGGTCGGAAAAGACGGTGTAATCACCGTTGAAGAGTCCAAGACCATGGGAACCACCCTGGAAGTCGTCGAAGGTATGGAATTCGACAGGGGCTACATATCCCCATACATGGTAACCGACCCAGAGAAGATGGAAGCTGTTCTGGATGATCCATACATCCTGATCACCGACAAGAAGCTCTCCAACGTGCAGGACCTGCTGCCCATTCTTGAAAAAGTAGTGCAGGCCGGCGGAAAACTCCTCATTATAGCCGAAGATGTGGAAGGAGAAGCTCTGGCGACCTTAGTAGTGAACAAACTCCGCGGCACTTTATTGAGCGTAGCCGTGAAGGCCCCAGGATTCGGCGATCGCAGAAAAGCCATGCTGCAGGACATCGCAATACTCACTGGTGGCCAGGTGATTTCCGAAGAACTCGGCATCGACCTCAAGTCCGCAACCTTAGACATGCTCGGAAGGGCAAGACAGGTGAAGGTCAATAAAGAAAAGACCATCATCGTGGACGGCGCCGGCAGCAAGGAAGAAATCAAAAAGCGCATCAACTCCATCAAAGCTCAAATCGAAGAGACGACCTCCGACTTCGACAGAGAAAAACTGCAGGAGCGCCTGGCGAAACTGGCTGGTGGCGTAGCTGTCATCAAGGTCGGTGCGGCTACCGAAACCGAACTCAAAGAGAAGAAACACCGCATCGAAGATGCGCTCTCTGCTACCAAAGCTGCGGTTGAAGAGGGTATCGTACCCGGTGGCGGAACGGCATTCATCAACGCTTTGCCCGCGCTCGACAGGGTCAACGCCGAAGGCGACGAGAAGATTGGCGTAGACATTATAAGAAGAGCCCTTGAGGAACCCGTAAGGCAGATTGCATACAACGCTGGCCTTGATGGCTCCGTGATCGTAGAAAAACTTAAGACCATGGAAAAAGGCATTGGCTTTGACGCGCTCCGCGGAGAATTCGGAGACATGTTCAAGAAAGGCATCGTCGACCCGACGAAGGTAACCCGCTCCACGCTCCAGAACGCCGCAAGCCTCGCGGCGATGGTGCTCACCACCGAAGCGGTTGTGGCGGATATCCCCGAAAAAGAAAAGAACCAGCCCATGCCAAACCCAGATATGTATTAATCGAAAAAAATCCCGCCGAAAAATTTCGGCGGGATTTTTTTTACTGTTGAAAGTTTTGAGATTTTAACGGCCTGATGCTGGAAACCGAATTTTATGCGGTTGTCCAGGACAGGCCCACATACTATACCGTAGCCCGGATGCAGAAAAAAGCGGTGTGAAATGCATACCAAAATTGCTGCGATGTTAGATAAAAGCCTTACTGCGATTTAAAAAAATTAAGAGCCTATCTTCACTTCCGAAGTTTTTCTATCGTACACCGGAACGCAGTCAATAACGTCCATTTGCAGGCAGTAATCTATATCCCTTTCAAAGCCAAGTCTAACGAGCCTCCTGTAATGAGCGGCGTGGGAAATGAGGGCCTTCAGGTCATTTTGGTATTTTAAAAAAAGTTCCCTGCAGGCGAAGGCCAAGTCCGAAAATTTTGAGGTTTCCTTTTCCCTTTCGAGGATGCTTGCGAGATAATCCACGATGAGGCCGGCGCAGGCGGCATCGTCAAGAGAGAATTCCCCCAGCGTCCCGGCGCAGACTACGACTACGCAAGGGGATTCGCTACGGGAGGCAAGCTCCAAGGCTTTTTCGGCCACCGCCGATGCGTTGAGAAAGCAACCTATGAGCACGTGCTCGGCGCTTTCGGAGGCTTTTATGGCCCTCGTGCCGTTGCTGGTGGTGAGGATGACCGTTTTTCCAGCCACCAGCTCTTTTTTGTATTCCAAAGGTGAATTTCCCAGGTCAAAGCCTGGAATCTTCACCCCGCCCCGCTCGCCGCCGAGCAATGCACCGCCTTCATATTCCCCTGCCAGGTTTAGGGCGTCATCCACCGAAAGTACCGGGATGACACTTTTTGAACCGTTAAAAAGTGCCGTGGTTATTACGCTGGTGGCCCTGAGCACGTCTATAACTATTGCGGTTTTCCCGCTCAAATCTTTTACGCTGTCGCAAGTGGGATATACTTCAATTTTCATTCTTCTCTCCCCATTCCCCTATTTATGTTTTTTTAAATGCTTCCTCAACGGTTTTAAGAACAAACTCCGCATCTTTAATGGCCATTTCGGCATCCTCAGGGCCGTACTCTTCGGTAGGGATGAAATCTTCGGCGCCGTAAAAGCTAAGTTCCCTTTCCTTGCGCAGGCGTTTTGAAATTCTTTTTATTTTGTCCAGGTGTTCCTGCAGGATTAGAGGAAGCGATTCCTTGTGCTTTTCGAGTACACGCCCCACATCGTGTATTTTAGGCACTTCAACGCCAATTGCTCTCAAAACAGCTTTCAATAACAGTTCCACCATCTCTTGGGCTTCCCGGACCACATCGGAATAAGCGCCATTTTCGTAAAAAAATCCCAGGGCTTTGAATCGAACTTTTGCCTTTTCTAGATAGGCTAAAGTTAAAGCATCTACTTTCATAATTTAGTACCCCCTAGAAATTCTCCGCTTTCCGTCTCCCATTCCCAGAAGTTGCCGAGCTCTGATTTCTTTGCGCCGTACCGCTTCATTAAACTTTTTGTGGACTTTATTATGCGGGATATAATGCCTTCAGGGTCGAACAAGATTTTATTGTGTTCGGCAAGGTCTAAATAAATTGGGTGGAACATCAGGGATTCTTTTTTTTCAAGAATATACGGCGAGAGCTCGCAGAAGATATCCTCGTTTTCATATAGCTCCTGGCCCAAGGGTTCAAGCGCGAGCTCCACGTTTTCAACAAATTCTCTTATTCTCCCGCTCAAGCCTTGGGCTTCTTTTAAAATAATCAGAAGGTCCAGGTCTGAATTTTTCCGGTTTTCTCCCCTAGCGTAGGAACCGAAAATTGCAAGGCCTAAGAGAGAATTTGCGTAGTATTCGATTATGCGCTCGAGCGCGCAAAGGATGTATTTCCTGTGAAGAGGGGAAAAAGTCTTCAGCTCCGATACGCATCTTTCCAATTTTTTTTTGTTCACGAAAACCACCTTTTGGCCGGATTTCTTAAGGAAATTATATCAATCTTAATTTGCCGTATCAACTTTTATGTTTTATAAATTGACAAACCTTTCGAAAAATGTTATATCTTTTAATAAGGAAAATCGAATATAAGGGATACAGGTTCCGGCGTAATGCCGGCTAAGAGGGAAGTCCGGTGAAAATCCGGCGCGGTCCCGCCACTGTGATGGGGAGCCGCCTTATAGGATGCCACTGGGTGACCGGGAAGGCATAAGGCGGCGGTGAACCAGAGCCAGGAGACCTGCCTGTATCTTTTATACACTTACCTACGAGTGATAGGGGGTGTATAGAGGATGGACTTCAACATAACCTCTTAACACTTCGTAGTTAAGAGGTTTTTTATTTTAAAAAATCTGAAAGGAGTTTTGAAAGTGAGAAAGGCTGTTTTGTTCTTGACCTTGGTTGTGCTTACCTTTTACCATGCCGAAGCTTATGCGATGCACATAATGGAAGGGTTTTTGCCGCTTTCATGGAGCGTCCTATGGTACGCTGTCTACATTCCGTTTTTACTAATTGGACTTTCGAACATAAGAAAAAAAATCATGTCCGATGCTTCGGGAAAGGTGCTCCTGGGTTTTGCCGGGGCTTTTGCTTTCGTGCTCTCGGCCTTAAAACTACCATCGGTTACGGGTAGCTGCTCCCATCCTACGGGTGTGGGCCTCGGGGCAATATTGTTCGGGCCCTTCCCGATGGCGGTAATAGGCGGCATAGTGCTGCTTTTCCAGGCTCTGCTCCTCGCCCACGGCGGGCTGAGCACACTAGGGGCTAATTCCTTTTCTATGGCGGTAGCAGGCCCCTTTGTTTCCTATTGGGTGTATCGGGCGGCGAGGAAGGCAGGTGTTTCGCGCAATGTCTCGGTATTTCTCGGAGCTTCTTTGGGAGACCTTGCAACTTACGCTGTTACTTCCTTGCAACTGGCCCTGGCGTTTCCCGACAGGGTAGGAGGTTTTTTCCTCTCGTTTTTGAAATTTGCCGGGATCTTCGCCGTGACCCAGGTGCCCCTTGCAATAGCAGAAGGAATTGTAACGGTCATTGTCCTGGATTTGCTTGAGCAGAGGGCAAAAGGTGCGGTGGAAAACATGATAAAAGGGGAGGGTCTTCATTGAAAGATGCACGGCTTTTGAGGCTTTTACTTGCGCTTGCAGTTATCCTTTTGACATTGCTTTTTCTGTCATTTAAGCTTGACCTCGGATTTGAGGGCTCCGACGACAGGGCAATGGAGCTCATCTTAAATATTAATCCGGATTATACGCCTTGGCTTTCAAACCTATGGGAGCCCGGAAGCGACCTCATGGAGAAACTGCTCTTTGGATTTCAGGTGACGCTAGGACTTGCCCTCGGAATTTATTTTTACTTAAAACTGAAGGCGGTAGAGGATGTTTCTAGATAGGTATGCTTACAACAACCGCTTAAAAGACGTAAACCCGCTTTATAAAATGGCCTTTGTCTTTTCAATGATGGCCCTAGGATTCGCTGGAGGGCTCTGGGTTCACCTTTTTATCTTCGCGATAATGGCGACTGCAGCGGTTTTTATAGCGGGGATAGACCTGAAGGGCTACGCAGGGCTGGTTTCAGGGGCAATACTTTTTCTGCTGCCAGGAGCTTTTGTGGTATTCCTCTCTTCATATTCGCCAAGGGAAGCGGCTTTGCTTTGCAGCCGCTCCCTTGCGATGGTCTCGTGCTTTTATTTCCTCTGCCTCACAACTCCAGCCCTAGAAATAGTGGTGGCATTAAAGGGTCTAAAGGGTCTGGGGGTGCCCCGGCTTTTTGTGGAGCTTGCATTTTTGACTTACAGGCAGATTTTTACCCTGGCCGACTATGCTGGGATGATATACAACGCCCAGGCTGCAAGGCTCGGGTATATTAGTTTTGCATCTTCGCTTCGCTCCACGGGCTTTCTGGTCTCGGGGCTTTTTGCAAAGGCAATGGAGGGCTCCAATAAGCTTCAGATGGCATTGGAGGCCAGAGGGTATGACGGTGGAGAGCTGAAAGTCCTGGATATTCGTCCGAACGCCAATAAAAAGGAAAATACCATTTTTGCAATGTGGGCTTCGATAATAGTCATTTCAGCAATAATTCTGTTGGCGATTAACTCACTAATAAAATGGGGAAAGGGATAAAATGGGAGAATATTGGATGGAATTAATTGATGTCTACTACGCATATCCCGGCAGCGTATGGGCTTTGAAAGGAGTAAACCTAAGGCTTGAAAAAGGGAAAAAAGTTGCCATATTAGGCCCGAACGGCGCGGGAAAGTCCACGCTGCTATTTCACTTTATAGGTCTTTTGAGGCCTAAGAAAGGCACTGTCTATTATGAGGGCTCAAAGGTGGAATATACAAGGGCTTACTTGAAAACCCTGAGGCAAAAGGTGGGGCTAGTCTTTCAGGACCCGGACGCCCAGATGTTTGCGGGAAGCGTATTTCAAGAGGTCTCCTTCGGGCCGTTGAACCTCGGCCTCCAAGAAGATGAGGCGAGGAATAGGGTGCTTAAAGCTCTTGAAGTCATGGGAATAGATGACCTGAAATATAGGCCGGTGCATTTTTTAAGCTACGGGCAAAAAAAGAAGGTCGCCATTGCATCGGTGCTGGCAATGAATCCGGATGCGCTGGTGTTTGACGAACCGACAGCCTATCTGGACCCCAGGTCTTCGGCGGAACTGGTAGAAATAATGGAAAAATTATACCGCTTGGGAAAACAAATCGTAATATCGACCCATGACGTAGACCTGGCCTTCAGCTTTGCGGATTGGATTGTGGTAATGAAAGACGGCAGGGTCTTGGCTCAGGGAAGCCCCGTCGAAATTTTCACCGACAAAGATATTATATCGGAATCGGGTCTAGAAATGCCGCTTATAGTCAAAATCAGCACCCTTCTTAAAAAGAAAGGGTTGCTTAAAGGCGCTTTCCCCAGAGATTTAAAGCAGCTTGCATCAATGCTCGAAAACGACGGAGGGGGATTGACTTGGCAAAAGGGTTCATGATTGCAGGGACTCACAGCGGTTCCGGCAAGACGACGCTGGCCCTCGGAATAATGGGAGCTTTTTCAGAAATGGGGC
Source organism: Thermovorax subterraneus (assembly GCA_021608145.1). Taxonomy (GTDB): domain Bacteria; phylum Bacillota; class Thermosediminibacteria; order Thermosediminibacterales; family Thermosediminibacteraceae; genus Fervidicola; species Fervidicola subterraneus. The sequence continues at coordinate 141,476 of JAKIHM010000001.1, forward strand.
AAGTGGCGGCCTTCAAGGTAGGGCCGGATTATATAGATACGGCTTACCACCGGTTTGTAACAAAAGCACCTTCGTACAACCTGGACGTATTTATGCAGGGAGAAGAAAAACTCAGGGAATTGTATATAAAAAAGTCACAGGGCCGGTTTGTTTCGGTCGTCGAAGGGGTCATGGGACTTTTCGACGGCCTTGACGACACCGGCCATGCCAGTAGCGCCCACGTGGCAAAGGTCCTGGGGATTCCCGTGGTATTGGTTGTGGATGCATCGGGAATGGCGAGGAGCATAAGCGCGATGGTAAAGGGTTACAAAGAGTTCGACGAAGGCCTTAACGTTAAAGGGGTGATACTGAACAGGGTAAATAGCGAAAGCCACTATTTGCTCTTAAAGCGGTGCCTGATGCAGGATTTGAAACTTCCGGCTTTAGGATATTTGCCGTACGACGAGGAGCTTTCCCTTCCGGAAAGACACCTGGGGCTTTTGCCCGTATGGGAAATGAGGAACCTGGAGGGGAAATTCGAAAAGCTTTTTGAAAAAATAAAAAAATACGTAGATCTGGAACAGCTTCTCGAAATAGCCTCTTGTGATGAAAATTTTGAATATCCTTGTGACAATATACCCTCCCAGGGGGAAGACCGGGTGAAAATCGGGGTTGCAATGGACGAAGCCTTCAACTTTTACTACCAGCAGAGCCTGGAGACCCTGAAAGATTTGGGGGCAGAACTTGTATTTTTCAGCCCCCTTAAGGACCCTTCTCTTCCGGAGGGAATATCGGGGCTCATAATAGGTGGCGGTTTTCCTGAAGTTTTTGCTGAAAGGTTAAGCTCCAATAAAGATATGATGAAATCCGTAAGGGAGGCATTCGAGGCCGGTATGCCGATTTACGCCGAATGCGGCGGATTGATGTACCTGGGCAGGAGCATAATAGACGAGGCAGGAAAAAGTTTTCCCATGGTTGGAGTGTTCGAATTGGATTCGGTTATGACCGACGGACTTAAGCGGTTTGGATACGCCGAAGCTACGGTTGTAGGTGAAACGGTCCTGGCACCCCCGGGTGCTGTTGTAAAAGGCCATGAGTTTCACTATTCCGAAGTAGTTAATGCAAAAGAAAAAACTTCTTACATCGTCAAAAAAAGAAGCGGAAAGACCTATAGATGCGGCTTTACGAAGAAAAATTGCCTAGGGACCTTTTTGCACTTGGATTTTTACGCAAACCCGGAGCTGGGAAGGCATTTTCTGGAAAAGTGCCGCCGCTTCAAGGAGGGAATTTTAAGGTGAAGGCTTTACTTTTAATTGCCCACGGGAGCAGGGAGGGTAACTGCGCTCCTGTGATGAATAAATTTATAAAAAAGGCGGAAAAATACGGGCGATTCGAGCTGATCGATGCCGCTTATGTCCAGTTCGAGCGCCCTGCCATTAAAGAAGTTGTAGATAAGCTCGCTTCTTTGGGAGCGGATGAAATTTGGGCGGTGCCCGTATTTTTATTTGATGGTGTTCACGTTAAGCACGACATACCTGAGCAGTTAAAGGAGGCGGCCTCTTACCATCCGGGTATCCGAGTCGTGCTGACTAGGCCCATTGGTTACGACGACAGAATGGTGGACATAATTTTTGATAGGCTCGATGGAGAAAAGATGGAAATGAGGGATGGAAATTGGATTACTTGGTAGAACCGATGGCGATAGAGGAAAGGAGCTTTGCTATAATTGAAAGGAGAATTAATAGAAAAATATTTTCCGAAGAAGAACTGGAAATTGCAAAGAGGGTGGTGCATGCTACCGCCGATTTTGAATTCGCTCGCTTGATGCGGTTCAATCAAAATGCAGTGGAGTCGGGTATCGATGCCCTCAGGGCGGGATGGGATGTCGTGACCGATACCAGGATGGCGAGAGCCGGAATAAGGAGGATTTTGGCAAGTAAATTCGGCTCCAGGGTGAAATGCTATTCGGTTTCGAAAAAAGCAAGGGAAATGGCAGAAGAAATGGGGATTACCAGGGCTATGGCGGGTATTATGATTGCTGCAGAGGAGCCAAAAAACAGGATTTTCGTAATAGGAAATGCACCGACGGCCCTTTTTAAATTAAACGAATTGATAAAAAAAGGGAAAATATCCCCTGCGTTGGTGGTGGGGGTACCTGTGGGTTTTGTCGGGGCGAAGGAGGCAAAGGAGGAGCTCCTCCAGCTTCCGGTGCCGAGCATTGCGGTTAAGGGATGCAAAGGGGGCACTCCCGTCGCTGTAGCGATAGTCAATGCGCTCCTTCTTCTTGCCGAAAGGCGGGATAGGGTTGAGTGACTACATTTTAAAAGATGGAAGAAGGCTCAGGCTGGGCTACACCACCGGTTCATGCGCCGCGGCTTCGGCGAAAGCCGCCTCGTTGCTGCTTTTTACGGGAAGGGTGCCGGATTATGTGACGGTGGAAACCCCATCGGGAAAAACTTTAGAGATTAAAGTGGAGCAGAGCGAAAGGGGATGCGGTTGGGCAAGATGCGCTGTAAAAAAAGACGGAGGAGACGACCCGGATGTGACGCACGGCCTTTTGGTCTGGGCGAGGGTTGAAAAAAAACCTTCCGGAGGTATAGAGATAGAGGCCGGCGAGGGCATAGGCATCGTCACAAAGCCCGGACTTCCGGTAAAGCCGGGTGAGCCCGCCATAAACCCGAAGCCCAGGGAGATGATAGAAAGAGAGGTTTCAAAAGTTCTCCCCGAAGGGGAAGGCGTGAGGGTTGTAATAAGCATTCCGGGCGGAGAAATGGTGGCCGAAAAGACCTTCAACCCCAGGCTGGGAATAATAGGAGGGCTTTCGATTCTGGGCACGACCGGAATCGTCACCCCGATGTCAACTGAAAGCCTGAAGGAAACGCTGGCCCTGGAACTTTCGGTGCTTTCGGCAGAAGGCATAAAATCCTTGGCGCTCGTTCCCGGAAATTACGGGAGGGACTTTGCCAGGAAATTAGGGTTTGACGATACACTTATAGTATCGTGCGGCAATTTCATAGGGTTTGCGCTGGATAAGGCTGTGGAGTACGGCTTTAAAAAAGTAAATATTATAGGTGAAATCGGAAAACTCATAAAGGTATCCGCAGGGATTTTCGACACGGCAAACAGGATAGCCGACGCGAGGGCTGAAATTATTACGGCGTATGCAGCTCTCTTCGGCGTAGCGGGGGAGACATTAAAAAAACTCATGGACGTTGCTACGACGGCTGGGGCCTTGGATATGCTGGAAAAAAATGGAGTAGATCTTAAAAATTTCTGCGGTTTTGTTGCGGAAAGGGTTTTGGAACGATGTCTCTGGTATACCCGGCAAAAAATAGGGATTTCCGTGTATCTTGTTTCCAGAGAAAGAGGACTTCTGGCAGTGGCGGGGGAGTGACCGAATGATAAGTGTAGTAGGGGTAGGCCCCGGCCACCCGGATTTTTTGACTTTTGCTGCTATAAAGAGGATAAAAGAGGCTGACCTGCTAATAGGGGCAAAGAGGCACCTGGAGCTATTCCCGGATCTCCGGTGCGAAAAAATTGCATTCGATTCCAGAGTCGACCTGTGCGGGCTTTTGAAGAAAAAGGGGCGGATAGTAATCCTCGCCTCGGGTGACCCGGGGATTTACGGGATTCTGGATGCCGTCTTAAAATGTGCCGGTGAACGGGACGTGGAGGTCCTGCCCGGAATAAGCGCTTTCCAGTATATGATGGCAAAACTAAAACTTCCGGCAAAGGGAACGGCCGTATTGAGTATGCACGGGAGAAAGGTCGATATAGTGCCGGTGGTTAAAAAACACAAAGTGGTTGTGGTTTTTACCGATGGCGAGAACACGCCGCAGAAGATAGCCCAAACCCTCCTCTTGAACGAAATTACGGACAGGGTAATCCACGTGGGAGAAAACCTGTCGTATCCCGGCGAAAGGCTGAAGAGTTTTACCGTAAGAGAGCTCGCATCGTGCCGCGACAAGTTTCAACTGAATCTGGTGGTGATAGAGAAATGTGGGAATACGGATTCGGAATCCCCGATGACCTTTTTGTAAGAGGGGATGTCCCGATGACGAAAGAGGAAATCAGGGCGATTTCCCTTTCGAAATTGAGGCTTAAGAGGGATTCAGTTGTCTGGGACATAGGGGCGGGAACAGGGTCCATTTCGGTTGAAGCCGCGCTATTTTGCAAAGAGGGCGTGGTATATGCTGTGGAAAGGGACGAACAAGCGCTGAGCCTCATCGCGGAAAACGCGAGGAGGTTTGGGCTTTCTAACCTGATACCCGTGCCTGGGGAGGCCCCTGAGGCGCTTTTAAAACTGCCTAGCCCCGACCGGATTTTCATAGGGGGGAGCAAGGGCAGGCTCGGAGATATCATAAGTTTCTCCTGCGAAAGGTTGAAGGAAAGTGGCAGGGTGGTGATAAACACCATTACGGTGGAAAGCGCCTGTGAAGCTCTGAAAACCCTTGAGTCTTCGGGTTTCAGCACGGAAATGGTGCTGCTTTACGTTTCTCGCGCAAAAAAAGTGAAGGACATGCACATGTTGATATCCCAGAATCCGGTGTGCGTGATATCCGGCGATTTTAAAGTGAAAGGGGAAGGTGAATGAAAAAAGCTGCTGGGATTCTGTACGGAGTGGGCGTCGGCCCGGGAGACCCGGAACTCATTACCTTGAAAGCGGTAAGGGTCCTGCAGTCCGCGGATATGGTGGCGGCACCCGGCAAGGAAAAAAGTATAGCCTTAGAAATAGCAAAGCCCTACGTACGGGGGGACGTCATAGAGCTCAGGTTTCCGATGGGCCTTTCCGGTGCGGAAAGGGAAAGGGTTCTCGATGAAAACGAAAGGGTCTTGAGAGGATTTTTGAATGAAGGCAAAAAGATAGCCTTTATAACCCTGGGAGATCCCATGACGTACAGCACCTTTGCCTATATGGCCGAAAGGCTAAAGGACTTCCGGATAGAAATTGTGCCGGGGATAAATTCCTTTTCGGCGGCGGCCGCAAGGCTCAAACTCCCCCTTGCCGAAGGGGACGAATCCCTGGCGGTGATTCCGGCGTCCAAGCTAACCAGCTTAGATAAGGCACTTGATGCATTTGAAAACGTGGTGGCTATAAAAATTTCGTCGCATTACGATGAGGTTCTGGAACTTTTCTCAAAAAAAGGGTTTTATTCTGCCCTTTCGGTAAGGTGCGGACATGAAGGCGAAATTGCCACTTTCGAACCCGACAGGTACAAGGGGCAAAAGGTCGACTACCTTTCGCTCCTCATAGGAAAGAAGGTGAAAAAGTGATATATTTTATCGGCGCAGGGCCGGGGGACCCGGAGCTGATTACCGTAAAAGGGAGGAAAATACTTTCTTCTTGCGAGGTGGTGATTTACGCGGGCTCGCTGGTCAACCCCCTCGTTTTGAAGTACGCAAAAAGTAATGCCAGGATATACGACAGTTCCCGGATGGACTTGGATGAGATAGTAGAGGTGATGAAGGATGCCCACCAAAGGGGAATGGACGTCGCAAGACTTCACACCGGCGACCCTTCCCTTTACAGTGCGGTGAGGGAACAGGCTGCAAGGCTTGAAGAACTGGGAATCCCGTACGAGATAGTTCCCGGCGTCAGCTCCTTTTGCGCGGCGTCGGCGGCGTTAAAAAGAGAGCTCACGGTGCCGGGAGTGAGCCAGACGGTAATAATTACCAGGATTCCCGGAAGGACTCCGGTGCCCGAAAATGAGGACTTGCAAAAACTTTCGGCCCACAGAGCCACGCTGGTGCTGTTTTTGAGCGCGGGCAACATGGAGGATGCTGTGGGGCGGATAATCGGCTCTTATGGCCCCGACGCGCCGGCGGCGGTGGTGTACAAGGCGAGCTGGGAAGACGAAAAAGTCGTGCGGGGAAAATTGAAGGACATCGCCGTCAAGGCGAAAAACGAAGGCATAGAAAAAACGGCCTTGTTGATTGTAGGAAACGCGCTCGGGGATAACTTTGAGCTTTCGAAGCTTTATTCCCCGAACTTTTCCCAAGGCTACAGGGGTGCTCGAAAGTGAAAAAAGCGGTGATCGCGGTGACGGAAAAGGGCGGAAATTTGGCCGCATTCATTGCCGAAAAGCTGAATGCAGACCTTTACCTCCCCGAAAAGTACGCAAAAGAAAAGGGCCTGGGCGGAAAAAAAGGCACATACCAAATAGTTGGAGAATTCGTGCCGTTCGTCGAGGGGATTTTTGACAGATACCGGGCTTTGATTTTCGTTTCGGCCGTCGGTATAGCCGTGAGGGCAATCGCCGGAGCGGTAAAAAGTAAACTTTCAGACCCCGCGGTCGTGGTGGTTGACGAGGGTGGAAACTTTTGCGTGAGCCTGCTTTCGGGGCATTTCGGAGGAGCCAACGAACTTGCGAAAGAAGTGGCGGGGTTGATAGGAGCCACGCCGGTCATCACGACGGCCACGGACGTGGCGGGAATTAAAGCTCCCGATGACATGGCGCACAAGCTCAAGTTACACATAGAAAAGGCCGGGGACCTGAAGAAGGTAAATTCCTGCCTTTTGAGAGGAGATAAGGTGGTTTGTGCGGTGGGCCCTGACTTTCCGAAAAAATTGATTGAAGACAGCTTATCCGCGCAAATTGTGGAATTGAATACTATTCCCCAGGATGCAAAGGCGGCCGTTTTTGTCACAGATTATGAGATAGAGCCGCCTGGCATCCCTCACGTCGTCCTGAGGCCGAGAAGAATCGTTCTGGGAATCGGGTGCAAAAAGGGGGCGGATTTTCATAAGCTCAAATCCCTCATGGAAAGTTTTTTTCTAAAGCTAGGCCTTTCCGTTTCGGGGGTGGGGAAAATAGCGACGCTGGACATAAAAAAGGATGAAGAATGCATCCTCAAGCTTTCCGGATACCTGGGCGTTCCTGTCGATTTCCACAGCGTCGGGGAATTAAAAAAATTCGAATCGCTTTTTCCAAAGTCCTGTTTTGTGAAGGAAAAAATCGGCGTGGGAAGTGTCGCAAGACCTGCTGCCTTTATTTCGAGCTACAAAGGGGAGGAATTGGGATATATCAGCGAGGGGGGATTTACCCTTGCTGCGTACAGGAGGGTTTTTCATGAGCTGGATTAAAGTGGTGGGAATCGGCCCCGGAAGCATGGATGACCTGACCCCCAGAGCTTTAAGAGCCATCGTGGAAGCCGACGCCGTTGTGGGTTACGTCAAGTATTTGAAGTTCATCGACTCCCTCGTGGAAGGCAAAACGGTGGTGGCTTCCGGAATGAGAACGGAAGCTGAAAGATGCAAAAAGGCCATAGAACTTCATAAAAAAGGGCTGAAAGTGAGCGTAATAAGCGGAGGAGACCCCGGGATTTACGGAATGGCCGGCCTCTTGCTGGAGCTTGCGGCGAAAGAAGGGCTAAGAGCCGAAATAGAAGTGGTACCGGGGATAACGGCGTTGAATTTCGCATCCTCCCTTCTGGGTGCTCCTATCATGCAGGACTTTGCGGCGATAAGCCTTTCCGACCACCTCACTCCATGGCAGATAATCGAAAAGAGACTGGATATGGCGGCGGCAGCGGATTTCGTGATTGCCCTTTACAATCCGGCAAGTTCCGAAAGGCCCGGGAGCTTTAAAAAGGCCTGCGACATCCTAATGAAGCACAAAAAGGCCGACACGCCGGTGGGGATAGTAAAAAACGCATTCAGGGAAGGGGAGTGGGTGAAGCTGACTACTCTTTTCGAGGCCCCGGATTACCCCATAGATATGAATACTATAGTCATAGTGGGGTCTTCTTCCACGAAGGTGATGGGCAACTGGATGATAACGCCCAGGGGGTATGAGATATGATACTGGTACTCGCAGGGACCGAGGAGGGGAGGAAACTTTCCGAAAATCTATATAAAATGGGTCTTGATGTAATGGCCAGCGTCGTTTCCGAATACGGCAAAAGCCTTCTGGACCATAAGTTGAAGGCAAGGGCCGGTCCACTGAACGAAGAGGAATTGAGCCAACTTATTGAAATACACGATGTAAAAATATTAATTGACGCAACCCACCCCTTTGCCGCCGACATAAGCAGGATGGCCATGAAGGTGTGCTCAGAAAAAAAAGTGAGGTACATCAGGTTTGAAAGGGAAAGCGTCGATTTGAACCTGCCGGGTGTGATAAGGGTTGATTCCTTCGAGGAGGCCAGGATGAAAGCGGAGGGATTTGACTCCATATTCCTCACCACGGGAAGCAGGAATCTTCACGTTTTTTCCGATTTAAAGGAAAGAGGGAAGAAGCTAAAAGTCCGGGTTCTTCCGAGCAGCGAAGTCATCAAAAAATGCGAAGAATTGGGTTTTTTGCCCGACGAAATAATAGCAGCCAAAGGTCCTTTCAGCGAAGAGATGAATTACGTCATGTTTAAAGATTTCAAAGCGGATGTAGTTGTTACAAAAGAAAGCGGGCCTACCGGTGGGTTTTTGGAGAAGGTCAAAGCGTGCCAAAGGCTGAAAATCCCGATAATCGTCATTAGGCGGCCTTTTCTTCCTTACCCTGTGGTGGTGCGAAACATGGAAGAACTCTTAAAGGAGATGGGACCTAAAATGGGATAGGCGGGATTTTCCTCGTAGGAGTGGACCACCGGGCGCCGGTGGAAGTTAGGGAAAAGGTAGCCGTAAGGAAGGATGATATAAAGGATTACCTTTTAAAGATAAAGGCGATTCCCGGCCTGAAAGAGGCGGTTTTGCTCTCTACCTGCAACAGGACCGAATTTTACGCGGTCATGGAAGATTCAGTAAGACCCGGGGCAATGGAATTTTTTAAACTCTCGGGCGGAGATTACGAAGAAATTTCCCGTTATATATACGTTCACGAAGGGGAAAAAGCGGTGAGGCATCTTTTCAGGGTGGCCTGCGGGTTGGAATCGATGGTCGTGGGGGAAGACCAGATTTTAGGGCAGGTAAAGGAGGCCTGGGAACGGTCTAAAGAATCACAAAGCTCTGGCAAAATTTTAAACAGGCTTTTTCTGGATGCGGTGACCTTGGGGAAAAAGGCGAGGAGTGAAGTCAAAATATCGGACGTACCCCTTTCAGTGAGCTACATAGCGGTTCGGTTCATCGAAGAATTTTTCGGAAGTCTTAAGGGGAAGAAGGTCTTCGTCCTCGGAACAGGCAAGACCGGCAAGATAACGATTAAAAACCTCATCCAGAAGGGTGTAGGGGAAGTTTTTGTAACCAGCAGGACCTGGGAAAGAGCTTTGGCGTTAAAAGAGGAAATACCCGAAGTGAACCTGGTGCCTTACGAGGAAAAATACCGGGCTATGGCCTGTTGCCAGATTGTTATAAGCGCCAGCGGAGCACCGCACTATACCGTGGACCGCGAGAAATTCGCAAAAATTTATACGGGAGGAGGCGTGGCTTTTTTGGACCTTTCCGTACCCCGGGATATAGACCCCGAAATCGCTCGTTTGCCCAACGTCCAAATCTTTACCCTGGATGACCTTAAAAAAACCGCCGAGGAAAACCAAAAAAAGAGGCTTTACCTCGCGAAAAAAATCGAGGAAATGGTAGATAGTGCCGTGAAGGATTACCTGAATTGGTTGAAAACTCTTCAGGTGGTGCCGGTGATAAGAAAGGTATCTGATTTTGCAAGAGCCGTGTGCGTTGAGGAATTTGAAAATTTGACCCGCAGACTGCAAAATGTGGACAACGAGGAAAAAAGGCAGATAAAAAGGGCCATGGAAAGGGTTTGTTCAAAAATGACCGCAATTTACCTGGAGACGATAAAATACCTGGCGCTCTTTACTGGGGGTGATGTCGACGGCTAAGGCGGTGCGGGTGGGCACGAGGCAAAGCGAGCTTGCCCTGATTCAGACGGAAATCATAATCGGAAAACTTTTAGAATATTTTCCGGACTGGAAATTCGAAGTCGTCAAGATAAGGACAAAGGGAGACAGGATGGGTAAAGCCGACCTCAAAGAAATTGGTGGGAAAGGCCTTTTCGTAAAGGAAATAGAAGAGGCTTTGCTGAATGGAGAAATCGACTTTGCGGTCCACAGCATGAAAGATATGCCCTACGAAATACCGGAAGGCCTGGTCATAGCAGCAGTTTCGGAACGGGAAGATCCCAGGGACGTGCTAATTTCAAAAAGCGGTAAAACTATAAGAGAACTCAATGCAAATCCAAAGATAGGCACATCCAGCTTGAGGCGGCAGGTTCAGCTAAAAGCGCTCAGGCCCGACCTTGAGGTAATCCCGTTGCGGGGAAATATTGCCACAAGGCTGAGAAAAATGGACGAACTTGGTTTGGACGGCATAGTCCTTGCCGCGGCGGGGCTCAAGCGCTTGAAAATGGAAGGCCTTATCGCGGAATATTTCTCCGTCCACGAAATGGTGCCGGCCGTAGGGCAGGGAGCCCTTGCTGTGGAAACCAGAAAGGAAAGCGAATTCGAAAAGCTGTTAAAAAAAATAAATCACAAACCCACCGAAATTTCGATTTGCGCGGAGCGGGAATTCATGAAAGCCCTCGGCGGAAGCTGCAATTTTCCGATAGGAGCCTACGCCAGAATTGAAGGCGGTAAAATAGTTCTCACCGGCATGGTGGAGAAAAACGGAATGGTAAAAAAAGCCACGATTTTCGGCGACATCGGAAATCCGAGAGAAGTGGGGGAAAATCTTGCGAAGTTGCTGGGTGATGAAAATGGCGGGTAAGGTTTATCTTGTGGGAGCTGGCCCTGGCGATGCGGGCCTCTTCACCTTAAAAGGGGCCGAATTGCTCAAAAAAGCTGACGTGGTCCTCTACGACAGGCTAGTAAACCCTGAGATTCTAAAGCTTGCAAGGGAAGATGCTGAGCTCATAGATGTAGGGAAATCGCCGGGTGAAATCCCCGTGCCGCAGGATGAAATTAATAAACTTCTTTTCGAAAAAGCTAGAGAGAACCGCCTTGTAGTCAGACTAAAAGGAGGCGACCCCTTCGTCTTCGGAAGGGGTAGCGAAGAGGCGCTCTATCTTGTGGAAAGGGAGATCCCTGTAGAGATCGTCCCCGGCATTACCTCAGCCGCTGCAGTTCCGGCCTACGCAGGGATTCCCGTAACTTGCCGAGGCTTTTGTTCTTCTTTTCATGTATTTGCGGGAAGCGAATATGTGGCGGATAAATTCGACTGGGGGTGCATATCAAAGCTCGAAGGTACCCTGGTCTTTCTGATGGGGGCACAAAACATGGGCTACATTGTAAAAAACCTCATAGAGAACGGAAAGGACCCCAAGACCCCTTCTGCTGCGACGATGTGGGGAACTACCGGGAAGCAAAAAACGGTGGTATCGGACCTTAAAAGAATAGAAGAAGAAGCCCGGAATGCGGGGATAGAAAACCCGGCGGTGCTCGTAGTCGGTGAAACCGTAAATTTGAGGGAATATCTCAACTGGTTCGAGAAAAAGCCGCTTTTCGGCAAACGGATTCTAGCGACGGGTAGTGGCGACGACTTTCCGCTTTTAAAAGAATTGGGAGCCCAGGTCATCAGCTGTCCCACCATTAAAATAGTGTTCGATTTTGAGGAATCTCAAAAGGCCCTTGATAAAATGATGGATTCAGACCTCGTTATCTTTTCAAGTCCCAATGCGGTAAAGTCCGTAGTATCCGCCATGAGAAAAGCGGGGTTTGATGTAAGAAACCTGGCGAGGGCGACTTTGGCCGCGGTGGGAAAAAGGACCGCGGAAATATTGAAGGAAAACCTGCTTTTCCCGGAAATCCTGCCTGAAAAATACACATCCGGGGACCTTTTAAAGGCAATTCCCCCGGCGAAAAGAGGGGGAAAAGCCCTTGTGATAACCTCCGACATCGGCGGAAAAGAGCTAATAAAAGGGCTTGAGGATTTAGGTTACGAAGCCGTAAAAATTGCCGCTTACAGGAACCTTCCCAATGCCGGTGAAAAATGGAGGATTTTAAAAGAGGCCGAAATGGGATTTGACGCGGTGGTTTTTACAAGCCCTTCGACCTTTATGTACCTTGAACAATTGATAGAAGACCTCTCTTTTCTTAAGGGGAAAACGATGATAGTTTCAATAGGGCCCACCACGGCCAAAGCCATAGAAAAGAGAGGATTGAAAGTGGATTTGATGCCGGAAGAAAATACATTGGAAGGCATACAAAAGGCTTTGCTGGAGCTATGGATGGGGAGGGAAAAAATATGCGGATTTTAAAAAGACCGAGAAGGCTCAGGATGTCGGAAGGTATCAGGGATATGGTAAGAGAAACCGAGCTTTCGGTAAAGGACCTGGTCTATCCGGTATTCGTGGTGCCTGGCGAGGGTGTAATTCAGGAAGTGAAGTTAATGCCCGGGGTTTTTCGTTACTCCGCCGACATGCTCCCTCCGATGGCGAAAGAGTTAAAGAGCCTGGGCATACCTGCGGTATTGCTTTTCGGAGTGCCCGAAAAGAAGGATTCCATGGCGAGCGAAGCATTCTCGAACGATGGAGCCGTACAAAAAGCAATTGCTGTAATTAAGGAGGCAGAGCCTTCGCTTGTCGTTATCACCGATGTGTGCCTTTGCGCTTACACCGACCACGGCCACTGCGGCCTGATAAAGGGCGGTGTAGTGGACAACGACTCCACTTTGGAGGTTCTATCGAAAGTGGCCCTTTCCCATGCCGGGGCCGGGGCCGATGTGGTGGCTCCCTCCGACATGATGGATGGGCGAGTGCTGGCTATAAGAACCGCTTTGGATGAAAGTGGATATACCAATGTTTCCATAATGGCCTACAGCGCCAAGTACGCCTCTGCGTTTTACGGACCGTTCAGGGAGGCGGCCGATTCCGCGCCGAGATTCGGGGACAGGAAGACTTACCAGATGGACCCCGCCAATTCGGACGAAGCGATAAGGGAAGTAGAGCTGGATATTGAAGAAGGGGCCGATATAGTGATGGTAAAGCCGGCGTTGGGGTACCTCGATATCATAAGGCGGGTGAAGGACAGATTTCCGGTGCCGGTTGCGGCCTACAGCGTAAGCGGCGAATACGCCATGATTAAGGCGGCGTCTGCGGCTGGTGCCATAGACGAAGAGAAGGCCGTTCTTGAGGTGCTTACTTCCATAAAAAGGGCAGGAGCGGACATGATAATAACCTATTTTGCCAGGGATGTGGCAAGATGGCTCTGTACTTTCCTTTGATGATGAACCTAAAAGGGAAGAGGTGTCTTGTGGTGGGGGCCGGCGGTGTGGCCACAAGAAAGGTAAAGTCGCTGCTCGAGTGCGAGGCTCAAATCACGGTGGTTTCAAAAAAGGCCTGTTCGGACATAGTAAAACTTGCACAAGAAGGGAAGATAAAATTAATAGAAAAAAGTTTTTCGCCTGAAGACCTCGATGGAAACTTTTTGGTCTTTGCCGCTTCGGACGACCCGATTACCAACAGACTGGCGGCCATGGAGGCTGCAAAAAGGGGCATTCCGGTGAATGTGGCAGATAGCCCCGAGCTTTCTACATTTTTAGTCCCGTCGTATTTTCGGAAAGGCCACCTAACAGTAAGCGTTTCTACAGGGGGGAAAAGCCCGAGACTTGCAAGACGGCTGAAGGAATGGATTGAAAGTAATATGCCTTCCGGTGTGGAAGAGCTTTTGTCAAAGCTTGAAAAGGAAAGGAGCTTTGTAAAAAAATCGGGGCTTTCCATGGTTGAAAAGGTCAATTTTTACGATGAAATCATCGACAGGAGTGGAATTCTGAAAAAGAAGGAGGATATTGAAAATTGAAGTCGAGAAGTCTTTTCGAGAGAGCTTTAGCCGTGATGCCCGGAGGAGTAAATAGCCCCGTCAGGGCTTTCCGGGCCGTGGGAATGGAGCCGGTTTTTATCAGGAGAGGTTACGGCAGCAAGATATGGGACGAGGACGGCAACGAATACATAGACTACGTTCTCTCCTGGGGGCCCCTGATACTGGGCCATGCCCACCCCGATGTGGTTGAGGCGATAAAAAATCAGGTGGAGAAAGGGACCAGCTTCGGAGCATGCACGGAAATGGAGGTGCTCCTCGCGGAAAAGATAGTGGAGAGCATTCCCTCGGTAGAAGTAGTGCGCCTTGTAAATTCCGGCACTGAAGCAACCATGAGCGCCATCCGATTGGCAAGGGGTTATACTAAGAGGAAATACATCATAAAATTTGCGGGCTGCTATCACGGCCACTCCGACGGCCTCCTGATAAAAGGGGGTTCTGGCCTTGTAACTTTTGGCGTTCCCGATTCGGCAGGCGTTCCTGAAGAAATTGCGGGCCTTACCATTGTAGCGCCTTACAACGACGAGGAGAAAGTAGCTGAAATTTTTGCCGAAAAAGGCGATGAAATAGCGGCTGTTATAGTGGAGCCGGTGGCGGGCAATATGGGAGTTGTACCGCCCAAGAAGGGGTTTTTGGAAGCTTTAAGGGAAATTACAAAAAAGTACGGAGCCTTACTGATATTCGATGAGGTGATCACGGGGTTCAGGCTGTCTTATTCTGGTGCACAGGGTTATTACGGCATAGAGCCGGACCTCACGACCCTCGGGAAAATCATAGGAGGCGGGCTGCCTGTGGGGGCCTACGGCGGCAGGGAGGAGATAATGAGGCTGGTTTCTCCCGAAGGGCCAGTATATCAGGCCGGGACCCTTTCGGGGAATCCCCTCGCCACTGCAGCCGGATACGCCACATTGAAGGTGCTTTCAGAAAATCCCGGAATTTACGATAAAATGGAAAGACTCTCTGAAAAACTTTGCCGGGGGCTGAAGGAAATTATGGAAAGGGCGAAGATACCCGTCTTTATAAACAGGGCGGGGAGCATGTTGACGATGTTTTTTACCGGCGAAGAGGTCAAGGATTACGATTCGGCGTTAAAGGCAGACACCAAGATGTACGCCGCCTTTTTCAGGGAAATGTTGAAAAGAGGGGTGTACCTGCCGCCTTCCCAGTTTGAGTCGGTCTTTTTGAGCGCCGCCCACACCGAGGAGGACGTAGAAAAAACTTTAGAGGCAGCAGAAAGCGCTGCAAAAGTCTTAGAGAAACTATAGGACTTGCAACAAATCCGCCTTCCTTTCATAGATTCTAATTAGGTAAATTGTAGATTTGAAAGGAGGTTTGCAGCAGCTTCAAGAAACTGCACTGTAGTCGACTTTACTTAACTATTTTGCTACCATAAAGGCATGGAACTCTTATCCATTGGCGAAGCAGCGAAAAGATTAGGTGTACACCCGAACAGGCTTCGGGCATGGGAAAAACAGGGACTAATCAGGCCTGTGCGGTTGCCCAGCGGCCAGCGGAGATACCCGGTGGAGGAAATCAACCGCATTTTAGGAACGGGAGGGATAAAGGCGGAGCCGGACACGGTTGCCCTCTATGCTCGGGTATCTACAAAGGAGCAGGCTGATGCTGGAAATCTGGAGCGTCAGATGGAGAGGCTACGGGCATACGCGCAGGAGAAGGGTTACCGTGTGGTGGCGGAGTATACGGATGTAGCTTCGGGTTTAAACCAGAGCCGCCGGGGTCTGGAGCGTATGCTGAAAGCAGCCGAGAAGGGCGAGTTCAAGAAATTGCTCATCGAATACCCCGACAGGCTGGCAAGATTCGGGTATGCCTATTTGGAACGCCATCTTAAGCACTGCGGTGTGGAGATAGAAATCACTTCGCAAAAGGAGCCCGAGGATGCACATACGGAATTGGTCCAAGACTTGTTAGCCATAGTAACTTCCTTTTCAGCCCGGCTATATGGCGCAAGAGGTGGCAGGAAAATCCGGCAGGGTTTTCGGGAGCTGATAAGAGATGCCGAAGAAACACAAGAAGGACAAATTTAGCATGACAGTTTGTGGAGAGTTCTTTCCGGAAGTTTACCCGGCCTTTCGTTCACAGAAATGGAGCCGTGGGGAGGAAGACCCTCTTGAGACGGAGATGCGCCTTTTCTGTGCCTGCCAGAGATGGGCCTTCAACCGGCTACTAGAGGGTGCATCCCGCGATGAAATTAAGAAGCTGGGGCAGGAACTCTTCGGAATCAACTCCCGCTATGTGGACGATGCCAGGCTTAAGGCACAGGCCGTGCTGGACTCCCAAAAAGAGCTGCTGGAGCTGGAGATTGAGGAGACGGAAAACAAGCTACGCCGGGCGAGGAAGAAACTAAGCACAGCCATGAGAAAGTTGGTGAAAGCAGAGAGGAAAGGCGATGCCCCGGATATTGTTGAAAAACTCCGCATGGCAGTCAAGGGACGGAACAACCGGGTAGCGTCTTTAGAGAAGAAGCTAGCCGAGCTTGAGGCTTACCGGGAGAATGGCACGATACCAAAGGTAGTCTTTGGCGGAAGAAAACTCTGGGGAAAGGTCTGCAAGGGCCGGGCCACGCTGGAGGAGTGGCGAGCATCCCGCAAAAACCGCCTTTACTCCCGGGGAGACGAGACAAAAGGCGGCAACCCTAACATCAAGGTATCCTTTGACGGGCGAGATTTCCGCTTGGCTGTCTCCATATCCCACCTTTCCCAACAGACAGGCACGGATAAACTTGGCCGCCCGAAGATGAGCAAAGCCCCCAGAGTAGAAGGGAGATTGTGGCTTCCGGAGAAGCACCAGGACCTGGTGCGGATATGGCTAGCTATCAAGCTGCCCTACACAGTAGAGCTGGTCCGCACCCCGCAGGACCGTTATATAGCGCATCTGACGTTCGATTTGGGCGGGATGAAGGAACCCGACTTTACTAAAGGTTGTATAGCCCTGGACATCAATCCTGACGGGATAGCCTTATGCAATGTAAGTGGTTTGGGCCAGCCTGAGCCGTGGCCGGAAGATTTTAAAATCCCTTACCCTGGCAACCTGGGCAAGTATGAGGGAGAGTTTCAGGTTATCACTTACCCGAACGGTTTTCTCTACATCAGGATACCCGACTTAGCCTATGCTTGTGGCTTTCGGAGGGACTATCTGATAGGCGTTTTAGCCAAAGCAGTGGTAGACATAGCCTTCTTCTTAGGCAAGCCCATAGCCCTGGAGGAACTCAATTTTGCCAAAGACAGGCTGGATACCAACAAAAAGTTTAACCGAATGGCTTCAAACTTTCCCTTTGCCAGGATGGTAGAAGCCATGTACCGGAGGGCTGTCAAGGAAGGAGTGCCCTTTAAGCTCGTATCTGCCCGGCACACGTCCACCATAGGCTACTGGAAATATACGAAGCGTTATGCCGTCCCAGTGCACTGCGCGGCGGCATTGGTTATTGGCCGCCGTGCGATGGGCTTTAAGGAACGGGTAACGAAAGAGCTTAAACAACTGGTAGTCCAAATCAAGCAAGACCTGACCTGCAAGGTCGATCCTAATACACCGAGGGAAGGAAGAGGGATGACCCATAGGGTTAGGGCCTGCTTGAGGCGGCTGGAGGAAAAGCTCCTTATGCACAACGGGCTTGCCCGGTGGCAGCAGGAGGCGTATTACTCCGTCTGGCACGACCTCAAGGAGCTTGCCCTGTCCTTACGGTGACCCCGTTTAGCCGGTGTCGGACAAACCGGTAGGCGTCCTAACAGGACGGCTCGGGCGGCGGTGAGAGCACACCGCCTCTACTCCGGTCAACTCTAGCCTGCGGGTGTTGAAAGACACTCCGTCAGTCCGTGCGGGCGAGTCTGGGGTATGGGAGGGGATAACCTCTCCGTCCGGGTTCCGGGTGGGACTCCCGGGCCGAGGCCCCCTGTCGCCCTGCCCCTCGGAGGGCAAATCAAATATCCGGAAAGGAGGCGAAATCCTGGTCTGGGGGCCGGCTTGGCTGGAGATAAAAACAGTCAAGTTTTTTGAACCAGGGCGGACCGTGTTCTGTGACAGAGACCGGCATTCTGGAAAAGAAAAAATGCCTCCGTACATGCCCGATAATCCAAAAGATGAAGAAAGACATGCTCTCTTGTGGCATTCGTTAAAAGAAGGGGGCCGCCCCGAGGACATAGATGAAGTAATAAAGGCCCTTTCACCTCCGCCCGATGTCACCACTGTTGCACCGCCCGGCCGCTTTAAAGGAATGAGAGTCGGTATAATCGGAGGAGGACAGGCTGGACTTGCCGCAGCCTTTGAACTCAGAAAGTTGGGTTTTGACATCACGGTTTTCGAGGCACTGAAAAGAATCGGCGGGCGCTTTTACACCTATTATTTTGACGAAGAAGAAAGGTATTACGGCGAGCTCGGGGCCATGAGGTTTCCAGTTTCCCACGAGACCACCTGGCATTATATTAATCTATTCGGACTCAATACCCGGCCCTTCGTCCAGAACAACCAAAATGCCTTATTGTATATAAAGGGCGAGAGGGTGAGAAACGACCCGGAAGGCAGAAACGTTGTGAAAAGGATATATCCGAGATTTAACCTATCTCTGAATGAAAGGAGCACTCTACCGGCAGAACTTCTGTTTTACGCCCTCGAAAAGCCTCTTTTGAAGATGCCAGAAAGGATAAGACCAGAGATTGTTACGATAAGAGAAACATACAGCCCAGAGATACTATACCTTGATCGATACAGCATAAGAGGTATTCTCCAGGAGGCGGGCCTGAGCGAGGACGCCATAAGCCTTTTAGGGAGTCTTTCGCCCTTCGTGGGTTCCTTCCTCTATTACAACTACATGGAAATCCTTCAGGAAACGTACCCTTACGATTTCGTTTTCCTTTACGAAATAGTGGGAGGTGCGGTAAGGCTTCCCAGGGCTTTTTACAGGTCCCTTATGGACGAAAGCCCTTCTGAATATAAGGGCATCCCCAAAAACCTTCTGGGAAAGGTAACCTGGAAAAGCGGTGCTTATGTAGACGGAATATTCAGCCAGAGGCCCGACGGTAGGGTCACAGTAAGGTATAAATTTCACCCTTCGGGGGGCCACCTGCAGGAAGACTTCGACTTTGTGGTGTGTGCCATTCCCTTTTCTACCTTGAGAAAAGCCAAAATTGACCCGCTCTTTTCTTATAGAAAAATGCAGGCTATAAGGGAATTGGGCTACGCCCAGGCTCAAAAAAGCCTTATGTTTTGCAGATTCCGGTTCTGGGAAAAGGGTGGACCCGAGGAGCGGATAATAGGCGGCGGAAGCTACACGGACCTTTTGATATCCCAGATTTGGTATCCATCCGACCATGCACGGTTGGTAAAAGCCGGAGAATACACTAGGTGGGATTTTCGCCCCGGCGCTTCTCCCGAGGAGCCGGGGGTGCTGCTTGCCTCGTATAACTTCACGCAGGATGCGGTAAGACTGGGCAATCTTTCTGAGGACATGGCCTTTGAGACCGTAAAAAGGCAAGTGGAAGAGGTGCATGGCCTTGCATGCGGCTATCTTGATGATGTGGCGCTCGAGTATGTGAGGGTTAACTGGGACGATGAACCGGCGCATCTCGGGGCCTTTTCGTACTACCTGCCCGAGCAAAAGAGAATATTCTCCTCTGCCGTGTCCCTTCCGGAATACAAAGGCCGGGTTTACTTTGCTGGGGAACATGTTTCTGGCACCCATGCCTGGGCAAACGGTGCCTTCAGGACCGCTATGCAGGCGGCTCTTGACATAGCGAAAACCGCTTACAAAATTTAAATTTTTTTAATTTACAATATATATACATCTAGACATATATACCATACAGTGATATATTAAAAGTGGGGGGATTCTGATGCCAATTAAAAAAGGGCCGATTCCGGCCTATTTCAGGCTGAAGCAGATAATAATGGACGACATAAAAAACCTGAGGATGAAGCCCGGGGACCCGCTACCTTCGGAGAGGGAATACTGCGAGCGCTTTGGGCTGAGCAGGATGACTGTGCGGCAGGCTTTAAAGGAACTCGAGCACGAGGGAGTTATAGTGAGGGAAAGGGGGAGGGGGAGCTTCGTGGCAATTCCCCCGATAGAGCAGGAAGGCATAATGAGCTTTACCGAAATGGTCAAAGCAAGAGGTATGATACCCGAGACTAAAGTGTTGGAATTCAAAAGAATCCCCGCGGGGGAACTGGGGGATTTGCTCGAGATCGACCCGAAAGAAGAAATATATAAGATAACCCGGCTGAGGAAAGCGAGCGGCGTACCGGTGGCGGTAGAAACAGTGTTCATCCCTGTGCTTTTAGTGCCCGGCATTGAGTCGGTCGACCTTTCCGGTTCGCTCTTTTCGACGTTGAGCGAGCGTTACGGCATAGAAATCAGGAAATCAAAGACTAGTTTTTCGGCCATTTTGTCTACGCCGGAACTGGAAGAGCTGCTAATGCTGCGGAGGACAGCGCCTCTTTTAAAAGTGGAGAGCCTTAACTTCCATACGAAGCCGGTTTTTTACGAAATCTCGTACTACCGCTCGGATCAGTTCAAAATAACGGTAAATCTTAACAGGTAGGGGGGATCTAGGTGAAATTGATTATAGCCAAAGATTACGCAGAAATGAGCAAAAAGGCCGCGCAAATAATAGCTGAGGAAATAAAGAAAAAGCCGAATCTAGTGCTCGGCCTTGCGACGGGCGCAACGCCGGTTGGGACTTATCGGGAACTTGTAAAGATGTACAAAAACGGCGAGGTCGACTTTTCCCGGGTAATAACCTTCAACCTCGACGAATACCTAGGCCTTTCTCACGATGACGAACGCAGCTATCATTACTACATGTACTCCAATTTCTTCGACCACGTCAACGTAAAGCCGGAAAACATTCACATACCGAACGGTGTTGCAGAGGACATAGATGAAGAATGCCGTCGCTACGACGAAGCTATAGAAAAGGCGGGAGGTATCGACCTTCAGCTCCTGGGAATAGGCGTCAACGGCCACATCGGGTTTAACGAGCCGGGAGATGAGCTTTTGACTGACACCCATGTCACCAATCTCGCGCCCGATACTATTAAGGCCAACGCCCGGTTTTTCGAAAGCATTGACCAGGTCCCAAAGAAGGCTATAACCGTGGGACTCGGGACCATAATGAAGGCAAAGAAGATAATTCTCCTTGCAAGCGGAAGGGAAAAGGCAAAAATAATGGCGGAGCTTTTGGATGAGGACGCCGTTTCAACGAAGGTACCGGCTTCGTTTTTGCTGCTGCACCGGGACGTCACCATAATAATGGACGAGGATGCCGCGGAAGTCTACCGCGGGAAAAAGGGCGGTGCACAGGACACCGCCGGAAGGTAGGTGAAAATATGAATCTGGTCGTGAAAAATGCAAGGGTAATAACGCCGTACGAGATTTTAGAAGGGCATGCGGTTCTGGTAAGGAATGGCATAATCTTCGATATCAAGAAGGACTTGCCCGAAGAAGGCGCCGATGCTGTAGTGGATGCAAGGGGATATTACCTGGGGCCGGGCTTTATCGACATCCACAACCACGGAAACTGCGGCAAGGACTTCATGGACGCATCATTCGAGGCTTATGAGACCATGGCAAGGTTCCATTTGACCCACGGTGTCACCGGGTTTTTAGCTACCGTAATGACCGCGTCTTTCGCCGAAATGAAAAGGGCCCTTTCTGTGGCGGCAAGGTACATGAGAGAACAAAGCGGCGGGAAAAAGCGAGGATGCTCGGGATATATCTGGAGGGGCCCTATTTTTCACCGAAAAAAAAGGGGGCCCAACCTCCCGAACATATAAGAAAACCGGACGTAAAAGAGCTGCAAGAATTGACAGAGGCTTCCTGCGGTACCGTAAGAGTCGTGTCCCTCGCCCCTGAGGTGGAGGGAGCCGAAAACGCGATTGAGTTTTTGAAAGAAAAGGGGATTACCGTTGCTATGGGGCATACCGATGCCACGTACGAAGAGGCAAAAAGAGGTATAGAGCTCGGTATAACCCTTGCTACCCATACCTTCAACGGCATGAGGGGGTTTGAACACCGGGAGCCGGGTGCCGTGGGGGCATGTCTAACCGACGACAGGGTATACTGCGAGATAATATGCGACGGGATACACCTCAGCAAGGCCACCGTAGACCTTATAATCCGCGCCAAAGGCAGGGAAAAGGTTGTGCTGGTGTCGGACGCTATGATGGCGGCCGGGCTTTCCGATGGCGAATACACCCTTGGAGGGCAGAGGGTTTTTGTGAAAGGCGGGAGGGCGGCTTTGGCCGATGGCACTATCGCCGGCTCTACCCTTACCCTTGACAGGGCTGTAAGTTACTTGGTAAAGGAACTAGGGTTGCCGCTAAAAGATGCTGTCCGGATGGCGAGTTTAAATCCAGCGAGGGCCTGCGGGCTTGCCGGCAAGAAGGGCAGCATAGAGGTGGGGAAAGATGCCGACATGGTGATATTTGACGACAACCTGGATATAAAAACTGTCATAGTGGGAGGAGAAGTTTTTAATTTTCGAAGTTGAAATCGGACTTAAAAGTGCCCGCCCGATTCGTTTAACATGCGGTCCCTGACTGTCGGGGACTTTTTTTCTCCTTCAGGTGAAAAGCGGTTCGTGCCCCAGACGCCGAGAAGAATCATAAAGGCCCCTGCAGCATGGGTCAGAGCGAAGGGTTCATTGCGGAAGACTACCCCTGCGAGAACCGAGATGACCGTGGTGAGATTGGAAAACACAGCCGAACGGGAGGCCGGGAGCCTCGAAAGCGAGTAATTTACGAGGAAAAAGGCTACAACCGATGAGAAAAGTCCAAGGTACAAAAGGGCGAAAATCACCTGGGGATCAAAAAGCGGGGCAAAATAATCGGCGGCTTTACCGGACCTCAGATGAAAAATAAATCCGGCTCCGTTGAAAAAGATTGCCCCAATCCACATCATGACGAAAGTAATCTCGAAGGGCGAGTAATTCGATGAAAATTTTCTGCTGAAGATATTAAAAAATGCAGCGGATATGACGGCACCCAAGAGCAAGATAAGTCCTACCTTGCTGCCGTTTGTATCGCATGCTCCTTGCGATGAGGCAATGACCATCACCCCTGCTACCGAAAGCAAGGTGAAAAATATCTGGGGGGCGCTAAGCTTTTCCTTCAATATTAGAGCTCCCAGGACTGCGACGAATATGGGTATGAGGGCAATCATAAGGCCCGCCTGGGAGGAAGTGGTGTGCTTCACTCCAAGGGTTTCAAATAGAAAATAGCATACCGGCTCCAAAAGCGAAACAAAAAAAGCGGCTTGAGACTCTTGCCTTTAAAAGATACGCGCACGATGCCCAGTGCAGCAATTAAAGCAACTGCCAAAGCTGCCACGGCGAACCTGAAACCTATGAACTTTATTGGGTCAACTTTATCGAGAGCATTTTTTGTAAAAAGGAAAGAAAACCCAAAAATTGTAGAAAAACCTATTCCCGCAAGATACCCTTTTATTTTTTCTGCCTTCATAACATCACCTGGAAATATATTAACATAAAAATTTCCGTTTTGGCAAAGAAAAAGGAATTAAAAAAAGTAAATAGGATTTTATAGCAAAATTTTAACTAAAGCATAGATTTGAAAACCGAAATGTTGCTATAATAAACTATAAAGCCTAAAACTTCAGGATAATATAGCTGGGGGAGTTGACTTTGACAGCTTACACCGTGATAAAATCCTTCAACAACAACGTGGTGCTCGCAAAAGACGAAAAAACCAAAGAAGAGGCGGTGCTGGTCGGAAGGGGCATAGGCTTTAACGTCCGCCCCGGAGACAAGGTGGATGAAACAAAAATAGAAAAGGTATTTTATTTTTTCGACAGGGACCAGTTCAGGCAATATGAAACTGTCGTAAGCCGCATAGATAAGCGTGTAATCGGAGTCGCCGAAGAGATAATAGCCATGGCATGTAGAGAATTTAAAACTCCCCTTAACGAGCACATACACGTGGCTTTGGCGGATCACATAAATTTCACCCTGGAGCGCCTCGCCGGAGGTCTTGAAATAAATAACCCTTTTCTCGACGAGATAAAGGTGCTGTATCCCGAGGACTACGAGCTCGCCTGCAAAGCGGCGATGCTCATACAGGAAAGATTTGGAGTTGAAATTCCCGATGGAGAAAAGGGCTTTATAGCGATGCACATCCACTCTGCCAAGTCGAACAGGGAAATCTCCAAGACCGTGAAATACGCTTCGATGATAAACAAAATGATAGAGATAATTGAAGAGGAACTGGGGGAAAAAATCGAGAGGGATGGCATAAATTATGCGAGATTACTAGTGCACCTGAGGTTTACATTGGAGAGGATAGATAAGGACATTCCCATAAAGAACCCGCTTCTTGCCAATATAAAAAAGGAGTTCCGTGGGAGCTATGATATAGCTAAAAAGCTAGGTAATTTTATTTACAATCGCATGGGCAAAAAAGTTCCTGAAGATGAGCTGGGGTATCTTGCGCTGCATATCCACAGAATAAGCTTGTCTTTATCCGGAGAACAATTGTGATCCTCGTCCAGTAATATTGTATCAATATTAGACAATTTTTATCTTTATTTTTTTGCCCAAAATGTATCAATATGAGACAATATATTAAAGTTGTTTCATATTGATACGAATTTTATTTTTTTGCAATTATTATGCCTATGTAAAATCGCGAAAAGTCAAAATTGAGATTGTGGCATGAAGATTGCAAGTAAAACTTTATCGAACGTAAAAAATTTATAAACCAAAAGGAGGCATTAAGATGATGCTGGACGACCTAACAAGGATGGCGGAACCCTACAGGATAAAGATGGTGGAACCTTTAAAGATACTGAAGAGGGAGGAGAGAATCGAAAAAATAAAAGAAGCGGGATATAACCCCTTCATGTTGAAATCGGAAGATGTATACATCGACCTTTTGACCGACAGCGGCACATCAGCAATGAGCGATTACCAGTGGGCCGGAATGATGTTGGGCGATGAGGCTTACGCCGGGAGCAGGAACTACATCCACCTATGCGAAGTGGTAAAGGATGTATTCGGATACAATTACACCGTCCCCACCCATCAGGGCAGGGGTGCTGAAAAGGTCCTGTTTCCCCTCCTCATTAAAAAAGGGCAGTACGTTTTAGGAAACATGCACTTTGATACGACGAAAGCCCATATAGAATTGGCAGGAGGCATTGCCAAGAATTTTGTGATAAAAGAAGCTGAAGATACGGAGAATTACCATCCATTCAAGGGGAATTTTGACATAGAGAAGATGGAAGCCTTCATAAAAGAAGTTGGCCCCGAAAATGTAGCTTTCATCCTTGCTACGGTAACGTGCAACAGCGCAGGCGGCCAGCCGGTATCCATGGAGAATATCAAGGAAGTCAAAAAGGTAGCGGATAAATACGGCATAAGGTTCTTTATAGATGCTGCGAGGTTTGCAGAAAACGCGTATTTTATAAAGGAAAGAGAAAAGGGCTATGAGAATAAGACTATAAAAGAGATCGTAAGGGAGATGTTCTCCTACGCGGAAGGCTTTACCATGTCGGCGAAGAAGGATGCCCTCGTGAATATCGGAGGTATGATAGCGATTAAAGACGACGAAGAACTTTACAAGAAAGTACAGCAGATGGTAGTTCCCATGGAAGGGTTTGTTACCTACGGCGGCCTTGCAGGAAGGGACATGGAAGCTATGGCCCGCGGTTTGGAGGAGGTTTTAGATGAAAACTACCTCTACTGGCGGGTGAACCAGGTCAAATACCTCGGAGACAAACTCAGGAAGGCAGGCATACCCATCCAATATCCCACCGGTGGACACGCGGTGTTCATAGACGGCAAAAAGTTCCTGCCTCACATCCCACAGAACCAGTACCCATCCCAAGTGATTTGTGTAGAACTTTACATTGAAGCGGGAATAAGGGCGGTAGAAGTAGGAACCCTGCTCGCTGGGAGAGACCCGATAACGAAAGAGGAAATACTTCCGGCGATGGATTTCGTCAGGCTAACCATACCGAGGAGGGTTTACACCAACAGCCACATGGATGTAATTGCCGAAGCTGTAAAAAGGGTCTACGCAAGAAGGGAATCCTTAAAAGGTCTCAGGTTAGTCTACGAGCCACCGGTGCTCAGGCACTTCCTCGCAAGATTGGAACCGGTTGAATAATTAAAAATAAAAAATTTAGGGGTGAGGTTATGGAAAATTTTGAAAGGGATCAGTGGAGGTCAAGGGCGGGATTCATCTTTTCAACTGTAGGCGCTGCCGTTGGTCTCGGGAATTTCTGGCGCTTCCCCTTCATGGCTTATCAAAATGGAGGCGGCGCCTTCATCCTCCCTTATTTCTTCGCGCTCCTTACAGCCGGAGTGCCCCTTATGATAATGGAGTTTTCCTTCGGGCACAAGATGAGAGGCGGAGCCACCCTTTCTTTTGCAAAACTCGGAAAGAAGTATGAATTTATCGGCTGGTGGCAGACTATGGTGCCCCTCATCGTAATGTGCTATTATTCGACCATAATCGCCTGGAGCTTGAACTATCTGGTATTTGCCATAACTCAGGCGTGGGGCGCCGACCCAAATGCCTTCTTCGGCGGAAAATTCTTGGGAGTATCTAGCGGCCCGTGGGACCTGGGAGGATTCAGGTGGAATATAGCTGCAGGGGTTATAATCGTATGGCTTTTGAATTACACCATCACCAAAAAAGGAATATCCGGTGGAATTGAAAAAGCCTGCAAGGTGATGACTCCGCTATTGGCAATTTTGATGGTAATCATTACAATAAGAGGGTTAACCTTACCCGGTGCGGCTTATGGCCTCAACTGGTTTTTAAAGCCCGACTTTTCAAAGATAATGAACGCAAAGGTATGGATAGCTGCTTACGCTCAGGTGTTCTTTTCCACTACCTTGGCTGTTGGCGTTATGATAGCTTATGCCAGCTACTTGCCGGAAAAGTCCGATATTGTCAACAACTCGTTTATTACGGTATTTTCAAACTCCAGCTTCGATTTCATGGCGGGACTTGCCGTATTCAGCATCCTCGGCTATGTCTCGGTGGCTTCGGGAGTGCCCTTTGAAGAGGTAGCGACGAGCGGTGCAGGTGTGGCTTTTGTAGCTTTCCCGAAAGCTATAAGTATGCTGCCAATGCCTAAGTTCTTGCAGAGCATTTTCGGAATTATGTTCTTCTTTGCACTATTCATAGCCGGCATTTCTTCTAGCATATCCATGCTGGAATCCTTTGCTACCGCTGCCCTTGATAAGTACAATATGTCGAAAGAAAGTATAATAACGAGAATATCCATCGGCGGATTTTTAGGAAGCATGTTTATCGCTACCGGTGCAGGCGTTCACATCCTTGATATCGTGGACCACTTCGTCGGAAACTACGGTATAGCCCTCTTGGGGTTAATAGAGGCCATTTTACTGGGGTATGTGTACGGAACCGATAAAATAAAAGAACACGCCAACAGATATTCGGATTTCAAAATAGGCTGGTGGCTGGACTTCTGCGTGAAGTACCTCGCCCCTGCTATATTGGGTTACATGTTTATACAAAACATTATCAATGAGTTCAAAGCGCCTTATGGCGGATATCCTATGAGCGCTGTGGTAATTCTCGGCTGGGGTGCGGCGATAGGAATGCTGGTTGCGGCTTTATACCTTTCATCGAGGCCGTGGACCAAAATGGACCCCTACTTGCAAACGGGCAAAAAGGTGGTGTCTGAAAATGACTAACGGGGGAATGGAACCCGGCGCGATAGCAATGCTTATTTTCGGCGTTACGCTGCTCTATGGAGGCCTTGCGCTCTTCATCTCCATAGCTTTAAGAAAGGCAAACAGGTGAATTTGTTTGCGGAATAAAAAGCCTCTAGAGTTCGGCAACGTAGGGCTTGCCAGCTCTAGAGGCTCTTTTTTGAGTAGATAATTTATGGAAATAAAAGGAAAAGAGGACTGGTATAGAAATGTGATAAAATAGAAGTACCTGGGCCTGATATTTGGGGCGGAAAGGGGTGTGCCAGTGAAAATCCTTTCCGAAATGATAAATAGCATTGAAATCATTCTAAACCACGTCCATGAGGGAATAGTAATTGCCGACAGGGATGGAAAAGTGCTCTATGTAAACGAAGCAAATGAAAGGATCACCGGCCTTGAAAACAGCAAGATTTTGGGGAAATATGTAAAAGATGTGGCGCCGGAATCCTCCATCCCCGAAGTGATAAAAACCGGGAAGGAAAAGCTCGGGGTAAAGACCCGTGTAAACGACCGGTACGTAATTTCCAATATAGTGCCTATAAAGGACAAGGAGAGCGACGAATTAATAGGAGCTATCTCGGTCTTTCTGGATATCACGGAACTTGAGACTTTAAACGCAAGGCTTATGAAAGCCCAAGAAAAGATAAATAAGCTTTCCCTTCAGCTTTCTAGCTTCATAGGAAACGAAGAGCCAATAATTGGCAAGAACGCAAAAATGCAAAAGGCTTTTTCCCTTGCGTTAAAAGCGGCCAATGTAAATTCTAATGTGCTGATAATAGGGGAAAGCGGCACCGGTAAGGAAGTGGTGGCAAAATTCATCCACGAAAAAGGCACAAGAAAAAATAAACCCTTCGTTGCGGTAAACTGCGGGGCTATACCCGAAAACCTTTTGGAGAGCGAACTTTTTGGATACGAAGCGGGTGCCTTCACAGGAGCATCATCTAAAGGCAAGCCCGGTCTTTTTGAACAGGCAAACGGTGGGACGATTTTCCTCGATGAAATAGGAGATATGCCTTTTGCTTTGCAGGTAAAACTCTTAAGGGTCTTGCAGGAAAAGGAGATTATGAGGGTAGGGGGTACACAGAAAATAAAACTGGATGTAAGGGTGATAGCAGCTACTAACAGGGATATAGAAACGATGGTAAAAGAAAAGAAGTTCAGAGAAGACCTGTATTACCGTTTGAACGTAATAAAAATAGACCTTCCGCCTTTAAGGGAAAGAAAGGAAGACCTCCCCCTTTACATTTCCTATTTTTTGAACAAACTGTCGTCAAGGCTCGGGAAGGAAAAGCCGAAGGTCACATCATCTGCAATGAAATTGCTTTTGAATTACGATTATCCGGGGAACATCAGGGAACTTGAAAATATCCTGGAAAAAAGTCTCATCATCGATGATGACGGCTCGATAACCGTAGAGGACCTGCCCGAGTACCTTCTAAAGGGAAACACTTATAAATATTTTGATTTGCTTAAAGAGCGATGGCCGAAGCTTTATGAAATAGAAAAAAGCGTTATAGAAGAGAGTATAAGGGTTTTTAAAAATAAAACGAAGGTTGCGGAAATTCTGGGTATCCCCCGCTCCACCTTATATAGAAAAATAAAGGAATACGGAATAAAATGCTGACGGGGTGTTAATTTTCATGGTTGCTTTTATTATCGCGATGTGGTAATATATATACGGAAATGTTTTTGCAATTGCAAATAATACCAGGCTATGAAACCGGCGTGTTACCTGAAAAAAGCGGGCATTAGCCGGGAAGGGAGTATATTTCCTTCCCGGCTTTTTGTTTTGGCAAGGAGGTGGTGGACTGGGGGAACGATAAAAAAGAAGGAAATACTGTTTAAAATCTTTCAAAGGGGGTTGAGACTATGAAAGATATTCTGGGCAGCCTGCAGAAACTTGGGAAAGCTCTTATGATGCCGATAGCGGTTATGCCTGCCGCGGCGCTTTTGTTGCGGCTTGGAGCTGAGGATGTGCTCAATATCCCGGTGGTAATGGCAGGCGGTGCGGCGATTTTTGACAACCTCCCGCTGATATTTGCCCTCGGAGTATCGATGGGCCTTGCCGGTGGTGCAGGAGCTGCCGCCCTTGCCGGAGGAGTAGGATATTATGTACTCATAAATGTTCTCAAGGCTATAAACCAGGAGATAAACATGGGAGTTCTTGGTGGAATAATAACTGGTATAGTGGCGGCACAACTTTACAACAAATATAAGGACATAAAACTTCCGGACTTCCTCGGATTCTTCGGCGGAAGGCGCTTTGTTCCCATTGTGACTTCGGCTACTATGTTAATCCTCGGCATTATTTTGGGTTTTGTATGGCCGCCTATCCAGAAAGCCATTTACGCAGCAGGTGAATGGATAATCGGAGCCGGTGTACTTGGAGTATTCGTATTTGGAGTCTTAAATAGGCTATTGATACCCTTCGGCCTTCACCACGTCATAAACAGCCTTGTATGGTTTGTGTTTGGCGAGTACACTAATGCGGCAGGTAAGGTGGTAACGGGAGACCTACACAGGTTTTTTGCCGGGGACCCGACCGCGGGTATCTTCATGACGGGATTTTTCCCAGTATTCCTCTTCGGGCTTCCAGCGGCGTGCCTTGCAATGCTGCACGAAGCTAAAGATTCGCAAAAGAAAGCCGTGAGTGGAGTTCTGTTGAGCGCGGCTCTGACTTCCTTCCTCACCGGGATTACGGAGCCGATAGAATTTTCCTTTATGTTCCTTGCACCTGTTTTGTATGCTATACATGCGATTTTGACTGGGATTTCCCTTGCTCTGACTTATGCCCTTGGCATAAGGCATGGGTTTGGGTTTTCTGCCGGGCTTATCGACTATGTTTTGAATTACGGGCTTGCCACAAAACCGATACTTTTAATACCCATCGGCCTTGTCTACGGTGCCATCTATTATGCAATCTTCAGGTACATCATAAGGAAATACGATTTGCCGACGCCGGGCAGAATTGAAGGCGAGGCCACCGAGACTAAGACTACGGCAAAGGCAAGCGAAAGGGCCGAGAGGATTCTGGAAGGCCTCGGCGGCAAGGCCAACATAAGGTCTCTCGACGCCTGCATCACCCGCTTGAGGCTTACGGTAGAAGATGAAAAGGCAGTTAATGAAGAGCTTTTGAAAAAAGCAGGAGCAACCGGCGTAATGAGGCTTGGCGGTGGGAACCTACAGGTTGTTGTGGGAACCGAAGCCGAATTGATAGCAGAAGAGATAAAGAAAATGCTATAATCTAATCTAGAAAAAGGGCGCGGCGAGTAAAACTCGCCGCGCAAAATTTAAAACGAGGGGGACAAAAAGGTGCTTTTTAGCATTTTTGGCAGGAATAAACAGAGAGGCCTCATGGTAAAAATCGTGGCACCGATGAGCGGCAAGGTGGTGGAACTTGCTGAAGTTCCGGATAAAGTATTCTCCGCAAAAATGGTGGGCGACGGGATAGCCGTAGAGCCTTCCGAAGGCGTGGTGCTCTCGCCTTTTGATGGAGTGGTTAAGCAGGTCTTCCCGACGGGTCATGCTCTTGTGGTAGAATCTGAAGAAGGGCTTCCTCTCCTCATCCACATAGGAATAGAGACGGTCAACCTCAAAGGCGAAGGCTTTAAGGTTATCGTCTCAGAAGGGCAAGCCGTAAAGGTGGGGACTCCTCTTGTAGAATTTGAGATGGAACTGATAAAA
Source organism: Thermovorax subterraneus (assembly GCA_021608145.1). Taxonomy (GTDB): domain Bacteria; phylum Bacillota; class Thermosediminibacteria; order Thermosediminibacterales; family Thermosediminibacteraceae; genus Fervidicola; species Fervidicola subterraneus. Next base: position 172,549 of record JAKIHM010000001.1, read on the forward strand.
GGCAAGGGCTTTCCGCTGATAAGTCCCCTTGTGATTCCGGAAATGGACCTGGTGGAAAAAATAAAGTCAAGTAACCTTAAAGAAGTAAAAAAAGGCCAGGATGTGCTAATTGAGGTTTTTCTAAAAAGAAACTAAAAGAAAAACGCTATTTTCCCTAATACCGCCTGCTGGGGAGGGATATTTAAAAGGCGGTAAAAAATGCCCCAGCCGTCTAAACTGCAGGGTATATAGCAGTTTAGATGAAAAGATGAGCATAAATGAAAAGGATTTTCGAGTTGGGCTTTAACGATTTCATGACTATGAAAAAATCAGAAATAATAGACTGCATAAAGACGTCCGAAGGAAGGACGGTGATGGCCGAGACGGTCATCGCTGTGCCGCCGCTTATCTATGGCGTGAGCAACGTGGAACTTGCTGCTGCCTTCGGGGCAGACCTCATCACTTTGAACATGCTGGACCTTAAGATGCCTTTTGTGTACGGTATAGATGATGAAGGAATAGACTTTACCCTTGGAGTAGAAGGCTTAAACCGATTGATGAAAAGGCTCGAGGAGAAAAGAGATATTTCGGGGTATGCACGAAGGATTAAGGAGATCGTGGGAAGGTTTATCGGTGTGAATTTGGAGCCGGTGCCGGAAGACAAGAAATATCCAGGGGGCAGGGTGTTGAGCGAAGAAAATTTAGATAGGATAGTCGAAATGGAATTCGACTACGTGGTGATAACGGGAAATCCCAAGACCGGCGTGTCAAAAGAAGGCATCCTAAAAGGAATTGAAAAGGCCAGGAAGATATTAGGCGAAGACGTCTTGATAATGGCTGGCAAAATGCACGCTGCCGGTGGTGAAAACATTTACGAACCGGAGTCATTGGCAGATTTTGCAAGGGCCGGAGCCGACGTTGTCCTTGTTCCGGCGCCGGGGACAGTTGTGGGTGTCGACTTAAAACTTGCAAAGCTTATGATAGATAAGATACACGGAGCCGGAGCTCTTGCCATGAGCACCATAGGCACCTCCCAGGAAGGGGCGACGGCAGGAGTTATAGAAAATATCGCCTTACTTTCAAAAATGGCAGGGGCCGACATCCAGCATATAGGTGATGCCGGATATTCCGGGGTAGCATTTCCGGAAAATATAATGGCCCTTTCCATAGCTATAAGGGGCAAGAGGCATACTTTCAGGAGGATGGCGTATTCGATGAGAAAATAGCGTTTTTGCTTTATGAATCTAGCTCAAAATGATATAATAGTCAAAAAAGAGCGGCAACCAGGTTTGCCGCTTTAAATTTCCTTTGCAATGAGGTGGTATTAATGGCGGATGAAAAGGAGCTGAAGAAAAGGTTGAGGTGCGATTATCTGGAAAAAAGGTCAAGGCTCTCGGAAGAAGAGGTCAGGGAAAAGAGCGCAAAGATAATGTCCAGCCTTTTCGAGTTGGAGGACTTCAAAAAAGCCGGCCTTGTCATGTTTTATGTGGACTGCAGAAACGAAGTGATAACAAAGGATGCTATTGAAAAGGCCCTTTCAATGGGGAAAAGGGTGGCCGTGCCAAAGACGGTGAAAGGCGAGGGGCTGTTGGCGATAGAGATAAAAAGCCTCGGTGAACTTTCCTGTGGAGTTTTTGGCATTCTAGAGCCTGAAAATGACGAAAACCGAATAGACCCCGGCGAAATAGACCTGGTGGTGGTTCCGGGTATCGCCTTCGACAGGAGGGGTTACCGGCTTGGGTACGGGGCTGGCTACTATGACCGGTTTTTGCCAAAACTCCGGGAAGGAGTTAAAAAGATAGCGGTAGCTTTTGAAATGCAGCTTGTAGATTTATTGCCGGCAGAGGACCACGATGTCAGAATGGATGCTCTATTGACGGAAAAACGGCTGTATACGTTTACATGAGGATAATACGAACATTATATAAAAACAGGATAGAAAAAATCCGTGAACTATGTAATAATATTAAGAGAGTAGGATAAAAAGAACGCATTTAGAGAAGGAGGAGTGGTGTTGCCTATAAGAGATAGGGAAACGGTTGTGATTTTGGATTTCGGTGGCCAGTACAGCCAGCTCATAGCCCGCAGGGTGAGGGAAGCTCACATATATTCCGAGATACTGCCCTACGATACTCCGTTAGAAAGGATACTAGATAAAAAACCAAAAGCCATAATCCTTTCCGGTGGCCCGGCCAGCGTATACTCAAAAGACGCACCGCGCTGCGACAAAAGGCTTTTTGAGCTGGGTATTCCGGTCCTTGGAATTTGTTACGGGATGCAGCTTATGTGTTACCTGCTGGGAGGCAGGGTGGAAGCGGCGAAGGCAGGAGAATACGGCAGGGCGGAACTTTCAGTGGTAGAAGAAGGCGGCCTTTTTGATGGCCTCGAAAAGAAGATTCAGGTATGGATGAGCCATGGAGACTCCATTGTCGAGCTTCCCGAAGGGTTTAAAACGCTTGCTTTTACTCAAGTTACACCGCACGCAGCAATGAGCAATGGGAAAAATTTGTTCGGCGTTCAGTTTCACCCGGAGGTGGCTCATACCCCAGACGGCAAAAAAATCCTTTCGAATTTCCTATATAAAATAGCCGGATGTAGCGGCTCCTGGACGGCAGAAGCTTTCGTGGAAGAACAGATAGAGTTGATAAGGGAAAAAGTAGGGGATAAGAGGGCGCTCTGCGCCTTGAGCGGCGGGGTCGATTCTTCAGTCGCGGCAGTTATCGCCCACAGGGCTATCGGCGACAACCTCACCTGCATTTTCGTAGACCACGGCCTCTTAAGAAAGGGAGAGAGAGAACAGGTAGAAGGGACCTTCAGGGAAAAGTTTCAGATGAACCTCATCGTCGTGAATGCTAAAGAGAGATTTTTGAAAAAGCTCGAAGGCGTTAAGGACCCCGAAAAGAAGAGGAAAATAATAGGCGAAGAATTCATAAGAGTTTTTGAGGATGAAGCTAGGAAGTTAGGCAAAATTGACTTTTTAGTGCAGGGGACTCTATACCCTGACGTAATAGAAAGTGGAACTAAGACAGCTGCAGTGATAAAAAGCCACCACAACGTAGGAGGCCTTCCTGAAAATCTCGATTTTGAACTCATCGAGCCCTTGAGAGACCTTTTCAAAGATGAGGTAAGGGAAGTGGGCCTGAAGCTGGGCCTTCCCGAGGAAATAGTATTTCGCCACCCCTTCCCGGGGCCGGGCCTTGCGGTGAGAATATTGGGAGAGATAACGAGCGAGAAATTGCACATAGTTCGGGAGGCTGATGCCATAGTTACAGAAGAGATAAAAAAAGCCGGGCTTTATAGGGATATATGGCAGGCCTTTGCTGTGCTGACCGATGTGAAAAGCGTAGGTGTGATGGGAGATGGTAGGACTTACGCCTATACTGTAGCGGTCCGGGCCGTGACGAGCGAAGACGGCATGACCGCCGACTGGGCAAGAATTCCTTACGATGTGCTGGACAAAATTGCAAGGAGGATAACAGGCGAAGTTCCAGGAGTAAACAGGGTGGTTTTTGATATAACCTCGAAACCGCCTGCTACTATAGAATGGGAATAAAATTTACACAAGATTAACAAATCATTAATTTTATATTAACGCAGGGGTTGTATACTGGTAGTGAAAATAATTTTGAGAGGAGAGGTAATGTGACGTTTAAAAAAATTAGACCCCTGCTTTTATTGTTCCTCTCAGCATTATTAGTGCTCACTGCCTGCGGTGGCAAAAATGAGGAAGGTAAAGGGAATTCGACTTTGAGCGGAAACATCGAAATCGACGGCTCTAGCACTGTGTACCCTATTACTGAAGCGGTAGCGGAAGAGTTCATGAAACTTTATCCGGAAGTGAACGTTACGGTAGGAGTATCCGGCACAGGGGGAGGATTTAAGCGGTTTGTGGTTGGAGAAATAGACATAAGTGACGCTTCTCGTCCTATAAAAGAAGAAGAAATCGAAAAGGCAAAGCAAAACGGCATTGAATTCATAGAACTTCCAGTGGCCTACGATGGCATTACGGTAGTTGTCAATAAGGAAAACGACTGGGTCGACAGCTTGACGATTGAAGAATTGAAAAAGATATGGTCGCCTGACAGCAAAGTCACAAAATGGAGCGACATAAGGCCAGGATGGCCTGAGCAGAGGATTAACCTCTACGGGCCGGGAACCGATTCTGGGACATTCGAATACTTCACCGAGGCAGTCAACGGCAAGGCCAGGGAGAGCCGCTTCGATTACACTGCCAGTGAAGACGACAATGTTTTGGTCCAGGGAGTGAGCCAGGACAAGTACGCCCTAGGATACTTTGGGTTTGCGTACTACTTGGAAAACAAGGATAGATTAAAAGCGGTGAAGATTGATAGCGGCACAGGACCTGTGGAGCCAACCATGGAGACAATAAGGGAAGGCACTTATAAGCCCCTGTCGCGACCGATATTCATCTACGTGAGCAAAAAATCTTTAGAACGCCCTGAAGTGAAAGAATTTGTCAAATTTTACATGGAAAATGCCGGGAAACTCGCAAGCGAAGTAGGGTACGTCCCTATGGCCGAAAATGTGTACGAGGATAATCTTGCAAAGCTCAAGTAAACCAGCTGCCCCTTCTTTTAGATTAAGACGGCCAGGGCAAAACCTGAGCCGTCGGATTTTTTGCCGTTTAAATCTTTAAATTTTTGTAAAATATTCATTAAGCAAAAATTAATTTTTGGAGGAAAATTATAATGAGGGAAAAGTTTATCCAGATTTTGCTGGCATCGGCTGCATCGGCGTCAGTGATAATAATGATTGGCATAGTATTTTCCCTTCTCGGCGAGACCGCAGGATTTTTCAAAGAAGTGACGATAAAAGAGTTTTTGACAGAGACAAGGTGGACTCCCCTTTTTACCCCGGCGCATTACGGCATTTTGCCGCTTGTCTGTGGGACGGCTCTGGTGACGTTGATAGCGGTGATGGTAGCGGCGCCGGTAGGGCTTGCCAGTGCTTTGTACCTCAGCGAATACGCCCCGGATTCTTTAAGGCGGGTGGTTAAACCGGTTTTAGAAATACTTGCCGGGATACCCAGCATAGTTTACGGCTACTTTGCCCTCACTTTCGTCACGCCCATTATAAGATCCGTATTTCCGGAGGCCAACGTTTTTAACGCATTAAGCGCAGGCATAGTAATGGGTATAATGCTGATTCCCATGGTCTCGTCTCTCAGCGAAGATGCCATGATGTCGGTGCCTAACTCATTGAGAGAAGCGGCCTATGCTCTAGGTGCGACAAAACTTGAAGTTTCCTGCAAGGTAGTCCTGCCCGCTGCAACTTCTGGGATAGTCGCCTCATTTATTCTTGCCATATCGAGGGCCATAGGCGAGACGATGATAGTGGCCCTTGCTGCTGGAAGCACCCCGAAGCTTACCTTTAACCCTCTAGAGAGCATTCAGACGATGACGGCTTTCATCGTGCAGGTTTTGTTGGGCGATGCGCCTTTTGGCTCGATTGAATATAAAAGTGTCTATGCGGTTGCAAGCGTGCTCTTTGCGATGACGTTGTCTCTCAATATTGTGGGCACCTTAATAGTCCGCCGCTACAGGGAGGTATATTGATGTCGGCGCAGGAAGTTAAATTCCGTCCCCACCTCGAGAGGCGAAAATGTATCGACGCGGCGTTAAAATTCGTATTTGCAGGCTCTGCATTTTTTGGCGTTACGGTGCTTTTCGTTCTTCTTTTTAGAATAATTTCGGACAGCTTGGGCTGGCTGGATTTACAGTTCCTCACTTCCTTTCCATCCCGCTTCCCCGAAAAGGCGGGAATCTTTCCGGCTTTATTGGGCACGATATACGTAATTCTAATAACTGCTGCTTTCTCTATCCCTATAGGAATTGCCGCTGCGATATTTCTGGAAGAATATGCAAAAAAGAGCAAATTGGTCTCTTTTATCCAGCTTAATATCTACAATCTGGCAGGAGTCCCGTCGATAGTTTACGGTATACTGGGCCTTACGGTGTTCGTCCGGTGGATGCAGCTCGGGAGGAGCCTTTTGGCTGGCGGGCTGACCATGGGCATTTTGGTGCTTCCGGTTGTCATAGTATCGGCACAGGAGGCCATCCGCGCTGTGCCGGATTCATGGAGGGAAGCAGCTTATGCGCTGGGAGCGACTAAATGGCAGACCGTGCGCTATGTAGTGCTGCCCTCGGCACTTCCGGGAATAATGACCGGCGTAATTCTCGCCCTGTCGAGGGCAATAGGCGAAACGGCACCTCTTATCCCGATTGGGGCGCTGACTTTTATAAGGACCTTGCCGAAAAGTCCCTTTGATTCGTTCACCGTGCTCCCTATCCAGATTTACAACTGGACGTCGAGGCCCCAGGAAGACTTCAGGGCTATAGCTGCGGCTGCCATAGTAGTACTGCTGTTTGTCTTACTTTCGATGAATTTCATTGCCATAATGATTAGAAATAAGTACCAACGAAGGATAAAGGAAGTGTGATGATGGAAAGAGCATTGTCAATCCGAAATCTCAAAGTCAGCTATAAAGACAGGGAAGTTTTAAAAGGCATAGACCTTGACATTTATAAAAATAAAATTACTGCCATTATAGGGCCTTCGGGTTGTGGGAAAAGCACCTTGCTGAGATGCATGAACAGGATGATAGACATCGTGGAGGGAGCTAAAGTCAGCGGCGAGGTCTTTTTCGGCGGCGAAAATATTTATGCGCCGGGTGTGGATCCCGTAAAGATACGCTTCAAAATAGGCATGGTATTTCAAAAACCCAACCCATTTCCCAAAAGCATTTTCGAAAACGTTGCCTTCGGGCTAAAGATAAACGGATATACGGGAGATATCCCGCAGATGGTTGAAAAGTCACTCCGCTGGGCAGGACTTTGGGAAGAAGTCAAGGACAGGCTGAAAGATGACGCCTACGTCCTGTCCGGCGGCCAGCAACAGAGGCTGTGCATAGCAAGGGCCTTGGCCTTGGAACCCGAAGTGCTTCTTTTGGATGAACCCTGTTCGGCCCTCGACCCTGTTTCGACGCTCAGGATAGAAGAACTGCTATTAAATTTAAAAGAAAGGCTCACTATCGTAATCGTCACCCATAACATCCAGCAGGCAGCGAGGATTGCCGATTATACCGCATTTTTGCTCGACGGAAATCTAGTGGAGTTCGGCGAGACCAGCAGTATGTTTACGGTCCCGAAAGATAAGAGGACGGAAGATTTTATAACAGGCCGGTTCGGATAAAAGGCCTGTTTTTTTATACATAAATGTTGTGCAAATAAGTTTAATTATGCTATAATAATTATGCGCAATGCGGCCAATGTGATATATTAATTAAATTGTTGGGGGGTCTAATGGCAAATGGCCAAATTGACATTGACGGTAATAAAGGCGGACATAGGTGGCTATGTGGGACACTGCAGTGTTCATCCGCAGCTTTTGGAAGAAGCAAGGAATTTCATTGAAGAAAAAGGTAAAGGCCTTTTGGAAGACTACGTCGTCACTCACGTAGGCGATGACATTAACCTCATCATGACGCACAGGAAAGGTGTCGATAGCCCCGATATTCACAAGCTGGCGTGGGATACTTTTCTTTCTTGCACCCAAGTCGCAAAGAGGTTAAAACTTTACGGAGCGGGACAGGACCTTCTTGCCGATTCTTTTTCTGGAAATATAAAAGGAATGGGTCCTGGAGTTGCTGAAATGGAGTTTGAAGAGCGGACCAGCGAGCCCGTTATTGTTTTCATGGCAGATAAAACGGAGCCCGGGGCCTGGAATCTGCCTCTTTACAAGATGTTTGCTGACCCCTTCAATACCATAGGGCTTATCATTGACCCGAAGATGCACGACGGGTTTAAATTTGAGGTTTTAGATACGGTGGAGAACAAGAAAATAGTCTTCAACTGCCCAGAAGAGATTTACGACATGCTTGTGTTTTTGGGGGCTTCCAACCGTTATGCTGTTAAGGCCGTATATAACAAGAAGGGCGAGCCTGCTGCGGTATCTTCTACACAAAGAATGAACCTGATGGCCGGAAGGTATGTGGGGAAAGACGACCCGGTGCTCATAGTCCGCTGCCAGAATGGGTTCCCAGCTGTGGGTGAAGCCCTGGAACCCTTTGCCAATCCCCACCTGGTGGCTGGATGGATGAGAGGTTCCCACTTCGGTCCGCTCATGCCGGTGTCCTGCGATGACGCCACTCCCAGCAGGTTTGACGGGCCGCCGAGGGTAGTGGCCTTGGGATTCCAGCTGGCAGAGGGAAAGCTTGTAGGTCCTCAGGATATGTTTGCCGACGTGGCCTTCGACAGGGCAAGGCAGAAGGCTTTGAAGATAGCTGACTACTTACGGCAGCTCGGGCCCTTCGAGCCGCACCGCCTGCCTTTGGATGAGATGGAATACACGACCATGCCCCAGGTCATGGAGCGATTGAAAAATAGGTTTGAGTAGGCCTAAAAGACCCCTTCCTGCGGGATTCTAAAGCCGCAGGAAGGGGATTTTTGCTGACTAAAAAGAAGGATTTTACAAATTAATGTAGAAAATATTATAAATTACTAACATAAATATAGAAAAGCGCAAAATATAAAATAATAAAGAAAATTAATATTGGGAAGGGGGGATTTGGGCAGGGGAGAAGCTAAATATTAAGATTAACTAAAACAATTTGTGCGAGGTGAATTCAAGTGGAAAACCGAGAAACCTTTGCAACTAGATTCGGTTTTATCGCTGCCGCGATGGGGCAGGCGATTGGCACTGGAAACGTATGGCGTTTCCCCCGAGTAGCAACCGCCAACGGCGGGGGTCCCTTCATGCTAGCTTATATAGTGGCAGTCCTCGTATGGAGCATCCCGCTTTTGATGGCAGAAGTGGTGATAGGAAGGAGGACCAGGAAGGGCACAGTCGGAGCGTTCAGGGATTTCATGGGAGAAAAGTACACATGGATGGGTGCATGGGTTGGCTTTGTGTGCTTCGCACTGGGTGCTTATTACTCGGTTACAATGGCTTGGACTCTTAGGTATTTCTTCTACGGGCTTTTTGGAGTATTAAAGCCCGGCATCGATACGGCGGCCTTATGGAATGAATTTATATCTTCGCCATGGCAGGGGATTTTATTTCACGCCCTTGCGGTAGGAATGGCGGCTTTTGTGGTATTCAGGGGAGTTCAGGGCGGCATTGAAAAGGCTTCCAAGTTCATGATTCCAACTTTATTTGCGCTCTTGGTCATCGGAATGATAAGGGCCCTTACCCTGCCCAACGCAGTAGGTGGATTGAATTACCTTTTCAACCCCGATTTTGGGAAGGTATTGAGCGGGAAGGTATGGCTTGAAGCTTTTACCCAGGCGGCGTGGTCGACGGGAGCAGGTTGGGGCTTCATGATAACTTATGCCGTATACACCAAAGAAAAGGAAGACGTAGCAGCAAACAGCTTTATAACGGGACTTGCCGATACTTCGGCAGCCCTTATTGCAGGCATGACGGTAATCCCCACCATTTTCGCACTGGCGCCTGAGCATCTTAAAGAGGCTATAGGGGCGGGCAATACTGGCCTCACTTTTATATGGCTTGCAAAATTGTTCCCACAGATGCCGGGAGGGCAGGTAATTGCGACTCTGTTTTTCCTCGCCATGGCTTTTGCGGCCTTAACTTCACTTTATGCCATGTACGAAGTTAGCATAAGGAACTTTATGGACGCTGGGTGGTCTAGGCAAAAGGCTGCTACATTTGTGGTGACGTTGAGCTTTCTTTGTGGTATACCTTCGGCGGTGAACATAAATATTTTCGAAAATCAAGACCTGGTATGGGGGGTTGCGCTATTAGTCAGCGGGCTTTTTGTGGCGCTCGCAGTGATAAAGTACGGGCTCGAAAAAGCGAGGGTGGAGGACATCAACGCCGTTTCCGACGTAAAGGTGAACAAGTGGTGGAATACCTGCATAATGCTATTCCCGGCGATGTTTGCGGTCATCTGCGGATGGTGGGTCTATCAGCAGTTTACATGGTATCCAGAGACCTGGTGGAATCCGTTTGAAGTGTACAGCCCCGGGACTACCTTCGCCCAGTGGGCGATAGTGATAATAGTGCTGCTTATTTACAATGATAGGCTGGCGAGGGCTATAAAACCGAGTGAACCTGTAGTTATTAGAGAAACGGACGGGAAGGGAGTGTAAATTGTGAACCCGGGAAGCCTCATTACAATGATAGTGGTGCTGGGGATAGCGTGGGGTGGTATGCTTTACTTCATTAATATAGCATTTCGAGCTCAAAGACAGGATAGAGGGTGAATATCATGTTAAAGCCGCGAAGGAAAGCTGAAGACTTCGCGGCTCTTTATTTTTTAAATTAAAATATTGACTGATACTATATAATATGATAATAGAATATTCAAAAAATCTCGTGGGAGGGAAAAATTATGACCTCGCCCGCGGTGAACGTGATAAGGAGTGATGATAGCATTGCCTTTCAAAAGAATCTTCAACTAAAAGCACATTCGGTTTTAGACCTTTCTGGAGCGAAAGGACTCAGGTTCTACAGCGAAAAAAAGTTCTTTCAAAAGCTCAAAGAAAATTTGAATGCAGTAAGACCGGGCATTACTTTCTTAGGCCCCGGCGATTTTCACCACCTTTCGCTTTGCCTGCTTGATAATTTAAAAAGGGCTCCTGTTCTTGTGTTGTTTGACCATCACTCTGATATGCAGAGTTCACCTGACGATTTAATTACCTGCGGATCTTGGGTGGGGTTGGCACTTAAAGAAAACAAGGTAAAAAAGTGCGTAATTGTCGGTGTAAATTCGAAAGATGAGGGCTTGTATAAATCGCAGGATGCGAAAAGGACAGTGTTTTTCCCGGAAGAACTACCTCACGAGATTAAACTTTCCGGCATAATGAGGGAAATTACCGAAGCCGGAGGGCCAGTTTACATAAGCATAGACAAAGATGTACTTGCAAAGGATGATGCTCATACTAACTGGGACCAGGGTAGGATGAGCCTGGGAGAACTTCTGGAAATCTTGGAAGCTATAGGCGAAGTAGCGGACGTAGTAGGGGCTGATGTTTGCGGAGAGTGGCGGTTGCCACCGGATCCTGTATTTGTGACATCTGACGATATAAAGAAGACAAACATCAATGAACGGGCTAATCTAAAAATCCTAGAAAAACTTTTGGAAGTATGGCAAAAGGATAAAAAAAATAGTAAAATATCCTTGTACAAATTCTAAGGCAAGGAGGAAGTCTTTATGGATTTAAAGGCGGACATAGGGGTTATCGGCGGAACGGGCTTTTACGCCTTTTTAGACGATGTTAAAGAAATAACGGTGGAAACTCCTTATGGTGCTCCCAGCGACAAAATAGCCCTTGCGAAAATAGCGGATAAGACTGTAGCCTTCCTACCAAGGCATGGCAAGGATCATAGGTTCCCGCCGCATGCAATAAACTACAGGGCAAACATCTACGCCCTAAAACAGCTAGGCGTGACGAGGATTTTGGGCCCCTGCGCATCGGGCAGCCTTCAGCCCCACATAAAACCGGGGGATTTCGTGATATGCGACCAGTTCGTAAACCGCACCTGGGGAAGAAAAGACACCTTTTACGACGGTCCGATTACTACGCATATCGGCGGTGCCGAGCCTTACTGCCCCGAGCTCAGGAAAATAGCAATCGAAGTAGCGAGGGAAAAAGGCTTGCCCCTTCACGAAAGGGGGACCGTCGTGGTTGTCCAGGGCCCGAGGTTTTCTACAAAAGCGGAAAGCCGGGAATTTTCGAGCCACGGATGGGAAGTAATAAACATGACCCAATACCCGGAAGTGGTACTTGCGCGGGAACTGGAGATTTGCTACGCCAACATTACGTTGGTAACCGACTATGACGTGGGCCTGGAAGGCCATCCAGATATAGAGCCCGTGAGCCACGAGATGGTGCTTAAGGTGTTCAACGAAAATCTGGGGAAATTAAAGGACCTGATATATACCATAATAGAGAGAATCCCAAAAGAGCGCCACTGCCGGTGCGGTGAAGAATTAAAAACCGCCCGCATGGGCTAAGGAGGGCTTTTATGCTGGTAAACGAGTACAAATCAGGGCGAGAATTTTTAGGAAGATTGGAACACGGAAAGGACCTATTTTTGTCCTTGCTTTCGCTGGTGGAAGAAAAGGATATAAAAATGGGAATAGTAAAGGTAATAGGTGCATGTAAAAAGTCTGTGGTAGCCATTTACGACCAGGAAAAAAAGGCATACTGCAATGTAGTTTTGGAAAAACCGATGGAAATATTAAGCTGTATAGGCAATATTTCAAGATTCCAGGGGAAACCAGCTTTGCACCTTCATGTAGTATTGGGTGACCGCGATGGAAAGGCCTTCGGCGGCCATCTTTTGGAAGGCACAGAAGTTTTTGCGGCGGAGTTTTACATCAAGGAGCTTGTGGGCGATTCGTTAGAGAGGAAATATGACGAAATTACAGGGCTAAATCTCTGGAGCTGATATTGGAGGATGGGACGGAAATGTTCTTGCTCAAAATAAAACAAATGGTGGTAGAATACGGAGAAAAAATTGTAAAAGAAGGTCTTGTTGTGGCAACTTGGGGGAATATAAGTGCCCGAGGCTGTAGTGACGGCGTATTTGTAATTACGCCGAGCGGCATGAACTATACCATGCTTGAGCCTGAGGATATAGTGGAAGTGGACCTTGAGGGTAAGCCCTTGACATCGGGAAGAAAGCCTTCTGTTGAAACTCCGGTACATGCGGCCATTTACAGGGCAAGGCCGGATGTGCGGGCAATAATACATACCCACAGCACCAACGCCAGCGCATGTGCTGCTGCCAGGGTGGAGATACCCTGTATCATGGAGGATATGGCAGCAATGGTCGGGGGGCCGGTCAAGGTGGCGAAATACGCGCCTTCAGGGTCGCAGGAACTGGCAAAAAATGCGGTAGAAGCTTTAGGGGACCGAAATGCTGTGCTGCTTGCCAACCACGGAGTGGTGGCTGTGGGCAGGGACCTGGCCGAAGCTTTTAAAATATGCCTTGTAGTAGAAAAAAGCGCTGAAATTTTTATCAAATCTAAAATAGCGGGCAATCCAGTACCTCTTACTGAAGGCGAAGTGAAGTTTATAAGAGACTTTTACTTAAACTCGTACGGCCAAAGGTAAAAGCATTGCACAAAAAGGTCGGCTATAATATAATTAATAGGGCTTCACTTTGCCTTTGGGAAGGAGTGCAAAATGCAAAGAAAAACTCAAAAGAAGACTTCTAAAGTAGACTACAGCCTCCTTAAAAAAAGGCAGATTCTCTCTTTTCTGGAGGCTTTGAAAAATAAAGACTATACGGTGGGGCAGCTGGATAGGTCGATGAAAAAGCTTTTCAGCATGGGCGACATGGTGGTGCCGGTTTGCCTTTCAAAGCTCAGGGAAAGCGACGAAGAACTAGCACCTATAGTGTGCTATGCACTTGAATATGCCAATGACTACCGTCTGATTGGGCCTCTGATGGATATCCTCGTGATGCCGCAGGTGTCGGACAAGGTTAAGGCCAGGATTCTTTCTGTCCTGTCCCACTACGGCGTAGATACCGGGGATCTGCCGCTCAACAGTATAATGAAAGATTTCGAAAAAGTGGTGACCCAGTCGCTGATAGAGATGATAGAAGACATCAATAAAGATTATTTTTTGATTCCATATATCCTGGATGACCTGCAGGATTTTCCTCCAGAAGTAAAACTCGCTTACATCAGGGACATAGGCGAACACCGCCTGGAAAATGCTGTAGTTTTGCTTGAGATTTTGGCGAAGGTTGATGACATCCCGGTGGCAGAAGAAGCCGCAAGAGCTCTGGGGAAAATAAGAAGCGGTAAAGCCCTTTATGCACTGAACAAGGTTTCCCGGGAAGTGGGAAACGAGCGGTTGAAAAAGACCGTGGAAAGGGAAATCTTAAGGCTTAAGTTTAGCGGGGTGGCGGAAGAACCTTACGAAATGCCGGTGAATTTGAAAAAGCCGGTTAAGGTGATATTGTCTTCTATAGATGGACTAGGGAGCAGGGCTCTGTGGTTTACCTGGAGAAATCCGATTAAAAAAAGAAGGCTTTGCTCCATGAACCTCCTTGTCAACGTTTCAGAGGGAATAAGGGACTGCTGGAGCATTTCCCAGATGACCAGCCGGGAATTTGAAAATTCTGTGAGGGACCTTTCAAGGAGTACGATAATAGTCGAGGCGGATGCCAATTATGCCGTTGCTCTGATAAAAGATGCCTACTATTGGAATTTAAAGGCAGGCAATCCCATACCTTATCAATTTTTTTTCTGGAAGGGCGTAATAGAAGAAAGCATGTCCTGCCGAATTGTCCCTAAACCTTATAGGCCTGACTTTGGCATGTACGACTTTTCGTCCATAAAGGCTAACGACGATTACTACAAAAGCACTTTTGACCTTTTCAACTACCGCCTCTTTGAAGACTGGTTTGTGGCAGAACCGAGGGTATACGATTACGCCGAGGAGCATAAGTCGAAAAACGGATATTACATTAAAAAGATGACGCTTTCCAAGGCAGAAAGCCTTTTTTCAAAGTTTACCTCAGAGCTAATCGAACCTCGAGTAGAAACATTGAGGAGAATGTTGGAGCTGTCGGCTGATTTCCTAAACAAGATGGGCGAAAGGGAACTTGTCAAAGTGGTGCTTTCGGCGATGCTCCACCTAGATACAGAGCCTCTCCACTACCACCCGTTTGTCCAGAGGATGATAATAGAAAGCCTGCGGGTTGCCCTTATAAACATGAAAAACGGTTTTGACATGAGGGTAAATCCAGAGGCCTTTGACTAGAGAAAAAGGAGGAATGCAAAATGCCAAGGAAGTATCTTTTCACTTCTGAATCGGTGACAGAAGGGCATCCGGATAAAATTTGCGACCAGATTTCCGATGCCATATTGGATGCAATCTTAGAAAAGGACCCCATGGCCAGGGTAGCTTGCGAAACGGCGGTCACCACCGGCCTGGTTCTCGTCATGGGCGAGATAACTTGTGACTGTTATGTGGACATACCTTCAATTGCAAGAGAAACCATAAGGGAAATCGGGTATACCAGGGCAAAATACGGCTTTGACTGTGACACCTGTGCAGTCATCACGTCAATAGACGAACAGTCCCCTGATATAGCGATAGGCGTCGATTCCGCCTACGAAGTGAGGGAAGAAGGGCAGGGCGATGAACTCGATCGAATAGGTGCCGGCGACCAGGGAATGATGTTCGGCTTTGCAGTAGACGAGACTCCTGAACTAATGCCGATGCCCATAATGCTTGCCCACAAGTTGGCCAGAAGGCTTGCTGAAGTAAGAAAGACGAAGATTTTGCCGTATCTCAGGCCCGATGGAAAAACCCAAGTCACGGTGGAGTACGAAGACGGAAAGCCTGTGAGGGTGGACAAGGTAGTAGTGTCGGCACAGCACAAGTCAACGGTCGAACTTGCCACTTTGAGGAGCGACATAATAGAGGCTGTAATAAAAAAAGTGATACCTGAAGAGCTTATAGATAAAAACACCAAATTTTACATCAACCCGACGGGAAGGTTCGTAATCGGAGGCCCCCACGGAGATTCGGGGCTTACCGGGAGAAAAATAATAGTCGACACTTACGGCGGCTACGCTCGTCACGGCGGCGGCGCATTTTCCGGCAAGGACCCGACGAAGGTGGACCGCTCGGCCTCTTACGCAGCAAGGTACGTGGCAAAAAATATAGTGGCAGCAGGGCTTGCCAAAAAGTGTGAAGTGCAGGTAGCTTACGCCATAGGAGTAGCCCATCCGGTTTCAATAATGGTGGATACCTTCGGGACCGGGGTGCTGCCCGATGAGAAGATTGAAAAGCTGGTTATTGAAAACTTCGATCTTCGCCCGGGAGCAATAATAAGAGACCTGGATTTGAGGAGGCCGATTTACCGCCAGGTAGCTGCCTACGGGCACTTCGGCAGAACGGATCTGGACGTGCCCTGGGAAAAGACGGACAAGGCTGAGATTTTGAAAAAGCAGGCAGGCAGCCTTTAAAAAAAGGCTGCTTTTTTTTTGGGTATTAGCAGGAATTTTGGGGAATTTTGTCAAAATATATAAAAAGCCGGGAGGGAGAGCTTTGAAAAGGGTCCACCTGGACGCAAAACACCTTGAAAACGTTATAAGAAACACCATTGAAGCCGTAGAAAAAGGACACGAGGAGACCTTTAAGATAGCCGAACACGCCAAAAGAGAGTGCGAAAGGCTGGAAGAGGAGCTGGAGCAGATTAAAAGAAATATAGCAGAAACCATAAAGACGGTGGAAAAATTAGAGAAGATGGAGAAAAATTCGAAATACCAGCTCATGGTCGTGAGCAGGGACTTTGAAAAGTACAGCGAAGAAGACATTAAGGCGGCGTACGAGCGCTCCCGGGAAATTCAGATAATGCTTACATTGGAAAGGGAAAGAGAAAAACAGCTCCGGGAAAAAAGAGACGAGATGGAGCGAAATCTCAAAAACATGCAGGATATATTGAAAAAGGCGGAGCGGGTCACACTGCAGATGGGGGTAGCACTCAATTTTCTAAAGGGCAATCTGCAGGACCTTTCAGAAAAGCTTACCGATATAAACCAAAAGCAGCTCTTTGCAGGGAAGATAATAAAGGCGCAGGAGGAAGAGAGGAAGGCAATTGCCCGGGAAATCCATGACGGCCCTGCTCAGTCGATGGCTAATTTGCTTGTGCATCTTGAAGTTTTAGAAAAAATTTACGAGGACGACCCTGATACGGTTAAAAGAGAGCTGAAGGATTTGAAAAAGATTGCAAAAAATACTTTGGCAGAGATAAGAAAGATAATATTTAACCTGCGCCCTTCTGCCCTGGATGACCTTGGGATAGAGGCAGTGGCAAGGAGATATTGCGCTGAATTTCAGGAAGAGACAGGGATATCTGTAGACTTTGTAGTGCTGGGAGAAAGGATTAAACTCGATTCTAATGTGGAAATTACGCTATTTCGGGTGATACAAGAAGCATTGAGCAATGTAAAAAAACACGCTATGGCAAGAAATGTAAGAGTAAAGCTCGAATTTTTGCCCGAAGCAGTGAACCTTGCCGTAGAGGACGACGGAGTGGGGTTCGACATTGAAAAATTGGACGAAAAAGAAGGCGACCATTTCGGCCTTACAAATATAAGGGAGAGGGTGGACCTCTTGAGCGGCACGGTGAGGATCAGGTCTGAAATAGGCTGCGGGACAAATATTTTTATAAGTATACCTCTTAGATGAGAGGGGGATTTCTGATGCCGAAGATATCCGTAGTCTTGGCAGATGACCATGTCCTTGTGAGAAAGGGGCTTAAAAAGCTCCTGGAGATGGAAAGCGACATCGAGGTGGTGGGCGAGGCCTCCAATGGACTGGAGGCGGTGGAAGAAGTAAGGACAAAAGACCCCGATGTGGTACTGATGGATATCAACATGCCCAAATTGAACGGCGTTGAAGCAACCCGGCTTTTAAAAAAGGAAAAATGCAGAGCTAAAATCATCGCCCTTACGATTTACGATGACCGGGAGTACCTTCTTGAGCTTTTAAAAATTGGCGTATCCGGCTACCTTTTAAAGGACATAGAGCCCCATGCACTAGTGGAAGCAGTGAGGGCGGTGAGCAGGGGGGAGACTTACATACAGCCTACCCTCACCCGGGCCTTAGTAGCGGAGTACAAGCGCCTCAGCCAGCCGCTTCAAAAGACTGGTCGCCCGCTGACCGCAAGAGAAAAGGAAGTTATGGCCTATATTGCCGAAGGGATGAGCAACATAGAGATATCGGAAAAACTAGGGATAAGCGAAAAGACCGTGAAAAACCACGTAAGCAGCATCCTGCGCAAGCTAAATCTGATGGACAGAACCCAGGTTGCGGTTTACGCCCTTAAAAACAACTTAGTGTAAGCACGATTTAAAGTCCCCCCGAATAAATATAAGACATAAAGATGTAATGAGGGGGGACTTGAATGGAAGTCTTTTTTAAAAAATTCGATATAGGCCTTTTCATCTTAGCGGTATTTGCTACTGTGGGCATATACAGGATTTTGGAACTTTTTATTGAAAGGATACTCTCGAGGACAAAAAAAGAAAGTTTTTTAAGAAAACCCCAGTTGCTCATCCTTGTCAAGGATTTGGAAGACAAGGTAGAAGGGATGATGAGGCTTCTGGCGAGCCGCGGAGTTTTTGAAATGGCGGACAAAGTCTTTGTTTACGACTTGGGTTCCAAAGACAAAACCTTAGATATTCTGGAAAGGCTTTCGCAAAAATTTGGATTCGATGTCGAAAATGGACTGAAAAAGCTGCCGGAAGGCGATTTTGTATTAGCGTTCAATATGAAAAATATAGCTCCCGAGAAAATTGCCGCGTACTTTGAAAGATTGTGCGATGTAGAAAAAGTCGAATTGGGTCTAAAATCCCATGAAAATTAGGACAGGTGTTCGAATTGAAAAATCTTGTCGAAACATTTATAATTAAAATTGTAAAGCCCTATTCTTCTAATAGTTACCCCTTAGTTCTTAGTGCCCCCCTTTCTTTCTTGGTAGGCCCAAAAAAAGGGCCTTTTTTTTGTGCAAAAAAAGGAAATACACTATTTGTGTAGAATAATATATACCAAAATTATGGTGGGGGCACGGCCATGAAGGCAAAGATTTACGCAAGGGCAGTGGCTTTGGCAGGCTTAGGGATTCTTTTAGTAATGGCTAAGTTATACGGGTTTCCTTCTGGGTGGTTTGACTTTAAATATCTCATATTTCTCTTTTTGATGCTAATGGCTGAATTATTTGTTGTTCAAGTTGACAACGCGCGCCTTAGCATGGAATATGGGACTGTCTATGCGGCCGGGTTTATCTTCGGATTGATTCCTGCAGCGGTTATGAAAGCTTTGAGCACCTTTTTCAGCCAACTCTACATAAAGTGGTCGGAAGGAAGCCTCCCTAAGGAGATGGACAAGGTATTTTTCAATGTAGGCCAGTACATGATCAGTTTTTTTGGTGGCGCTATTTTTTACATGGGATTGAAAAAAATAGGATATCCGGAAATTATTGCCCTATCATCCGGAATATTCGCTTACTTTTTCATAAACAATATTTTAATAGAAACCTATATTGTCCTCGAAAACGGGCGCCTCGCATTAAGAAAATCGTTCGAGACCATAATGGTCGACTTTGGCACGTACATAATCTCCGTGCCTTCTGGAATCCTGACCGTTTGGCTTTATTCAAAACACGGCTTTAATTATTCTATCATGGGATTTCTCCCGTATTTTTTGATGATGTACGTTTTTAAGATATACATGAGCCTCATTGCTACTAATCGGGAGCTTACTGCACTCTACGATGTCGCTGCGATTTTGAATTCAGCCTTAAATATCGACGAAGTGATAAAAATAGTGTTCGATTCGGCAAAGAGCATTGCGCCGTGGGATACAATCTGCCTTTTCCTTTACAAGAAGGGATGTCTTGAACCCGTAATGTACGAAGGTTTTACCAGCGACCTGATAAAGGATTTCAAGATTAAGCCGGGTGAAGGCATCACCGGGAGGGCTCTGGTTAACAAAAGAGGAGAGATAGCAAGTTACAAGAAAAATTCTAAATGCCTCAAAGTGCCTGGCTTGCCGGCAGAGACGAAGTCGGTGATGTCAGTGCCGCTAATTGGCAATAAGGGGATAATAGGTGCGTTGACGCTTACATCGAATCGAAAAAACGCTTATAGCGCCAAAAATTTAAAGATAATGAGCATCCTGGCCAACCAGGCGGCTGTGGCCATCTCCAACGCCCGGTTATTCGATAAAACTAGCTACCTTGCCGTCACCGACGGTCTGACAGGGCTTTATAACCACAGGTATATATATAATCAGCTAGAGTACATGGTCAACCATGTGAAAAACTGCGGCGGCACTTTCAGCCTCATACTGATAGATATCGATCATTTCAAGTCCTACAACGACAGTTACGGCCATCTCATGGGTGATAAAGTTTTAAAAAAGCTGGCACAAATTATAAAGCAAAACGTTCGAAACGGCGATATCGTCGGCCGCTACGGAGGGGAAGAATTTGCGATAATCCTTCCCGATACGGCGGGCTCGGAAGCCTACACCATCGCCGAAAGGATAAGGAAGGCTGTGGAAAACACCGAATTTGCGGTGACGGAAGAAGGTAAAAAGATATTCGTGACCGTGAGTGCGGGAGTCGCCTCATGTCCCGACGATGCCTTGACCGTAAAAGAACTGGTGAATAAGGCGGACCAGGCCCTGCTTTTCGGCGCCAAAAAGAAAGGCAGGAACCGGGTGGTGGAATTCAAACGGTTGAGATAAATAGCCCCTTTAAGGGGATTTTTTTGTTGCAGATGATGGGCAAAAATGATATAAACAATTTAAGAAAGCTACCGAGAGGTGCTATTATGGTTGAACTTGAAGGAGTGGTGGAAAGGATTACCTTTCGCAATGAGGAAAACTTTTTCACCGTAGCTAAAGTAAAAATGAAGGATTCCGACGAAACGGTGACAGCTGTGGGTTTTTTTCCTTCGGTAAGCGAGGGTGAACTTGTGAGGTTGAAAGGCCGCTGGGTAATCCACGAAAAGCACGGCTACCAGCTAAAAATTGACTCTTATGAGACCCTTGTCCCCGCTACCGTGAGGGAAATTGAAAATTACCTGGCATCAGGTATTATAAAGGGTATAGGTCCTGCCACGGCTAGGAGGATTGTGGAAAAATTTCAAGAAAAGGCCCTTGAAGTCCTCGCCTCGTCTCCGGATATGTTGCTCGAAATACCGGGCATCGGCAGAAAGCGCCTGGAAATGATAACCCGCTCTTTTAACGAGCAGAAGGAGACGAGGGAAATAATGCTGTTTTTACAGCAGTACGGCATAGGGGCAGGTTTGGCGGTAAAGGTCTACAAAGCCTACGGGGAAAAGGCTATAGAGGTCATAAAACAAAATCCTTACAGGCTTGCCGACGAGGTATATGGCATTGGCTTTAAGACGGCAGATAAAATAGCCCGGCACATGGGAATGGAAATTGACGCCCCAGAGCGAGTGGCAGCCGGAGTGAAATACGTTCTCCAGCAAGCTGCAGACGAAGGCCACGTCTTTTTGCCGAAAAGCGAGCTATTGAAAAAGGCTTCATTGCTGCTGGAAGTCGAACAAGGCCTTGTAGATGAAGTCTTGCCAGCCCTTCAGGAAAAGGGAGATATCGTGATCGATGGGGAAGAAAAAGATAAAAAAGTATATCTTTCGGCCTTTTACGTCTCGGAAAAGTCTGTGGCAAGAAAGCTATATCTTCTTGCAGGTTTCGGACAAGTAAAGCCTCTTGAGATAACTGCGGAGGAAGTAAACGAAATAGAAAGGCGCAGCAATATAAAGCTTGCTCCAAAGCAGAGAGAAGCCATAGAAAAAGCGGCTTCTTCCGGGGTTTTGGTCATCACCGGTGGGCCCGGCACGGGCAAGACAACCCTCATAAAATGCCTAATCGAATTTTTTAAAGGGCACGGACTGAAAGTAGCCCTGGCTGCGCCCACCGGGAGAGCCGCGAAGCGCATGACAGAGGCTACGGGGATGGAAGCTAAGACCATCCACCGCCTCCTGGAATATAAGGTTTCCGGGGAAGGCGGCATGGTCTTCGGAAAGAACCGCGAAAATCCCCTCGACGAAGACGTGGTGATAATCGACGAAACTTCCATGGTGGATATAATTTTGATGCACCACCTGCTTTCAGCCTTGAAGCCTTTTGCAAGACTGATTCTGGTCGGAGACAAGGACCAGCTGCCGTCGGTGGGACCGGGGAGCGTTTTGAAGGAGATAATAAAAAGCAGCCGCATCCCGGTGGTGATGCTGGACGAAATTTTCCGTCAGGCCCGGGAGAGCATGATAGTGGTAAACGCCCACAGGGTTAACAAAGGACTTTTTCCGTACCTGAACGTAAAGGGTAGGGACTTTTATTTTGAGCAGGCAGCGGAGCCGGAGGAAACCCTGGATAAGGTGGTGGAACTGGTGTGCTCGCGGTTCCCGGGTTACGGCGGCTTTAATCCCATGGAAGATATCCAGGTGATAACGCCCATGAAGAAGACAGCCGTCGGAGTTCTTACGCTAAACCTCAGGCTCCAGGAAAGATTAAATCCCCCTTCGCCCGAAAAAAGGGAGATTTCTTTTCGCTCCTTTACCTTCCGGGTAGGGGATCGGGTGATGCAGATTAAGAACAATTACGAAAAGGAAGTCTTCAACGGCGACCTTGGGCGGATTGTAGAGATAGATGACGATGAGAAGGTGCTGGTTTCCTTCCCCGATGCGGAAGGGGAACGGATAGTGGCTTATGCAGGGGATGAACTGGAAGAGCTTGCGCTTTCCTATGCCCTCTCCGTCCACAAAAGCCAGGGCAGCGAATTCCCCGTCGTAGTCATGCCCCTCGTTATCCAGCATTTCGTCATGCTCCAGCGAAATTTGCTTTACACGGCCATTACCAGGGCCAAAAAGCTGATGGTGCTGGTGGGCTCGAAGCAGGCCCTGGCCGCAGCGGTGAGAAACAGCAGGGCTTTGATGAGGTACAGCTGTCTTTCGGAGAGGATATGCGATGAATTTGAAAAAAGCCAAATCTTTGATATGGAGGGTTAGGCGTTGAAAGAAATGGAAAAACTTAAAAAATTAAAAGACATGATAAAAAATCTCGGCAGTGTAATAGTTGCTTTTTCGGGAGGGGTCGACAGCACCTTCCTTTTGAAAGTTTGTTTGGACGTGCTCGGGAAAGAGAATGTGCTGGCGGTGACCGCCCGCTCGAGCACCTATCCTTCAAGGGAATTGGAAGAAGCAAAAGAACTCGCAAAAAGCTTCGGGGCAAACCACGAGATAATAGTCTCGGAAGAACTCGAAGTGCCCGGCTTTTCGGAAAATCCGCCTGAGAGGTGCTATTATTGCAAAAAGGAGCTGTTCGGGAAGCTCGTTAAAATAGCCCGCGAGAGGGGATTTAACTTCGTGCTGGACGGTTCTAACGCCGACGACACCGGGGACTTCAGGCCGGGAATGAAGGCAAAGGACGAGCTTGGGGTAATAAGCCCGCTGAAAGAAGCAGGGCTTACGAAAGCTGAAATCAGGGCATTATCCCAAAAAATGGGACTTCCCACGTGGAACAAGCCCTCGTTTGCGTGCCTGGCATCCCGCTTTCCGTACGGAGAAAGGATAACCGAGGAAAAATTGAACAGGGTTGGAAAAGCTGAAGACCTGCTGAACGAGCTCGGGTTTATCCAGTACAGAGTAAGGAACCACGCGGACCTTGCAAGAATTGAGGTATCCCCGGAAGAGATAGAAAGGTTCTTTGAAAGAAGCTTGAGGGAAAAGGTGGTGGCCGAATTCAAAAAGCTGGGCTTTGTCTACGTTTCGCTGGACCTTATCGGATACAGGACTGGCAGCATGAACGAAGGGCTTAAAGAGGAGGAGAAAGCGCTTTGGAAAAGCTAAAAGAGATTCTTTTAAAAGTCCAAAAAGGCGAGCTTTCCGTTGACGAGGCCATGAACTTTTTAAAATACCTACCTTACGAAGACCTGGGATTTGCAAAAGTGGACCATCACAGGGTTTTGAGAAAGGGGGTGCCCGAAGTCATCTTCTGCCAGGGCAAGACCCCGAAGCAGGTGGTGAGAATTGCGGAGCGGATGATGCAAAAGGGCACGAATATAATGGGCACCAGGGCAAGCTTAGAAATTTTTGAAGAAGTTAAAAAAGCGATCCCCGAAGCCGTATACTACCCCGACGCACGGATATTTGCGGTGATAAAGGAGCCGGCGCCGAAAAACAAAGGCATCATCGCCGTGGTCTCCGCCGGGACGTCGGACCTCCCCGTGGCTGAAGAAGCGGCGGTGACCGCAGAGCTTCTGGGCAACAGGGTGGAAAGGCTCTACGACGTGGGCGTAGCAGGGATACACCGGCTTTTCATGAACATGGAAGTTTTGGAAAAAGCCCGGGTGATCGTGGTGGTGGCTGGGATGGAAGGGGCCCTCGCCAGCGTGGTAGCAGGCCTTGTGGACAAACCCGTTATAGCGGTGCCCACCAGCGTCGGATACGGCGCCAATTTTTCAGGCCTTTCGGCCTTACTCACCATGCTGAACAGCTGCGCCGGCGGCATCACAGTGGTGAACATCGACAACGGATTCGGCGCGGGTCTTGCCGCCCATCAAATAAACAGGCTAGGAGGCAGGGAAGATGAAACTTCTTTACCTTGATTGCTTTTCCGGGATAAGCGGCGACATGTTTTTAGGGGCCCTTTTGGACCTGGGGATAGATGAAAGGGATTTTATTGCGGAATTGAAAAAACTTCCGCTTTCCGGAAAATAAGTGCTAGCATTCCTGTAATAATTTAAAATAACTTTTGTAAAAACAAAACCCTCCTGGTAAAAAATATTTGAATACAAAATCACTAACCTAGGAGGGCGATAGGTATGAACAAAATCGAAAAGCTCCTTTTAGTTCATAGTTTCGACGTAATTTTCGACGGGATCGACTTTGCCAAAAAGAACCACTATACAAGGATTGTAAACCATATCGGACTCGAACCAGTAAAGTTTTTCAGGTTTAATAATAGCAGAAATGGATACTTTCGTCTAGTTTCAAAAATACTCGGGTCCGTGTCAAGATTTTGTAGATAAAAATTTTTTCAAGATAACCCCACCACTATTTGAGTCTAGTTGAAAAAAACTTAATGTCTAATATTACTATTTTTGCAAAATAATAACATCAAAGTTGAATAATTATCTTCTCTCCAAACAGTTGCTTAGTTCAAAGCTATTCCTCAAATATGCCAAATCCTTTCTTCTAAATCATTGCCGAAAAGTTGGGACGGCTTAATTCCTTAAGCACATATTTTATCCATGGCTTGCTCGCGTAGGGCCCATTTAAAATCGGCAGTGAAACCCTAAGCCACTTTTCTATGTCTTCTACTTTTGCTTTCTTTTTCTCTCTCGTTTGAGTTATCACCGTTACTATCTCTTTTATTTCTTTCTGTTTTCATGGGCCAACGCACCGCGCCTGCCAGGTGTCGAATATTTAACATAAGACCTCACACTCCTTTTGGTGGTTTGTGTTGTGTTTTGGGTGGTGAGGTCTTTTTTTCTACGTTTATATGCCTCTTCCTTCTTAGGCTCTTACTTACTTAAATTTTACAATGCCAAATGTTGGTTTTAGTAATGGTACATTATAGTTACAAAATTTTCGACAATATCGAAATAAATTCTTTTATTTTAGCAGGAAATTAGAGAATTGTGATAGAATATAATTAAATAAACAGCAATAATCGAACAGCATTCGGCATTAACGAAAGGATGGTCCTAATGGATATCAGAGAGTTCTTATTTACTCCATTGAAAGAGCATAAGTTCATAGGGGAGATAATTGCTTTACAACCGGGAATTTTGGCGGGAACAGAAAAATTAAAGGAAGTAGCTCTGGAATTAGGTTTGGAACTACAATGGATTCTGCAAGAAGGGCAACATATTGCGTCAGGTAGCTGCGTTTGCCGGGCAACAGGTACAGCTTGGCAAATTGCTCGTGCAGAGGAGGAGCTATTAGGCTGTATCGGTAAGCCTTCGGGCGTTGCTACGGCAGCATCTGAAATAGTTTCTTTAGCTGGTGACAAGGTACGGGTAGTATGTGGTGCTTGGAAGAAAGTGCCCCGAGAAATACGGGCAGATTTGCGCAAAGCTATCGCGACGGGTGGTGCAGGAATCCGGATAGTAGACGAACCTTTTGTGTATTTAGATAAGAACTATATCCGCATGTTTGGAGGTATAATTCCGGCGATACGCCGTGCTCAGGAGCTTCAGGAAAGAGTGATTGTAGTGCAGTTACGAGGGGAGGGAAAAACTTTAGCTGAAGAATCGAGGGAAGCTGCATACGAAGGAGCTCACATACTCATGGTGGATACTGGGAGGATTGAAGATTTAAAAACGGTACAGGAAGTAGCCTTAAAAGAAGGTTTTCGCAACCAAATTAAATTAGCCTTCGCTGGAGGAGTTAATAAGAATAATGTACGAGATATTGCCATAGCGGGGGCAGATATTGTGGATGTGGGACGTGCTATTATCGATGCTCCCTTATTAGATTTCCGTTTAGAAGTAATATGTAAGGCTAACGAGAGGTGAAGTCGATAGATGAAATGGGACTTATTGGAGAAGACTACATTTTGGATAGAGGATATAGAGCTTGAGGGTGTAGACTTAACCCAAGTTTCAGCAGCTGCTGCTAGGGCCTTGGGATTGTCCGAGAATGAAGTTATGGTAGTAGATGTGCGGCCAGGAGTGGTAGCATTCGATGTACTCCGCCGCCACGTTCAAGCAGAGATGGTGGCCGGTAAGGGTAAGGAAGTACTAGAGAGATTAAGCGAGCTTCCTGGAGTTACCTTGGGACCTGCTGCTTCTGTGCATTCAGAAGGGGTACTAGGACTTATCGCCTTGGAACCCGCTTTAGCTCACGAGATCTTAAAGACTTCGGAGAAGATGTCCCGGGAGATTGAAGAAGCCATAATGCGGCGGGCTCTGGTCTTTGCTTCTGGAAGTGAGCTTTTAGCGGGAAAGGTCCAGGATACTAATTCACCTTACATTATGGAGGCTCTCAGAAACGCGGGTTATAAAGTGAGCTTCGGGGGGATTCTGGAGGACGATTTAATCACCGTGGTGAACAGGTTAGAAGGTGCTATAGAACAAGGGTACGGTCTTATTATCACAACCGGTGGTGTAGGTGCGGAAGACAAAGATTGTAATATAGAAGCCATTCTGCGGTTGGACCCTCAAGCCCATACACCCTGGATACTCAAGTTTACACCGGATATGCGCCGCCATCATAAGGAAGGTGTTCGTATAGCAGTAGGCCGAGTTGGAGTCACAAGGTTGATTGCCCTTCCTGGTCCCCATGAAGAAGCAAAATTAGGGTGCCAGATACTTTTGGAGTGCCTCAAACAAGGTGTAGATGATGCTGCCTTGGCCGAAAGAATCGCTTGTGTCTTGCGCCGCCGCTGGCAGGAGAAAGTGGGTAGTTGTGTTCATAATAATTGTCATATAGAAAGATAAACGTGGAGGAGGGAGCGTCCTACGGTGAAACAAGCTTCTTAATAGAAAACTTGCAACCTAAATTAAACCAACCCCAAAAATTAAAATAGGAGGCTGTACAGGTGGATTTTCAAGCTGTTGCTAAAGAGTTGCTTAAAGCGGAAGTGGAAAGGAGGCCACTTGAGCCCCTTACTTCTACTTATCCCGGCTTGACGGTAGAAGAGGCTTACCGTATTCAACTTGCCGGGGTGGAAATGAAATTAAAACAAGGACGGAAAGTGATAGGTAAGAAGATTGGTCTTACTAGCAAGGCTATGCAGGATCTTTTAGGAGTCAAAGAACCTGATTACGGGCACCTTTTGGATCACATGCTTCTCTTAGAGGGTGAGCCCTGTCCGCGGGAAGAGCTGTTATGGCCCCGAGTAGAAGGAGAAATCGCCTTTATACTTAAAGATACTTTAAAAGGTCCGGGAGTTACCATTGCCGATGTCTTTCGTGCTACAGAAGGTGTGATGCCGGCTATTGAAATAGTGGATAGCCGAATACGTGACTGGAAAATTAAGCTTCCTGACACGATAGCAGATAATGCTTCCAGTGCACGGTTTGTGTTGGGCAGCCGTATGATACCGGTCAAAGATCTTGACCTTCGCCTTATCGGCATGGTGCTGGAGAAAAACGGCCAGGTAGTCAATACTGGGGCTGGTGCAGCAGTCTGGGGACATCCTGCCGCGGCTGTAGCCTGGCTGGCCAATAAACTAGCTGAATTTGACATAGCCCTTGAAGCTGGCGAGATCATCTTATCTGGAGCGGTAACGGCTGCAGTAGATGCGGTAAAGGATGACGTGTTTACCGTATCTTTCTACGGTTTGGGGACTTTAAGTTTACGCTTCGTCTAGCGAATAAGATTAGTACATGCTTTGCTATTTAATAAGGAAGGAGGATTATAGAAGTGGATCGTGTTAAGGTTGCGGTTATTGGTCCAGGTAATATCGGTTCTGATCTTATGTATAAAATCTTACGCAGTCGCTATCTCAAGATGGAGCTCATGGCGGGAATTATAGAATCAGAAGGGATAAAAAGAGCGCGGGCTCTGGGTATACGAACCACCACCGAAGGTATAAAGCCTGTTTTAGAAGATGAGAGTATAAAGATAGTTTTCGATGCTACTGGAGCCAAGCATCATTTACAACATGCACCTTTACTTAAGGCGGCCGGGAAGATTGCTATAGATCTTACTCCGGCAGCGGTGGGTCCTTATGTAGTTCCGCCTGTCAATCTTAAAGACCTATATATGGAATCTAATTTGAACATGGTTACCTGCGGTGGGCAAGCTACAGTACCTATTGTATATGCCATAAATAAAGCGGCGGGAGCACACTATGCCGAAATTGTAGCATCTATCGCCAGCAAAAGTGCCGGCCCAGGTACCCGGCAAAACATTGATGAATTTACTCAGACCACAGCTAAGGCCCTCTGTGCCATAGGAGGTGCTAAGAAAGGCAAAGCTATCATTATTCTTAACCCAGCAGAGCCGCCCATTATCATGACCAATACCATTTATGTAGAAGTGGAAAATCCTGACGAAAAAGCCATAAAAGAGGCAGTACTTAAAATGGTTAAAGAAGTCCAAAGTTATGTACCGGGCTACCGGTTGCGTGTTCCCCCTATAGTAGATGGACATAAAGTTACAACCATCATCGAGGTGGAAGGTGCAGGAGATTTCCTACCTAAATATGCAGGGAACTTAGACATCATAACCGCGGCAGCTGTAGCTGTAGCTGAAAAATTAGCTGCCCGGATGTTAGGAAAGGAAGCGGTAGTATGAATTTGAAAAATGGAAATAAGTTTATCCATATAGTTGATACTACTTTACGGGATGGAAGCCATGCTGTATCACACCAGTTTACCCGTGAGCAAATAGAAGCTATTGCTGCTGGGTTAGATGCTGCTGGCATCGAATATATTGAGGTTTCCCACGGGGATGGTCTAGGTGGTTCTTCCTATAACTATGGTTGGGCTGCTTTAAGCGATGAAGAGATGCTTAAAGCCGCGTCCGGGGTAATAAAGAAAGCAAAATTAACGGTCCTGTTACTTCCCGGTATAGGTACCCAAGAAGATTTAAAACTCGCAATTGACTGCGGCGCAAAAGCGGTCAGGGTGGCCACCCATGTTACCGAAGCCGATATCGGCGAACAACATATTGGTCTAGCTAAAAAAATGGGCCTAGAAGCTTTTGGCTTCCTCATGATGGCTCATATGGTTCCACCGGAAAAGGTAGTAGAACAGGCACTTCTCTTTGAAAGTTATGGAGCAGATTATATTTATATAGCCGATTCGGCTGGTGCCATGCTCCCTGAGGATGTAAAAGCCCGGATAGGAGCGGTAGTGGAAAAAGTTAGGGTGCCGGTAGGGTTCCATGCCCACAACAATTTAACTCTGGCTACAGCCAATTGTCTGGCGGCTTTGGAGGCCGGGGCTACCTTCCTGGATGGCGCCTGCCGAGGCTTAGGTGCCGGTGCCGGCAATGCTCAAACCGAGGCTTTGGTTGGCGTGCTGCAGAAAGCAGGATACGAGACGGGAATAGACTTTTACAAGATTATGGATGTGGCCGAGGATATTGTGGAGCCTATTATGCATAGGCCACAGGTGGTGCGCAATGCGTCTCTAATGCAGGGGTATGCAGGCGTATATTCTAGCTTCCTTCTTCATACTTACCGAGCAGCCGAAAAGTTTGGGCTCGATGCACGGGATATCCTTGCAGAGTTAGGGAGGAGGAAGATGGTTGGGGGACAGGAAGATATGATTATTGATGTTGCCTATCAACTGGCAAAAAAGAAGGGAGGAAAGTAAAATTGAAGGTCGTGAATCTTATGGCGGTTGTAGATGAAGAGAAATGTAAAGCCTGCCGAACCTGCGAGCGGGTATGCCCGGTTCAAGCCATCAAAGTGGAGAACCGGAAGGCTATAGTAGATGCAGAGCAGTGCCGTGGTTGTGCGGCTTGTGAGCAGCGCTGCCCATACTATGCTATAACCATGGTCAAACGAGAAGAACCTGTAGAAGTGGCTATAAATATTGATGATGTAGATTACGACAAAGTTATAAGTTTGTGCCGCTGTGCGAAGCTTAATCCTGAACAAATAATTTGTTACTGTACAGGAACAAGGGCAGAAGAAGTAGCTGCAGCCATCTTAAAAGGGGCTCGGTCGCCGGAAGATGTATCATTTATGACAGGGGCCCGAACAGGCTGCAAAGTGGAATGCATCCAGCCTATCTTAAGGCTCCTTAAGGCCGCAGGCATCGACCCTGCACCACCTAAAGGTGGTTGGCAATGGTATGGCCAAACTCCTACGGTTTGGGATATACCGGAGAAAGTAAAGCAGAAGTATGCTAGCCGTGGCTTCTATTTTGATGAAGATATTAAACTTTTAGAGCGGGTGATAGAAGCCCCTTTACAAGGAAGGAGGGAAAATTAATTGCGTGCGCCTATACCGCCTATACCCCCGCGAAAATCACAATATGGTATTGATCCTTCCCTGGTGAGGAAGAGGGTATGCGAGCTTCCGGGTATGACTTCGGTGCTTCTTAAGGAGCTCTTCCCGGATTTGCCCGAGGTTATATACCCGGGTGAGGAGGGAGTAGCGACCATTCGTAAAGCTACGGAAGAAGCCTTACGAAATGTAGATATGAGTAAAATAAAGCCGGAACATTCGGTAAATATTTTGGCTTCCCATCACGGTTTTACTCTTCTGGGCGGTGAGCCATATGCGGAGATGCTCAAAACTATCAAGGATGTGATTGAAGCCCGGACAGGATGTAAGAATATTCGCCTTCGGGCCGGAGTGGGCTTGCGCTTCCGGGAGACGGAAGAATATATTAAACGGTACGGTCTAGATGAATATTTTGGCGGCAAAGCCATAGGTGTGGCTCCTATTGATGAAGGGATCCCCATCGAAACCGAGATCGGTACCCTCTATGGCATAAAGAAAATTTACGATGCCGATTGGATCGTCCATGCCCACAATTCTGATGTGCGGGAGGTACATTTCCACCGTCAAGTTGACCGGGCGGTAAAGCCCTTCGGCATGTCCTATGCCCGTATTGAGACTCGTTCCACCTATCACCAGAACCTTGGTCCTCGCGCGGCCAACTTTACAGCTCGGGCTATCTTTGATTCGCCCTTTGTCCAGAGCAAGTTCGCCTTCGCCTGCTTCTTGATGGTGGCCCCTAACGGTATTATGGGCGTGGATGCAGATAACGATTTATATGCTTTGAACGACCGCGTAACCTATTTAGGGTGCCGTTACTACGGCAAGATGATGACCCTCTTTGGCGAGATAGACGAATGCATTGTTGCCTTAGACTTCCCCTGCCCGGTGGTCTATGTGTTCTCGGCCGGTGTCATCTACGCCAACTTTGCGGGGGCTAATACCGACCTGTATGACCTGGATAATCCACTGCCCGGTTATACCTGGTACACCGAAGCCTTCTACGGCAAGCGGGGCAAGCCTTTGTTGGATGATATACCGCCCCTCAACCCGGCTATCAAGATGTGTGTTCACAATTATGCTTGGACCGGATATCCCAGCGCCTTCTTCAGCGAGCATATTCCTACGGTGGTAGTAGGCCGGGAGCAGGCTGAACTTTTCAACCGCGACCCACAAAACCTCAACTATATGAAGTATGCTGTGGTGGCCGAGACTACGGAGGCGGCCATGGAATTCGCCTATAAGGTAACTGGTACTCGGAAGGTTTTGATCTTCGACGGCGCCATTGGCGGTATCAACTTAAGCGAACCCTTGGCCGAGTTCTTGCTCAAGCGGGCACCAGCGGTGAGCGAACGGGTAGAAAATGAGCTATTGCCTAAGTGGTTGCGACAGAGGGGGGTGGATCTGTCGCTTCTTAAACGTGCTGCTAGCTAAGTACCAGGATATTAGGGCTCAAGGGTGGTTATATGGGTATCTCTCCGATCAATAGCGGAGAGATACCCCCAAAAATGCACAGCCTCAAAATAAAGGGGCAAAAATAATATTAAAAACAGGAGGTAGAGTTATGGCGCTTTCAACCAATGCAGTTCCCTCCAAGAAGGAGCCTATCTGGGAAAAAGGACCCGGATTTAGCGAGGGACTGCGCGATTTATGGAGCAAGCTTAATGTTAACACCGTTACAGCAGGCATTGTCGCTACTATTTTTGGGTGTACGGGACCTGCACTGATTATTATGAATGCTGCCCAGAATGGTAAACTTACTGATGCTCAAACTATTTCTTGGCTTTTTTCTGTATATTTCTTCGGTGGTCTCATTGGCATAATATTAGGTCTATATTACAAAATGCCTATCAATGGAGCCTGGTCCATTCCTGGGGCAGTAATGGTGGCTTCGGCTCTGCCTTTGTTCCCCTTTAATGAAGCCGTCGGCGCGTACCTGATCGCTGGTATACTGGTCTTGTTGCTCGGCGTATCAGGTCTTATCGGTAAGGCCATGCGCTGGATTCCGTTACCTATTGTGATGGCTATGATTGCAGGCGCCATGTTCAGGTTCGGACTAGGAATCGTAACTTCCACACAAAAAGCTCCTATTATCGCCGGTGCTGCTCTTATAGCCTACTTTGCTGGCCAGAGGTTAACGAAAAAGATCTCTCCTATTCTTTGGTCCCTTATAGTTGGCGTCATAGTAGCTTTCTTCGTAGGCGGCTTCAAATTTGCTGACGTTAAGATCACTTGGATACCACCGCAGTTCTTTGTCCCGAGTTTCTCTGTGGGCGCTCTGTTCGCTATTGCTATTCCCTTGGCTGTCCTGGTAATAGGGGCAGAAAATGCCCAGGCCTATGGAGTGTTAACTGCTCAAGGGTATAAAGCCCCGATAAACGCCATGACGGTTATTAGTGGCATAGGAGGCATCGTAACTTCCTTCTTTGGCGGCCATAATGCCAATATCGCAGGACCGATGACCGCCATTTGTAGCTCGGAAGAGGCTGGCCCAGATAAATCAGGGCGTTACGCAGCTACTATTGTTAACGGTATTACGTTCGGGTCTTTTGGGCTTTTCGCCAGTGTTGCTGTACCCTTTGTTAAAGCTTTGCCTTCAGACCTGGTAAGTTTGCTGGCAGGGCTAGCCATGATAGGGGTATTGTTAAGTGCTTTTGAACAGGCTTTCTCCAGCAGAAAGTTTAGGTATGGCGCATTTTTTGCTTTAGTTGTAGCCATGTCCGGGATAACCCTTTTAAAGATCAGCGCTCCTTTCTGGTCTTTGGTAATAGGAGTGATCGTTTCCCTCATAATGGAACCGCAGGACTTTGAACGCTAACTTGAAGAGGGTGGTGTAGTGGCCCCTCGTTTTGCCCAACGGTTCAAAAGGATCCAAGCCCTCATGGCAGACACAGACCTGGACTTATTGCTGGTAACCAACCGCGAAAACCTGATTTATTTCACTGGTCTTACCCAGATAGAATGTTTGGCCGTTCTTATACCCCGGGAGGGAGAGCCCTGTGCGATCACCTTGTGGGTGGATGCCGAGTATGTACAGCAGGAGTCAGGCTTAACAACTTACGGCTATTTCTTCCCCCGGGAGAGCCTTGGTAGTAAACTTGTGGAGAGGATTAAAGCTTATGGATTCAAGGCGCCGCGTATAGGATTTGAAAGGTATTTTGTACCCTACGCCGTATACGATGCCTTGCGCCAGGCCTTCTCGGAGGAGAACTTCGTAGCTGCTGCAGATCTCTTTTACCGTGTAAGGTCCATTAAAGAGCCGGAAGAGGTAGAACTAATACGGCGGGCGGCGGCAGCCGCCTGCCGTGGCATGGAAGCAGCTATCAAGGCGGTAAGGCCGGGTGTAACAGAGCTAGATATTCTTGCCGAAGCAGAGTATGCCATGCTAAAAGCTGGCTCAGAAGGTTCTCCCTTCCGGCCCCAGGTAGTTTCCGGAGAGCGGACTTTGCTTACCCACCCTTGCGCAAGCCACAAAAAGGTTCAGCCTGGGGAAGTGGTGGTCATACACCTGGGAGCCACCTATGAAGGCTACTGTGCCAAGATGTGCCGGACTGTAGCCGTGGGGGCCATTTCTCCGGGCCGGGAAGAAGTATATAGAATTTTAGTGGAGGCTCAAGAGAAGGCTATATCCGTACTAAGGCCAGGGGCTAGATCTTGGGAGGTAGACGCTGCTGCCAGGGAAGTTATAAAAAGGGCAGGGTATGAGGAGTATTATCTTGATGTAGTGGGTTATGGAGTCGGGCTTAGACAATCAGAGTTCTATCCTATCATAGGTAAAGGCCGGACAGAGATCATTGAGGCAGGCATGGTGGTGGACTTGCTGCTACCCACCATCTACCGCCGGGACATCGGTGGCCCCAGGATAACAGATGTAATCTATGTCGGTGAAGAGAGGAATGAGATTTTAACTGATTATCCTAAGGAACTGGTTAAAGTATAAAATTTTGTAGTGGTTTAGTGCGATAAAAAAAGGGAAGAAAGATGATTATTAATTTTTTCTTCCTTTTTTGGCTTGCTGGCTTTATTTGTTTAAGGGCATCGCTAAGCTATCTGGATTTAGAAAACGAGTACCCGTAGCTCAGAGTTTCCTCATAAAATTTTGTTAGTGCGAATATTGAAAAGAATTACTAATTTTGTAGTTCTTTTATAGTTTTATAACAGATAGTGAGTAAACTTTTAGTAAAGTAAACTTTTAGTAAATAAAACCAATTACAGCAATTATAGAAAGTTGCATAAAAGTATTCAAACAAACAAGAGTAAATCACGAAAAAATTTCGATAATATCGAATAAATTTTAGAAGGAGAAATAGAAATTTGAGAGAATTATATATGTGTAAAAATCGAAAGGCATTCAACAATAACGAACGATCCTGTAAAATTGAAGAATTGAATCTACAATTTTCTTCCATTTCTGAAAGATGAATTTATAGATTAATGAGATAAGATAAGGATGACAAGTATAAATCATAAATAATAAGTGTTAGGGGTAAGGAGGAATACATGTATACACAAAATAACAAAAATTCTATAATATAGAACATAAAACAACCTTAATAATTATGTAAAAGAGATCTTACGACTGTTATTAATCTTTACCCTTTTTAAAATAGTTGAAATATTATTCTTTAATGCTATAAAATATGAGAGATTGTTAATCTTGATAATTTAAATAATATTAATGTTATTTGGAAGGAGGGATATATTAAAGATTTTTAAATTTATCAACATTACTCAAAAATTACACAAAATTAAGGGGGAGTGCATAATATGTTTCCGATGTTGAAGGTGGTAGAGTATTATACTCCACAGAAGGTTGTTTTTGGTGTTAATGCGGTTGATAATTTAGGACGTTACATCAAGGACACGGGCATAACGGGGAAAGGTATAATTGTGACTGATCCTGTAATAGTGCAGACAGGAAGTGCAGAGAGAGTATCACAAGCTCTAAAGAAGGAAGGTTTTGAAGTAGCTATTTTTGATCAAGCTAAACCTGAGCCAGATGATGTGGTATGCGATCAGGCTAGTGAATTTGCACGCAAAGAAAAAGGCAACTTTGTAATTGGCTTAGGTGGAGGAAGTTCCATTGATATTGCGAAAGTAGTTGCTCAACTTTTAGTGTTACCGGGTAAGACTGCAGATTATTTAGTTACTACTACCTTCCCGAAAAAAGGTGCACCTATTATTGCTATTCCTACTACGTCGGGTACGGGTACTGAATGTACTATGTATTCAGTAATTACTTTTGCGAAAGATGGGATAAAAGGATTTTTTGCCACACCTTATATTCTGCCTGATTTAGCACTAGTAGATCCGACACTTACTATAAGCATGCCACCGAAGGTGACAGCTTCTACAGGTGCGGATGCTTTAGCCCATGCAATTGAGACTATGATGGCTAAGCAAGAGAATCCTCTTACTGATGCAATTGCTTTGAAAGCGATAGAATTTATAGCTGAGGCTTTACCAGTGGCGGTTTATGAAGGGAATAATTTAGAAGCTCGAGTTAAAATGGCGTATGCATCAATGATGGCAGGCATGGCTTTTAATGA
This sequence comes from Thermovorax subterraneus, assembly GCA_021608145.1. Taxonomy (GTDB): domain Bacteria; phylum Bacillota; class Thermosediminibacteria; order Thermosediminibacterales; family Thermosediminibacteraceae; genus Fervidicola; species Fervidicola subterraneus. The sequence continues at coordinate 208,535 of JAKIHM010000001.1, forward strand.
TCCAGGTATCGTAGAAGGGCATGCTTTGGCACACACATTAGGGTCTGTATATCATGTACCACATGGGGTTGGTTGTGCAGTTGCTTTACCTTACGTTATGGAGTATAACATGGGACATTGCATGGATAAGCTGGCACGCATTGCTATAGCATTAGGTCAGAATACATCTGGCATGAATGTTCGTGAGGCTGCTCAAGCTGCTGTATACGCGGTTAAGCAGTTATTAGAAGATGTAGGGTTACCAACCACTTGGGCTCCATTTGGCAAGAAAGAGGATATTCCGAAGTTGGCTGATATGATGGTGAATTGTTCATGGATTACAGCTTTTTATGGATGGTGCAAGCGTACGATGACGAAGGAAGCGGCAGAAGAATTGCTTACAAGAAGTTATGAAGGACGTTTAGGAGAAAAGCTGTACTAGTTAAAAATAATGGATGGAGCAGCTATTATATATTTCGCTGCTCCATCCTTAATCGCAAAAATAATGAGTTTTGGAGGTGACTAAACATGGCTAAAATATTAATGGTAGATCCTTCATTATGCACTGGATGCCACCGTTGTGAGATGTGGTGTTCGTTGACTAAGTATGGGGAAATAAATCCATCTCGAACTAATGTGTATGTAGTAAGGAGAGAGCCAGGAATAGATGTACCAGTAGTATGTTTACAATGTGGGTTGTGTATAAATGTCTGTCCCACTGGAGCACTAAAGCGCGATCAAAAAACAATGGCTGTAGTTGTAGATGGAGAGAAGTGTGTAGGCTGTGGTAAGTGTGTAAGTGTTTGTCCAATTGGTGTGCTCAGAATAGATAAAGAAACAAAGATAGCTACTAAGTGCGATTTGTGTGGAGGCTCACCAGCATGTGCAGCTCATTGTCCGCAGAATGCTATTAGATATGAGAATGTAGATAAAGTTGCAGCAAAACGTAGAGAACTTTGGGCTGTAGCTCAAGCTAAAAAGATAAAAGAATAAAGATTAAATTAAAAGGGGGTGTTCTTTCAATGTGGTATGGTTACGCTGGTAAGCTTTTAAGAGTTAATTTGACAACAAAAGATATTAAGATAGAAGAGCTAGATCAACAAGAATTAAGAAAATATATTGGTTGTTCAGGTTATGCAGCTAAGATACTTTATCAAGAAATGCCTGCCGGTATAGATCCACTATCTCCAGAAAGTAAAGTAGTTTTATCAACAGGACCAGTTACAGGGACGCTTACTCCAAGTGGTGGAAGTTATGAAGTTTGTTACAAGTCACCTTTGACGGGTACATGGAATCAAGCACGTTCGGGAGGAGCTTTTGGGCCAAAACTCAAGTATGCAGGTTTTGATTTTGTTATAATTGAAGGAAAAGCTGAAGAACCTGTTTATCTTTATATTTACGATGGTTCAGTAGAGATTAGGTGTGCTAAACATTTATGGGGGTTGAATGTGGAAGAAACTACTGATACTTTAATACGTGAACTAGATGATCCTGAAATTTGTATTGCCGCTATAGGGCAGGCTGGTGAAAATGGAGTTCTATATGCTGCATTGATGAATGACAGGGGACGAGCTGCGGGCCGTGGCGGAATTGGTGCAGTATTTGGTAGCAAAAATTTAAAGGCAGTTGTAGTTAACGGTCATAAAGGAGTCAAAGTTGCCCAACCAGAAAAGTTTGCTAAAGCGATCGAAAAGGCTGAACAATGGCTGCAAAATTATCCATTCCAGTCTATACCGTTATTTGGCACTGTGGGATTAGTATCTTTGAATAATAGCTTAGGGATACTACCGACTAAAAATTTTGAAACTGCTTATTTCGAAAAAGCGGAAAAGGTTTCAGGAGAAGTTATAAACAAACAATATAATATTAAACGTCGTGCTTGTTATGGTTGTAATTTCGCATGTGGAAGATATACAGCGGTAAAAAATGGAAAATTTGCCACTCCACCTATGGAAGGTCCAGAGTATGAAACAGTAGATATGTTCGGACCTATCTGTTTAGTTGAAGATATAGAAGCTGTAATTAGAGCTAATTACTTATGTAATGTATATGGTTTGGATACAATTAGTACTGGCTTAAGTATTGGATTTGTTATGGAATGCTACGAGAAAGGATTGCTAACAGAAAAAGATACAGATGGATTAGACTTACGATGGGGTAATGCGGAAGCAATGATAAAATTAATTGAAAAGATTGTTACGAAAGAAGGGTTTGGTGCATTTGTTGCTCAGGGTGTAAAGAGAATGGCTGAAAAATTAGGACCTAAAGCGGAAGAAATAGCTAATCATGTTAAAGGACTTGAGGTACCAGCACACGAACCACGTTCTGAATCTAAAGTCATAGCACTACAATATGCTGTTACCCCTCGTGGTGCATGTCATATGCATCCAACGTGGGCTAGTACGTTTGATTTTGGACAACTTGAGTGTGGAATGAAAGAATTTGGTATGCCATGGCCACCTGAGCCTATTCCTGCGGAAACACCGACAAAAGGTAAAGCTTATCGATATGTAGCTTTGCAAGGTGAGATAAGTGAGATTGTAGGTGCATGTATTTTCCACTCATGGGGTACTGAAGGTAGCTGCATAACACCTCAACTTTATGCTGAGATAGTTAGTGCACTTACGGGTTGGGATGTGACAGCAGAGGAATTGATTAAGGCAGCGGAGCGTTCGTGGAATTTGAAACGATGTTTTAATGGCAGAGAAGGATTTACCCGCAAAGATGACAAGTTGCCAAAACGCTTCTCACAAGCTATTCCTAATGGTCCTTCTAAGGGAGCTAAAGTAGAAAACTTGGATACTATGTTGGATGCATATTATGAAGCAATGGGGTGGGATAAAGCTACAGGTTTACCAACTTCTGAAAAACTAAAAGAATTAGGTTTGGAATTCGCAATTAATTAACGTATTTTATAGTAAATTGAGGTGGGTGTTTTAAATACCCACCTCCAACCTTTTTGATTATTTTCTGAAGTTATGATATCTTTTACTATGAAAAAAATTTTCACCCCCTAGAAGGTACAAAATTAAGTCCATATAATTGCGAAGAATAAGTGGTTTGAACCACCTCTATCCCTTTTGACTTGGATCTATATAAATCATATTTTTTGAGGTGATGTAGGAATATGAAAGTAAAAGTAAAGTTGATAGGAATACTTTCTCACTATTATCCTGCTCTTAGAGAGTTTAAAAGTGTGGAATTAGAAGATGGTATTACAGTTGAAGGATTACGTAAAAAATTAGGCCTATCCGAGGATTTAGTTACTTTCGTAATAGTAAACGATGAGATGGTTGAAAACAGTTATAAGTTAAGAGAAAATGATAAAGTTTTGTTTTTACCAGCAGTTAGTGGAGGATAGGGCAAATTATAGTGATAAATTAAAGAATTGAATATAACTACACAATTAAAAGACAAGTTAAATTTTGGTAAATAGGGAAATGTGTATTATTAAATAAATTTTTTTAAGACATTGAAAGTAAAAGAAGAGTTAATCTTATTTATGGTTTGTAGGCTATAAAGTGTAAGCTGAGAATCGTATGCCTCATGCTTTGGAAAAGGAATATTTTCCTAATTTATTTGTACTTGCAACCCTATACTTAAATAAAAAATAAAACAATCTCTATAACCTTGCGGGAACAAATTGACAGATTATGGAATGTATTTTGTTCTAACTTTAGCTTAATTATAAAAGGCAAAAGGTCCCCTTTTTGGTTTTGTTGCAATTTTAAGCAACAAGCCGGCGAAGTAACCTTAATTATCATGTTTTTTTTGCTTTTATTGCAATTAAAACAATAGTATTCTGAGTAATTGCACCTAAACAAGCTCACAATAATGAAAATCAATTACATTAAGACGCCCTAAAATTAATGGGAATTCTACCCTGGAAGTCGATTGTTCCACAGTAATACGTTGCAAATAAACCTTTTCCCTAACTTTGATTTTCTTGGGATAGTAGTTGTCTTTAGGATAAGTGTATACCATTCGGTCACTCTTGGAATAAGTGCAGGTGTTGGTATAAGTGCAAATTTAACCATTTTTCCCTCGTTTAGTTAAAGGGGAATACCCATTTAATGATGAAGTTTAAAATCCTTTAGAATAAGCTTAAAGTGACAGAATTCTTTTGGCCTTCGAAGAGCACAGCCTTTCGAATGGGACCGAGTCCGTTGACGAAATAGCCATTGGTATATATTAGGTCTAGCTTTGGGGGTAGCTTCGGAGTGTCTTGGCATTTGACCCAGGGCAGTAAAGTAAATTTTGTGTTTAGGTTTTTCAGGAGATCCCTTTTTGACCTGGTTTTTTAAAGGAGTAGAAAAACTTGGAGTTATTTCCCTTTACGGGAACTTCTAGGCAGGTTGTATCCAGGACGAGAAGGAAAAAGCGAAAGGGTCGAGTTCATTTAAATAAGACTCTGGGAGCTATACCTGTTTATCTGAGATTTTCTTTAGCTCAGCTGATCCGATTTTATCTTTAAACCTTGAAAAGGTAGCTGTATGTGGAATGCTTTCAGTAAATCCACAAAACTTTCTTAGAGGTTCAGAAAGTTTAAGTAAGGGAAACCTGTAGTTCGACTGTAGGGATGGAGAATATTTTTTGAATAATTAAAGCGGCAAGCATTGATGATAAGGAATACGTGGGCACCCAGTAGATTTATAGTGATTAAGCCTTACATCTAAAGGCATAAATTCCTCAATATTTATGTATTCGCTAAGCATTTTTATTTTATTGTTGCTGGATATGATTTGGAAGTCGCTGCAGAGGTCAATAATTGTAATTTATTTACATTTTATCCAAAAGGATCTACTTCCGTTTTTCTTTTTTCAAAATAAAATATTCTTCGTAAGGTGGAGGGGACCCTTCTTCCAATAGATAAAAACCCCTAATTTTAATAAGGTTTGGGGGTTTGCAATAACCTAAATAAGGGATGAGATTAAGGAGGTCTTAAACATGGAAAGAAATCCTGCTCAGATAAGGTCAGTAGCTAAGGCTTTGAAGATAATCGACATTCTAGCAGAAGCTCGTAAAGAATTAGCTTTGCACGATATAGCCCAAAAGTTAGGTTTGGCTAAAAGCACTGTCCACGGACTACTTGCAACTTTAAAGAGTTTCGGATATGTAGAACAATCCCCTTTTACGGGCAAATATAAGCTGGGGGTACGTTTGTTTGAAATAGGAAATATTGTAGCTCATAGCTGGGATGTGCGGGCGGTAGCAGCTCCATATATTCAGAAGTTAGTGAACGAATTAGAAGAAACAGTTCACCTTGTTGTAATGGATAAAGGAGAAGTGTTATATATCGATAAAAGAGAGAGTCTTCAGTCTATACGCATAGTTTCTCAAATTAGAATGCGACTTCCTGCTCACTGTACCGGAGTAGGTAAAGTGTTATTGGCTTACCTTCCATCTAGTGAAGTAAAGAGAATTATTGCTCAAAAAGGTCTTCCGCGTTTTACCAAAAATACTATAACAGATCCCAAAGCCTTAGAAGAGGAACTAGTTAAGATACGTATCCAAGGATATGCCATAGATAATGAGGAAATTATGGACAGTCTCCGCTGTGTGGCTGCTCCTATTCGTGATCACACAGGAAAAGTTTGTGCTGCAATAAGTGTATCAGGCCCCGTAGCAAGATTAGATGGAGAAAAGCTTAAGCTAGCTATAGATTTAGTAACAAAAACGGCGAAAGACATATCAGCCGGTCTGGGTTATCGGGAAGAACTTGTTGGTAAACCAGTTTCTTTCACATAATAGATTTGTGGTATTTAAACATCTATTTGGATATAGAAAGTATTGCCTAAGATTTTTGAACATGTTTGAAATAAATTTTAAACTATAATAAACACTTTTTATTGTAAACCAAGAGAGTTAATTTAATTTCAATCTTAGGCAACAAGCTATCTAAATTAACCTTAATGTATTATGCTTTCACGACCTTGATGTAATTAAAGCCCAACATTTAAATAAGAAGCATAGCAAACGTATTAAGAAAGCAATAAAACATTTATAATAATTAGGAGAAACATGATTATTAAATAAGACGTGGGATTTGCTAATAGATTAAGAAAAAGTCAGGCTTTTAACAAGGGGGAATGATTCGTTGAAAGAAATGAAAAAACTTGAAAAATTAAAAGACATGATAAAAAATCTCGGCAGTGTAATAGTTGCTTTTTCGGGAGGGGTCGACAGCACTTTCCTTTTGAAAGTTTGTTTGGACGTGCTCGGGAAAGAGAATGTGCTGGCGGTGACCGCCCGCTCGAGCACCTATCCTTCAAGGGAATTGGAAGAAGCAAAAGAACTCGCAAAAAGTTTCGGGGCAAACCACGAGATTATAGTCTCGGAAGAACTCGAGGTGCCCGGCTTTTCGGAAAATCCGCCGGAGCGGTGCTATTATTGCAAAAAGGAGCTGTTCGGGAAGCTCGTTAAAATGGCCCGCGAAAGGGGGTTTAATTTCGTCCTGGACGGCTCTAACGCCGACGACACCGGGGACTTCAGGCCGGGAATGAAGGCAAAGGACGAGCTTGGGGTAATAAGCCCGCTGAAGGAAGTGGGGCTTACGAAAGCTGAGATCAGGGCATTATCCCAAAAAATGGGACTTCCCACGTGGAACAAGCCCTCGTTTGCGTGCCTGGCATCCCGCTTTCCGTACGGAGAAAGGATAACCGAGGAAAAATTGAACAGGGTTGGGAGGGCAGAAGAGATTTTAAGAGGCCTCGGGTTTTCCCAGTACAGAGTAAGGAACCACGCGGACCTTGCAAGAATTGAGGTATCTCCGGAAGAGATAGAAAGGTTCTTTGAAAGAAGCTTGAGGGAAAAGGTGGTGGCCGAATTCAAAAAGCTGGGCTTTGTCTACGTTTCGCTGGACCTTACCGGATACAGGACCGGCAGCATGAACGAAGGGCTTAAAGAGGAGGAAAAAGCGCTTTGGAAAAGCTAAAAGAGATTCTTTTAAAAGTCCAAAAAGGCGAGCTTTCCGTTGACGAGGCCATGAACTTTTTAAAATACCTACCTTACGAAGACCTGGGATTTGCAAAAGTGGACCATCACAGGGTTTTGAGAAAGGGAGTGCCCGAAGTCATCTTCTGTCAGGGCAAGACCCCGAAGCAGGTGGTGAGAATTGCGGAGCGGATGATGCAAAAGGGCACGAATATAATGGGCACCAGGGCAAGCTTAGAAGTTTTTGAAGAAGTGAAAAAAGCGATTCCCGAAGCGGTGTATTACCCGGACGCCCGGATATTTGCGGTGATAAAGGAGCCGGCGCCGAAAAACAAAGGCATCATCGCCGTGGTCTCCGCCGGGACGTCGGACCTCCCCGTGGCTGAAGAAGCGGCGGTGACCGCAGAGCTTCTGGGCAACAGGGTGGAAAGGCTCTACGACGTGGGCGTAGCAGGGATACACCGGCTTTTCATGAACATGGAAGTTTTGGAAAAAGCCCGGGTGATCGTGGTGGTGGCTGGGATGGAAGGGGCCCTCGCCAGCGTGGTAGCAGGCCTTGTGGACAAACCCGTTATAGCGGTGCCCACCAGCGTTGGATACGGCGCCAATTTTTCAGGCCTTTCGGCCTTACTCACCATGCTGAACAGCTGCGCCGGCGGCATCACAGTGGTGAACATCGACAACGGATTCGGCGCGGGTCTTGCCGCCCATCAAATAAACAGGCTAGGAGGCAGGGAAGATGAAACTTCTTTACCTTGATTGCTTTTCCGGGATAAGCGGCGACATGTTTTTAGGGGCCCTTTTGGACCTGGGGATAGATGAAAGGGATTTTGTTGCGGAATTGAAAAAACTTCCGCTTTCCGGATACGAGATAGAAATTAAAAAGGCATTGAAAAAGGGCATCGCGGGCACCGATGTTTACATAAAGTCTTCTGAACACCACCCGCACAGGGGTTTGAAGGAAATATACGACATTATAGATAAAAGCGCGCTGAAGCCCGAAGTCAAAAAAATGAGCAAGGAGGCCTTCTTGAAACTTGCCCGGGCGGAGGGCAAAATTCACGGCAAAGCCCCGGAGGAAATCCACTTTCATGAAGTCGGCGCCGTGGACTCCATCGTGGACATCGTTGGAAGTTGCATATTGATGGATATGTTAAAGCCGGACCTGGTGGTTTCATCTCCGGTGAACGTAGGAAGCGGCACTATCGAGTGTGCCCACGGGGTGCTGCCGGTGCCTGCTCCGGCGACCCTGGAACTTTTAAAAGGCGTTCCGGTTTACGCCCGTGGGGAAGAAGGAGAGCTCACCACCCCTACCGGTGCCTTGCTTTTGTCTGTTTTTGTAAGCAGGTTCGGGCCCATGCCGGAGGGAATCACGGAGAAAGTAGGTTATGGTCTCGGTAAAAAGGACCGCAAAAGCCCCAACGTGCTCCGGGCGGTGCTCATGGAGGCCGAGGAAGAGGATTTGGAAAAAGACCGGGTGCTGGTGATGGAAGCCAACATAGACGATATGAATCCCGAGCTTTACGATGAGGTCATGGAAAGCCTTTTCAATAAAGGGGCACTCGATGTTTTTATCACCCCGATTATAATGAAAAAAAGCCGGCCGGCGGTGAAACTTTCCTGCATAGTGCCCTTTGACAAAAAGGAACAAATTGCCGACGCCCTCTTGATGGAGACCACCACCATAGGCGTGAGGTACTACGAAGTCGACAGGTGCAAACTGGAGAGAAATATTGAGAAAAAAGAAACGCCGTGGGGAACTGTGAGGGTGAAGGTGCTTAAAAAAAGCGGCAGGCTAGTGCGAATTACACCGGAGTTCGAGGATGTGCGCCAAATATCGCGCAACTTCAATATCCCCGTTCTCAAGGTGTATAACGATATGCTTGCATTATTGAACGAAAAAGATGAATAAAGCCCGAAAAATATGTTATAATGACTACAAAAAAGGAATTGGGAGTGTTTTAAATGACGGAAAAGGTCAGGGTAAGATTTGCGCCTAGTCCTACCGGCAGCCTTCACATAGGAGGCGCAAGGACTGCTCTTTTCAACCTACTCTTTGCCCGCCATAACGGTGGAACTTTCATCCTCAGGATAGAGGATACCGACACCGAACGCTCCAGGGAAGAGTCGGTGGCCCAGATTATAAGGTCCATGAAGTGGTTGGGACTCGACTGGGATGAGGGCCCCGACAAGGGGGGGAATTATGGGCCTTATTTTCAGTCCCAGCGCCTTGAGCTTTACAGGAAAGAGGCCGAAAGGCTTATTGAGGAGGGCAAGGCTTACTACTGCTACTGCACGCCTGAGGAGCTCGCATCCCGCAGGGAGGCCATGCTGAAGGCCGGGAAAGCCCCGAGGTACGAGGGGATTTGCAGGAACCTGAGCGAGGAGGAAAGGAAAAAATACGAAGCCGAGGGCAGAAAGCCCGTCATAAGGCTGAAGGTGCCTCAGGAAGGCGAGACCATCGTGGAGGATATCATCCGCGGCACGGTCGTCTTTGAAAATTCGGTGCTGGACGATTTCATCATAATGAAATCCAACGGCATGCCGACGTATAATTTCGCCTGCGTGGTGGACGACCATGCCATGGGAATTACCCACGTAATAAGGGCGGAGGAGCACCTTTCCAACACGCCTAAGCAGATACAGGTGTACAAAGCCCTAGGGTACGAAATTCCAGAATTTGCCCACGTGCCCATGATACTTGCGCCGGACCGGAGCAAGTTGAGCAAGCGCCACGGCGCTACCTCCGTCGAGGAGTTCCGCGACCAGGGTTACCTACCCCAGGCCATCATAAACTACCTCACGCTGCTTGGGTGGTCCCCACCGGATGGCGAAGAAATCCTGAGCATGGAAAAGGCCATAAAGGAGTTTAGCTTAGAGAGGGTAAACAAAACCGCGGCCATATACGATGTAAAAAAGCTAACTTGGCTCAACAGCCACTATTTGCGGGAGCTCGACCTGGATTACATAACCTCCGAGACAATTCCCTTCCTGGTCAAAAAGGGCATCATCTCGGAGGAGGAATCGAAACAGCGGTACGAATACATCAAAAAAGCGGTGGAAATTTCCAGGGACAGAGCGAAAACCTTGGACGAACTCGCTGACTCCATAGCCTTTTTCTTAAGGGATGTTGAGGAATACGAGGAAAAGGGTGTAAGAAAGCATTTCGCAAAAGAAAACGCCGCCGAGCTTCTTTTGAAAGGCGCCGAAGCCCTTGAAGAGCTGAAGCGATTTGACAAACAGCAGGCAGAGATTGCTTTCAGGAGCCTCGCCGATGCTATGGGGGTGAAGGCGGCGGAGCTCATCCACCCGACACGCCTTGCCATAACCGGAAGGACCGTGGGGCCCGGACTATTCGATATAATTGAGCTCCTAGGCCGGGAAGAGACCGCAAGGCGCATGAGAAAGGCGGCAAGATGGATAAAAGAAAGCGGAAATCTGACAAAAGCTGGAGGGGAGAATTGAATATGGCGAAAATCCCCACTAGAGAAGAGGCCTTTGAATTGTTGAAAAGATATACGAAAAGTGAAAACCTCATAAAGCACGCCCTTGCGGTGGAATCCGTAATGCGCCACTTTGCCAGGCTTTTCGGCGAAGACGAGGAAAAATGGGGCATAATAGGCCTCGTGCACGACCTAGACTACGAAATGTACCCCGAACAGCACTGCAAAAAGGTAAGGGAAATATTGGAGCAAGAAGGCTGGCCCGACGACTACATAAAGGCGGTCCAGAGCCACGGCTGGAACATTTGCGTAGATGTAGAGCCCACGGAGAGGATGGAAAAGGTGCTCTATGCTGTCGACGAACTCACGGGCCTTATTACGGCTACGGTCCTTATGCGCCCAGACAGGAGCATTATGAGCACTACCCTTCAGTCGGTAAAGAAAAAGTGGAAGCAAAAGAGCTTTGCCGCAGGAGTAAACCGGGAAGTCATCGAGGAAGGTGCGAAAATGCTCGGCATGGACCTGGACCGGGTGATAGAAGAGACCATAAAGGGCATGCAAGAAGTTGCGAGGGAAATAGGACTCCTTGGCGAATTCAAGGCCGAATAACGAATAAAAATATTGCCGGGCGCTCAAAGCGCCCCTTTATTTTAACAACATACCGGTAGTGCGGAGGCTTTCGGGGGGGGGGTGCAGTTTTTCACGACCTGGGGAATTTGAATTTCACCTTTATCGTCAACGAAGATATATCGAACTTCGCCGATTTCAAGAAGTTCACCGAACCCATAATCGAGGTGTTGAGAAAGCTTTCCGTGAACGCGGAGTTTTCAGGGAGGAACGATATAACGATAGACGGCAAGAAAATTTCGGGAAATGCACCGTAGAGGTTCACATGAACGTGGAAAGAGGCATTACAGAAGATGTGAAATTTTACGGGGACTTTTTCGGAAAGCGTGACATCGCCGAGGTGGAAGGGCTCTTGAAGGGCGTAAAGCACGAGGAAGATGAAATAAAAAAGGCCCTTTCAAAAATAAATATAGACGACTATTTTGCGGGCATTACCGCGGAGGAATTGGTGAGCTTGTTTTTTTAATTTACTTTATTATTGCAATAAAGTTAAATTGATATTAAAATAGAAATCACATAAAAAATTGGTAGTAAGGAGTTGATACAAAAATGGGAATTATGTAAATGGCAAGAAAATATACATCTACGACTCCACTCTGAGAGATGGAGCTCAGGCTGAGGGAATTTCATTTTCTGTGGGCGACAAATTAAAAATTGCAAAAAAACTGGATGAATTCGGTGTAGACTACATTGAAGCAGGCAATCCCGGTTCAAATCCCAAGGATGTTGAATTTTTTGAAAAAGTAAAAGATATAAAGTTTAACAATGCTAAATTGGTCGCATTTGGCAGCACTCGAAGACCCTACATAAAGCCAGATGAGGATGCAAACTTAGCTGCTCTTTTGAGAAGTGAAACCTCCGTGGTTGCTATCTTTGGCAAAAGTTGGGATTTTCATGTCGCTGAAGTAATCAGAACTACGCTGGACGAAAATCTGAGAATGATATATGATTCTATTGCTTATATGAAAAAGCATGGCAAAGAAGTGGTATTTGATGCTGAACACTTTTTTGATGGTTATAAAGCCAACAAAGAATATGCATTAAAGGCCCTTGAGACTGCTTGGCAAGCTGGAGCAGACTGGCTCGTATTATGTGATACCAATGGCGGCTCGTTCCCTTCTGAAATCGCTGAAATAGTCAAGGTCGTGGTGGAAAAATTTTCGGCAATTCCTATAGGTATACACTGCCACAACGATGGTGGTATGGCCGTCGCCAATTCCATCGTTGCAGTAGAACAAGGAGTTGTGCAGGTGCAAGGAACGTTTAACGGGTACGGTGAACGGTGTGGAAATGCCAATTTATGCACGATCATTCCCAATTTGCAGCTAAAACGCAATTACTACTGTGTTCCGCAGCAAAGTATAAGTGAATTGACTGGTGTTTCTCGCTATATAAGCGAAGTGGCTAACCTGGCGCCAAATGAGCGCGCCCCTTATGTTGGCAACTGTGCATTTGCTCACAAAGGTGGAATGCACATTGACGCCATTTTAAAAAATCCCGCCACCTTTGAACATATACCGCCGGAGTCGGTAGGCAATCAAAGGCGAATACTCATGTCCGAGGTTGCGGGCCGCAGTACTATTCTCGGTAAAATTCAAAAAGTTGCGCCTTGGGTCACAAAGGATTCGCCTGAGGTGCAGCAGTTAATAGATAATTTAAAACGCCTGGAACATGAAGGTTATCAGTTCGAAGGTGCCGAAAGCTCCTTTGAGCTTATGGTGAGAAGGGCGCTGGGAAAGGACCATAAATTTTTTGAGGTAAAAAGTTTCCGGGTTCTTTGCGAGGAGCCATGGCAGGAGGATTACAGCGCATTAGCCGTTATCAAGGTAGAGGTAAATGGAGTAGAAGAAGTCACGGCAGCCGAAGGAGATGGCCCGGTAAATGCCCTTGACAAAGCCTTGAGAAAGGCTTTGGAGGTTTTTTATCCTCAACTCAAAAAGATGCGTCTTACCGATTACAAAGTTCGGGTGCTTGACACTTCAAAGGCCACCGCAGCTAAGGTCAGGGTCCACATTGAATCCACCGATGGAGAAAGGGTGTGGGGTACGGTAGGTGTATCTACAAACATAATTGAGGCAAGCTTTAATGCTCTAATAGACTCCATCGAGTATTTTCTTTATAACGAGATGGGAATATAGAAAGGAGCTGAAATGCATGGGGATGACTTTGACTCAAAAGATACTGGCTGCTCATGCGGGTTTGGATAAAGTTGAGCCGGGACAGCTCATAATGGCAAATGTAGACTTGGTCCTGGGAAATGATGTTACTACTCCTGTGGCCATACAGGAGTTTAAGCGCATGGGGGCTAAAAAGGTCTTTGATAGAAAAAAGATAGCACTAGTACCCGACCACTTTACTCCTAACAAAGACATCAAATCGGCAGAGCAGTGCAAAATTGTCCGCGAGTTTGCGTACGAGATGGGTATAGAAAACTATTTTGAAGTGGGTCAGATGGGAATAGAGCACGCGCTTATACCCGAGAAAGGTTTGGTGGTACCCGGCGATTTGGTAATCGGTGCTGATTCGCATACCTGTACCTATGGAGCCTTAGGTGCATTTTCTACCGGCGTAGGTAGCACTGATATGGCTGCTGCCATGGCTACCGGGCAGGCATGGTTTAAGGTGCCTGAAGCCATAAAGTTTGTGCTAAAAGGCCAATTGAAAAGGTGGGTAAGCGGAAAAGATGTAATACTTCAGATTATCGGAATGATTGGCGTGGATGGTGCTTTGTATAAGTCCATGGAGTTTACCGGGGAAGGCTTAGCCTCCCTTTCAATGGATGATAGATTTACCATCGCCAATATGGCCATAGAGGCTGGCGCCAAAAACGGAATATTCGATGTGGATGAAAAAACTCTGGAATACGTAAGAGCACATTCCGAAAGGGATTTTAAAGTATACAAGGCCGATGAGGATGCAGAGTATTCGCAAGTATTCGAAATAGACCTGTCTAACATTCCGCTTACCGTGGCTTTCCCCCATCTTCCGTCTAATATCAGGACGTTTGATGAAATAGGCGATATTCCCATAGACCAGGTTGTAATAGGGTCATGTACCAACGGAAGGCTTAGCGACCTCAGGGTTGCAGCCCAGATCATGAAGGGCCATAAGGTCCATCCCCGTGTGCGCACGATAATTATTCCTGCAACCCAAAAGATATACCTTGAAGCTATGAAAGAAGGGCTTTTAGAGATATTCATTGAGGCTGGTGCTGTCGTTAGCACTCCTACCTGTGGCCCTTGCTTGGGCGGGCATATGGGTATACTGGCGAAAGGCGAAAGGGCGGTGGCTACAACCAACAGGAATTTCGTAGGCAGAATGGGGCACGTAGAGAGCGAGGTTTACATCGCAAGCCCGGCTGTAGCTGCTGCTTCAGCTATTACAGGAAAGATTTCTTCGCCCGAGGAGGTTATAAAATGATAAAAGGTAGAGCTATTAAATACGGCGATAATGTGGATACCGATGTAATTATCCCGGCCCGTTATCTAAATACGACAGACCCTAAAGAGTTGGCTGCGCACTGCATGGAAGATTTAGATCCGGAGTTTAAAAATAAAGTCCGGCCCGGAGACATAATAGTTGCCGGCGCCAATTTTGGGTGTGGTTCATCCAGGGAACATGCTCCTATTGCAATCAAGGCTTCGGGTATTAGCTGTGTCATAGCCGAGACTTTTGCACGCATTTTTTTCCGCAATGCCATCAACATAGGATTGCCCATAGTAGAGTGCCCTGAAGCTGCCAGGGACATAAAAGACGGTGACCAGGTGGCTGTAGACCTGACGACTGGTGAGATTACAAATTTAACTACAGGAAAAGTTTATAAAGCCCCTCCATTCCCGCCGTTCATGCAGGAGCTCATAAAGCTGGGTGGCCTGGTTGAATACGTAAGGGAAAGGATGGAGGTATAGGAATGAAAATTGCCGTAATACCGGGCGACGGTATAGGACCTGAGGTGGTCGGTCAGGCCATAGTAGTGCTCGAGGCGGTGGCACAAAAATTTGGCCACCGGTTTGAATATCGGGAAGCACTCCTGGGTGGAGCGGCCTTGGATGTAAAGGGAGTGCCGCTCCCCGATGAGACTTTGGAGATATGTTTGAAAAGCGATGCGGTGCTTTTGGGAGCGGTAGGGGGTCCCAAATGGGACAACCTGCCGGGGCACCTGAGACCGGAAGCAGGGCTTTTGGGAATACGAAAGGGACTGAACTTATTTGCAAACCTGAGGCCTGCCAAGGTGTTTCCTCAGCTTAAATCGAACTCCACTTTAAAAGAAGAAGCGCTAGGAGAAGGCATCGATATACTGGTGGTGCGAGAACTCACGGGCGATATCTACTTTGGCGAAAAGGGAAGGGCTAAAATTCCCGGTGGCGAGAAAGCTTGGGATACGGCCGTCTATACCACTTATGAGGTGGAGCGCGTGGCTCATCTGGCATTTAGAATTGCAAGAGGGCGCCGCCGAAAGGTCACATCGGTAGACAAGGCAAACGTTTTGGAAAGCTCCAGGCTATGGCGGGAGGTAGTATCGAAGGTAGGAGAGCAGTATAAGGATGTGGAGCTGAATCATATGTATGTCGACAATGCCGCAATGCAGCTTATAAAAAACCCACACCAGTTCGACGTAATACTTACTACCAATATGTTCGGTGATATCCTGAGCGACGAGGCGGCCATGCTTACGGGGTCTTTGGGAATGCTTCCTTCTGCAAGCCTGGGAGAAGGAAGGCTGGGGCTTTATGAACCCGTCCATGGGTCTGCGCCTGACATCGCAGGGCAGGACAAGGCAAACCCCATTGCCACTATATTAAGCGCCGCAATGATGCTACGCTATAGTTTTTGCCTGGAAGAGGAAGCCCGGGCCGTAGAAAATGCGGTAAGCAAAGTGCTAGACCAAGGATACAGGACTTCCGACATTGCAACACCTGGCGCCAAAATAGTGGGGACGAAAGAAATGGGAAGCCTTATTGCGCGAAATATATAATAAACTAATAACGAAACAACGAAAATGACGGGGAAATCCCCGTCATTTCGCGTACCTGAGCAATATTCCTTCTAGCATCCTGGCGTGCCTTGCTTCGTCCTTGGCCGATTCGTTGAAATAATCCCTGGCGGATTCGATTCCAAGTGCAGCTGCTCTGTCAGCTGCTTGCTTTTTTCCTTCGTTGGCACTGGTCTCCCCTTCGAGCATCTCCCGTATGTTTTCAAAAAGGTCCTCGTGAATCATGCCATTTAGCTCAGCGAACCTGGCGGCGTGTTCGGCTTCTTCCCATGCTACGGTCTTTAAAACTTCGGCAATTTCGGGATATCCCTGGCGCTGGGCCAATCTTGCTATGGCAAGATAAATACCGGTTTCCTTCGTCTCACCCATGAAGTTCTGTCTTACCACACCCTCAAGCTCCGTCCCCTTGGTTTCACCTATGAGATTTTCCACCGTTAAATTTCTCTTTACCACTAAAAACGCCTCCTTTACAATTTATTTTTAATCGTTTATTATCGTTTTTCCTCCGGTGATATGCTTCAAAAATCTTGTCTGCTATCTTTTCATTTACCTTTTTTATGTCGTTCAGATAGACAAAGACGCTACCCTTGTATTCCTGAGGTTCCCCGAGCAGTATAATCTCTAATGCGCTTCTTATTATATTGATTATGCAATTTTCGTCGTGGTAAAGGTTGCAGTTCCTGCAGTGGTTGAGCAAATATCCCACGGCACTTGCTACCTCTACCTCATCGTAAATCTTTGTATCGTAATAAGGCAAGTTTTCAATTCCGCCATCTATAAATTCGGTTTTTTCTTTCAAGGAAGTTGTGAGGATTTTTTTGCAATATGCAATTAAGCAATTGTCCCAGTCGCACTTTCCACACACAATCTCTCCCAGACAGCATTTTGAAACTTCGTTGATTAAACCTTCAACATCTACCGCCACACTTTACCCCCTTTCTATAAAAAATAGTAATAATTACTACTATTAATATATAAAAAATTGTTGAATTTAGTCAAGGGGTTTTTTGACCAGATTTTGCAAAAATATTGTGGGCCTTTGTGATATCATTTAAAATGTGATATTATATCACTTAAAATGTGATAAAAAATGGGGGATGATTATGACTAGAGGATTATTTCCAGTCGGCGGCCCTGTTGACAGAGAAGACCTGGTGGGCCGAGAAGAATTCATAGTTTCTCTAGTCAATCGTTTGCAAGAAGGGCAGAGCGTGATGCTGGCAGGACCTAGGCGAATCGGCAAGACATCTGTAGCCCGTGAAGTCCTGCGCAGGCTTAAAGAAAAAGGGGCTTATACCGCCGCGGTGGATTTCTTCCGTTTTTCCGGCAAGCGGGATTTTGCTTATAGTTTAATAAACGCGTGTCTGGAAAACAGAACTGGAATCAAGAAAACCCTGAGTATTTTGCAAGACAAGGCTAAGGCCCTATCAGGGGGAGCGAAATTCGCCATTAAGCTTAAAGATCTTGAAATTTCCTTCGGCTTTGCCGAGAAAAAGTCGGACGATGAACTCCTTGACTACGCCCTGATGCTTCCGGGCATTTTGGCAGACAAGGACAAGAAGCTAATGGTGGTCATGTTTGACGAGTTTCAGGATGCTCCCAGGGTGACGGACACCGAAATTTTTAAGCGAATGCGAGCTCATTTTCAGGCACAAAAAGGCGTGGCATACCTTTTCCTGGGGTCCAAAGAAGGGATGATGCAGGCCCTTTTCAGCGAGAGGAAGGAAGCGTTCTACCGCTTTGCCACAATGCTTCCCATTCCTGGTATTTCAGAAGATGATTGGGTGCCGTACATCGTTAAAAAATTTAATTCCAGGAACATTCAGGTGGATGCGGATATGGTAAAAGAGATAATTAGCCTTTCCGGTGGGCATCCGCAGGATACTATGTTCCTCTGCTCTGAAATTTACTACACCCTTTTGGAAACGGGAGATGATGTCATTACCCATGACTACGTGCGCCTGGGGTACGAACGGGCTATGTTGGCTCTTGCTCCCATCTTCGACGAAATACTGGATGATTTAAGTGCACGTCCCCAGGTGCGCAGGGTCCTATACCGGCTTGCGCTGGGTGAAAATGCCTACGAGGAAGGGATTCATCCCAATAAAGTCAAACGGGCCATTGACCTCCTGCTTGGCAGGGCCGTTATAGAAAAAACAGCCCGGGGGAGTTACGTTTTCGTAGAACCGATGTTCCAGCAGTATATTTTAGAACAATTTCGACATTAGAAATACCTCTGAAGCTAGACAAAAAAAGGACATGAACATTGGGTAGAAATGTTGTACAGCTTATGGTATCATACTGAGGGAAATTATAATGAAATAATAATCTTAATGAAATAATAATCTGGGGAAAGATGGTGGGCAATGTCCGTAGCTTTATCCGATTTTTTATGCCAGGTGCTTTCAAATAAGACTTTGATGGTCACCGTGCTCTTGACGCTTGGGGTCATTTTCGTAAACGGCTGGACCGATGCGGCCAATGCCATCGCGACTTGCATATCCACACGTTCGATAAGCCCAAAAGCGGCTATACTCATGGCTTCCATATTCAATTTCATCGGCGGGTTCTTCATGACCATCATGAATCCCATGGTCGCCCAGACCATATACAACATGGTGGATTTCGGGGGAGATGCCCACGAGGCCCTCGTGGCGCTGTGCGCGGCCCTTTTTGCAATTGTGCTCTGGGCCACCGCGGCGTGGTGGTTCGGTATACCGACCAGCGAAAGCCATGCACTCATAGCCGGGGTCAGCGGAGCTGCCATAGCGCTGCAAGGTGGAATAGGCGGCATAAATCCCGCCGAATGGATAAAGGTCATATACGGGCTTGCACTTTCCCTGTTTTTGGGTTTCTTCACGGGATGGGCGACGGTAAAAACCACCGAGATTGTACTGAGAGGTTTTAACAGGAGGAAATTGTATACACCGCTTAGGTTTGCGCAGATAATAAGTGCGGCGGGGATGGCATTTATGCACGGCGCCCAGGACGGACAAAAATTCATGGGTGTCTTCTTGCTAGGAATATTTCTTGCCCAGGGAGAGGCTTCTGCTACAAAGTTCGTCATTCCAATTTGGTTAATTGTCCTTTGTTCCATAGTAATTGCCCTTGGCACGTCGCTCGGCGGCATGCGGATTATTAAATCTGTCGGGTTAGACATGGTGAAGCTGGAAACATACCAGGGTTTTTCCGCAGATTTGGCAGGCGTTATATGTCTTTTCATAGCCTCAGTGTTCGGACTTCCGGTCAGCACGACCCACACTAAGACGACCGCCATAATGGGCGTGGGGGCCGCAAAGCGCATATCAGCCGTAAACTGGGGGATAGTAAAGGAAATGTTCCTCGCCTGGGTTTTGACGTTTCCCGGCTGCGGACTGATAAGCTTTTTGATGGCTCTGGCGTTTATGAAAGTTTTTTAAAAAAAATATGGAAAGGGAAAGGTCATGAAGCGCAAGAAAAACGTGAACTATTATTACGAGACTTTTGTAGAAATGATAGATTACTCATTAAAAGCCGCTGAATTACTAAACAGCGTGATGAGCAATTTCAAAAGGCAAAATGTGCGGGCTAAAATCAAGGAAATGCACCTTATTGAACACAGCGCGGATGAATTGAGGCATAAAATGATAAAAAAACTCGCCCGCGAATTCATAACCCCTATCGAGCGAGAAGATATCATGGCCCTTGCGAATGCGATAGATACACTGACGGACATGATAGAGGATGTTCTGATGAGAATCTACATGTACAACATTCAGGAGATAAAAGAATACGCCATAATGATGGTAAAGGTAGTCGTGAGGGCCTGTCATTTGCTGAAAGAGGCTTTCGAAGAATTCCCCAACTTCAGGAAGTCGGAAAAACTTCACCGGCTCATTGTGGAAGTGAATAAACTGGAAGAGGAAGGGGACGCCCTTTATACCGAAGCTACCAGGAATATATACGTCAACTGCGATAATTGCAAGGAGTTGCTGGGGTGGGACATGACGTACCACTATCTGGAAAAATGCTGCGATGCCTGCGAGGATGTGGCGGATATACTGGAGAACATCATTATGAAAAACACTTAATATAAGACTTATGAAAGGAGGATGGCCGGTTAGAAGACCCGGCCGAAATTTTATGAGTTTTAAAGACAAGGTAGTGGTTGTAACGGGGGCAGCTCGGGGTATAGGGGAACTTTTATTTGCTCTCGGGAAGCTGCAAAGATAATGAGAAGAAACGGAGGAGGGGCCATAGTTAACATTGCGTCCACCAGGGCGATAATGTCCGAACCCAACTCGGAAAGCTATGCGGCGTCTAAAGGGGGAATAATTGCGCTCGATAAGATTTGGCAAAATTTATGCTATATTTTCCATATATTGCAACAATACCATCAGGATATCTCCCGGGTCCGCGTCCCAGGTTATTCCGGCACCGCGGTATACCTCAACGAGGGCTTCCTCCAGAGCTGCTTTCTAAATATCCGCAAGGTCGCGAAGGTAAAGGCCAAAAAACGTCCTTAAAGTCTGGATATGCAGTATAAGCGGGCTTAGAAGTACAGCGCCGTGCTCTTCATCTTCCTCAACGGGCCTAAGGCGCACCTGAAGGGGGGTGAGGAAGCCCCCTTTGGGTTACGATGTCGATAATGACGGAAAGTACGTAATCAATAAAAAAGAAGCTTTTATAGTAAGAAAAATATATGAAATTTTCCTGCGGGGCTACGGTTACGGTAAAATAGCCGAAGAGCTGAACAATCATGGCAGCAGGACCTAACTCGGAAACTTATTTACCAAAAACGGCATCTATGAAATCCTGATTAACGAAAAATACAAGGGGACTTATGTATTCAACCGCAGGTCCTCAAAAAAAGAAGGAAAAAGGAATAATCACAAATACGAAGATAAGGATGAAATAATACGAATACCCAATGCTCTACCGGCCATTATCGATGAAGAAATGTTTGAAAAAGTACAGGAAAAAATATTTGGAAGAAAGCGAGGGCCGAGAATGACACAAAATATTCTGTGGTGATTGCGAAAGTTCTTATACGTGAAACGGCAGCTTTTGTAGATAAAATAATAATCTATCCCGGTAGAAATAAATATTAAGTTTAAAACGGAAAGGGGTAAAGTATGTATTCTGGTAGTTACACATAAACCCTTTTAAAAACTATTGATCCTTTCAGATTCCGAACTAGATCTTCGTTCCTGCTTTGAGCCACCTCGCCGGCATGGTTATCAAAAAAGATATCGGTAAGGGATAGGCTAGGGGAGCGGGGAGGGATAATTGGAGGGGACCCGCCAAAGGCGGGGCGGAGGCCGTTTATGCTCACCGCGGCAAGGCGGACCCCTTGCCGGAGCCCAAGGCCGGGATGTTATAATGGCAAAGGTCGTGAGGCGGATTAAATACCCGGCCGGAGGCCGGGGTTGTTGTCTATTTTATACCATCTTTGCATTTATAAAGGGCACTTCCGCCGGGGCGTAAGCCCGAAAGCGGAGGTGCCCAATAATTTCGGCCCTGCATGGTGCCTGCAAAAGGCTCGATGCAGGGCCTTTAAAGTTTTTAAGTTAAATGAAGTTATTCGCCTTAAGAAATTCTTCTGGAGTATTAAATGCCGTGAAAAATAACGGTGAACCGGCGAAGGATAAAGGAGAGACAGGTCCAACTGTCATAAAGGAATATTGCCGTGCTGATGGATCAAAAGAACTGTGAGGATCCCGAAAAGTCTGGTAAAGTTTTAATGCATTGAGGTCTCCACCTATAATCTCTTTTAGAGCCATAAACTCTGTCCCTAAAGCTAATCCGAAACCGAAAAATAGGATCCTAAGCTGATTTATTATCTCTTTATGTAAGCTTGAAAGTGTCTGGCTTATAAACATCCATCCAAGGCCGTATTTTCTTGTAGTCCTTACGGCATCAATTAAAGAAATCCTGACACTTTCTTGCTTGTCGTTTTCATACTTTTCTCTAGGAGCCAATCTATGTGCCTCATCAAGTATGACGAGCGTATTCAAAAACTTATTCTTTTTATAGGCATCTTCCGCAAGATAAGTAAGCCCATCTAGAAGTCTTTTTATGACCAGCGCTTGAATAGTGTCGTTCCAGAAAAGTCCACTAGCCATTTCTTTAGATAAATCTATAATTACAACCGGACGGTTATTTAAATTAATATCGAAAGTCTGGTAAATAAGCTGATTTATAGAGACTGCCCCATTACGGTTTTCACTGAATAACTCAGCTACTGGTTTCCAGTAATCGTTAAAAAATTCCTCTCTAGATGCTTCTTGAAGCATAGAAACAAATCTGGCCCTTGATTGATCACTTTTATAGATCTGACGTTGGACATTCTGATCATGCAGTATTTCCCAGCATTTATTGAAAGCATCTATTGTATTTAGATCTTTTAGCCTAATGTTAGCCTTTTCTAACTTTTCCACTAGAATTTCACAGGCTGTCCTTCTGTTTTCTCCTTTAGGAATAGAAAGACGTTCAAAGAATTGGGATTCGTAAAGTATCTCACTAAACAAATCCCATCTGTCAAGGACTAAATCTTTGATTCTTTTTACTATTACATTTTTACCTAAACACCTAAGTATGCCTGCTAAATCCAAAGAAAATCCTTGCAGTCCAACTTGACCACTTATATCTTTAGCAAATTCTCCTTGAGGATCTATTATAAATACAGCCATCTGAGGGTATCTTGCATAAGCCAGCATGATCATTTTTGCGAGGACAGACTTACCCGAACCTGTTTTGCCAAATATCCCAATATGGTATGCCTCACCAGCCCCATGTGGACCGCTCCCAAAATGTTTAAACCAGAGGGGTAGTTTTGGTTTCGAACCATATACACAGCCCAAATAAAAAATTTCGTCTCTATATCTTTCAAGGAGTATATTTATAATTTCTTCTGTTGCCAAGTTAATATAGGTTCCAGTTGCTGGGACGGTCCCCAGAATGCTAGGCTCAAACCTACTGCCTTCGTCGCTGAAAACAGCACTTACCGTCATCTGTCCTAGGTGAGTATCCTGCTGACCGCTTACCTGGCTGATCTGCCCTTTTTGTCTTGCTAAAGACCTCATAGTCGGATCCTCAAGCCATATATTCCTCAGTTGAATCTCGGTTATCTGTCCTAGTGCGTAATGCTTTTTTCCGTCTTGGATAAAGCTGAAAAAAGCCAGTTCTCCTACTAGTTTTTTCCCAACAGCAGTTCCCAATATATCTAAGGAGAGCTCGCTGGTTGAGGAAGGCGATCCGATTGTCCCTATACGCTCAGCATTACTAAGTAAATTTTCAATATCGCTCATGATAATTTTCCCCCTTCGGTTCTATATCCGTACATGCTGAAAAATATCTCGGACACATCCCCGGTATGAAGTTCTATCATGCGCCGGGTTGATGTTTGCCTAAATGCTGGCATTGCATTACCCAAATGTTTAACTATCCTGTCAGCTATAAATAGTGGATAGGGTTCCATAATACCCGGCGTGCTGCATTGATATCTCAGTCCTTGAAATAAAATGGACAACCGGGTATTGTTGGCTGCAACAGAAGAAGACATCTCTATCCTTAAAGCAGGTGTCCATCTGTGCGGCTTGTAATACACCACATAAATCCTATTAATAAGCGAAATTATTTCGTCAATCAATTTTATGAGACTCTTATTGTTTCCAGGAGATTTCAGGTGCCACGGCTGTGCAGGTTTTGCTAAAGGAATGGGCATAGTATACTCTCCAGGCTGCAAAACGAAGGTTAAAAGTGCTCTATCATCGTAGTAAGGCGGCCATCCGAATTTTTCCCCAAGCTCCCGTCTTGTTGTATATTTAGGTAAACTTACCCATATCTTATCGGTTCTTGATGACTCAAGGACTTTTCTGTATGAGGTTAAAAACTGTTCAAACCCTTCTATTAACCTCTTTCCCATACTGTCTACTTCACGCCCTAGAGCTTTGTTTACGGCCTGGTTCATGTAAATTAATGGGGTAGTAAGGGAACCGTCTAGCATGACAACATCATGAGGTGCTTTCACAGCAAGTTCAAATTCCATCTGCATCATAATTCCTCTTATAATGGTACCTGTGTCCGGGTCATGCTTTTCAGGCGCTATAAAAACCAAGTGATTGGGTTTCTCCCAGTACCTAGTCTCCGAAGGAGGAGTTAAACCTACCTTCAATCGCAACTGCCGCACAGGCGACAAGATCTATCGCAAGAAGTCTCTCTATCGCATAAGAACCGTCTACACCACAGGTCGTCGGCGGTTGTGGATATCCTATATCTCTGTCGCTTTTTAGAATATTGCTGGTCAGAAGTTGCTTTCGGATCTCATTCTTGTTCTTTTGGAGCCTTTTAAAAACACTAAAAAGTTTTTCCCCTATATGGGCACTTTCTTCAAGCACCTCTTCTACAAGAGCCTCCGGCAATTCTGAAAAGATACCCTGTTCATCTCTCTCCATTACAATCCCCCATATATTCTTGATCTAGTTATTTTATCAACAAACTCTTTTTTATTGCATTTTTATCCCAATACTTCCATTCGTCGTTACTTTTTACCCTTTTAATTAAGTATCGTTCTTTCCAATATTCAGCCAATTCTTCGAATTTATAGTCATAATAATCGATCTCTTTATCAATTCCATTTATATACTCCCTTACATTTGAAGCAAGTGGGAAAATAAAGACTTCTCTCTTAACTTCGTGTCTTAAAAGAATTTCGGTGCTGTCAATACCCAAAGCTTTTTTTAAATCCACCTCCTCGTTTATCGCCTTTATAGCAGTTCTGATTAACCTAAATTTGTAGTTGGGCCCGTTACCGTAGCCTCCTTTAACCTCAATCCCCTTCAGGTACAAATACTCTTTCATTAACCTACATATCTCTTCAGTGTATTTAAAAGTCCCGAATCCTTTTGTATAACCAAGCGAAATACACAAAAGCCTGCCTTTATATTTTACTCTGTTGTATATTGAACTCCGACCATAAGCTGAAGTTGTGGTCAAAAGGACTAAGTGAGGGGAGATAATATTTTGTTCCATTTCTGTTTTCCTGTTACTGTATTTCTCTCTATAAAATTCTCTCACTTCATTTGCTACTGCACTCATTGCAACCAGTTTGCCACCTAGCAGCATACTATACGGTGGTACTGCGCCTAATGTAAATATATCCATGGTTTCATTAAGTTTATATACCTTATCCTTACCTCTCAAATTGAGCCACTCGTTCCTTAATGTTAACCCTAAAGCTGGGGAGTGGCATCCCAATATCCCCATCAGCTTCCCGTTGTATTCATCGATGATAAGAAAACACAGCCTCCGACCATAGCCATAAGAGTAAGGCAGACTCCATGTAAACCTCGCTACCTTAAATATATCCCATTCTTTTTTCGTTCTTACGGGGACCAATTTCGGAGATATTTTTTCCGGTAAAACATCCTTACCATTTGCAAAATATTCATCGACAATCTTTTCTCCTTTTTCGACTAAAAATTTTCTATGTTTCAGCAAGAACTCAATTCGGGCTTTTTCATGCATTTTTCTAAGGATCTTTTTATCGCCGCTATCTACCTTATCAAGAGCATAGCTTTTTATTTTTTCAATAATTTTATTCCGCAATATTTCCTTTTTTATCTCAGTATCAATATCATTATTATTTAATATATTCTCTATTTCGCCTTCATCACTAAAATTATCTAACTCTTTGAACTTATATTCTATCGACAATCCGTTGCACCTCCGTATAGTTTTAATTATACCATAATTGCCTTAATTTTCTATAAGGAATAAGTATAGTATATAAACTGTGTATATTATCTCTACATCTCTATACCGCTTTTACTGCAAAAGGGCACTTCCGCCGGGGCGTAAGCCCGAAAGCGGAGGTGCCCAAAATTTCGGCCCTGCACGGAGCCCGCAAGAGGCTCGATGCAGGGCCGGCATCTTTAGTATATACTAAATACCTGTTTTAACTTTTTGGAGGGTAAAATGCTCCTATAACTACAAATGTAGCAAACCTATGAAATTTATGTACCGTTCCAACATAGAAATATAACTCGCGATTTTCTTTAAAAAAATCGAAATATTTCTTCTTTATTTCGATAAGCACCTTATCTTTATATTTCTTTCTCCAGCTACGGTAACTTTGATATATTTCCCAATCAACATATGATAGTATATGTTCCCCATTGCATTTATCGTCATAACAATTGAATTTATAAGCAAAGGACCAAGGTATTTTTTCTAAAACTTGCTTTTGTACTGATGAAAATAAGCTTATTTGTCTAAGATACATTTCCTTTTCTGGACTCCAATTTTCTGGTTCTTCTCGTATAATAAGGTCAAGTACTTCTTTTGGTTTAATTAATCCAAGAGATATATTTTCATTCTTACATTTTTCTATTAATTCTTCTAATGATTTATTCAGCAAAGGAAGAATAATTTTTTTTCTTTCAGCCCAATTGTTTTTGGTGTCTACAAAGTGTAATTTTCTTATACTATCTGGATCAACATGGTAACTTTCAGGCCTTGTATTATCAGATGACTTTATAACTTTAGCTTCTATCCAATCATATTTCCTAAATTGCTTTTCTTGGGGAAGGTCCCTAAATTGGACAGGATATAACCTTATCCATTTACCTACATCGGTTATCCCTGCCACACATACAGCTTCACCATATCTTCTTGAAGGCTGTGGATATGCTTTAACAGTGATTAATATCCTTTTCGTCTCCCATTTGTGTGTAGAACCCATTCAAATCACCTTGTAAATGCTTTATTATCAACCCATTACCATCCATTTTTTTTATGTTCCATGCTAATATACTTCTGTGGCATTCGGAATAATTTTTTTCATAGCACAATAGA
Organism: Thermovorax subterraneus; assembly: GCA_021608145.1. GTDB lineage: Bacteria > Bacillota > Thermosediminibacteria > Thermosediminibacterales > Thermosediminibacteraceae > Fervidicola > Fervidicola subterraneus. Next base: position 235,346 of record JAKIHM010000001.1, read on the forward strand.
CAGCAATTTTCCTGATGAATCTCATTTAAAAGCTCTTTCAGCAAATGTATATTAGATTGCAACATTTTTTCGTATTCATTAATAAACATAATGAAATCTTTTGTTCGATATAGCTTTTCACGAAGGTCTTTTGGAGTCCCAAGTTTTTCTAAGTGCTTGTACTTAATGCCATGTTCAAATAATACTTTACTTAAAATCGACTTAGAAAAACCTTTTTTTCTACTTACAGGATTCTTTCTAACATCTATAATCGTATCAATATGATTTTTCTTAATTATATTTATAAATTGTTCTAAATCAATTCCTTCGTATCCGATTGTGTAAACAGTATTGACTGACACGACAAACACCTCTAGTTTATATTATCTTCTTCAATAAAAATAGAAAATCTTCCCGGTTCTAATATTAATATCCTATCAGGAACAAGCTACCGAGGACTTCGTGATATTTTATTATAACTGCCTGGTCCGGTGTAACAATTAAAGTTACCGCAGCGGGGATAAACATATCTTTCTCGTACTGATTCTTTTTTTCACCTTTTTTAGTCGTCTCTTCGCCCATTTTATTTACGACATCATATATCTGAACTTTTTCGGCTATAATTTTAGAAACAGCATCCTTTTCCTGATCCTTGGACACCCATCCTACATCCACTATATCGCCGGGCTTTATTTTCCCTGCTAGCGATGAAGTGAGATTCACACTTATAGTTATCCTCCTCATACCTTCCTCTATAACAGGCACTTTTTCCGTAAAGACCATATTTTTTAGTATATAGGAACCGGCGCTGATATCGACTTTTGCGTAGCCGCTTACTTTCTCGCCCATTTCGTCTAAATTATTCTTATTTGGACAATATGTGATAAAATTAATATAAGAGGTGGACGTAATGGATTTTGGTGAAAGATTACAAGAATTAAGGAAAGAAAAAGGAATTAGCAGGAAAGAACTTGCAAGAGCATTACAATTATCGTATTCCGCTATTGCAAAATACGAAACAAATGTGAGGAAGCCAGACCAGGAGACCCTGAAAAAAATCGCCGATTATTTTGACGTAACCGTGGACTACCTCCTGGCCGCTCCAATAGCCGTAAGCTTACGCACAAAGATGAACGGGATATTGAAAAAATCATCGAAGAGATGAGGCAAAGGATTGAGAATACGGAAGGATTAATGCTTGACGGAAAAATATTAAACCCAGAAGATATCGAAGCGATAATTAACGCCGTGCGGGTGGGATTAGAGATGGCGAAGCTACGGAATAAAGAGAAGTATGAGCTACGGAATAAAGAGAAGTATGGAAGAAAAAAGAGAAACAATGATGGAAGTATAAAAAATACTTAAAAACAAAAAAAGCCGGAGGAAGAGGTATGTATATAGCATATTTTGACGAAAGCGGAGATGATGGTTACCCTAAATATTCTTCTGAATTATTCGTTTTAACGAGCGTATATATGGACGAATCCGTATGGAAAAATAATTATAATACCATAAAAGATTTTCGTAAAGACTTAAAAAGAAAATATAATTTCCCTGTAAAACTGGAGTTTCATACAAAAGATTTTTTAACGGACAAAAACCCCTACAGGAAATACAACTGGGATCCGGAAACAAAGAAAAACATACTTACGGATTATTTCAACTGTATAGCAAAATTGGAAGTAAAAATAATCAATGTGGTTATCATAAAACCAAATATTTTAAAAGACGATTACAATGTCTTAGATACCGCTTTTTCTTACAACATACAGAGAATAGAAAACGATTTAAGTGAAGCGGGTAACTCCAAATTTCTCATTATTACAGATGAGGGTAGAGTTGGTAAAATGCGAAAAACTTCCAGAAGGATGCAGAAATATAACCCTATACCCTCAAAAATATATCCAGGAAAATATTTATATAACGAAATTAAACTCTTGATAGAAGATCCTTTACCCAAGGAATCAAAGGAATCGTACTTTTTACAGATTGCAGACTTAATAGCGTACATAGTCTATCTATATAGTTCGAAAACATTTATACAAGTTGACTGGGCAAACAGAGTTAAACGAATACTAGACTTTGGTGATATTATAAATTTCCTGAATATGATAAAAGCCCGCATAAATTGTAAAGCGGCTTCTGATAACGAATTCGGCATAGTAAATTATCCAAAACCAAAAAAGCAATAAAAAACACCACCTACGGCGCATTCGCGCTTTCAGTGGTTCACTTTTATAGTATCAAAAATAATATTAGCTGTCAAGACTATGGAAGAATTTTCTTGTTCAAAGTTAACTCTATTAGGCAGGTGGCCCCTTTGAAGATAAAGCGCATTGTAAGAAGCCTTGTAAAAAAGTATAAAACCAGCGACCCATTTGAACTTATGGATGCGCTGGACATAATATACATAAAGCACCCTCTGCCTGAAAACGTCAGAGGATTTTATTTTACCAAACTTCGCAGGAAAATCGTGGTAATAAACAGCATTTACGAGAAGAGGCGGCAGATTCTGACTGCGGCCCATAAATTGGGGCATTGCATTTTGCACCCGAAAATGAATGCAATCTTTCTGGAACTGAATACTTTCATGGTTACAAGTAAGTACGAAAATGAAGCCGGTAAATTCGCCGCAGAACTGCTAACGTATGAAATAGACTTCACCGTATACGAAGGATATGTTATGGAACAAATCGCCTGTGCTTTAGATATTCCCGAGAATGTGCTCAGATTAATTCTTAGGGAGGGTATCTAATGAGTGAAGGAAAAATTAAAGCGGCAGCTTATTGCAGGTATTCAAGCAATAACCAGAGGGAAGAAAGCATTGAAGCCCAGCTGCGGGCTATAAAAGAATTTACAGAAAAAGAAGGTTACGTCGACAGTCCCGAGAGTATAATATTAGAATCCGTCCTTGAAGGTATGGCGGAATACTACTCTCGGAACCTTGCAAGAGAAGTAATGAAGGGAATGAAAAAGACAGCTCTACAGGCAAAGCATACGGGCGGTTTGCCACCGCTTGGATATGATGTAGATGAAGAAGGTTATTATGTAATCAATGAGCAGGAAGCAGTCATAGTAAAAAAAATTTTTTCTCTTTATTTAGATGGCTATTAATATAAGGCAATAGCCGATATTTTGAACAGACATGGATATAGAACTAAATTGGGAAATCTTTTTGGGAAAAACAGCATTTACGATATCCTTATAAATGAGAAATACAAAGGCACTTACGTTTTTAACAAAAGATCGAGCAAAGACAGCTTAGGTAGGCGGAACAATAGAAGATTCAAGGATAATGAAAATATTATAAGAATCCCGAACGGTATGCCGGCTATAATTGATGAGCAAACTTTTGATAAAGTCCAAGAGAAAATACATGCAAGGAAGAGGGGTCCTCGTATGAGTGAAAAAAGGTTCTGGAGTATGTCAGGCAGTTTGAAGCTGAAAAAAGCGGCGAAATCAAATACCTAGAAAGCAAAATAAAGGACCTTGAAGCTAAGATCGAAAGGCTGATAGACGCCATTGCAGAAGGATATGGTGATAAAGAAATGATAGATAAAAGGATGAAAGCCTATAAGGCCGAAAAAATACAGTGCGAGAGCAGGCTAAGCGAATTAAAATTAAAAGAGTATAGCTGGATAAACGAAGAAAAAGTAGCGGATTACCTGAGAATTTGCAGGGAAGCCCTTCTAAGCGGGGATCCTAAAGCCCAAAGAAAAATAATAGAAACTTTTGTAGATAAAATAATAATCTATCCCGATAGGATAGATACTTCTCTAAAAATAAATATTAAGTTTGAAACGGAAAGGGGTAAAGCTGGTGGAGGCGAGGGGAATCGAACCCCTGTCCGAAGGCGCATCGATAAAAGCCTCTACAGGCTTATCCCTCGTTTTAAATCTCGCCGGCTTCACTCCCGAGGGCAGGATTGAAAACCGGCCAGCTTTGTTTGTTTCTCTTCCGCTGCCAAAGCTAACAGCGGAAGAAGAGCCCGGAGCTATGACACCCTTTTCCGGCAACCGGGCACGCCGGGAAGGGCGTGCTGCTGTTTAATTAAGCAGCAAGAGCGAGTTCTTCGTTGGCACTTATTTGTGCTTCCGGATTTACGAGTCGGAAAGCTCGGCCTGCAGCTTTTATCTCCGCTGCCCCCGTCGAGACCAAACGCCCCCATATTCGCTTTTTTCCATATATATTATACACCAAAAAACGCGAAATATCAATAAAGGTCAAAGACTGAAAAAATCACACTTTGAAGACCTGCTTTATATACTACTATTAGAAAAAATCTCAAAAAGGAGTGAATCCAGGTGTCAGGCGATGAGTATATGAAAAAACTCGAGGAACTGGTGGATAAATTCGAAGTGGATGAAGGGTTATCCACGATTGACAAGAAATTTGAGTTTTGGGAACTGGTTATCCTAAAACTGCTTTTAAATAAAAAATTTGGGCTCAAGGAGATAAAAAAGGAGGTAAGGGAAATTGAAGAAAAACTGGATAATCCTAATACCGGCCTTGCTGAAATTAAGAAAGAAATACGGGAAATCGAGGACAAACTAGACAACCCGAACTACGGTTTAGCTGAGATTAAGAGAGAGATCAGCGAAATAGAGGGTAAGCTGGATAATCCCGACATTGGCTTAGGGGAGATAAAGAAGGAAATCCAGGATATAGAGTGTAAACTGGATAGTCCCGAATTCGGCTTAGCCGAGATAAAGAAAGAAATTCAGGATATAGAGTGCAAACTAGACAACCCGAACTACGGTTTAGCTGAGATTAAGAGAGAGATCAGCGAAATAGAGGGTAAGCTGGATAATCCCGACATTGGCTTAGGGGAGATAAAGAAGGAAGTCCAGGATATAGAGTGCAAACTGGATAGTCCTGAATTCGGATTAGCTGAGATAAAAAAAGAAATCGAAGATATAGAGGAGAAACTCGATAGTTCCGACTTTGGTCTTGAGGAGATAAAAAGAGAGATAAAGGAGATTGAAGAAAAACTGGACGGAATAATCCCGCCAACAGGCAATATATTAACGACGGGACCGGTAGTGGCCGACAACAGCGTGAACAGCATAGTTGCAAAAGTTCTTAACAACTCTGATGAAACGGTAACCGTCACCGTCAATCTTTACGATATCGGGACGTGTCCGGACGCTAAAGAACTGGTGCAATCTTTTGAACTTACCATCGAAAGCAAATGCTCAAAAGCCGTTGTCCTGCAAAAACCTGCGACCGAATGGGAAGTCCAGTATATAGGCGTCGGGCCGGAAATCTTCGTCTTTACGGCAGGCCGCAGCAACGGTAAAAATGCACCTATTTCTGCCAGCAACTTAATCCCGGCAAATACCTTCAGGCACAGCGAACACGTCCTGACGACCGACCCATAGAGTGGCTTTGAACCTATCTGCTGCGTAACCATCGTCAAGCGTAATGCCCCTGCCTATGCCTATTAAGAAAAATCTATCCCCGAGGGGGATAGATTTTATTATTTTTTATGTGCTTTTATAGGGAATAAGCGTGAAAATTTTTCGGGAAACTACTTTTTGGAGGTGCATTGCATGAGAATAACGGCGAATTAATGGAGCAAAGCGGTGCGGTAAAGATAATGAAAAAATAGCATAAAGGGAGGCAGAGAGGATGAATAAGGAAATCAATTTATGGCAGGTGGATGTAAGGCCTTTTTTGGCTACCGAAAGAGACCCTGCGAAGTTTTGTTTTGAAAAGGGAATTGTAGCTATAGGTTGGGGTGTGCCTGGGAAGCCACTTTCAAAAGAAGAATACTGGGAAATGGGAAAAGGGATTTACGCCAAAGATACCCATTGGGTGCGGGCATCTACCCCATTCCTTTTTCAGATGAAAGAAAACGACCTGGTGTGGCTGAAGGATTTCGAGGGGTTTTATTACTTGGGAAGGATAGAAGGCGAATGGCAGTACCGCGACGAACCTGAATTTTTGCAGGTAGGCTTGCCGAATGCGAGAAAATGCAAATTGTTTAAAGTAGGAAGCGATGCGCCGGGAAGCATCGAGCACGGATTTAGAACGGGAAGCATAGTGCAAAAGATAAATGACTTTCCAGCCCACTTATTTTCCCGCATTTCATACAACAGGCTCTCCGGGGAAGAATTTTACGCCGTTGAAGAAGATTTTATGGAGAAAGCGGATGTATTTGGTCTTCTTACTAATTCGGAACTGGAAGATGTGGTGGCGCTGTTCCTGCAGAGGGATGGTTATTATGTAATCCCGAGCACCTTCAATACGGAAGAAAATTATAACTTCCAGATGGTGCACCAATCGACTGGCGAGAGGGCTTTCGTCCGAATAAGCCCGAATAGTGTCCTCGATCCAAATATGTTCTCCCGGTTCCCCCATAAGGTATTCCTGTTCAGTCCGGTGGGTTACCGGAGTTTTGAAGTTCCTTTAAGCCATGTGGTCGCTTTGAAAAAAGAAGATATGGAAAACTTTTTTAAGACCCACGAAAATTTGATGCCGTACTCCATTAGGATTTTTTTAGACTGGAAAAAGACAAAAACAACTGCAGGAAGCAGCATGTAAGTTTGCCGGATGTCAAACAAACTACGATATAGATAGAATGTACAAACTAGCCGGTAAAGTCTGAATTTGATATAATAATACCCGAGCGGATTTTGAAAGTGGGAGAGGATGCCGTTGGGAGCAAAGTGCATAATGATTCAGGGGACAGGGTCTTCTGTAGGGAAAAGCAGGATAGTAACAGGGCTTTGCCGGATATTAAAGCAGGACGGTTTTAAAGTGGCACCGTTTAAAGCCCAGAACATGGCTTTGAATTCTTATATCACAAAAGAAGGTCTGGAGATAGGAAGGGCCCAGGCCACACAGGCAGAGGCGTGTGGACTCGAACCGTCGGTGCTCATGAACCCGGTGCTTTTAAAACCAACTTCCGACAAAAACTGCCAGGTGGTCCTGAAAGGCAGGGTATACGGCAATTTGTCGGCTATGGACTATCATGAATTTAAAGCCAAGCTCAAAAAAGTCGTTCGCGAAGCCTACGAGGAATTAAAGAGCCAGTACGAAGTGATAGTTATCGAGGGGGCCGGAAGTCCGGCAGAGATAAACTTGCGGGAAAACGACATAGTAAACATGGGCATGGCCGAGATGGCCGACGCCCCCGTCGTAATCGTGGGGGACATAGATAGAGGCGGCGTGTTCGCATCGCTTTACGGAACGGTGATGCTCCTTAAGGAAAAGGAGAGGGAAAGGGTAAAGGGTGTCATAATAAATAAATTCCGGGGAGATGTGAAACTGCTAGAGCCGGGGATAAAGATGCTGGAGGATTTGATTAAAAGGCCCGTGCTCGGAGTTGTGCCTTACGATTATTCTTATATTGACGAAGAGGACGACCCGACTTATGAGATGAAGAGGGTAAGATTGAGGAATAATAAAGCAAAAAGCGTAATAATAAAGATTCTGCTTTTGCCCCACATTTCCAATTTCACCGATTTCGTGCCCCTTTCGAATTTTGAAAATACCTACATTGAATACGTAAAGCCCGGGGAGAGCATAGGCGATGCCGATGCGGTTATAATACCCGGCACGAAAAACACCATCGGCGACTTTGTAAGAGTTAAGGAATGGGGCTGGGATGAGGAGATAAAAAGCCTTGCCCAAAAAGGGGCGGTAATTGTGGGCATCTGCGGAGGCTTCCAGATGCTAGGGAAAATCATCAGGGACCCATACGGGGTCGAAAGCGAGATAAAGGAAGTCGAAGGGATAGGCCTTTTGGACGTGGAGACCGAAATTACGAAAAATAAGGTAACCCGAAAAGCGAAAGGCCGCGTGCTGGAACATGAAAAAGGGCTGGCAGCCCATCTATCAAACCTGGAAGTGGAAGGATACGAGATACATATGGGAGAAACCACCGTAAAGGCGGGCGCAGAAGCGTTTGCAACAATCAGGCGAAAAGAAGACGGGGAAAAAGTGCTGGATGGGGCTGTTGATAGAACGGGCAACATTTGGGGCACGTACCTCCACGGCATTTTCGACAGGGGCGAGTTTACCAAAAGGTTTGTAGATTTCCTGTCAGAAAGAAAGGGGCTAAAAACTTCGGAATCAAAACCGGATTTTGTAAACTTCAAGGAAGAACAGTTCGATAGATGGGCTCAAATTTTGCGAAACTCCCTGGACATGGATGCGATTTACAGGATAATAGGCCTGGAGCCTAAGCGTTGATGCCGGTTAATCCTTGGCGCCGCCGGGAGGTACAGGCCACGGCATTCGCAAAATTACAAGGGCCCCTAGACCTGACAAGGCTGACATTAGTGCGCACCTGGCTTATGGCTCCTCATTTATTTTCCTTCTAGGGCTATCAGGGCTGCCCCTAGAGCACCGATTATTTGCGGCTCGGGAGGAATTAAAATTTTTTCTCCGAGCCTTTTTTCAATGGCACTTACAACCCCGCGGTTTTTTGCCACCCCTCCCGTCATCATGTAGCTTCCCTTCCTTCCGACCCTTTCTATCAGAGATACAGCCTTTGAAGCCACGGCTTTGTTCAGGGCGTGGATTATATCCCTCTGGTCCTTATTTTGCGCGATTAGGGATATCACTTCCGATTCGGCAAATACTGTGCACATGCTGGTGATGGTGATATCCTCTCTTGCCTTCTCGGTTACCTTTCCCATTTCTTCTATGGAAACGCCTAGGGTCCTTGCCATAACTTCCAGAAACCTGCCCGTTCCGGCTGAACACTTATCGTTCATCACAAAGTCCACCACATTGCCCTCATCGTCCAACCTTATCACTTTGCTGTCCTGCCCGCCTATGTCTATCACAGTCCTGACGGCGCTGTCAATGAAGAAGGCGCCTTTACCGTGGCATGTAATTTCGGTTACGGTCTTTTCCGCAAAGGGGATGCTCACCCTTCCGTATCCCGTCGCAACCACTATCTTGATATCATCTTCTTTGAGGCCCGCGTCTTTTAATGCCAATTCGAAAGCTTGCCTCGCGCTTTCTAAAGCCTTGGGACCTGTCGGCACGATGGAGTACGATATTATGTTTTTGTTTTCATCGATTATTACCACATTGGCGGAAGTGGAGCCGCTGTCGATCCCCGCAAAGTATCCGCTTCTTACTTTTTCTTTTTCAACTTTTTTCATGCCGATGGACTCCAAAAAGGCATCCACTCTCGTTAAAATCTGTCCGCTTCCCGCGTCGGTGTAATCGGTTTCAATTTTGAGTAAGGGGATGTCCAGTTTTTCCTTGAGTTCGGCGTACTCGTAGGCGTAAAAATCGCAGAACTTTATGGTGTTATATATGATGCCTTTAAATCTTTTTCCCTCGAGGATATTCCGGTCTTTTGCCATTCTCATGCACGGGGTAAGGTTCAACAGAGATTCGGCGTAGTTTCTAAGTAAATCACCCTCCGGTTCGACATCGAATTTCCTTTCCTCTCCTGTGCACGTGAGGTTGATGATTTCCGCTCCGAAGGATTTAATTTTTTCCACCACGTCCTCTTTGAGTCTTGCACCCATTACGGCTATGCTTTCGGAAAACACCTTTTTCCCTTTTGCGGCCTTTTTCTCCAAAATATTGAGCAAATTTTCTTCGGAAAAATCCCTTTTCTTGTAGGCTGTGTATGCCTTTATAAAACCCTTTATTTCGCTGCAAAAAAGGTCTTTTGCCTCGGGGTCCTTTTTCCTGGGGAGGTCAAGTACATGGATGAACTTTACCCTTTGCTTTAAAACATCGTAAAGCCTTTTTATGCTGTCGCAGCAGCTCGTCAGCACTATTTCGTCTATGTTTTTGTCAATTACGTTTTCCAGGACTCCTTTTGCGAAACTGCAGATGTTCGAATGAAGGAGGCTTTCTGCGCGCTCGTAGGATTTTGAGTCCGGCTCGAGCTGTACCGGCGTTTCCCCGAAGGCTTCGATGATTTCCACGGGAGTGTACTTGCACACGTATCCTACCAAGATTATCCCCCCTGAATTCTAGAGCATCTCCAGGAAAGCTTCGAGCCTCGTCCTGTTTTGCCCTTCCTGATTGTTCCTCTTATCAACGCAATCGCCGTCAAGGCAAAGGAACGGGATGCCCATTTCCGATGCAAGCTTTTTTATAAAAAAGACCCCGCCCATGGACTGCTTGCAGCCGAGGTGACAAAACTGGATGATGCCGTCGGGCTTTATTTTTTCCACAAGCTCTCTTATCCTGGAGACCCTCCGGTCTATACCACCGTTAAACGAAGTCAGGATAAGCTTTTCCGCAATGCCCGAAAATGGGTCCTTCTCGTCTATTTCATCGAGAAAATCGTAGTTTATGTCGCTTCCGGCGATACGATATTTTTCGCCAAAATTAAAATAGTCTTTGAAATTTTTCTCGAACATGGGCAAAAGGTGTACAAAAAACACGCTCTTTCCGCTTTTTTCGGGAGCTTTTCTGATATCGGCAAGGAGCATCTCGAAAAACTTTAGAATCTCTTTGCTTCCTATGAAAACGTGGGAGGCAAAGAGCATGTACATTTCGAAGGTCATAGTGGTTTGAAGGCTTTTCCCCCCGGCGTAATTCAGGTACTCCTTCATGAGGGCCCGCGTTTTGTTCTCCGTCTTCACGACTTCCCTTAACTTATCGATATCCAGTTTTCTCTTGAAGGCTTCTTCAAGACTTGATGCCGCTTCGAAAAGCTGCTTTTTCACATAGGAAACCGCCTCTTTGGAATACCTATACGGGACGTCTATAATGCAAAGGGGGACGCCCAGCTTTTTCGAAAGGTACCGGAAGGTTGGGATATTGGCATCGCAGGCGATGGAGGTAGCAATCATAAGTCTTGGCTTTTCGAGGATGCCGAGTTCTCCGGCGCCGAGGAAAGTTTTGTGGTAGCTGCATAGAGTATTCGATATGCCTTTTGATTCGGCGGCGTCGATGAGGCAATCCTCGATGAAAAAGCCCGACATGAAGGAAGAGTAAGCTTCGATGAATAGAGGCTTTATGTCCATCGCCATCAAAAACTCCGAAGGGGAAAAGAGGTTTACCCAGGCGGAATTTTGGGGGTGTTTTAGCGGGTCAATCACGCATTTTATGCAGTACTTGTTGAGGAAATGAAAAGATTGAGGCACTCTTTTGTCTTTAAAAAGACTAACGTAATGGTGGGCGAAAGAAAGGCCAAAATTTATTAGTTTTTTCACATGTTCTGGCCTTTCCATATTCTTTTTTATAAGACTTGCGTAAAATTTTACCGGGTCCATGGAAGTCATTCTCCACAAATTGTAATGCTATTTTGTATTTTATCAGCCTGTATCGCGATAAGCAATACCAAAAATAAAAGCCGTGCCTCGAGGCACGGCCTGTTTTTAGAAGTTGTCGCCCAAAAGAAGCAGTATGAGAATTAGGAACACCAGGAAAGCTTTGCGGTCAAAGAAGTAATCCCTTCCATAGCCTCCGCCGCTGACTTCTGTCATTTTTCAAACCCTCCTTTTGTGGTGTCTACTACAATATATGCAGGCCGTTTTTTGGTGGTTACATTGGGGGATTCAAATGTTTACACCATTCCCGCAAACAGCGCGCTGGAAATGGCGATGCTGAGGAAATTCACCAGGTCGTTGTTGACGAAGCCGAATCCCCGGACTAGCCGATTTTTCCTGCCGAAAGAAAACCTCTTTTCCGTTTCGGTTTTCAGCTCTTCCGAATAGTACACGCCCTGGCACGTGGCGCCTAGGAGCGAATCTATAAGGGAACCTAGAAATCCGCCCAGGGTTATTATGAATGTATTTCCGAGCCCTGTTATGGCTGGGTCGAAAAGTCCCATAAATTTGAATGCTACTGGGGTTAAGATGCCGATGAATAAGGCGCCTGAAAGAGCAGCGATGGTGCCGGGGAGGCTCACTGCACCTGAGGTGCCCCGTTCCACCCTCCTGAAGTTACGAAGCGAAATCGGCCTTGCCGAGCTCAAAACCCCCAGCTCCGTGGCCCAGGTATCGGCATTGGCCGCGGCAAAGGATATGGCAAGCAGCACGAGGTACGACGGATTTTTACTAATGTAATAAAGCACCGAATAAAAAAGCCCGACGCCGCCGTTGGCAAAAACCTGCATTACGTCCCTGCGGCCCGTTTTGTCGAACTTTCGTGCAACTTCGCTTTTTGCGCTCTTTTTAAAGTGGGAAAGAAGACTCGAGGAAATGAAAAAGAGCACCATCAATAAGGAGCCGAAGATTCCCGATGTGGCGTACATCAACGTGCCAAGGAGCGTTGCGCCCGCGGAGCCGTCTAGGGTGAGGGAATTTTTCCTGTAAGCGGCGTACGCTATGAGAAAGCTCAGCAAAAATCCGATTGACGCCATATAGATAAAAAGAAAAACGCCGATGTTCTTTAAAACATAAAGAAGATAGTACGAAGAAAGTGCGGTGGCCAAAGGAACGCTCAGGTTGTCCGTGCCGGAAGGCGAAAGGGCCTCTGCTGTCGAGGCGGTTAGGGCCGCCACAAAGCTTATCCTGAAGATATGTGGGTCAAACCCCAGAAAAGCACCCAACGATGCAGCTATGGATAAAAATGAAAAGACGAACATCGCCGCAGAGCCTTCCAGGCTCTTTTCGCTTTTAAAAACCCTGTACTTCAATTTCCCCCACTTTTTGCCAAAGATTGCCGCAAACCCGTCGCCGTATCCCATGGCCAGGACTCCCGCAAGGCCGATGTGTTCGAAATCACCTCCCAAGAGCCCGCCCTTCCACGTAAGGAGAATGAGAATCAAAAGCGACACTGGGAAGTACACCGTCCCCAGGTCGGAGCTTTCCTGCCTTTCCATGCCCTTGAACAAATTGTTCTTGTAAGAGTAGTAATTTAACACCACGAAAAGAGCAGGAGGTATGAGGGCGTACCGCATGTCGTCGATTAAAAGCATGGCCAAAAGCCACCAGTGGGAAACCCCTATGTGCACGAATTTCCTGGTAAATTCGGAGCCGAACCTTCCCGCTTTCCTCAAAATCTCAGAAACAATTATGATGGAAAAGACAAAGAGAATCGATACGATAACTCCCCAAAAGTCGTGCAATTTAAAAACCCCCTTAATAGTCTTCGCTTTTAACTGGCAGCGTTATAATGTACACCCTGCCCTTGTCGGTGCCCGCGAGGACATTGCCGCCGGCCGCGGCAAACCATAAGACCCTGCCTTTGGGCCAGAGGCGGGTTCTGGTGTGGGGTCCCGTGATATCAATGGATTCCCTGAAGCGGCCGTAAATCACTTCATATTCCCCCACCGATATGGGATGGGGATATTCGGGCTCAAATCCCCCCGCTCCCTCCTGGACCTTCCAGGATGTGACGGTTCCCGTTTCAAGGTCTACCACCGATTGCAGGTGCCATAAGCCCAATGACGCGGAATAGCTGTACCCGCCGGGGTGTTCTTCATATTCGCCGATGTGGTAAGGGTATTCCACAATAAGCATATTTTTCCCCTCGCGGCGGATGATGCTGAACCAGGGTCTGGGGGATCTTTGTCCAGGCGGGCTTGAGACGTTAGAGAAACCCTTGTCGGGAGTAAATCCGGCTTCTTCCGGATCCGGCATCGGAAGCCGCGCTATCACAGTTTTCTTTCCGGCGGCGAATTCAAACTTGTAAAGGTAGCCCTCGCTGTCCACCAAAAACATGTGCTCCTTTTCGATGAGGGGGAAGCTCACCTCTTTGCGGCCAAAGCTTAGCTCTTTTACCACGATTCTCCTGCCGTAGTGTTGAACGGGTAATATTACTTTGAAACTCCCCGATAAGGAAAAGGTGATTATCACAAGGAGGATTTGAGCTGTTACCAGCCTGCGGCGCAGGACGTGCCACGGGGTTACGAGTTTATGCCGCAAAAACAGAACGGCGATAGATAAAACTACGGCGGAAAAGATGCATTTCAATGCGAAGGCAAGTATTTGGCCGCCATATCCGACCGGCGGAGCGGTCAAAAAAGAGACCAGACCCAAAAGAGGAGGGCCCGCGAAAATTACAAGCAGCACCGACGGCCATAGCTTCAAGCTGCCGGCGGAAGTTAAGAGAGAAATGCAAAAACAACCCATCAGCCCGAAATACCTCAGTATGGAGAAAGACTCGCCGGAATTTCTGGAATGCGCGATAAAACCCGCCAGCAAAAAAACACCGCTCACCGCCCACGAAACCAGGTTTTCGATTACCGCCGTCTTTTTTATTTTCAATCCCCCCGTTTATAATTTTGAATAGCTTATTACATCCTCTTTATGAATATTGCCGCAAGATTTCATGGGTGCCCCTTCCTTCCCCTTAATGTTACCGTATAACCACGATAAAAGTTTAATCCCCCGCTACTATCGTATACCAACCGATGGCAAAAGACAAGGGAGTTGATTTTGCCCGCGGCAGGCATTATAATATTAATACAAACAAATGTTCGAGGTGGTTTTATGCTCACCATCCTCCACGTGGACATGAACGCCTTTTACGCCTCCTGCCACCAGGCGGTAGACCCCTCGCTCAGGGGAAGGCCTGTGATAGTCGCCGGAGACCCCAAAAAGAGAAACGGCATAGTGCTCACCGCCTCCTATGAAGCGAGGAAGTTCGGGGTAAGGACTGCCATGCCCCTCTGGGAGGCAAAGAGGCTGTGCCCTAAAGCGGTTTTTCTAAAGCCCGACTACCGGCTCTACGTAGAATTCAGCCACCGGGCGATGGAAATCCTGAAGAGATTTACACCCCTTGTGGAAGTCTTCAGCATAGACGAGGCCTGGCTGGACGTGGAAGGATGCGAGGGGCTTTTCGGGGATGCCATGACCATAGCGGAGAAAATCCAAAAATCGATGATGGAGGAACTTTCACTGCCCTGCTCCGTGGGGGTCTCCTGCAACAAGCTTCTGTCAAAGATGGCCTCGGACATGAAAAAACCTATGGGCATTACCGTCATAACCCCCGACGACGTGCAAAAGATGCTCTGGCCCCTGCCGGTGGAGGAACTCTACGGCGTGGGGCCCAGGATGGCGAAACACCTCAAAAAGATGAACGTAAACACCATCGGGGACCTGGCGAGGATTCCCGCAGAATTCCTGCAGGCGGCCTTCGGAGTGGTGGGGCTTCGCCTTCACCGGTGGGCCAACGGCATCGACGATTCCCCGATGGACCCCCATTCCGCGGATGAGGCCAAGTCCATGGGGCATTCGGTGACCTTGCCGCAGGACGTTACAACTCGGGAGGAAGCTGAGGCCGTGCTGCTTTCCCTTTCCGAACAGGTGGGAAGGAGGGTGAGGTGCGGCGGATACGTGGGGAGGGTGGTGACCGTTACCCTCCGGGACTCTTCCTTCGTCACCGTTACCCGCTCCGCCACAGTTCCCTACACGAACCTTACCGAAGACATATATAGGGCCGCAAAAAAACTCTTACACTCCAACTGGGACGGGAAAACGCCCCTTAGGCTCCTGGGGGTGAGCCTTTCCGGCCTCATAAAGGAATTCGACCAGATTTCCCTATTCGCGGAGGACGAAAAGAAAAAGAGGCTCGACCGGGCCGTGGACGAAATAAGGGAAAGATTCGGGGATGACGCCATCTTCCGGGCTTCCCTTTCGTCCCAGGACTTCCTAGGACGAAAGGGAAGCGTGGCTTTAGGACCTTTCTTAAAGCGAAATTGAGACCTCCGCCTCATGGAATTTTTTTCAAAAAGATTTATCATAAAAGCAAAAGAGAAAGAAATGTAAAAATTTTCGATGAGGGGGTAAAAAGATGGCTCTTATCAAAAACCTGTGGGCGGACGAAAAGGGACAGGCCATGGCCGAATACGGACTCATTCTGGCTTTGGTTGCCGTGGTGGTCATCGGCGCGCTGACGCTACTTGGAAACAATATCAGTGCAAGATTTAACGAAGTAGCCGGTGAGATAGGCCCCAATACTTCGACCCCATAAGCCCAACTACCTTTTTCCAAAAGGCCCTACTTAATTTTCAAGTAGGGCCGATTTGTAACTTTAGTTTTTGCAAAGAGGGATGAAGGTGGTTCTTGATGCACTGCTTTTTGCCTTGCTCGGCATAAGCGTTTACACCGACTTAAAGCACAAAAAAATATACAACATCGTTCTTTTACCTGCGGTGGTGGCCGCGCTTTTTTTGAACTTTTACTTTTCGGGGATTGCAGGATGCGTGGAGAGCCTCAAGGGGATGCTTTTGGGGGCACTGCTTTTGATTTTGCCCTTCGCATTGGGAGGAATGGGAGGCGGAGACGTCAAGCTGATGGCGGCGGTGGGGGCTTTTAAAGGGCCCGCTTTCGTGTGGAATGCCTTCATTTTTTCGACAATTATTGGGGGAATTTTGGCCCTGGCGGCGATGGTTGCGGAGGGGAAAGTCCTTTTCCGGTTAAGGGCGGTCTTTTTAACCCTTTTTTCCCTTTTGGGCTTCGTCCCCCGGGGGCTCGACCTGCTCGATAGCGGGGAAAAAAGCTCGCCCTCCCTTCCTTACGGTGTAGCCATTGCCGCGGGCACCCTGATGGCTTATCTATGGGGGAGGTGAAGCCGGGATGGACGTGATGAAACTTTTTCGTTCCCAGCGCGGCCAGGCGGTGGTGGAATTCGCCCTGGTGCTGCCCCTTCTTGTGCTCATCCTTTTCGGTGTCCTGGAATTCGGAAGGATTTTTCACACTTACATAGTGATAACCAACGCCGCCCGGGAGGGGGCAAGGCTGGGGGCGGTCGGCAAATCGGACTCCGAAATAAGGGCCAGGATTTACGAGGCAGCAATGCTTCCCGAATCCGACGGGAGGCTTCAGATAACGAAACTTGAGCCGGAAGAGAGTTTGCGGGCACCCGGAATCCCATTTAAGGTGGAAGTGACCTACTATCTCACTCCCGTTACGCCTCTTTTCTCCGGTTTTTTACCCGATCCTGTGGTGCTTAAAGCCGCCACCGTAATGAGGGTGGAGTGAAATGAAGAGAATTATCGGCATGCTGCTGAAGGATGAAAGGGGAACCGTGGCGCTCCTCGCAGCCGTCATGATGGCGGGCATGCTCGGCATGGCGGCGATGACCGTGGATGTGGGGAAAATAGCCCTCGAAAAGGCAAGGCTCAAGGCCGCCTGCGATGCTGCGGCCCTTGCAGCGGCGCGAGAGCTGCCTTCCGGGGACTCGGCCGTGGCAAAAGCCCGGGAATACCTGGAGTACAACGGCGTATCACCCGTGGAGGCATCGATCGCCGTGGACATCGGACAGGGTCGGGTGACGGTGGAAGCAAGAAGGCTCGTGAGCTACAGTTTTGCGAAGGTGCTGGGCCTTGAATCGACGTGGGTCAGCGCCAGGTCTTCCGCCGTGTTCGGCGCCGTTTCTGCCATGAGCGGCATTGTGCCCTTCGGTATCCCCGACCAGGTGCTGGAGTTCGGGCGTGAATACCGGCTGAAATCTGCTCCGGCCGAAGATTATTCCCCGGGGAATTACGGCGCCCTGGCCCTGGAGTTTAGGGGAGCCTCCAGCTACGAAAACAACTTAAAATACGGCTACAAGGGGTTTATAAGGGTCGGCGATTGGGTGTATACCGAAACGGGCAATATGTCGGGGCCTACTGAAGAAGGCGTCAATTACCGGTTGAACGCGTGTCCCCACTATCCGAAATGCACTGTGGACCATTACGACCCGAACTGCCCAATGATAATGATGGTGCCCATTTTTGACCCCGAGTCCCTGGCAGGAGGAAGAACCCAGGTTAGGATAGTGGGATTTGCGGCTTTCCTCCTCAAGGGAGTCGAAGGCTCCGGGGGCGAAAACGTGGTCACTGGATATTTTCTAAGGACAATACCTCAGGATGGACTGAAGTTTAACATAGATCCAAGCCAGCCCAATTATGGACTGGCAGCAGCAAGGCTTATCGAATAAATTGGGCGTGGGAACGGAGGATTAAGATGAAGAATAAGTGGATTTTCGTCTTGTCGCTGATTTTTTCACTGGCTGCGGGTTACGGGGTTTACGAGTATCTAGGAGAAATGAAGGCTTCCTATACCTCCACGGAAAATTTAAGGCAGGTGGTGGTCGCGAAAAAGAAAATCCCTCCAAGGGTCATAATTACAGAAGATATGGTGGAAGTCAGGGAAGTACCAGCAGCCTATCTGATTGAAGGGACAGTCACCGAAAAAAAGAATGCGGTGGGGAAACTCAGCCGCAGTGAGATATATCCAGGGGAGATGCTGCTTTCTACTAAACTGCTGGACAGAGCCTCAACTGGGGCAGGGCTCTCTGCCAAAGTGGAGCCGGGAAAAAGGGCGATTTCAATTCCGGTAGACAATGTCGTGGGACTTCACGGACTTATCAATACCGGGGACCGCGTCGACGTCATAGTCACTTACGCGCTGCCGGAACAAAAAAACACCGTATCGGTGAGCGTGGTTCAGAATGTGCCTGTCCTCGCGGTGAACGCCAGCCTGGATACCCCCACACAGCTCAAGGAGGAACCGAAAACCATCACATTGATGGTCGAACCGAGGGATGCAGAAAAGATTGCGCTCGCCATCCAGCAGGGGAGCATCCAGCTGGTGCTGCGCTCGCCACAGGATAATAAAATAAACCCCCTTTCCCCAGTCAGCCTTCAAAAATTGCTAGAGTAATGGGGTGTTAAAAATGCCCATAAGGGTTTTGATTGCCGACGACATACCTACCACGCGGGAGGATATAAAGCGTCTTTTGTATTTCGAAGAAGACATCGAAGTAGTGGGTGAGGCCATAGATGGGCAGGATGCAGTGAGGATGGCAGTAGAGTTGAAACCTGATGTGGTGTTGATGGACATCAACATGCCGAACTTGGACGGCATCGCGGCCACCGAACAGATTGCAATAGTGGCCCCCCAGACGGCTATAATAATCATTTCTATTCAGGGCGAATACGAATATCTGAGAAAGGCTATGGCAGCGGGTGCCAGAGAGTACCTGGTCAAGCCCTTTTCTGCAGAAGAGCTTGCCAATGCCATCCGACGAGTGCATGAAGCTCAAAAGAGGAGAAACGCACTTATCGCAAACTCTTCTTCGGTAAATTTGTCGAATTTTCCTAGCAAGAGAAAGGGGAAGATTATTACCTTCTTTTCAACAAAGGGAGGGGTAGGCAGGACTACTCTTTCGTGCAACCTGGCTGTGATGCTGGCACAAGAGACCAAGAAGGATGTGGCACTATTAGATTTTGACCTGGAATCCGGCGATGTCACCGTAATGCTTAACATTTCTGCAAAGATAAGCCTGGCTGACCTGGCAAAAGAAGAAGAGAACATCGATATAAAGGCAGTAGAAGGATTTTTGATACCCCACATTTCCGGGGTCAAGGTGCTGCCGGCGCCGCTTTCGCCGGAGCAGGCGGAGCTCATCACCCCCACCCATGTGGAGCAGCTTTTAAAGGTCATGAAAGAAAACTTCGATTTTTTGATAGTCGATACCTCGCCGCTTTACAGTGAAATTAACCTCATGGTGCTGGAACAGAGCGACATTGTGGTGTTGGTTCTGACCCAGGAACTCACCTCCATAAAACATGTGAAAACAGACGCTGAAATATTGAAGAAATTGAACTGCGACTTTAAGATAAGGTTCGTTTTGAACTGCCAGGATAACGAGGGAATCAAGGTTAAAGATGTGGAGCGAGCTTTGGGCAAGCCGATTTTGGCTGTGATACCAGCCGATTCGAAGACTGTGAAAAATGCCGTAAACCAGGGTATTCCTTTTGTGATGGCACAACCTAATGCTAGGGTAACAGAGGGTATAAGAGAGCTCTTTGAAAAGCTTGAACTCAAAAATGACGAAATCCAAAAAGACAAGAAAAGACCGCTCATTATGCGCATGCTCAGTTTGTGAGGGTGATGAAAGATGTCGCTGTTAAAAAGGCTAGAAGTTGCGAAAAATGTTGTCGAAAGAAAAAATCCCCATTTGGAATCGGATTTAAAGACCGAACTTCACAGGAAAATCGTGGACGAGCTTAAAGAGCTGCCGGCTGAGGAAAAGCAGGATGGAGAGAAGATGAAAAAAAAGATAGAAGAGCTGGTGGAAAAATATCTGGTGGAAGAAGGAAATAACCGCCTGTCCAAAGTAGACAGGATGAAGATTTCAAGCGAGATGATTGACGAGATACTGGCGTACGGCCCCATAACCCCGTTTATCAACGACCCCGAAGTCAATGAAATCATGGTGAACGGACCGTATAAAGTCTACGTGGAAAAAAACGGGGTTTTGGAGCTCACCGGTGTGACTTTCAGGGATGAAGAACATGTAATGAACATAATCGAGCGGATAGTAGCCCCCATAGGCCGCAGGATAGATGAAAGCATGCCCATGGTAGATGCCAGGCTTCCCGACGGTTCCCGCGTGAACGCCGTGATTCCGCCTATATCACTGATAGGCCCGGTTATAACGATTCGAAAGTTCTCCCAGAGACCCTTGACTGTGGAGGACTTGATAAGATTCGGAACTTTAACGCCGGCGATGGCCACTTTTCTGGAAGCCTGCGTCAAGGCAAGACTCAACATCCTGGTCTCCGGCGGGACGAGCAGCGGGAAGACCACGACTTTGAACGTACTTTCCTCCTTCATTCCTCCAACCGAGAGAATAGTAACAATAGAGGATGCGGCTGAACTTCGGCTGCAGCAGCCCCACGTGATAACCTTAGAGAGCAGGCCGCCCAACATTGAGGGGAGGGGCGAGATAACAATAAGGGACCTGGTTAGAAACGCCCTGAGGATGAGGCCGGATCGAATTATAGTCGGAGAAGTGAGAGGCGGTGAGGCATTAGATATGCTCCAAGCCATGAATACGGGTCATGATGGGTCGCTTGCCACAGGCCATGCTAACTCGCCCAGGGACATGCTCTCGCGCCTGGAGACCATGGTGCTGATGGCTGGTGTCGACCTGCCGGTGAGGGCCATCCGGGAGCAGATAGCGTCGGCAATTGACCTCATAATACACCAAAGCAGGTTAAAGGATGGCTCGAGGCGCATAACCAGCATTGTGGAAGTGCAGGGAATGGAAGGCGACGTGATAGTCCTGCAGGACCTCTTTTCTTTCCGGCAGATTGGAGTGGGAGAGGATAGAAAGGTAAAAGGCGTTTTCGAAGCTACCGGGGTCCTTCCGAAGTTCATGGACAGATTTGAGGCATACGGAATCAATCTTCCGAGGGAGGTATTCTTTCCCTCGCCTGTAGAGGAGGGCTCAGATGTCTGCACAAAAAATAGCAGTTTTAACCTTTACCGCCGTATTTCTGGCTTTAATAGGGTTAAGTGAAATAATATTTCCCGACAGGGAACGGATGAACGAACGCTTGCGGCAGATCGGAGAGGCTGGAGTAAGGAAAAAGCAAAAGGGTACCGCGAGGCAGGATTTGAGAAGTCTTTGGAGGGATTTTCTGAGATGGGCCGGAAACCTTTCGCCCACGAGGACTTTAGGCAGAGCCCTGGATAGGAAGCTGACCGAGGCCGATATTCCGTTAAAAGGCGGGGAATTTATCGTAATGGTCGCCGTTTCGGCGATGGGCACCGGAGCTTTTGCCTTTGCCGTTACCTTTGACCTGAAGCTTTCGCTGGTGGTGGGAGCTTTTTCCGGAGTAATCCCGTTTATTGTGGTGAACGGAAAAAGACAGCGTTGGCTCTCACTCTTCAACCATCAGATGTGCGACGCCCTCACACTCCTTTCGACTTCCCTGCGGTCCGGCTTCAGCCTAATGCAGGGCATGGACCTGGTGGAGAAGGAACTTCAGGGGCCTGTGGGAAAGGAATTCGGGAGGACCATAAGCGAAATAGGGCTCGGGACTTCCACCGAAGAGGCCTTGAAGAACATGGCGGCTAGGGTGAACAGCCGGGATTTGGACCTTGTGGTAACAGCAGTGCTTATCCAAAGGCAGGTGGGTGGGAATCTAGCGGAAGTTTTGGACAATATCGCTTCTGTAATCCGCGAGCGGGTGAACATGAAGCGGGAGATAAGGGCCCTTACCGCCCAGGGAAGAATGTCGGGACTTTTAATCGGCATGCTTCCGCTGATACTGGGAGCGTATATTATGGTCACAAATCCGCCTTACCTGCTGGAGCTCTTAACAGAGCCCCTGGGTCGTCTAATGCTGGTAGGAGCGGTTATCGGTGAAATACTGGGATTCTGGATGATAAAAAAAATTGTGGACATCGATGTATAAAGAGGTGAAAAAATGGAGCGCATATTTTTGCCAGCCGGTATCGCCGGCTTAACTTTTATAGCGGTGTACATTACGTTGAAATTTATTGTGGAAAGACGGGCTCGGGAGAAAAAGAGATTGGAGGAAATAGTGGGCTCTTCGCCAGTTCCGATACGAGAAGTGGAGCTTTCTGTCCCTCTTTTTCACCGTTTTTTCAGACCTATATTAAAAAATACTGCCAGATTTGCTGTAAGACTCTTACCCCTTTTCGACGAAGAAGTCCTAACAAAAAAGCTAGTCGAAGCAGGAAGGCCTTATAATCTTTCGCCGAGGGAATTTGTGGCATTAAAATTCCTCTTAAGTGGGTTCCTGGGATTCATTATGTACTTGGGATTTGAGATAGCCACCTTTCCCGTTATTCAGCACCTTGCCTTATCGGCAGCTGGAGGACTTGGAGGGTGGCTATTGCCCGACGTATTTCTCAATTCGTTGATTAGAAATAGGAAGGAGAAAGTTGAAAAAGAGCTACCGGAAGTGTTAGATCTCATTACCGTCTGCATCGAAGCAGGGCTAGGCTTTGATGGGGCGATGACAAAGGTGGTAGAAAAATACAGCGGAATGCTCGCAGAAGAGATGTCTCAGGTTTTGTCTGAGGTCAGGATGGGAAAACCGCGTAGAGAGGCTCTTAGAAAGATGGCTGAAAGACTGGATGTAGACGACCTGTCTTCTTTTGTAAGCTCTGTGATAATGGCTGAGCAGCTTGGCATAAGTATGGGTAATGTCATGCGCGTCCAGTCTCGGGAAGTTAGGAACAAAAGGCGACAGCGCATTCAGGAAGCGGTCATGAAGGCACCTATTAAAATGCTAATTCCCATAGTAGTTCTTATTTTCCCTTCCTTATTCATAATCCTTTTAGGCCCGGCGGTCATCCAGCTCATGCGCATTTTCGCAAAATAGGGGTGTTTTTAGTGAAGGCGGTCAATATGACCAAGAAAAGGGTTTTAGCTACCAAGGTAGAGGTAGCTTTGGGCTTTAAGAGATTCATCGGGCTCATTGGCAGGAAGAAACTGGATAGTAACTGCGGACTTTTAATTGTGCCCTGTCGGGGTATTCATACGTATTTCATGAAATATAATATCGATGCGGTTTATCTAGATGAAAAAGGCAGGGTGGTAAATGTCGCTCATGATATCCCCCCTCATACTTTGGGGCCTGTGTTGAAGAGGGCCAGAGCGGTGCTGGAATTACCTGCGGGAACATGCCGCAAAACCGGCACGGAGGAAGGTGACCTGCTGCAATTCGTGCAGGAGGAGGATGAAAGGTGAAAAGGATTGGATTCAGGAAGATAAATTTTTCTTTGGGCTTTCGCCTGAGCATGGGGTTTACCCTGATTTTAACCCTGCTTTTAGGGGCTATGGGGACAACAATTTACCTTCGGGATAGGGAAGCCTTTATAGAAGAATTCAAAAGCCGCGGATGGGGTATAGCGAAGGCTGCAAACGGTTATGCATACCAGGCTATAAAGACTGGAGATAGCAAACTCCTTTCTGGAATAGTAAACAGCTTGGTGAATGAAAAGAACGTGATGCAAGCGGCTTTGCTCGAAAAGGACGGCAGGATCCTGGCGTCGGCAGGCCTAAAAGCCCCGATTCCGTCAAATATTAAGCTGTCCGCACAAGGATGGTCGAAAACTATGAGGGATGAAAAGGGGAATGTAAAAGCGATGGTATTTTTGTCGCCTGTGACCGCGGAGGATGGTACAGTGGGAGGTTATCTATACCTTCTTTGTAATTTTTCTCCCATTGCCGAGTACCTTCAAAAAACGATGCACTATATAATCATCAACTACGTTGCGGTGTGCCTTATCGGACTTATAATGGTAAGGCGAGTTATACGCAACTTCGTGGAAAAGCCGGTCAAAGCCTTGATGGTAGCTACAGAGAGGGTTTCTATCGGCGACTTTTCCCAAAAATTGCAGATTATAAACAACGACGAACTAGGGCAGCTCGCTTGTGCTTTTAATGCTATGATGGACCAGCTTGGGCTGCTTTTCGGCAACATAAAAAACATTACAAAGGATATGATCCAGAACTCGGATTTAATAAGCCAGCGCTCGGCTTATGTGGAAAGATATGACTCAAGTGTCCTTGATGCCGGGAGAAAATCAGAATTGATGAAAGAGATAGCAACAGCCGCAAGGCGCATCGCGCGCATTGGCAACCAATTAGATTCTCTGGTTCAGCAATTTAAGACAAATTCTTGAGTTTTTATAAAGGGAAACTGACATTTGATAACGAATATAAATTATATGGCAATATTTTGGCGGCGGGGACGGGTACGAAATGGTGGATGTTACAAAACTTGAAAAAATAGTGAACAAGACGAGAAAAATAGTGGAAAAGAGCAAGGAAGAACTTTACCAGTTGGGGGAGTCTGCCAGGCGGGAGTACGAACGCACTAAATACGAGCTGGATTCTGTAAAAAAGCAAATATCGGACATTATAAGGGAAGTGGAAGAACTGGAAGAAGAATACATGAAAGCGCGGCTTTACTTGATGGAGGTCAGCAGGGAATTTAAAAAGTACAGCGAAGAAGAGATAAAATATGCCTACGAAAGGGCCCACGAAAAGCAGCTGGAGCTTCTGAGCAAGAGGGAAAAGGAAAAAATGCTGAGGCTCACGCGGGATCACCTGGAGCGAAACTTAAAGAATCTGGAAGCTACCATAAGGCGGGCGGAAGAGCTGATTGCCAACATAGGCATGGTGCTGAAGATTCTGGGCAACGACTTGGAGTCGATAAGTGTTGAAATAGGTGAAATCCAGCAGAGGCAGGCCCTCGGATTTTCCATAATCATGGCTCAGGAGGAGGAAAGGAAGAGGGTGGCCAGGGAAATTCACGACGGTCCCGCCCAGAGCCTCGCCAACATAGTGATGAGGGCGGAGTACTGCCTGAAGCTCATGGAATTGGACCCTTCCAGAGTGAGAGAAGAACTTATAGCTTTGATGGAGATGGTGAGAAAAAGCCTTCAGGACGTGCGAAAGATAATTTTCGACTTAAGGCCCATGTCGCTGGATGACCTTGGACTTGTGCCGGCACTTAAAAAATATGTGGAAATATTTCAGAACGAGTGTGGGATTTTCGTGGAGCTCACTGTTTTAGGGGTAGAGTATCCACTCGAAAACGGTCAGGCAGTGGCTATATTCAGGGTGATACACGAGGCCATGACGAATATAAAAAAATACGCAAGGGCTTCTCAAGTTGTTATTAAAGTAGAATTTCTCAAAAACAAAGTCAATGTGCTCGTACGGGACAATGGCATCGGTTTTGATGTGGAAAAGGTTTTTTCAGAAAAGCAGGGAAAAGCTTTCGGCATAATAGGTATGAGAGAAAGGATTCAACTATTAAATGGGAAGTTTGAGATAAAGTCCTCTCCTAACCGGGGAACGGAAGTATTTTTAAGCGTTCCTGTAGCGACGAGGTAAGTAATTTGGGGGCGGAGGGATCTAGCATTATGGAAAAAGAAAAAATAAGGGTTATCGTAGCGGACGACCATGCTCTAGTAAGGGAAGGTATCGTAAAGATCATCTCTCTTGAGCCGGATATTTTAGTCGTGGGTGAAGCGTCCGATGGAGAAGAGGCTGTGCAACTTGCTGTTTCGCAAGAAGTCGATGTGGTTTTGATGGACATTAATATGCCGAAGATAAATGGCATCGAAGCTACAAGAATCATAAAAAGCAAAAAGCCTGAAGTAAATGTAATCGCCCTTACAATACACGAGCAGGAGGATTATCTTTTCGAAATGATAAAAAATGGAGTTTCAGGTTATGCGTTAAAAGATATACGGCCAGACGAACTGATAGTCACTATTAGAAATGTCGCAAAAGGTCAGGCCTTTATTCCGCCTTCGCTTATTCAAAAGGTATTCGAGGAATTCAAGAGGCTTTCAAGGACTCGCGAAGGGGGTGTTAATGCTTTCGACCTGACGGAGCGGGAAATAGAAATCCTCCAGCACCTGGCTCGAGGTCTTTCCAACAGAGATATAGCAGAAAAGCTCTTTATAAGCGAAAAAACTGTGAAAAACCACCTCACCAATATTTTTCAAAAAATGGGTGTAACGGATAGAACACAGGCCTTGCTTTTGGCGATAAAACACGATATCGTAAAGATAGAAGTATAATTGGGAGGAATCTTCCTTTGATACTCGTTGCTACTTCAGGCTATTCTTACCGGGACTGGAGGGGGAAATATTACCCCGAGGACATGAAGGAAAGCGACATGCTTTCCTTTTACAGCAGGGAGTTTCCCTTTACCGAGGTCAACTCCAGTTACTACAGCCTGCCGTCCCCATACATGTTTTACCAGATGATGAAAAAGACCCCGGAAAACTTCATCTTCGTGGTAAAGGCTTACGGTGGCATGACCCACCAGGGTGACCTGGGGGAAACGACAGTGAGCAAGTTCAAAGATGCCTTAAAGCCGCTTGCTGAAGCAGGAAGGCTTGGGTGCGTGCTTGCCCAATTCCCTTACAGCTTCCACAACACGGAGAAAAACAGGGACTATCTGAAAAGGTTGCGGGAAAGGCTACAAGGTTTTCCCCTGGCCGTAGAGTTTAGGTCCGACGACTGGCTGAGATTGGAGGTTTTAAAGCTGCTCAGAGAAAACGACATGGCTTTCGTGTGCGTGGACGAACCGCCAGTGAAAGGCCTTCTTCCGCCTGCAGTGATAGCGACCAGCTCCATAGGATATGTCAGGTTCCACGGCAGGAATGCAGAAAAGTGGTATAACCATCAAAAGTCCTACGAGCGGTACGACTACCTTTATACCGAAAGGGAACTGGCCGAATGGGTGCCCAGGATAAGGGAACTTTCCCGGAAGACCGAAGTAGTCTTTATAGCCATGAACAATCACTTCAACGCTTCGGCGGTTATAAACGCAAGGCAGCTCCTCGGGCTCTTAAAGGAGGCAGGATTATGAGCACACCTTACAAAATGATAGCCTTAGACGTGGACGGGACCTTGATTTCCAGCGGATACACCGTATCCAGCCGCACCCGGCAGGCTTTAAGAAAAGCGATGGGCATGGGGATGATAGTGACCCTTGCAACGGGCCGCTTTTGGGGAAGCGCGGTGCGCATCGCAAGGAGCATCCCGGTAAACGCGCCGGTAGTTTCGAACGACGGTGCCTTGATAAAGGACGTGTATTCGGGGAAGGAGCTTTTTTACCGGCCTCTTCCCCTCGAAGTGGCAAAGCACGTATTAAAGGTGGCTGGTCGGTACCCGAGCTTCGAAGTGCAAATTTTTCTGAAAGGAAGAAAGATCTTTTCGGGTACCGCCTACTGGAAGATGCAGCTTAGGCGTTATTTTCGCTCCACAAGGAAATTTTCATTTCGGGGTTTTTACAATTACATGAAGGACTTTGTGCTATTGCCGGTGGAGAATGCCGGGAGTTTGGAAAGGGCCTTGGAGCTTTTAAAAGAAGCGCCTACCAAGATAGTCATCTCTGGAAAGCCGGAGGAGATAAGGGAATTTTCCGAAGAACTTGCAAAAGACCTAGATGACAGGATTTATATAACCTCGGCTATAAAAAACAGCATAGACATTTTAGAAGGCAGCGTGTCCAAGGCAAAGGGCCTCGAAGTGCTCTCGGGAATCTTAGGCATAAAAAGGGAAGAAATAATCGCAGTGGGAGATAACTTTAACGACCTTGAGATGCTTAAATTCGCAGGACTCGGGGTGGCAATGGGAAACGCGCCGGAGACGGTAAAGCAAAGGGCGGACTTCGTGACGGCAAAAAACGACGAAGATGGGGTCGCCTTTCTCGTGGAAAGCGTTTTGTGTTCGAAAAAAGGGGGGCGGATTTGGGCAGGGTTGTAGAAGGCCTCGGATGAAAAAAGGGTATCCAGCAGGATACCCTAATTTAATCCATATCTTTCTAAAGCGCTTTTCACAATGGCTCCGATAAACTCGGCCCTGCTCATGCCCAAAGTTTTGGCCATGTAGCCCATGTAGCCGTGATGGGTGCCGTCTTTAGACATGGTAAGCCCGGCGAAGGTGTTTATCTCGAGGAAGTACGGCACTCCATCTTCGCCAAGGATCATGTCTATCCTCCCGTAATCCCTCGCGTTCAGGACTTTGTAAATCGCCAGGGCGGTTTCCTTTACCCTTTTTTCTTCTTCCTGCGAAAGCCTTGCGGGACAGTGGATTATCTCGTTGTCATACATCTTATGTTCGAAGGTATTAGTTCTTACGGAGTTATATTCGATTTCCACCGGCGGCAGCACCTTCGGAGCTTTATAGCCGATGATTCCGACGGTTATCTCCCTTCCTCTGATGAATTCCTCTACGAGCGCTGCCTGGCCAATTTTACCTGTTATCTTGGCCACCACACGCGGTAGGTCTTCGGGGCTTTCCACAATGTTTTCCTCGCTTATTCCGGCACTGCCGCGGCCCCGGATAGGCTTTACGAAAAGGGGAAACCTTAAATCATGGTCCGAGATATTTTCCGGGTCCTCCACCACTATAAACCTGGGAGTGGGAAGATTATGAAATGCCACTATCTTTTTTCTTGTAGCTTTATCAATAGCCACGAGGTCGATGCCGGACCCGGCGAAGGGGATTCCGAAGGCCTCAAGAAAGGCCACTTCCTGAAGGGATGAAGCGTTGAACACGAGGTCTACCTTTTCTTCCAGCACTTTTTGCAAGGTCTCCATCGGATTTTCGCTCTTCCATTCTATTAAGGTAGCGTCGTAACCCGCCTCTTTTATCGCCGAGTAGTGCTGGTAGGCCTCTTCGTAGGCGTCGTCGTAGATGTTTTCTCCTGAGACTTTCATCTGAAGTTCCACGTTGCGGAATTTGCGCCAGAATACTCCTACCTTCATCACATTCGCCCCCTTCTTTTAAAGATTTAGAAGTTAAATGTTAAACAAAAAAAGCTATGGAGGACCATAGCTTTTCGGCAAAACTTCCCGGCAATCTACCCCCTCTTTAACGCTTACGAGGTTAGCTGACGGGTTCGGGTCAAGAGGCTAACCCTACTCCTTCTTGATACAGGAACGTCCCCTATATAAGAAGGAGATTCACCCCAAAAAAAGTGGGTCCCCCGCTTCCTTCCTCTCAAGGGGAAGGAATTCAGCGATTCCAGAAAATTCACTTGTATACATTATTCTACCATGATATGAGGGACGAGTCAATTAAAAAATTTAATTTTCATTTATCGAATTTGGACAAAATTTGCTATAATTTGATATAATATCCATAAAGCAATACCAAATTATCCGGAGGGTTGTAAGATGTTTCAAAAGACATTGATAACGCTCGCCCTTTTTCTTTCCCTTCCGCCTTCATTGGTACTTCTTGCCGGGAATTGGCTGACGGGTGCCAGTGCAAAGTCCTTATTTATCGTATTTTTTGTTTTTTTAGCAGCGTTTTTTGCCGCATATCTGGTATTGAGGTCTTTGTTCTCCCGGCTTTTTGTGATAGCTGAGGTCATAGGACAGTTTTCGAAAGGGGAGCTCCCCTCTATAAATCGACTAAAAGGAATGCAGGGGAATTTGTCTTTTCTTGTAAAACCCGTGCTCAATTCTTTTGAGCAGGTCTTTGGGCTGATGGGAAAGCTCCAAAGAGCCTCGGAAGAAATAAATTACTTTTTTGGCCGGTTTAGCGAGAGCATGGGCCATATAAATGAAGCCGCAGGGCAGATAGCTACTTCTATCGAAGAAATTGCCCAGGGAGCAGGGGAGCAGGCCGAAGCTGCCCAGGAGACATCGGACAACGTGAGCTCCCTTTCTTCGCTGGCGGGAAAAATTGCCCAGCAGACAAAAGAAAGGGAAGTGGGGATAAAGACCATAATAGAAAAGATTAGGGGAACCAGGGGAGTGCTAAAGGACCTCCTGGAGCAGCTTGCCCTTTCTTCAGAGACCAGCTCCCTTTCGGCGGCCAAAATGAAGGAACTGGAAAGCCTTACCGCAAGTATCAACAATTTTGTACAGACTATCACGGAAATAGCTGACCAGACAAATCTCCTTGCGCTCAACGCTGCTATAGAGGCGGCCAGGGCAGGAGAGCAGGGTCGGGGATTTGCGGTGGTTGCCGACGAAGTGAGAAAGCTGGCAGAACAGTCCGGAAAGGCGGCGGAAGAAATAAAAGAACTTGCAGAGAAAATCCAGAGGGAAGCAAAAGAGACGGCAGCTCAAGTTGAAAAAAACCAGCAGGTGATGAATGAAAACATAAAAAAGGGAAATGAATCCATGGCCGCTTTTGACGAGATAGTGGAAGAAATTTCGGGCTTTAAGATTTCCATGGATAAAATAGGCAATTTAGTGAGGGAACAAGAGGAAAAGGTACAGAAAGTGCTTCAGGCGTCGGAAAAAATGGCCGCGGTCTCGCAGGAGACGGCAGCGGGAGTGGAGGAGATAGCCGCTTCCAGCCAGGAACAAAAGAACATGGTGAGGGCTATTTCCGATGAGGCATCAAAGCTAAGCCGCATGGCTGGTGAATTAATGGAGATTTCCGAGATGTACAGCAGAAATTTCAGGCTTTCGGATGAAGTGATGCAAAGGGTAGAAATTGTAAAAGAAAAATTGGTAAAGCTCGCTGGGGAAAGTTTCGTAGTTGATGGAGATGAAAAGGCGTGGCCTGAGAATTTTGAAAAAATAAAGCGGGAAAATCCCGCCGTGCTGGAAATCGTGCTCTTGGACGAAGAAGGAAATGTGGAGTTTTCCACCGGCGAACTTCCGGTTAAAAACCTGGCTTTTAGGTCCTGGTTCCAAAAGGCAGTAAAAGGCCAGGTGTACATCTCAAAACCGTACATAGATATCGCCTCAAACCGCATGACGGTGACGGTATCGGCGCCTATAATAGCTGAAGGAGGCCGGATAAGGGGAGTGCTCGCGGCTGACGTGGATATAAGTTGAGCCTTAGGAGATGAGCTGCCTCATTTCCTCCGGAGAAAGCACTTTCTCTATCACCAGGGAAAGCTCCCTTTCTAAGTCGTATATTTCCCCCGAAGGCCATACCTTGACTTTAGGCCTGAAGGGGAGGGAGTCGTTTTGGGATACGACGCAGGCAATTTTACCGTTGCTGAGCTTTACCATAGTGCCCACAGGGTAGGGTTTTATGCAGGACAAAAAAGCGCTTACCGCGTCTTTGTCGAATTTTGAATTGCACGAGGCGAGAAGCATTTCGTAAACTTCATGGGCCGGGAAGGCCTTCCTGTAGACTCTATCGGTGGTCATGGCGTTATAAACATCGGATACTGCGCAGATGGCGGAGAAGGGGTCTATCTCCCCTGCCTTGAGCTTCCTCGGGTAGCCGCTGCCGTCATACCTTTCGTGGTGGTTTAAGATCATTTTTTTTGAGCGGGGGTGAATGGCATCCCCTTCCCTTTCTTCCACCAGTTTCCAGCCTCTTAGGGGGTGGGTCATTATAACTTCGAATTCCTGTTGGGTCAGTTTGCCGGGTTTGTTTAAGATCTCCGGCTCGATGAGGGTTTTCCCCAGGTCGTGCAAAATGGCCCCTACCCCTAACGCAAGGAGCTTCTCCCTGTTAAAACCAAGCCTCATGCCTGTGAGCAGTGAAAGCACGCACACGTCAACCGAGTGGGCGAAGGTGTACATGTCGAGAGAGCATACGTCCACCAGCTGGTCTATGACCTCCCTGCCCGACAGGATTTCTTCAAGGAGGACCTCTACGGACTCTTTTATACTGACGATGGATATGTCTTTCCTATTGACAAAGGAATAAAGCTGCTGCATTGCACCCGCTCTTATTACGACGGAGAGCTCTTCTTTGACCTCCACTTCCTTTAACGGTATAGGCCCTTCCACCTCAACTACGAGCACGTTGTTCTTCTTTAAGGCTTCTATGTAGCGCTTTGTGAGGACTATGTTGCGGTTTAAAAGAAGTTCGCCACAGCTTCCATACACCGGCTTTTCCAATTTCATGCCAGGTTTTAGATGTGTCGTGGGGAGCTTCAATTTTGCAAAATCCTCCTTTAATTAAGGATGCCCCCCTTCCCCCCCTTAGGGGAAGGGGGCATCGAGCTTATATAATAAATCTTTCGCTTTCCTTTTTCAGGTCCTCAGCAAGGGCGACTAACCTGCTCGCACTTGAGCTTATCGTCTGGGCTGCCGAGCTCATCTCCTGGGCCGATGCGGCGATCTCTTCGGAAGATGCCGCGTTCTCCTCGGAAATGGCGGCAGCATTGGCCACT
Organism: Thermovorax subterraneus; assembly: GCA_021608145.1. Taxonomy (GTDB): domain Bacteria; phylum Bacillota; class Thermosediminibacteria; order Thermosediminibacterales; family Thermosediminibacteraceae; genus Fervidicola; species Fervidicola subterraneus. The sequence continues at coordinate 267,588 of JAKIHM010000001.1, forward strand.
TCCTCGCTTATCTTCCTGCTGTTTTCGCCTACTGCTTTGGCCTTTTCTTCTATTTCCTTCAGAAGTTCCGACACCTTTCGTGCTCCGTCGGCAATCTTCCTGAACTGCGACATTGCCTCTCCTCCAATGGAAGCCTGCTCCACGATCAAGCCTACCACTTCCTCCGTTACTTTGTTGGAATTCTCGATGTTTTCCGCGACCTTTTTCACTATCCTGTTTATCTCGCCGGCCTGCTGGCTCGACTGCTCCGCCAATTTTCTTATCTCCTCAGCCACTACCGCAAAGCCCCTTCCGGCTTCGCCCGCCCTTGCCGCTTCTATAGCCGCATTGAGGGCAAGGAGGTTTGTCTGCTCGGCGATTCCCGTTATTATGTCGGTTATGCCGGAGATTTCCCTGGCGTGTACGATTAGGCCTGCCATGGCAGACTTTATGTCCTCCGCCTTGGAGGATACGAGGTCCATCTTGCTTATGAGCTCCTGCATGGTTTTGTCGCCTTTTTCGGTGTTCTGTGCGGTTTCGGCTGTGTTCTGGCGTATTATGCCGATATTTTCCACCAAAGCCTCGATTCCTTTGGTTGAATTTTCAACTGCGGCCGAAATATTTTCAGCATTCTGGGCCATGTCCTGGGCGCCTTGAGAAATCTGGTTTATGGTCTCTGCTACCTGCTCGGCTGCCTGGGCGGTATCCTGGGCCCCCTGGGATATGTCCCTTGCGGCTGCCTCCAGGTTCTGTATGGATATTTTCAGTGTTTCCAACACACTTTTCGTATTTTCGACCATCTTTTTAAGCGATACGGCCAGAGTCCCGAATTCGCCGAAAAAGTTGGTAGGCACATCCACCCTCATGTCGCCCGTCGCGATGGTGTCTGCCACTTTGCTGAGCCTTGCGAGAGGCGTCGATATCTGTCGGCTGAAGGCAAGTGATACCAGGACTATTACGACAGCAGCAACTGCTATTACAGAAAAGGTAGTGAATAAGAATCCTTCAAGACCTTTATATATTTCGGATGTAGGTGCGGTCACGCATACCGACCAGCCGGTAAAGGCGACGGGGGAAATAGCTGCTATTTTGTCCACATTCTCAAAGTTGTAATGTACTACGGCCTCTTCACCTCTTATCATGCGCTGACCTACGCTGTTTAAGGACTCAGAACCGGTGTTGGTTATGTTTAAATTCATGACCTTGCTCTGGTCAGGGTGGGCGATGACGAGCCCCTTTTTGTCAGCTATAAAGGCATATCCGGTATCAGCGTATTTAGTAGAGTTTACAATTTGAGAAAGTACGTCGGCGCTGATGTCGGCGCCGATAATGCCCGTAATGCCGCTCGAGCCTTTTACAGGAGAAGCTATAACGAGTATCTTCCCACCTGTCACCTTGTCGATTACTATATCGGATATAACCGTCCTTCCTGTCGAAAGAAGATCTTTATAATACTGGCGGTCGGTGATATCGCCTATAGGTACTGTCACGTCCTCGTTTATGTAGCTGTATATCTTTCCGTCAGGTGTGGCGTACCAAAGGAGCTGGACGTCCGAGACCATGGGCTGGGTATTCTTAAGCAACTCTACCAGGCTCTTTATATCGCCGCTTTTTACCACCTGGTTTTCGGCGATGGCCTCGACTACCTTTATCTTTTCACCTATCCACCACTCCAAGGTGTCGGCCGTATGGGAGGCTTTGCTCAAGAGCTCACGGTCCACCGTCTGCATGAGGGTATTGCGGGAAACGGTAAAGTTAAAAACGCTTAAGCTCAATAAGGGCAAAAGGGATACTACGAGAAAAAGCGTAACGAGCCTTGCCCTTATCGTACCTTTCCTTCTGCCTTCAAAGCCCGCGGACTTTCTTTTAAATAGCTTCATCCTTCCATCCCCTCTTTTGATGATTTTTCCAGCTCTTGTTTTTCCTTAACGCTCAATATTTCATCGGCTTTAAGGAGGACCACAATCCTTTCTCCCATCTTTGCAAGGCCTCTTATGAACCGGCCTTCAATTTCGAGCACGGCAGGGGGTGGCTCTATATCTTTATCCTCTACATCCGCTACTTCGTGCACGTGGTCCACTACGAGCCCTGCGGTCTGTCCCCCCACATCGGCTACCAGTATCCTTTTCTCCTCCGGATTTTCATTCCCATCGATTCCCAACTTTTTCTTCAAGTCGATGACAGGTATTATTTTTCCGCGCAAGTTTATGACCCCTTCTATAAAGGAAGGCGCCTTGGGTATGCGGGTTATTTCTGCCATCCTTATTATCTCTTTCAACTCAAAAATATCCATTCCGTATAGTTCCTTTCCCAGGCTAAAGATGACCACCTTCTCCAACCGAAAACCCCCTTTCAAAATATAATAAAAATGCAGCCCCTGGTAAAAAGGCTGCTAGCTTCAGTCAGCCGGCAGCCTGGCGACCGTAGCCCTTTTCAAGAGAGCCGTAGGCCCATGGCTTTGCGTCCCTGCCTTTCGACAGGTTTGCCCTTTTCGGCGATATTTTGTCGAATATTGTGTCAAAATGCTAGTAATATTTTACAATTTCTCAAAAGAGCAGTCAAGAAAAATTTACCACGGGTTTATACTGCCGGTATGACGTACCTGCCAGGAGGAAAAGGTAGCTTTTTGGCGAATATTATCGCTAAGGGGGGGATAATATGGCGATAAAGTGGACGGAAGACCTTTCGACGGGAATGGAAAAAATTGACGAACAGCACAAGGAACTTATCAGGCGGGTAAACGACCTGATGGAGGCGTGCACAAAAGGAAAAGGAAAGGAGGAGGTTGTGAAGGTCATCGGTTTTCTCGGCGATTATGTAGTGATGCATTTCGGCGAAGAAGAGAAAATAATGAAGGCGGAAAACTACCCTGGCTATGATGGGCACAAGACTCAGCACGAGAGCTTTATAAAAAAATTCACGGAATTTAAGGAAAAACTCGAGCAAAGCGGCCCGACAGTGGATCTCGTCGTGAAGATGAACGGCTTCCTGGTCGACTGGCTTTTAAACCACATAAAAAAGACCGACAGGGCTTTGGGGGATTACTTAAAAAGATAACCTGTGAAAGGGAGCCCTTATTTAAGTCCTACCGGTCCCATTGCATCGAAATTGAAGGACTTTTGGGGTGAAAAGCATGATAAAAGTGCTCGTAGTAGACGATTCTGCCTTAATGAGGCTTATTATAAAGGACGTGCTCGAAAAAGACCCGGATATAAAGGTGGTCGATACGGCAAAAAACGGAAGCGAAGCATTAGAAAAAGCGGAGAAGCTTCGCCCTGATGTCATAACAATGGATGTCAACATGCCGGGGATGGACGGGCTATCGGCTCTGGAAAAGATAAAGGAAAAAAATTTGGGAGAAGTATTGATGCTCTCTTCCGAGACGAAAAAAGGGGCCGATGTGACTCTGAGGGCTCTGGAACTTGGCGCCTTCGATTTTGTGGCAAAGCCTCAAGGGGTGAGACTGGGATTAAAGGATTTCGAAGAGGAGCTAATCGCCAAGGTAAAAGCTGGGGCGAGGACGATAAGATCTTCTAAGGAAAATCCGGTGAAGATGCCCGAAGAATACATTTTGTCCGATGGCGATATGAAGGCCGTAGTCATAGGGATCTCCACGGGAGGGCCGAGGTCCATCATGAAGGTGCTCCCTTATTTGCCCGCACGCCTTAACGCCGCGGTGTTCCTCGTGCAGCATATGCCGCCCGCCTTCACGGGCCCTTTTGCAAAAAGGCTCGATGAGCAATGTGCGATGAAGGTAGTCGAGGCAGAAGACGGCATGGAGATAAAGCCTGGCGTATGCTATGTGGGGAAAGGCGGTTACAACCTCCTGGTAACAGAAGAAGGGAAGAAAAAGAAGATAGTGCTCACCGACAGCCCAAAGCACCGTTTCATGCCATCGGTGGACGTCACGATGGGTTCTGTCCTTTCGATCTTCGGCAAAGACACTATAGGAGTCCTCATGACCGGCATGGGTGACGACGGGGCCGAGGCCATGGTCAAGATAAGGAAGTCCGGCGGCAGGACCATCGCCGAATCTCCAGAAACCGCTGTGATTTTTGGGATGCCACGGGTTGCCATCGAAAAAAATGGTGCGGAATTCGTGCTGCCGAACTACGAAATAGCCTCAAAAATAATTGAGCTCGTCGGAGTGAGGGAAATAAAAAAGATATGACGGCGGTCAAAACCCGCCGCTTTTTTCTAGAATTTGAAGCAGGAGTTTTACAAGTTCCTCCCGGAGATGCTCTTTTTCCCCGTAAGCCAATTTATCTTCGTTGATGCGGTTTTTGCCACTTTTTTGCCTTTCATCGTAAAGGCTAGCAATAAGCCTTGCGTCCTTCATGTATTCCATGAGCGTAGATTTTGCGATAAGTATTTTGAGTTCCCGTCCGCATGAAAGCAGGACCCGGCAGCCCAGGGCTTCCTCCGAAACCTTCTGGATCTCGTAATACGATAGGTACCCCACGGTGCCATCGTTCTCGCTCAGTGGCCTTTCCCGGAACTTTACAGGGATGAGGATTAAAGAGGAAGAAAGGGGAATAGGCACGTAATTTTTCCGGTTTACAGCCTTTCCGTAATTCTTCCGAAGGGCGGAAAGGTCGGCCCCGTAAGCCCGGGCTACCCTTTTTAACACTGTCTTTACCGTTTTCGGTATGAGGTGTTCTCCTCCGTCGGAAGTGATGAGGCGGGTGACGTTACCCTGGCCGCTTTCGTAAACAGGCACTAAAGCCGCGATGCCCGAATTTAAAAAGGCCTCTATATTCAATTGCAACACCTCCAGATTCTGGCGAAGGCGGAACTTTAAGACAATTATAACCAAACAAATGTTCGATGTCAAGACCAAAAAGAAAAGGAAAATCTGTCGCCTGGACATTCGGTTTTCGCACCTATGACTTCCGAGTGCTTCAGCACCGACTGCGGGGGTATGAAGTAGACGTCCATCAAAAAGAATATCAGCTCCTTCAAGGCTTTTAGCTGGGCTGGCGTAGGCGCTGTATGGCCTTTTTTGCCCGTAGGGTTGTCTTTGGAAGAAAAGTTACCCGTGAGGGCTATGCCTATTGATCGGGAATTCATACCAGCTGCGGCGCAGTGGGCCCCCGGGGCAAAATCGGGCCTGCCCCTTTCTACAGTGCCGTCGGCCCTGATGAGGTAGTGGTAGCCGATGCTCACGACGGCTGCATCGCCTTCGCAGGGGAAACCCCGTTTTCGGTATTCTTCTACCAGGGAATGGGGCTCCGATATCTTTATCCCGTAACCCCTTGCAGCGTGCATCCTGTTTATCTCTAAGGCCGAAACGTCGTGCCCTGCGGTATGGTGGACCACTATAAATCTGGGGTAGAGCCTTTCCATGTCCTTTATCCTCTTGCCCGAACCGTAAGTTGCTGTTCGGGCAGCCGGGCTATTTTTACCGCCTTTTTAAAGAGCGCCCTTCCCAGCAGGCGGTATTAGGCACTCCAAAGCTTATTTTGGGATTTTCAACCCTTCTATAACCTTTGAAAGCTCGTGGATGCTGACCGTGAGACTCTCCATCTTGGATTCTATGCGCACGAGGAGATATATAGAAATCACGATGGGAAAGCCCACGTTAGCAACCTGAGCTATCAGTTCTTCCATTGTCGCACCTCCTTCAGATTAAATTAAAGCCCCGGGCGAAAGCCCGGGGGAGAATTATCCGGCGGATATTATTTCCACGGCGTCCCTTATGATTATCCTGGCCCCGAGGGCTTTTACGATGTCGCCGCCGCTGGTGGAGAAGATGTTCTTTGCGACCACTAGGTCCATCACCGGCTGCACTTCCGCAGGGGTCAGATTTTCCTTCGGGTCGGCGATGAGGATCCGGGCGGTCCTGCCGGCTTCGTTTTGAAAGCTGAGCTCTAAGGTCTGGGCCATGGGCTACACCTCCTTTCTGCGTTTTAGATTTTCTTATTGTTCCTCGGTCAGGGCGATTTCCACCACCTTTACGATGGAGTCCACGGGATGGGACTGAAGGTTGGCGAAGGCCTTTGCCACCGCCATCACGTCGTCGTCCACAGCGGAGGGCTTTAAGTTCCTGAAGGACCTCGTCCTTGTTACAGGCCTTCCGCCTTGGTCGGTCCCGGTCTGGACTACTACCTGCAGGGTGGCGTCTACGGGAGTCGCGATAACCGCCATCGGCTTCACCTGGTTCAAAAAACTTGACTGTTTTTATCTCCAGCCAAGCCGGCCCCCAGACCAGGATTTCGCCTCGTTCCCGGATATTTGATTTGCCCTCCGAGGGGCAGGGCGACAGGGGGCCTCGGCCCGGGAGTCCCACCCGGAACCCGGACGGAGAGGTTATCCCCTCCCGTACCCCAGACTCGCCTGCTCGGACTGACGGGGTGTTTTTCAACACCCGCAGGTCTGAGTGAACTGGAGTAGAGGCGGTGTGCTCACCGCCGCCCGAGCCGTCCTGTCAGGACGCCTACCGGTTTGTCCGACACCGGCTAAACGGGGTCACCGTAAGGACAGGGCAAGCTTTTTGAGGTCATGCCAGACGGAATAATACGCCTCCTGCAGCCACCGGGCAAGCCCGTTGTGCTGCAGGAGCTTCCCCTCCAGCCGCCTCAAGCAGGCCCTGACCCTGCGGGTCATCCCTCTTCCTTCCCTCGGTGTATTAGGATCGACCTTACAGGTCAGGTTTTGCTTGATTTGGGCTACTAGTTGTTTAAGTTCTATAGTTACCCGTTCCTTAAAGCCCATCGCCCGGCGACCAATAACCAATGCCGCCGCGCAGTGCACCGGAACGGCGTAACGCTCCATGTACTTCCAGTAACCTATGGTGGACGTGTGCCGGGCAGGTACGAGCTTGAAGGGCATTCCTTCATTGACAGCCCTCCGGCACACCACCTCCACCATTTTGGCAAAGGGAAAGTTTGAAGCCATTCGGTTAAACTTTTTGTTGGTATCCAGCCTGTCTTTGCCGAAATCCAGGTCCTCCAGGACTATGGGTTTGCCCAGGGAGAAAGCCACGTCAGTGATTACCCTAGCTAAAACGCCTATAAGATAGTCCCTCCGGAAGCCACAAGCATAGGCTAAGTCGGGTATCCTGATGTAGAGAAAGCCGTTCAGGTAAGTGATAACTTGAAACTCTCCCTCGTACTTGCCCAGGTTGCCGGGGTAAGGTATATTAAAACCTTCCGGCCACTGCTCCGGCTGGCCTGAGGCGTTTACATTGCATAAGGCCACGCCGTCAGGATTGATGTCCAGGGCTAAACAACCTTTAGTAAAATCGGGTTCCTTCATCCCGCCCAAATCCAACGTCAGATGCGCTATATAGCGGTCCTGCGGGGTGCGGACCAGCTCTACTGTGTAGGGCAGCTTCATAGCTAGCCATATCCGCACCAGGTCCCGGTGCTTCTCCGGCAGCCACAATCTCCCTTCTACTCTGGGGGCTTTGCTCATCTTCGGGCGGCCAAGTTTATCCGTGCCTGTCTGTTCGGAAAGGTGGGATATGGAGATAGCCAAGTGAAACTCTTGCCCGCCAAAGGATACCTTAATGTTAGGGTTGCCGCCCTTGGTCTCGTCTCCCCGGGAGTAGAGGCGGTTTTTGCGGGATGCTCGCCACTCTTCCTGCGTGGCCTGCCCCTTGCAGACCCTTTTCCAGAGTTTTCTCCCGCCAAACACCACCTTGGGTACGGTCCCGTTTTCCCGGTGGGCCTCCAGTTCGGCCAACTTCTCCTCTAAAGACGCTACCCGGTTGTTCCGCCCCTTGACTGCCAGGCGGAGTTTTTCAACAATATCCGGGGCATCGCCTTTCCTCTCTGCTTTTACCAGCTTTCTCATAGCAAGGCCGAGCTTCTTCCTCGCCCGGCGTAGCTTGTTTTTTGTTTCCTCAATCTCCAGCTCCAGCAGCTCTTTTTGGGAGTCCAGCACGGCCTGTGCCTTAAGCCTGGCATCGTCCACATAGCGGGAGTTGATTCCGAAAAGATCTTGCCCCCATTTCTTTATTTCATCGCGGGATGCACCCTCTAGTAGCCGGTTGAAGGCCCAACGCTGGCAGGCAGAGAAAAGGCGCATCTCCGTCTCAAGAGGGTCTTCCTCCCCACGGCCCCATTTCTGTGAACGAAAGGCCGGGTAAACTTCCGGAAAGAACTCTCCACAAACTGTCATGCTAAATTTGTCCTTCTTGTGTTTCTTCGGCATCTCTTATCAGCTCCCGAAAACCCTGCCGGATTTTCTTGCCACCCCTCGCACCATACAGCCGGGCTGAAAAAAAAGTCACTACAGCCAGTAAATCCTGGACCAGTTCCGTATGTGCATCTTCAGCCTCCTTCTGCGAGGTGATTTCTATCTCCACACCGCAGTACTTAAGATGGCGTTCCAAATAGGCATACCCGAATCTTGCCAGCCTGTCGGGGTATTCGATGAGCAATTTCTTAAACTCGCCCTTCTCAGCCACTTTCAGCATACGCTCCAGACCCCGGCGGTTCTGGTTTAAACCCGAAGCCACATCCGAATACTCCGCCACCACACGGTAACCCTTCTCCTGTGCGTATGCCCGCAGCCTCTCCATCTGACGCTCAAGATTTCCAGCATCAGCCTGTTTCTTCGTAGACACCCTGGCGTAGAGGGCAACCGCGTCCGGCTCTGCCTTTATCCCTCCCGTTCCTAAAATGCGGTTGATTTCCTCCACCGGGTATCTCCGCTGGCCGCTGGGCAACCGCACAGGCCTGATTAGTCCCTGTTTTTCCCATGCCCGAAGCCTGTTCGGGTGTACACCTAATCTTTTTGCTGCTTCTCCAATGGATAAGAGTTCCATGTTTCTATTGTAGCAAGGTAGTTAAATATAGTCAATTATAGTATAGTTTCTTGTAGCTGCTGCCAACCTCCTTTCGCTTGCGATTTCACCTCCATTATATCCGGCGGCGCGAAAAAACAAAAAAGCCGGCCGGGAGCGGGCGAGCTCTCAGACCGGCTACGGGGAGATTGCATTTTTGGATTTTTAGGCTGTGCGGCAGGGCCTATGGGGCTTAACCGGCTGTATTACGAATTGGCCTGGGGGGAGTCATTTAATTTCTTATCTCTTATTCTTATGTCCGGAGGCAGAATCAAACACCAATATCAATGGTTACCGAAGTTTCTTTACGCCCGACTTCTTTAGAAAGAGCATATAGTATCAGTTGATTCAAACTGACACCTTGCTCCTGCGCAATTTCGGCCAATTCTTTATGAAGCTTTTTTGGGATTCTTACTGTTAATCTACCGCTATAATCCTCTTCATCTTTATAAAAAGTAGGTTCAGGGATAGGTCTGCCTTCGGCCTTTGCTGCTTCTATCCATGATTCTATAGCCTCTTTTGCATTTTTTATAGCTTCTTCAAGAGTATCGCCGTCAGCCATGCAACCCGGAAGGTCGGGAACCTCTACAAAAAATCCTCCACCATCTTCTTCAGTCAATACACTTATCTTCAGGCCGTATTTGTAATTTTCACTCATTATTCTTTACCTCCTTGAAATGCGGGTTAACTTCATCAAAATATTTCATACATTTTTTAACATAAATAGGTTTTAAAGGCTTACGCCCACCTCTCGTATCTATAAACAATTCTTATATCTGGAAAATCTGGATGTGAAAAGATCCAGTGATCACCTTTCCCGGGTCTATCATTAAAACCTCCAACTTTTGTCATGAGAGTCCGAAGCTCATCGAACGTTACATCTTTGGGATTATTTTTAATCTTAAAATAAAGTTTTTCATAATAACTCATAAAGTGCCTCCAGAGGATAAAAAATTATGACACCATATATGATATCATATTTAAATAAAAAGTCAACTAAAACAAAAAGGCCGGCTGGGAGCGGGCGAGCTCTCCGACCGGCTGCGGGGAGATTGCATTTTTGGATTTTTAGGCTGTGCGGCAGGGCCTGTGGAGCTTAACCGGCTGTATTACGAATTGGCCTGGGGTGAGTCATTTAATTATAATTTTTGTGATTTTGCATACCTTAATATCAAATCGATAAAATGTTCAAAATCATAAAGTCCATTTGATGCCAATTCGTATACCCTTTCATCGGATACATCCTCATATCCATGAACCACTCTATTTCTAAAACCTACCATCTGGCTAAAAGTCAAAAAATCCCGTTCTGTAATTATATTTTTATCGAGCAACATATTGAAACTGTCTCTTGCATCAACAGGAGCTTTTTTAAAATGTTTGGCACAAATGTGGAAAGTAATATCAATCATTGTTTCAATGGCTGTCTGAAGTGAATATTTGAGACCTTTAATGAGCCATTGGTCTTTTAAAATTTCCTCCTTGCTTTTATTTGATAAAAGCAGCTTTATATCATTTATTTGTTCCCTAATGAAAGCTATTTTTCTTTCAATGATTTCATTTTTCATCACAATTCACCCCAATTATCAGCTCTAGAGCCTTTTTGTACCTCGGGTATACGTCGGCATACTTGCGGCTGACCTTCTCTATGAGGTCTGAAACCACATCATCGTCCTTTATGAATATCGGTATTCCATGCCGCAGAATTTCGAAGGCAAGGATTACATTTGCGTGTGCTACTGAAACAAGGTCGAACGGGTGCCCCTCAAAATTTCTGAGGGCAAGATGCAACCTTTCCAAAAAAAGTTCAACTTCCTCTTCGGAGCTTACTGCTCCAGGAATCGTTATTATCCCCAAATCTATGTCGCTTTCGGGCCTCATTTTGTCGACGGCGGAGCCGAAAAGATATACTCCGCCGATTTCGTCGAAACGGTAAAGCTTTTCTGTCACATAGGCCTTCAGCTTTTCGCGGTCGATTTCGATAAGTTCTCTGGGCATTTTCGATTCCCCCTTTGATTTAAAGCCCTTAACAAAATTCTATTCCAGAAAAAGAGAAAGTCAAGAAAATTGATGACATTGCCGTATAGGTCGGCTATAATATGGTATAATATATTCGAAAGTCAACAATTTCCAGCGCCAGAGGTGGCGATTATGAATTTTGCGGATCTAAAAGAAAAAATAGTGCCTTTGCTTAAAAAGAACGATGTTGTGAATGCAGCCGTATTTGGTTCATACGCGCGGGGAGAAGAAAAACCAAGTAGCGATTTAGATATAGTTATTAAATTTAGAGAAGGAAAGATAAAAACCTTATTTGATTTGATAAGACTGCAACAGGAATTGGAAAGCATTTTGAAAATTAAGGTTGATATAAATACCTATGATTCGCTTTCGCCTTTAATAAAAAAAGAGATTGAAAAAGAAATGCGGGTGATAATTTGAAGATAAAAGTCATGCCCGAAGACTTCATAGTAAAAGAACTTGCCGACATAAAGTACTCATCGGACGGGCCGTACCGCATATACCTCCTCGAAAAAAGGCACTGGAACACCATGGACGCCCTCAAATTTATTTCCCGGGAAAACAAAGTGCCTCTTTCCAAAATAGGCTCGGGCGGCAGGAAGGACCGCCACGCCCTGACGAGCCAGTACATATCGGTGCCGAAAAAGTATGAGCTCAAGTTCGAAAGGCCCAACGTGAAGCTCTCCTTCCTGGGATTTGCCGACGACTTCGTATCCCCGGCGATACTCGAGGGCAATTACTTTGAGATAACGCTGAGGAAACTAAAACCTGAAGAGGAGGAAAAAATAAAAGAAAGGCTTCCTGAAGTGGAAAAGTTCGGCTACTCCAACTTCTTCGATGACCAGAGGTTCGGCAGCGTGGAAAACCCGCAGGAATTTCTGGCAGAGAGGATAATAAAAAAGCACTATAGCGGTGCTTTGAAACTATACTTTACGGTAGTTCATCCGGAGGACTCCAGGAATGAAAAGGAAAGGAAGAGGGAAATAGATAGGCTGTGGGGGAACTGGGAAGCGATCCTTCCCCTTTGCAGGACTTCCGTGGAGAAGGAAATTGTTAAGATACTCATAGAAAATTCTGGGAAAAAAGGTCTTTTAGCAGCATTAAACACCATCCCGAAGGAAGAGCTTTCCATGTTCTTTTCTGCCTACCAGAGCTTCCTCTGGAATCTGACTTTAAAGAAACTTTTGCCAAACTATGTTTCCGAGCTCTTCGAAGTAAAAGGCAAAATAATGGACTATTACTTTTACAGAACCATTCCCGATGGAAGCTTAAAGTGCCTTAGGAAAATGGAAATCCCAACGGTCTCGTCCCGGATTCCGGAATGCCTACCGGAGGTTAAAAAGGCCATCGATGAAGTCCTCGCCGAAAGAGGAGTAAAGCCTTCGGACTTCAATCTGAAGAAGATAAGGAAGTCTTTCTTTAAGTCCTTCATGAGACCTGCTATAGTTTTCCCGGAAGGACTTTATGTAAGCCCCTTCGAGGAGGACGACCTTTACCCGGGCTACAAAAAAGTCACGCTGAAGTTCACGCTTCCTCCCGGTTCCTTTGCGACTATGATGGTGAAGTCGTTGGGAGTGTAGCTATTTATTTTATGGAAAATTTTGATATTATGTGATATTATACCGGTAGATGAATTTCTGTAGCGTCAGAGTGGCTAGTAGCATATGGCGGGTTGAAATTCAAAGCATGTCAGGCGGAAATTCTCAAATACGCCGTGGAATTAAAATGAATTGGGGGGACTTATATTGAAGATAAAAAAAGCCGTAATACCCGCTGCAGGCCTTGGCACCCGCTTTTTGCCGGCTACCAAGGCCCAGCCCAAGGAGATGCTGCCCATAGTGGACAAACCCACCATCCAGTACATAGTGGAAGAGGCGGTAGCCTCCGGGATAGAAGAGATCCTTATAATAACCGGAAGGAATAAGAGGGCCATAGAAGACCATTTCGACAAATCCGTGGAACTAGAGCTAGAGCTCAAGAAAAAGGGAAACGGGGAACTCTTGAAAATAGTGGAGGACATATCCAACATGGTGGATATCCACTACGTCCGCCAAAAGGAACCAAGAGGCCTCGGACATGCCATCTACTGCGCCAGGACCTTCGTGGGCAACGAGCCCTTTGCCGTGATGCTGGGGGATGACGTGATGTGCTCCGAAAAGCCGGTGCTGAAGCAGATGATGGAAATATACGAGAGGTACAACTGCACCATCCTAGGCGTCCAGCAGGTGAGAGAGGAAGACGTGAGCAAGTACGGCATCGTGGACGGCGCCTTTATCGAAGATAGAATATACAAGGTGAACGACCTGGTGGAAAAACCGAAAAAAGAAAAGGCCCCGTCGCGCATGGCAATTCTGGGAAGGTACATAATAACGCCGCGGATTTTCGGAATTTTAGAACACACAAAGCCGGGAGCCGGAGGCGAGATCCAGCTCACCGATGCGTTAAAGGAACTTTTGAACTACGAGGTCATATACGCCTACGAATTCGAAGGAAAGAGGTACGACGTTGGAGACAAGTTGGGCTACCTTATCGCAACGGTGGAGTTTGCCATGATGAGGGACGACCTGAAGGAAGACTTCAAAAAATACCTGATCGACCTCATCAAAGAGGACCTTCCCGGCTACCGCGAAGCCGCAACGGGGGACGGTATGAATTGATTTATATCGAAAGGAAGAAAGTATTATGATCAAATACGGCAGAAAACTGCCAAAAGATATATTGACAAAAGCTATAGAAAGACTTCCTGCTGTTTTCGAAAAAAGGCCCGAAATCGTAGCGGCGTATATTTTCGGCTCCCTTGCTACCGGCAAAACCACCGACCTTAGCGACATAGATATAGCCGTCTTATTGCGGGATAAAATCGGTTTGGAAGAAGAACTGGAATTGATCGGGGATGTATCAGAAGCTCTCGGGACTTATGATTTCGATCTTGTAATTCTGAACAATTGCCCGCCGTATATTCAATATGAAGTTATTTCTACGGGGAAAATTATCTACGAAAGGGATAAGGATGCAAGGTGCGAATTCCAGGTAAGGGCCCTTCAGCGGTATTTTGATGTAAAGCACATCTACGATGAGTATAATTATTACCTTAAAAAGAGGATAAAAGAAGGTAGGATGCTATCATGAACGAAGAAAAGGTACTAAAACAATTGTGCCACGCTGTGAAAGGCCGCTTTTATGCGGCCTTTCCTCATTCCTTCAGCATATTTGCAATCATCGAAGCCGTGAGGTTCTGAAACTCCGGCGTCTTCATAAGCCCCAGGAACATCGGAAGCCAGGCGGAGCTCAAAGCGGATGCGCTTCCTATGCCGTCCTTTTTGCCTGCACTGCTCAAGATTTCCCTCGCCTTTTCCACCACCTGAGCCATGCTCTCCACCGCCGACTTTGTAACTTCCAGGGAACCTGAGACGTTTCCCAGGGCGAGAGATAATTTGCCGCTTGATACTGCCTCCCGGAGAGCCTTCTTAAACATCGGCGGAAATTTCTCCATGGTAATTTCGGCATCTTTCTCCTTTGAACTTTTTCTTTCCCCGTCAAATCCCCTAACTTCTTCATTTTTTTCCATTTCTTCCATCAGTTTCATCCCCCCTTTATTGCCTTCTTCATCTTTATGATATGCTAATTCACCTGCGGTTGCCCCCTTGAATAATGTAGTATTAGAGTTTACGAAAGGGGGACTTTAAGTGATTCCCGCGCTTTTTTTATACTACTCGTTTCTTGCCCTGACATTGGGGGCCTTGAACAAAAAAAGCAGGAAAAAGCGATACAAAATAGTAGGCTTCAAAGAAGGTATAGGGGTCCTGCAGTCCCGGAATATTCTCGAAAATTACGGAATAAAGATTAAAAAAGAATTGCCGCTTGTAGATGCCTGCCTCTGCGAGGTGGAGCCGCATAATGCCAGAATCCAGCAGCTTTCCCAAGACCCCTTCATCGAATACATCGAAGACGACTACGAGGCTGCCATTCAGGTTATGCCTTACGGTGTAAGCGTAAAGCTCGAAGGTCAAGAGATACCGTGGGGGGTCAAAAAAATCTCGGCCCAGCAGGTGTGGAAGACAACAAAAGGCGAGGGAGTGCGCGTGGGGATTGTGGATACCGGCGTTGACCTATCCCATCCGGATTTAAAGGACAATATCAAGGAGGCCTACGGCGTTTTGGACTGCAAAAACGTCATCGACGACAACGGCCACGGTAGCCACGTGGCCGGGACCATTGCAGCCCTGGACAACGACATAGGGGTGGTAGGAGTTGCGCCTAAAGTTGAAATATATTCGGTAAAGGCCTTCGACAAAGAGGGAAAAAGCACTGTTTCCGGCATCGTGGAGGCCTTGAACTGGTGCCTTGAGAAGGAAGTCCAAGTGGTCAACATGAGCTTTGGCATCAAAAACAACAGCATCACTCTCCGGCGGGCGGTTAAAGCCCTGAACAAAAGCGGCGTCGTGCTGGTAGCGGCTGCGGGCAACGCAGGAGGAGAAAATTCGGTGCTTTATCCTGCCAAATATCCCGAGGTTATCGCAGTAGCAGCCTGCAATAGGGACGACCGACTAGCAAGCTTTTCCAGTATCGGGCCCGAAGTGGATATTGCTGCACCCGGGGTCGACATCCTCTCCACCTACAAAGACGGCAATTACAAGCTGATGAGCGGCACTTCCATGGCCGCGCCTCACGTCTCGGGGGCGGCAGCCTTACTTCTTTCGATTCACAAAATTACTTGCGAACAAGTAAAAGAAATTCTAAAGGGCTCTGCAAAGGACCTCGGCTTTCCTGAAGAAAAGCAGGGGGCGGGCCTTGTAGATGTCGAAAAAGCGGTATTGAGCATAAATAAAGTCAGGAGGTGTGAAAATGAAGGAATTTGAGGAAATCAGAAAAGAGATCGAAAAATCCGGAAAGACCCCGGAAGAAATCGCGCGGATTTTTTCCTCCTTCGGCCTTACCCCGGATAACCCGGAGTTTGCGAAGAAAATCCTCGAAGATGCCGGGCTTGAGGACCTCACCCCAGAGAAGATATCCGAGATGATGAAGAAACTCTCCGACAGCATCCCGCCGGAGCTGAAAAAGAAGATAGCAGACTTCATAGTAGAACTATCCAAGTATATTCCTGCTGGACCAATGCCGGAGGACTTAAAAAAATTCCTGGAAGGCTGGAAAGGAGAATAAAAGATTACATCTTGCCCCATTAGGGGCTTTTTTAAATTTAAGGAAAAGTTTTCCCTTGCAAGGAGGAAAATTGTATTTTTATGTAGAAAAAATAAAAAAGCAAATACAGCACAAAAATACCCAGCCACAAGGAGGATAACGATGGAAGAAGAAATTAGCCTAAGAGAACTTATCGAAATACTGATTCGAGGGAAATGGTTGATAGCCATCATAACGATGATAACAGTTGCGGTAAGCGGCATATTAAGTTTTTTTGTCATTTCTCCCACTTACGAAGCTGCAGCAATATTGATGGCATCCCCTCTTTCTCCCAAAAGCCAGCCGCAGGGGTCGGATTATGAAACTCTTCTTAACTACCTTTCCCAATTTCCTCAAATGACTCTGGAGACATACAGGGCGCAGGTGACAAACCCCCACATCTTAAATTCGGTGATAAAAGAACTCAATTTGGATACTACAAAATACAGCGTCAACTCCCTGAAGGAAGCTGTAAGCGTAGAGGCTGTAAAGGATACAAACCTTATAAGGATCACCGTAAAGGATAAAGACCCTCAGATGGCTGCTAATATTGCAAATACCTTATCTTCAAAATTTGTGGAATTCGTTTCGGAGACATTGAAGGCCCAGATGGGAAAGACGGCAGAGTATCTAGAAAGCCAGATGAAAGAGGAACAAAAAAACCTAGACCAGATTACGGAAGAGATGAAAAACTTCATGGCAAAGCCCCAGAGCGTAGATGAGCTTTCTGCAGACATTCAGGCAAAGCTTGCACTTCTTACAGAGTTCAAGACCGAACTTGCAAAACTCGAGGTGCACGAAAAGGCAGTAAGGTCTTCCCTTGAAACTATTGAAAAGAGACTTTCAAAAGAGCCGCGCTTACTAGAACTTAAAAAATCCATAATAGACGACCCTGCGATGATGGGAATAGCGTCAGGGAAAGTTACAAATTCTGATATAACTGGTCTTTCATTGAAAACACAGGAAATAAACCAGACTTACGATATGCTGAGCCAGAAGGCGGCAGAACTTGAGGCTGAACTTGCCGGTATTATATCCCAGAAGGCTGCAATAGAAAACTCAATTAAAAAAACTCAATCCGAGCTGGAAAGCCTGCAGGCCTTATATGCTGAGAAAAAGACCGAATACAGCCGCCTGCAGGAGAAATACAATATAGCCCTTGAAACCTACAACACATTCCTCAAAAAATACCAGGAAGCCCGCATAACAACATCGGGAAAAATCGGCGATTTCAACATAATGGTAGTCTCACCCGCAATAGTTCCGGAAAAGCCGGTAGCTCCTAAGAAACTTTTGAACGTTGCATTGGCGACCGTGCTCGGCCTTATGGTAGGAGTCTTTGCGGTGTTTTTTGCGGACTACTGGAAGAGGTCGGGAGAAGGATTGGCAAAAACCTCGGCAATTTAATAAAAAAATATAAAATAATTCGGAAGTCGAAAAATAGGCGGTGAATGACTTGACAAAGAAAAAAAAGCAGATCAAAAAAGAATTAAAAAAAGCAAAATCGCCCATATTTTTCGCGGCTTTATTATTGCTCCTCTTTTACCCTCCCTACTTCAGGGGGCTTTTCTTCGAAAGAGAGCTTCTTCCCACCCAGATAATAACCGGGATAATATTCCTTTCATGGATTATATATAAGTTTTCGGTACTACAAGAGAGGAAATTTTTTCGGGACCAGGCGGATATTGCCGCCCTTGCTCTTGTGGGAGCTTACCTCATTTCCTTTTTTGGAGCGGCAAACTACCGAGACGCTTTAGGAGAATTTCTGAAGTACACAAACTACTTCATAGTATATTATCTGGCTTCCGACATAATCAGGGATGAAAAAGAAAAAAGGATAGTGCTTTGGACCTTGCTCCTTTCCGCCTTCGGCGTAGCCCTCGTAGGCATCGGCGCAGCGGCGGGCACCGTAAAATATCCCGGGGCCTTCGTAGGGGGCAGGATAAATTCTACCCTGCAGTACCCGAATACCCTTGCTGCGTACCTCACGGCAGCCCTGATGCTGGGCCTTGGGCTTCAGGCTGTGACGGAAAAGCGCTGGCAAAAAGCCCTACTTTCTGCGATTAACTACACGCTGTTTCTAGCCTTCCTATTTACACTCTCCAGGGCCGCATGGCTGATGTTCCCTTTGTTTTACCTGATACTGCTTGCAGGAATACCTGGGGCTTACAGGCTGAAGGTATTCGGCTATTCCCTGCAATGCTTTGCGGTGGGCATCCTAGTATCACCAGGCTTCGGGACCGGGATTTCAAGCGGCCAGGGCGGGAAAGTATGGCTTTGGTACTTCATCGGTCTTGTACTGACACCGGCGGTATTTTACATCTTTGAGAAGCTGGGCGAGCGCTTTGTAGTCCGCATAAGCCCGAAAATATTGCTTGTTGTTTTGATTACAACAGTAATTATAGCGGGAACAGGCCTCTACGTAGCATTCAATACGGAGGAGCCTCTTTACCTTTCCCACGAAGAAGGCGAAACCGAAAGCTGGAAGACATCCTGGTATACGGTGGGAAACGTAAAGCCCGACACCGAATACGTGCTTCAAGTGACGGTAACGGCAAACCCCGGAGAGAAAGAAGGCTGGTGGGGCGGCGCCGTATTAATAAACAACGTGGACGAAAAAAACAAATCTCAGAGGATAAAAAACGAGTACTTTAATGAACCTTTAGAAAATCAGTCGATAGAAATACGCTTTAGAACCCCGCAAGATGCTGTAAAGCTTCAAATAGGCTTTGCCAACCGATATCCTGGGACATCGGCGGTGTTCAGCAGCGCGAGGATATATGACGCTTCAGATAAGGCCGAAGGCCAGCGCATTATCCTGGCCTACAAGTACATACCGGAAGCTGTGGCAAAGAGGATCGAAAGCATAAGCTTCGGCGAACAAAGCGTTCAGGGAAGGCTCTCCTTTTACAGGGATGCTTTGAAGATGATAAAGGAACGGCCGTTACTTGGCTGGGGAGGCGGAGGCTGGAAGGCGGCGTATTTTGCCTACCAATCGTACCGGTACTTCACAACGGAAGTCCATAGTTTCTTCCTGCAGCTTATAGTGGAGACAGGAATATTGGGATTAGCTGCCTTCCTGATATTAATGGCGCTGATTGGAAAAAATTTCGCCTTAAAGAAATTCGATGATGTGGAAAGCGCCACCGTGAACTGGTCCATGCTTTCCTCTTCCCTTGCAATCCTTGGGCATAGCGCAGTAGATTTTAACCTCTCCCTTTCGGCGGTTGCGATATTTCTGTGGGCAGTGTTCGGGCTTATGGTTTCGAGCAGCGCGACCTCTTCCACAGTGTCGAAAAAGAAGAAAGAAATTTTTGGGCCTTACGGATCATGGGCTGCAGGAGCCCTTGCCTTCATTTTAATCCTTGGCTCCGGGACGTTATATGCCGGTTACACTTATGGCCAGAAGGCCGTCGAAGCGCTGCAAAATGGCGATATAGCGAAAGCGAAGAAGTACTTCGAAAAAGCGTCAAAGTACGATCCACTTACCGCTTCCTTCAAAGCTGACCTTTCGCAGATTTATGAAATAATTGGCGAGCAGGCGGAAGACAAGGGATATAAGGAAAAGGCGATAAAGCTAAAGGAAGAAGCAGTTGCTCTTGATCCATATAACGCCAAAATAAAGAGTTTACTTGCTGCAGCTTATCTTAAAGAAGGAAAACTCACGGAAGGCCTTTCGCTTCTGGAAGAAGCGGCAAGGCTCAATCCTTACAACATTACCGTATGGGAAACATTAGCGGAAGCTTATGAGAAATCGGCGGAAGTATATATTGCAAAGGGTGAAAAAGCTAACGCGAAGAAGATTTCGCAAAAATGCCTCGCTATCCCTGAGAAAATAGTGGAGCTCAACAGGGAATCACCTAAAAATGACCCGGGAGTGGAAAAACTTGCAGCGACGAAAAACCTCATGCTCTACCTTGCAAAGGCGGAAAAACTGATGGAGAGCCCAGATGTGAGTACGGTAAAGACGTTAAAAGACTTAATCTTTGCAGCTAATTTCGGATTGGACCTCGATGAAAACGATATACCAGACCTCTGGCGCTTTTCGGGAGAGGGCAAGTTAGAAGTTAAACAAGGTGAATATACAAGGATAAGACCTTCTGGCAGCTCTCAACTCAGCCTTTATACTTCCGGGGTGTTTGACTTGGAAGAGGGCGAATCCTATGAAATAAACGTAGAGGCCGAAGCGCCAATTGGAAGCTATAAAGTAGAAGTTATTGTAGACAGTAAAGTCATATCAAGTTCTGAAAGAGAGGTATTACAATTAACCGCGCCTGGAGGGACGGACGGCAAAGAAGCGGGAATTAGAATTGTCTTAAAGCCGGATGGTGAAGCAATTTTGAAAAGGGTTTTGATGTATAAAAGATAAATTTTGACATGATTCGAAATAAAAGCAGGGGGCATGACATTGAATGTCACGATAATCGGAGCCGGTTATGTCGGACTTACCACCGGCCTTGCGTTATCCTATATAGGACACAATGTATGTATAGTGGAAAAAGAGAAACGAAAAATTGAACTTTTAAAAGCAGGCAAAAGCCCTATATATGAAAAAGGCTTAGAAGAACTCCTTGCTCTTGTTAAAAAAAATGTTGTTTTTTTAGAAACGCCTGGAAAAGAAGTGTCAAATTCTGATGTCATCATAATTGCCGTAGGCACACCGCCGCTTGAAAACGGTGAGGCAGATGTTTCTTATGTGGAAAGGGCTGCAAAAGAAGTGGCCGACTGCCTATTGCGCGGGAAAAGCTATACTATAGTTATAAAGTCTACGGTGCCGATAGGAACTAACGATAAAGTATCATGGCAAATAAAACAAAGACTAAAAGAAAATAAAATATCCTGCGAAGTGAATATGGCATCAAATCCCGAATTTTTAAGGGAAGGTATGGCCTTATATGATGCTTTATATCCCGATAGGATAGTGGTAGGTGCAAGGTCAGAGAAGGCAATTTCGGATCTGCAACAACTTTACAACCCTATACTGCAACAGACCTTTACCCCTCCGCATTTCCTGCCGAGGCCAAACGGTACGAAACTCCCGCATTTTATTGTAACAGACATCATCAGTGCCGAAATGATAAAGTACGCTGCCAATGCTTTTTTGGCCTTAAAGATAAGCTTTATAAACGAAATAGCCGGCCTTTGCGAGAAGGTGGGGGCCGATGTGGTGGATGTAGCAAAGGGTATCGGCACTGACAAAAGGATAGGGATGAGCTTTTTAAATGCGGGGATAGGCTGGGGAGGAAGTTGCTTCCCCAAAGATACTTCGGCGCTTTTGGAATTTGCAAAGAAGATAGGATACGACATGCCTATTGTATCTGCAGCAAGAGAAGTAAACTACAGGGCAAGGAGGGCGGTAGTCGATAAGTTAAAAGCTTATTTTGGGGATTTAATGGGAAAGACAATAGCGGTATTGGGCCTTGCCTTCAAGCCCGGTACCGATGATGTAAGAGAATCACCTGCGATAGATATAATAAAAATTCTTCTTGTTGAAGGGGCAAATGTAAAAGCCTGCGATCCGATAGCTATAGAAAATGCTAGAAAAGTCCTGGGAGCAAATGAAGAAATCGGCTTTTTCGAAGACCCTTATAAAGCTACAGAAGATGCGGATGCGGTAATCCTTGCAACTGAATGGCCAAATTGGGCAAACATGGATTTTGAAAAGCTCGCAAGCAAGATGAGAAATCTGCTATTTATTGACGGACGAAACTACTATGAGCCGGAAGAAGTGAAAAAGGCGGGATTTATATACATGGGGGTAGGCAGGTGAAACACGCATTTGTCACGGAAGGCGCTGCATTTAATGGGTTAAAGACTCAATTACCTATCAGAAATTAAACGTTAAAGGCACCCAACCTTCTTGAAATGGAAAGGTACTTAGGGGTAAAGCAGTTCATGTTCGGCTCGTCCAGCAGTATTTGCGGAATAAATCGGAGTGGTTCAGTTAGATAGATTAAAGGGCTTTTATAAATATGGTATGGGCAAGAAGGCGCTTTTAAGGTATCTCGATGAAAATAAAGTTCAAAAATGGATGTGGATAATATGAATGTATTATTTTTAACGATATCTAATATGGAGAATGTTGATGAACGAGGAATATATACTGATCTTGTAAGAGAATTCGCAAATAGGGGTATAAATATATATGTTGTTTCACCGAGAGAAAAAAGAACAGGTTTACCGACGGAGCTAATATCTAAAGATAAAATACATATTCTATTGGTTAAGACTGGGAATATAACTAAAACGGCAAACTTTATAGAAAAAGGTATCTCGACACTTCTTATAGAGAGGCAATATTTAAAAGCTATTTTGAAGTATTTTAAAGATGTTCATTTTGATATGGTTATATATGCGACGCCTCCCATAACATTTGAAAGAATCGTAAGGTATTTTAAAAACAAGCATAATAGCAAGACTTATTTAATGTTAAAAGATATTTTCCCTCAAAATGCGGTAGATATTGGGCTTATGAAAAAGGGAAGTTTAATATGGAAGTATTTTAGAGAAAAAGAAAAAAGGTTATATGAAATATCTGATGTAATTGGATGTATGTCGGAAGGTAATGTTAACTATTTGCTTAAACACAATCCTTATATAGATAAATCAAAAGTAGAGGTTTTCCCAAATTCTATAAAACCAATTGAAAGAGTTGATAGAATAAAAAAAGATAAGTTTCTATTAGATAAATATGGTATTCCTGAAGATGCTGTAGTATTTATATATGGCGGTAATCTAGGAAAACCGCAGGGAATAGACTTTTTGTTGGAAGTAATTAATAACTTCCACAAAATAAAAAATGGTTACTTATTGATTGTAGGTTCAGGGACGGAATATGGAAGGATAGAAGAGTATATAAACGATGTAAAGCCTAAAAATGTAAAATTGTTAGAAAAGCTTCCTAAAGCGGAATATGACAAATTACTCACAATAGCAGATGTCGGGTTGATTTTCTTAGATAAAAGATTTACTATTCCTAATTTTCCTTCTAGATTAACTTCATATATGGAATATTCATTACCTGTACTGGCAGCGACAGATAAGAATACGGATCTAAAAGACATCTTGATTAATTCAAATAGCGGCTTTTGGTGTGAAAGTGGAGATATTTCTTCTTTTATGGAATACGCGAATAGACTTTCTTCTGACAAAGATTTACGAATAAAAATGGGCGAAAATGCAAGGAAGTATCTGGAAGATAATTATGATATTACTAAAAATATAGACGTTATACTAAAACATATTTTGTGAGGGATTGAGCAAAAATGAGTATATTTAAAGGCAAAACACTTCTAATTACAGGAGGCACTGGTTCGTTTGGCAATGCTGTATTAAAAAGGTTTTTAAATACTGATATTGGAGAGATTCGTATTTTTTCCCGTGATGAGAAAAAGCAAGATGACATGCGAAGATTTTACAAAAACGACAAAATTAAGTTTTATATCGGCGACGTAAGAGACTTGGCCAGCGTTAAAAATGCCATGTATGGTGTTGATTTCGTTTTTCATGCGGCTGCTTTGAAGCAGGTCCCTACTTGTGAATTTTTCCCGCTTGAAGCTGTAAAGACCAATGTATTGGGGACGGATAATGTACTTACAGCTGCGATAGAATGCGGAGTTAAAAAAGTGATTTGCCTTTCGACGGATAAAGCTGCTTATCCCATAAACGCAATGGGCCTCTCTAAAGCTCTAATGGAAAAGGTTTTTATAGCTAAATCCAGGACAGTATCCCCAGATAAAACTTTAATTTGTGGCACGCGTTATGGTAACGTTATGGCATCGCGCGGTTCTGTAATCCCTCTTTTTGTTCAGCAGATAAAAAGTGGACAACCTTTAACGGTCACAAATCCTAACATGACTAGATTTTTGATGAGCCTTGATGAATCTGTTGACCTTGTACTATACGCCTTTGAACATGGACAGTCTGGAGATATATTTGTCCAGAAAGCTCCGGCTTGTACAATAGGCGATTTAGCAAAAGCACTATTGGAAATATTCGAGGCTGACAATGAAATAAAAATAATTGGTACAAGACATGGTGAAAAATTATATGAAACTCTTCTCACTAAAGAGGAATACTTAGTTGCCGAAGATTTAGGCAAGTATTTTAGGGTCCCTGCTGATAATAGGGATTTGAACTATGATAAATATTTTGTTAAGGGTGATGAAAGATTGTCAATTGAAAGAGAATATAACTCCCATAATGCCGAGCGCCTAAATGTCGAGCAGATAAAAGAAAAACTGTTGGCACTGGATTATATACAGGAAGAATTGAAGGGATGGAAAAAACGATGAAAATATTGGTTACGGGTTCGAAAGGGTTTGTTGGGAAAAATCTTGTCGTAGAATTGAAAAATAGAGGATACAAAGATATTTTTGAATTTAACAGAGATACTGATAAGTCCCTTTTGGATAGATATACTGAGGAATGTGAATTTGTATTTCATCTTGCAGGAGTTAACCGCCCCAAAGATGAAAATGAATTCATGGAAGGAAATTTTGGATTTACTTCTGAGTTGCTCACACTTTTAAAGAAACACAACAATAAAGCGCCTGTGCTTTTTACGTCTTCCATCCAATCAGAAAGAGATAATCCATACGGTAGAAGCAAAAAGGCAGCGGAAGATTTAATTTTTAAATATGGCGAAGAAAACGGTGTAAAAGTGTTGGTATACAGGCTTCCGAATCTGTTTGGCAAATGGTGCAGACCTAATTATAATTCTGTTGTAGCAACGTTTTGCTATAATATAGCAAGAGATCTTGAAATTCAAATACATGATCCAAATATAGAACTTACGCTGTGTTATATAGATGATGTTGTGAATGAATTTATCTCTGCCTTAGAAGGCAAGGAAACAAGAGATGGTATGTTCTGTAAAGTGCCTAAAACATACAAGGTTAAATTAGGAGAGCTTGCTGAAAAGCTTTATTCATTCAGGAGAAGCAGGGATACCCTTATCATGCCGTCACTTGAAAGTGAGTTTGACAGGGCATTGTATGGGACTTATTTATCCTACTTGCCAGAGAATCAATTTTCCTATAAGTTAGAGAAAAAAGAGGATAATAGAGGCTGGCTCGCTGAGTTTATTAAGTCAAAAAGTATGGGACAGATATTTATTTCAAGGACTAAACCTGGCATTACAAGGGGCAACCACTGGCATCATACCAAAGCTGAAAAATTTCTCGTTGTTCAAGGAGAAGCTGTTATTAGATTTAGAAAAATAGACAGTGATGAGGTAATAGAATACAGAGTAAGTGGAGAAGTGCCGGAGGTTGTGGATATCCCTACTGGTTATACCCATTCCATTGAAAATGTTGGGAAAAAGGACGTTATTACAATTTTCTGGGCAAGTGAAATATTTGATCCTCAAAAACCAGACACGTATTACTTGGAGGTATAATTGCTGATGGAAAAACTTAAGGTAATGACAGTAGTTGGGACGAGGCCGGAAATTATAAGATTATCAGAAGTTATAAAAGCCTGCGATAGGTATTTTAATCATATACTGGTTCATACAGGCCAGAATTGGGATTATACTTTAAATCAGATTTTCTTTGAGGAATTGGGAATAAGACAGCCGGATTATTATTTAAATGCAGCGGGCAAACATTTAGGTGAAACTATAGGGAACATCATTGCCAGATCATATGAAGTGATGTTGAAAGAAAAGCCTGATGCTTTGTTAATACTGGGAGATACTAATTCAGCTTTGTGTGCTATATCTGCCAAAAGACTTAAGATTCCGATTTTCCACATGGAGGCAGGGAACAGGTGTTTTGATCAAAATGTGCCGGAGGAGATTAACAGAAAAATAGTCGATCATATATCGGATATCAATTTGCCTTATACAGAGCATAGTAGAAGATATCTTCTTGCTGAGGGGATAAGGAAAGAGTATATATTTGTCACTGGTTCTCCGATGACAGAGGTATTACGCAAGAACATAGAAAAAATAAATCAAAGTAAAGTGTTAGAAGAACTTCAGCTTCAGCCGGGAAAATATATCGTCGTTTCGGCGCACAGGGAAGAGAATATTGACAATGAAAAAAATTTTTTTTCTCTGATGAATGCTTTGAATGCTATTGCTGAAAGGTATCAACTTCCAATCGTGTATTCTACCCATCCACGAAGCTGGAAGATGATTGAGAAAAGAGGGTTTAAATTTCATCCACTGATTAGAAAACTGAGGCCTTTTGGATTTTTTGATTATAACAAATTACAGTTAAATTCATTTTGTGTGTTGTCTGATAGTGGTACACTGTCAGAAGAGTCCGCGATACTGGGTTTTCCTGCTGTGCTTATTAGAACCTCTACAGAAAGACCAGAAGTACTAGATAAAGGAACTATTGTGATAGGAGGTATAACCGAAAAGGATATTGTACAAGCCGTAGAATTAAGCAGAGCAATGTGGGAGAATAAAGAAAAGACCGCTCTAGCTAATGATTACGTTGATGAAAATGTTTCGGTAAAAGTAGTTAAAATAATACAAAGTTATGCTAAGATAGTAGATAAATTTGTTTGGGGGAAAATGGATTGAAGGAAAAAGTATTGATAATGACTGGATATTATATTCCCAGTGTCAAGGGTGGAGGTCCTATTCAGTCCATAAAAAATTTAGTAGATAAACTTTCAGATAGGATAGATTTTTATATTGTTACTAGCGACAGGGATCTAGGGGACAAAGAGCCGTTTAAGAATATTCAAATAGATACCTGGACAAAAGTTGGAAATGCTAAGGTCTTTTATACTGATGTAAAAAAATTATCTTGGAAAAAAATAATTGATTTAATCAATAATATAGACTTTGATGTGTTATATTTAAACAGCTTTTTTTCATATAAATTTAGCATTATACCAGTCATATTAAGAAAGATAAAGAAAATACCGGAGAAACGAATAATAATAGCTCCAAGAGGTGAATTTTCTAAAGGTGCATTGGGATTTAAGAAATTGAAAAAGCAGCTTTTTATTGCTTTTTCCAAAATAACAGGATTACATAGTGATGTAGTTTGGCATGCTACTACTGAATTGGAAAAATGTGATATAAAACAAATATTTGGAGAAAAAATCGAAATAATTGTTGCAAATAATTTAGCTGCTGGACATGATATTATAGAATACGAAAAAAAAATAACAAAAAAAGAAGGGGAATTAAAAATTGTATTTGTATCGAGAATACATCCTAAGAAAAATCTCAAGAAAGCAATTGAATTAGTGAAAAATGTTGAAGGGAAAATTGAATTTAACATTTACGGACCTATAGAAGACACAAAATATTGGATGAAGTGTTTACAAGTAATAAACGAATTACCTTCAAATATAAAGGTTGAATACAAGGGAGTGGCAACACACGATAAAATAATTGATATCTTTAGAGAACATCATGTTTTCTTGTTTCCAACTCTCGGGGAAAATTTTGGGCATGTGATTATAGAAGCGTTAATAGGGGGTTGTCCCGTAATTATTAGTGATCAGACTCCATGGATAAATTTGGAAGCAGTACATGCTGGATGGGATATTCCTTTGGATAATGAAAAGAAATATATTGAGGTAATTCAATATTGCGTAGATTTGGGTAATGAGGAATATAAATTTTTGTCGAAGAAAGCTTTTACATTAGGAATGAAAATATCGAATGATGAAAAAGAAATTGATAATTATTGCAAGCTCTTTTTGTTATGAAAAGGATGTTGGGATATGTTTAATTTCGCAAAAAAGCTAGTTAGTGCTTGGCCTCTGCTTCTTTTAATTTCAACTTTTGGGCCGTATATTTCACCAGATTCTGGAATCAAGATAGATAGTATCGTTATATATCTAACTTTATTGTTAGCAGTAATAAGATTATTATTAAGGCCGAGAATAGAAATTAATATAGAGTTACTTGTAATATTCTATTTGTGGTTATCAGTATTTTTGTATTTGGTTACATTAACTTTATTAAACAAAGGATACTTAAATATTTATGCATTTTTAGCTGAAATAGATAATTTTCTTCAACCCCTAGCAATAATATTTAGTTTTCTTGTTTTAATTTATAAGAAAGATTTAAATTATATATCGATGCTGTTAAAAAAAAGTTGCTTAATTCTAATTTTATTACTAAGCGTGAATACATTATGGATATTTTTAGGGTTTAATTTCGATTTGTCACACATTAATCAGTATTTTGTAAGAGGAGTTGCACAGAATGCAGCAACTCTAGGCAGATTTACAGGAGTATTTAATCAACCAATAGAGGCGGGTATAGCGTATTCCATAGGTTTATTCTCTTGGTTATATCTGATTTCTAAAAGAATTGTTAAGCTAAATATTAAGTACATAATTGCATTGTTACTTTTGATAATTGGTGGTGCTATAAATGTTTCGAAAGCATTTATATTTGGCGGACTTATAATTTTTACAATTAATTTACTTAAAAAATTTACTATACTTAGGAAAGTTTTATCAAAAACACTTGTAGTGATAGTTTTGTTATCACCAATTTTATTCTTTTTAATAAATAGATGGGAAGGACTAACATATTTAAGCAGATTATTTTATATAGGTAATTATCAAAAATATGGTTTGATATATTTCATTACTGCGGGTCGATATGGAGGTAAAACCTCTCAACAACGATTTCTATTTCAGAAGGTATGGCAGATTTCTCCACTGTTTGGTTTAGGTATGGGATCTCAAAGGATTTATGACAGTGCATTCTTTCACTTTTTTAGTAGTGGAGGAATTATAGCGTTATTAGTTTATTTATTGATATTAATTTTCCTATTTCTATATGGTTGGAAATTCTTTTCTGTGAAAAATTGTCGAGAAGAAGCGATTCTACTGTTTGATATTATACTTATAATCATTTTTTCAAGTTTTGGTGTACCGGTTTTGACCATTAATAGAGTATCAGTTATTATTTGGGTTTATATTTGTATTTTATTTTGGTATGTAAGTAAAATCGAAAATTGTAAGGATTATAAAAAGAATCTTAGATAATTGAGAAATAAGAAGGAAAGAATTAACGTACTCACTATTTAGCCCCTAATGGAGTAGGAGGAAAATTTTGATATTGCGAGAAAGTTAATTAGTTTCCATTGAAAAACAATTCCCTCAAACCCGCAAAAAACCAGCATCTTCATCCCAAAAAAGAGGATATCTACGGTAAAATATAGCAAGAAGGAGAGGGATGGAGAATGCTGATAATTAAAAACGAAGACTTTGAACAATTAAGCGTATTCGACCAAATGCTTCCAAAATCATGTCTGGAACTTAAAGGAGAACTGGCTGTTGTCGATAAAATACTGGATGACGAAAGCTTACTTGCGCCGTTTATAGAAAAGTTTAATTCCAAATGCGGAAGACACACCACTCCTGTTGATACATACATTCGAATGATGTATCTCAATTCAGATATAACCTTGGATACGAAACCTTATGCAAAGAAGTATCAGACAGCATCTCATGGAAAGTATTCTGCCATATACCAGTTTGTGCCGAAGTGCCTGACTATACCACTCTGGCGAAACTTACCAAGAGATTTGGCGAAGATACTTTGGAGAAATTAAACACCCTAATCCTTCGAAAAGCCTTAGAGAAAAGCTAATAAAAGCTAGGAAAATAAGGATAGATACAACAGTCGTAAAATCCAACATTCACCATCCTACCGATGCAAGCCTCCTCTCAGACGGAGTTAAAGTATTGACAAGACTGGTCAAGAAGGTAAAAGATGCAGGCATGGCAGTTAAAAG
The DNA here is from genome assembly GCA_021608145.1 of Thermovorax subterraneus. Lineage (GTDB taxonomy): Bacteria > Bacillota > Thermosediminibacteria > Thermosediminibacterales > Thermosediminibacteraceae > Fervidicola > Fervidicola subterraneus. The sequence continues at coordinate 297,288 of JAKIHM010000001.1, forward strand.
TAAATTTCAGGATAGAACAAGATCAGTTAAAAAAAGGATACTGAATATAGTAAAATTCGCCCATAACAGGACCAATGAAGCAAAGGAAAATGTTCGAAAAACAGTAAAAGAACTGGTAGAAATAGCAAAGGAATGTATTACACTCAGCCAGCAAAGTTTCCGCTTTGGCAAAGTATGAGATGAAGAAAACAAAAGAGGCCCATAAATCATCAAAAAATTGCTCTTATTCAAAAACTGGATGATGCTATTTCTGCAGTAAGTAAAATCATAAACCAGACGAATGAAGTATTAAAAGGAAACACATCCATTCCCGACAGGATAGTAAGCATTTTCGACCAGGGAGCAAGGCCTATAATAAAGAGGCAAGTCAAAAGCAGAAGTAGAATTTGGCAGAAAAGTAGCATTTGCAGAATCAGAAGAAGGTTTGATAATTTCAAGCCGAGTTGAAGAAGGTAATCCTTGCGATAAAACCCTGGCCGTGCCAATGGTAAAAAAGTGTATAGAGGTTTTAAATAAAGCTCCCGAAGAAGTTGCCGCAGATAGAGGTTTTTACTCCAGCGAAAATGAAAGAGAGATACTGCGCCTTAATGTAGAACATGTAGCTATACCCAAGCCAGGCAAGAAGAGCGAGAAGAGATTAAAGCACGAACATCAGCATTGGTTTAAAAGACTAATACGATGGAGGTCTGGCGGTGAAGCCACTATTGGGCTGCTAAAAAGGAAATACGGATTTGATGTATGTCTGTTTCATGGTGAAAATACAGGCATATGGATTAATCTGTCCATTTTTAGCTACAATGTAACCAGGTTAGCAAAACTGATGGTTCAAACCTGCTAAAAAATGGCAGGGGATGGGAGAATAAATGGATAATGATTAAGCAGTCGAAGGCCATTGAAAAGGGACAAGGTCTAAAATTTGCATTTTTCAATGGCAACTAAGTAGTAACCCTGTTTTCTGAATATCTCAAAACCAACACAAATTAATTTTTGAAGTTATACTTGATTATCAAGAAACTAACTAAAATGATTCTTTAGAAATTATGAAGGGCGGATTGGTATGAAAGGTAAATTGAAAATCATAATGCTTTCAACAGACTATTTACCGAATATTGGTGGAGTAGCTGCTCATATTTTTAATCTTACTAATGCTCTACAAAAAATGGGCCATGAGATATGCGTTGTAAATCCTATTCAAGGACAGGAATGGAAAATAAATTTAACGATTGAAAATGGGGTGCAAGTGTGCAGGCTAGTATACCCATTTGATGAAAAGAAGCTGAATCGTTTTTTGAATCGTATTAAGATTACAGTTAAAGGTATTAACCAAGTTATAAAAACATTAGGCGGAGTGGATATAATACATCAACATGATTACATAGGTTTGAATTTAGCTATTTTAATGCAACGCAAAAATAGAACTAGCTTGATTAAACCCAAATGGATATGGACAAATCATACGTCGCAATTTGTAAAAGATTATAAGAAAGTTATAAAACGTCAATTTTTAAAAATAGCTTATAAAGGTGTTGATGGTATAATTACGGTTAGTCGTGAAATAGAAAATATGACAAAAGAAATCTTTAAAGAAAAACCTGTATGTTATATTCCAAACGGCGTAGATATAGAAAGATTTAATCCTTATATTAATGTAGAACGGAAAAAATATGGACTTAGTGATGAAGATTTTGTAATTCTTTGTCCCAGACGAATGGTTGAAAAAAATGGAATAATTTATCTTGCGTATGCTGTACACAAATTAATAAATAAATATCCAAGCATAAAGTGGAAATTTGTTTTTATGGGTGATGAACCATCTATAAATACGGATAAAAATTATATTCGGACTGTTAAAGATGTATTAACTGAACCTTATAACAAGGGTTATGTTAAGTATCTGGGAAATGTACCTATGGAAAAAATGCCAGAAATTAACGCACTTGCTGATATTGTAGTAATACCATCCCTCATAGAGGCGGTTAGCTTATCTGCTTTAGAAGCTTTAGCAAGTGGCAAACCAGTTATTGCTACTGATGTAGGTGGATTGCCTGAAATAATATTTCATAACAATACGGGAATTTTGGTTCCACCACGGGAACCTGAAGCAATTGCTGTTGCCTTAGAGAGACTTTATTTTGATGATGTTGCTAGACGGAGATTAGCAATGAATGGAACAGATATGGTTAGCAAAAAGTATTCATGGAGTTCAATTGCACAAATGACTGAAGAATTTTATAAAACATTATTGTTAAAAAATCAAATTTAGGCCACATAGGTAAAATCTTATAGTGAACACGTGATAATATCCACATGGTAAAGTAGTGAAGTAGAAAGATTAGTTTATAGAAGCTTTATGTGAGAGGTTATTATATCGTTGTAATTACGTCTAGTCTCGAAGGTGGTATAAGTATGAACGTAATCGATAGAATAAAAGTTTATTATGTTCTTGCGGATTCCTTAATAACAAGATATCTCTTATTGGAAGGAGCCTAAAAATGGCAATACGCAAAACTTTACCATGGAAGAAAAATTTGCATCCTTACAGAGAAAGAAAGCTCATCTATAAAATAGGTGCTATAGAAAATACGTCATATCAAAAACTTGTCAATTACTGGAAAGAGCACTTTTTAAGCACTGAAAAACATTAAAAAAAATAACTTGGCTAAACTCAGAAAAAAATGTTATGATACGTTCAATTATCGTGTATCGTGGGGAAAAACTTTGAAATAACGTATATAAAAGGACCTATTGAAAAGATAAATCGAATTTAAAAAATAAATCTAGATAGTAGACAAGTTTAAATCGACATGGTGTTAATGCGACTTTCTCATTCAAAATGGTTGGGATTTCAAAAAGTACGTTCAAAAGCTGTTTTTATTTCAACTGAGAGGAAGTTTATATCTTTACTAATAAATATAAAACAGTAGATGTATTACCAGAAAAGCCACATTCTTTAGATACAATGGTTAAAGCAGCTGCGAAATTAAGTAAGCCATTTCCATTTGTGCGAGTTAATTTTTATCAATATAACAATAAGGCTATTTTGTGTGAGATGACCTTTACTCCAGGGGCAGGAATATATGTTTTACAAACGGATATTAACAGAGTATCAATGGGAGAGTTACTTGATATATGTCACCGCCGGTATATAATTGACCCAGGAACAACGAAAAGGAATTGACCCACCCCCCGGCGAAATATCCCTCTGATACCAAGCACAAAAGATCGGAGGGAAATAAATGCTGAGGAGTGGATCTATTATCATGTTACACGAACTAAAAGCAAATGGCAAGAGCATTCGTGCAATCGCACGAGAAACCGGCCTTTCGAGGATACAGTGAGAAAATACCTCAGAGCACAATGAATTCCCGAAAGGAAGCCTCATCCAAAAAGAGGCTCAAAAATTGACCTATACACGGATACCATTCAAGAGCTCATGAATCTCGGTATATTCAATTGCGAAGTCATCTACGAAAGAATCAAAGAAGAGGGCTACACGGGCGGACGCACTATCTTGAGGGACTATGTAAGACAATTCAGGCCTCCAAAAAAGACCCCTGCCGTATGCCGCTATGAAACCAAGCCCGGCCAGCAGGCACAAGTCGACTGGGTGAATACACATACATTGATGAGGAAACCGGCGAAATACGCAAGCTCTATCTCTTCGTTATGGTACTGGGATATTCCAGGGCCATATACGTGGAATTCACAAACCGGTGCGATGTCAATATCTTCACCCGCTGCCTTATACACGGATTCGAATATCTCGGGGGGAGTAACTGACGGTATTGCTCACCGACAGGATGAAAACCGTAATCCTCGGCACCGACGAAAACAAAAAAAGAAGCCGAAGGTATGCTTTATCCCAATCCGCGAGCATACAAGGTCTCTTCTCCGGAAGTTGAAAAGCTCTCTTTGGGTTTACGAAAGCCTGTTGGAGGTGGGCACAGTATGATAGACCTTGAAAAAGCCAAATCCCACCTTGAAGAACTGGGGCTTTTAAGCGCAGCGGTTTTCCTCGATGCTCTCCTTGAAAGAGCTCAACGCGAGAATACGACGTATCTTGAGTTCTTAAACGACCTGCTCGAAGCTGAACTTAGCGAGAGACAAAGGCGGAACATCGAAGTGAGGTCAAAACTTGCCCGCCTTCCGTATAGAAAGACCCTAAAGGAATTTGACTTTACGTTCCAGCCCAGTATTGATGAAAAGTTGATAAGAGAACTTGCCACAATGGCTTTTGTCTACAGAGCGGAAAACGTAATATTCCTTGGCCCACCCGGAGTAGGGAAGACACACCTTGCAGTAGGCCTTGCAATAGAAGCCCTACCACAGGGTATGTCAGTATACTTTACGAGCCTTTCAAGGCTAATTGAAGACCTCAAGAAGGCACATAAGGAAAACCGTTTGGAAAAGAGGATGAGTATCTACACTGGCCCTAAACTTCTAATTATCGACGAAGTAGGTTATCTTCCGCTTGATGGCCTTGGCTCTAACCTCTTTTTCCAGCTGATAAGCGCCCTGTATGAAAGGGGTAGTATTATACTCACCAGCAACAAAGGTTTTGGAGAATGGGGAGAGCTTATGGGAGACACAGTGCTTGCAACCGCAGTATTGGATAGGCTATTACATCATGCCAATATAATCAACATAAGGGGTAACAGCTATCGCTTAAAGGATAGGCTAAAGACTGAGTTATATAATAATTCACATAACAATACTTAGATTTTAAAAAAGCCGGGGTGGGTCAATTTAAATCCGTTGATAATGGGTCATTTTAATTCCGCTACTGACATATATCGAATTACATAAAATAACTGAAAATGACTGTAATAAGAAAAAACATTTGAAAAGAAGTTTTATTGTTTTAAGAAGTGCCAAAATGCAGGAAAAAATAAGCTACAAAAAAGCAACGCTCATAGTAATGATAATAACCCTCCTGAGCAAAATTACGGGGTTTTTCAGGGAAATAGTCCTGTGGAGCACTACGGTGCGACGTACGTCACCGATGCCTATCTTGTTTCGCAGACCATCCCCCAGATATTATTTGCAAGCGTGACTGCGGCCATAGCCACCACTTATATTCCCCTTTATTCCAGGATAGGGGTTGATAGGGGCAGTAAAGAGGCGGTAAGGTTTACAAATAAGATTATAAATGCGATGCTCTTTGGAAGCATAGTCATAACCTTATTAGGCGTCATTTTCGCAAGACCCATAGTGTCGTTTATCGCCAGGGGTTTTGAGGGAGAGGTTTTGAAGCGCGCGGTGGGCTTTACGAGGATTGCCTTCCCCATGGTGATATTCATAGGCTTGAGCAATATTCTCCAGGGTTTTCTTCAGGTAAATATATAGGATTCGGTGAAGTGCTTTATTTTGCATTGATTTATGTTTTAAAGGTATATGAAATGGAGTGGCTTTTTTCGATGGCGAAGAAATACGTCAGGAATTTTCGGTGATGGAAATATAAGGAATTATGAAGGAAATTGGAAAGCATTGGAGAAGTATATGAAGTATATTTAATATCGGATTTTAATTCCACATAATATTAGCGGAGAAATGAGCTATATATCATCACTAGACACTTCATTTTAAGATATATTTTTTGAAGGGGGGTCTTCATGAAATACTTTATAAAAAGGGCTATGGATATTGTACTGTCGGCGGTTCTTTTGTTACTTTTATCTCCTATTATGATCCTGATAGCATTGCTGGTCTACATAAACTTGGGATCTCCCGTTATTTTTAAACAGATGAGACCTGGCTTACATGGCAAGCCGTTTTGTATTTACAAATTCAGGACGATGAAGGATTTGAGAGATGAAAATTGTAATCTTTTACCCGATGAACTGCGATTGACAAAGTTTGGAGCATTTTTACGTTCGACGAGTCTAGATGAACTTCCCGAATTGATAAATGTATTAAAAGGTGAAATGAGCCTTGTGGGTCCAAGACCGCTTTTGATGGAGTACCTTGACAGGTACACTCCAGAGCAGGCAAGACGGCATGAAGTAAAGCCGGGCATTACTGGCTGGGCTCAGGTTAACGGCAGAAATGCAATTTCTTGGGAAGAAAAATTTAAGCTAGATGTTTGGTACGTGGACAATTGGAGTATATGGCTTGATTTGAAGATACTTTTTATTACATTATTAAAAGTGTTGCAAAGAGAAGGTATAAGAGCAAGAAATCATGTCACAATGCCAAAATTCACCGGGAGTGGTACTGTAAATGACGGTTTCTGAACCTATTGTTGTTATAGGTGCGGGCGGGCATGCGAAAGTAGTGGCCGCAACTTTAATTGAAGCGGGTTTCAAAGTGGCTTTTTTTCTAGATGAGGATGAGAAAAAATGGGGTGGAAAAATTTTTGATATACCTATAGTTGGGCCAGGTGAACTTGTAAAAAAGAAATGTAAAAAATTAAAGAGTGTCGTTGCAATCGGAGATAATTTACTCAGGGAAAAAGTGGTTAATAAATATAGCGGTTATTTTGATTGGATGAGCGTAATTCATCCCAGAGCTTACGTCCATCCGAGCGTGAGGATAGGAGAGGGTACTGTTGTATTTGCAGGTGCAATTATCCAGCCAGATACGGTTATAGGTGAACATGTAATAATTAACACTGGCGCTACTATAGATCATGACTGTGTGGTGGGGGATTTCGTTCATATAGCTCCCGGCACTAACTTAGCGGGAGGAGTTACTGTAGAAAAAGGGGCATTTTTGGGGATAGGGACAAAAGTGATACCGGGTGTGAAAATAGGAATGTGGTCAAAAATAGGGGCCGGCAGTGTCGTTATAAAAGATATAGAATCTAATGTAACCGCAGTTGGTGTTCCTGCGAAGGTAATAAAAAAATTGAATTGAGAGGTGAAAACATTGAAAATTCCACTTTCTAGGCCTGATATAACAGAAAGAGAAAAAAAGCTAGTGCTTAAAGTCCTCGACTCAAATATTCTCAGCATTGGTCCCATGGTTGAAGAATTCGAAAAAAAAATCGCCGAATACATAGGCGTCAAATACGCCGTAGCAGTAAACAGCGGCACTAGCGGCCTTCATCTTGCAGTTAGGGCTTTGGGTATAAAAGACGGTGATGAAGTTATAACGACTCCTTTCAGCTTTGTGGCATCGAGCAACTGTATACTTTTTGAACGGGCGAAGCCGGTTTTTGTGGATATCGACCCTGACATTTTGAATATGGACCTGTCGAAGATAGAGGAGAGGATAAATTCAAGGACGAAGGCGATTTTGCCGGTGGATGTTTTCGGACAAGCCATAGATATGAAGTCAATTATGGATATAGCTGAAAGGCACGGTTTAAGAGTCATTGAAGATGCCTGCGAAGCTTTGGGAGCGGAATACGACGGCAATAAGGCGGGTTCTCTTGCCCATGCGGCCGTGTTTGCCTTTTACCCAAATAAGCAAATTACCACTGCCGAAGGTGGAGTCATAGTTACCAATGACGAGAAAGTGGCCAAGCTTTGCCGCAGTATGAGGAGCCAGGGAAGGCCTATAACGGGCCTCTGGCTTGAGCACGAAAGGCTTGGGTACAACTACAGGATGAGCGAGCTTCACGCTGCGCTCGGAGTGGCGCAAATGGAGCGGATAGAGGAAATTCTGGCAAAGAGGCAGAAAGTTGCCGATATGTATAATGAGCGTCTTAAAGATGTAGATGGAGTAAAGATACCGCATGTCCATCCCAAGGTGAAGATGAGCTGGTTCGTATACGTCATAAGGCTGGAAGAGGGCATTGATAGGAATAAAGTTATGGAGTATCTTTTGGAAAACGGCATAGGATGCAGGCCATACTTTACGCCGATACACCTTCAGCCGTTTTACAGGGAGATGGGCTATAAGGAAGGGGATTTCCCGGTGACGGAAGCGGTGGCGAAAACCACGATTGCGCTGCCTTTTTACAACAACCTGACCGAAGAGGAGATAGACTACGTGGTGGAAAGGCTGAAAGAAGCCATTTCACGCGCTTGATTTTTAATGGAAATAAAAGTAAATTAGCAGGAAAAAGAAAATTTCTGGAGAAATACCTATAAAATAGAAAATTATGCGGGATGAGGAGAAACGTCATGGGGAAGCACGTCAAAACTTTAATCAAAACTTTAAAGAGGAAATTATTTCTTTTTTTGCTCATAGTTCTGGATGCGGTGCTGGTGCACTTTTCCCTCTTCTTTTCCTTTTACCTGAGATTTGAGGGGAATATAGCGACTCAATATTACGAACAGTACTCCAGCACCTGGATTGAGGTTACTGCCATCTGCCTTCTTTCTTTTGTGTTTTTTAGGCTGTACGACAGGCTTTGGAGGTTTGCCAGCATAGGGGAGCTTTTATCCATTACTTTTGCAACTTTCATAGGCACGATGGGCGTTCTTTTTTACACTTTCATGATGGGAAACCCGTATCCAAGGAGCATATACATAATATTCTGGCTTCTTCTTACCAGCCTTATAGGTTTTTCAAGGCTTGTCTTCAGGGCTTCCGGCGATTTTGCGGAGACCTTCAGGTACATAAAAAACGGCAAAAAAAGGGTTCTCGTCGTCGGCGCGGGACATGCGGGCTCCATGGTTATAAAAGAGTTCAAGCAGAATCCAGAGCTTGAGATGATTCCGGTAGGTCTCATAGACGATGATAGGACGAAGCACGGCCTCAGCATATACGGCGTGAAGGTGCTCGGCGGGAGGGAGAAAATCCCCCAGGTAGTGGAAGCAAAGAAGGTGGAAGAGATAATAATAGCGATGCCTTCCGCCGACAGACGGGAAGTGAAAAGGATAGCAGAAATATGCTATTCCACGAAATGCAGAGTTAAAATAGTTCCAGGGATATATGAGCTTTTGAACGGCAGGGTGGACGTAAAAAGGATAAGGGATGTTAAGATCGAGGACCTGCTAGGAAGGGAACCTGTAAAAATAAACATGGAAGCTGCTGCAGGTTACCTTAAAGGCAAGACGGTACTCGTTACTGGTGCGGGAGGTTCCATAGGTTCGGAGCTCGTAAGGCAGGCGGCGAGATTCGAGCCGGAATTAATACTTCTTTTTGACATAAGCGAAAATGGCGTTTTCGAGCTGGAGCATGAGCTGAAGAGGAATTTCCCCCGGCAAAAGTACATACCAATAATAGGGAGCATAAGGGACCTTGCCAAAGTGGAGGAGGTTTTTGCAAAATACAGGCCCGAGGTGGTATTTCATGCGGCGGCGCACAAGCACGTTCCGCTCATGGAGCTAAATCCCAAAGAAGCCGTGAAAAACAATGTATTCGGCACCTTGCACGTGGCGGAAACGGCGAAGAAGTACAGGGCTGAAAGGTTCATACTCATTTCCACCGATAAGGCAGTGAACCCCACCAATGTGATGGGCGCTTCCAAACGTGTAGCCGAAATAATTATCCAGATGATGGCAAAAAGTGGCGATACGAGATTTGCGGCGGTGAGGTTCGGCAACGTGCTCGGGAGTGCGGGAAGCGTGATACCACTTTTCAGAAAGCAGATAGAAGCCGGCGGACCCATTACCGTAACCCATCCTGAAGTGACCCGCTACTTCATGACAATACCTGAAGCCGTGCAGCTTGTAATTCAGGCTGGAGCTATGGCAAAAGGCGGCGAGATATTCGTCCTGGACATGGGAGAGCCAGTGAAAATACTCGACCTTGCTAGAGAGATGATAAGGCTTAGCGGCCTTGAGCCGGAAAAGGACATAAAGATAGAGTTCATAGGCTTAAGGCCGGGGGAAAAGCTTCACGAAGAGCTTTTCTACGACAAGGAAGATGTGATAAAGACGGAATTTGAAAAAATATACCTTGCAAGGACGGATGAAAGCTTTGCGGAATTCAAAAAGGAATTGGAATACCTCATAAACACCTTCATGCCATCCGACCCTGAAGTGAAGATGATGTTTTCTAAATTTGACGCGAAGCTTTTCATGCAGGATGGGAAGAAGATTACGGTATTGCCTTGAACGTTCTTGAGATGATTTGGAGTAAAATGAATGAGTAATTTTGCGGAAGAACTGACATCTTGGTATTTTCGTTTGATTGTTATGATTATATTCGTGCCGTTGTATGAAGTGTAGTGAAATAGGAAAAAGATAAAGCCCGCCTTTGGAGGCGGGCTCTTTTTTTGGTGTGCCTGGCGCTTGTTCAATTTTTTATTCTACCCCATAAACACTTTTTGCAAATTTTACTCCGGTCATTGCATCGTTAGCATACGCGTCAGCGCCGGTAAATTTTCGCACGTTTTCGGTACAAATAGTCCCACCGATTATAACCTTTACGTTTTCCCTTAAACCTGCTTCTTCTAATGCATCGACCACATTTTTCATTTCTTGATATGTGGAATTGAGTAAGGCGCTCATTCCTAAGACCTTTGCACCCGATTGTTTCACGGCTTCGATAAATTTTTCGGCGGGGACGTCAACGCCCAAATCGATAACTTCGAACCCATGAGTTTTTAGCAGACTAACGACAATACTTTTGCCGATGTCGTGAATATCGCCTTTTACTGTGCCAATTACCACTGTGCCCAGCGTATTTTGTTTATTTTCGGTATTTGAGATCAATGGCTCTAATTTTTCCATAACGGCTTGCATTATTTCCGCCGAAAACATGAGTTCCGTGAGATAGTATTGACCCAAAGCAAAAAGTTCTCCGACTTCTGTTAATCCTTGGTTGCATTCTTTTATTATGTCTAAAGGAGAAACTCCTTCGCTAATTTTTTGATCTACAAGCTTATATACGGTTTGCTCATCAAGCTGTACGAAAGCATTTGCTAATTCCGACATTTGCGATTCCTCCTTTTGAGTTATTGGCTCATTACCCAGTTATATGCCATACTTTCGAGCCTATCCCACCAATATTTAATCAATTTTTCATCTCCGGGAATAGACCAGCCATTTTCTTCCTTAATGACTTCCCAGGGAGTTATTACTTTAGGTTCGGGTAAATCTAGATTTTCGGGAGTGGGTGGGGCTTGCTTGGGCTCGGGAGGAGGGCCATCGGAGTAACGGCCATACTCTAATATTGCGTCGATTAAAGCTCTGAAATTTTCAGGTTTTGTATTTTCTGGGATATGTCCGCCGCCATTTGGAGCCCAACCGCCATCTTTGCCCACTGTTTCGCATAAAAGTTTTACTCTCTGCTTTATATCTTCTGGAGTGCCGAGGATTAATATATCATTTGGAATTCCTCCGGTAATGCACTGCTGGTGTCCAAAGGCTTCTTTAGCTTTGAATATATCAGCTTCATTATCTATGTCGCAGAGCAATTTTCCTTTTGGGAGTTCTGCTAAGTGGTGCCAATGAGCCGACCAATCGCCTTCCAAGAATACGCGTATCGTGTATCCCGCTTCTATCAGCTTCAACACGCCTTTTTTAAATGTGGGCCAATAGAAGGTGTCGAATTGTTTAGGAGACATAAAACAAGGTTTGTGTGTTGCGATGAATATGGGATATCTCTTTTTTGGATCTGCCGAAGCAAGGGCCCTTGAAATTAGGTCAGGTAGAATTGCTTCGCAGGCTTCCAAAACATTGTCCGGTTGCCTAAACATATCGCGCATTATGCCGTGTAAGCCGCGGTAATTATCAGCAATGTAATCAAAAGGTGCTGTAAAGCCTCCCATGCAGGGCATTGGGACTCCTACTTCATTTTCCAACCTTGAAATCCTTTCCCGGTTCATCGCCGCGACCAATCCTTGGGCAAAACCTGCTTTTAGGAAAGCTATATAAGAACGGACTGTTCCTTTTTCCTTGAATTCGCCTAACACTCTAGGTAAATACACTTCCATCCTGTAGCCTACGGGATCCTCTATGAACATCCTGTATTCGTCGGCTTTCATCCACTCTTTTTCTACGAATTGCTGCAAAGAAGTTGGAGGTATGTCCCTCCCCGGTACCCTCCATAGTTGATGGTTTAGAATATCCCACGTAGGTGCCCAGACCAGGTTTGTTCTAAAGGTGTCGACTTCGGGGTACTTTTTTGAAAAATCGACTTCTACTTGGGCCCATATTTGAGGATCGTACATAATTTGCTGATAAGTATATCCGGAAATTTTTTCTGCGTAATAAACTGTATTAAAGATGAGGGGTACCCGGTCGGTGGGCTCTAAAGCAATTGCCGCTTGAAAGCGACCCAGCCTTTCATTATAAAGTTTTTTTATTTCTTCAGACATAAAAAAGGCCTCCTTTTTTTAATAATTGAAGTTAAATTATACGGCAGCGCCTTGCTTTTTAACGGCTGGTTTTGCAGTTTCTGTCATGCCTATGATTACCAATCCTATGACCACATAAGTTGCAGCGAGGGCTTTGATTACAATGGAAAAATCGCCTCCGCTTTGGTCGAGGATAAAGCCTAAGACGACTGGGAATATAACAGAGCCTAACTGACAAACTCCGTTATATATTCCCATGGCTCTTCCAGCATAGGGTCCTGCTGCTGTATCCGCTTGAAGTGTATTTACTGAATTGCCCAAGAAAGCTCCTAAGATTATGCGCAAAAACAATATTATCAATAAGCTTGAATAAGTGTTCGAATACAGTAATGATAGCGTAAAAATGAATGTGCCTATAGCACCGACATAAGCTGTTTTTTTGCGTGTTTTTAATAAATCTGAAACTATACCTGACAAAGTGCTGCTGAAAAGTCCTGCAGAACTTGTAATAGCCATGAGTGCCCCGGCTGATGTAAGTGAGAATCCTTTAACCTGTGTAAGATATAAAATGCTCCACGTAGTAAATCCTTGGTTTGCTCCAATTCCAAGCATTTGAGCGATTGTCCCCAATACAAAGGATTTTTTAAATAGAACGGAGAGCAGCCCTTTTCTATCTTCTGCCTTTTCTTCTGCGGTTTTATCGGTTTTGGGTTTTGCAGTTATTAAAGAACGTTCTTTTGCAAAAAGGAAGGTTGCTATTGCTATGATTAAACAAGCAAGACCTGCGTAAGAAAATCCAGCCCGCCAGCCTTTTGAATTAATTATAGGCGCAAAAACTCCGCTTGCTATCATCGTCCCAAGTGCAGGACCTGACATGATGAATCCCATAGCCGTCGCTCTAGATTTGGGGCTAAACCATGTATGTTGGAATTTGACTCCTCCAGAAAATAGTGGACCGCTTGCAATTCCAGCTCCTACCCTTAAAAGGAAAATAGCTGAATAACTTTTTGCGAATGGAATCAGCAATGTAAAAAAGCCCGTCAGAAGTGATGCTGCCGCGAGAGTTTTTCTAGGCCCTAAACTGTCTACAAAAAATCCGGAGAAGAAATTAGATAATACGTAGCCCACATAGTAAGCTGTCATTAGCCCGCCAGCAGCAGCCATGCTCAAGTTAAGTTCGGGTGCGGCCTTCGGTATCGCGGTAGACCAAACGTTTCTTGAAATAAAGGATACTGCATAAGTGAGAAGGCATAGCGAAGCGACGACCCAACTGTACCAGGTGGTTACCACTTCTTGTTGACTTTTAGTTTCCGCTGGTTTGCCTCCATTTTGGGCAGAAACCATAAAATCCCCTCCTTTTTAAATGAAAATTATAAAAATTGCCACAAGGACAATTATATAAATTATCAATATTAGCTCAATAAAAAATATATTAAAGGAGTAGATAAAATAGAATATTTGTTGCTTGGATTCCTTCTAAAATATTGCTTTACATTACTAAAATCATTAGCTGTCCATCAATCTCAATATCGCCCATACGATTTGACGACAAAAAATGAAACATGAATGGAAGGATTTTGTATATTCGACGGCGAAATTCTATACAATCTGAAATTTTTGTTTTGTCGCTATGCTGGAAAATTTGTTTTTTGGAGGGATTTTCATGGATTTAAAGAAGAAACTGGAGGAATTCAGCACATGGGCTGCGGTTGTGGGTTGGGTTACGGTAATTTCCGGAGCTGTCGAGGCATTAGTGGGACTTTTTGCATTTGTCATAGGTGCGTTGCCGGGTGCGATAATGCTATTTGCCGGTATTAAACTTTTAAGAGCGAGAAATCATGCAAGAAACCTAGTGCTGTCCCAGGAATATTCCGAACAGGAAATGGTGTTGCTAATGCAGGAAATGACCACATATTTTAAAGTTCAGGGAATTTTGATTATAATCAGCGTTGTTTTAACTGTTCTGCTGGGAGTTACGGCGGGCCTAATAGCCAGCTTGTCTTTATAGAAGTTTGCTCCTTTTGGGTGGGGAGAAGGATGAGGGGGATAAAAGACTGCGGAAGTTTGGTGGAATGTGACAGGTATTTAGAAGGCTTGCTGGAATCTTTGGGAAATACAAGACTTCTTGGTTATATCGAGCTTGATGCGGATGAGATCAAGTATATGGCAAATTTGATATCTAAAGAACTTGCGAAACCTTATTTTTGAATCCCTTGCTATATCGGTTTTCCTCGTGTGGGTAGGCATACTTTATTATCAAGAAGGGAATTTTTGGGTTCATGTTTACGGTATGCTCAGATTGCCTTTAGAGCAATCATTGTGGCAAAGGCGTTTGGGCGAAATTTTCTTGAGAACGATAAAAAAATATAGTTTAGCAGAACCTGAATCCGTGATAAGGATTGCAATATAATCCATAAATACGGGAATTTCCATAGAAAGCTCTTCTTAAAAACTAAAATTTTCCATTGTGCTGTAATGAAAACGGTATTTTGAAATTGTCATAGACAACTTCATCTAAAAAACCGTTTTTTGGCAATATTAATGCTTCCCCTCCAATGAACGGTTTTGGAGGAGATTTCATCTACAATATTACGCTTGGGCTTCAAATGGTCAATTTCCAAAGGCAAAAGCCTGATAAATACGCCGGAAGCTTCTAAACCATGGTTCATCCCTTGATAACCCTAATTTGAAATGATTTGCATGAAAAATTACCCGGGACGCTATCGTGATTAGATTTTGTATGACTTTTCTTATCCTCCTGCGGTGTGCTTTTTTTAGAATCGGAGCATCGTTCCCCTTTAGGCTCTCTTGCCCTATTATCCTAAGTATGTTATAGGCTAATATGCCAAAATGCAATACAAGGTCGTTTGTCTCAAATTTTCCGGAAGGCAGCCTTTCAAGGTCCATGTCGCCCTTTGGCTCGCTGTGAAATTGTTCGCTTGTCCCATGCTCCGCATACAAGGCTTCGATAACTTCAGGTTCTTCTTCCAGTAGCGATGTATATGTATAGTATGTGCTTACTTCAATGTCAGGCATAACTCTAATTTGACCTGATTCATCTATGGTTTCTACCGTTACCTTGAAAACTACACGCAACGGGCTTTCTATATCCGGATGTCTGAAGTATGTGTCCCCATAATAAATATCTTTGCCTTCTCTAACTTTTATGAGTTTACCTTTGTTGCGAGCTATTTGTAGCCATCCCTCGGAGCTTTCCTTCCGAAGATTGCGCTTTATTATGTAATCGACTTTCGTTTCTTGCTTTATGAGTATTTTTATGTTTTCTATGCTGTCGTTCCCTGCATCCATCCTCACTATCAGAGGCTTATCCGTAACAGCCCTGGCATACTGAATGCTCTCATCTATAAATTCAGGCGTGTTTTTCTGACAGTGTTGTTTTCCTTCACGCAGCTCGATGTTTACTCCATAACCTTCTTGACCCAGATATGCATAATAGGAGAGTATCCTTCAAAACCTTTGTAGGTCATGGATACGCCTTCTTTTTTAGTCTTTGAGTTGTCAAATGGGGATACGTCGATATCCAAAGCTACGTAATCTTTATAGCAGGGTGTAATCTTTACTCCCGCTTTCTTAAGCAAGAGCGCCGATTCTTCCAGTATGATGTTGTTCCAGGTGCTGCCTACCATATCAAACCTCTGGCGTAGGGTTGGATTTGAAGGGACTTTTCTGATGCCAAGGGCAGACTTAAAAAATTTGTCCTGGCGGAAAGGTTCAATGCTATCGAAGTCATTTTTCCCTTGACAGAGGAGGCCGATATATGATATTGCAACGTCACCGTTTTTTATGTCCGGTTCTGGCATTTTGGAGATTTTCGCGTTGTTTAATCGTTTTTTGAGACCTGTTTTAGCAAGCAGGACTCCAACACAGGCAAGTCCGCTGATTTTTGTCACCTTACTTGATTTTACCACTTTTTTCTTACTAGTACAAGGTTTTTGGGAATTTAA
Organism: Thermovorax subterraneus; assembly: GCA_021608145.1. GTDB lineage: Bacteria > Bacillota > Thermosediminibacteria > Thermosediminibacterales > Thermosediminibacteraceae > Fervidicola > Fervidicola subterraneus. The sequence continues at coordinate 313,389 of JAKIHM010000001.1, forward strand.
TAATCACGGATTCAGGTACTTTGCTAAAGAGGAAAAAATTGAAAAGCGGATGTTAATGGACTTAGATGGAATCAACATCGAAATAGAAGCAGGAAACGGGAGGTTAGCTATCGTAAACAACGCAGGAGGGAAGGGGTTTATAATCTGCGAAAGTTGCGGTTATGCAAGAATTTTTAATGGTAAACCTTTGCCTGCTCATAGAACGGAGTTTGGGAAAGAATGTAAAGGACGTTCTTCAAGGTATTCGCTGGGATATGAGTTTAAAACTGATATATTTTCTCTAAAGTTTATTGGATACCACGATAAAAGAAAGGGTTTCTGGGAATCTTTGCTTTATGGTCTGGTAGAAGGGGCATGTAGAGCGTTGGAGATTGAAAGACAAGATATTGACGGTACCTTATATTCTTATAAAGGAGATCCGACAAGTCCAGCAATAGTACTATTTGATGACGTGCCCGGCGGAGCGGGTCAGGTCAAGAGAATTGCGGAAGAAGAAAACTTTAAGAAAGTGCTTGAAAAAACATTAAAGCTTATGTCAAGTTGCGAATGCGGAGGCGAAGAAGGAGATTCTAGCTGTTATGGCTGCTTGCGAAATTATACCAATCAGTACTGTCACGATATACTGAAAAGAAAATACGTGATTGAATTTGTTTCAATGCTTTTAAACCTAATTTAAAGTACAAGTTTGGTATTTGAATTTTCTCCCCATTTGAAACCGGCAATACCGCGCCAAAGCAATGTGATATATAAACTGAGAAAGAGTTTGAAGTATTATGGGAAATTGTTTGTATTGCAAAGGCCCATTAGTGAAAAAAAGAGTCAGGGTTGAAAAGTGGGTCAAGGGAAAATTGATTGTGATAGAAAATGTCCCGGTCCTTGTTTGTGAAGAATGCGGAGAAAAATACTATGATGCAGAGACGGCGCTAAAACTCGATGAATTCTTATATGAGACTAAACCCGAGAGAATCATTCAAGTACCAGTTTTTGAATATAAAAGTAAGAAGGATAACAAACAGCCACGCAAAATTGCGTGGCTTTATTTATGTGCATCCGGCATGGGATCAAGCAAGGTAAACGCGGAAGATGCCGCCAACTATGGTAAAATTGAGAGGAATATATCGGAAAGTTTAACGAGGTTACCTTATAGGGGTGTTTTTTCATGCTATACTGCAGGAGCAGCTTTTTCCTTTGAAGGCTATGCCTACTTTCACGATATCCATAATTCCCCTGTCCCTTGAATCCGCCTCGTATTTTTTATTTTCAATCTGTTCCAGCGCTTTTAATGCATCTTTTACGAGGTCATCTTCAGATACCTTAAATTCCATTATTATCGCCCTCGGAACTTTTCTATCGATTATTACCACATCATACCTGCCAAAACCGCTTTCCCTCTCGGATTTTACTTCGTAGCGCTCGCCTAGCACACTAAGCATCCCAAGGACAAAGGCCTGATACACCTTCTCGGCTTCATCTGCAAAAGTGTGATAGCTAGAAACCTTGAGGAGAATTTCGTTGAAATCCCTCTCGAAGGCTTCACTATTTTTTTCGAAGAGATATTCAAGAAGCCTTTCTGTTCCGTGCGGTTCGAGTTCCATTCCCCTTAACCATGTTTCGAATATATCGATGTAGAGTTCTCTCAGTTCCCTGTTAGGTATGGCGAGGGTGCAGTGAGCCTTCAATCCTCGTATTTGTTTTTCTTTTGCCGTAAGGTATCCCGAAAAGAGGAACAACCCCCATACCGCTTCTTTATCATAAGTTATGTCTCTAAGTGCGGTGGAGATTTTTATGTCCTTTTTTATATCCTCTCCGGCGATGAGCTTTGAAATCTGTTCCTTCACGCTGGTGCTGCTTTCGGTTATTAGGTTTCTTATTAGGTCGTTGCTTGATGTATTTACCCAGAAGGCTTGAGGTTGCTTCATCGAGATATAATTTATGACGCTCCAGGGGTTGTATATGCTCTTTGTGCTTCCGAAGAAGTAGCCGTCATACCATTCCTTTATTTCTTCGTATTTATCTTCCATGTTAAAGTCGGAGAGCATCTTCTTTACTTCTTCCTCGGTGAAGCCGAAGTAATGGGAGTAAAAGTCGTCGAGGATTGTGTAGACCACGAGGTTGTTGAGGCCGGAGAAGATGTCTTCCTTTGCGACCCTGTATACCCCAGTAAGGAGTCCCTTGAAGAGTGAGCTATTTCCCTTGAGGGCTGCGGTGAGCATGCCCCTCATGAAGTCCACGACTTTTTCGTAATATCCGTTCACGTATCCGCTCTCTATTGGGACATCGTATTCGTCTATGAGAAGGATTACTTTCTCCCCATGATGGTCTTCCAGCATCTTTACTATTCTTTGCAACGACTCGGCGTAGTCCACATATTCCCCTTTGCCTTCGATGATTTTTTCAATAAAGTTTTTATCCCATCTTTCCACTTTGTCGCTTTCCAGTAGGTATTTTTTCTCCATGTAAGTCTTGCTTATTATCTTTTTCAACATTTCAAATTCCATGTTCCAATCCTGAAATTTTGCATCCTTGAAAGTAATATGTATGACCGGGTATTTGTTTTGGTGCTTTCTCGCAACTTCGTCGTTTTCTATTTTTAGTCCTTTGAAGAGATACGAATAATCCTTTTCGTTGGAGAAGAAGTATTTGAGCATGGAGAAGTTGAGGCTTTTGCCGAACCTTCTGGGGCGGGTGATTAGTATGACATTTGCACCGTCGCGCAAGAGGTCCCCTATGAGCCCTGTTTTATCGATGTAGTAATAGTTGCCCTCGATGATATCCTTGAAATCATCTATTCCTGATGGTAAAAGCAAAATATCACCCCTGAAAATCAGGATAAGATTAAGAATATTATATCAGAACTTTACCGGGAAAATTCAACTTATATCTTCTACAGTGAATAAAAATACCTCTCTTTTTCCTCTTGCGTAATCTATCAATTCTTTTGTAAATCCGTTTTTCGAAAAAAAGACGTAGTAGGGTTTGTAGTTTGTATTGATATTTGCCTTTTTTGCCTTTTCTTTTAATTCGGAAAGCAGCTCCAGGCTAATAGGGTTATTGGAAAATTTGCATTCGCCGAAAAGGCAGATTTCTTCTTCGTGGTTTAGGCCAACTATATCGATTTCGTCCGAGCTGTCCCACCATTTCCCTATAAGGGGAAATGTTATGGGGAATTTATAAGACACAAATTGACGGCAAACCTGTTCGAATGTGTAGGAAACATGGTTTTCAATGAGCCTATTTTTTATTATGTTTAGCACGTAATCTACTTTGTCTAATTCCAGATATGACTTATAAGGGAAGACAAATTGAAACCAGAAGTCTAAAAAATTGTCTTTGATAAAGTAAAGGCCTTTTTTGCTTTTTTCGGGATTTTCTTCTGTTACAGGAACTGCCCTTTCAACTATATCCATTTTTTGCAGCGTATCCAAGTATTTTGTTACTGAAGATACGGGCATGGAAAGCACCGAGGCTATTTTGCCCAATTTGTGGTTGCCCATTGCTATTGCCTTTAATATTGAAAAATACGTTATATTCTTTTCAACTTCTTTTTCCAGCAGGAATTCCACCTCTTCGTATAAGAAACTGCCTTTTTTCAGGATATTTTCAGCTATGGCCTTATATATGTCGGGAGTTTTGTAATCGAACATCTCTATATACTTAGGCACGCCGCCGGTGATGCTGTAGCGGATTATGTTTTTTTCTGTGTTCTCGTCGTTATACATCAGTTTGGCCTCGAAAAAGTTAAGCGGGCCCAGCCTGATTTGCGCTGTTCTCCTGCCGAAAAGGGGGCTGTTGTAAGAAAGGGCAAGATTCTCCATCATGTTTACGTAAGATCCGCACAGTATGAGCATAATGTTTTTATTGCACAAAAGTTCGTCCCATATTTTCTGAAAGATGCTGGGGACAGCTTTGTTTGTCATGGTGAGGTATTGGAATTCGTCTATCGCAATTATAAATTTTTCCTTCGTTTCAGGGATTAATTGGAAAATTTTTTCCCAGTTTTTTAGATAAACGTCCTTAAATAACTCCAGGTTAAAATGGGATGTGATTTTGTCTTGAAAATTTTTCATATTCCCATCTTCTATTTCCTCTGTCGCTAGAAAATACAAAGCGGGTTTGTTTTTTATGAATTCCTTGATAAGAGAAGTCTTTCCAATTCTCCTTCGTCCATAGATAATTACGAAAGAAGCCCCCTGCCTTCGATATTCTTTTTCTAAAATTTCCAGCTCCTGTTTCCTGCCTACAAACATTTTATTCACCTCAGGGAATAATGTTTCTATTAATTATTATACCCAAAATTATAATAATGTAAAGTATATTAATTTACCCTATTGTTATCTCTTGCGGCAATGTTATTTGTTACTACTGTTTATTACTAGCGCGAGGTTTAATATGATATAATAAACAAAAAAGGGTTTGGAGTATTGAAGAGCAGGTGAAAAGAGTGTATAAGAAATTGCCGATAGGTATCCAGAGTTTTAAGGTAATGAGAGAAGAACCCTATTATTATGTGGATAAAACCTATTTTGTCAAAAAGCTACTCGACAACGGCAAGTATTATTTTTTATCCCGGCCCAGAAGATTTGGTAAGAGTTTATTTGTCGACACTTTAAAATGGGCATTTTTGGGCAAAAAGGAATATTTCAAAGGACTGTATTTGGAGAATAACTGGGGCTGGGATAAAAAATATCCTGTGATCAGTATTAGCTTCGGCAGTGGAGCTGTTAGAAACCTTGATGAGTTAAAGACTATTGAGAGAGAGATACTGGAAAGAAATAGCAGAGAATACGGCATTCAGTTAGAATTCCAGTCGATTACGGGAAGATTTTTTGAGTTGATACAAAAGATATACGAAAAGTATAATGCCCCGGTGGTTGTCCTTGTTGACGAGTACGACAAGCCCCTTTTGGATCGGATAATTGATAGAGACCTGGCGATGGAGATAAGAGAAGAACTTAAAAATTTTTATTCGGTCATAAAAGAAGCGGACCAGTACTTAAAATTTGTCTTTATCACGGGTGTCAGCAAGTTTTCAAAGGTCTCTCTTTTCAGCGGTTTAAATAATTTGCAGGACATTACGCTAAACCCTGAGTACGCGGTGATTTGCGGGTATACTCAAGAAGAACTGGAAAAGGTTTTCTGGGATAGATTAGAGGGGATTGACCTTGCAAAGTTAAGGGAGTGGTACAACGGCTACAGCTGGGTTGGAGAGCCTGTGTATAACCCTTTTGATGTACTCTTGTGCCTCAGTGAAAAAGATTTCCGGGCCTTTTGGTTCGAGACGGGGACGCCTACTTTTTTGATAAAGCTTATGGTTGAGAATAAATACTACATACCGTCCATTGAGGATTTAGAGGTAGGGGAAGAACTTATCGGGAGTTTTGATTTAGATCACATTTACGTCGAGAATCTTTTGTTTCAAGCGGGATACCTTGCTATAAAAAGCAAGGAAGGCAGGGAAGGCCTGATAAGGTACAAATTGGGCTTCCCCAATTTGGAAGTAAAGTACAGTTTGTCCAACTATTTGTTGAACTATCTTGTGGAAGACTACAGGAAGAAAGAAATAAACAGGACTTTGATTTATAAGGCGGTTTTGGAAAACGACTTTGAAAAAATGAAAAAGGTATTTCATTCCTTTTTTGCCTCAATACCTGCTGAGTGGTATAGGAAGAATGACCTGGCCGGATATGAAGGTTATTATGCGAGTATATTTTACTGTTACTTTTCTTCTCTAGGCTTTAAGGTAATAGCGGAAGATGCCACCAACTATGGCAAAATTGATATGAGCGTGTTTTTAGACGGCAGGGTATATATATTCGAATTCAAAGTGGTGGAATATGTTCCCGAAGGCAGGGCTATTGAACAGCTTAAGAAAAAAAAGTATTATGAGAAATATGCCGGAAAGTTTAACGAAATTTACCTTGTAGGTGTGGAATTCAGCAAAGAAAAAAGGAATATAGTTAGGTTTGATGTGGAGAAGATTAAAATATAAAATTAAAATACCCGCCAAAAAAGCGGGCTTTTTTCATGCTATCCTGCAGGAGCAGCTTTTTCCTTTGAAGGCTATGCCTGCCTTCACGATATCTCTGATTCCCCTGTCCCTTAAGTCCGCCTCGTATTTTCTGCTTTCTATCTGGTCAAGCGCCTTTTGCGCGTCCTTTTCGGGGTCGCTTTCAGAAACCTTGAATTCCATTATTATCGCCCTCGGAACTTTTCTATCGATTATTACCACATCATACCTGCCGAAACCGCTTTCCCTCTCGGATTTTATCTCGAAACGCTCTCCTGCCACGCTGAGCATACCCAGGACAAAAGCCTGATACACTTTTTCAACTTCACCTTCAAACATATGATAACTTGAAACCTTGAGGAGAATTTCGTTGAACTCCCTTTCGAATGCTTCACCCTTCTTTTCAAAAAGGTATTCTAACATTTGCTCTATCTTTCCGTATTCAAAACCGAGGCCTTTGAGCCAGTTAACGATTGTCGTCCTGTAAAAGGCCAGCACTTCTTTGTTGGGCGGGTAAAGCTCACAAACCCACTGCCCGAAGGTGCTGTCTATTTTTTTGTCCCTTGGGGTTAGATACCCGCCGAACAGGAATAAACCCCACATGGCGCTTTCGTTTATCGAGCCGTTTTCGTATTTCAAATCCCTCAATGCGGAGGTTGATTCTATCATCTCCGTTAAGCCTTCGCCCGATAGCAATTTTTCTATCTTTTGCTTTACGTGGGGAGGGCTATTGAGTATGAGTTCCCTGATCAGGTCGTTTCCGGAGGTGTTAATCCAGTAGGCTTGTGCGACCTTGCGGCGGACGCATTCTATAACGCTCCATGGGTTGTATATGCCCTTTGCGCTGCCGAAGGAGTAGCCGTCATACCATTCCTTTATTTCTTCGTATCTATCCTCCATGTTAAAGTCGGAGAGCATTTTCTTTACTTCTTCCTCGGTAAAGCCGAAGTAATGGGAGTAAAAGTCGTCGAGGATGGTGTAGACCACCAGGTTGTTGAGGCCGGAGAAGATGTCTTCCTTTGCGACCCTGTATACTCCTGTAAGGAGTCCCTTGAACAGGGAGCTATTTCCCTTGAGAGCTGCAGTGAGCATGCCCCTCATGAAGTCCACGACTTTTTCGTAGTATCCGTTTACGTATCCGCTCTCTATAGGCACATCGTATTCGTCTATGAGAAGGATTACCTTTTCTCTAAAGTGGGCTTCGAGAAAGTGTGTTAGGTTATAGAGGCTTTCCCTGTAATCTACCGGGTCGCCCCGCTTTTCCAGAATTTTTATTATGTATTTTTTGTGATATTCCCTTAGCTTATCCGATTCCAAAAGATAGGAGTGCTTGTCGTATTCTTTGGAAATAACGCTCTTTAATACATCGTAGGTCTCCTTCCATGATTTTGTTTTTGCATCCTTGAAGGTTATATGTATGACCGGGTATTTGTTCCTGTGCTTTAGCGCAACTTCGTCGTTTTCGATTTTGAGTCCTTTGAAGAGGTATGAGTAATCCTTTTCGTTGGAGAAGAAGTATTTAATCATGGAGAAGTTGAGGCTTTTTCCGAACCTGCGAGGCCGTGTGATGAGGATGGCGTTTGCGCCGTCGCGCAAAAGGTCTCCTATAAGCCCTGTCTTGTCTATGTAGTAGTAATTGCCTTCTATAATGTCCTTGAAGTCCTCTATTCCGGACGGCAAAAGCAAGATATCACCCCTTTTCTTTCCGTGTACATTTTATCACCCGCATCTTCTTTTGTAAAATTATACTCAAAGCTTATGGCATTTTTCTGGTATAATTATCTGGGAGGTTTTCGCTGTGCAGGATAAGATAAGCTACAAAAAAGCAGCCGTCGTAGTAATGGTGATAACCCTTCTTAGCAAAATCACCGGCTTTTTGCGGGAAATAGTCCTCGGGAGCACCTACGGTGCGACTTACGTCACCGACGCCTACCTGGTATCCCAGACTATACCTCAGGTGCTCTTTGCAACAGTGACCGCGGCTTTGGCTACCACCTACATACCCCTTTATTCGAAGATTAAGATTGGCCAAGGCGAAGAAGAGGCGGTCAAATTTACGAATAAAGTAGTAAATGCAGTGCTCGTTGCAAGTGCGATTGTCACATTGCTCGGCCTGATTTTTACAAGGCCGATAGTTTCGTTTATCGCCATGGGTTTCGAGGGAGAAACTTTAAGACTTGCGGTTTCTTTTACCAGGATAGCCTTCCCGATGGTATTATTCATAGGCCTGAGCAATATTTTTCAGGGGTTTTTGCAGTCCAACGGTGAATTTGCAATTCCAGCGTTCATAGGGATACCGTACAACTTCATTTTGATATTTGCGATGATTTTTTTGGGCAGCGCAAGGCCTTACGGACTCGTGATTGCCACGCTTTTAGGGGCCTTCTCGCAGCTTTTGATACTTTTATTCGGGGCTGCCAAAAAAGGATACAGGTTTGAAAAAATCTTCGTCCTTAATGACCCGGACCTGATAAAAGTAGTGTCCCTTTCCGTTCCCGTCATGATGGGGACAGCGGTGCAGCAGCTTAACACTACGATAGACAGGATGCTGGCATCAAGCCTTCCGGAAGGCAGCATTTCAGCATTGAATTTTGCAAACAGGCTGAACGGCTTTGTCTACGGCCTATTCAGCATGTCCATCTCGGTGGTGATATATCCCCTTCTTTCCCGGCTCAAGGCAGAGGAGGACTTGGCAGGTTTCAAGGACAAGCTCGTTAGATCATTAAATGTCATTATGCTCATCATCCTCCCTATAACTGCTGGAGCTCTGGTATTAAGTTTCCCAATAGTTTCCTTGCTTTTCGAAAGGGGAGAGTTTACAAGAAGGGCGACGGCTATGACGGCGTCGGCGCTGGTGTACTATTCGCTCGGGATGGTGTTTTACGGATGCAGGGACGTATTGAATAGGGCGTTTTATTCGCTTCAGGATACCAGGACGCCAATGGTGAACGGCATGATGACCGTGGCGTTCAACGTAGCGATGAACCTGATACTGGTAAGGCAGATGGGGCATAGCGGCCTTGCCCTGGCGACGAGCCTGTCGGCAGCTTTGACCACGGCGCTTCTTATTTTTAACCTCAGGAAGAAGTTAGGGGGGCTAGGGGGCAAAAGGCTTGCCGGGGTTTTCGCAAAAAGCGCCCTTTCGTCGGCAGCGATGGGGCTTTTGGTGCTTTTGCTATATAGGAATTTTGCCGGTTATATTGAAAGTGCGGGAAAACTGTTGGGCCTTGCAGCATTAGGGACTATAGTCGGGCTTGGCGCCATATTTTATTTTGCATTGATTTATCTTTTGAAGGTGGAGGAGGCGAGGTGGCTTTTTTCGACGGCAAAGGGCGTAGTGAAAAAATTTAGAGATTTTGGATTGCGAGTAAGGGCAGAGTAGAGGATCTGCCCTTTTAATTATTTGCATAACATAAAAGTTTATCCTTGTGGTATAATATGAGAAAATATTACTAACTCTAAAGTAAGTAACTTATAATTAGTAACTTGTGAGTTAGTAATTCAGGAGGAAAGCATAATGTTTGTCAGCAGGGAATACGAGCTTGGTACAGTGAACTACCATCCACCTAAAGAGGTGGAGGCTTCCTGCTTCATCGATCGGACTTGCTGCTGTAGCGGTAAAATTCTTACACCCAGCAGTAGAGGTCCAATCTCCACAGGCGTAAATTCGGGTAGTCCCTACCCTACTGATTGCTTATATAAACAACACCATAGTTTTTTAGATTTTTCGCTGCATTTTCGTCCCTCTCATGAACAGCTCCACATGCAGGACATTTCCATATCCGTTCCGATAATCTGAGCTCTCTGTGAATATATCCGCATTTGCTACACATTTTTGATGACGGGAATGTCCTATCTACCGCAACAATTGTCCTGCCATACCAAGCTGCTTTATACGAAAGGTATCCTAAAAACTTTGACCATGAGCTGTCTAAAATATATTTTGCTAAGTTCCCTCTTGAAAGCCCTTTTACATTCAAACTTTCGACCACCACGATTTGGCTCTCGTCTATGATGGTCTTAGACAGCTTGTGCAAAAAATCTCCTCTTGCATTCTTCACATACTCATGTTCTTTCGCAACCCTTGCTCTTGCTTTCTCCCAATTTTTAGAGCCTTCCTTCTTCCTCGACAGTTGCCTCTGCAACCTTTTTAATCTCTTCTCAGCCTTAATTAGATATTTCGGATATTCAATCTTCAAACTCCCTGTATCATTTACAATTGTCCCAAAGCTTTTCAAACCCAAATCTATCCCACAAATAAAATTCTTTGGCTCTTTTACATCATTTCTCGGGTCCTGTACATCTACAAGTATGCTCACATAATACCTGCCTGCTCTTGTTTTAACAACTGTTGCTGATTTTATTTTCCCTTCAAACTTCCTGTGAAATACTGCTTTTATTCCATCTTTTATCTTCGGCAAATAAAGAAAACCTTTTTCAAAATCTACTCTAATTGTTTCTCTACCATTTTTGGGTTGCTGGTTGTTTGTTGTGTATGACTGCTTATCTTTCTTTCTCTTAAACGTCGGTATTCTAAAGTGTCTCGGGTTTTTGAAACAGTCTCTAAACGCCTTTTCCTGCTGTAGCTGAACATTTGCCAAGGCAAGACTGTCTACTTCTTTCAGAAAAGGATATTCCTTTTTATATCTTGCTGGAGTTATTCTTGGAACCTTTTTACCTTGTCTTAGAGCTTCTAACTTCTCTTCTAACATCTTGTTCCATACAAATCTGCAGCAGCCAAAAGTCTTTTCAAAAAATTCTTTCTGTGCCTTATCAGGGTATATTCGGTACTTATAAGCTTTTAGCATTTCCTTTTCTCACCTTGACTTTCGATATATCTTCTAATTACCTCAACTGGAGCACCACCACTTGTTAGCAAACAATAACTTCTTGACCAAAAATATTCCTTCCACAGCTTTCGCTTAATTTCGGGAAATTCCTTTTTTATAAGCCTTGAGGAGGCACTTTTATAAGCATTTATAAACTTAGAAAGTGGTGTTGTAGGAGTTGCCTTGAACAAAACATGCACATGGTCTTTATCGTGATTCCACTCAAGCAGAGTTATATTGTAATTCGTTTGAATGTATTCAAAAATTTCTTTTAGCCTTTTTGAAATTTTCTCATCTATTACGTCTCTTCTGTATTTCGTTACTAAAATCAAATGGTAGTAGAGAAGAAATACTGAATGTTTATTCGAGTCGAATTTCACAATCATCACCAGGTTTATTATATACCGAAACTGAATACTTATCAACCGCAATTCATCTCCATCTTTATAGAAGATGGAGACTTCTTGCGATAAGAGCATTAAAGTAGAAGTTTTCTAGTATAGCAAATTATAAAACCGCTTTTAAACCGAAGCAATTGACACGGACGACGATAAATAGTTATAATAAATTGAACAATTTCTTATTTTATGAACCGATGATAAAGAGGGTGGCGCACTTGAATATATCGAAGGACAGGCGGCTTTTGATTAAGATAGCCCACATGTATTACAGCGAAAACAAGACGCAGCAGGAGATTGCCGATAAGCTAGGCATATCGAGGCCTTCGGTTTCCAGGCTCCTGCAGAAGGCCCGGGAGGAAGGGGTAGTCGAGATAAAGATAAATTACGAGGGGAGCTTCGCAAAGCTCGAAGACATCCTGGAAAAGCGCTTCGGCCTCAAGGAGGCCATCGTCACGCCTTACGACGAAGGGGAAAGGCTTAAAAAGTTGCTGGCCGAGGCAGCAGCGGATTTTCTTTTGAGGAACTTAAGGGACAAGAACCTGGTTGGGATTTCGTGGGGGACGGTGCTCTGCCACGTGCCAGAGTTTATAAAAAACGCTCCTAAGCTGGATGTCACTTTTGTCCCGATGGTAGGAGGAGTAGGGCAAAGTAGGATGGACATCCACTCCAATCAGATCGTGATGAACCTGGCAAAGCGTTTCGGAGGAAAGTGGCTGCTCCTCCACGCGCCAGCCATGGTGGAGAGCGTAGAGGTGAAAAATACCCTCCTTTCCGACAAGAATATAGCTAAGGTGCTCGAGACGGCGAGCAAGGTCGATATAGCTCTCATAAGCATAGGGTCGCCTTTTGACCCGAATGCCACTATGCTTGAGACGGGATATTTTACGAAAAAGGAACTGGACCTGCTAAAGAATGCTGGCGCTTGCGGGGATATGTGCTCCAGGTTTTACGACGAAGACGGGAAACCTTGTTGCCCCGAGCTAAACGACAGGGTCATAGCCGTGACATTAGAGGACATTAAAAAGATTCCAATTGTCGTGGGGATTGCAGGCGGGGAGTCAAAGATGAGGGCGGTTTTAGCTGCTTTAAGGGGCGGTTATATGAAGGTTTTGATAACCGATGAAAAGACTGCCCGCTGGCTAGTGGGGGAAAAAGTATAGGCCGAATCGGGCCTTTTATTTTTTTGTTAAAAAAGTCACAAATATTGACACAATAAATTAAATATGTTATTTTTTTATTATAGAACAAATGATATTATATTTAACATATGTTCAGGAGTGATATGATGACTTTAAGATTGCTGGGGATAATAGCGGCGATGTGGGTCCTTCAAGGATTGCTCACGTATTTTCAGATAAAAAACCTCCGAGATAAATTAAAGGAGCTCAAGAAGAAAGGCAGGGTAGGGGTGGGTAATTCTAAAGGGCGCCTTTCTCCCGGGTGCATTGTGATAATAGCTGTTGATAAAGGTGGGAAGATTGCCGAAGCTTATAAAATGTCGGGAATGAGCGTTTTCGCAAGGTTCAAAGAGTTTGAGGATATAAAGGGGCTTTACCTGAACGAGCTTCCCTTTTACCTTAACTCCGAGGAAAACGGCAGCGAGAAAAAAGCTATAGAGAGTGCTATCAAGATGCTGGAAGCCCACAACTGATTGGAGGTGATATCGGAAAATCATAAGTGCTTTTTTAAGTTTTCTAAAAACATTTCGGAGGTGAATTTTGTGGAGGTATTGGCCAATTTTGCACAGGGTTTCATAGGCCTTTTCCAAGAGGGTGGCAAAGTATTCTTGAACCTTGCAGGCGGAATCCTTCCAACATTGATAACTTTGATGACTGCAGTCAACGCATTCATAAAATTCGTGGGACAGGAGCGCATAAACAATTTAGCCCAAAACGCGGGCAAATACACTCTCCTTCGCTATACCGTCATGCCGGTACTTGCCGTATTTTTCCTCACCAACCCCATGGCTTACACTTTCGGCAGGTTCCTGCCCGAAAAGTACAAGCCCGCGTTTTACGACGCCGCGGTTTCCTTCGTGCACCCGATAACCGGGCTTTTCCCGCATGCAAACCCCGCAGAACTTTTCGTTTACATGGGAATAGCGCAAGGCATCCAGCAGTTGGGGTTGCCTTTGGGCGACCTTGCGGTGAGGTACTTTTTGGTGGGCGTAATAGTGATTTTTATCCGCGGAGTTGTGACTGAGAGGTTGACCATTAGAATGATGAGACAAAGAGAATTGGCATAGGAGGTCTGGAATTATGGGTTACAGGGCTGTAAAAGTAGAAAGGGGTGCTGGTGGGTGGGGAGGCCCACTTGTAATCAAACCGGAAGAAGGCAGGGACAAGATCGTCTCAATAACGGGCGGGGGTATAGACCCGGTTGCGGAAAGGATAGCCCAGCTCACCGGAGGGGTTGCTGTAGACGGGTTTAAGACTTCTGTCCCTGAAAAAGAGATATGCTGTGTGGTAATTGACTGCGGCGGCACCGCAAGGTGCGGGGTATACCCGAAAAAGAGGATACCTACCATAAACCTAACCCCCGTAGGACAGGCAGGGCCACTTGCCCAGTACATCACTGCCGATATATACGTTTCAGGGGTAAAGCCCGAAAACGTAACCTTGGCTGTGGGAGAAGAAGCGGAGCGGATGATAGTGCGGGATGTAGCGCCCCGCGTGGAAAAGACGGCTTCCGAAAGGCCGCAAAATGGCGGTGCCAAAAAGCAGATGGGGATAATCGAGAGGATAGGCCGGGGCATGGGCGGTGCGGTCGGAAAGATGTACCAGGCAGGCCGCGAAACTATAGACCAGATAGTGAAAAATATCCTCCCATTTATGGCCTTCGTTGCTATGTTAATAGGAATCATATTGAAGTCCGGCATAGGCAACTGGATTGCCAACGTCATCTCGCCCCTTGCCGGCACTCTCCCGGGTCTTTTGCTGATTTCCGTGGTATGCGCGCTGCCAGTGCTTTCACCGCTCCTAGGCCCTGGTGCGGTAATAGCCCAGGTGGTAGGCGTGCTGGTAGGAGTAGAAATTGGAAAGGGCAACGTTCCGCCGCAATATGCACTTCCGGCACTTTTTGCCATAAACCCCCAGGTGGGCTGCGACTTCATACCTGTGGGATTGAGCCTGGGAGAAGCTGAGCCCGAGACTGTAGAGATAGGTGTCGCAGCGATATTGATATCACGCCTTATCACCGGCCCAATTGCGGTATTGATAGCTTATCTTTTCAGCTTCGGCCTTTATTCGTAAAGAACTTAATGTTGTGGCGCCTTTAAGGCGCCACAACCTTTGAAAACGATTTTGTGAAGGAGGACTTCTATGAAGAAATTTGAAGCCAACATAGTCTTTATAGGTGATATGGTAGAGGAATTTAAAAGCCAAAATATGATAATCCTTTTCGATAGCGGCGCACCGGAGGAACTAAAAGAGATATCGGTAGTCCACCGGGGAGGGATATATCGAGGTGAAGTGGTCCCAGGGGATTTCCTGTTTATAGGGGCTTTAGGCTACCGGATAACTGCCGTTGGGGAAGTGGCCAACAAGAACCTTAAAAATATAGGCCACGTCTGCCTGAAATTTGACGGGAGTACGGAGCCGGAGCTGCCGGGCAATATCCACCTGGAAGAAAAGGCCCTGCCGGATTTGAAGGTAGGCGATGAGATTTATATAGTGGAAGGACAAGATGAATAATAAGAGAAAGGGGCAAGATAAGATGCTTAACTTGAATTCAAAACTCCTCGAACTTGAAAAAAGCGGGAAAAAAATAAATGTCGGCCTAATAGGCGCGGGGCAGATGGGTATAGGCCTTGTGAGCCAGGTGTTCTGCATGAAGGGGATGAGGATTGCGGCGGTCTGCGACATCCGGCTGGAAGAGGCCAAAAAAGCCTATACTTTGGCAGGCGTTTCGCCGGATGACATAGTCACGGCAAGAACCGCATCGGAAGTGGAGGAGGCGGTAAGGAGAGGAAAATACGCGGTGACTGAAGATTTCGGTGCCGTGACGAAAAGCATACCGATCGATGTGGTTATCGACGCTACAGGGGTTCCCGAAGTAGGGGCCCAGATCGCCCTCGAGTCAATATACAACGGAAAGCACATTGTGATGCTGAACGTGGAGACGGATGTCACCGTGGGGCCGATCTTGAAGAAGATGGCGGACAGCGCAGGAGTGGTATATACTGTATCTGCCGGTGACGAACCCGGGGCGATAAAGGAGCTTTACGATTTTGCCGATGCCATGGGCTTTGAGGTGCTGGTCGCCGGCAAGGGGAAGAACAACCCTGTGGATTTGGAAGCCAATCCCGAATCCGTAAGGGAAGAGGCCCAAAAGAAGAAGATGAACCCGAAGATGCTGGCCTCCTTTAAGGACGGCACCAAGACCATGGTGGAGCTAACCGCCGTCTCCAACGCCACGGGCTTTCTTCCCACAAGGAGGGGACTAATCGGGCCTTCTGCGACGGTTAAAGAGCTGCCGGAGATATTCAGGTTGAAGGAAGAAGGCGGCATCCTGAATAGTTACAGAGTGGTGGAATACGTAAACGGCGTGGCGCCGGGCGTTTTCGTAATTGTCACGACGAAGCTAGAGGCGATAAGGGAAGAACTGGCCTACCTTTCCATGGGGCCGGGACCCAATTACGTCTTTTACCGTCCTTATCACCTGGCCAGCATAGAGACGCCGCTTTCTGCAGCAAGGGCTTATATTTACAAAGAGCCTACCATAGCTCCCAAAGGGGCGCCGGTGTCCGAGACCATAGCGGTGGCCAAAAAGGATTTGAAAGCCGGAGAACACCTTGACGGAATCGGGGGATATACGGTATACGGCATCATAGACACTTACGAAAATGCGAAGAAGGAACGGGCTTTGCCCATAGGGCTTGTGAACAAAAATGTGGTTATGACGAAGGATGTGAAAAAAGGTGAGATAATAACTTACGATGATGTAATACTTGACGAAAGCTCTTTGATCCTGCAGCTTCGCAGACTTCAGGAAAAGCTCATTGGTTAGATTGAAAAATGGTATAAAATGTGATGGTATGGAATTTGCACGTGTAGTACAAATGATACCAGTTAGAAATATTGTTCAAGAGGTGATCTCGGTGGAACTCAGTGCGGAAAAAAAACTATGGATGTACAGGAAAATGTACGAAATAAGGTGCTTCGAGCTAGAGGTTGACAAACTGTTCAAGGCCAACATGATATGGGGCACCTGCCACCTCTCGGTAGGCGAGGAAGCCACTGCCGTTGGAGCGATTGCGGCCCTGGAAAAGGACGATATGATTACCAGCACCCACCGGGGGCACGGCCACTGCATAGCGAAGGGCGGGAAGCTTCCCCAGATGTTCGCAGAGCTTCTGGGCAAGGAAACCGGCTACTGCAGGGGCAGAGGAGGCTCCATGCACATCGCCGATATCGAGACGGGCAACCTCGGGGCCAACGGCATAGTAGGCGGCGGCATACCCATTGCAACCGGCGCCGCCCTGGCGTCCAAGATGAAAAAGGATGGCAAAGTCACTTTATGCTTTTTCGGCGACGGGGCGAACAACCAGGGGGTCTTCCACGAGTCCTTGAACATTGCGTCCCTTTGGAAGCTGCCGGTGGTCTACGTCTGCGAAAACAACCAGTACGGCATGTCCGTGGCTTTCAGAAAGTCCACGGCGGCGGAGAACGTAGCAGACAGGGCCGTGGCCTACAACATGCCCGGCGAAATCGTCGACGGCAACGACGTAGAAGCGGTCTACTTTGCGGTGAAAAAAGCGGTGGACAGGGCAAGGAGGGGCGAAGGCCCAACACTAATTGAAGCCAAGACTTACCGGTGGCTCGGGCACTCCAAGAGCGACGCCAACGTTTACAGGACCAAAGAAGAGATAGAAGAATGGAAGAAAAAGTGCCCCATAAAGCGGTACAGGGCAAAACTTATAAACGAAGGAGTCGCCACCGAAGAAGAGCTGGACAAAATCGAAAAAGAAGTCGAAAGGGAGATTCAAGAAGCTATAGAGTATGCCAAAAATAGCCCGGAACCTTCCGTAGAAGATATCGCCGATGGCGTATATGCATAGAGATTTTCTTCAATAAAAGGGGGAAATAACCATGGCTGAAAAGCTATATATAGAAGCTCTGCGGGAAGGCTTGAGGGAAGAGCTTTTGAGGGACAAGAAAGTCTTCCTGCTTGGCGAAGATATCGGCATATACGGAGGAGCTTTTGGGGTTACGAAGGGCTTGGTCCAAGAGTTCGGTGAGGAGAGGATTATAGATACCCCTATTTCCGAGCAGGCGATTACGGGTATGGCGGTGGGAGCTGCCATCGCAGGCATGAGGCCGGTAGTTGAGATAATGTTTTTCGACTTTCTAACCCTTGCCATGGACCAGCTCGTAAACCAGGGGGCAAAGATAAGGTACATGTTCGGCGGCAAGGCGAAGGTGCCGATGGTAGTCCGCGCACCAATGGGCTGCGGCACCGGTGCGGCGGCCCAGCATTCCCAGAGCTTTCCGGGGGTTTTCGCCCATTTCCCGGGCCTTAAAGTGGTGATGCCCTCCACGCCGTACGACGTGAAGGGGCTCATAAAAGCGGCGATAAGGGATGACAACCCGGTATTATTTGCCGAGCACAAACTGCTCTACAGGGTAAAGGGAGAAGTGCCCGATGAAGAATACGTAATACCGCTCGGCAAGGCAGACGTAAAGAGAAAGGGGAGAGATGTCACCGTCGTAGCGGGCTCCATAATGGTCATAAGAGCACTGGAGGCCGCCAAGGAGCTGGAAAAGGAAGGAATAGACGTGGAGGTCATAGATCCCAGGACGTTGAAGCCTCTGGACATGAAGACGATTATCGATTCCGTCAAGAAGACCGGGAGGGTCCTGATAGTAGAGGACGACCCGGTGAGCTTCGGATGGGGAGCGGAAATAGCCGCGGGAATAGTAGGAAGCGAGGCGTTCGATTATCTGGATGCTCCGGTGAAGAGGTTAGGGGGCCTTGATATCCCCATACCCTATAATCCCAATCTTGAAAGGCATGCGGTACCTCAGGTGGAAGATATCGTAAAAGCCGTCAAGGACTTATTGCGAGGAGTGATAGGATGGCCGAAATAGTTCGGATGCCGAAACTAGGACTTACGATGACTGAAGGAAGAATCATAAGGTGGTTGAAGAAAGAAGGGGAGGAAGTCAGGCAAGGGGAACCCCTTCTGGAAATAGAGACCGACAAGGTGAACCTGGAGGAGGAAGCCCCCGCATCCGGGATATTGAGGAAGATCCTGGCCCCTGAAGGCTCCGTGGTAGAAGTGGGGAAGGAGATAGCCGTAATAGCGGAAAAGGACGAACCCCTTCCCGAACTAGGAGAAGCTGGCGGGCCGAATGCCCTGCTAAATGCCCGGTCAGATGTATCTGGAACGGAAGATCAGCCGGTGCCGGATGAAACCGATGCCAGAGATGATGAAATGGCCGGGAAAATAAAGGCATCCCCGGCGGCAAAAAGGGTGGCCAGGGAGCACGGAGTGGACCTGAGGATGGTGACTCCAACAGGGCCCGACGGCCGCATCGTTGAAAAAGACGTGCTCGCATTTGTGGAGTCCAGAAAGGTTCGGGCGACGCCCGTTGCAAAAAAGATCGCCCAGGAAAAGGGCATAGACCTTTCCATTATAGAAAAGCCCCAAGGAGAAAGGATTACGAAGCAAGATGTAATGGAAGCTGTTGAAGCAGCCCCCAGCGCAAATCAGGAGTACAGCGTGATCCCGTGGACCGGAATGAGAAAGGTAATTTCCGAGAAGATGACGAAGTCAAAGAAAGAAATTCCGCACTTTTACCTAACACTGGAAGTCGATATGGGCAATGTTCTGGAACTCCGGGAAAAGCTCGCTCCGAAAGTGCAGGAAATGAACGGGACGAAGCTTTCCATAAACGACATTTTGATAAAAGCTGCGGCCGTGGCATTGGCCGAGTTCCCGGTTGTGAACAGCAGCGCGGGCGAGGAAGGGATACTTGTAAAGAATCGCATCAATATAGGGCTGGCCGTGGCTTTAGAAAACGGACTGGTGGTCCCCGTGGTAAGGGATGCAGACAAAAAAGGGCTTGCCCGCATATCAAAGGAGACGTCGGAGCTCATAACAAAGGCAAGGGAAGGAAAACTGCTCCCTGACGACTACCAGGGCGGAACCTTTACCATCTCGAACCTCGGGATGTACGACATAGAAGAATTTTCCGCCATAATAAACGCTCCCGAGAGCGCCATACTGGCGGTGGGCAAGATCATGAAAAAACCCGTGGTGACCGAAAACGACGAAATAGCGGTAAGGCCCATGATGAAGATGACTCTTTCCTGCGACCACAGGGTAATAGACGGAGCCCTGGGGGCCAGGTTCCTGCGGAGGATAAAGCAGCTTTTGGAAGACCCCATCGAAATGCTGCTTTGATAAAGGTAAAGGAGATGGTGACCTTGCATTACGATCTGGTGGTTGTAGGCGGGGGCCCCGGCGGTTACGTGGCTGCCATATATGCGGCGAAAAAGGGAGCTAAGGTAGGACTCGTCGAAAAAGGTGACCTTGGCGGGACGTGCCTCAACCGCGGGTGCATTCCGACAAAAGCTTTGAGCCACGGTGCCTCCCTCTATCAAAGCTTGAAAAATGCAGGAGATTTCGGCATCGCGGTCGAAAACGCGAAGGTCGACTGGCATGCTCTCCAAAAGAAAAAGGCCGCGGTAATCGCGACGCTCAGGAGGGGCGTGGAAAACCTTCTGAAGGCAAACGGTGTTTCGGTCTTCAGGGGCAGGGCAGAACTGGAAGGTGAAAGAAGTGTAAAGGTTGTATACCGCGAGGGGGAACAGGTCTTAACGGCAAAAAGCTTAATCCTCGCTACCGGCTCAAAGCCGGCGGTGATTCCCTTTCCGGGCAATGACCTTCCCGGAGTTATCACCAGCGAAGAAGCCCTTTCTTTAGACGATATACCGGGTTCGATGCTCATCCTCGGCGGAGGAGTCATCGGGGTGGAGATGGCGAGCATTTACGGTTCTCTCGGCACCGACGTGACGATAGTCGAGGTATTTCCGCGGATATTGCCGCGGGCGGACGAGGAAATATCTGTGGAACTTAAGAAAAACCTGGAAAGAAGGGGAATCAAGATTTTCACGGAATCAAACTTTGAATCGGTGGAAAGGGAAAGCGGCCGGCTGAAGGTGAGCATAAGGAGGCCTGGTGGGATGCGTTCGATTTCGGTAGATAAGGTGCTGGTGGCGGTAGGAAGAAGGCCGGTGACGGATGCTTTCGAGAACCTGGGTATCAGACTTGAAAGCGGCTGGGTCGCCGCCGACGAACGCATGAGGACGAATCTTGAAAACGTCTATGCCGTCGGGGATATAACGGGAAAATTCCAGTTAGCCCACGTGGCGTCCCACCAGGGGATTGTGGCTGCTGCAAATGCCCTCGGAGAAGACAGGGTGATGGACTACAAGGCCGTGCCGAGCTGCATCTTCACGGATCCGGAAGTAGCATACGTGGGGCTGACGGAGAGGGAGGCCAGGGAAATCCACGGCGACGGTGTGAAGGTGGGAAGATTCCCCTTTATAGCCAGCGGAAGAGCTCTTACCCTGGGGGAGACCAGGGGGTTTGTCAAGATAATAGCGGACTCCAGGTGGAACGAGATACTGGGTGTCCACATCATAGGGCCGGGAGCGACGGAGCTCATTGCCGAAGCCGTACTTGCCGTAAAGCTGGAATGTACGGCCGAGGAACTGGCGGATACCATACACGCCCATCCGACCCTTTCGGAGACCATAATGGAAGCGTCCTTCGACCTTTTGGGGATGCCAATCCACAAGATGTGAATCTGGGAGCGTAAAGGCAAAAGGAGGCCGCAATAAAATTTCGGCTACGGAACGGAGGGTAGAATTACCATGAACACGCTCCCAGAGCCTTTTTTGCTTTTTACCTCTATCCTCCCGCTGTGCATCATTACTATTTCATTTGCTATTGCAAGTCCGAGTCCCCCGGCTCTTCTTTTGTCTTTGCTGAAAAAACGGTTGAAAATGTAGGGGAGGTCCCGTTCGTCGATGCCCGGGCCGTCGTCGCTTATTGAAATCACCGCCCACTTCCCGTTTTGCTTTGAGGAGATGTAGATGTTCCCCGATGGGCCGGTGTGATTTACCGCGTTGATTATTATATTTGTAAAAGCTCTTTTCAAAAGTTCTTCGTCGCCGGCTGCTGCAATGTCGTCAAGGTCCGTGTGAATGGTTCTGTCTCCTTTCAGTATTTCGAGCTCCTTTAATATTCCTTCAAGTAAAATTTTGAGGTTTATCATTTTTAAGTTAAGTTTTATCCCGCCGGACTGGAGCTTTGAGAGTTCTAGAATTTCGTTAACGAGATTGTTAAGCTTATCCGATTCTTCTATTATAGAATAAGAATATTCCTTTACCTCTTCGCTATTTAGTATCCCGTCGTAGATGGCTTCGGCGTAACTTTTTATGATGCTTATGGGAGTCCTGAGTTCATGGGTGGTGTTGGCGATAAAATCCCGGCGCAGGTTTTCGTAATTTTTCAGGCTTTTGGCAAGCTCGTTTATGGTTTGGGCGAGCTCTCCTATTTCATCCCGGTTTTCGACGGATATTCGGACATCGTAATTGCCGCTTGATATTTCCTTTGCCGCTCCGGTGATTTTTAATATAGGCCTTGTGAAGGAGTTGCTCAGAAGGTACGCACCTGCAAAGGAAACGGCAGAGGCGATTAAAAAAAGCGCGAGAATATTTTTCATGGTGTTTTTCACTTCGCTTTTGATTCCAGAAAGAGGGCTGTGGATGAAAATTGCGGCTATGACCTTATCGTCTTTTTTAGCCGGGAAACCCAGTGTGCTTACCGTGCTCCGCTGAAAATTTCTCTGGTCCGTCCGGTAAACCGTCCTGCCCGATAGCACCTCACCCAGAATTTCTCGTTCCGTACGGGCTGTCCTTCCGAACATTAACCTGCCGTAGGATTCCATCAATGTGCCGGATGAGTCGTAAACGGATACCCTGCCGTTTATTGAAGCGGCTATCTGTTCTGCAAGGTATTGGTAATTGCGGTTGCTAGTTATGTATTTTGATATCTCGGCGGCATAGCTTTCCATGCTTTGTTTAAGACTCCCGGA
The DNA here is from genome assembly GCA_021608145.1 of Thermovorax subterraneus. GTDB lineage: Bacteria > Bacillota > Thermosediminibacteria > Thermosediminibacterales > Thermosediminibacteraceae > Fervidicola > Fervidicola subterraneus. The sequence goes on from JAKIHM010000001.1 coordinate 335,734, forward strand.
AAACCCTCTTTCGATTATATTCCCCTGGAGGATAAAAGTGGCGACAAGTATAAGAAATACCATGGAAAATGTATAAAGGTAAAGTTTGACTTTTATACTTTTCATGAGCCCACCTCAAATTTGTAGCCGTATCCCCTCACGGTCTTGATATAATCGCGGGCATCGCCCAGCTTTTCCCTGAGGTTTTTTATGTGGGCGTCCACCGTCCTGTAGTCGCCGAAAAAGTCGTATCCCCAGACTCCGTTTAAAAGCTGTTCCCTGGAAAGGGCGATGTTCGGGCGTTCATAAAGGTAAAGCAGAAGCTCGTATTCCTTTTGCGTAAGCGATATTTTTTCGCCTTTTACGTATACTTCTCTTGCTGCTTTATCTATTTGAAGATTATCGGCGGTTATTTTTTTACCGGTCCTTTTTAGTATGGCCTTTACGCGGGCGACGATTTCCTTCGGGCTTACCGGCTTTACCACGTAATCGTCAGCACCCAGGTCGAAACCGAATATTTTGTCTTCATCTTCGCCGCGGGCGGTTAGCATGATTACGGGCGTTTCACCTTTTTCCCTTATCCTCCGCAGTACGCTCCAACCGTCTTTCTTTGGAAGCATTACGTCCAAAATGACGAGGGAATGGTCGACCGGTTGAAATTTTTCAACGGCTTCCTCGCCATCGGCGGCTTCTTCGACTTCGAAGCCTTCTCTTTCCAGATAAAGCTTGAGGACCTTTCGGAGTTTTTCTTCATCCTCGACCAGAAGTATTTTCATGTAGAACACTCCTTCGATAAGGAGAAATTTCTTTAAGAAAATTTTATCATTTTTCATCAAAGCTTCACAATCCCTTTATTTTTGATTCACAAAAAGGGTTTAATATTAAAAATGTAAAGAGAAAAAAATTTTTTTTGGAGGTGTCTTTTATGAAAAAGAAAATCGTTGTTTTGCTTGCGGCGCTCTTGATTTTTGGGATAGCAAGCACGGTGGTCCTGGCGGCATCCGATTCGGTGACGATAACTTCCACACAGAATAATTCGCCTGCTGCCGCAAATAGGGCCAGAGGATACGGTGCTCAGTTCATGGCATCGGTGGTTTCGAAAATTACGGGACTTTCGTTGGAAGAAGTGCTGGAACTCAGGGCTCAGGGACAAAATTTCTATCAAATAGCCGTTTCCAAAGGCATTAGCGCAGAAGAGTTTAAAGAAGCAGTTTATGAAGAAAAGGCAGCGCTAGTGGACGAAAGGGTAAAGGAAGGTTATATTACGCAGGAGCAAGCTCAGGTCATTAAGGAAAATATGAGGGAAAGAATAAATAATTGCAACGGTCTTGGCAACCAAAATGGCTATCGAAATGGCCTTGGAATTTTCAGCAGGCGGTATCAAAGAGGGAACGGCAACGGCTTCGGTAGTGGAAGAGCCCAATTCGGACAAAATTGAAAATATGGGTTAACATTGAGAATCTAGCCGCGCGATTTTGCGCGGCGTTATTTTTGTGTGCCAGGTGTTGGCGAAAAATACAAAGTATACTTATCATTTTGTTGATAAAAATACAAAGTATAGATTATAATATTGCGAGCTCATTCAGGCGGAAGAACGTCCCCGTGCCAATCTGATTTATTTAAGTTATCCGGTTGAGCTTGGTGGCAAAAAGATGTTGAAAGCCAAGCCAAAGGTATACATCGCCGATGCGGCAATTATGCTGAAAGGGAAAAGATTAGGAACTAATATTGCATAATGCAACATCTTTAATGTGAATAAGCGTATTTAGGGAATTTTATGGTTGGCATAAATTTTGCTTTGTTTGGGTTATGCTAGGAATTGTTTGATAAAATTTTTTATAAATCATAGAAAGGGGAAAACAAGAAATGAAACCTGTAATCGGGATAACGATGGGCGATCCTGCAGGGATAGGGCCTGAAATAGCCATAAAAGCCTTGGCGAGGGAAGAAATTTACAAGGAGTGCATTCCCGTTGTCATCGGAGATTACGAGGCTCTGAAAGATGCGAATGAATTTACGAATTTACATTTGACGCTTCGTGAAATAACCGATGTGAGTGAAGCTAAGGGAATTTACAAGACGGTAGACTACATTAATCTAAACCTTTTAAAACCGGGGAGCTGGGAATACAAAAAAGTAAGCGCCACTTGCGGTAATGCTGCTTTTAATTACGTTAAAAAGGCCATAGAGCTGGCTTTGGAAAATAAGATACATGCAGTAGTAACAGGGCCGATAAGTAAGGAAGCCATAAATTTGGCCGGCTACCATTATTCGGGTCATACCGAAATATTTGCCGATTTAACGAATACGAAAGAATATGCCATGATGCTGGCAAACGACAATTTGAAGGTTGTCCACGTGACGACGCACGTTTCTTTGCGAAAAGCCTGCGATTTGATAACGAAAGAACGGGTGTATAAGGTAATAAGGCTTGCCCACGATGCGATGAAGATGCTGGATGTGGAAAGCCCCCGCATTGCGGTTGCGGGGTTGAACCCGCATAGTTCAGAAAATGGCCTTTTTGGCGACGAGGAAGAAAAGTATATAATCCCCGCCATTGAGGAGGCAAAAAAAGAAGGCATCGATGTTGAAGGCCCGGTGCCGCCGGATACCGTATTTGTAAAGGCGCTGTCGGGTCAGTACGATGTGGTCGTGGCGATGTATCACGATCAAGGGCACATTCCGGTTAAATTGACGGGATTTAAGATTGACGCGAACACTGGAAGGTTTACCGAGGTAAAAGGGATAAATTGTACACTTGGACTTCCTATAATCCGCACATCAGTCGACCACGGGACGGCGTTTGGAAAAGCAGGAGAGGGAAGGGCAAACGAGGAAAGTTTGGTAGATGCCATTAAGATGGCGGTAAAGATGGCAAGGTACAAGTTCGGCATGAAAGATTAAAAAATAGATTTCATGAAACCCCTTGTTGGGGTTTTATTTTTTGAAAGGATTTTTTAAGGGCGGTGAAGAAGATAGAAATAAGTAAAAAATTTGATGATTAAACTGGAAAACTGTGTGTGGGGGGGAAGCTTTTGAGGAACGAAGAAAATGCCATTTTATTAATTGCGCCTCATAAAAAACTTAAAATTATAGCAGAAGATGTAATAAGAGAACACAAATTTAACGTCAAAGTAGTAGAAGGTAACTTATTGGAAGGCGTGAAGTTAGCTAAATACTATGAAGAGAATGGTACTGAAGTAATAATCAGCAGGGGAGGAACTTATAAATTAATAAAAGATTCTGTTAGTATACCAGTTGTAGAAATACAAGTAAGTGCTTATGATATACTTAGAGCATTGAAGAAGTATTTCAAATCCAGACATCCGATAGGTGTAATTGGTTATGAGAATGTAATTTTTGGGATTGATACGCTGGCGGATGTTCTAGGCCTTGATTTAATTTCGGTAGTTGTGAGAGACGAGAAAGCAGCTTATAAACAGATATTGGAAATAACTTCTCAGGGAGTTAGAAATTTTATTGGGGATACTATAGGAATAGAATTGGTAGCTCAAATGGGTTTTAATGGTAGTTTGATAGAATCAGGGAAAGAGGCTATTTTTTCGTCTATAAATGAGGCACGTCGAGTTCTTAATATAAGGAGGAAAGAAAGAGAGAGAGCAGAAAGGTTTAGAGTTATCATGGACTTTATTCGTGATGGGATTGTGGCAGTTGACGAAAATGGAAACATTACTATTTATAACAATTCAGCTAGGGAAATTTTTAAAAAAGAGGAATCGGAAGTAAAAAAGGATCATTTAGATTTTATTAAATTTACCAAGATAAAGGAAGTTTTGGAAACAGGTGAAATGCAAATAGGAGAACTACAAAGGATAAACGATGATACAATAGTAGTAGCAAATAGAGTTCCTATAATTGTAGATGGCAAAATAAAAGGGGTAGTTGCTACTTATCAAGATGTTACTCAAATACAAAAAATGGAGCAAAAAATTCGTAAAGAATTACAGCAAAAAGGCTTGCAGGCAAAGTATCATTTTGAAGATATAGTTCACAGAAGTAAGGTAATGGAAGACACGATAAAAAGGGCAAAGAAATATGCAAAAATTGATTCTACTACTGTGCTTATTTTAGGTGAGAGTGGAACAGGAAAAGAACTATTTGCACATAGTATTCATAATGAAAGCCCAAGGGCTAAGGGACCTTTTGTGGCAATAAATTGTGCAGCTCTTCCAGAGAGTTTGCTCGAAAGTGAGCTTTTTGGTTATGCTGAAGGTGCTTTTACAGGGGCTAAACGTGGAGGGAAAATGGGCCTTTTTGAGATGGCACATAGAGGGACTATATTTCTTGACGAAATAGGGGATATGCCTTTAAACCTCCAAGCAAGATTGTTGAGAGTTATTCAAGAAAAGGAAGTCATGAGGTTAGGCGATGATAGGATCATTCCCGTGGATGTAAGGATTATTGCTTCTACTAACAGGAATTTGGAAGAGGCTGTTGAAAAGGGGCTTTTTAGAAGTGACCTATATTATAGGTTGAATATATTGAGATTAGAAATACCACCTTTAAGGGAGAGAAAAGAAGATATTCCACTTTTAGTAGATATTTATATAAAAAAATATGCAAAAAGTATGCGAAAATGTGTTAAAGGAATTACGGTAGAAGCCTTAGAATACCTAAAAGGATTAGATTATCCAGGAAATGTAAGAGAACTTAGGGGCATAATTGAAAGGGCTGTAGCGATTACAGACAGTGAATATATAGATATTGATGATATAAAAGTCTCAGATAATAAAGCACAAGCGAAACATGCAGAAGTATCGGGAGATTTATTCAATGTGGGTTCTTTAAAAGAATTAGAGGAATATGCGATAAAAAAGGCATTGGAAGCAGCAGGGAACAATATTACTAAAGCGGCAAAAATTTTAGGAGTTGATAGAACTACGATATGGAGAAAAGTAAAAAAAATGAGCCTTAAAAGAGATGTATAAAACAATAAATGTTGCAATTAACAACAGATACTATTGCTAATTGCAACATTTATTGTTTTTTTATTTGAATTTTTTATTGGCATGACATTTGCTTTATATAAATTGACAAAGTTTAGTGTAAAACAAATTATTGAGTAAATTAAAATAGAATTAGGTGGTTAAAGGTGGCAAAGTTATGCATTATTGCGGATGACCTAACAGGCGCTACTGATACCGGAGTACAATTTAGTAAATATGGAATACCGACAGCAGTGGTATTTAATTGTAAGGACCTAAATAATTTAGATTCTACAATTGAAGTAGTTGCGGTAAATACTGAAACAAGGAAAATGAGCAAAAAAATGGCCTACGCAAAAATAAAAAGCACGCTTAATATATTAAAACAAATGGGTTACCCAATATTTTACAAGAAGATTGATTCCACTTTAAGGGGGAATCCTGACGTCGAGATAGAAGCAATGTTAGATGAATTTAATTCTGATTTGGCAATTGTAGTTCCAGCATTTCCTGCAAATGGGCGGATAGTAAAAGACGGTTATTTGTATGTAAAAAGGATGGCCCAAAATGGTGAAGATATTTTACAAAAATTGTGTTATATTCCTGACGTGCTAAGAAGTCTAAATTCCCGGTGTATTTCAGTAATAGGTTTGAAAGAAGTTAGAAAAGGAGCCTCGAATATAAAATCAATAATAGAAAAATATAGAGGTCAAAATGGATGTGTATTAGTGTTTGATGCGGAAACAAACGACGACTTAAGAAATATTTCTGTTGCAATTGAAGATTACGTGCCGAGAGCAGTAATCGCCGCTTCGGCGGGGCTTGCTGAACAGATTCCAGCAAATTGGAAAATATTTACAAAATATATTAGTGAAAATTCAATGGCTGGCTCGATATTATTCCTTATCGGTACTCAAAATAAAGTTACTGCGGAACAAGTAGCTATACTTAAAGATAAAAGTTTTGTAAATGTGATTGAAATGAAATCAGATGTAGTGACAAGTGATCAAAAAGAAAACGAATTAAAAAGGGTAATTTTTGAAGCCCAGAAAAGTTTGTTAGAAGGTAAGGTAGCTGTTGTTGTAATAGACAGCTTGATGAAAAGGGAGAATGAAGATTATTATGAAGATATTTCGTCTAAAGAAGCTAAAATAATTTCTAAAAGTTTTGGTTATATAGCTAAGGCGCTTGTATCAAATGGCCTTGTGAAGAATTTAGTTGTTTCAGGAGGAGATACAGCAATAAATGTTTTCAGGATGCTTAGAAGTAATGGCATCATTCTTGAAAATGAAATATTGCCAGGGATTCCGGTAGGTAGGGTGATTGGGAAAAGATTGAATAATTTAAGAGTCATAACAAAAGCGGGAGGTTTTGGAAATAAAGATTCGTTCGTCGATATCATAGGGTTTCTGACGAAAAATAAAGAATACTAATTAAAGCAATTCTAGAGTTATTCTTTATGAAGTGAGGGGAGGAATGGTTTTGTTTGAGCCAAAGGGAATTATAGTACCCATAGTTACTCCTATGAAAAGTGATGAAGAAATAAATGAGGAGCAATTAAGATTTCAAGTAAACAGATTAATATCAAAAGGTGTGCATGGAATATTTTGTTTAGGGACTACAGGAGAGTTTTATGCATTAACAGTTGAAGAAAAAATTAGGGTTATAGAAATAGTGGTGGATGAAGTAAAGAAGAGAGTACCGGTTTATGCCGGGACGGGGAGTATAAGCGTAAAAGAGACTGTCTATTTGTCTAAGAAAGCTAAGGAATTAGGAGTCGATGCTTTATCGATTGTTTCGCCATATTATGTAGCTGTTTCCCAGGAAGATATATATAATTATTTTGCAGAAATTGCTGAATCTATTGATTTACCTATAATACTTTATAATATACCTGCAAGAACAGGGAACAACATAGATTATAAGACCGTAGCAAAATTAGTAGTTAATTATAAGAATATTGTTGGAATAAAAGATAGTAGTGGAAACTTTGACAATACGCTAAGATATATTGAAGATACAGGCCAAAAAATTGCAGTATTAGCTGGCAATGATTCACTTATATTGTGGACATTAATTGCAGGAGGGCAGGGAGCTGTAGCTGGAACTGCCAACTTATTCCCGGAAATTGTGGTTGGTATTTATAATTTATGGAGGGAAGGGAATATATCGGAAGCGAATGAACTTCAGAAAAAATTGAGGCCAATCAGGGATGCCATGAAAATGGGTAATCCGAATTCGGTGTTGAAAAGGGCAATGAATTTATTGGGATACAATGTTGGGCCTGCAAGAAGACCGGTAACAGGTCTTAATGAAAAGATTGATGAAGAATTGGAAAGGGTATTGAAATTATATAAGAAGGAGGAAGAACAATGAGCATAATGGAAAGGATATATTCGCTAAAAGGTCCAGGGAATGTAATTGCGGGTATTGGAAGTATCGAAAAATTAAAAAACATTGTTTCAGAAGAAAAAGTAAAAAATGTTTTACTTATTACTGACAAAGGTGTATGGAATACGAGACTGCTGGAAAAGCCTATTGAAATCTTAAATTCTAGTGGATGTACCGTTAGAGTTATCAATGATATACCACCTGAACCGGAAGTTTCTCAACTAGAAGTTATTTTTGAAAGAGAAAAAGATTATCGATACGATATGGTCGTAGGAATAGGCGGAGGAAGCTCAATGGACGCTGCTAAAATCATTGCTGCATTGTTTACAAATAAATGTAACGTAAGGGATATTATTGGAGTTAATAAAATAAAAAATAAAGGTATAACTACGCTTATGATACCAACAACGGCTGGAACAGGATCGGAAGCTACTCCTAATGCAATAGTGCTTGTACCTGAAGAAAAGCTGAAGGTTGGAGTAGTAAGCGATAAGTTAATACCTGATTACGTAATTCTTGATCCTTGTATGACTGTAAAATTACCACCTAGTATTACAGCAAATACTGGCATGGATGCACTAATACATGCTATGGAAAGTTATATTTCTGTTAAAGCAAACCCCTTTAGTGATACATTTGCGCTTCGGGCAATAGAGCTGATTTCCCGGAGTATCCGGCGAGCTTATAATAATGGAGAAGATATTGAGGCTCGTCACGATATGTTAATAGGAGCATTTTACGGAGGTTTGTGCATCGCTACATCAGGAACAGCGGCGGTACATGCATTGTCTTATCCTCTTGGAAGTATTTTTAGGATATCTCATGGTCTTTCAAATGCTATTTTGTTACCTCATGTTTTAGAATTTAATATGGATGCAGTAATTGATAGATATAAAGATATGGCTGTTGCAATGGGAGTTGCTAAAGAAAGTTGTACTTCAGAAGAATCAGCAAGAAAACTTATCGAAGAAATAAATATGTTACTCAAAGATTTAAATATCGAATCACCACTTAAGGAAAAGGATATAAGCGAAGAATATATTGAAGAAATGGCTGAATGTGCATTGAAAGTCACGAGGCTATTAGAGAATAATCCAAAGAGGTTGAGTAAGGATGATATAAAAGCGATATATAAAAAAATTGTCGAATAAATGCTTAGATTCGAAATAAAACGTAATAGAAACTTATAATGAATGTTCGGAGGTGAGAAATAATATAATTTTTGAATAGTTTTATTAAAATTAACTTAAAAGGGGGATTTTGGATATGTTTGATAAGTTAAAGAAAGTTTTAGCATTATCGCTTCTGTTTTTAATTATAGTTTCAATAGTTGGATGTAGCAATAATGCTACGCAAAACAGTGAAGTCTCTACGCCTTCTCAGAGAGATAATCAATCAAATTCTTCAAACAAAGATGGAAAAGGAGTACATTTAGTATGGGCTACTGATTCGATAGGTTCAAATTCCTATACTATTGTATCGGCTATGGCAACAAGGTTAAAAGATTATCTACCTCCTGGGTCAACTATAGATGTGCAGCCAATTTCACCTGGTGGAATGGGGGCACCTTATCTATTTGAAGGAAATAAAGTAGATATTGCTTTTATAAATGGTGCACCTGCAAAAGCTGCGTGGAATGAGGGGACACTCGGAAAGCCTCCCACTCAAAATTATAGAGCGATTGCAGGCCATTTGACAAATGTAGCCGCTGTTACTTATTTTTCTTCAGCTTTCTCCAAAAAGTACGGAGTTACTACTCTTGAAGAAGTTGTAAAAAAGAAGGTTCCTATTAGAATAGGTACGAGTCCGAAAGGATCAATGGACGAATGGTGTATGAGACTTGCGTTAGAAAGCCTGGGAGTAACTTACGATGATATAAAATCTTGGGGTGGAGATGTAATCCACGCAGGTGGCAGTCAGCTGTCTGATATGTTGAGAGATGGGAAGATAGATATGATAATGAATCATACTTCTGCACAATCATCAGATGTAACGCAAGATGCAATGACTAATGACCTTGTTTTTGTTCAGTTTGGAGAAGATATGCTTAAATTTTTTGAATCAAAAGGTTTCGAGCGTATAACTTATAAGAAAGGGACATGGAGAGGCATGGACAAAGACTATATATGGCCTGGAACACCAGATTGTGTTTTTGTTAATAAAAATATGCCTGATGATGTTGCGTATGCAATTACTAAAGGATTGTGTGAAATAATTCCAGAATTAGCAAAACAATATAATTCTTTAGCTCCGTTTGATCCAACGGTTGCATGGAAACCAGAAAAAGTAGGGGGAATTCCACTTCATCCGGGAGCTGAAAAGTATTATAAAGAGGCAGGATATATGAAATAAAAGAAAAGAGAAAGCAATGGAATGGAAGCTATATAAGTTTCCATTCCATTGCTAAATAGGAGGTGATATGATGAGCGTTACTTCGGAAGGAAAGGTGTCAAATGAAAATATAAATAAAGCGGATTTTAGGACAAAAGCTGTTATAGCTGTATCTTTGATATTCCTTATATTTCAAGTATATATTGGTGCAGTAAAAGCTATTGACCCTAAAATAACACTTCCAGTACATTTGTGCTTAGCGTTGGCAATAACATTTTTATATAATCCTATAAGCATAAAATATGGTAAAAAATGGTTATGCATTATCGATTATATTTTTTACATAGGATTGGCAATTACACTCTATTACTTTTTTTCTAATTATGAACGTTTAGCTTATAGGATAATGATGGTTGATCCAATGCTACCTATAGATTTATTTGTTTCCTATTTCCTTTTAGTTGCCATTATGGAAGCCGTTCGTAGAATTATGGGAATGAACCTCTTTATCTTTATACTTATTTTTATTGCTTATGCTTTTATAGGTCAGCATATCCCAGAACCATTCAAATATGCAGGGATGACATGGGAACAATTTGGAGAAATGTTGACATTGTCTCCAGATGGCATATTTGGAAGTCCATTAGCGGCATCTGCAAATACTCTATTTTATTTCCTTATCTTTGGAGCATTTTTTGCTAAATGTGGTGGTGGGCAGTTATTAATCGATTTGGGTATGAAAATGAGCGATAAAACTGTAGGAGGTCCAGCAAAAGCTGCAGTTGTTTCTAGTGCATTAATGGGAATGGTTAGTGGAAGTGCTGTTGCGAATGTGAGCGGGACAGGTGTTTTTACAATTCCTTTAATGAAAAAGGCAGGATATACTCCAGAAGAAGCTGCTGCAATAGAATCGGTATCTTCTACAGGAGGACAAATAATGCCTCCTATTATGGGGATAGGTGCTTTCATAATGGCAGAAATGATAGGAATTAGTTATGTAAGAATTGCCCTGGCAGCATTAATACCAGCTATTGGATATTACTTGTCAGAATTTATGTTGGTACATTTTTTAGCTAAAAAGAAACAATTAGAAAATAGAAATAAAGAGGAGTTTAAGTATTTTTGCCCACCAATTTTACCGAGACTATATCAATTAATACCTATAGTTGCTCTTGTTGTTCTTATATTTACTGGTGCTTCATTAACAAGGGCAGCATTAGTAGGAACTTTACTTTCGATCATTGTTAGTATGTTTAAACCAGAGACAAGAATGGATTTCAACAGGTTTATAGATTCTTTATTGGATGGTGTAAAACAAGTGGCAGGTGTTGCTGTTCCTACAGCAGCATGTGGGATAATGATAGGTATTGTAGTTCGTTCGGGATTTGCAAATAAATTAACAGGATTAATCGCTGCTATCGGTATGCATAATCTTTTGATTGCTCTGTTAATTGCCATGGTAGGTTGTTTGATACTTGGAATGGCTTTGCCTACGGTAGCTGCATACCTTATATCGGTCGTGTTATTTTGTCCCACACTAATAAAATTAGGTGTTGATATATTACCCGCAAATATGTTCATTTTTTACTTTGGAGTTATTGCACAAATTACACCCCCTGTATGCCTTGCTTCATATACTGCTGCCGGTATAGCGGGCAGCGATACATGGAAAACGGGTTGGAAAGCATTTAATTATGCAACAGTTTCTTTTTTGATACCGTATATTTTTATATATCAACCATCAATTTTGTTAATAGGAGATATCAAAAGCATTGTAATTACTACAATTATTATGGCAATAGGGATTATATACCTCGCAGGCGCTATTTCCGGATATTTCTTTATAGTAATGAATAATGTTTGGCAAAGAACAATTTTATTTATAGTAGCAATTTTGATCATAATTCCAGAAACCATTACGACTGTAATAGGGCTTCTGCTAGCTGTTATTATCGGAACTGTTTTCTATGTTAAGGCTAAAAAAAATAAAAGTGAAGTATTAATAAGTTCTTGAAATGAAAAATTATAAGCAGAATTAAGGTGATAAAATGAAGTTTAATAAAAATAAGATTGTAATTGTTGGATCTGGTCTTGCGGCATTAGCAACAGCAGCTAGGTTATGTGAATTAGGTGAAAGAGATATTGCTATTTATGCAAAAGAATATGGGGCAACGCCTTATGTTGCAGCAATAAATTTTGTTTTGCCTGACAATAAATACGGCGATACACCAGAACAATATTATTTAGACATGATGACTGCAGGTTACGGTATAAATAATAAGAAGCTAGTGGAAGAAATAGCGTTTAATACGTTTAGGGGATATGAGCTTCTAAAAAGATGGGACGTTGAGTTTGCAAAAAATGAAGATGGTTCGATAAAACTCCGGCACCTTTCAGGTCATACTTTTCCGCGATCTCTTTGCTGTACTTCTGAGCTTATAGGGGTTCAAATAATAGATAGAATGGTTGATAAATTGAAAAAAAGAGGGGTAAAATTCTATTTGGGATGCGAATGTGTTAAACTTATTACAGATGAAGAAAGGGTTTATGGAATAACTATTAAGGAAAAAAATGGTCAACTTTATAATGTTTATTCGCCGGTAGTTGTAGCTGCATGGGGAGGTATAGGCAATTTATTTGCAAAGTCTACGTATCCAAGTGATATTAAAGGTAATACATTAGCTATTGCATGGGAAGCTGGCGCCAAAATGGTAGATTTAGAATTTTTGGAATATGAACCAATGGTTGTATTATATCCAGAAGGAGCCGCTGGAGAGCCATGCCCTACTGCAATGTTGGGGGAGGGGGCCTATCTTATTAATACTGAAGGTGAGCGATTCCTACTTAAAGTAAGGCCTCAAGGTGAAGCGGGAGCACCTAAAACATTGATAAATAGAGAAATATGGAAGCAGGTGAATTCAGGGAAGGGTACAGCTCATGGTGGTGTCTTTGTGGATTTAAGACATATACCAACTGAGGTGCTGAAATCTTATCCTTGGTTTTACAATAGAATGATAAAAAATGGAGTTGATCCGAATAAAGAATTGATTGAAGTAGGCCCCATGGCTCATAGTTTTTCAGGTGGAATTTTCGTAAATGAAAACTTTGAGTCAACAATAAAAGGACTTTTTGCAGTAGGTGAGGCTTGCGGTGGGGTTCATGGTGCTTGCCGTTGTGCTGGTAATGCAGCAAGTGTTGCTGTGTTGTCTGGGCTCTTATGTGCTGAAAGTATAGTGAACAAAAATTACTCTGATGTTCTTAATGAATTTCCGATAGAATACTACGAAAACAAAAAAGTAAGTGAAACATATATACCAATGGTAAAAGAATTGGCAGCGAAAGTATTAGGACCATATAGAAAAGGAGAAGATTTACAAGAAGCTAATGAAATCTTAACCGAACTTTTAAATAATAAAGAAGTAAAAGAAGATACGGAAACATATCAGACAATTATTTCAATAATGCTTATGATAAGAGCTGCTTTATATAGAGAGGAAAGCCGTGGTACGCATTTTAGAATCGATTATCCTTTTGAGAGGGATGAGTTCAAAATACAAATTTTACTTTAGTAAATTAAAAATTTAGCATACCAGAACTCACCCTGGTAGGGGGAATTGCCGACGAGGTAAGGGTTGTGACAAAGGCAGGAGCCTTTGGCAACGATGGCGATAGTGAAAGCTGTTAAGTTTTTAAAGAATTTCTAGGAATTTAAGCCTGAGTTTAAGGCGTGCACTTTAAAATTTGCTATCACTCAAACAATAATTTTTAGTAAAAAAGCCGCGCGTTTTGCGCGGTTTTTACAATCATGCATAAAGCAAAAGGAGGGCAAATACTCATCCGTCTAGCGTAGGATATGAATTTGCAAATGACATGGAAGAGGCCATGGCGGGTAGCCTACGAGCTCATGAATAGAGCCCTGGGCAACGCCTACTGGCAATCCCAGGGCCTAACGAGCCTGACCGAACGCTATCAGAGACTTCGTAAAGCTTGGTGAAATACCGAATGCAGCCCTGCATGTTCATTGGTGTGTGAGGAAACGGGAGTTAGTCACTTCTCCTCAATAAATATACTATTTTTCCTTTATAACATTGTCCATCCAATTAAATAGTTCATCAAGGTCATAATCGCCAGAATGTGGCACTCCCCACGGCATTGCGAAATCTACTTTATAACCTTCATTTTGTAGTTTAGTGGCAAGGATAACCGGTATGGCGAAAGATGTGTCCCTGTCCTTTGCACCATGGCGAATGCGCCAGTATTTTGCTATCGTTGCTTCCTTCGAACCTATGTAATTCATGGGATTCATCATTTTAACAATTTTTTCATCAGCAAGCGGTGCACCAGTCAAACTGTGCATTTTACTGAATTTAGTGAAATGCTTGTTGTCTATGGTTTTATCGCCGAAAAGGCTATTTTCCCAGCTGCTAGCATCTAGAGCATCGAAAGCGGGCACTGGTTTCATACGAGTGATATACCTGTTATATGCTTCAAAATCTATATCTTTAACCGTCCCGTTTTCTATGGTTATGAAATCTAAAGTAGAAAGGTCTTTTCCGGTACTGAGAGCTTTTTGAGCTGATTGAATTAAGAAAGATTTAACAAAATCCTTGAAGGTTCCATTGCCTTTTTCATCGAGGATGAGCAAGGTTCCATCGGGTTTTTTGAGATTAAGACTGTTGACATAATCCGTAAACATGGATTTTAGCTTTGCCGATAAGGCTATCTGCTCCTCCGAAAGAGTACCCTGTCTGCCAGCAAAGTTGTAATCGTTTATGCCATAGAACTGCCATTCGTAAGCCATGTCAGCATTATCTAAATTAGTTATGGGACAATAGCTGGATACTGCAAAAACATCATCGCGTTCTTTAGCTGCATTTATTTCTTCTAAATACGGTTCGTAATCGGGATGATTGCCCGTTGCTCCGAGTAGGGAAGTGAGCGCTCCTCCGGCACTTGTGCCGTTTGGTATTATCTTCTCGGCATCGCCCGGCATAATCTCATCATTGTACCGCAGGTATCGTACCGCTGCTTTCAAGTCCACTATACAGGCTGGAGCTTTGCCTGTGAAACTGCTGTCGACTCCTTTTAGAGTGCGTCCCCGTGCAGCCGGAGAAGCGACGATATATCCCTTAGATAAGGCTACAAGGGAAGCATTAGGGCTACCGTCTTGTTTAAATCCGGGGCTATCGGCCTTTGCAGGCATGTAACCGCCTACTCTGTTGGGGAAAAATATTGGAGCAGTGTTTGCATTATAATTACCTATCGATTTTCCTACAAAGTATTCTTCGGGTATATAGATGTTTATGTATTGATATTCTGGATCTACGGGATTTGTTACGTAGATTATATTTTCATAAGCTCTATAATTTATGATTTTGTTGTCTAATGTTGCGGTTTTCTTTTCGTACTTGTCAACGTCAAAAACTAGGCTAAACTTTCCAGTTGTTATGATTGGGACTTTTTTGCTTTCATCATAGGTGACTGAAAATCCCAGGGCATTTCCCATATCGCGCAGTGTTAAATAATGGTAACCTCCTATGAGATATTTGGGAGCTTTAATAGTTAAGTCTTTTACCTTAAAGAGGTTTTTAGAAAGGATGCATAAAGCAGCTTTATTTTTTCCTATGGTAAGTTCACTGCCTATCGGTTTGTATTCTTCACCCGGCATAATAAAAACAGCTCTTGTCTTTGCGTCGTAGGTTATGGAAAATTCGGATGCTGTCTCGTCCAATAATTTCGCTATATCGCGAAGTTTGAAGTAGTAATTATTGCCTATGAGATAAGCTTCGAGTTTTGTTTCCTTACCATCAATGATTACATTTTGAATGGTAAATTTAATTTCTTGAGCATTGTTTGTGTTAGCCCAGACTTGACCAGTGGATAGAGTTAGTAGGGCAAGAAGGATTAAGATTAAAAGATACTTGCGGATCTTCATTCCTTTTCCTCCTTTCGAATTGTTTTTATTTATTATAATTAGCAAGAATTATGCCATTTGGCATTTTGTTGATATTTTACCAAAATAATGTATTCAAAAGCACTTAAAATTTATTTACAACGTTTCAAAAAGTTATATTATATTACAATTTAGAAAGAATTAATGATTTCAAAATGAAAAACAAATTGTTATTAGATAAAACTAGATTAGGTCGGTAATAATTGTGTAAAAAATATTGAGCCTCCTCCATCCCTCAGCCTTGCTTATTTCTTCTATCGATTTGGTAATTTTAGTTATTCGTCGATTATTTTTTTCTTCTTGAGTTTATATAGTTTATATAGTCGACAGAGAAGGCCGGAGTACCTGCTAGCTTTTGGCGGCTTAGAAATTTTTTAAATGCTCATTTCTTCCTTCAATCCCACCGTCAGCAGGGAAAAATCCGAGGTCAAATTTGGGTTGATTATATAATAAAAGCCGCGTTTATTGCGCGGCTCTTCTTTATTACTACGCTTCCCCGAGGTACGCCTTCCTCACCTGTTCATTGTGAAGCAATTTTTCGGCGGTATCTTCCATCAAAATCCTGCCCGTTTCCAGAACGTAGGCCTTGTGCGCGGTGGAAAGGGCCATGTGGGCGTTCTGCTCCACCAGAAGTATCGTGGTTCCTTCGCGGTTTATCTGGCGGATGATGTCGAAGATGCTGAGAACTATCTTTGGGGCAAGGCCCATGGAAGGTTCGTCTAAAAGCAGGAGCTTGGGGCGCGACATGAGGGCACGCCCTATTGCGAGCATCTGCTGTTCGCCGCCGGACAGCGTCCCGGCGATCTGGTGGAGGCGGTCTTTAAGTATCGGGAAAAGTTCGAACACCCTTTCCATATTTGCCTTTGTTTCGCTTTTGTTCCTGTTGAGATAACCGCCGAGCTGCAGATTTTCCAGGACAGTCATTCGCGGGAAAATCCTTCTCCCTTCCGGAACCATGACAATGCCTGCTGCCACGATGTCGGATGTGGGCAGGTTGGTTATATCCATGTCGTAAAAGTACACCTTTCCGGAGGTGGCACTGACGAGGCCGCATATGGTCTTTAAGAGGGTGGTTTTCCCCGCTCCGTTTGCACCTATTACTGTTACTATTTCGCCTTCGTTCACGTTTATCGAAACGCCCTTCAATGCCTGGATCGTCCCGTAGTGGGCGGTTACGTTTTCGAGTCTCAGCAACCTATTTTACCTCCTTGTCCAGGGCGGCACCCAGGTATGCTTTGAGAACGTTCTCATCGTTTTTCACTTCCTCGGGCGTGCCGTCGGCTATTTTTTTGCCGTAGTCGAGGACCACAATCCTCTGGCAGATCCCCATCACCAGTTTCATGTCGTGTTCGATGAGCAGTACGGTCTTCCCCATGTCATTGACCTTTTGTATTAGTTCGATGAGGTCGTTGGTTTCCTGGGGGTTCATCCCGGCGGCGGGTTCGTCTAAAAGTATAAGTTCGGGTTCTGTGGCCAGTGCCCTTGCCATTTCCAGCTTTCTCTGTTTGCCGTAAGGGAGGTTTTTGGCCTTTTCTTTTGCCGCTTCTGCAAGACCGACGAATTCCAGGATTTCCATGGCCTTTTCCTTCACCCTTTTTTCCTCATCTCGGACGGCAGGGGGACGGAAAATAGCGCCGAAGACCCCGGTCCGGGTGCGGCAGTGCTGCCCTATTATCACATTGTCCAAAACGCTCATTTCGCCGAAAAGCCTTATATTCTGGAATGTCCGCGCAATGCCTAGCCTGGTTATCTGATAGGGCTTTAGATTCTTTATTTCCCTCTCTTTAAAGTAGATGCTGCCCCGGGAGGGCGAGTAGACGCCGGTGAGCAGGTTAAAAAGCGTGGTCTTTCCGGCGCCGTTGGGTCCTATAAGGCCCAGAATTTCCCCCTTGTTTATGTGAATATTTACAGAGTCGAGTGCCGTAAGTCCTCCGAATACCATGGTGAGGTTTTTCCCTTCAAGGAGAGTCATGCTGCCTGCCCCCTCCTTTTCATCACCTTGTTTTCGCCCATTATCCCCTGAGGCCTCCATATCATCATGGCGACGAGAAGTATTCCGTAAAACACCATGCGGTACTGGGCTATGACGGGAGAAACGGACCTTAAGAATTCCGGCAACACGGTTATTATCGCTGCGCCCAGCAAAGCTCCATAGGTGTTGCCCAAACCGCCAAGCACTACCATGCTCAAAATCTCTATGGATTTCATGAATCCGAAGTTGTTAGGGTTGATGTAGCGGAAGAAGAAGGCGTAAAGGCCGCCGGCCAGGCCGGCATAGAAAGCTCCCAGGACGAAAGCCAGTATCTTAAAATTTGCGGTGTTTATTCCCATCGCTTCCGCGGCCAGTTCATCTTCCCTTATGGCGATAAAGGATTTGCCGACTCTAGAATGCATTATCCTGTTGAGAGAAAAGATGACCAGCGTGACGCATAAATATACGACATAAACGTTTGTGACCTTCGGGATCCCCCTGAGTCCCATGGGACCTCCGGTTATCTCCAGATTAAGGAGGATGTTTTTCATGATTTCACCAAAGCCTAAAGTAGCTATCGCCAGGTAATCACCTTTCAGCCGAAGGGTCGGGACTCCGATGATGAATCCGAATAATGCGGCGGAAATAGCACCCAGGATAAGCGCCACCGCGAAAGGGATACCGAGCTTTAGTGCAGCGAGCGTAGCGGTGTAGGCGCCTATTCCCATGAATGTGGCATGGCAGAGCGAAAGCTGACCGGTAAAGCCGGTGACAAGGTTCAGGCTCACAGCTAGTATTATGTTTATTCCCGTCACCGTAAGTATCTGGACGTAGTAGCTGTTCACTTGCTCCACCTACACTTTCTCCTGGAGTTTTCGGCCTAAAAGGCCCGTCGGTTTTACGAGGAGTATTATGATAAGCACCGCAAAGGCAATGGCATCCTTGTAGCGGGACATGTAGACTGCGCCTAATACCTCCACAATTCCCAATATCAGGCCTCCGAGCATGGCTCCCGGGATATTGCCTATGCCGCCGAGCACTGCGGCCACGAAGCCTTTGAGTCCGGGGAAAAAGCCCATCATGGGGTCTACGGAATTGAAATAGACGCCGACGAGGACGCCGGCGGCGCCGCCCAGGGCAGACCCGATGGCGAAGGTGAAGGAGATCACCCGGTCTATTTTTATGCCCATCAGCTGGGCGGCCTCCTTGTCCTGGGCGGTGGCACGCATGGCCTGGCCCAGTTTGGTCCTGTGTATCAGGAAGTGGAGGCCTACCATCAAAATTATGGAAATGAGGAGGATCAAAAGCTGAAGCGAGGACATCTGTATGGATTGGCCGAGCTTAATCGAGGCTGATTTGAAATTTACCGGGAAGGCCCGAACCTGGGGCCCGGCGAGTATCAGGGCAGCGTTTTGAAGGAATATGGAAACACCTATGGCGCTTATCAAGGGGGCGATTCTAGTCGACTTTCTCAGAGGTTTGTACGCCACCTTTTCAATCGTCACCCCTAGGAGGCACGAGCCGGCCATGGCGATAATAAGTGCAAGCGGAAAGGGCATCTTATACACCGTTACCATAATGAGACCGATGAATGCGCCCGTCATGTATATTTCGCTGTGGGCAAAGTTTATGAGCTCCAGAATGCCGTAGACCATGGTGTATCCCAGTGCTATCAAGGCGTAAGTGCTTCCAAGAGTCAGTCCGTTTAGAATTTGTTCGGCGAACATGGCTCCCTTCCTTTCTAAAAGGCAAAGTCAATGGGCGTAAAACACCCATTGACTTTGCTTTATAGCCGCTTTAATTAGCGGATCTTGACGAACTTGCCGTTTTCCACCTTCAAAATCAGAACGTCCTTTACGGCGTCGCCCTCTTCGGTGAAAGATGTGGTACCGGTGATGCCGGGGAAGTCCTTTATCTTCGCCATTTCGGCCTGGAGGGCTTCTCCGCCTTGGCCTTTTGCGTTCTTTATGGCTGTGAGCAGGATTTTGGCGGCGTCATAGGCCTGGGCGGCGAACATATCGGGCTCCGCATTGAACTTTTCTTTATAGGCCTTTACGAAGTTCTGCACTGCCTCGGACGGGTCGTCCGGGAAGAAACCTGCTGTGAATACCGCCCCTTCAACGGCACTGCCGCCGAGTTCGATGAGCTTGGGCGAATAAAAGCCGTCAGCCCCGAGAATCTGGACGTTCAAGCCTTGCTCCTTGGCCTGCTGCGCGATTTTTGCGGCTTCGGTATAGTATCCGGCTATGTAGAGGGCGTCGGGGTTGAAGCTCTTTATTTTGGTGAGCTGTGCCCTGAAGTCGCTTTCGCCGTCGTTGTAAGTTTCGACGTCAACTACGCTTGCGAGTTCCTTGGCCTTCTGCTCGAAGGCGTTTTTCAGGGAAAGGCCGTAGTCGTTGTTGGTGTACATTATAGCGAATTTTTTGAGGCCCATTTCCTTTGCTGCGTATTCGGCAAGCTGGGTCGCCTGGACCTCATCGGACAGGCAGTTCCTGAAGATATAGTCGCCTATCTCGGGAATACCCTTTGCTGTGGAGGAGGAAGTGATCATGACGACTTTAGCATCGTTGGCTATGGGACCTGCGGTCATGGTCTCGGAGCTTATAACTCCGCCGACGATGGCAATTACCTTGTCCTGCTGTATCAGTTTTGTTACCGCGTTGGCGGCTTCGGTCTGGTCGCCTCGGGTGTCTTCGGAAATTATTTCGACCTTCTTGCCGTCGATGCCTCCGGCGTTGTTGATTTCATCCACGGCTATTTCCACGCCGTTTTTGGTGCTGACGCCGTATGTAGCGAGATTGCCAGTAAGTGGCCCCAAGGTGCCGATTTTGATGGTTTCGGTGCCCCCCGACGACTGCTGCTGTCCTTGCTGCTGACTTTGGGAAGAGCTTTGTCCGCAGCCTGCCGCAGTAAGGACGACGATGAGCAGAATCGAAATTAGTACCAGCGATTTTGAAAATTTCATGGTTATCCTCCTTTTCTTTTTATTTTATAATTTTAAACTTCCGCTTTATTTATAATTGCAAATAATATCTCGGCTTATAAAAATTATTAAGTTTATTTATAACACAATATTTATAAAAAATCAATGGTTGCTTTAAAACATTGCCAATTGGTTAATAGTAAAACTAAATGCGACACCCGCCAACTCAAATACACTAAAAAACTCGGCCGTCATCGCAGCACTATTTACCGCGAAATCAAGCGCGGCACAACGACTCAGCTCCGCACAAATCTAACTACATACAGTGCTTACTTCCCGGAAACCTGCCAGGCAGTGTATGAAAAGAAACGCTCTCCCTGCGGCGGAAAAAGCAAAGTCCTTTAAGTCGGATCCTTTCATCAATATGCCGAGCAAAAGATGCTATAAGCATCGAAAAACGTGGGAAATTCGGCCACTGGAAACCGAATATCGGCAGGATATAAAATAATCTAAAATAATCAATAATAGTTTAATTTTGCCACATATAATATGAAATACATTGGACTTTTCAAAATAATCAAAACGATATAAAATTAACATGAACGGAGTGGATCTTTATGAATGAGAGGTGTGCACAACTTCTCATTAAAATAATTATGTCAGAAGGACCCATTAAAATAGGAGAATTGGCAAACGAATTTAAAGTATCGCCACGCACAATTCGTTATGACCTTGATAGAATAGATAGGTTTTTGAAAGATAATAATTTGCCACAATTGATGAGAAAACCAAGAGTCGGAGTTTTTTATAATGGAAGTAGAGAATATAAGGAGAAGGTATTGTTTTTATTAAATAAGTTTGGAAGGTATAATTGCGGATTAACAAAAGAAGAAAGGGAAAAGTTTATCCTTTTGGAGCTTTTTCGAGCAAGAGATTATATAACTATAGAAAATCTTTCTAATATATTAGGAGTGAGCAGAGGAACTGTTATAAGTGATCTTAAAAAAGTAAAAAAATGGTTGAGAAAATACAACGTAGAGTTAGAGTCTTCTCCACATTATGGAATAAAAATCAAAGGAGAAGAAACGGATATAAGAAGAGCAGTCGTGTATTTGTTTTCGGAATATATCGATATAGAAAAGGCGCTAGATGTAATGAAAACTTCCGCATACGGTCACAAAAATTCTGCGATAAATAGCCAGTTAAAAAAGCTATTTGAAAATATTAATATTACCTACATAGAAAATGCTGTAAAAATGGCACAGGAACAGCTTAATAGCACCTTTTCTGATGCGGCTTATGCGGGGCTTGTGGTTCATCTAGCTCTTGCAATCAAAAGAATTCAATTAGGCAAGGATATATTGATGCCTAAAGATGAGCTGGAAAGATTAAAGTTGACTAAGGAATTTGCTGTTGCATCAAGTATTGCTAAAAGTCTAGAACAAAGCTATGGTGTGAAAATTCCTATTGATGAAATAGGATACATTACCCTACATCTTCTCGGAGGTAAGGTAACTTCTTCAAATGCATTTGTAAAAGAAGAATGGGCCAAGCTACAATTTTTAACGGCAAGGATTATAAGGGATGTGCAAGATATAATCGGTGTAGATTTTTGTTCTGACGATGAACTTTATAGAGGCTTGATGGAACATTTAGGGCCGACAGTATACCGTTTGAAACACAAGTTGCCTCTAAAAAATCCCATATTAAGGGAGATAAAGGAAAACTATCCCGAAATTTTTGAAGCAGTAAAAAATGGACTTAATGCATTAATAGATTATGTTAAGTGTGAAATACCTGAAGAAGAAATCGGTTATATAGCTATTCATTTTGGAGCGGCTCTTGAAAGGATGAGGGCTAAAAATAGAAAAGTATACAGAGCATTAGTGGTATGTGGAACAGGGATAGGAACAGCTAAGCTTTTGGCTTCTAGAATAAAGGCAGAGTTCGATGATATTGAAATAATAGGAACTATACCTAGCCATCAGCTTAAAGAGTTTTCTTTTAAAAGGAATAATGTAGATCTCATTATTTCTACTGTTTATATTGATAATAATTTAAGATCGGATGTGTTGTGTGTGACTGTTAATCCACTATTGCCTAAAGCTGACGTCCTTAGGATAAGCAACATTTTAAAAGAACAGAATCAAACTCTAAAGGCGGTGAGAAGGAGGAATTTATTTGCCGTCGATGGATTGATTAAAATTATTGAAAAGTATTGCACAATAAATTCAAAAAAAGAGCTAATTGAACAACTTGAAAGATATTTATGCGATAATTTGCATCTAATAAATTTGAAAGGAGTTGCTCAGCCAGTGCTAGATGAACTGATAACAGAGAAGACAATAATGTTAAATATAGAAGCTGAAAACTGGGAAGAAGCTGTGAGGAAAGGTGGTGAGATATTAGTAGAAAACGGTTTTGTAGAACCTCGATATGTTGACGCAATGATAAAGACGGTAAAAGAGGTAGGACCATATATAGTAATAGCTCCAGGTATTGCAATGCCCCATGCTCGACCGGAAGATGGGGTAAAACAGGTTTGCATGAGCTTGATAACGCTTAAAAATCCAGTAGAATTTGGAAATGAAACCAATGATCCTGTTAGACTCATAATTTCCTTTGGTGCGGTAGATCAGAATTCCCATTTAAAGGCTTTGTCAAAGTTGATGAATCTTTTTACTAACCAGAAATATATTGAGGAAATTTTAGAAACTTCTGATGTTAAAAAAGTTATTGAAATAATAAAGGAATGTTCAAGTAAGGAGGTATGATTCAAATGAAAATATTGGTAGTTTGTGGCAGTGGTTTGGGCAGCAGTTTTTTAATTGAGATGAATATTAAAAAAATACTACAGGAATTGGGAATAGAGGCAGAAGTGGATCATGCAGATTTAGGTTCAGCTAAAGGTTCGGGGGCGGATATTTTAGTAGGCACTAGAGATATAGCTATGCAATTGTATGAAATTGGAAGGGAGGTTGTGTCTCTTGATAACATGATAGACACCGAGAGCATGAAGGCGAAGTTGGTAGAAGCTATTGAGAAACTTAAGAAAAAGTAAATAAATTATAAAGGGGGAACAATGATATGTCATTTTTTAAATTTCTGATGAATGATATATTGAGCCAACCAGCTGTACTCGTAGGACTTATGGCGCTTATTGGATTGGTGGCTCAGAAGAAACCGACAGAACAGGTTATTTCGGGGACAGTTAAGACGATAATAGGTTTTCTTATACTTTCTGGTGGTGCCAATATAGTTGTAGGTTCCCTTAACTATTTTGGGACTATGTTCCAAAAAGGGTTTAATATTACTGGAGTTGTTCCAAACAATGAGGCAATTGTTGCTTTGGCAATTCAAAAAATAGGTTCTCAAACGGCATTAATAATGGCTTGCGGTATGTTAGTGAACATATTGATAGCAAGATTTACTAGGTATAAGTATATTTGGCTGACAGGACATCATACCTTTTATATGGCTTGTATGTTGGCAGCAATTCTATTAGCTGCAGGGTTTGAAGGATTTTCATTGGTGCTTGCAGGGTCAATTTTGTTGGGCATAACTATGGTTGTTTTCCCGGCTCTTGCGCATCCGATAATGAGACAGATTACCGGAAGTGACGAAGTAGCGTTTGCTCATTTTGGCACAGTTGGCTATGTACTTTCTGGCTATATAGGAAAATATTTTGGGGATAAGAGTAAAACGACAGAAGAGATTAAAATGCCGAAAGGGCTCACGTTTTTGCGTGACAATACAGTAGCTATTGGAGTGACTATGGCAATTGTCTACATAATCACGGCGTTATTTGCAGGCAAAAGCTATGTGGAACAGGAGTTAAGTGGAGGGATGAATTATATAATATTTGCAATAATGCAGGCTTTAACTTTCTCAGCAGGCGTATATGTAATACTTGCAGGTGTGAGGATGATACTTGGTGAAATAGTACCTGCTTTTAGAGGTATTGCGCTGAAAATAGTACCTGATGCAAAACCTGCTCTGGATTGTCCTGTGGTATATCCCTACGCGCCTACAGCTGTTTTGATTGGATTTATAATGAGCTTTATTGCGGGAATAGTAGGAATGTTTATACTCATAGCAATGAAAGCTACCGTAATCATTCCTGGCGTGGTTCCGCACTTTTTCTGTGGTGCGACAGCAGGAGTTTTCGGGAATGCAACAGGAGGCCTTAGGGGTGCCGTGCTTGGTGCTTTTGCACATGGCCTTTTGATCACATTCCTTCCGGTATGGCTTATGCCTGTATTAGGTGACTTAGGATTTGCGAATACAACCTTTAGTGATGCTGATTTCACGGTGACGGGCATAATAACGGGTAATGTAGCTAGGTACTTTGGTAGTACGGGGATATTTATATTAATAGTGCTGCTTTTAATCATATTGTTTGTTCCGACTTTTATGAAAAAAGAGGGGAAGAATGTTCAGGTAAGAGGTTGATTTGAAAATTGTGCGTATTTGAGCCCGGGTATTACCCGGGCATAATTTTGGGCGAGGTGTAAATTTATGTTGAGTAAGGAAGAAAAAATATTTCTTGAAGAAAAAGCTAAAAAAGTAAGGAAATTGATCATAGAAATGCTCTATTATGCGGGATCTGGCCATCCGGGTGGTTCGCTTTCAATTGTGGAAATTCTCTTGTACTTATATTACAAAGAAATAGATATTGATTTAAAAGATCCGAGGAGTACTGATAGAAGCATGTTAATTTTATCAAAGGGCCATGGTTGTCCTGCACTATATGCAGTGCTGTCTGAATTAGGAATAATCGACCGAGAAGTTTTAAAGACTTACAAGAAGCTAGATAGTATTCTTCAAGGTCATCCCGATAGGAATAAAACGCTAGGAGTTGATATGAGTACTGGATCTTTGGGACAAGGTCTTTCAGTTGCTGCAGGGTGCGCTCTGGCTGATAAAATAAAAGGAAAAAGCCATAAAACTTATGTGATTTTGGGTGATGGAGAAATTCAAGAAGGTCAAATATGGGAAGCGGCTATTTTTGCAGCAAACAACAATTTAGACAACCTTTGTGCTTTTATAGATTATAACAAGCTTCAATTGACCTCAAAAGTGGAGGATGTGTTTGGAAAATGTAATTTATTGTCAGTGTGGGCGGATTTAGGATGGCAATGCTTTGAAATTGATGGCCATGACTTTGAAGAAATTGATATGGCTGTCAAATTTAAAAGCGAAAAGCCGAAAGTGATAATCGCACATACTATAAAGGGTAAAGGGGTATCTTTTATGGAGAACAAAATTGAGTGGCATTCAAAGAAGATATCTGAAAAAGAATTTGAAAAAGCAATGCTAGAACTGAGGTGAGTAGTTTGGAAGAAATTAGAGACGTTTTTGGAAATCTGATTTCAGAAATAGGGGGAAAGGATAGTAGGATTGTTGTTTTGGATGCGGATTTAGGAACGTCTACAAGAGCAAGCAAATTTTCAAAGATACCCGGGAGGTTTATCCAGTGCGGTATCGCAGAGCAGAATATGGTAGGGGTTAGTGCGGGGCTTGCACTCAAAGGATTTATACCCTTTGCTGTTTCTTTTGCAGTTTTCATTGCAGGGCGTTGCTATGACCAAATAAGAGTATCTATTGCTTATCCTAATCTAAACGTAAAATTAATAGGAAGTCACGCCGGATTGACTCCGGGACCAGATGGACCCACCCATCAAGCTATAGATGACATTGCATTGATGAGAGCTTTGCCTAATATGATGGTTTTAGAACCAGCAGATAGAAGAGAAATGGCAATGGTTATAGAAGAATCAATAAAGTTAGAAGGTCCCGTTTATATAAGGATGAATCGCGGAAGCTCGCCGGATATATATGATAATAAACCGGCGTTTAGAAAGATAAACATTTTAAGAGAGGGGAAGGATGTAGCTTTAATTGCTTCAGGATTTATGGTGCATAAGGCGATTAAAGCAGCTAAGCTGCTTGAGTTAGAAAATATAAGCGCACTCATTGCTTCGGTGCACTGCATAAAACCTATTGATACAGAAACGCTTTTAGATATAGCAAAGAAGGTTAAATTTATAGTTACGATTGAAAATCACAGTATCGTGGGAGGTTTAGGTTCAGTAATTTCTGAAGTTTTATCGGAAATATATCAAATTCCAATTTTGAAAATCGGAATAAAAGATACTTTTGCTGAATCTGCAGAAACGGATGATTTATTCAAGAAATATGGATTGACCGAAATGGATATTGTAAAAAAGGTTATAGAAAATATTAACATGACCCAATTCTCTTGACATTTCATTGGAAAATCTATTAGGAAATAACAAAATCATGCGTGCATTAAAATGACAGAAATCTTGAACTTCGTTATATTCGTAGTATTTGAGTTTAGATGATTATGGCGTAATTGACAGGATTTTGAAGGATCTCGCTAAGCGACTTTTAAATAGACGTTTATTTAGTGAGTACTGTTTTTCCCGAGGAAACCGATCTAAATTAAAGAACCCACAACCGTGCCTCATTTATTTGATAGATATGATGAAGCTGTGAATTTTATAGAAAAATTGTAATTTCTATGCCGACATCTTGTGAAATATTTCATTATATGATAAAATATTAACAAAGGAGGGGTTGCCATGATAAGAGCAATTATAGGTCCCGGTAAATACGTTCAGGGGAACGGGGTTTTAAAGCACATCAAAGAGCATACCTTAAAACTCGGAAGTTCGTTTTTCGTAATCGCCAGCGAAAACGGCATAAAAAGGACAAGGCCGACAATTGAGGAAAGCTTCGCGGGCGAAAAGGTAAAACTTATTTTTGAGCCATTCAATGGGGAATGTTCGGAAAATGAAATAAACAGGCTAAAAGCTCTTGCCGAACAGCAAGGTTCAGAAGTGATAGTGGGAATCGGGGGCGGGAAGGTCCTCGATACAGCGAAAGCGGTGGCCTATTTCCTTTCAAGGCCGGTTGTGATTGTGCCCACTGTCGCATCCACCGATGCGCCGTGCAGCGCGCTTTCCGTCATATACACCGACGAAGGAGTGTTTAGCAAGTACTTGTTCCTTCCCAAAAATCCGGATGTAGTCCTGGTGGATACCGGTATGATTGCGAAGGCTCCGGCAAGGCTCCTGGTGGCGGGCATGGGCGATGCCTTGGCCACTTATTTCGAAGCCCGGGCGTGCCTGCGCTCGAATGCCAAAGCATTGTCGGGCGGGCGGAGCACGAAAGCGGCTATGGCCCTTGCTGAACTTTGCTACAGGACGCTGCTGGAGGACGGCCTTAAGGCCAAACTGGCCGTAGAGAAAAAGGCCTGCACACCTGCGGTGGAAAATGTGGTGGAGGCGAATACTTACCTGAGCGGTATTGGATTTGAAAGCGGAGGGCTTGCTGCTGCCCACGCCATCCACAACGGGTTTACCGTTTTACATGAATGCCACGAGATGTACCACGGAGAAAAAGTTGCTTTCGGGACCATAGCACAGCTCGTAATGGAAAATAGCCCCATGGAAGAACTGGAAGAGGTCATAGGCTTTTGCCTCGACGTGGGGCTGCCGGTAACTTTGGAAGAGCTTGGCATTAAGGAAGTGAAAGAAGAGGACATAAGGAAGGTTGCGGAAGCTTCCTGCGCTGAGGGAGAGACCATTCACAACATGCCGTTTAAAGTGACGCCGGAGGATGTCTACAATGCCATATTGGGTGCCGATGCACTTGGCAGGGCGATGAAAGGGGCTATAAAGTAAGGTGAAATACTGGCCGCGCAAAAGCGCGGCTTTATGTTTAAGAAGGTGTAAGATTCTCCAAGAGCACCGCAAAAACGATTGAATGCTGCTATAAATTTTATCATAAGGCGAAAAGGGAAAAAATAAGTTTTGTCAAATAAGTTATACTAAAGAGAACTTTCATTAATATGGGGAGGGAGATTATTGTGAAACTACAAAACAAAGTGGCAATTGTCACTGGTGCAAGCTCGGGGATAGGTAGGGCCATAGCATTTCAGTTTGCCAAAGAGGGAGCAAATGTTATGGCAGTAGCCAGAAGGACAGAAAGGTTAAATCAACTTGTGGAAGAAGCAAGGAATTTAGATGGAAAAATTGCAGCTTTTTCCGCCGATGTTACGAAAAAAGAGAATATAGAAAATATGATTAAAGAAGCGTTAAAAGTCTTTGGCAAAATAGACATACTGGTTAACAATGCAGGAATCATGGATGATATGAGCCCTGTAGGAGATGCTACTGAAGAAATGTATGATAAAGTTATGGAAGTCAATGTTAAATCCGTATTTTTAGCTATGAATAAAATAGTGAAGTATTTCGAATCAGTTGGTGGAGGAATAATTATAAACGTTGCTTCAATAGGCGGGCTAAAAGGTGGAATAGCCGGGGCTGTCTATACTGCGAGTAAACATGCTGTAGTGGGTCTGACCAAAAATACGGGCTATATGTATGCAAAAAAGAATATAAGGTGCAATGCTATATGCCCTGGTGCTGTAATGACTGAAATTGCATCTGGCGAATTTATGAAAAATATAAACATGGAAGGCGCGAAACTCGCAGGGATAGGACAAGGTTTAAATCCGCGGGTTGGAGATCCCTCGGAAATTGCAAAGGTTGCCGTTTTTCTGGCGAGCGATGATTCCTCTTTTATAAACGGGCAGTGCATAGCAGTAGATGGAGGATGGACTGCTTACATGTAACCCCTATGAAAATAATTGCCGCGCGAAAGCGCGGTAATTTTATTGCTCAATACTTTTAACAAATGAGTTTGCAGGAAAACAGGAAGATTTATAGAAGAAATATAAAATCCCTTTATACATCATGTTTCAAGAAGTTTTTTAAAGGGGGCTTGCCGATGGAGATTAAAGCTACGGTTTTGTGTGAAAATTACGTCATGTTCAATGAAGGGGCTGTTGCCGAACACGGCTGGGCTGTTTTTCTGGAGACCGAAGACGGCAATTACCTTTTTGATACAGGGCAAGGGAAGGCATTGATAAACAACGCCAGGGTGTTCAAGAAAGACCTTTCTTCGCTAAAGGGGATAATCCTGAGCCACCACCACTATGACCACACCGGAGGGCTTCTTGAAGTACTCTTAGTATCTGGGCCGGTCGATGTGTACTCCCATCCGGACCTTTTCAAGGAAAGCTATTCTCTGAGGCGGGAAGAAAAACCCCTTCACATAGGCATCCCGTTTCGGAGGGAAGTGCTTGAGAATGCCGGGGCAAATTTTTGCTTCAACCGGGACTGGAGGGAGATAGCACCCGGAATATACCTTACGGGGGAAGTTCCGCGCAGGACTAAGTTCGAAAAAGGGGACGACAAATTAGCAGTCATGACAAAAGAGGGGCTTGTTAATGATAACCTACTTGATGACCAGTCTCTTGTTATAGAAAGCGGGGATGGAATTTATATAATCCTCGGCTGTGCCCATTCCGGCGTTATAAATACAATCATGTATGCTATCGAGAGGACGGGGAAGGAGCGCATTAAGGCCTTAATAGGAGGGACTCATCTCGGTGCGGTGAGTGAAGAACAAATGGAAATGAGCATAAAGGCTCTTAAGGAATTTAATATAGAGAGAATAGGCGTCTCTCACTGCACGGGGCTCAAGGCGTCTTTGAGACTTTTGCAGGAATTCGGGGAAAAGTTTTTCTTCTGCAACGTGGGAAGCTTAATCGAGATGAAGTGCTAAAAAATGCTCAACTACTCGGGGGTCGAACTGGCTTCCCGAGTTTTTCTTTATCTCGCGCAATGCAATGTCTTTTGTTAGAGGTTTTCGGTAAGGCCTTTCGCTCATCTTCCGAGCCCCCACCAAGTATCTTACCCTTCCGTTTACCAAGACCGGCGTTATGCGAACTTGCCACGTCCTTATGCCTGCAGGAAAGGGCAATGTATCTTCGTAGTCTATCGGTTCTCCAGCCTCAAGGGCCTTTCTATAGCCTGATGCCACTATTTTTCCCAATTCCTCTCCGAGGACTTCCTCCGGTGTTTTATACGACAGGAGTGGACATATTTCAACCTTTGGAAATGAAGATATGAGAAAGTATAAAATGTACTGAAAATAATACAATATAACAAATTATCCTAAAACAACATGTACTCCATAGGATTCTTTTATGAAGTAATGGATTAAAATTTTATTCGAAATTCAAGATGGTACGGGATTTGCTCTATTTATATGCTAAAAAACTTTTGAAGGGGGTATTCGAATGAGTCTAAATTTGAACGCAGAATTAAACAAAAAGAGCATCTACGGCACGGCGAATATTGCGAAATTTATCATCTACAGCTTGCTGGGCATTTTTCTCTTCTTCGTCCCGGTTAAAATAGGCAACTCTTCCTCGATAATGGTGGACCACATAATTGCCTTTATAAACCGGACGGTGCCGTTTTTCGGGCCGATCTTTACGGTGTGTATTGCTATAGTGGGAGGGTTGTACCCGTGGTATAAAGGGACTTATAAGAAGGACGTTACCACATTCATATTGTCAGTATTTGGACTTATAGGTATACCCATGGCTTTCTTAGGAGCCCTGAGCTTTATGAAGATCGCCACAATTGGCCCCCAGTGGCTGATGCGGCCTGATATGCTGCCCTTTGTCTTTGAAAAGGTCGTAATGGCGGTTACCATGATAGTTCCGATAGGTTCTTTATTCCTTACATTTATTATATCCTATGGACTTTTGGAATTTGCCGGCGTTCTGATGAGGCCGATTATGAGGCCTGTTTTCAGGACTCCTGGCCGTTCTGCCATAGACGCGGTGGCCTCTTTCGTAGGCAGCTTTTCTGTAGCCATTTATCTTACTAACAGGCTTTATCTTGAGGGCAAATATACCAGACGGGAAGCAATAACTATAATGTCGGGATTTTCGACGGTTTCCGCGACGTTCATGATTATAATCGCGAGGACTCTGAAAATTATGGATTTATGGAATGTATATTTTTGGTCGGCCTTTGCGATTACTTTTATAGTAACAGCTTTGACAGTAAGGCTGTGGCCGCTTTCTAAAATCGAGGACACTTACATTGATGGCAAGGGTAAGCCCGAAGCGGTGAAAGAGGGGAGTCTTTTCTCCCAGGCCCTCGAGGAGGGACTTACTGCTGTTGCTATGGCAAAACCCCTTTTTGCAAACCTTTACGATAGCTTTAAGAGCGGGATAAAAATGGTATTGATTCTTACGCCCTGCATGGCATCGGTTGCGACTCTCGCATTTGTACTTATTAAACTTACTTCGTTTTTCGACATTTTCGGATACCTGTTCTTGCCTTTCACTTATGCTTTAAGTCTAATCGGCCTTCCAGAGCCGACGATTTTGGCTAAAGCTTGCGCGACGAGCCTGGCCGATGTCTTTGCACCACCGCTTTATCTTGCGTCACTCAAGGATGTTCCCCTTATAGTAAAATTTGTCACAAGTGTTGTCACTGTAAGTGGCATCATATTTTTCGGCGGCTCAATACCGTGCCTGCTTTCCACCGATGTGGACTTCAAGCTTTGGCAGATGATAGTAATCTGGTTTGAGAGAGCGGTTTTGGCCCTTATATTGACAGGGATATTGGCTGTTATCTTGTTTTAAAAAAATAAATTGGCCCCGGGACACCCGGGGTTAAATTTTTTAAGCCTGTTCTTGGCTAAAACCTCCGAATAGAGCTTTTTCCTTCCAAGCACCCTTTTTATAGAAATAAATATTAATAAGGGCACCGAAGACCCATGCAAGGACCAGAGAAAAGAAAATTGACTCGGGCCTGCCGTTTGGATGTGACGGGCTTCGCGTAATATATGCAATGCCGTAAGCTAAGGGAACCCTTAGAAAGAAGGTGGTGATGAGCGAAATCCACATAGGAGTCACTGTATCTCCCGCGCCGCGCATTACGCCGGATAGCACCTGCGTCACGGCCATTGCTACGTACCCTACGGCGAGGATTCTCATAAAACGCATACCTAGGTCCACAAGTTCGGCTGTCTGGGTGAATATGACCATGAGGTACCTGCCGAAGACGAGCAAAATAATCGTAATTACCGTTGAAACTCCTACCGCGATGGCGAGCCCTTGGCGGGTGCCCTGCTCGACCCTGTCCAACTTCCTTGCTCCTACGTTTTGCCCTGCATAAGTGGTCATGGTTATTCCGAAAGTGAAATTTGGCATCATGGCAAAGCCGTCTACCCGCATTACCATCACGTTGGCCGCGATAACCAATTCGCCGAAGCTGTTGGTAAGGGACTGAACTGTGACCATTGCAAGGGAAAGGATTGCCTGCGTCAACCCCGAAGGAATTCCCAGCTTAATTATCTGAAGGACGTATTCCTTTAAAGGCTTTAACATTTCAAAGTTCATATCGAATATGTTGTCCATTCTTTTTAGTTTTATTGCACAAAGTACGGCGGATATAACTTGGGATATGACCGTAGCAAGGGCCACGCCTGCTACGCCCAGTTTGAAGCTTACTACGAACCAGATGTCGAGCACCACGTTTAAGGCTGTTGAGATGAGCAGGAAAACTAGAGCCGACAGGGAATCCCCCAGCCCACGCAGTATTCCGGAAAGTATGTTAAAATATGAAAAACCCCAGTTACCCACGAGGAGTATCAGTAGATAAGCAGCGCTCCAGTCCAGTATCGACTCGGGTGTATTTATCAATGCCAGCATGGGCCTTACCACAAAAGGCGATATTACCATTATTATAGCAGATGCGATTGCTGTGAGCGTTATACAGACTCCTATGGTGCGGGAAAGCTTTTCCCTGTCTTTTGCTCCGAAATACTGGGACACCATTATCCCTGCCCCTGTCGAGATCGCAACGAAAAGCACGAGCAAAAAGAAAAATACTGGGAACGCGCTTCCCACCGCCGCAAGGGCGTTATCGCCGACGTACCTCCCTACGATGATAGAGTCGACGGTGTTATAAAGCTGCTGGGCCACATTTCCGATGAGCATAGGGATTGAAAACTCAACTATTCTCTTCCAAGGCTTCCCCACCGTCATGTCTTTCGGCGCAAAAAGTTCCGCTATTTTCGCCATATTTTGTTTCATCTCCTTCTTTAAAACATGATTATAAAATTTGAAACTAAAAATTTTCAAGTAAGGATAAACCCTCTTTTAGGACCTTTTCAGCTGCTTCCTTTGCATCCACCAGTGAATGGTCTTTGAAGTTTCCGCACTGGACTTCGTTGGCGGCGGGAACTTCCTTGGCTTTTAAGACTTTTTCAAGGGCGTTTTCAAAAGCTTTTTTAATTTCGGATAGAGGAGTTATTCCGAACTTTGTGAGATAAAAGCCGGTCCTGCAACCCATTGGAGAAATGTCGATGACTCCATCTAATTCTTCGCGAATGAACAATGCAAGAAGATGTTCAAGTGTATGCATTCCTCCGCTGGATATAGCACCTTTATTGGGGGTTATGAACCTGAGGTCGTACTTGGCGACCAAGTCTCCTTTCGGCCCCTCTTCCACCGCGGCAAGCCTTATGTAGGGCGCCTTGACCTTTGTGTGGTCTAGTTCAAAACTTTCAACTTTCACGTCAATCCCTCCCGCTTGTTTATCATTATACCATCAGCTTCGCTTTTTGTATATACATGTTATTTTTATTAGTTATTAATATCATTGGCAGCCACTTTCTAAAGGTAACAACAGTTGAAGACAACAATACAAAATGATAAAATTTTAACTAGGTATTTATTGATGTTATTGAATATACAAAAAGTTAAAGAAACATACAACATCAGCAGAAGTACATTAAAAAATTGAGAAAAGGAAGGATTAATAACTCCAATTAGGACACCAAAAGGGAGAAGAAGATATAAAAACTATACATCAGTGATAGGGATGCTGAAATATGCACCGCAGTATATGATAAGAAAGGACGTAGCAGCAGCGTATGTCATAGCAAGAAGAGGACTTGGGTTAAAAGAGCAAATTCCCGAAGGATATATGGCAATTCTAAAAGATTTAGATGCTGACGAATTGGAGGAACTAAAAGAGCACGTAAATAGAACGGTCAAGAACAAACAACTAAAGAAAAGGCAACTACAGGAGATAGAAAGGGCGATAAGACTATTACAAAGCCTTGTGAGTGAGCCAGGGAGGGGACCAAGACCTCTGGATGGAACAAGTCTTGGTGCCTATAGCGAAAGCTACAATCTCTGGCGAGTTCTCAAGGTAGCGGTGGTGACGCCACTCTCCCCTGAGAAAGTATTAAGGGATGTCTCTGTCCTGAAGGGAGTATTACATACAGGGCAAGTGGGGAGACCCGGGTAAGGGCGCGAGTTCCTGCTTCTTGGGGCAGGGGCTAAGGGAGTGCTTAAATACCGCCTGCTGGGAGTGAGCGCTCTCTGAAAGGGCGGACTATAAATAGCCCAGCTGTCTAAGGAGAAAAATGCGAAAAAGGATGAGGGAATATGGCCTTTCCTTAGGGCTGCTTCCGACAGGCCCTTTGAATGCCATAACCGATGTGGAAGGGGTGGGGGTAGGGCACGTGACTCTGATTTCTGGAGAAGGGAAGCTCATTCCGGGGAAGGGTCCCGTGCGGACGGGGGTGACCGCGATAATACCGCACGGTGGAAATATATTCAAGGAAAAATTGATTGCCTCGTGCTTTGTGGGAAACGGCTTCGGTAAGTCCGCTGGGCTGATACAGATAAAGGAGCTGGGGACGCTGGAGACGCCGATAATCCTCACCAATACGCTTTCCGTCGGAATCGCCTCCGATGCCCTGGTGGAGTACATGCTTTCCATGAACGATGACATCGGAGTTACGACCGGGACCGTAAACCCGGTGGTATTAGAGTGCAACGACGGGTACTTAAATGACATAAGGGGAAGGCATGTGAAACGAGAGCATGTCATCGAGGCCATAATGAGTGCAAAAAGGGAGTTCGAAACGGGAAGCGTGGGCGCCGGGACTGGCATGATATGTCACGGGTTTAAGGGCGGCATCGGCACAGCCTCGAGGCAAATAGAGATAGGGGGAAAGGTCTACATAGTAGGAGCTTTGCTCCTCACCAATTACGGCAGGATGGAGGACCTCATTTTCAACGGCAAAAACGTAGGAAGGATGCTGAAAGAAAGGCTGGAAAGGGATATAAAAGGTAAGAAAGACACCATAGAGGAAGACAAAGGCTCGTGCATAATAGTCATCGCCACCGATGTGCCGCTGGATGCAAGGGACCTTGAGAGGGTGGCAAAGAGGGGGATTTTAGGCCTTGCGAGGACCGGCTCCTTCATGGGAAATGGAAGCGGGGACATTGCACTTGCCTTTTCGACTGCAAACAGAGTTTGCCATTACGGCGAGACTTTCATCAGAATCGAGACCCTGTCCTCCCATTCCGATGAAATAAATAAGGTGTTTCAGGCAGCGGTGGAAGCGGTGGAGGAGGCAGTCTGGGATTCGATGTTCACGGCGGAAAGAATAGTTGGGAGGGATTACCACGAAGTCCCCATCTTGCCGGTGGATTGGTTATTAGAGTTGAAATCATGACAAAAAAGTATGAATCAGTTCCAAACACTTCGAAACAATTTCGTCGGGTACTCGTCCCACTATTTGAAGCTGCCGGGCCCGCCAGTCTAAACTCTTGAGTTGATCCGTTAAAATTACGCCTTCGATGGCCAGGCACGACGGCAGTTCTACTTCAAAGGGATAGCCCTTTTTTTTGCCGGGTAATCGGACAAAGCACCGCAAATCCCGTTTTTTGATTAAACAGTTTTAGCGATAGTACGATCGCCGGTCGCCTCCCCGCTTGCTCGTGTCCCGATTGTGGTGTAAAATTGACATAGACGAGGTCTCCGCGATCCAGCACCTGTATCAAAACAATTCATTCCCTTCAGTGCCGAAATCAATTTCCGTATGGCAGTTTTCGGGCGTAATTTTTGCTAAAAGTTCTTCCAAAGTTGGCTTTTTCTTTTTTGGTATAAGCTTCAGGACTTGATTTTCTATAATTATTTCCAGCTCCGAACCCTGCCTTATAGACAACTGTTGGGCAATTACTCTCGGGATACGGATAGCGAGGCTGTTACCCCATTTTTGGACCTTTGCCGTCATAAAAGGCACCTCTTTTTGTTCGTTTGATTTCATTATACCACCTTTCCTTTCTTTTGTATATACATAGTTTATACATAAATTTAAAAAGCAATCACGTTTTCAAAATGAGGGAAAAAGCATGGCCTTTTTCGACAAAATTCCGGAAAATCTTTTTTCGGTCTTGGCTTCCAAAAATAAACACGTCTACCTGGAGTCACTTTTCATAATCTTCCAGGCGTACCAGGAGGAAATGCTCGTAAAAAAGGACGAGCTGGTGGAAAGGCTGAAAACTTACCTTGAAAATTCGAGCTTTTCGCCCGAGGAGGAAGAAGACGAGGAAAGGCCGGACGATGCAAGCCTTTCGGCCCTCGCCCATTTCATTTTGCGAAAGCTTGAAAAAACCGGCTGGATATACCGGGACTATTCGGAAAATTTTATAGAGGAAATTATATACCTTCACGATTACTCGATAAAAATCCTGAATACGCTGTACGAGCTTCAAACGGACGACGTGAAGGACTACGGCTTGTACGTCCACTCCGCCTATAACAACCTGAAAAACCAGGACCTGGAAAGAAGCGAGGACGCCATTTTTGCCCTCCGGGAAGCCTACAAGAGGACGAAAGACCTCATAAACGAACTAAAAAGCCTTCTCAACAACCTGAGGAAATATCATCAGGCCTTGTACGAAAAGGAAGAGATAAGGCAAATTTTGAAGGAGCACTTCGACGAGTTCAGGGAACTTATCGATGAGAGAATATACCACCCCCTGAAGACCCTCGATTCCATCCCCCGCTACAAGACTCCTATCATAAATATTTTAAACTCCTGGCTTTACGACAAAGAAATGATGGACCTCTTGGTGAAATCTTCAGTAAGACGGAGGATTTACAAGGATGAGGAAGAAGCCCTTGAGAAAGTCACGGGGATGATAAACGAGATAGTGAACATCTACTACAATATCGATGTTTTGCTCAAGGAGATTGATAGAAAGAGGGCGGCCTATACCAGGGCTTCGGTAGAGAGGATGCAGTACCTTTTGAACGTCGATATGAGCCTAAAAGGTAAAATAGTGGAGATACTCAAAGCTATCCCGCAAAATGACGGAATAGTAACCGCCGTAAACGATGCCGTCTTGATTTTTCCCCAGAGCTACATCGACGAGAATTCGCTCTATACGAAGAAATCCGAGCGGAAACTGCAGGATGTGAAATTCGCCAAAATAAAAGAGGCCGAGGAAGAAGGCGTTTTCGAAAAGGAGATGGAAAGCTTAAAAGAGAGGCTCAAGAGTGCCTTGACGCGAAAGAAGGTCTTTGAGTTTTTCAAAAAGCTTTTAAGGGAAAAAAGAGAAGTTTTATCCGAAGATATAAACCTCGATGGCGACGAGGAATTTTTGATGCTCATCCTGGGGGTCATCATGCACGACGAACGGGGTTCCTTTTACGATGTGGCCTTTGAAGAAAAAGGAAGCGTATCCGTAAACGGCTACAGGATTCCCCGCATGAGGATAAAAAAGAAGGTGTAGAGATGTGGTATGAGGAATACGAAAAGATGAGCGATTCCCAAAAGCGGGAATTCGCAAAGTTGGTAAACTTCCTCCTTTCTCACAATTTTATCCTGAGGGAAAAGTATGACAAAACCTCGATGAACGTGAGGATAAACCCGGACTATAGATTCGTGGAACGCTACTTTGAAGTCTTTTCCGGCTACCTTTCCATGGCCGGCTGGGACGTACAAAAAGACAACCACTACGGCGTGATTTCAATCTACAACAGATTCGAGCAAAACCGCGCAAGGCTGAAGAAATTCGAGACATTGGTGCTTTTTGCATTAAGGCTTTTGTACGAAGAGGAAAGGGAAAAACTTTCTCTGAGAAGGGATGTTATAGTGACAAAGGGCGACGTGGTGAGGAAGCTCCTCAATACCGGGGCCCTGGACAAAAAGCCGGCAGAAAGGGACTTAAACGATGCCCTGAATTTTTTCAAAAATTACCAGATAATAGAGAAAATAGAAAATCCCTTGGACGACTACGAAAGCAGGATAATCATATACCCTTCCATTTTGCACGTCTTGCCATCGGAAAAGATTAATGTCATCTACGGGATGATAGAGGAAGGAAGTTCGGAAGAAGAAATACCCGAAGGGGAGGCAGATGAAAGTTGAAGCTTTTGAAAAAACTGCTTCTCATTAACTGGCACTACATCCTGCACGAACTCATAGAATTCGAGATGATAAATTTCCTGACCGGGAAAAACGGCGCCGGGAAGTCCACGATAGTAGACGCCTTGCAGCTTTTAATCCTGGGGGATACGAAGGGCGATTATTTCAACAAGGCCGCCAACGAAAGGTCCAAGAGAAATTTAAAAGGGTACTTACGGGGAGAGATCGCCGACGATACGGAAGGCGGCATCCTCCTTTTGAGGGAAGGGAACTTTTCCAGCTACATCGTGGGCGAGTTTTACGATACCGCAAAGAAGAGCACCTTTTGCTACGGCGTTGCCTTCGACGTATTTGAAAACGGGGAGGAGAACCACAGGTTCTTTTACCTCGAATCGTACTTGCCGGAAAACCACTTCATAGTAGACGGAGTTCCTCTGAATACGAGGGACCTGAGGACTTTTCTTAGTGCAAGATACAGGGAAAAATTTAAGATTTTCAGCTCAAACAGGGAATACCAGGCCCATTTTTTGGCGAAGATGGG
This sequence comes from Thermovorax subterraneus, assembly GCA_021608145.1. GTDB lineage: Bacteria > Bacillota > Thermosediminibacteria > Thermosediminibacterales > Thermosediminibacteraceae > Fervidicola > Fervidicola subterraneus. The sequence goes on from JAKIHM010000001.1 coordinate 374,908, forward strand.
GAGCCTCAACGAAAAATTCTACAGCGTCTTTAAAAAATCCGTTTCCTTTTCACCAATAGTGGAGATAGAAAAATTCATTACCGAATACGTGTGCGACGCACCGCCCAAGATCGACATCTCCGACATGCAGGAAAACCTGAGGTATTACAAAGAACTGGAGTACCAGGCTGAGCAGGTAAAAAAGATGGTAGGAGATTTAGAGGAGATAGAAGCCCTTTATAATGAATATCTTGCGGAAGAAAAGAGACTAAAGGAGCAGGAATACCTTATAAAAAGAGCCCAGGTGGAAAGCATAATAAATCAAAAGCGAGCTCTTTTAAAGGAAACGGAAGCAAAGAAGGCCCTTTTGGAGGAAAAGGAAGGGCAAAAAAATGAATTCGAAAGAAAAGTCTATGAACTTGAGCGAAAAAAAGAAGACCTGCTCAGGGAAAAATTCAGCATGGAAGATTACAAAAAAAGTCAGTATCTCAATGCACAGGAAGAAAGCCTCAGTGAACAAATAAAAGAGAAAAAGGTCGCCCTCCAGCAGTTCCTGGGAAATTATACTAAAGTACTCCAAAACTGGGAAATAGTTTTAGATGAAATTTCCCCTTTTGCCGGTAAATTAGACGAGGAATTTTTGAAAATCGCAAAAACCGCAAAAGAAAAAATAAAAAAGCTTCTTGTCGGTACCGCCGATAGCATTACTGATATCGAAGAAGAGGAACTCCTTTCTTTGAAAAATGATGCTTTTCAGTGTAAAGACCGCATCGAAAAGCTTTTTTACTCCATGGAGCAGGAAAAAACAAAACTGGAGGAAGACATAAGAGCACTCGAAGGAGAGATAGAGAATCTCAAAAAAGGCATTAAGCCCTACGACAGGAAGCTTCTAGAGCTGAAGGGCGAGATAGAAAAAGCCTTGAAGAGCAAATACAAGAAGGAAATAAAGGTGGAAATCCTGGCGGACCTTCTGGAAGTGCGGGACAAAAAGTGGCAAAACGCCGTGGAGGCTTACCTTCACACCCAGAAATTTTACCTCATCCCGGAGCCAGAATACTTTGTGGATGCCTTGAAAATCTACGACAGACTGAAATTCGAAAAGGGCTTTTACGATATAGGTCTGGTGGACACCGGAAAACTCGAAAGGCAAAACATAAAAGTATGGGAAAACAGCCTCGCTTCAGAAGTAATGACGGATAATAGATACGCCCGGCTTTTCGTGGATTTTCTGCTGGGAAGGGTGGCAAAGTGCGAAAAAGTTGAGGATTTGAGAAACTACCCCACGGCCATCACACCGGACTGCATGCTGTATCAGAATTTCGTGGCAAGGCAGCTAAACCCGGAGAGGTGGAGGATACCTTATATCGGCAAAAAATCCATGGAAGCTATGATGCAGGCAAAAACAGCTGAGATGAAGGAGAAGAAGACCCAGCTAAAGGAACTGATGGATGGCTACGAAAGACTTGCCCGGATTAAGAACGTGGAACCCATCACGGAAAGCTTCATAGAGAATGTAAAAAATGCCAAAAAAGAAAGGGAAAGACTGGATTTACTCTCGGAAAAGATAAAAGAAATCGAGAGGCAAAAGTCCTTGCTTGACCTTACAAAATTGATGGAAATCGACGATAGGATAGCAAAAGCTGAAAAAGAGCTGGAAGGAGCAAAAAATGAAATAAAAAAGCTGCAAGGAGTCATATCGGAGATAACTTCCGAAATAAAGCTTTTGGAGCACCAGAAGGAGCAAACAGAAAAAGAACTTAAAAGCCAGCTTCAGGCTTTAAAAGGGGGATTCGACCCAGATTTCATAAAGGAAATGGGGGAGCCCAGGTTCCTCAAGGAGCTTCAGGCAAGAAAAGAGCCGGAAAATATAATAAGGGCATTTCAAAGCCAGGTGGCAAGGACCCAGAGTCAAAAGGAGAAAAAGTGGAATTTGCTTTTGAACAAGCGCTCGGATTACAACCGTGAGTACAAGATGCCATTTAACGTATCCTCTGCAGATAATGCCGAATACCGAAAGGAACTTGAAAGACTTTTAAGGACCGAGCTTCCCGCCTACGAAGAGAAAATAAAGGACGCGAAGGAAAAGGCAAGGATTCAGTTCCAAGAGGACTTCATAAGCAAGATAAAGGAAAACATCGATAAGGTAAAGGAGCAGATCGACGAGCTTAATTCGGCCTTGAAGCAGTTCTCCTTCGGGAAAGACAGGTACAGGTTCGAAGTAAGGCCCAACCCGACTTACAGAAAATTTTACGACATGATAATGGACAGCCTCCTTCTCGAGGGTTATTCCATATTCTCCATAGAATTTCAAAAACGGCACGGAGAAGCTTTGGAGGAGCTTTTCAACCAGATAGTCTATGTAGGAGAGTCGACCCTTTCGGCGGACGAAAGGGAAAAGCTCGAGAAAAACATCGAAATGTACACCGACTACCGCACCTACCTTACCTTCGATCTCATCGTTACCGACGACCAGGGCAGAGAATCGAGGCTTTCGAGGACGCTTCTTAAAAAATCTGGAGGAGAAACCCAGACGCCATTTTATATATCAATCCTCGCTTCCTTCGGCAGGATTTACCGGCTTGGGAACATGTACAGAGAAAACAATACTCTGAGGCTCATAATCTTTGACGAAGCCTTCAGCAAGATGGACCACCAGCGGGTGCAGGAAAGCATAAAGCTTCTGAGGAGCTTCGGCTTTCAGGCAATTATCTCGGCCCCTACGGAAAAGATTCAGGATATAGCGACTTTGGTGGACCGGAACCTGTGCGTGATAAAAGGCAAAGACAGCACCATTGTGCGGGCCTTCGACCCGAGGGAAGTGATGGAAGAAGGGGAAGGCAGTTGATGGATTTAAGGAAGGCGATTGTATCAAGGCTTCTTGACAAATACGAAAGAAGTAAGAGATTTTCGGGAGATGCCAAAATCGAAAAAAGGATAACTTTGAACTTTTCCAAGGGCGAATTTCCCTTCTACGATATAGAAAATGTGGAATCCAAGGAAAGCGTCCATTTTGCCTTAAAGGACCTGGAGAAAGAGGGCATTATCAAGATAAAGTGGGTAAAATTTGAAGAAGGAAATATCGTAGAAAAGGTGTTTTTAAACCTGGAAAATTTGGGAAAAGCTTATGGTGCGGCCAAGAGAAAGCCCAAAGATGCGATTTTAAAAAGGATGGCAGAAAAGCTTTCCAGTTTCAAAAAAGAAATAAAAAGCGAGTGGCTTTTAGGATTTGCCGACTTTGAAATAGAAAGGATAACGAAGAAAAAGAGCTACCCTGCATACCTCCCGAAGGAAGAAGAATTATTTGACTTTACGCTGAAGGCCTTAAAAGGGATTGAACAAAAAGGCGATGAAGAGATTTTAGAAAGGGTTTTCAGCAAAAGGTACCTGAAGGACAGCAAGAAATTCGAGAGGGTAAAGGGCAAAGTCTTTGCAGTGATGAAAGATTTTCTTTTCAAAGAAGACATCGAAGAAGACGAAGCCTTTGAAAGGATTGGGATATTGAAGACCATAGAGGAGATACTTTTTTGCGGGGCATTAAAGGCCACGGTGGCGGGGAGCGTTGTGGATTTTTCTGCTTTCGCCTACGGCACTTCCTTAAACAGCCTTTCTGTGAGAGAGATGAAAATTTTAGATATCTCGTGCAGCAGGATAATTACCGTCGAAAACAAGGCCAATTACTATGAATTGGTAAAGGATGCAAACTCGAAAGGAGACTTTATAGTCTACCTCGGAGGCTTTTACAGCCCATCGAAGAGGCTTTTTCTGGAAAAGCTTTATTCTTTTATTAAGGCTAAAAATAAAAATATAGAGTTTTATCACTGGGGAGACATAGACCTGGGAGGATTCAAGATTTTCGTGAAATTGAAAGAAATAATAAAAGAGCTAAATCCTCTTTACATGGACGTGGAAACGCTGGAAAATTACAAAGCCTTCGGCGAGCCTTTCAGCAGGGAATATGAAGGAAGATTGAAGGAGCTTCTAGAAAAGCCGGAGTACAGCGAATTTTACGGCGTCATACAGGAAATGCTGAAACTCGGGATAAGGCTGGAACAGGAGGCTATTTTGGCGTGAAATGTTTTTTTAATCAAAATAATGGAGGATTTTTTATTTTTTCGTAGAAGTAATTATCAAAAATTACAAAAACTTATTGTCATAGATTTTGCCGTCGACCCCCTAGGATTTTTTAAGTACCGGAGGTCGACGGCACATTCGAGGCTTAGAGGCCTTATAAAATCTTGTTTTTTTGCTTGGTTTTAATCGAACCATAGTGGGATTGAAACGACAACAAGGTGGTCATTTGCTGCAAAGCGGCTGCGTTTTAATCGAACCATAGTGGGATTGAAACCTGAGGTAAAGACACCTTGAATGAAATGTTAGACTTGTTTTAATCGAACCATAGTGGGATTGAAACGAGTATAATAATAGGGAAGTAAAATTATACGCGAAAGTTTTAATCGAACCATAGTGGGATTGAAACTTGTTGTTAGTATGGACTTAAAAATCATGTTAGTCAGTTTTAATCGAACCATAGTGGGATTGAAACACGGATAGAGTTAACCGCGGCGGCATCTTTTAACGGTTGTTTTAATCGAACCATAGTGGGATTGAAACAACGGAAGCAAGGGCAATATTTCCGTCCTCTAAAAGGTTTTAATCGAACCATAGTGGGATTGAAACTGAGGAGCTGCTAAAAATACGAAAGCCGCCTACGCAGTTTTAATCGAACCATAGTGGGATTGAAACTAAGGTCATAAAACATATTGGTTACATCCGGCCCCAGTTTTAATCGAACCATAGTGGGATTGAAACCTGCTTTATCAGGACGCAGAAAGATGATACTCAAAAAGTTTTAATCGAACCATAGTGGGATTGAAACGGCAGTAAGCCGGCTCGTCCTGGCAGGGGTCTTTCCTGGTTTTAATCGAACCATAGTGGGATTGAAACTACGGTGTGCTTATTTTAAACTTGGGATCTTTCTTCGTTTTAATCGAACCATAGTGGGATTGAAACTTAACCTTGCGAACTTTATAAATGGTAATCCCTTCATGTTTTAATCGAACCATAGTGGGATTGAAACCATCCGATTCATCCACGGCCACGCGGGGGACGATGTACTGTTTTAATCGAACCATAGTGGGATTGAAACCGGCTTCTTCGAAGACTGCTTTCAGCATGTCTGTGTCGTTTTAATCGAACCATAGTGGGATTGAAACTAGCGAGAGGCCAGGGGCGGGGGCCGGGGTGTGCAGTTTTAATCGAACCATAGTGGGATTGAAACCTCATGAAGTGGGCCCTAACCAATGTGGCGGTCGAGTTTTAATCGAACCATAGTGGGATTGAAACCACCTGCTCTCGCAGTTCTTCATGCAGCTCACATACGGTTTTAATCGAACCATAGTGGGATTGAAACGGCGCAGTGAGGTTCACAGTGACCCCGCAAGGTGAAGGTTTTAATCGAACCATAGTGGGATTGAAACGCTTGTAGCTCTAGTGATTCAAATAAAACACCTACAGGTTTTAATCGAACCATAGTGGGATTGAAACAGCGGCAGGTCGTTGAAGAATGAGGCCAAGCGTTCAGTTTTAATCGAACCATAGTGGGATTGAAACCTGTTCTTTTTTAGTAAGCCTCATAATCTCACTCCTAAGTTTTAATCGAACCATAGTGGGATTGAAACATTACTTTATTGGGCAACACTCTGCCAAGCCTTAAAGCGAAGGTTTTAATCGAACCATAGTGGGATTGAAACCCAGGAAACGAAAGACGGTCTTGTGACGGTATGTGCGTTTTAATCGAACCATAGTGGGATTGAAACGGGATGAGGCGGTGCATGCCCGACAACCTTCTTTTCCGGTTTTAATCGAACCATAGTGGGATTGAAACTACTTAGATTTAGGCCCTTTTTCTATTATCTCGCCATGTTTTAATCGAACCATAGTGGGATTGAAACCTGCTAATGCCTGCTGTCTAATCGCTTGCCACGCCTGTTTTAATCGAACCATAGTGGGATTGAAACGCGGCTTTGTGAACTGCTAGAGGAGAAAAGAAAACTGTTTTAATCGAACCATAGTGGGATTGAAACATGGTTTGTAGTAGAGTTTTATTAAGCGATAGGAGGGGTTTTAATCGAACCATAGTGGGATTGAAACTGAATATGTGGGGGAAGGGGGTTTTCATGTGAAATAGTTTTAATCGAACCATAGTGAGATTGAAACCCTATAAAAGTTGCAAACAAAATTGCAAACATAACGTTTTAATCGAACCATAGTGGGATTGAAACCGGTCCTTCCCCGTGGTAAGCACTTCAAGAACCCGTCGTTTTAATCGAACCATAGTGGGATTGAAACGCGGGCAAGAGGAGGAGAGATGAGAATGAGGATATTATGTTTTAATCGAACCATAGTGGGATTGAAACTCTTCTAGCAATAATGTGGCGTGAGTATGCCTTAAAGTTTTAATCGAACCATAGTGGGATTGAAACCAAGTTTGTCCTCAGGAATCACATGCCCTGAGTAAGGTTTTAATCGAACCATAGTGGGATTGAAACGTCTTACAGCCTTTGTCAGAAAATTTTCGACACTCCCCGTTTTAATCGAACCATAGTGGGATTGAAACAACTACTTTTTCTTGCTTTTTCTTCGTTTTTCTGCCATATCGTTTTAATCGAACCATAGTGGGATTGAAACACTTCAGCCTTGGTCCAGTGCTTGCCGCCACCCTTACGTTTTAATCGAACCATAGTGGGATTGAAACATGTGTCCAAACCTAACTACTGAAAAATACTGCGAAGTTTTAATCGAACCATAGTGGGATTGAAACCTTCTTCAAGGCTTCGATAGGGGACGTGCTCTCATTGAGTTTTAATCGAACCATAGTGGGATTGAAACTTGGGGATAAGTTGGCCGAATGGGGCCGGGGTGGAGGTTTTAATCGAACCATAGTGGGATTGAAACGTAACTGGGGATAAAGCTTGAACGTAATTTTGAATAGTTTTAATCGAACCATAGTGGGATTGAAACCGTCCTCCAGGATCTCCCGAAGCACCTCCAGCTTGGTTTTAATCGAACCATAGTGGGATTGAAACCTCGCTCTGCATAGTCTGCTTCTTCGTAATTTTGTAGTTTTAATCGAACCATAGTGGGATTGAAACCGTGAAGCCTTGCGAAAGATAGCCGAAGCCTGTCTCGGTTTTAATCGAACCATAGTGGGATTGAAACGAAGGACATCTACTCTCAAATTTTTCTTAAATATCGTTTTAATCGAACCATAGTGGGATTGAAACCCGGGGACAGGCAACAAATACGATTATGAACGCTGGGTTTTAATCGAACCATAGTGGGATTGAAACTATTTGCAGCCTAACTTTCTCTACTTTCAATGTCGGTTTTAATCGAACCATAGTGGGATTGAAACCTCGGTGCGAAAGCTCTCTTTTCCCAAATCGTCCCAGTTTTAATCGAACCATAGTGGGATTGAAACGGATTACTACGGCGTAATTCGTATGACGAAGATGCCTGGTTTTAATCGAACCATAGTGGGATTGAAACTGCGGAAAGTGTTTCGCATATATGTTCCATGTTTGCGGTTTTAATCGAACCATAGTGGGATTGAAACTAAGTATAGGTTGTATTTAGGCATTGTCAACGAGTGGTTTTAATCGAACCATAGTGGGATTGAAACGGGATGAGGCGGTGCATGCCCGACAACCTTCTTTTCCGGTTTTAATCGAACCATAGTGGGATTGAAACACTGGCGATATTATTACCGTTGCTGGCGGGTTTTTTAGGTTTTAATCGAACCATAGTGGGATTGAAACACCACTTTCAGACCTCTTTATCTCAAGCGTCCTTATACCGTTTTAATCGAACCATAGTGGGATTGAAACAAGTATTTAGATAGCATCTTCCCGATCGCTGTCTTATGAGTTTTAATCGAACCATAGTGGGATTGAAACCCTTACGGGAAAGGTTTCGACTTCCAGTAACCTTTCGTTTTAATCGAACCATAGTGGGATTGAAACAGCACTTTTCGAAATCCAAACTCTCTACTGTCACAGGTTTTAATCGAACCATAGTGGGATTGAAACTATGTTACACCTTCACCTATAGAAGGTGCTAAAGTTAAGTTTTAATCGAACCATAGTGGGATTGAAACACCACTTTCAGACCTCTTTATCTCAAGCGTCCTTATACCGTTTTAATCGAACCATAGTGGGATTGAAACCGTATTTCATCTTTTCTTTCGAAGAAGAGAGCATTCATCGTTTTAATCGAACCATAGTGGGATTGAAACTACGTGTTTGATGAGAGCCGGGCGAATCGAATTTTCGTTTTAATCGAACCATAGTGGGATTGAAACGACTTCGTGTCGGCAGCAACATTCGAGCTTTTGGCGGTTTTAATCGAACCATAGTGGGATTGAAACCATCACGTGGAGCAAGAAAGCGATTGTCGCCGCTACGTTTTAATCGAACCATAGTGGGATTGAAACGTTTGTTTTATAAGCACATCGCAGCTATACTCCGAAGTTTTAATCGAACCATAGTGGGATTGAAACGCGTTGCTTTTGCGTCTGCTCCTTTTGTTTCCACAGAGTTTTAATCGAACCATAGTGGGATTGAAACTTTCACCTTACCTCCTTATGCCGATTTAAGCAACTTAGTTTTAATCGAACCATAAGTGGGATTGAAACAGCACTTTTCGAAATCCAAACTCTCTACTGTCACAGGTTTTAATCGAACCATAGTGGGATTGAAATTAAAATACCCTCCTTTACGGACTTATTAAGTAGACAGTTTTAATCGAACCATAGTGGGATTGAAACTTCGTTGCTGTGTATGTATATTTCGTGGGTCATAAAGTTTTAATCGAACCATAGTGGGATTGAAAAAGTGCTAGAAAGGAATTTGTACCAAAGAATTCGTGGTAGGCTATGCTGATTTCATTGTTTTCGAGCCAATACCAAATTTAGAAATCAGGAGTGAAGAGGATGGACATAGAGAAGGTACTTAATGTTCTTAATTATTGGAGAAACAGTCTTGCAGATGCTGAGTACATGAGTATTGATGCTAGCAAATTTAGAAATGCCGTCGTTGTACAAAGAGAAGAAGTAAGAAAGGGCAAGATAAATGAAGAGAAGACTAAACAAATTTTTGAAAAAGCTAATGAACTTAAAAAAGATCAAGAGAATTCGCCGGATAATTGTAGAAAGAATAGTGAAACTAACGGCATCGTTAAAAAAAATGATGAGCAAATTTATCAAAAGGAAGAAGTAGAGATAATAATTTGTCCTATAGTAGCCTTTTTGGAAAAGAAGCATGGAATAGAAAATAAAAATCTTGAAAAAATTATATCTCCAATTTATATTCCAGCGAATATAAATTCAAGAGGAGAACTTAAGTTAAAGACAGATACAATACCGTGGATTCCCAGAGATTATTTGGAACCAGTTCAGAGCCTAAAGATTACCCCTTTGGGGTCTATAGATGAGTTTGATAAATTTCTTTCGAGCAGGAGTTTACCGGCCCCCGAAGAAGGGTGGACGGCTTACTGGAGATATTGTGACGATATGTTAAGACATGTTACAGGGAAAAGCATCGATGAATTTTATTTAGAGGGGTATGAAATTAGCTCCGATGCTTTTATTTTGATTGAGGAGAGGGTTCAAAAAATTTCACAAAGCTTGATAACCCTTTACGATGATATTTTGAAAAAAAAGCATATAAACAAACTTCTCTTAAGATATACAAATATAGAAGATGAAAAATTGGAAAATCTTTTAACCGAAGAAGAAGAGACGTTAATATGTTTGAAACATTTAGGGCAAATGAGTGGCAAACATTTCCTTTCATATTCACAGAGGCAGTCTGTCCACCATTTTTTTACTTTAAAGGATGGGGAAATTCTTGCAGTTAACGGTCCACCAGGAACCGGGAAAACCACCCTTTTGCATAGCATCATTGCTTCATTATGGGTAGAGGCAGCTTTGAATGAAGGAGAGCCACCGATAATTGTTGCGGTTTCTGCCAATAACCAGGCTGTTACAAATATAATAGATAGTTTTGCAAAAACGGATGAAATTGAAAGAGAAAAAAATGTCCTTGAATACTGGTGGTTGTCTGAAATTAAGAGTTACGGGCTTTATATGCCAGCTAATAATAAATTAAAAGAAGCCGAGAAAAAATATCAAATAATAGATAACCAAGGGGGCGGATTTGAAGGAATTATAAATAGCGATGATTATGTAAAAGTAAACAGAAATACTTTTATAGAAAAATGTTCGAAATTTGCAGGGAAAAATTTCCATAATTTGAGAGAGTGTCGAAAGTTTTTACACGAACAGCTTAATAAAACGGTGTGGGAGATAAAGCAAGGAATAGATATTTATATAAATCTTAAAAAGCAGGATGAAGTAATAAAAGAAAATTACGAAAAATATGGTGGGATAGATGAATTTATAAAGAAAAGTAAACTTGAAATTGTAAAGGTTGAGGAGGAAACAAAAATACTTAATGGTGTTATTGAAGGGTGGGTAAGACACATTCAAAGTGCTCCCTGGTGGATGAATGTTTTTTGGTTTTTACCTTGGGTTAGGAAACATATATTATGGCGAAACGAAGAATACGTTTCTAGAATTAACTACAAGATAGGTACTGATCTTTCCAGCAATTCCGGTATAATGGAGTTTTTGAGAAGAAAAAAAGAAGAATTGGTGTCTGAAAAGAAACTAAAAGAAGAGATCTTGAATAAGGCAATGAAAGAAAAGGACAAACTGATAAATTTGAGAGCAAAATTAAAAGAATGGGCAGAAAAAAATGAGATAAACTTTGATAGAGAACCTCAAAATCTTTATGAATTTCTTGGTCCTATCGATCCCGTATTAAAGTATCGAGCATTTAAGTTGGCGACTCATTATTGGGAATGTAGATGGTTAGAAGAAATGCAGGGGGCAAGGCTTGATAAAACTCGTTATACTAGTTTTACCGAGGATGCACTTAGAAAGAGATGGAAAAGGCTTGCAAAACTCACTCCATGCTTTGTGTCGACATTGTATACACTCCCTAAATTTTTTAAGGTGAGTGAAAGTAGTAGTTCCGGGAATAACTATCTTTATGATTTCATAGACCTGCTAATTATAGATGAAGCAGGACAGATTTCGCCAGAAGTTGCAGGTGCTGTATTTGCATTGGCAAAGAAAGCACTGGTAGTAGGAGATGTATTGCAGATAGAGCCTGTGTGGAATATATTGAAAGAAATAGACAAGGCAAATTTAGAGAAAAACGATGTTGTTAAAAGAAATGATGAAAAAGAAATCGAAAGCTTTATGAAAAGTGGTATGGCGGCTTCTTGCGGGTGTGTTATGAAGATAGCTCAAAGGGCTTCAAAATACAAGGTTTTTGAAGAAAGAGGGATGTTTTTAACAGAACATAGGCGATGTTACGAAAGCATTATAGAATATTGTAATGAGCTGGCTTATAAAGGCAGGCTTTTACCTGAGAGGAAAGATCCTCAAGAGTTTATTTTGCCATTAATGGGATATAGATTGATAAAAGGAAGAGCTAAAAAATATATGGGGAGCTGGGGAAATGAGCTCGAAGCAGAAGAAATTGTAAAATGGATTTTAAAAAATAAAGAGATTTTGGAAGCTTACTATAGCAAGGAAGAAAAAGCGGGCAAAGATATAATAGAAATCATAGGAATAGTGACCCCTTTTACTTATCAAAGCAGAATTATAAAAGAGAAATTAGAAAAATATAATTTGGAAGGTATTACTGTTGGGACTGTACATAGTCTTCAGGGAGCAGAGCGGAATATCGTTATTTTTTCACCAGTGTATGACAAAGAGTTTAAAGGAGATTTCTTTTTCGATAAAAATATAAATATGCTTAATGTAGCAGTGTCGCGTGCAAAGGACAGTTTTCTTGTTTTCGGTAATATAGAAATATTTGACGAAATGGCTGAAAAACCGTCAGGACTTCTAGCAAAATATATAAAAAAAGGCGGAGAAGTACCGGTAGAATTGAAATGACATCATAAATAGCAAAGTTTTGAACAAACCTTAATTGAATTGAAACGAACGTTAATTGTCTTGCTGTTCCTATCTAGAAACAATGCCTAATACCGCACCGGTTATTAATTCATTTGAGGACAATTTGATAAGATCCTTTGGGCTTCCGACTACTACGGCACCATAGTATTTTATGTCGTTTTCTTTTAAGTACTCGAGCGTCCTTTTGAGATTTTTTGAATGATAACTTGGAATATTGCTTAGTCGCTCGAGTTCTTTTATAAATTTCTCTTCGCCATCGGGACTCCCGAGATATGGATTTCCTACTAATCTATCGGAAAGATAGCTGTTTTTTTCATACTCTTTGTCTTCAAAAACAGAAACAGCTCCCCACATCAGTTTTAGGTTTCCAGGAATTGCAGCCTTTATTTCGTCAAGCGTTAGAGGTTTTTTGAACGATACAGCCATTTCAACGAGGTTATCGTTTGGTATCTTTTCTAGGACATCGAATTCTCTGATAATTTTTTCTTGTTTTATTGCAGGATGGTAAAATTCCAACTTTGGCACAGCATAAGGGACTAGGTATTTTTTAGCCCCTTCAGGAATAACGGTAGATAATTCGGGGTATGCATTCAATGACTCATTGACATAAAAAGAATTGTTCCCCTTCGTTTGTTCTCCTCCCCAGGCATCAAAGTCAACGGTTATAATTCCGGCAGGATAGGGTTTATTGCCTATAAATCTCAGTAGGTAATATTTTTTTTGGCGTCCAAATAGTCTAATGTTGTAGCTTTCTCCGGGAATTGCATAAGTGTTGGGCTGGCTAAATTTGACAAGATCCGGATAGAAACTATCTATACGGTTTTCCTGGTTCTGTAGCATAATTTCTGGAATTACAAAAAGCAGTGCGAAAATGCATAACGTAATTGCAAGGGAAACCAATGTTGTACGCAGGATGCTTTTAAGACGGGCTTTGCGCAAAAAAACCTTTTCGTTGAAATCTACATTATGCAACATCAGCTTTTAGCCTCCTCTTCAAGATATTCCTTTAACTTTTTTCTTAGCCTCCAAAGCATTGACTTAACCGAATCAGTATTGGTGTTGAGCAAAATTGCAATATCTGAGTTTGTCATCTCTAGACTATATTTTAGGTAAAAAAGCTTTTTTTCAGATGGAGTAAGTTTATTGACCACATTTTTTATCACTTCTTTGTTTTCGATATTGCGAATTTGTGAGAAGTATTCGGAATCTTCGACGGATGACACCGGAATTTCCTTTTTATTCCTTCGTATAAAATCGATAAATTTATTTTTTGCCGTTGCGAGCACATAGTATTTTAATTTTCCGTCCTGAATTCCGTCCAAATGCAGATATGTGGAAAGTAAGGTTTCTTGGGCTATATCTTCTGCATCGGCTCTCGATATACCTAAGCTAAGCAAATAATGAAATACAAGTTTGTACAACTCTTGCCACATTGATCCCTCCCCCTTATAGTGGCCTCGTTAAATATGACGTTGAAGAAGGAAGAAAGTAAACAAAGATTTATGACTTCATTTAAGTAATTTTATCGTATAAAACGATAGTATGGAGGCGTAAAAATGGATATTCTGGATATTCTCATAAGAGCATTTATTTGGGCGGTAGTGGGAACTTTTTCAGTAATACCTGGAATAATAATGGGAAGCGTTTTAGAAGTGTCGTTCGGAAGATTGCTATTCTGGCCGGGGTTCATAATAGGCAGTGTTGCTTTCATTATTTTTGTCGGAGAAAATTTATATAGTTATGGGGGTAATTCAAGTTTTTAATCTGCCTATTAATCTTTGAGGGGCAGCGTTTTTTCTCTAGAATCTTGTCAAAATATTTTTTATTGTACAAAGAGGATTTTCAGAAAGTATATAGAAAATTAATATTAAACGATTTTCGATAATTATATCAATTAATTCCGGAATTTTTTTATATGCGAGATAGCAGGTGGAGGAATGATACAAATGTTGTCGGCGGTGAAGGAAATAGGCAGGTTGGTAATAGAGAGGGAAGGGAGACAGCCTTTGGAGGTACTCGTCGAGGATCCTAACTCAAATGGAAATTATAAGAAAGTTATAGCGATAGTCTTTGAAAAATTAAATAAGGAAATAAAATTTTGCGGAGTTGAACTTGAAGATTATGAAAGTAGCAAGATAATGAAATATCTCTATCGAAGCGGAGCGGCAAATGGAGCCGATCTTACACCTTCAGCAAAGCTTGCGAAGGATCCGACGGGCACTTTTGACAGGAAGATTTTGGGTTGGTTTGCTATCTTAGATAAAAGAGATATAAAAATTACCGGTGAAGAAAGGGAATTTTTAGCAAGCATTAGAGAACAGCTTGAAAAGAATGCAGAAACCATAAAAAATGAAATTTATAGGATTAGGGATGAGATACCGGGGAAAACTGGAATATTCATTACTCTGAAAATAAAGGAAGGAAACAAGACAAGTTATATAGGGGATTTTGAGGTATTCAAAAAACTACTAATATATCAGGTGAACGAAAAGGACAAAAGATGTGCTGCTTCGGATAAGGTCTGTTCGATATGTGGCGAAAAGAAGCCTGTTGTGATAGGAAACCTGAACACCTACGCGTTTTATACCCTCGACAAACCAGGATATATAACCGGCGGTTTTAGAGAAGACGAGGCGTGGAAAAATTTCCCCGTATGTTTTGACTGCAAGCTTGCTTTGGAAGAAGGCAAGAAGTACGTTGAGCAGTATCTGAGCTTCAGTTTTTGCGGCATAAGGTATTATTTGATACCGAAGTTTATAGTTGGGGTTGAAAATGTTTCGGAGGACATACTCGATATTTTCAGGAGCTCCTCGAAGTTAATTTCTCTGAGAAGTAGAGTGATCAAAAGCATTACACGAGATGAAGAAGATATTTTGTATTATCTCAAAGATGTGAAAGACGTCATAACGGTGAATTTCCTGTTTTTGCAGAAAATGAATGCGGCGGAGAGGATCCTGCTTTTGATTGAGGATGTATTTCCTTCCCGTATCAGAAAGATATTTGATACTAAAGAGTGCATTGATGAAATTTTTCAGGACGATTTTACATTCGGTACAGTTAGAAGCTTCTTCTCAAAATCAGATCCGAATAAGAGAAACTACGACCTTGACGGGTATTTTCTGGATATTGTTGACAGGATATTTAAAAATCGGCCGGTGAGCTACCATTTTTTATTGCAGTTTATGATGAAGAAAATAAGGAGCGAATTCGTAAATGATAACAATTTTTACCGGGCTGTGAGAGATGGCCTGATGGTTTTGATTTTTTTGGAAAAATTAAAGCTGATAAAAATGGAGGAGAAAAGTATGGAGGAAAGGTTATTCGACGATTTGTTTAAAAAATACGGTTCTGCGTTTGAAACCCCTGTAAAAAGAGGACTCTTCCTTTTGGGAGCTCTTGCAGAACTATTACTTAGAAAACAATTTAAAGAAAGGGGAGCTAAGCCTTTTATCAAAAGCCTTAAGAGCTTGAAGATGGACGAGAAAGATTTCAAAGCGCTTTTGCCCAAAATCCAGAATAAGCTCGAAGAGTACGATTCATTTGACAAGGGGAAGAGGATGCTGGCGAAGGAGATATCGCATTATCTTCTTTCTGAAAAGGAAGGCTGGAATATGTCGGTTGATGAAATGAATTTTTACTTTGCTGCCGGCATGAATTTGGTAGATGAGGTTGCAAAGATAATTTATCCGGAGGAAAAACCGGAAGAAATATCAGTTTAGCAATAAAAATTTGTTAGGGAGGTATATTTAAAATGGCGTGCATAAAAAACAGGTCGGAAATACTTTTTCTTTATGATGTAACGGATGCTAATCCAAACGGAGATCCTGTCGATGAGAACAAACCGAGGATAGATGAGGAAACAGGGGTAAATATAGTAACCGATGTCCGCTTGAAGAGGACTGTTAGGGATTATCTTTATTATTACAAGAACCTGGATGTATTCGTTTTGGAATTGAGGGACGATAAGGGCAATTTGAAGACGAAAGAAGACAGGCTGGCTGATTTCAAAGACAACGAAGAGATTATAAAGAAGTGCATCGACGTGAGGCTTTTTGGTGCTACTACAGCAGTGAAGGATAAGACGATGACCCTGACGGGCCCCGTCCAGTTCAAATACGGCAGGTCTCTGCACAGAGTAAATGTCATGTACGTAAAAGGCACAACTGTAATGCCCTCAGGGCAGGACAAAAAACAGGGGACCTTTACAGAAAAATACATCCTTCCATATTCGCTTATAGCGTTTTACGGTATCGTCAATGAAAATGCTGCGGCAAATCAGGGGATTGACCTAACGGAAGAGGATGTTATGTACCTCCTGGAAGGGCTTTGGAACGGGACGAAAAACCTCATGTCAACTTCAAAAGCCGGCCAGATGCCGCGTTTACTGCTTCAAGTAGTATATAAGGAGAAAAATTTCCATATAGGAGAGCTGGATAAGAGGATAAAATTTGTCAGTGAAAAGAACGATGAAGAGATAAGGGATATAAAAGATGGCGTGCTCGATATAACAGAGCTGGTTGGTGCGCTGAATAGACACAAGGATACGATAGATAGAATTAATTATAAAGTTGATGAACGGCTGGTTCTATCAATGGAAGGGAAGGCAATATCCATAAAAGAAGCATTGAGCGGTTTTGATTTGAACGAACTATCATTTTAAGGGGAATTGTTGTCATGAAGGTAATTGTCTTTGACGTTTTCGGGGATTTTGCCCACTTTAAAAAATTTTATACTACATCATCGCCTCTGACGTTTTCTTTTCCTCCTCCGCCCACAGTCAGAGGGATGCTTGGAGCTATAGCTGGTATCGATAAAAAAGAATATCTTGATTGCTTTTCCCATAAAAAGTGCAGAGTTGCTGTTAGAATTCTCTCTCCTGTAAAAAAGATAAGGATGGGTATAAATCACGTAAATACAAAGGGGAATTTCTGGATTCCGGTAAAGAAGGGAACTCACGAGGCTAGGACTCAAATACGCACGGAATTTTTGAAAAATCCGTCTTACAGGTTTTATGTGCACCATGAAGATGCGGATATTTTTAGAAAGCTTATTGAAAATATAAAATCTCACAAAACCGTTTATACGCTTTCATTGGGCCTTAGCGAGCTCTTGGCAGATTTTAGGTATGTGGGGATGTTTGATTTTGTCGAGCGCTTTAAAGAAGAAGGGGAAATAGTAACGGTAATACCGGTTAATGCACTGGAGGATTACGGGATGGTGTTCGAAGAAGGAAAGCAGTATTTTAAAGAGAGGATACCCGTCGAAATGACCTCCGAGCGCGTAGTGGAAAGATACGAAGATGTAATTTTCGAAGTCCAAGGCAAATCGATCCGTGCATGCACCCGTGTTTGCTGGGAGGCTGAAAATGGTGAACGAATCGTCTTTTTCTGAATTATATTCGCATCCGGGGAAGCCTTTGGAAGAACACCTCATAAATGTTGCTTATTTGGCGGAAAAGAATCTCAAGCAGTGTCCTTCGGATATTTTTAAAGAAATTGAAAGAGATCTTTTGTTTAAGATTGTTCAGATTTCTGCTCTTTGCCATGATATTGGAAAAGCCACGAGTTATTTTCAAACTTATCTTTTTGCCTCAGAGGAGAAAAGAGCGAAGCTGAAAGCTATGAAAGAGTGTAACCATGGTTTGCTCTCGGCTGTCGCTACTTTTTTTGTAACGAAAAATGAATTGGAGAATAGAAAAGACATAAAAGGCGGTGATTATGCATACTATTTACCTTTTGCTGCTTTTTTGGCGGTAAAGAAACATCATGGCGATTTTGAAGATGTGCTCGATGAAGTGACAGTTGAAGAAAAGGATATAGAGGTTTTGCTGAAACAGGTAGACAGCATAGAAAAGCGGAAGTTAGAAATTCTCAGTGCAAGGTTAGAAGGTGCAGGACTTGGTCAGAAAATAACAGCAGATCTTCTTAGAGGATGGGTACAATCTCTGCCGAATGAACTGGGGGTGATCAGAAGGAAGTTAAGAAGGCTGGGGCAACAACAAAGCATCAACCCATATCTTTTGACAAATTTCATATTTTCATTACTTATTGATGCTGATAAAAGCGAAGTTACGACGGGCAGAATCATAGAGAGAACTGATGGAAAGCTCGATTATTATCTTGTTGATAGATACAAGAGTGCGATGAATGCTGAAGATTCCTATCTGAACAGATTGCGGGAAAAGGCATATCAAGAAGTCCTCGAAAAAGACCTGAATTTGGGCAGCAGGCTGATATCTATTAATCTACCGACAGGGCTCGGAAAAACCCTCACAGCGCTAGCTTTTGCGCTGAAATTGAGAAAAGAAATATTAAGCGAAAGAGGATATATACCCCGAATTATATACTGCCTGCCCTTCCTGAGCATTATAGAACAAAATGCGGAGCAGATTGAAAAAGTTCTCAGAGAAAATGGTTTTGAAGTTGATACCAGTTTGCTGTTAAAGCACCATCACCTTTCGGAAGTGTATTACAAAAAAGAAGAAATAGAGTTCGAGCCAGATCATGCGAAAATACTCATCGAAGGCTGGAATTCTGAAATTATCGTTACGACTTTTGTACAACTGTTTTATACACTTTTTTCAAACAAAAACAAAAACCTCAGAAAATTTCACCGACTGGCGGGGAGCATAATCATTCTTGATGAAGTCCAATCAATTCCATCTAATTACTGGCTCCTGGTGAGGGAGTTTTTGAAAGAACTGACGGAACAACTTAATTGTTACGTCGTATTTGTCACAGCTACAGAACCTCTTATTTTTTCTAGAAATGAAATGATTCCTTTGGTTGACAGGAATTTCTATTTCGAGAAGATGGAAAGGGTAATTGTAAGGCCTCGGCTGGAAAAAGACATGACCCTTGAAGAGTTTGCGGAAAGTCTGGATATAGAGGGCGGAAAGAGTTACCTTTTTATACTTAATACGATAAATTCGGCAAGGAACTTTTACAACTTGCTTAAGGAAAGGGTCGGGAATGAAGAGGTGATCTACCTTTCGGCGCATGTCGTTCCCTATGAAAGGTTATGCAGGATAAAAAAGATGAAGGAAAGGAAGGTTAAATTTGCGGTTACTACCCAGGTAGTGGAAGCCGGTGTAGATATAGACTTTGACGTTGTCTACAGAGATTTAGCGCCTCTTGATTCGATAAATCAAGCTGCCGGAAGGTGCAACAGGAACTGGTCGGGTAAAGGGGAGGTAATCGTAGTTTCGCTAAAGGATGAAAGAAGGCTCTATTCGTCGTACATATACGATTCAGTGCTCTTAGATATAACGCGAAAAATCTTGGAGAGATACAAGGTAATAGAAGAGAAAGAATTTCTAAAAATTATAGAAGATTATTACGGGGAAGTTCAGCAGAGAAAGTCTAGTGATAAATCCAGGGAGCTTTTGGAGGCAGTATATAAAATGAAGTATGACAGCACGGATGAAACAGCGGGTATAGCGGATTTTAAATTGATCGAAGAAGACTATCCTAGATTGGATGCCTTTGTCGAATTAAATGAAGAGGCTAAGGAGATATGGAAGAATTACGTCGGTATAAAAGAAATAAAAAATTTGCTAGAAAGAAGACGAGAATTCGACAAAATAAAGGCTGATTTTTACAAGTATAACGTGTCAATTCCCCTCAAGACAGATAACCTTCCGCCGGAGGTAGCTGGATTCCGGTATGTTGGCAACAATGTGCTCCGAGAATACTATGACGAAAATACCGGATTTATATGCAAAGGGGTGGTAGCCTTGTGGTAATGCTAATAAACGGCACTTTAATTCAGAGCTATACAATTTGCAAAAGGCAGACCTGGCTTATGGCACATCAGATAATACCCGATCAAGAACATCCTTACATAGAGATAGGCCGTTTAATAGATGAAGAAAGTTACGGGAGAGACAGGAAGAAAATCAATTTTGAAAATGTAGTTATTGATCTTATCAGGTCCGATGGAGAAGATATAGTCGTCGGAGAAGTCAAGAAAAGTTCCAAAGCTAAGGATAGTGCCAGGCTTCAACTGGCCTTTTATCTGTATAAGTTAAAGGAAAAAGGCATAAAAGCAAAAGGTTTGCTTCTTTTTCCAGACGAAAGGAAAAAGCTAGCGGTTGAACTTACTCCGGAGTTAGAAGAAGACCTTGAAAAGATTTTTAGGGATATAGAGAAGATTGTTTTAAAAGAAAATCCTCCACCCTTTAAAAAAATAGGGTATTGTAAAAACTGCGGGTACAGGGAGTTTTGTATGTCATGAGAAAGCCGATTTATATTTTTTCAAGCGGAGAACTGAAGAGAAAAGATAATACTATTTATTTTGAAAATGAAGAAGGCCAAAAATTCATTCCAGTAGAAAATACGAGCGAGATATATGTCTTCGGTGAAGTCAATGTTAACAAGCGCTTTCTAGAATTTTTGACGCAGTCGGGAATTATCCTGCATTTCTTTAATCGATATGATTATTATGTGGGCACCTTCTATCCTAGAGAACATTTGAATTCCGGTTACGTGATATTGAAACAGGCTCAGCACTACCTTGATCCGGAGAAAAGGCTGAAGATAGCAAGAGAGTTCGTCGTTGGGGCATCGAAAAACATCCAGCAGGTAATCAGGTATTACATGAACCGTGGAAAGCAGCTTTCGGAAGTAGATGATGCTATTAAAAAACTTGATGAGAAAATAGAAAAGTGTTTGAATATAGAAGAACTCATGGCTGTTGAAGGCAATATCAGGGACAGCTATTACAGAGCTTTTGACGTAATTTTAGGGAAACAAGAATTTAGCTTTGACCACAGGAGCAGGAGACCGCCAGAAAATTATCTAAATACGTTGATAAGTTTCGGAAATTCTCTTTTGTACACAGTAGCACTAAGTGAGATATATAAAACTCATCTAGATCCGCGCATAGGATTTCTGCATGCGACTAATTTCAGAAGGTTTACATTAAATCTGGATGTTTCGGAAGTATTTAAGCCCATAATCGTTGACAGGGTAATATTTACCCTGGTAGGGAAGAATATGATAACAAAGGAACATTTCGAAAAAAGCATGCATGGGATTGTACTAAAAGAAAACGGCATGAAAATATTTGTAGAAGAATTGGAAAATAAATTGTCAACAACATTTAACCACAGTAGATTGGGTAAAAATGTCTCTTACCGCCGACTTATAAGGTTGGAGCTATATAAACTGGAAAAACATTTAATTGGTGAGGAAGAGTATAAAGCATTTGTTGCTAAATGGTAGGTAATTTCAAAAAAAAATATACGGATATAGGAGTGGATTATGTTTTTGATTTTAGTATATGATGTTGGAGAAAAGAGAGTAGGAAAAGTATTGAAAATTTGCAGGAAGTATCTTAATTGGGTGCAGAATTCCGTCCTTGAAGGTGAAATAACTGAAGCAGCCATGAGGAAATTAAAACTTGAGCTTAAAAGGGCTATAGATGAAAAAGAGGATTCGGTAATTTTCTATATCTTGCGAACGACGAAATACTCTGAAAGAGAAATTTTAGGTGTAAAAAAAGGAGGAGATGAGATGATCATTTAAGATGTCGTCGACCTCCAATAATGCAAAAACCCCCAGGGATCGACGACAGAGCAAAAATGCTAATAGTGATAGAATTTATGCGGGGTGAGAAGGATTTTATGTATTTTTGTCGAATTATTTATTGAAAATTAACTCAATCTGTTTTCTCTTTAAATCTTTTAATTTTTAACCATTTTACGGGTTTTTAGCCTACCTATGAGGGATTGAAACCTTTTAAAGAAGAAATGCCCTTCGGGAATAAACCTACCGTTTTTAGCCTACCTATGAGGGATTGAAACCCCGGCAGACCGCCTGGGCGGACGAGCTCCTGCAGGTTTTTAGCCTACCTATGAGGGATTGAAACCATTGTCCCAGTTTATGTCGGTCCAGGGGACGACACGTTTTTAGCCTACCTATGAGGGATTGAAACTGGGACAACGGGGCCTTCCCGCCCCAGGACCTTAAAGTTTTTAGCCTACCTATGAGGGATTGAAACTCTGCCACAATTCGGCCTTGTTACCGCCGATGATTAGTTTTTAGCCTACCTATGAGGGATTGAAACTCTTCATCCTCCCAACCTGGGCCTGGCTCCGGCTTTCGGTTTTTAGCCTACCTATGAGGGATTGAAACTTGACTCAGTTATGAAGATGCTCATGCTGAATAATAGTTTTTAGCCTACCTATGAGGGATTGAAACTATTCTGCTCCGTCTGTCCCACCCATTTGCTCATTAGTTTTTAGCCTACCTATGAGGGATTGAAACTTTTCTCCCATCTTTCATCATCGGAGTCCTCACCATGTTTTTAGCCTACCTATGAGGGATTGAAACAGTCAAAGAACTCTTTTGACCTGTCTCCGAGATTTGGTTTTTAGCCTACCTATGAGGGATTGAAACGTACCTGAGGTAGCATAACTTTAACCACTGCTTTCTGTTTTTAGCCTACCTATGAGGGATTGAAACTTACTGCTGCTCAATGTGTTCAAGGTCTTTCTAAGGGTTTTTAGCCTACCTATGAGGGATTGAAACCTTGTTGTAACAACTGTGAAAGGATTGGTGGAAGGCGTTTTTAGCCTACCTATGAGGGATTGAAACTTGTTTTAGGGTTTTAGGAGAATCGGCATGGTGAGAGTTTTTAGCCTACCTATGAGGGATTGAAACTGTAGAAAATCCCATGCTTCCTTCATGCTACCCAAAGTTTTTAGCCTACCTATGAGGGATTGAAACTAGAGGACATTATAAAAGCAGACTATGACGTTGTTAGTTTTTAGCCTACCTATGAGGGATTGAAACCCTGCCGGCTTCCAATAGTAGTCCGACGGCAAGATGCCGTTTTTAGCCTACCTATGAGGGATTGAAACCGGCTACAGTAGTGGACGGCGAATCGGTGGCGTAAGTTTTTAGCCTACCTATGAGGGATTGAAACAGGAAGAATCCGCTTCATCAAGTTTTGCGAGATCACAGGTTTTTAGCCTACCTATGAGGGATTGAAACTTTTATAATACGCTTAAACTTCTTTTTCTCCTGCTCAGTTTTTAGCCTACCTATGAGGGATTGAAACCCGTATTTTCGGCTTGAACTGCCGCAGCTTCCCAATAGTTTTTAGCCTACCTATGAGGGATTGAAACATATTCTCTTTTGGTATCCAAAACTTCGGCAATACAGTTTTTAGCCTACCTATGAGGGATTGAAACTAATCTCGATGGCTTCCGGGTATTTCTCCTTTTCTGGTTTTTAGCCTACCTATGAGGGATTGAAACGGGTATAGTAGCTTTCTCTAAGCTACTTTCTTTTTTAGTTTTTAGCCTACCTATGAGGGATTGAAACGAGCCTGCACCGACTCAGAAAAAAGCCAAATCTAAAGTTTTTAGCCTACCTATGAGGGATTGAAACCGGTATGTGGTCGCCCATGAGCGTAGGGTAACCTGGGTTTTTAGCCTACCTATGAGGGATTGAAACATATGATAAATGACGGACTACAGACGACCGCCCAACTGTTTTTAGCCTACCTATGAGGGATTGAAACAGGTGGTGTAGGGCATGAGCCTGTTGAATGTAATAAAAGTTTTTAGCCTACCTATGAGGGATTGAAACTCGAATATGCCAAAAAGCTGGAATAGACAAAAACTTGGTTTTTAGCCTACCTATGAGGGATTGAAACATGAGAACAAAAAGAAATACGAGCGATTCATCGAAAGTTTTTAGCCTACCTATGAGGGATTGAAACTGAACCAGGAGGCATAATTGTATTCTTTGGAACAAAGTTTTTAGCCTACCTATGAGGGATTGAAACAATTTGCGTTCGCTGGGCCTTTCGTATAATCTAAATGTTTTTAGCCTACCTATGAGGGATTGAAACTGATATAGGCAATTTGCGATTGGCACACAAAAAAGCACGTTTTTAGCCTACCTATGAGGGATTGAAACGCCTTCATACCTAATTCCCCCTCCAATTCCATTATAACGTTTTTAGCCTACCTATGAGGGATTGAAACTATTACAAAAGCCATGAAAGGGTGAATGAATTGGAAGGTTTTTAGCCTACCTATGAGGGATTGAAACAAGAAAAGCGAGCGGAGACCCCTTAATCCCCGCTCGGTTTTTAGCCTACCTATGAGGGATTGAAACTTCCTCGGATATATTACTATTCCCAGACATTTCTTGGTTTTTAGCCTACCTATGAGGGATTGAAACCAGAAGAAACAACACTAACAAAGAAATCTATTATAGCGTTTTTAGCCTACCTATGAGGGATTGAAACGCTTGTATCCTCCATCGTAATCCATAGGGTATCTACGTTTTTAGCCTACCTATGAGGGATTGAAACCGGGCTATCCCCTCACGAATAATCTCGCCATATTTTAGTTTTTAGCCTACCTATGAGGGATTGAAACTACCTTCGAGACTACAGCTACAGCCAAATCATCGAAGTTTTTAGCCTACCTATGAGGGATTGAAACTGCGGTATTTTGCAATCCTGCCAAGTCGGTGCATGGGTTTTTAGCCTACCTATGAGGGATTGAAACTATTGTAGCCAAGAACTTGATGACGGAATGGTTTGCCCTGTTTTTAGCCTACCTATGAGGGATTGAAACAATGTAAGCAAAAGTGGCTTTGGCCTGAGTGTTGGCGTTTTTAGCCTACCTATGAGGGATTGAAACAAGAACTGCATCAAGAAGGGTGGACTATCGAGTTGCGAGTTTTTAGCCTACCTATGAGGGATTGAAACACACTTCTTCAGCGTCGGCCTTTCTCCCTTCCACCCGTTTTTAGCCTACCTATGAGGGATTGAAACTTAAAAATAACTTTCATAAGCAGTATGAAGAACATTGGTTTTTAGCCTACCTATGAGGGATTGAAACCATGGTTTGATGGCTCCATACCTTCCTGCAAGCCTAGGTTTTTAGCCTACCTATGAGGGATTGAAACATGGGATATGCTTCTGTTTTAAGCCCCAGAAACTCAGTTTTTAGCCTACCTATGAGGGATTGAAACCCCAAGAAGTAATGATAGGGCAAGACGGAACAGCTAGTTTTTAGCCTACCTATGAGGGATTGAAACTCTTTTTTCCTTTCCTCCCAGTAGTGAAATTCGGCGGTTTTTAGCCTACCTATGAGGGATTGAAACGCCTATCACCACGCTTCCACTTATACTTCCGGTTTCGCGTTTTTAGCCTACCTATGAGGGATTGAAACTTGGAAGTATCTTGCGTATAGGTCATAGTGCGTCTGGGTTTTTAGCCTACCTATGAGGGATTGAAACCCCCCCGTCATAGCTGCCACGATGGCAGCATGGGGAGTTTTTAGCCTACCTATAAGGGATTGAAACTAAGTCTTACCGTCACTTCCGGTCCTAGTCTCATAGGTTTTTAGCCTACCTATAAGAGATTGAAACTGGTTACAAGATACTTGGCGGGCATGACTAAAATGTTTTTAGCCTACCTATAAGAGATTGAAACCCATTAAGGCCAACAGATTCGACCCGCATCCGGTTGCGTTTTTAGCCTACCTATCCTGAGAATAATGTTTCGAAAAAAGGCAACAAAAAACTAACCCCATACCTAAATGTAAAAATATGGGATAAAAATGAATCTATATAAACATGATAACAAAGCCTAAAAAATTTAAGACACTACCGTTTCGACCTTTACGTTCAAATCTAAAGATTCAAGCTTTTTCAAAGACTGCCGTATGACCATGTTGCGCCTTTTCTCTTCGTAATAATTGGGGCCCAGTTCAATATAAGGTTGCTTTCGCTTGAGAATATGGTAAACTATAGTCAGGATGCTGTGAGCCACCGCAACTGCTGCTCGATAGGAAGGGATGATCGTGCGGATAAAAGTTTCCTTTTCTGCCGGAGAACCTGTAATCCTGCCAATTCATTATAATTACATAATTCAGTCGTTTATCTACAAAAATTTGAGCGAGGAGTTTTCAGAGTTTTTGCACAGTCAGGGGTTTAAATTGGGGAGCAGGAGTTTTAAACTTTTTACTTTTTCGAGATTGCTTGGGCAATTTGAGATTTTGAATGATAACAAGATCAAGATATGTCCTCCATTTGAGTTAATAGTTTCATCGCCGGTTGAAAGGTTTATAAAGGACTTTGCAACTTCGCTCTTAAGAAATAACAACTTTAATTTAGCAGGACAGCGCATAGAGATAGATGGAATTTCTGTTTTATCGGAATTAAACAAAGAAAAATGCAAAGATAGCTTGTTTATTAAAATGCTTTCGCCCCTTGTGGTATATAAAACATATCTCGATGATAAAGGATGCAAGAAAACGCATTATTTCAATCCTAGAGAAGATGAGTTTGCTTTACTGGTAAGAGAAAACTTGCGTAAAAAAGCCAGGTTGCTGAATATCGATAATCCAGAGAGTTTTAAATTAGAAATAGAACCTGCATTTAAATTAGATCAAAAGTACTGCAAAATAGTAAAATATAAGGAAACTATTATTAAAGGATGGATGGGGATTTATAAACTATCTGCGGATTTTCCGTTATTAAAGATTGCATATGATACAGGGTTGGGAAGCAAGAATTCCCAGGGGTTTGGCTGTTTTGAGATCTTATAACCGCTATAAAGCGGTATTATTTTTAATAAAGAAGGAATATTGAAACTTTTTGTAGAAATATTATGTTAACCGAATCTTTGAGAAATCTGGAGCCTCCAAAAGTATATACAACAAAAGGAATAATAATAAGCTTACGCGGCCCTATATGGCTTTATTGTTACCTAACACATTATTATCATATCACGCCTTTTATTGCTACTTTTGACCCCAGGCTTGGTGGAGGGGTGGTCGTTGAATCTCATAATTCGAAAGTTAAGCCTGGGGATGTGATAAGATTGGACGATTGTTGCGCTTGAAGTTAGATAACGCTGTTTCCTGGGGCAAAAGTTTATGATAACAAGGAGGGAAAATATGGAATATGTAGCGCTTGCAGTTCAACAGCCTTTTGCTACGGCTATTATTGAAGGAATGAAGAAAATTGAACTTCGCAGTTGGAAAACAAATTACCGTGGTACCCTTCTTATATGTGCTACTAAAAGACCTGTTGTCGTTCTAGACGACGGAGAAGTACTGCCAACAGGCTGTGCACTCGGTACAGTCGAACTTGTAGATATTAGGCCATTTACTCCCAAAGATGTAAAGGATGCATGGGCAGATGAATGGCAGCCTGGACTTTGGGCTTGGGTATTAAAAAAGCCTAGAATTTTTAAAAGGCCAATACCTGTATCATGTAGGCAAAGGCTTTTCAAAGTCCAGATATCCGATGACGAGTTAATGTGACTTTGTATTTTAAGTAGTTAAAAAGGAGGATTTTTCGATGCTACGTGCTGTTGTAATAGGGCCGAGGGGAAAGATGGGAAGGCTTATAGTAAAATCCCTTTGCGATAGAGAAAATGCCCAGATAGTGGGAGCGGTTGCGCCGAAAGGTGCGGATTATGTTGGGAAGGATGTGGGGCTCTTATGCGGATTGGGCAAAGAAATAAATGTGAAAGTGACGGATGACATAGAAAGTGTTATCAAAAGATGCAATTGTATAATTGATTTCACGTTTCCGGCAGTTTCCCTGGAGGTACTAAAACACGCTGTATCGCACAAAAAGGCTTTGGTCTGTGGAACGACGGGCTTTAAGAAAGAAGAAAAAGAGGAGTTTATAAAAGCCTCACAGGAGATACCTATAGTTTTTGCGGGGAATACTTCCCTTTTGATAAATCATGTATATAAATTATTGGAATATCTTGCCCGGAATGTTGGGGATTATGCTGACGTTGATATAGTAGAGATGCATGATCGATTCAAAAAGGATGCACCTAGTGGTACTTCACTTGAAATGAGGGAGGTGTTAAAAAACGTACTTCCCGATAAAAATATAAATATTCATTCTATCCGGGGCGGGGACGTGCCGAGCACCCATAAAATAATTTTTAATTTATTAGGCGAAAGGGTAGAAATTACCCATCATGCTACCAACTTCCAATGCTTTGCTGAAGGGACGGTCCGAGCTGCAGAATATTTGCTGTCAAAGAAAAATGGTTTTTATACGATGAAGGAAGTTTTCGGTATATCTTAGTGATTTGGAGGGGTATGTGATGGTCACAATCACATTTCATGGTCATGCGTGTTTCAAAATAAGCTCTTCAAAGTTCTCACTTATTATAGACCCTTGGCTGAAAAATAATCCGCTGGCTGATATCCGACCCGAACAGGTGAAGGTGGATTACATACTCATCACACACGGTCACGGAGACCATTTTGGCGATGCCCTGGAAATAGCAAAGGCCAATGATGCCACTATAATTGCCCCCTACGAACTTGCCACCTACTGCCAGTCTAAAGGCGCAAAGGTCCATCCGATGCATATAGGGGGAGATTATACCTTTGATTTTGGTTGGCTGCAACTCACCCCGGCAATGCACGGTTCGGCATATATAGAAGGGGATAATATAATCTACATGGGAAACCCTTGTGGGTTTCTCATTGAGATTGAGGGAAAGACCGTGTACCATGCTGGAGATACGGGCCTTTTCGGGGATATGAAGCTTATAGGTGAGAAAGTTCGTCTGGACGTGGCAATGCTACCCATCGGCGGCAATTTCGTCATGGGCATCGATGATGCCGTGAAAGCCGTGGAATTCTTAAAACCGAAGGCAGTTATTCCTATGCACTATAACACCTTTGACATCATAAAAAAGGACCCATCAGAATTTAAGAAAAAGGTTGAGGAGAAAACTGGTACTAATGTTGTTATACTCCACACGGGAGAAACGATCACTTTATGACCATAATTCTATTGATTTCATTTTCTCATTCCACTTTATTCTGAAACCTAATTCCGAAAACAGTCTTATAGGCACAAAAACCCTTTCACCCTTTATTAAAGGTGGAACACCCAGGTCAATCGGTACGCCCTGGGAAAGCTCTGCTTTAGAGGAATTTAAAACCAGCCTCATGCTATTTTCTCCACGGAAAATCACTATTTCCCGCCGGGAATAGTTCCATTGCACATTCAGACCCAGAGCTTTGCTAATAAACCGGAGGGGTACTATAACCCTGCCGCTTTTTATAAAGGATTTTCTTGGGTTCCACATCATTCATAAAGGAAGACCCCCTGCTTTGACTCATTATTTATATTTTAGCAAAAGAATCAATGAATTACATGACTTAATAGACGAGCGAAGAGGAAAAAAGCCAGTTATTGTCGAACATATTTTACTATTTACTATAAAAACTTTTAAAGCAGCAAGTATAAACTTAAAAAATGGGTGAGATATAATGAAGATAACTTTTTGCGGTGCTGCAAAAACGGTAACAGGTTCCTGCTATTATATTGAAACAGATAAAAGAAAATTTTTAGTGGACTGCGGAATGTTTCAAGGTAAAATGAGCGAATTAAATTTTGAGCCTTTCCCTTTCGAACCCGCTGATTTGGACTTCGTAATAATTACTCATTCGCATATTGATCATATAGGGAGACTGCCTATACTTTTTAAAAAAGGTTTTAATGGCAGCATATTTGCCATTTCTGCAACCGCTGATTTAATGGAGATAATGTTAAAAGATAGTGCTCATATCCAGGAACTGGAAAGCAAATGGCAAAATAAAAAAAGACAAAGAAAAGGGCTGGTACCAATAAAACCGCTGTATACTATCGAAGATACCTTGAGAATACCGGAATATGTGATTAAGTGCTCCTACGGCAAGTGGATAGAAGTTGATGAAAATATTTGTATTATGTTTAAAGATGCCGGGCATTTGCTGGGTTCTTCAATAGTGATTCTGAAGATCAGAGAAAAAAGCAATGAAGTGCTTATAACTTTTTCTGGAGATTTAGGAAATAATAATATGCCGATAATCAGGGACTATGAATACATCGATTTTAGCGATTATTTAATAATAGAATCAACTTACGGCGATAGATTGCATGGTAATAAAACCGAAGAAATCAAAAAATTGTATGATATTATTATTAATACAGTGAAAAGGGGAGGAAACGTAATTATTCCGGCGTTTTCGGTAGGAAGGGCTCAAGAAATCTTATATTTCCTGAATTATTATATAGACGTAGAAAAGAGAAAAGAACTCTCTAATGTAGAAATTTATTTGGATAGCCCTCTTGCCAGGGAAGCCCTTGAAATTTATGAAAAACACAAAGAATGCTATGACGAAGAAGCTATTAATCTATTGAGCAAAGACTTTGATTTATTAAGATTCAACAACTTATACACAATTTCCAGTGCAGAAGAATCTATGGCATTAAACGATAAAAATGGCATTGTAATTATCTCATCCAGCGGTATGTGCGAAGCTGGCAGAATAAAACATCATTTAAAACACAATATCTGGAAGGATACCACCTCTATAGTGTTCGTAGGTTACCAGGCTGAAAGAACTCTAGGGAGAAAAATTTTGGATAATGCAAAAAAGGTGAGGATATTCGGCGAAGAAATGATAGTTAAGGCAAAAATTTACAATCTTACAGGTCTCTCTGGTCATGCGGATATTGAAGGACTTATAAATTGGGTAAAAAATATAAAAAATGGCGTTTCAAGAAGAATATTTATAGTTCACGGAGAAGAGAAAGCCTCGGAAAACTTTAAAAAAGAAATAGAAAAAGTGATGAATACTAGCGTTTATATACCCGAACTTTTTGAAAAAGTTGAGCTATAATTATCTACATCCTTTTTTAGTTGGACCTTGAAAACCTAGTCTTTATTCATTTATTTTTGCCAACCGTACAATTTTCTAAAAATCTCTTCTCGCTCTTCTTGCAAGGCTTGGGTATAGCTACATGTTTTGCAGCATAAAAGAATTTTTTGTCACATTATAGATGACATAAAAGATTAACAACCGTTATAAAAATCCAGGCAGTGTAAAATTTAAGTAGGTGACAAGAAGGAAGAAGGCTTGCAAATGTAGAAAAAAAGACCTCACCACCCAAAACACAACACAAACCACCAAAAGGAGTGTGAGGTTTTATGTTAAATATTCGACACCTGGTAGGCGCAGTCCTTCTTTTCCACAATGGATTAATAAAAATTTTAACCGAGAGCGAAGACTTTTATGAACTTGAAAAAAGGGTAAGTGAGTTATGTCAAAAAGT
>JAKIHM010000020.1 GCA_021608145.1 Thermovorax subterraneus
CTCGCTCCGCCGGAATCGTTCAGGCCTATTAAGGGCGCTCCCATCTTCATGGCCATGTCCATAACCTTGCATATTTTTGCGGCGTGCATTTCGCCCAATGACCCGCCTATTACCGTGAAGTCCTGGGCAAAGATGAAGACTAGCCTGCCGTTTATGGTGCCGTAGCCTGTGACCACGCCTTCACCGGGGGCTTTTGTGTCCGCCATGTCAAAGTCTATGCATCGGTGTTCTACAAAGGCGTCGATTTCCACGAAGCTCCCTTCGTCGAGCAGCTTTTCTATCCTTTCTCTCGCTGTGAGTTTTCCGCTTTCGTGCTGCTTTTTTATCCTCTTTTCTCCGCCGCCTAGCCTTACTTGTTCCCTTCTTTGCCTGAGCTCTTCAAGTTTTTGTTCCATCGTTTCCATGCTTTTTTCACCCCTTTATCTCTCGCATAGTTCAATCAAAACGCCGTTTGTTGATTTGGGATGGATAAAAGCTATTTTAGCCCCGCCTGCACCGTATCTTGGTTTTTCGTCAATTAGCTTTACGCCTTTTTGTTTGAGTTCTTCCAAGGTTTTTTCTATGTCATCTACCCGTAAGGCTATATGCTGTATACCTTCTCCTCTTTTTTCTATGAACTTAGCTACTGAACTTTCAGGATCAGTAGCTTCTATAAGTTCTAATTCGCTTTCTCCTACGGGAATAAAGGCTACTTTGACTTTTTGATCCTGCACCTCTTCTACGCCGTGCATTTCAAGTCCCAAAAGTTCGGTGTATATTTTCGATGCTTCTTCTATACTTTTCACGGCAATACCAATGTGATCGATTTTCAAGGTTTTCATATATTTACTATTCCCCCTTTAAAATGCATTGTAAAAGTTTTTCCATAGCTGTGTAAGGATCGATTACTTTATTTGATATATCCTTTAGCAAATTTTCTATAATATTCCCTTTTTCTTGAAATATTATTTTACTGATGTGAAATTTTATTAGCTCCATGAATTTTTCCCGGGTTTTTTCCTTCCTTTTTTGCTCCAGCACACCTTTATATTGGATATAACTTAAGTGTTCGCTTATTTTTGCTTCCAGTTCATCTATGCCTATGCCAGAGGTAGCAACGGTTTTTACTATCGGAGGTCTTAAATCTAATTCATTTTGGGAGAGGTCCAACATCATTTCAATTTCGGTAACAAGTTTGTCAGCGCCTTCGCGGTCAGATTTGTTTACAGCGAATATATCGGCGATTTCCATTATCCCGGCCTTTATAGCCTGCACGTCATCGCCAAGCCCCGGTACAAGAACCACTACCACCATATCAGCTACTTTTACTATGTCTATTTCCGTTTGCCCTACTCCGACTGTTTCGATGATTATGTAATCCATGCCAAAAGCATCAAGGACATTAACAGCGTCGTAAGTTGCTTTTGCTATGCCTCCAAGAGAACCTCGACTTGCCATGCTTCTTATAAAAATACCCGGGTCAAGGGTTAATTCCTGCATCCTTATTCGATCTCCGAGTAGTGCGCCGCCTGTAAAAGGGCTGGTGGGGTCTACGGCTATAATCCCCACCGTTTTTCCCTTTTCTCTCATTTTTTTGGCAAGTTCATTTACTAAACTACTTTTCCCCGCTCCCGGAGGCCCTGTTATACCTATAACGATAGAATTTCCCGTGTACTTGTAAAGTTTTTTGAGAGCATCTATAGCTGTTGGGTCTTCTCTTTCTATAAGAGTTATAAGCCTTGCCGCAGCTCTTTTGTCTTTTTTAAGTATTCCATCTACTAACTCCAAATTTCACACCCCTAACTTATTTCTTTACGTTGTTTTTTATGAATTCTATTATTTGAGAAATAGGGGTGCCAGGGGTGAATACTTCGGCGATACCGCATTTTTTAAGGAAAGGAATATCATCGTGGGGTATTACTCCGCCGCCGATTACAAGTATATCGTCGATTCCCTTTTCCTTCAAAAGTTCCATTATCCTTGGGAAAAGTACGTTGTGAGCACCAGATAATATAGAAAGGCCTATTACATCTACATCTTCCTGTATAGCTGCTTCCACAATCTGTTCGGGAGTTTGGCGCAGCCCAGTGTAAATAACTTCCATGCCTGCGTCGCGTAAGGCTCGTGCGATTACTTTTGCTCCCCTGTCATGACCGTCTAGGCCGGGCTTTGCTATTAAAACTCTTATAGTCCGTTCACACTGCATCTTTATTCACCCCCTCTAAAAACTCACTGTGGCTTTGTATTCGCCGAATACTCGGCGCAGAGTGTCACAAATCTCGCCCAACGTCGCATACGTTTTTACGCAGGTAATAATTGTCGGCATTAGATTCTCATTGGACAAAGCCTTTTTAGAAAGTTCATCTAAAGCGTTCTTTACAGCTAAATTGTCCCTCGTGGCTTTTAATTTACTAAGTTTTTCTTTTTGTATCCTTTCTACTTCAGGATCTACCTTTAATAAATTCTTTGGAGGTTCTTCTTCAATTTGGAATTTGTTTACTCCTACCACTATCCTGCGGCCTGATTCTATCTCCTGCTGATATCTATAAGCGCTGTCCTGGATTTCTTGCTGTATGTAGCCTTTTTCTATGGCTTTAGGCGCACCGCCCAGTTCGTCTATTTTCTTTATATATTCCATGGCTTTTTGTTCTATGAGGTTTGTAAGGTGTTCTACATAGTATGAACCTGCTAGCGGATCTATGGTTTCTGTAACTCCGCTTTCATAAGCAATAATTTGCTGAGTTCTCAATGCTATCCTAACTGAATCTTCGGTTGGCAGTGCCAATGCTTCGTCTCTTGAATTGGTATGCAGGGATTGGGTGCCTCCTAAAACCGCTGCTAAGGCCTGTATTGTTACTCGCACAATGTTGTTGTCGGGCTGCTGGGCCGTTAACGTCGAACCGGCCGTCTGAGTATGGAAGCGCAGCATCATGGATTTCGGATCTTTTGCCTTAAAGCGCTCTTTCATTATCTTGGCCCATAGCCTCCTGGCGGCCCGGAACTTCGCCACTTCCTCGAAAAGGTCGTTGTGTGCGTTGAAGAAAAAGGACAGCCTCGGAGCAAATTCGTCAACGTCCAGCCCGGCCTTTATCGCCGCTTCAACGTAGGCTATGCCGTTGGCAAGGGTAAAGGCTACTTCCTGGACTGCAGTTGCCCCGGCTTCCCTTATGTGATAACCGCTTATGCTTATTGTATTCCATTTGGGAACGTGCTTAGAGCAGAATTCGAAGATGTCCGTAATAAGCCTCATCGAGGGTTCGGGTGGGAATATATAAGTTCCCCTTGCTACGTATTCCTTTAATATATCGTTTTGAATGGTGCCCGAAAGCTTTTCGGAGCTTACCCCCTGCTTTTCTGCAACTGCTATATACATAGCAAGGAGAATAGCAGCGGGTGCGTTTATAGTCATGGACGTGCTGACTTTATCCAGCGGTATTCCGTCGAAAAGGGTTTCTATGTCCTTCAGGGAATCTATGGCTACCCCCACTTTACCTACTTCGCCCTGAGCAAGAGGATGGTCGGAGTCATACCCTATCTGGGTTGGCAAATCGAAAGCGACGCTTAAGCCTGTCTGTCCCTGAGATAACAAATACTTGTATCTTTTATTGGATTCTTCTGCTGTTCCAAAACCCGCATATTGGCGCATGGTCCATAGGCGTCCCCTGTACATGGTGGGTTGTATTCCCCGGGTAAAGGGGTATTCTCCTGGAAATCCCAGGTCTTCCATGTAGTCCATTTCCTGCACATCTAATGGTGTATACAAACGATTTACTTCTATATTAGACCCGGTGTAAAATTTCTCATATCTCTCTGGCGTCTTTTCTATTACTTTTTTGACTGTAGAATTTTCCCATCTTACTTTCTCTTTTTCGAGTCTCTCGAGGGATTCCTTGTCAAACATAGACAGCCCTCCCAGTTTATGCTTTCAAGTATTATTATTTCTATATAAATGGAGAAAATCCTTTATTTTTGTATATTCTCAATCCCTCCCCAAAATAAGGGAGGGATTGAAGAAATTTGCTATATCCATCCTCTTAGTTTTAATGCCTCGGCAATTCTTTTAATAGCTAGCATATAGGCAGCTTCTCTCATATTAACATTGTACTGTTTATGGATATCAAAAACTTCGTTGAATGCTTTAACCATGACTTGTTCAAGCCTGTTGTTTACTTCTTCTTCGGTCCAATAAAAATTCATCAAGTTTTGGACCCACTCAAAATAGGATACCGTTACGCCTCCTGCATTGCAAAGTATATCCGGTATTACCAAAACACCCTTTTTGTAAAGGATGTCGTCGGCTTCCGGTGTTGTCGGGCCGTTTGCCGCTTCACCTACGATTTTTGCCTTTATGTTAGCTGCATTGCTGCTGGTTATTACGTTTTCCAAAGCGGCTGGCACCAGTATATCTACATCGAGCTCCAGTAGTTTCGCTCCCGATATATCTTTGCTTCCGGGGAAACCTTTTACGGTTTTATTTTTCTTTTTATATTCATTAACTGCCTCGGGGTCTAAGCCATCGGCATTATAAGCACCACCCTGGGAATCATTTACGGCAACTATTTTGCATCCTAGCTCATGTAAAAGTCTTGCAGCGACGCTGCCGGCATTTCCGAATCCCTGAATTGCCACAGTGGCTTTTGTAAGATCTAAACCTATTTTTTTTGCCGCTTCACGAATGGTAAAAGTTGCTCCTCTGGCTGTTGCTTCGTTTCTTCCTAAAGAACCTCCTAAAACTATGGGTTTTCCAGTTACCACACCAGGAGTGTTATAACCTTTCAGCTGGCTGAATTCATCCATAAACCACGCCATGACTTGCGCATTTGTATAGACATCTGGAGCGGGTATATCTTTTTCAGGCCCGATTATTGGACTTATTGCCCTGAAGTAACCACGACTCAATCTCTCTAATTCTGATTTAGATAGTTCTTTAGGATTGCAACGAACGCCGCCTTTGCCACCGCCATAAGGAATACCCACGACTGCACATTTAAAAGTCATCCATGCAGATAGGGCTTTTACTTCGTCCATGGTAACATCGGGATGAAACCTTACGCCGCCTTTTGCAGGGCCCAACGCTGTGCTGTGCTGGGAGCGGTAACCAATGAAGGTTTTTATGCTGCCGTCGTCCATCCTTACAGGGATCGATACGGTCAGGACCTTTTCGGGTTCCTTAAGAACTTCATAAACCGATTCTTCAACTCCTAATTTGTCACAAGCAGTTTTAAGTTGTTTTTGCACAATCTCAAATGGATTTAATGTTTCAGCCATAAAAAAAGCCTCCCTTTTTATATTTTAATAAAGGGTAGTTTAGGATAGATTTTCGACTAGACTGCAACCAGCATAAAAGGCCCTGATGTTCAAATCCTCCGTGCCTTTAGGGACTCTATTTAAAATAGCCTTTTCTGCTGCCTGCCGCGATACTACTTTCGTCAACTCGGTAATTACTCCAACAGCAACAATATTAGCTACCATACTTTTCCCTATATCTTTTCTTGCGGTTTCAATAATCGGCAGCTGTATTATTTTATTTGAAGTGTCCACTTTCTTTATTGATGAATCTAATATTATTATTCCATCTTCAGCCATATTGTCTTTAAATTTATGGAACGCTTCATCTGTTAAAGCTAGCAAAATTTGTGGCCGCGTAACCTTTGGATAGTCAATTTCTCTACTGCTTATTACTACTTCAGCGCGACTTGCACCCCCCCTTGCTTCAGGACCGTAAGACTGAGATTGCACAGCGTTCTTGCCGTCTAGAATCGCTGCTTCAGCCAAAATAATCCCCGCTAAAATTAGTCCCTGGCCGCCCGAGCCGCTAAGCCTTATTTCGATCCGTTCTTCCACATTTCATTCCTCCCTTTGTGCTCGCTTAATTATTTTCATATACTCTTCTGTATATTCAGGAGCATTGATTTCCGCGAATTCTCCAATAACTATCTTGCTTGCCAGTTCTTCTTTTGACATCCTTTCAGCTGCTTTTGCAGAAACCGTATTGTCTCTTAACATTTCCATCATTTTTACTGGAGACCCTAGTTTGTTTTTACGGCCGAAATAAGTAGGACAAGTGCTTATTGTTTCTACAACCGAAAATCCCTTATGAAGAAGGGCTTTCTCGATATATTTTATAAGTTGCGGCACATGATAAACCGTTCCCCTTGCTACATAGGTGGCACCTGCTGCTTCTGCCAATTTGCAAAGGTCAAAGTTTCGGTCTATGTTCCCGTAGGGAGCTGTTGTAGCGTAGGCGCCCACGGGAGTTAAAGGAGAATACTGGCCGCTTGTCATTCCGTATATGCTGTTGTTGAACACGATAGTTGTTATATCTATGTTTCTTCTACAGGCGTGTATAAAGTGATTACCTCCAATAGCTGCACAATCGCCATCTCCCGTCAACACTATCACTTTGAGTTCGGGTCGCGCAAGTTTTATACCTGTTGCAAAAGCCAGCGCTCTACCGTGAGTGGTATGAAGGGTATTGAAATTTAAGTAGCCGGGGGCCCGAGATGAACATCCGATTCCTGATACGATGCATATTTTATCTTTATCCAATTTTAAATTGTCAATAGCTCTTACCAGCGCACCCGTAATTATCCCGTTGCCGCAGCCGGGACACCATATATGAGGCAGTTTGTCTATTCTATAGTATTTTTCCAGATTTTTACGCATTTTTACTTACCTCCCGAACTTTTGCTACCACTTCGTCGGGACTCATCAGTTCTCCGTTATATTTATTAAGTCCAACAATGTTAAACTTGCCTTCGCAAGCTGCTTCAACAGTTTCTATTAATTGTCCGAAGTTCATTTCGGCTACAATTATATTCTTGACAGTCAATGGCAATTCCCTAAATGCTTTTCTTGGGAACGGCCATATTGTCTTCAAACGTATTAAACCAACGTTTTCCCCTTCGCTTCGCAATATTTTGACAGCTCTTATGGCAGAACGAGCAGGGGATCCGAACGAAACTATTACAGTTTCGGCATCTTCTGTGAAATGCTTCTCATATTCTACTATATCGTCTATGTTGTTGTAAATTTTCCTCATCAATCGTGTTATCAAATATTCCGTAACTTCTGGTTTTGTGGAAGGGAAACCAGTTATATCGTGGATAAGACCTGTAACGTGGTAGGGAACACCTTCTCCGAAGTTTACCATAGGAGGTATTCCATCGCCGTCATAGTCCTGATAAGGGTTGTAATTGCTAATTTTCGACAAGTCAGGCTTTTTTCTGTTTATAATCTTTAATGAGCTTGGATCTGGCAGTTGAACTTTTTCCCTGAGATGTCCCACAACTTCATCCATCAAAAGTATGCACGGTACGCGGTATTTCTCCGAAAGATTAAAAGCTCTTACTGTCAAATCGAAAACTTCCCTGACGTAAGAGGGAGAGAGCACTATAATGGGATGATCGCCATGGGTTCCCCATCTAGCTTGCATTACATCTCCTTGGGCTGGCAAAGTGGGTTGCCCCGTACTGGGCCCTCCCCTTTGAACGTTGACGATAACGCACGGCACTTCGGTAAGACATGCGAAACCGATGTTTTCCTGTTTTAAAGAGAATCCCGGGCCACTAGTAGCTGTCATCGCTTTAAGACCTGCAAGCGAAGCTCCGATTACGGCTCCCATGCTGGCTATTTCATCTTCCATCTGTATGAACTTCCCGCCGACTTTGGGGAGCTTTTCGGCTGCAAGCTCTGCTATTTCGGTAGAAGGAGTTATAGGATAGCCGGCATAGAATCGCATACCGGCAGCTATAGCCCCTTCAACACACGCTTCATTACCTTGCATTAATCTCGGCATACTACTCATCGCTATCCTCTCCTTCGACGACTATGGCAAAATCCGGACACCTCAATTCGCATAGCATACATTTTATGCACGCTTCCGGATTTGCCACAACAGGTCTATCGTTGTCAGAAGAAAACACTTTTTTGGGGCAAAAAGCAATACAAATTCCGCATTTCTTGCAGGCTCTTTCGTCAATCGTGATTCGAGCCGATCCTCTAGTCACTTTGTCACCCCGCTTCTATAAAGATAAAGCTAGACATTTTCTACACTGTATTATGTATTCTAGGCAATAGAAAATTATCCTTCTGTATTTTGAGAAAAAAAATAAATATACTAAAAAACCTGAACTATTGTATACACAGCATCTTTTAGTATATTTTGGGGTTAAATATGCTTTTTTAATTGTTTTAGTTGAACCACATATTCATAAGGAACGGGTTGGCTCCCCATTATTAAAGGCTTACCGTGACAGTCAGATCCTCCGGTCATCAACAACCTGTATTTCGCCGCAATGCTTTTGTAGTATTGTACTTTTTCCTCATCGTGGTCTTTGTGGTAAACCTCGATTCCTTGAATACCGTAATTTATTAAAGATTTAACTATGCTTTGATTTTTTACCTTCCCAGGATGTGCTAAAACGGCAATTCCTCTGCTTTTTTTTACTATGTCCACAGCGTAATAAGGTGTTATTTTTTCTCTAGGTACGTATGCGGGCTTTCCTTTATCCAGATAAAACTCGAAGGCTTCTTCTATAGAAGATACAACTTTTTTTTCCACAAGGGCTATGGCTACATGAGGCCTTCCAATAGACGTACCAGATGCCTTCACGCTTATGTCTTCAAAGTTTATTTCAATACCCAATTTCTTTAATTTTTCAATTATCCTCTTAATACGTTCAATCCGCTCTTCTTGCAATTCCTTAAGCGTTAATCTCAAAAAACTGCTTTTCCAGTCGATATAATATCCCAAAATATGTACTTCTTCATCTAAATAAAATGAGTTTATTTCAATTCCCGGAATTACTTCGAAAAATGAATATTCTTTGGCTCTATTTAAGGCAGGTTCTATTCCTTCTATGGTATCGTGGTCGGTAATAGCTATCGCGCGCAATTTTAGCGAAAATGCCTTATCAACTATTTGTTCGGGTGTCAAAGTGCCATCGGAATATATGGTGTGGATGTGAAGA
Organism: Thermovorax subterraneus; assembly: GCA_021608145.1. Classification (GTDB taxonomy): domain Bacteria; phylum Bacillota; class Thermosediminibacteria; order Thermosediminibacterales; family Thermosediminibacteraceae; genus Fervidicola; species Fervidicola subterraneus. Next base: position 8,952 of record JAKIHM010000020.1, read on the forward strand.
TCGACTCTCATCGGTTTCCTCCAAGAGCTATACTAAAATTGACTAAGTGAAGTGGTTTGAGAAATTCACTTATGAAAGCGTCATCGCGGTTCAACTATGAGCTTGATAGCAGTCCTTTGTTGGCCATCTATTTCAATGTCAGTAAAAGCCGGTATACATATTAAGTCGATTCCGCTTGGGGCTACAAACCCTCTAGCTATGGCTATCGCTTTTACCGCTTGATTTAAAGCTCCGGCACCAATTGTTTGAATTTCAGCTACACCGTTTTCTCTAATCACACCGGCGATGGCTCCAGCTACCGCATTGGGATTGGACTTTGCTGAAACTTTCAATATTTCCATAAATTGATTCCTCCTTGATATAATTAGCTTATTAAAATTATTCTATGTGTCTGGAGAAATTCCTGTTTAATTTAACAATAATTTTTATTATTTAATAATTAATCTTTGTATTTTCATTGCAAGACCAGTTGCTACATCAATTTCTACGACAATAGCATTAAGCTGAGGAGCGCCTTTTGCTACTTCAAATCTTGTCGGCATTTGAGTTAAGAATTTCCTTATAACAGGCTCTCTTTCGATGCCCAGAATACCATCGTAAGCCCCTGTCATTCCCACATCAGTAATATAAGCTGTTCCTTTGGGAAGTATCCGCTCGTCAGCAGTCTGTACATGAGTATGAGTTCCAGCTACTAACGAAACCCTGCCGTCCAAATACCAGCCGAGCGCCTGCTTTTCTGAAGTAGCTTCTGCATGAAAGTCGACTACAACTATATTAGTAAATTTTTTTAGCTTCTCAAGCTCTTTGTCAGCTGTTCTGAAAGGACAATCCATATCTGGCATAAAAACTCGACCTGATATATTTAAAATTCCTATTTTTAAATTCCCATCTAATTCTATTATTTGTGAACCCCTGCCTGGAGTACCTGGAGGATAGTTGGCCGGACGCACCATTCTAAATTCTTCTTCTATAAAATCAAAAATTTCTTTATTGTCCCATACGTGATTACCCATAGTAAGAAAATCAATGCCATAGGAAAAGAGTTCTTCTGCTATCTTTTTCGTTATACCATTGCCTCCGGCGGCATTCTCGGCGTTAGCAATCACAAAATCGACACTGTATTTACATTTTAATTCAGGCAAAACTTCTTTTATTATCTTTCGACCGGGTCTTCCTACTACATCTCCAATAAACATTATGTTCAATGTTTTCACTCCTTGCTTTATATATTTGCAAAAAAAGTGCGCAAAACATGCGCACTTTTATTTTGCGTACTCGGTCGCTCTAGTTTCCCTTATTACATTTACCTTAATTTGTCCTGGATATTCAAGTTCCTCTTCCACTTTTTTTGCGATGTTTCTTGCAAGTTCTATGGCCCCTAAGTCGTCTACTTCGTCTGGTTTTACCATTATTCTAATTTCACGACCAGCCTGTATGGCGTAAGCTTTTTCTACCCCTTTAAAGGAATTGGCAATTTCCTCTAGTTTCTCAAGTCTTTTAATATAAGCTTCTAACGTTTCACGTCGTGCGCCAGGCCTTGCAGCTGAAATTGCATCTGCCGCTTGTACTAAAATAGCCTCGATTGTTGTAGGTTCAACATCATTGTGATGTGCAGCAATGGCATTTACTACTTCTGGTGGTTCACCGTATTTTTTAGCAAGTTCTGCTCCTACCAATGCATGAGGACCTTCCATATCCTGGTCTACGCTCTTTCCTATATCATGCAATAAGCCTGCACGTTTTGTAAGCTGAACATCTACTCCTAATTCTGCAGCCATTGTTGCAGCTAAATGGGCAACTTCTATAGAGTGTTGGAGTACATTTTGTCCGTAACTGGTTCTGAATTTGAGCTTGCCGAGATAGCGAATAAGGTCGCTGTGAAGGCCATGAATGCCCACATCGAAGGTTGCCTTTTCCCCTTCTTCGCGTATAATATTTTCAATTTCTTTTTGGGCCTTTTCAACCATTTCTTCTATTCTCGCTGGATGGATTCTACCGTCTATTATTAACTTTTCAAGGGCAATTTTTGCTATTTGTCGCTTGATTGGATCAAAGGCAGAAAGGATGACGGCTTCGGGGGTGTCATCGATAATCAAATCCACCCCTGTTAATGTTTCGAGGGCCCTTATATTTCTGCCTTCTCGTCCAATTATTCTACCCTTCATTTCATCATTGGGAAGGGTTACTACAGAAACTGTAGTTTCAGCCACATAATCGGCAGCGCATTTTTGAATAGCGTAAGAAATTATTTCCTTTGCCCTCTTTTGGGCTTCTTCCCTAGCTTGCGTTTCAATTTCTTTAATCAACATTGCTGCTTCGTGACGGACTTCTTCTTTTATTTTGTTTAACAGGTAATCTTTTGCTTCCTCAGAGGTCATACCTGAAATTCGCTCAAGTTCTGTCAAATGCTTTTTATGAAGTTCGTTAGCTTGTTCAAAAAGCTTGTTTACCTCAATTTCTTTTTTAGCTATAGCATCCTCTTTCTTTTCTAACATTTCCGCTTTTCTTTCTAAAGCCTCTTCCTTCTGAAAAAGGCGTCTTTCCGATCGTTGAAGTTCATTACGCCTTTCTTTTAATTCTCTTTCAAAATCGTTCTTTAACTTTAAAATTTCTTCCTTTGCTTCAACAATCGCTTCCCGCTTAATTGACTCTGCTTTTTCCTGAGCTTCTTTTAAAATTTTTTCTGCTTCTTCTTCTGCTGATGCAATTTTAGCTTCAGCAATGTATTTTCGAAGGAAGTATCCGATGAATAAGGATAATAATCCGGAGATAGCTGCATATATTAGTGTATTGATACCTATCCACCTCCTTTAAAAAGTATCCCAGATATTCTAGACATAAAACAAAAAACCGAGGGGAACTCGGTTTCACGTAGGGTAGTGCTCTAAATTTAATTTATTTAGCGCCCCCAAACCTCCCAAGTTAGCTGTGAATTAATGTATGAAGCTTCCTAAAATCTATTTTATACCTTTTGTATATTACTGTCAAGCACAAGCCAGCCTTTCCAATTATTGCTTGAATCTTTTTATACATTTTCATTAGAACTGCAAACTGTTACGACACTTTCTCCGTCTTTTAATTCGACTTTGTAGGCTAAGTCAGCAATTTCGCTCAAAAATTGGTTATGAGTAACCATTATTATCTGTCTTTTGAAAACTTTGCTAATCTGTTTTAAAAAATATGCAACGTTAGCTATATATTCACTGCTTACGTGTTTTGCCGGTTCGTCAAGGATGATGGGGCCATCTACATAGGTGTTGCTACACTGTATTATTGCAATTCTTAAAGCTAAAGAAATTACATCTACGATTCCACCGCCTCGTGCATCTTGCGGTTTTGTTATTACGCGGGTATCTCCATAAGATGAAACAACGTAAAATTCAGCTTCTGGTCTTCCCCGAACTTCACTGAGTTCTATTTTAAATTCTATATCTTCTCCAAAAATGAATTGCAAACAGCGCGTTACCAACATTTCGATTTGTTGCTTTGCCTGTTCTCGAGCGTAATCAGAAGTCTTTTGGAGTAAAATCCTCACCTTTTCTAGTAAATCGATTTCTTCTTTTAACCTTTCAAGCTGTCTTATTTTATTAGCCTTTTCTTCCTCCAAACTGTCCTTTATGCTTTTCCTTGCCGTGTAGTCCAGTATAAGTTTTTGGGTTCCACTTTCTATTCTTTCGATTAATTCTTCCATTCCCTCCATGGTAGCCACTCCTATAATTCGTCAGGGAGTAATTTCTTGGCTTTTTCTATCAGAGAATTGATTTCCCGGCTCAGATTTTCTATTTCTGTATCTAAATTTTCTGGTTTAACGTTCAGTTTATCAAGCTCATCTAATATCTGCTGTCTTTGCTTTAGGAGTTCTTCAAGGCGGGCTTCGGCCCTATATCTCATTGCCTTGGCTTTGTCTATTTTTGTTTTTAATTCCTGGATTTCCTTTTCGGGATCTACGTTCATTGATCATCCCCCGCTTTTTAATATTTCGGCTGCTATCTGCTCAGCTCTAGCATCATCTATGGAATTCATACAAGTGGGGCACTTTGAAAGTTTTCGTAGAAGTTCAGCATATTTTGATGCGAGTGATGTTAGGTCTTTATTATTTTGCATGATAAAAGCCTGCCCTTTAGTGATGGAAGTTTCGATTTCGTTTAAAGCATGCTTATATGAAATAAGACTGGATAGTTTTTGATTCAATGAACTTGCTTCATTTATGAAGTCATCGAGCTTTTCAATAGATTTAAATTTTTCCAGTTCAAGATTTAATCGGTTTATTTGGCTCTCTACTTTGCTTTTCATTTCTTTCGCCTTTTTTAGTTCGGAGAGTTTTTCGCAGCTTCTCTCTAATTGATTGACTAACGAAACTGTGTGATTTAAATCCCTGGTTTTTTCCAAGACTTTTTTAAATGTCGATATTTCACCGTCCATTTTTACGATAATTTCTTTTGCTGCTAGCAATTTTTTCAACCGAAGATAAAACTCGTAAGCCTGATTGTGGTAAGAGGAGGCTTCTTCTAACTTTTCGGTTTTTTCGATGTTGCTTTGTTCCTTATTTATCTCGTTTTCAATAGATTTTAACCTTAGCTTACAATCGATGAGATTGGTTTTTACCTTCATAGCGAAATCGATCTTTTCCACAAGGAATTCTGCTTGCGAAACAGTTTCTAGTTTTTTCAATGTGGCTTGCAAAGTTTTTATTTCGGCGTTGCACGAAGAAAAAATGTCTTTTATGGTTGTTAATTTTTTATATAACAGATTTTTTTCTCTTAGTTCTTTAACGATACTTTGGAGCGTATCTATTTTCTGTTTCAGTAAAGGTAGGTCCTCGTATTCTTTCAGTTTTAAATTTATTTCTTCTATCTCACTTTTAATCGTTTTGCTCTGGTGTTCGGCATTCGATAGGTCGTTGATTGTTAATCTTTGAGCGGCATCTATAATATGAATTCCTATAAGCCTGCCGAGCACTCTAGCTCTTACACCGGCATTTTCCGATAACAAAAAAGGACCGTCTAGTTGTTCGGCTAAATTAACAGTGCAGGTCGAATCTTTATCCAAGTATATTTTAGGTATACCGTGAGCTTTAGTAATTTCTACCGGAACCACATTTCCAAAACCTTCAAATATTTGTTTTTTGCCATTTTTTATTAATATATATCTATTCTTATTGTTTGTTCTTTCCCTTGTTATAACCGTTCCGTCATCCATTTCGAGCGTTACGCGACATAAATTGCTACCCACAGATATAAAGTCTGTACCACGCGGTTCGTTATACAAAACCCATTTGAGAGCCCTTATTATGGCGCTCTTTCCCTGATCAGTAGGACCTAATATCACTGTTAAACCTTCGTCAAAAGTAATTTCTGTATTTTTATGGGATTGGAAGTTATTAATTTTAAGTTTTTTTATAAAACCCAATTAGCTCACCTCGTAAATGTCACTGCCATCTTTTTGCGAAAGCATCTCTTGGGCTTTCCCTATTCTGCACAGAGCTTCTTTAACTATTCTGGCGTCCATATTTTGTTTTTTTGCCAACTGTTCCACAATAGCAGTAATGTTTGTAAAATTGTATTCGCCGGTAGAATTTATAACTTGGACAAACTCCGCTAGCTTTTGTTCCCTGAAAGAATTTTCTTCCAGTTTTTTTCGATCAAAAACTTCATGTCCCGGGCGAGCGCATTTTAAAATTCTCTGTTGTACCTCGATCCCATCTTTTGTGACGTTTAACAAAATTGCCGCCGGTATTCGCATCAGTTCGGACAGGGTGCCATCGATACGTGCAATACTCCCCGGGTTTATAAAATATTTGTTTTCAATGTTTATGATGCCGAATCCTGCGTGATAGTGGCCGCTTAGTGTTACGTCGGCTTCCGTTGCCAAAATATCTTCTATCAGCGTATGAGAAACCCCGGGGATAAATGGTTTATCGAGAAGCATTCCGTGAACTAAGTGTATTGCGAAATCAACACCTTCATCTTTTTTGATACAATAGGCGAGCCTTTGATTTTCTGAATCTATTCCATAAAAAAAGTGTTGTCCTGTCAGTTGAATTTTGATTCCTCTATCGTTGAAAAATATTTTTTCGCCGGGATTTATCAGTTTAATAATACCAGCAGAATCCAGAATACCTAACATAGTGCGGCTTATCGTAGAAGGGTTTTGCCCGTAGATATCATGATTGCCCGCTATAGCATATAAGGGTGGCTTTAGGTCTTTCATTAAAACTACAAAATCCCTTACTAAAGATGGCGATACGTCTGGTCTGTCGAAAATGTCGCCTCCATGGAGTACTATATCTACGTTTTCCTCGTGAGCTATATTAATCAATTCACGTATTTTTTCTCGCAGAGTTTCATAAAAATTATCTGTTCGGCTTTGAGGGCCAGTACCTCTTATGTGAGTATCGGTAAAAAACAAGAAACGCATATCATGATGTCCCTTCTTTACTGTCATCTGCTTTGGTGGTATCAGGTTTTATGAGATTATATTTTTCCTTTACTTTGAGTTCTATGGCATTCAAAAGTTCAGGGTGTTCCTTTAAATACTGCTTGGCGTTTTCGCGCCCTTGTCCGATACGTTCCTTTTCATAAGAATACCAGGCGCCGCTTTTTTGTATTATGCCGGCTTCGGTGGCAAAATCTAAAACACAACCTTCCCTTGATATTCCTTCCCCGTGCATTATATCGAATTCGGCACTTTTAAAGGGCGGAGCAACTTTATTTTTTACAATCTTTACTGAAGCTCTGCTGCCTATAACTTCCTCGCCTTCCTTGATAACGCTGATTTTTCGTACTTCCATCCGCACCGAGGCGTAAAATTTCAACGCTCTTCCTCCCGGCGTGGTTTCTGGATTACCGAACATGACTCCCACTTTTTCTCTAAGCTGGTTGATAAATATTGCTACCGTTTTTGACTTACTGATGGAACCTGCTAGTTTCCTCAAGGCCTGTGACATCAACCTGGCTTGTAATCCTACGTGGGCTTCGCCCATTTCGCCTTCCAGTTCTGCTTTTGGTACTAAAGCGGCGACAGAGTCTATTACAATCACGTCCACGGCACCGCTTCTTACCAGGGCTTCGGCTATTTCCAAAGCCTGCTCTCCTGTGTCCGGCTGGGAAATAAGGAGATTATCCGTATCGACTCCCAATTTGCGAGCATAGGCCGGATCTAATGCGTGTTCCGCGTCTATAAATGCTGCTGTTCCACCGGCTTTTTGCGCTTCGGCAATGATATGTAATGCCACAGTGGTTTTTCCCGAGGATTCCGGCCCAAATATCTCGATGATTCTTCCCCTAGGTACACCCCCCACTCCCAGGGCAATGTCCAAAGAAAGCGCACCGGTAGGTATGACCTCGACGCTGAATTTAGACTGGGCCTCGCCCAACCTCATTATGGACCCTTTTCCGAATTGCCGTTCAATCTGGGCCAAAGCCATTTCCAATGCTTTTTGTTTTTCCAACAAAGAAAATCCCTCCAAACACATGTTTTCAACAAATTATATAACAATAAACTTTAAGTGTCAAACATTACCCTTTCAAGGCGACCTTGTAAATTTCAGTGTATACCGGTCCGTTTTTAAACAATTGGCTTTTCATGAAATAAACTTCTTTTACTAAAAAAGATGCAGAGAAATCTCTTTTACGCGGGAGAAGAGTTATATCTACACCGGATTTAATTCTCCCTATTGTGAGGTGCGGAGAAAAGGGTTTGGCATCAAAATCAATATTTAAAGATCGCAAGGATTCGTCTATATCGCGTTTTAAGCTATAAAGTTCCTCGCTTTTTTGTATCCCTATCCAGAATACTTTTGGATTGTTTTCATTTGGGAAAAAACCTGAACCGTACAGGTTCAGCACGAATGGACCATGGCGTAAAGATATTTTTTCCAACGCATCACAGACAAGAGGCACTTTGCTTATCGGAAGTTCACCCATGAAGGCCAGAGTTATATGATAATTTTCTTCGCTAACCCATTTTATACCCCTCATAAATTTTAAGTTATTCACAAATTGGGAAACATAATTTCTGGTAACGGGGTCAAGTTCTATGGAAATAAAACATCTTACGGTTTCCAAACTTCGGCCTCCTCATGATAATTTTAAAAGATTTTTTCTCAAAATGTGCAATGCGGCATTAGCAGCCCTTTCTTTTATTTCGGATCTGTTGCCAGAGAAAAAGTGCTTTTCCGCGAAACAACCGGAAGAGTCCGCATAGGCAATATATACGAGACCAACAGGTCTTTCTGTTGAACCACCTGAAGGCCCGGCAATCCCTGTTATCGAAAGGCCGATGTCCGTTTTAGAAATCCTTTTTACGCCTTCTGCCATTTCAATCGCCGTCTGCTCACTTACCGCACCGTATTTTTCTAGAGTTTCGCTTCTAACAAAAAGAAGCTCCTCTTTAGCTCTATTGCTGTAGGATACTATTGCTCTGTCAAGGCTCTTTGAGATACCGGAAACTTCGGTTAATTTATGGGACACGAGACCACCAGTGCAGGACTCGGCAATCGCCAATGTTTTATTTTGTTCTAGCAACAATCGAGCGACCACATCTTCTATTTTTTCGTCGTCGAAAGCGTAAAGATATTCACCAACTCTTTGCCTTATTTGAGATTCTATAGGGGCAATTAAACTTATAGCTTCTTTTGCACTGCCTGCTTTTGCTGTGATCCTTAAAGTTACCTCTCCCATTTTTGCAAGAGGGGCTATCGTTGGATTGGTTTGATTTTCCATTAAATCTTTGATTTTTTCTTCCAGCGTTGATTCTCCTATCCCATAAAATTTCAGTACCCTAGAGAGTATTACTGCGGAAGTTTTCTTCGACAGTAAAGGGACTACATAATCTTTAAGCATGGGTTCCATTTCGAATGGAGGCCCTGGGAGCATAATGATCGTTTTTCCATCTTTCTCCAAAATAACTCCCGGAGCAGTACCTTTTTGATTCGGAATGGCCGTTGAACCTTTTGGCAGCATGGCCTGCTTCATGTTGCTTGTAGGCATCTCCCTATGCCTTTTTTGAAAATATTCTTGTATTCTATTTAAGCTATCATCATCTAACACGAGCGGAATATTTAAATATTCGGCTATCGTCTCTTTAGTTAGGTCGTCTTGGGTCGGACCCAATCCGCCTGTCAAGATAATAACTTCAGAGCGATTCCATGCAGTGTGAAAAACTTCCATCAAACGTTTTTTGTTATCTCCGACCACTGTATGGTAATATACGTCTACCCCGATTTTCTGCAGTTCCTGAGAAATTATTTGTGCGTTAGTGTTAATTATCTGACCTAATAAAAGTTCAGTACCTACACTAATTATCTCTGATTTCATAAAACATCACCTTTATAAAAGATTCTCCATTTTTTTTACTAACCCTTTTTTAAAATTAAGCTGCTTTAAAATTTTTTAGGTCCTTTAAAAATCTTCTGAAGGTCTCGCCGTCTATTTTTTCGTTCTCCATAAGATAATCGATAATAAGATTTAGGTCTTCTTTGTGCTTTTCTATAATTTCCTTAGATTTTTCTTTTTGAGCATTTATTATCTTTGAAATTTCCCGATGAAGCTCTTTTAAAGGTATTGAATCTCTATCAACGATACCCATTTCAGACATTCCTGAAAATACTATTTTTTTGGCCAGTTCAACTGCATGGTTAATGTCTCCCGAGGCACCTGTGCTGCTTTCGCCTAAGATTACTTCTTCAGCAGCTGCTCCAGCCAGCGCAATAGCGATTTCTGTTTCCAAATGGTTTCTAGTATAAAGATATATATCTTCTTCTTGTTTTTGACGCATGTAACCTAGAGCTTCTCCGCGCGACGTTATCGTTATGGTAGATACCGAATTAGGCTTGAAAAATTCGCTGATTAGAGCGTGGCCGCATTCGTGAACCGCGATGCGTTTCATTTCAGCTTTTGTGGGTTTCCTTTTCAATTTTTCGCCCATTATCACCTTATCGATAGCTTCCATAAAATGGCATTGTTTTATTACTTTTTCCCCGGCACGTCTTGCGAGGATAGCTGCTTCATTGCAAAGATTTTCTAGATGGGCACCGGAAAATCCAAATGTTTCCTTTGCTATTTGCTCCAAATCTACATCTTCAGCGAGGGGCTTGCCTTTAGTATGCAGTTTTAAAATCTCGAGTCTCCCATCTTTATCGGGAAGGTCAACTTTTACTATTCGGTCAAATCTTCCGGGCCTTAAAATAGCCGGGTCTAAAATATCCGGCCTGTTTGTGGCGCCGATTACTAATATTTTCACATCATCATCTTTAGCCGACAGTCCATCCATTTCTACCAACAATTGGTTTAAAGTCTGATCATATTCCAAATGATTGCTGTTTTTGCCTCTGACACCTGCTATGACTTCAATTTCATCGATAAAAATTACGCAATGCTTTTTGGAATTCTTTCTGGCGAGCTCCCTAGCCGTCTTAAATAACTGCCTTACCCTTTGAGCACCTACTCCTGCATATAACTCTATGAATTCGCTCCCCGAAACTGAAATAAAAGCAGAATCGATATAATTAGATGCAGCTTTGGCTAGTAAAGTCTTTCCCGTACCAGGAGCACCTGTGAGAAGGATGCCCTTCAATGGTCTTATACCCATTTTACTAATTTCATCATAATTTTTAATAAAATCCAGTGCTTCTAACAGTTCGTTCTTTGCAGTCTCTTGACCTCCAATATCTTCAAATGTTATTGCTTTACCGGTATCAGCAGGTTTTGCCGAATTTTTAATAATACTTGATTTATCCATGTAATTTTGCAGCACGTACGCAAGAAGTCCTATCACAGCCAAAGGCAATGCATTTATTCCGTTTGCAAAAAGAAATATCATGACTGCCAGGATGACACCGATTATTATTTCAAAGGGCAATTTTTCTCCCCTCCCAAGCAAATCTATTGCATATTAATAATTTTATAGAGTACATCATGATCAGATTTTATTTTCAGGTAGAGATTTTCGTTGTCGAGAAAAACTCCGATATCAATTTTATACTCGGCTTCGAGTTGGTCAAGCTTCGCTCTCATTTCTGTAAATTTTCCCGTTTTTATCCCTTCGAAAATTACGAATTGAACCTTTTGGGTGTATATGTTTTCCAGTAATTCGGATGGTTTATTTATAATTTTTACGGTGAAGGGTCTTCCTTTGAGGATATCGGAAGCGGTGTCTTGAATATCATAGTATACGTCCGCTAAGTTATCTACATCTTTAAGACAGATTTCTAGGTTAATTTTACCGGCTTCTTTTTTTATGTTGACTTCTTTTACGTATTCTTTTTGCGAAAAGGTTTTAATAAGTGGATTGAAGGCTACAAACCTGATAAACAATTGCTGAGCACTGAACAATAAAAAAAGTGAAAGAAAAAAAGCTGCAAAAGCATAAAAAGCCTTTTTTTTGTCTAAAGTCAAAAACCCTCACCTCAAACAAAAGCCATGTTTACATAAAATAATTATATCATACTGTTTTTCTCATGTCATAAAAGTAAAGAAGGCATTTTATGGGAATGCCTTCTTTAAGGAATTTGCACAGCTTCACCATATAGGTCGTATTCAAAAGCCTTGGTAACTTTAACCTTGCAAAATTGGCCGGGTTCGCACTTATCTGCGGTAAAAATTACTGTGCCGTCGACTTCCGGTGCATCTTTCTGCGAGCGGCCGATGAATAATTTTCTTTTTGAATCGTAATTTTCGGCAAGTACAGTCAATATTGACCCCACTAATTTCTCGTTTTTATTTTTTGAGATATCCTGCTGAACTCTCATCAGTATGTCGAATCTTTTTTGCTTGATTTTTTCAGGCACCTGCGGTCTTAAAGTGGCGGCGTAAGTTCCCTCTTCTCTGGAATATTTAAAAGCGCCGACCCGGTCAAATTGATATGTTTTGATGAAATTGATAAGTTCTCTAAAATCCGATTCGGTTTCTGTAGGAAATCCAACTATAAAAGTAGTTCTCAGTGCGATATCAGGTACAACATTTCTCACCTTCTCTATAAGTTTTTTTATTTCCTCGGAATTTGTGGGCCTGTTCATTAGCCTTAAAATCCTATCGCTTATATGTTGCAAAGGGATATCCAAATATTTTGCTATTTTGGGGCTGAAGGAAATTATTTCCAGAAGTTCATCGTTTATGTGAGTCGGATATGCATATAATACCCTTATCCAAAATTCGCCTTGTACATCCGTCAGTTTTTTTTAAGAGTTCTGGGAGCGATGGTTTACCGTATATATCTATGCCGTAGCTCGTGGTATCTTGAGCTACTATATTTATTTCTTTTATTCCGCGGGATACAAGAAATTCAACTTCTTCTTTTATCGACTCCATAGGTCTGCTTTTGTAAGGACCTTTTATCAGCGGTATGGCGCAATAAGAGCAACGATTATTACATCCTTCCGCTATTTTGACGTAAGAAATATATTTTAACGTGTTGACTCTTTTTTTAATATCGTAATCGATTACTGTTTTATTGCCAGTTATGTTTAGTCTCGATACTTTAACCTGTTCTATTAAATCCGGTAATTTCAAAAAGTCACCTGTCCCAATTACAGCATCGAGTTCCGGTATTTCTTTCAAAAGTTGGTCTCCGTAGCGTTGCGACAAACAACCAGTAGCTATCAGTAGTTTACATTTGCTCTTCTTTTTATATTCGGCCATTTCGAGTATGGTATTTATCGACTCTTCTTTTGCCGAGTTTATAAAACCGCAAGTATTGATTATTATGATATCGGCATCTCCGATTTTACTAGTTATTAAATAACCCTTTTCCAATAAACTTCCGAGCATATATTCTGAATCGACAAGGTTTTTATCACATCCTAACGATATAAGAGCAACTTTTAGTTTCACATTATACCTCCTAGGTCATAAAATTTGATTTATAATTTTTCCGCTTATAATAGTATACAAACGTTTTTACAGTAAGTAAAGCAAAGCAAAAATAATAAAAAATAATAATGAGGAATCATTGATTCCTCATTATTGAGAGAGTTTTTGGATGGTTTCCAAAAATATCTATTTCTTTTCCATTTAATGTAACTTTAATTACAGGCGGGTTTCCTATTTTTATTATCAGTTTGTCTTTTGCTTCAAAAAATTGTAAATCTCCTTTATTAAGAGTACCTTCAAAAGTTACAATGCCATCCGCATTTACCCTTATCCAACACCGGTCTTTTATTACTTCAAATTTAGCATTTAATGAATCGCCTGATACTATATAAGTTATGTTTTTGCCATCATCACTCACTAAATTGACTTGGTTTAATACGTCTTTTCCGCTTTGTTCTTCAGTTTCTAAAGTGGATTCGGTGTCAGTTTCTAAAGGTAAATCACCATTGACGGTTGTTTTAGGCGGTCCTGTAGACTTATCTGGTTGTGTTTTTAAAAACGAAAAAGATGCCAATGCAATAGCTAAGACTAGCCCTACAAACAACAAAGGTATTTTGGGTAACATGGATTTAGGCCTTTCTTCATCGATAATAAGTCTTCGGTCTTTTTCTACCGCTGTGTATTCTTGTTGAAATTCCTGCGATTTGGGAGTTGAAATTTCTTTGTATTTCTTTAGAATTTCGTTCGAATCAATACCTACCGCTTCCGCGTAATTTTTCAGAAACCCCTTTAAATAGACTTCTCCCCCAGGAATGGCATCGAAATTTCCTTCTTCGATGGCGTTCAAGTACTTAATTCTGATTTTTGTTTCCCGGTTAATTTCCTCGAGCGATATATTTTTTTTAAGGCGCAAATTCTTTAAATAATCTCCGAGTTCTTTCGGATTTTTTACATCATCGAGGTTCATATTACCTCTCACTCCTTAAAATATATTTCCCAGGTAATAGCAATTTTCCCAATTTTAGTATTATTTTCGACCGCTTGTTTAAGCAGATTCGTTAAAATATTTCTCAAATTGTTCTTTGGTTATCAAAATCTGTCGAGGTTTTGAACCTTCGTATTTGCCTATGAAACCTTTTTCCTCCATTTGATCAATTAGGCGGGCTGCCCGGGCGTAACCTATCCTGAGCTTTCTCTGAAGCAATGAAGCGGAAGCCTGGCCGTTTTCAATGACCACCGACAAGGCTTCTTTGAATAATTCGTCCACATCATCTTCATTTTTAAGCGACTTTTCATCTTCAAAGTCCGATAAATCTCTTTCGTAACTGGGTTCCATCTGATTCTTTACAAAAGCTACTACCTTCTCAACTTCCTTTTCGCTTAAAAATGCCCCTTGGATTCGCATGGGTTTTGCTGCTCCTACGGGGAAGAATAACATATCTCCCTTTCCTAAAAGTTTTTCGGCCCCAGCCATGTCGAGAATTGTCCTTGAATCTACCTGTGACGACACAGCGAATGATATCCTAGAAGGTATATTTGCTTTTATCAAACCTGTGATTACATCTACCGATGGCCTCTGAGTTGCGACTACAAGATGAATTCCCGCTGCACGCGCCATCTGTGCTAATCTACAAATACTTTCTTCGACTTCTCTGGGCGATACCATCATAAGGTCTGCTAACTCATCTATGATTACCAGGACTTTTGGCAATTTTTCTTGGCTTACTTCATTAAATCTGTTGATTTCTCGTACTCCCTCTTTAGCAAATAATTTATACCTTCTTTCCATTTCCGATACCATCCAGTTAAGAGCAGATGCAGCTTTTTTTGCATCCGTTACCACCGGTGCAATTAAATGGGGTATTCCATTATATGTTGTCAGTTCGACAACTTTGGGGTCTATTAGTAAAAGCTTTACCTCATTGGGAGATGCTTTGTATAAGATACTGGTTATTATTGTGTTTATGCATACGCTTTTCCCTGACCCGGTGGCACCAGCAATTAATAGGTGTGGCATTTCGGCAAGATCGGCCACCACAGGTTTTCCAGCGATATCTTTACCCAAGGCAACAGTAAGTTTGGATGATGAATTTTTAAATTCAGCAGATTCAATGATTTCTCTGAAATACACTTTCAATACTTCCTTATTTGGAACTTCAATCCCTATAGCGGCTTTACCGGGTATTGGAGCTTCAATTCGAACATCTGGCACCGCAAGGCTCAATGCGATGTCATCGGCTAAATTTACTATCCTGCTTACCTTGATTCCTGGTGACGGTTGGACTTCGTATCTTGTAACTACAGGGCCGAAGCTGACCTGCACGACTTTTGCCTGAATACCGAAGCTTTCTAAAGTATTTTCTAAAATCTGCGCGTTGTTTAACAGCTCTTTTTCATTGAGGTTGTTTTGCTTTGAAGAACTTTTTTGCAGGAGGTTTACGGGAGGAAAATTGTACTCCTGATTTTTATGATGTTGGTCTACGCAAAACGTATTATCGGAAGTTTCGCAAGTTTTATTTCTTTCGGTCACCGATTCTGTTTTTTCTGGATTCGATTGTGATGTAATAAAGAGATTTTCTTTTTCTTTGATTCTTTCATTCTCATCCAATTTTTCTTCAGTTTCTCCTGAAGTGGCCGCGGCACTGTTAATAATATGCGGCTTCGGTTCTCGACGTTTTTCTTTTTTTGCATTAATCAAATGCTTTATTACTTCAGAAATCGAAACACCAGTAGATAGAATTATACCTATGCTAAGAAAGGCGAATAAAAGCACGTATGTACCTGCTGAACCAAATAAGGTAAAAAGAATTAATGCTGAAATTCCACCGATTAGTCCCCCGCCTATTCCATTTTCACCTAAATCTGCACTTTTTCGCATCTTCTCAATAAAGCTCAAATTTTTCATTTCGATATAAGGTTTTATATGTAAAACTACTAGAACTACAAAAATAACCAATAATATACCATAGAGTTTGGGAGTAACTCTGGGAAATTTTTTTCTTAATAGGCAGTAAAAGCCCCCCATACAAATACTTAGAGGTATAGTAAAAGCTCCTGCACCTGCCAATCCTTTGATGTTTTTCTTTAATATTATTCCAAGCGATCCAACGGAATCAGTATATAATGATACTAATCCCAGAACTCCGATGCAAATTATTAAAATCCCGTATATTTCCCAGCGGATATCGTTGTAAAACGCACAACTTTTGTTCCTATTACCTTTCACGCCATGACACCTCTATGTTTTTATTCTCCACTTTTGCAAAAAATCCTTTAAAAAAGAAAAAACAAAAAGGCTTTAAAGCCTTTGACTCGGAATGAATTTTATTATATTTCCAGGATATAATTTGTGATTTAGATATACCGTGGGGTTGCTGCTAATCACGCTGATTATCTTTCCTTTATCCACGTCGACAGGCTCCACCAGAATTTTTATATTATCAATTTCTATCTCTCTAAAATCATATTTTCTATCAATTCCATCTAAAACAAGTTCTAGAGGAAATACGGTGTACAATATCATTTTATATTACCACCTATAAATTATTGTTATACATGTTTCTTTCGCTCATTTATGAGCTCTTCCAACTTTTTAACTGCTTCACCCAAGCCGCCAACTTCATCAATTAGGCCATATCTTACTGCATCAGCCCCCACAAGGACCGTTCCAATATCCCTTGCAAGTTGTCCTGTGTTAAACATTAATTTTCTTAAAGTTTCCTCTTCAATTTTAGAATGCTGCACAACGAATTTTATTACTCTGTCTTGCATTTTGTCAAGATACTCAAAGGTCTGTGGGACTCCGATCACGAGACCGGTTAACCTTATTGGGTGGATCGTCATGGTTGCCGTTTCCGCAATAAAAGAATAATTGCTGGCAACCGCTATTGGAACCCCTATGGAATGCCCGCCCCCCAATACCAAAGAAACGGTAGGTTTTGTCATGCTGGCTATCATTTCGGCAAGGGCAAGTCCGGCTTCTACATCTCCTCCAATTGTGTTTAGGATTATTAAAAGACCTTCAATTTTAGGATTCTGTTCTATGGCCACTAGCTGAGGAATTATATGTTCGTATTTGGTGGTTTTATTTTGCGGTGGCAAGATAATGTGACCTTCAATTTGTCCGACTATGGTTATGCAGTGTATATTGCTTTCCGGTTTGGGGATTTCAAGTTGACCTAGCTGCTGGAGTGTTCCTACCGTTGGGGGCGGCATGCTTTTTTCATTTCCTTCGTTGTCCGTATTGGAAAAAAACAGCATCTGGTTTATCATCCTTCCAGATTTTAATTTAATGGCTGCTAGTTATATTAATTTATTTTTTAAATCAAAAATATACAAAAAAGGTATGACCAAAATTTGGCCATACCTTGTAAGTGTGTAATTAAAACCGAATCAGCAATCGTCTATTTTACTAGCATATATTTCAATGAGCCTTTTTCCAGTAGATACGCCAAAATCCCTCAGCGCTTTTTCAAAAGCACTAAAAAACTCGAATATCTTCGATTCTCGTGCATTTTCGCCCATATGACCAATGCGCCAAACTTTTCCAGCAAGCTTTCCCCAGCTGCCGGCCATCATTACATTGTATTTTTCCCATAGATGTTTTCTAAAGTCCACGTCATTTATTGTATCAGGTATATAAAAAGCAGTTACTGTGTTAGCTTCAGCCCCTATTTTGGGAAATATTTTGAATCCTGCATCCCTTAAAGTTTCCCTTACAGCTCTACTCAATTTTTCGTGGCGCTTATATATTTCTTTTCCTTCTTCTAGCACCGCAGAAGCTGCTTCAGATAGGGCGAAAATATCCGAGATTGGCGGAGTGTATGGAAATATTTTATCTTTGAACCACATTTCCTTCCATTTCATGAGATTGGCGTAAAAACTCGGAATGGGATATTTCCTCTTTTCGATTTTAATCCATGCATCCCGGCTTATAGAAAGGAATGTAAGGCCCGGTGGAGCCGAAAGACACTTCTGCGACCCACCTAAAACAACGTCAATACCCCACTCATCGGGATTGATTTCATGTCCTGCAATTGACGAAACCGCATCCACAACTGTTATCAAACCAGCTTCTTTTAAAACGGGGCATATTTCATGGATGGGATTTATCAATCCTGCTGGAGTTTCACAATGGACTAACGTTGCTATTTTAAATCTGCCGCCGTGTTTAGAGAGAAACTTCTTGACATCCTCGGGCGTGATAGGTTCATCGTATTCTTTTTCAAAAATTGTGACTTGCCCGCCGTAAAGCGTAGCAAAATCTTTAAAACCTTCGCCAAAGACACCGTTAGCTAAGCATAGCACCTCGTCACCGGGTTCTACTAGGGAAGCCATGGCTGCTTCCAGACCTAAGATTCCCTCACCACTTAAGATAAGCACATCTTCTTTTGTATTTATGATTTTTTTGAGTTTGTCACAAGTTTCAGAATAAAAGTCAAAAAAAGCAGAGTCAAGGTCCGGATTAGTTATAGGTCTTGCCATAGCGTTCCTTACTCTCTCACTTATTTCAGTAGGACCTGGCGTCATTATAAGACCAGTTTTTATACCCATAAATTTTACCTCCTAGGAAATGATATACAAATTAATTTTGACGCCTATAAAAAGGTATGACCGAACTTTGGCCATACCTTTCTCTCATACTTCCATTATTATCGGCAGAATCATTGGTCTTCTGTGGGTCTGTTCGAATAAAAATTTTCCTAACGTATCTCTTACTTGAGATTTTATCATAGACCACTCGGTAATTTTTTCTTCTTGGCATTTTGCCAAGGCCTGCTTTACAATTTCTTTTGATTGTTCCATTAATTCTTCGGATTCCCTAACATAAACAAAACCCCTTGAGATTATGTCAGGGCCAGCAACTACTTCTGTTGTCTCTTTATCTATTGTCACAACTACTATTAAAATACCATCTTGTGCTAACTGTTTTCTATCTCTTAGCACTATATTTCCTACATCCCCTACGCCCAACCCATCAACCATGACTTTGCCTGCTGTAACCTTGCCCGCCAACCTAGCTGAATCTTTTGTTAATTCTATAACTCTTCCATTTTCTGCAATGAAAATGTTCTTTTCAGGAATTCCTACTTCTTTGGCAAGGTTGGCGTGGTGAATGAGATGTCTATATTCCCCGTGAACTGGAACAAAATACCTAGGTTTTACTAAATTCAACATAAGCTTAAGTTCTTCTTGGCTTGCATGTCCAGAAACATGGACGCCCGATATCGCTTCATATATGACTTCTGCTCCCTGTTTGAAAAGGTGATCTATCGTCCTTGCGACCAACTTCTCGTTTCCCGGAATTGGAGTTGCTGCTATCAGCACTGTGTCTCCTGGAATAATTTCTACTTTCTTATGTTCGGACATGGCCATACGAGTAAGCGCCGACATTGGTTCGCCTTGACTGCCAGTCGTAATTATTACTACTTTTTCTTTAGAAAGTTTACTTATATCATCTAGCTCCATCATCAAGTTCTTGGGTATTGAAAGATATCCCAAACTGAGAGCAATATTTACAGTATTTACCATGCTACGTCCCACGACGGCAACCTTTCTTCCAAATTTAAATGCTGCATCGAAAACTTGTTGTATTCTGTGGATGTTTGTTGCAAAGGTTGCAACTATTATCCTCCCCTTTGCCTTGCTAAATATTTCTTCTATTGTAGCTCCGACAACTTTTTCTGACATGGTATAGCCTTGGCGCTCGGCATTGGTACTGTCTGAAAGCAGCACGAGCACGCCCTTTGAACCTAATTCGGCGAGTTTATGGAGGTCTGCTATCTTCCCATCAACCGGAGTTTGATCGAATTTAAAGTCCCCTGTATGGCAAACAGTTCCTAATGGAGTATGAATAGCTATTCCAACAGAATCAGGGATGCTGTGGTTAACTCTAAAAAATTCCACGGTCAGACTTCCGATTTTCACCGATGCCGGTGGGTTTATTACATTCATGTTTACACTTTTTTTAAATTTAGCTTCTTTTAATTTGCCTTCAACTAACCCCATTGTTAGTTTAGTTCCGTAAATGGGAGCGTTAATCTGTTGTAATACATACGGTAATGCACCTATATGATCTTCGTGACCGTGGGTTATCAGGATTCCTTTTACCATATCTTTATTTTCCACTAAATAAGAAATGTCCGGTATCACCATGTCTACTCCAAGCATTTCTTCTTCTGGAAACATAAGACCGGCATCAATGACGAGAATTTCCCGCTCGTATTGGATTACTGTCATATTCTTACCTATTTCACCCAATCCACCTAAAGGAATGATAAGTAGCTTTTGTTCATTTTTGGACAATAAAAAAACACCTCCATTATTCCGATTTTTGTTTCGATAATTTTTATTTTGTGCTATCTTTCTAAATTGATGTCATCTACATCTAAAATTACAGCATCCGGACCAATTTTTCTAATAGAACTCCATGATATCCTCATATAATTTTTCTCGCCTAGCGAAAAAAATTTGCTTCTCTTGTTAGGTATTAGTAAGTACTCAATTTTCCCTGATTTTTCATCGATGAGAAGATCGCAATTACCTAATATGCCTAATTTAACCCCTTTGCTCAAGTTTATTATGTCCTTTCCGTTTAAATCTCCTAATCGCATAATCATCCCCCCCATAAAATTATTTTATGGGGAGAACTTATTAAAAATAACTCTCTTTATAAACCTGTATGGCCGAAACCTCCGCTTCCCCGTTGAGTTTCTTCCAGAGATTCCACTTCAACTAGTTCTGCTTTAGCTACTGGAACTATTACTAGTTGAGCTATCCTATCACCCCGCTTTATTGTAAAATTGCCTGTTCCGTGATTGATCAGGATTATTTTTATCTCTCCTCTATAATCGGCATCTATCGTTCCTGGGCTGTTTAAGAGGGTAATTCCATATTTGGCAGCAAGGCCGCTTCTTGGGCGAATTTGTCCCTCAAAACCAGGTGGTATTTCAAGTTGTATTCCAGTTGGTATTATTTCGTATTTTCCTGGTTCTATAACTAAATCGTGTTTTACGTTAGCATAGAGGTCCATACCCGAAGCTAATGATGTCATATATTTTGGCAAGGGTAAATCTTCTGCTCCTCTTATTCTTTTAACTTTTATTTTTACAGTTTTCAACAAACGATCTCTCCCTATGTAGGTTATATTTTTTAATTAAAGTATACATTAATTACCACCGGATTTCAACTCAAGATAAATGAAGGCTTAACTCCCTTCTGAGATAAGATCGCTAACAGTTGTAATTTTGTACCCCTTTTGGTGAAGGTTTTTTATGATGGTAGGTAAAGCAGTTATTGTATCTTCGGTTGGATGCATCAGAACTATCTTTCCATTTCCTGCATATTTAATTACTTTGTCGACAATATATTTTGTGCCAGGTTTTTTCCAGTCAATAGTATCAATACTCCACATAACCAGTTTATAGTTCAATGCATTTACTGCTTTTAAAGTCTGCTTTCCATATTCTCCATAAGGGGGTGCAAAAAGTTCGGTTTTAACTCCAATTATATTTTTAATGATTTCTTCTGCCTTTTTTATTTCGTCTACATTTTCATCGAAAGAGAGACTGGAGTGATGAGCATGGCTGTAACCGTGATTTCCAATTTCATGCCCTTTAGAATGTATTAACCTTAGTAGATCTGGATTTTTTTCCGCCCATCTGCCTTCAATAAAAAAAGTTATTTTAACTCCATTTTCTTCAAATATTTCCAGCATTTTGGGTATATACTCGTTTCCCCAAGCCACATTACATGTAAAAGCCATAACTTTTTTATCAGTCTCAGCTTGGTAGATTGGCTGCCATAGTGCAGGAAGGTTTTCATCTGGCATATTTGTCTTTGTAAATATCCAACTTGCGATAAGAATTAAGACGCAAAATACTTTTGCTACATTTCTGGGGATTTTAAAAACATATAACCTCATTATGAGTGCCCCCCTTAAATATAGAAACATAGATTTAGAATTTCGTACCATCTATTATGAATCTTACTTTACTTCTTGACTATTTATGACATAAAAAAACATAAACCGATGAACCTCGGTTTATGCTTCTGCTTTGTTCTTATTTTTAGGTTGTTTTTCTGGAAAAACATCTTTGTGGGAAAGGTTAATTCTACCCTGTTTGTCTATGTCAGTAACTTTTACCAAAATTTCATCTCCAATTCTTACCACATCTTCTACCCTTTTTACCCGCCCCTTTGATAATTTCGAAATGTGGACGAGACCTTCTTTTCCAGGGAGAATTTCTACAAATGCTCCAAAATTTGTTATCCTTAAAACTTTACCAAGATATATCTTGCCTACTTCTACATCCTGGGTTATATTTTTAATCATTTCCAGTGCTTTTTTGCCGGCAGCTTCATTAGGTGCTGCTACATATATTTTGCCGTCATCTTCGATATCAATTTTTACTCCAGTCTCTGAAATGATTTTGTTTATCATCTTTCCGCCTGGCCCGATAACATCTCTTATTTTTTCAGGATCAATTACTGTAGTGAATATTCTAGGTGCATAAGGAGATAGTTCACTTCTGGGACTAGAGATAGTTGCCAGCATCTTTTCTAGGATGTATAGCCGCCCTTCCTTCGCTTGTTCTAATGCTCTTCGCAAGGTATCTGTATCTATCCCTTTGACCTTTATATCCATTTGAATCGCTGTAATTCCTTTAGAAGTCCCCGCGACTTTAAAATCCATATCACCTAAAAAGTCTTCTATCCCTTGAATATCCGATAGTATAGTTACTTTGTCATCTTGTTTGATGAGCCCCATAGCAATACCGGCTACAGGGGCTTTTATAGGAACGCCAGCATCCATTAACGCCAGGGTAGAACCGCAAACGCTAGCCATGGAAGTAGAACCGTTAGAACTTAAGACTTCAGAAACCAATCTTATCGTATACGGGAATTCTTCTTCCGGAGGTATCATGGGTTCTAGAGCTCTCTCTGCCAATGCGCCGTGGCCGATTTCCCTTCTTCCAGGACCTCTCAACACTCTAGTCTCGCCTGTACTATAAGGCGGAAAATTGTAATGGTGCATGAATCTCTTGCTCTCTTCCAATTCCAGCCCATCTAATATTTGGACGTCGCCTAATGCCCCAAGAGTAGCTACTGTCAAAACTTGTGTTTGGCCGCGCGTAAATAAACCTGAGCCATGTGTTCTAGGTAAAATTCCTACCTCACATGAAATAGGCCTAATCTCATTGCTTTTTCTACCATCGGGTCTTATTCCCTCATAAGTTATCATATTCCTTACTTCTTCTTTTAAAATATTGTATAAGATATCTGCAATCTCTTTTTCTTTTTCAGGATAGGTTTCTTGAAAATGGGCAATAGTATCTTCGTTTATTTTTTGTAAATAGGCTTCCCTTTCCTGCTTATCGTATATTTTTATTGCTTTGAGTATTTCTTCCCTTGCGTATTCTCTTACCGCTTTCTCCAATTCTGGATCGATTTCTTGAACAGTAAATTCCATCTTAGGTTTTCCAACTTTTGCGATAATTTCTTCCTGGAATTGAACTATTTTCTTTATCTCTTCGTGTCCAAAATTTATTGCATTTATCATTTCTTCTTCTGTTACTTCATCTGCTCCAGCTTCTACCATTAAGATAGCATCTTTTGTTCCTGCAACAATAAGTCTCAGCTTGCTTTTCTCATATTGTTCTACCGTCGGATTTATTACGAAATTTCCGTCAACCAAGCCTACCGAAACTGCCCCTACTGGTCCTTCGAAAGGTATATCTGATATACAAAGGGCGATAGAAGCACCGTTTATAGCAACAACATCTGGAGTATTATCTTGATCTACGGAAAGGATGGTAGCTATAATCTGTATGTCATTTCTGAATCCTTTCGGGAAAAGCGGCCTTAGAGGCCTGTCTACAACTCTTGCGGAGAGTATAGCTTTTTCGCTGGGTTTTCCTTCCCTTTTTATAAAACCTCCGGGAATCTTACCAACGGCATAGAGTCTTTCTTCATAGTCTACTGTTAACGGCAGAAAATCGACACCTTCTCTCGGCTCTTTTGAGGCCGTAGCTGTAACTAAAACTACTGTGTCGCCATATCTTGCAAGTACAGCCCCATTAGCTTGCTGGGCCATTTTACCTGTTTCTATGATAAAAGGTCTACCTGCTATTTCTGTTTTAAATACTTCCAAGTAAAATTATCCTCCTTTCCCTTAATTGGAAATATAAATTTTTATTCTACATCATTGTTATTATTTCCTTCTTTGAGCTTTTAAAAATTAAAGCGGGGAATCCCCGCATTAACCTATTTTCTAAGTTCAAGCTTTTCTATGACATTTTTATATCGCTCTAAATCTTTTTTCTTCAGGTAATTCAAAAGAGCCCTTCTTTTTCCAACCATTTTTAGGAGTCCGCGACGAGAATGATGGTCTTTCTTGTGTATTTTAAGATGCTCTGTTAATTGGTTAATTCTTTCTGTCAGAATAGCAATTTGCACTTCTGGAGACCCCGTATCGTTGTCGTGAATTTTAAATTTCTCAATTATCTCGCGCTTTGCTTCTTTATCTAATGCCACTTTTTTCACCTCCTTAACATACTAAAATCCCCTGTAACCCAGTCGATCGTCGGAGGTATCGATTGACCGAGTAAGGGTTCATCAATTCAAGCAAAAACTATTATAGCATATGAAGATTACGATTACAAGATTATGTAAGCGAATTTAACCTCTCTTTTGTAAACTTGTTCCTTTACTTTTATGCTTAGCACATTCTGCTTAATCTTAAATCCATTAAGAATTGATAATCCCTCACGTGAAAAATACCGTAATATTTGCCCTTAAATACGATCTAATATAGAACGTGCTTTTTCAATATCCATTTTTACCTGCAATACGAGACTTTCAACATCCCTAAAGGTCTTTTCTTCCCTTATCCTTTCAATAAAATATACTTCGATTTCTTCGCCGTATATTTGCTCATTAAAATTAAAAATATGAACTTCTAAAGTTATACTACAGGCATTGGCTTTGCTCTTGAAAGTAGGTTTTTGCCCTATATTTGCCACTCCGCGGTAAAGTTTGCCATTTCGAGATACCAAAACCGCATAAACTCCGAAAGCCGGCTTGATTATTTGAGGTGAAAGGAAGACATTTGCTGTCGGGAATCCTAGTTTTCTCCCTATAGCTTCACCCTTTACTACTTTCCCTCGAATGCTAAAAGGCCTGCCTAGCAACGCCCTTGCTTCTTTCATGTTGCCACTTTCAATCATATCCCTAATTATAGTACTGCTGACAATTCTTCCGTTAACAGCAACAGGAGGTATAATTAAGGTTTCAAAGCCTTTTTGCATTCCTATAGATTTCAGCTTTTCCGCCGTGCCCTTTCCGCCTTTGCCGAATTGAAAGTTATAACCGACTACTACTAGTTTCGCATCTAATTTTTCAACTAATATACGTTCAACAAACTCCTCGTAAGACATCTGAGAGAACTTCTTAGAAAAAGGTATGAGCAAGAGATTTTTTACTCCATAGCTTTCAATAAGTTTCTTTTTTTGCTCGAGAGAGGTTATTAACGGTGGAGCATCTTTAGGGGATAATATTTTTAAAGGGTGGGGTTCAAAAGTAACAACGAATGATTCGAGGCCTTCTTTATCGGCTCTTGTTACCAGTTCATGTATTAATCTTTGATGACCCAAATGAACGCCGTCGAAATTCCCCATTCCGCAAGCAGTTGGAGTCTTTACTTCTAAAGCATCATAATTACTGTATACTTTCATCATACTCAACCTCATAAAAAAGACTTTTCTACCTTAACTAGGATATTTGGCCCTCGATGAAATATTTTTCCCACACCTAGAAATTGCTTTTTTTGATCGTAAATTACCGCATACTGATTTTCATTATCCAGTTCGGTTGATATGTTTTCTATAGGAAATTCAGAGCCTTTGAAAAAAGATTTTTCGTTTCTTAGTTGAATAATAACGGAGGACATGAAAGTGGAAAGAATTTTGTCTAAAGACGTAAGGATTTCTTGCGATTTTCCCGATGATGCAGAAGCTTTTATATCTTCTAAAGTTATAGATTGAGATATTTTAAAAGGCCCCAGCTTGGTTCTTATAAGGCAAGATAAATGAGCGCCGCAACCCAATGCTCGTCCGATATCTTCACAAAGCGTCCTAATATAAGTGCCTCGGGAGCAGCTTACTCTGAATAAAACCCGTGGTTTTTCATATTTAATGAGCTCTACGGAATAAATTTCTACTGTTCGTGGTTTTCTTTCGACAATAATCCCTTGGCGAGCAAGCTCATATAGTTTTTTTCCTTTGTGCCGCACCGCCGAATACATAGGAGGTATTTGTTGTATTTTTCCAACAAATTTACTAAAAGTTTCTATTATGGATGTAAATTCCACTTCACAGTCTTTAGTTTCCAAAACTTTGCCCATGTTGTCACCAGTGTCGGTCGTGACGCCCAGCGTCATTTCTGCGACGTATTCTTTCTCGCTGGCTTCAAAAAACTCTACCGCTTTTGTGGCCTTTCCGACAAAAATCGGCAGAACACCAGCTGCACCGGGATCTAACGTACCACCGTGTCCAACTTTTTTTATACCCAGTTGTTTTCTTAAAAAATCCACGACATCATGAGAAGTCATTCCAGGTGGTTTTAAACAGTTAATTATTCCGTTCACCGCAATCCCTCTTCGACGTTTGCATATATTCTTTTAAAGCAGACAAAAAAACGTTCTTTGCTTTTTCCAAGGGGCCTTCAAGAATACAGCCGGCAGCTCGTGCATGGCCGCCCCCTCCAAATTCCTCCGCTATTTTGCTCACATCCACCCACACATTAGATCTCAATCCGACTTTTACTTTTAAATTGTCCTGTTCTCTAAAAAGGACTGCAACTTCTACGCTTTCTATTTCTCTTGCGAAATTGATAAAACCATCCGCATCTTCTTCTTTGGCCCCTACTTTTTTTAACATTTCTTTTGTTAGCTCCATGTGTGCTATTTTGCCGCCTTCGGAAAGTTTTAGGGTACCTAATACTTCTTTCAACAGCAAAATCGATGCGTAGCTTTTCTTTTCAAAGACTTCTCTACTAATGAAATCCGGTCGCACTCCGATTTCCACCATTTCTGACAATATCTTCAGACACGATGGGGTAGTATTGGAATATTTTATGGAGCCGGTATCTGTAATAATTGCAGTGTAAATGCACGTGGCTATATCGATATCGATTGGCACGTTGAGAGTCTTCACCAAATAATATACCATTTCGCCTACAGCGGACGATTTGTCGTCTATAATATTTATATCTCCGTATAATGAATTGCTTTTATGGTGGTCAATATTAACTATAAGCTCACAGATTTGTCTAATGTCTTTTTTAAAATCTAATCTCTCCACATCGCCCGAGTCCAAACATATCATTACTTCAGCGCGATCTTTTTCCGGGATATATGGTCTTAGTTTTTCAGAATGTGGTAGAAAATTATATTTTGCGGGAACAACATCGTTGATGATAGGCAACACTTTTTTACCTAATTTTTCCAAAGATGTAGTCAAGGCTAAAACCGAACCCACAGCATCGCCGTCGGGTGCGATATGCGATGTTACAATAAAAGAGTTATGTTTAAAGATTACATCCGCAAGTCTAGGAAAATCCATTTTCTAATACTCATCTCCGTTATCATTATTCATATCCTTCAACAATTTTGAAATATGAATGCTGTACTCTATCGATTCGTCCAGTTTAAAATTCAATTTTGGCATAAATTTAAGTCTTACACGATTTGCCAATTCCCGCTTTATAAAACCTTCCGCGTGGTTTAACGCTTCAAGGACATTATGTTTCGTTTCCTCGTCTCCATATATGCTTAGAAAAATCTTTGCGTACCGCAAATCCTTGGATACCTCTACTTTCGTTACGGATATCAGACCTTGAATGCGGGGATCTTTAAGTTCGTTGTTGATAATCTCACTTACCGCTTTTTGGATTTCTACAGACACCCTCTCAGTTCTAGAAAATTCCACCTCAATGCCTCCCCGGTTTTCATTATTGTTCCACTTGTTTATTTACAAATGCCTCCAGTATATCTCCTTCCTTGAGGTCGTTGAATTTCTCAATAGCTATACCGCATTCAAAGCCGCTCATTACTTCACGCACATCATCTTTGAATCTTTTTAAAGAAAGTATTTTCCCTTCATATACCACTACCCCTTGTCTGATTACTCTAATGAAGGAATTCCTCGTTATCTTTCCTTCGGTAACGTAACACCCAGCAACAGTACCCACGTTCGGAACTTTAAACAGTGCCCTTACCTCAGCTCTTCCTAATACGACTTCTTTGAACTCCGGCTCTAACATTCCTTTCATGGCAGCTTTAATGTCATCTACAGCATCATAAATTACCCTGTAAGTTCTAATGTCGACCTTCTCTTGTTCAGCTAATTTTTTAGCATTTGAATCGGGCCTTACGTTAAAACCTATTACTATGGCATTAGAAGCAGACGCGAGCAATATGTCGCTTTCGTTTATCGCTCCTACCGCTCCATGAATAATTTTTACTTGCACCTGATCCGTCGAACATTTTTCTAATGCAAGTTTTAAAGCTTCTAACGAACCTTGAACGTCGGCTTTTATAATGCAATTAAGTTCTTTTATTTCTCCCTGTTTTATCCTGTCAAAAATTCTATCTAATGAAACTTTAGGAGTAGTGATATTTTCTTTTTCTTTATGGATTTCTTGGTATTTTTCCGCAATCTCCCTTGCCTCTTTCTCGCTGGATACCACTCTTATAACATCGCCAGCACTGGGAACTTCAGAAAACCCCATGACCTCTACTGGAATGGAAGGAGTCGCCGATTTTACCATCCTGCCCAGAGAATCTCTCATCGCCCGTACTTTTCCATAAGCCGGTCCAGCTACTATTGCATCGCCTACCTTTAAAGTGCCTTTTTGCACTAATACCGTGGCCACGGGCCCCCTACCTTTATCTAATTTGGATTCAATTATTACTCCAGAAGCTCTTGCGTTGTAATCAGCCTTGAGTTCGGCCATTTCCGCAACCAAAAGTATCATTTCCAATAAGGTATCAATTCCTATGCGATTTTTAGCAGAAACATTAACAAATATGGTGTCCCCTCCCCATTCTTCGGGTATTAGACCGTATTCAGATAACTGTTGTTTTACCCTTTCAGGACTAGCCCCTGGTTTATCTATTTTGTTTATCGCTACAATTATAGGTACTCCCGCTGCTTTTGCATGATTGATAGCTTCTACAGTTTGAGGCATAACTCCGTCGTCGGCGGCGACTACTAAAACTACTATATCTGTTACTTTTGCTCCGCGGGCCCTTAAAGCGGTGAAAGCCTCATGCCCCGGTGTATCAATGAACACTATTGTTTTACCATCTTTTTCTACCTGCGAAGCTCCTATGTGCTGTGTAATACCTCCTGCTTCAGATGCGGCGACATTCGTTTCTCTTATTGCATCCAAAAGCGTCGTTTTGCCGTGATCTACATGTCCCATGACTGTTACAACTGGAGGTCTCGGTTTTAGTTCTTTTGGTCGCGTCTCCTCTTCCTTTTCAAGTTCGGCAAGTCCATCTTCTCTTTCTTCCTCGGCTTCATATCCAAATTCTTTTATTAGTTTCTTAGCCGATTCGAAGTCTATTTCAGCGTTGATATTTACCATTAGTCCAAAATCCATTAATTTTTTTATCAACTTGACCGGCTCGATGTTTATTCGACTGCCTAAATCTTTTATGCTGATTTTGGACGGGAGAACAACCTTTTGAATTTTTGGTTTTGGGCTTGCTTCTTCGATGTTCCTTGGTGGTTCCGGGGCTTTTGGGGCCTCATTTTTTGTTTTTTTACTGCTTTTTTCTTCCGAGACCAAGTCCATTATAAGTTGAGCCATATCGTCTTCAAGGCTGCTCATGTGATTTTTTATATCGACGTCCAACTCTTCCAATATGGAAATCAATTTTTTGCTAGATATCCCTAGCTTTTTAGCAAGTTCGTATACTCTAACTTTCGACAATATTCCCCACCTCCGTCGTTTTTGTTGCGTCTAGACGCCTCAGTATCTCTTTCGAAAAATTTTTATCGGTAATACCGATAATTTTTCTGGCTTCCTTTCCAATAGATTTTCCTAACACGTCGGATGTACCGTAGATTATGCAATTTATTCCCCTCGATTTACAAATACTTATAAACTTATCTTTTGTATTGAATGATGCATCTTCGGATATTATAACCAAGCTAACTTTTTTCGACAGAACGGCCCTTTCCACCGCTTCCTGACCCGCTATAACCTTGCCTGCTTTACGGGCAATTCCAAGCAATGGCGGAATATCAAAGGGCCTCACTTTTTATTAAATCCTCCTTCAGCTTTTCTATTGTTTCCTTGCTCACTTCATGGTCTAATGCTTTGGATAGCCTATCTTCTTTTAGTGCCTTTTCCAGACATTTAACGTCTTTGCAGAAATAAGCTCCTCTACCCGAACGCTTTCCTGTAAGATCCAGCTCAATTGAACCTTCCGGCGTCCTTACGATGCGGATTAATTCTTTTTTGGGTTTCATCTGTTTGCAACCCAAGCACATCCTCATGGGTATTTTTTTAGGGCTCATTTTCATCCCCTCTTTAATCATTTTTGGGACTCTTTATATCTATCTTCCAACCTGTAAGTTTTGCCGCAAGTCTTGCGTTTTGTCCTTCCTTGCCTATAGCAAGGGAAAGCTGGTGTTCGGGCACCAATACCCGTGCTATTTTACTATCTTCCTCAACTTCTACGCTGAGGACCTTTGCAGGACTTAGGGCGTTTGAAATATATTCAGCCGCATTTTTGCTCCATTTTATGATATCAATCTTTTCTCCCTTTAATTCCTCCACCACGGCTTGAACACGAGCGCCTTTCGGTCCAACGCAGGCCCCTACCGGATCTACGTTTTCGTCTCTTGAGTGAACAGCTACCTTAGTTCTAGAACCTGCTTCCCTCGCAATGCTCTTTATTTCCACAATCCCTTCGTATATTTCAGGTACTTCCAATTCGAATAATCTTTTTACCAATCCCGGATGGGACCTGGACACTACAATGACTGGCCCTTTGGTTGTTTTCCTAACTTCAAGGATGTATACTTTTATTCTATCTCCAGGGGTATAGGTTTCTGTTGGTATCTGTTCGTTTGGTGGCAAAATAACTTCGGTTTTTCCTAGATCGATAATCACATTCTTTTTATCGAAACGCTGTACTGTTCCCGTTACAAGATCCGTTTCTCTTCCGGCAAATTCTTCGTAGATAATGTTCCTCTCTGCTTCTTTAATACGCTGCATTACTACTTGTTTTGCGGTTTGAGCTGCTATTCGTCCGAATTTCTGAGGTGTTACCTCTATAGAGATTATATCACCTATTTTAACTAAGGGATTAATTTTTTTGGCTTCGACCAGGCTAATTTCTAAAAGTTGGTCTTTTACTTCTTCCTTAACCGTTTTTTGAGAAAAAACTTTAACCTCTCCCGTTGCCCTGTCTATATTAATTTTTACGTTTTGTGCCGTACCGTAATTTTTCTTGTAGGCGGAAACTAAAGCAGCTTCAATGGCTTCCAAAAGTATCTCTTTGGAAATACCTTTTTCTTTCTCTATTTGATCTAAAGCTTCGATAAATTCGATATTCATTTTTACCTCTCCTATTCGTCAAAATTGAAGTTGTATTTCAGTTTAGCAGAAGATATTTTTTCAAAAGGAATATTTATATCGGTTGAATTTGTTTTTAATACTACCATTCCATTATTGTAATCGCTCAAAGTTCCTGTTAAGACTTTTTTTCCATTAATAGGTTCAAAAGTTCTTATTTCTACTTCCGAGCCGATGTACTTTATGAAATCTTTCTCTTTTTTTAGCTTCCTCTCTATGCCGGGCGATGAAACTTCCAATATATAACTGTGAGGAATTGGATCTTCTATATCCAACAACTTGCTTATTTCTTCACTCACTTCCTGGCAATCATCCAAGGTTATCCCTCCGGGTTTATCGATGTAATACCTCAAATACCAGGACCCACTTTCTTGAACAAATTCTACGTCCACCATCTCGAATCCCTTGGAGTTTACAACCCGTTCTCCAATTTCGCTTACCTTTTTTAAAATTTTATTTTTTTGCATTCCCTTCACCCTTTTAAAAAATAGTTTGCAGAAAAAGCGATTACTAATATGAAAGAGTGGGATTAAACCCACTCTTGCGCTTTTTAAGCTTAAATGAATTCAAATGATTATCTTCATCTATTATAACACATATTAATTTTTATTACAATATCAAGAAAACGATTGTGCTTCAAAATAGACTAATCTGGTTTGTTTCTTGCAAACCATTGAGGACGCCGTTTTGTCGGAGGATTTCTATTACATTTTTAGTTACTTTTGTCCGTATTCTGAGATCTTCGATTGATGTAAATTTTCCTTTTTGCCGTTCATTGTAAATACTTTGTGCCGCGGAAAGACCTAACCCTGGCAAGGCATTAAGCGGGGGTAAAATCCCGTCTTTAGTAATGATAAATTTCTTATAATGCGATTTATAAAGGTCTATAGGTAAAAATTGAATGCCTCTCATGTACATTTCATTTGCTACTTCTAAAATGGTGAGCAAATTTTTTTCTTTCGGGGTAGCATTTTTTTCTTTTTTATTAATTTCCTCTATTACTTCTTTTATCTTTTTAGGCCCTTGCAGTATGAGCTCGGCATCGAAGTCATCGGCTCTTACGGTAAAGTAAGTCGCATAAAACGCCTCCGGGTAGTGAACTTTGAAATAAGCGATTCTGAAAGCCATAATTACGTAGGCAACTGCATGGGCCTTTGGGAACATGTATTTTATCTTTTTGCAGGATTCTATAAACCACTGTTCTACGTTGTTTTTTCTTAAAACCTCTTCATCTTCAGGACTCAATCCCTTGCCTTTTCTAACTTTCTCCATTATATTAAACGCAATTTTGGGTTCAACACCTTTTTCCAACAAATGAATCATAATGTCATCGCGGGTTGCTATAACCTCTTTAAGAGTTGCTACCTTATTTCTTATGAGGTCTTGGGCGTTGTTAAGCCAAACGTCTGTGCCATGGGAAAGGCCGCTTATCCTTACAAGCTCTGAAAACGTAGTGGGACGGGTTTCTTCCAGCATCTGCCTTACAAATTTTGTTCCGAATTCGGGAACGCCTAACGTTCCCACGGTCGTCCCTATATCTTCAGGGGTTACTCCCAGGGGTTCGACGGAGGAGAAAATTTTCATAGTTTCTTTGTCATCCAAAGGGATTTTCTTTGCATTAACGCTCGTTTCTTCTTCAAGCATTTTTATAACGGTGGGATCATCGTGACCTAATAAATCAAGTTTGAGCAATCGTTCGCTTATCGAATGATAGTCAAAATGCGTAGTGATAACTCCTGACTCTTTGTCGTCGGCAGGATACTGGATTGGTGTGAATTCGTATATTTCTTTATCCTTCGGAAGAATCATTAGACCTCCCGGGTGCTGCCCTGTAGTTCGCTTGACTCCGGTTATGCCGGCGGCCAGACGATTAATTTCGTATTCGGATGCGCTCAAATTCTTTTCCTCTAGAAAAGCTCTAACGAAACCATAAGCTGTCTTTTCCGCTATTGTTGAAATTGTACCAGCGCGAAATACATTGTCTTTCCCAAATAATTCTTCGGCATACTTATGGGCAGTAGGCTGATATTCACCGGAAAAATTCAGGTCTATGTCCGGTACTTTGTCCCCTTCAAACCCCATAAAAACTTCAAAGGGTATGTTATATCCGTCTTTATTCATAGGAGTTCCGCAGTCGGGGCAATCTTTGTTGGGGAGGTCCGGTCCCACAATTCCTTCGACGTTTTCCGGAAAAATAGATTTTTTGCAGTTTGGACATAAATAATGGGGAGGTAACGGATTGACCTCGGTTATTCCACACATCGTCGCAACAAGCGATGAACCCACTGATCCTCTGGATCCTACAAGATAACCGTCGTCAAGAGATTTTTTTACAAGCTTATGAGCAATCAGGTATATAACCGAATACCCGTTATTCACTATCGAATTTAATTCCCGTTCTATTCTCTTTCTAACTATTTCAGGGAGATCTTCCCCGTATAACTCCTTGGCTCTTTTATAGGTCATGTTTATAATTTCTTCATCGGCCCCTTCTATTTTGGGAGGATAAAGTTCATCGGGAACCGGTTTTATTTCATCTTCTATCTCATCCGCAATTCTGTTTGGATTTTCGATTACCACTTCTATTGCCGCGCCTTTACCCAGGTATTCATGGTCGTGGAGCATCTCCTCCGTCGTTTTTAGGTAAAGGCCTGAATTGATATCGCTGTCCTTATATCCCTGAATTGTAAGCAAAATTTTTCTGAAAATCTCATCTTGGGGGTTTAAAAAGTGCACGTCGCCGGTAGCTACAACAGGTTTGTTGTATTTTTTGCCTAAAGAATAAATTTTTTTATTTAACTCTTCAAGGCTTTTTTCATTAGCTAAAACGCCTTTTTCAATTAAAAATTTATTGTTTTGCAAAGGTTGTATTTCTAAGAAATCGTAAAAGCTCACAATGCGCCTAATATCGTCTTCCGAATGATGGTAAATTAAACTTTGGAATAATTCTCCGGCCTCGCATCCCGACCCTATAATTAATCCTTCTCTGTGTTTCCTTAGGAGACTTTTGGGAATTCGGGGATGGCGATAGAAACACTCTAAATGAGAGGCTGAAACTAATTTATAAAGATTTTTCAGTCCTTTTTGATTTTTTACCAAAATGGTAGCATGGTAAGAATTTAGGTGTTGAGCAGCTTTCTTTCCCACATAATTTATTTGGGAAAGGTCGTCTATCCCCTTTTCTTTAAGCAATTTAAATAACTCAATGAGGATCATTGCTGCCGTATTGGCATCATCGTCTGCTCGGTGATGTTTTCCCATATTTACATTGAACTTTTTAGCAATCGTCTCTAAGCGGTGGTTTTTAAGTTCTGGAAAAACAATGGCCGAAAGATTTAAAGTATCTATCACTTTATTGTTAAATTTCATGCCGAGCCTTTCGCAGTCCCTTCTAATAAAACCCGAGTCAAATTCAGCATTATGAGCTACAAATATACCTTCTCCCACAAATTTCAGGAAATTAGAAAGGACCTCCTCTATAAACGGCGCCTGCTCTACCATGTCGTTGCGGATACCGGTTAAATTTGTTATTTGTGGGGAAATGGGTTTTCGGGGATTTACGAAGGAATGGAATCTATCAATTATTTCCCCACGATAGATTTTGACCGAACCGATCTCTATTATTTCGTCCAAATCCATGGATAAACCTGTCGTTTCTATATCGGTGACTACGTATACAAAGTCGTCGATGAATCCTTCAGGTGGTTCGACTATTACAGGAAATTCGTCATCAAATATATAAGCCTCCAGACCATAGATTGGTTTAATACCTGCTTTTTGGGCAGCTTCGTAAACCTCAGGAAAGGACTGGACGACACCGTGGTCCGTAAAAGCCACTGCTTTGTGTCCCCAATTTTTGCACAGCTCAATAACTTCTTTAGGCGAACAAACCGCATCCATGGCGCTATATTTGGTGTGCAGATGTAATTCCACCCTCTTTTTTTCGCAATTGTCCGTTCTGGTGGGTTTGGGTATGACTTTGATGTCTTTCGGTTTTATTTCTAATTCTCCTGAGTAAGAATTTTTTTCAATTTTCCCTCTTATTTTTAACCAAATTCCTTCTTCGATTTTTTCTAATTTGCAATTACTTTCGGAAGAAGAAAATATTTTTACAGGCAAAGAATTAGAACCATCGGTAAGCCCGAAAGTAATCATTTTAGAGCCGTTTTTTATTTCCTTATATTCTAGCTTGAATACTTCTCCGCACACTATTATTTCGTTAGTTTCGTTTGTTATGTCCTTTAAAGGAACCGGCTCGCCTTCCACATCCTTGCCTAAAATTACATCATTTGAAACTTCTTCCTTCGGCCGGTCATCAGATTTTTCGGTTGTAGTTTTCAATATAGCTTCTACAAGTTGTCTTTCTTCCTCAGATATGTCATAATATTCCGTTTGTTCTTTCTCTTTAAATACGACTTTCAATCTTACTTCTAGATTTTTAAAAAATTCTTCTATAAACTTACCGCACCGTTTCTTTTGCAAATATTCTATTCCGTTTTTTTCGATATAAACAAATAAAGTGCCTTTGTCGTACTCGCATGTGCTATTAAACATCCACAATCTAGCTGAAGGGATTTTTTTAAAAAGACTTTTCAAACATTCATTCCAGTTTTCCTTAACTATCTCACTTGGCTTTTTTTCTCCCCAGAGACTTTTTTCTACAAAATGCAAGGAAACGTCCAGACAACCTTTTAGACTTTCTTTTAATTTGCTCTTGAGTTTCGCGATTATTTCATCCGGCAATTTTTTATCGGTTGAGAGTTCTATTTTTATCTTTCTTTTGCCGGCATTGACAGTTACTTTTTTGACTAAAATATCGTCAAGCTGTATTCTTTCTTCAAAGCTGAAATTGCTCGTATCAATTACAGCATTTATTTTTACCATAAGATATATCCTCCGGTTACAAGAATTGCCGCGAGAAGGCCCTACCCTTTCAAGGGTAGGGATGAAAGCGGCAGTCAGTTGTGCTAAAATAGAAGCATGAGGCGAACAAACATTGTCCGGCTTTTGCCCAACAAGCAACAAAAGCAAATGCTCGAAACAATCGGGGATCGCTGCGCTGCCCTCTGGAATGCCGTCCAGTACAGGTGCAGGCAGGCCTTCTTCAAGGGTGAACCCGTGCCTTCCTACGAAACCCTGTGCGCCGAGTTCAAGGAGCATCCGGCGTATCGTGCCCTGCCCGCCCACATAGGGCAGGAGGTCATCAAAAAGGCAAGGAAGGCGTGGAACTCCTTCTTTGCCTGCCTGCGGCTGTACCGGAAAGGCAAACTAGAGGAGCCGCCACGCATACCCCGCTACTGGAAGGACCGCCGGATGGGAAAGCGTACATTCCGCGTCATCCCCGTCAAGGCGCCCACGTCCTACGCATTGGACTCCCACACCCTCTCCCTCACACTACTGCGGGATCTCCGGGAAAAGCAAGGGGACCGCCTGATCCTGCACACGAAGGGTGTCTTGCGCTTCCATGGCACCCCAAAGACCCTGGAACTCAGGTATGACCGGGTGAAGAAACGCTGGTACGCCCACCAGGTCGTGGAAGTGCCGGAAGCAGCAAGAAAAACCCGACCCGAGAAATACGCCACTTTGGACCTCGGCGCCAGGGTGCTAGCTGCTCTGGCCGTCGAGGGTGTAAGCCGCCAGCTTCTCTTCTCCGGTCGCAAAGTCTGGAAAGACTTCCTGTACTGGACGAAGCGAATCGCAGAAGAGCAGGCAAGGCTTGCCCGGGCCGGGCGAAAAACCTCCCGGCAACGCCGGAAGCTCTACCGGACACGTACCTGCAGGCTCAAACACGCCTTTATCGCTCTGGCCGCGGAAATCGCATGTATCCTCAAGCAACACCACGTGACCACGCTGTTCATCGAAGAACTGACGGGCATCCGGGAGGACATGGACTTCGGGCCGAAAAACATCCTGGTGCACAACTTCTGGGCCTTCAGGATGTTGAGGAACCTTGTCGAGGCCGCCTGTGCCCGAGCCGGGATAAAAGTCGTTCCCGTCGAACCACGCGGCACGTCTTCGAAGTGCGCCATCTGTGGCTTTCCCATTAAGCGTTTGGTCAGGCACAAGGCGGTGTGCGAAAAATGCGGCTGTGTATGGCACGCCGACGCTAACGCGGCCTTAAACATACTGTTTTTGGGCTCCTCGAAGGGGCACGGGGCGGAGGCCACGCCCCTGAAGCCGCTTGCCTTCCGGTGGAACTACCACCGGTGGGTAAGCCGCTTCGAATCTGCCGCCGGTACACCTTAAAAGGTGATGAGCGGTAGCCGGATGGCGACCTGGTTCGCCTGAAGGAATCCCGCCTCCTTTAGGGGGCGGGAGGAAGTCAAGTTTCTATACTATATACACCATCTATTTGGGAAAGCCGAGAAATTACTTCTTCAAACTTAACATTTGAAGGTAGACGGATAAGAAGATATATCACCACTTTTGAATCCTCTTGTTCAGCATTTTCAATTCGTATTTTTCTGATACTTACTCCCATTTCGCCCAAAACAGTACCAATCTTGCCTATCTGACCGGGCTTATCATCAACGATTAAGCACATAGAATGCAAAAGTTTCCTCCCAATTATTAAATTTTCGATCCTGGACAAGGATATCAAAGTTAAAAAGGTAAATAAAGTGGCAACTACGGCAGCTACATAAAATCCGCATCCAATCGCAAGACCGATAGAACCTACCGTCCACAAGCTTGCAGCTGTCGTCAAACCTTTTACGGTTGGCCCTACTCTAATTATGGTGCCTGCACCCAAAAAACCAATACCGCTTACCACTTGGGCTGCAATTCGAGCCGGGTCCATTGTAGTAAGGGCGCGGTATTTTTCGAACATATATATGGACACTAACATTGTCAGGGTCGAGCCTGTACAAACCAGCACATGAGTTCTGAAACCTGCGGGCCTATTCACGCTCTCCCTTTCTATTCCGATGATGCCTCCCAATAAAACCGACAGGAAAAGTCTAAACAGGATATCCGCTTGGGACATTTCCACTTAAAACACCTCTAATTTTAATTTAAGCATACAAGTCAGAATATCCCAATACATTTTTATTCGGGACGCAACACCTATAATAAAACCCCTCTTTTCTTCCTTCATCACATGGGTTAGTTCGTTGAGAACAACTGTCTTAACCCTTAAATTTTCTTTTTTAGCTATAATGGTAAGGGCCATTTCGAGGCCATAGTCCTTTACATTATAATCCTTCAATTTATCAAAAACCCATCTTTGGACAGCGCGCTGCCCCGATAAAAACGGAGCAATCTTTTGAGCAAGGTCGGTCGCCCCCCTGCCGTTTTTGAAGACTCCTATAGTCATGTCTGATTCACCTTTTAAAACGGGCAGTAAAAGGTCGTAGACGTGCTCATTTTTTAAACCGACCAAATCAGCATCCAAAAGCAGTATGACATTTGCGTTTGTACTTTTTACCCCGCACATTACAGCACTGACTTTTCCACGGTTTTGTGGAAGTTCTATTACATTTATACCAAAATTTCTGCCGATATATGC
Source organism: Thermovorax subterraneus (assembly GCA_021608145.1). Classification (GTDB taxonomy): domain Bacteria; phylum Bacillota; class Thermosediminibacteria; order Thermosediminibacterales; family Thermosediminibacteraceae; genus Fervidicola; species Fervidicola subterraneus. The sequence goes on from JAKIHM010000020.1 coordinate 47,919, forward strand.
TGTATTGTCAGTAGAACCATCGCTGACAAGAATAATCTCATCAATAAGGCTTATCGATTTTAAAAGTTGGAGTATGCTTCCTACCGTCTTTTCCTCATTATATGCGGGAATCACTGCCGCTACAGGCATTAAAATCTTCCTTTCTTAAAATGTTTCCAGCAAGAAAAATGTATCACAGTTGCTTTAAAAATTCAACCTGCACTCTGTCGTTGTCTGTGTCAAGAGGTTGTAGGTAAAAAATTTTTTAAGCTGACCTTCACCACTATTTAAGTTCAGGTGACATAAATTTGATGTATTATATTGCCATTTATGTAAAATAATTACTGCATAAGTTGACA
>JAKIHM010000021.1 GCA_021608145.1 Thermovorax subterraneus
ATAAAAGCTTAGGTATTATTTATTTTCATGGTTTCTTCTAACTCCAACTTTTGCTCTTTTGATTTGCCAACTACTACCTGCTAATTCCATTTTTTAGGGAATCCTCATATTCTTATTTGACGCTACCGCCCCTTTCCTTTACCTTGGAATCCCCTACCCTCGTTTTGTCCACCGGCCGGGTGTAATCCGGCCTTTCCTTCAGCAAAGGCAGGGGTGCCCTCACTACCAGGTCCCTCAACCTGTTAAATTTAAATGAGATTACCGGCGAAAGATACGGAACCTCGAAGCTCTTTAACGTCACGAGGTGGACAGTGAGCCCCAGAAACCCGAGCATGACGCCGTAAAGCCCGGCTACCGACGCGAGGATCAAAAATATGAAGGCAAGCAGCCGAAAACCTATGGCCACGCTGAAATTGGGAACTGCAAAGGAAGATATGGCGTTTATGGCAATAAGGATCACCATAATAGGGCTCACTATCCCCGCCCTCACGGCGGCTTCTCCTACGACGAGGCCGCCGACGATGCCGATGGTCTGGCCTATGGGGCCGGGCAGCCTTATACCCGCTTCCCTCAAAACTTCCAGCGACAGCATCATAATGAGGGCTTCCACAGTCGTGGAAAATGGTACTCCCTCCCTAGTCGCCCCGATGGAAAGGGCAAGGTCAGTTGGGAGCATCCCGGGGTGGTATGCCACCATAGCCACATAAAAGGAAGGGGCCGCTATGGCGAGCGCCGCCGCAGCAAATCGAAGGAGCCTGATTAATGAGGCGATATACCACCTCTCATAGTAGTCTTCGGAAGAATGAAAGAGACTGAACAGGGTGGTGGGGGCTATAAGGACGAAGGGTGTCGTGTCGCAGATGATAAGCACATTGCCCTCTAAAAGGGCCGCCGCCGCCACGTCGGGCCTTTCGGTGCGCCTGAACTGCGGAAAAAACGAAACCCAGTTGTCTTCTATCATCTGCTCTATATAGCCGCTTTCTAGCACACCATCTATGTCCACCTTGTTTAACCTCTTTAAGACCTCTTCCACGATGGAAGGGTTTGCAATTCCCTTGATGTAAAGCACCCCCACGTCGGTCCTGGTGTGCCTTCCGAGCTTTATTGTCTTGACTTTCAGATTAGGGTCCCTAAGCCTTCGGCGAACTAATGCCACATTGACCCTGTAGGTCTCTGTAAACCCTTCCCTTGGCCCCCTTATGACTGCTTCCGTGCGAGGTTCCTCGACCCCTCTCTTTTCCCATCCTTTGGTATTTAATATTATAGCCCTTGTTAGCTTGTCGATTATTAAAGCTGTATCCCCCGAGAGAACTGCCAGCACCAGCTCCCCGAAATTATCCGCTTCTTTTATCTCTGCGACGGTGAGCAGCCCTTCTTTTATGAGCTCGAAGAACTTGTCCCCGGCGCTGTATTCCAAGGGAGTCTGCCTGGCGTATAGCATCAAGGACTTCATCACTTCTTCGTGAATAAGCCTCTTGTCCACGAGGCCATCGATGCTGAGCATGGCCATCCTGTGCTTTTGCCTTTCGGGGTTTCCCATCACAAATTCTCTTATTATCAAATCGTCGCAGTCTGCCAGATACTCCTTGAATACCTTTATATTTTCGTCGATGTCTTTATGGAGCTTACGGCTTGTGTCCGGAGTCATATCCCTTTCGTAATATATCTCGGTCTTCTTTTTGCTGCCCAGCGTGTCGAAGATTCCCACAATTTATCACCCCTGCCTCACCGGCTGATAAATATTATGTATATCACCAAGCTGCCAATAGTGTAAATGACCCCTAATATTTTCAGCAAAAGCCTTTCCGCCTTCAGATTCTTTTGCTCCATGCTCTGGGCTTCTACGAAAAACATGAATATTCCCGTGACCATGAATACGATGGCAGTAAATAAGGTAAAGGCCTCTTTAAAATCTTCGGCAATAATCTTTAGTATCTCCGATAATATAGTCACAAGTTGCTTACCACCTTTTTTTGATTTTCATTATGTATTTTCTCTTTGATATGTCATTTTATTCCGCATTAAACAGCAAAAAATTTTCCTCAAGCATCTTGATGTTTTGTATTTTTATACTTATACTTTTGAATTATATAAGGAAAATCAATTAAAAATTGATAAGGGGTGCTTTAAAAAATGGAAATCCTCGTCACTCTGGATACCATAAAGAATCACCAGGACAGCAAGGTCTTAAGGTTCCCCTCGGGTTCTTTAGTCACAAAGGAAGCCCGGACCTTTGCCGCATCAAGGGGTATAAAGATTTACGTGGGAGACGAGCTTTTAGAAGAACCATTTCCCGTAAACTTAAAGCCCACAAAAAGGGCAGTCATTTCAGTAATAGGAGAAGACAGGGTGGGTATCATAGCCGGAATATCTGAAGTGCTTGCAAAAAACAACGTAAACATTCTCGATATAACCCAGACATCCATAGAGGGGCTATTTACAATGATAATGGTGGTCGACATAGCCGATTGCAGGGTGAGCTTTGATGAATTGAAGAAACTGCTAGAAGAGAGAGGAAATTCCCTTTCCGTTCGGGTCGACGCCCAGAGAGAAGAAGTCTTTCGCTTTATGCACAGGATATAAGGGGGATAAAGATGAGTTTTTCCAGGGATGAAATTATAGAGACTATAAGAATGGTACAAGCCGAAAATCTAGATATTAGGACAATAACCCTCGGCATAAGCCTGAGAGACTGCGCCGATGAAAGTGTTTACAAAATAGCAGAAAAAATCTATAATAAACTCACTCAAACCGCAGAAAATCTAGTTCCGGTGGCCGAGGAACTCGAAGCTGAATTTGGAATTCCAATTGTAAACAAGCGCATTTCTGTGACTCCCATTGCGATCGTAGCCGAATCCTGCAGGGAAAAGGACCTGACCACCATAGCCGAGGCTATGGACAGAGCTGCGAAGGAGTTAAAAATAGACTTCATAGGCGGCTTTTCGGCCCTCGTGCAAAAGGGGTTCACGAAGGGCGACATTAATCTTATCAATTCAATCCCGGAAGCTCTTTCTTCCACCGAAAGGGTCTGCGCTTCAGTCAACGCGGCGTCGAGCCGCGCCGGTATAAACATGGATGCGGTGCTCGCCATGGGCCACGTCATCAAAAAAACTGCCGAACTCACGGCGGATCGCGATGGAATAGGATGTGCTAAACTGGTGGTATTTGCCAACGCGGTGGAGGACAACCCTTTTATGGCTGGAGCCTTCCATGGTCCCGGGGAGGCCGAGACTACCGTGAACATAGGTATCAGCGGGCCGGGAGTGGTGAACACGGTAATAAGGCGTCTAGGAGAAGACGCCGACTTCGGAGAACTCGCCGAAGCCGTAAAGCGAACTGCATTCAAGATAACGAGGGCCGGCGAACTCATAGGAAGGGAAGCTGCGCGTCGCCTCGGGGCCTCTTTCGGAGTCATAGACCTTTCCCTCGCCCCGACCCCAGCGGTAGGCGACAGCATAGCCAACATCCTTGAAGCCATGGGCCTTGAGCGGTGCGGCGCGCCGGGGACTACGGCGGCGCTCATGCTCCTCAACGACGCAGTAAAAAAAGGCGGCGCCATGGCCGCATCTTATGTGGGCGGCCTTTCCGGCGCCTTCATACCGGTGAGCGAAGACGCAGGGATGATAAGGGCTGCAAAGGATGGCGCTTTGACCATAGAAAAGCTGGAAGCCATGACCTGCGTCTGCTCGGTGGGCCTTGACATGATAGCCATACCCGGCGATACCACCCCTGAGACCATAGCTGCCATAATAGCCGACGAGATGGCAATCGGGGTAGTAAACAAAAAGACCACAGCAGTTAGGATAATCCCCGCCCCTGGGAAAAAGGCTGGAGACTTCGTGGAATTCGGAGGGCTCCTCGGAAGGGCCCCTGTGATGCCTGTAAGCACCTTCGGTTCCTCGGTATTTGTCAGGAGGGGAGGCAGGATACCTCCTCCCATACAGAGCCTTGTAAATTGAAACTAAAAAATATCCCCGGCATAAATGCGGGGATATTTTTGTCTTCCTCGGGAACATCAAAAATTCAATAATACATCGTCTTTTCTCGGAAATCCCTTTCCAAATCTTCCTTTAAATAGTTTATAAAGCGGTTTAAAAATACCGCGGCTTCCGCCCTGGTCACGGGATCATGAGGCCTGAAGTAGCCTCTTTCATCCCCTTTTACCAGCCCAATGCTGCTTCCTATATACACCGAGTCTCTCGCCCAATCGGGTATCTCTCCTTCATCCCTGAACCCAAGGCGGTACGCCAAGGGGGCGGTTTTCTCAAGTCCCAGTGCCCGAACCAGCATCGTGACTACCTGTGCCCTGGTGAGGACCTGGTCGGGAGAAAACCGCTTTGGAGAGGTGCCTTCTACCACTCCCATCCTCGTCAATGCCGAAACTATCTTCGATTCCTCTTCGTCCAGGGATAAATCATCAAATTCCATATTTTTCCCAGCCCTGTAATCTATCAAATTTTCCGCCCTGGAGCTTACATCCAAAAGCCTGCCTAAGGCCAGGGCAAAGTCGAGCCTCCTTGCTGGAACCTGAGGCCAGTAATAGTTCCCTTCCTGCTTGATTATGCCAAGGGCAGCAAGCCTTTCTACATCCTGCCTTGCCCAGTGGGACTTTATATCGTAAAACTCCGGTATATAGCCAGTCTCGACTTTTGGCGTTGAGGAAAGGCTTATCGTCTCGCTCCCTCTGTTTTGCCTCTTCAGCGGCATACCGTTTTCATCAAACTGCGGCAAGGTGTAATCGTACCTGGCAGTAGCATCCTCAAAGACCGTTTTTATATAAGCTCCCTCGAAGCTCATGAGAGTTGGCCGGTTTTCCACATAAGACACTTCCACTTTTTGAGAAGACGACAACCTCTCCTCGACGACTCCGGTCCAGCTTACCTCTTGCACGTTGTTTTTCTCATCGGCTTTTCTGTGCGAAGATATTATAAATTCGATCTCCCTCGTTTCTGCAAAGCCCCAGGCACTGCCGTAGCCCGCACCTTTGCCCGATATTTCCACTTCCACCGTGCCTTTTCCGCTGTTTAAATCGTATACTTTTTTCCCCCTTATGACAGTAGTAGTATAATCCACTGCGGCGGAAAAGTCGGAAATCGAGGAGGCTGTAAAAGTGTAGTTTTTTAAGATATATCTATCGGTGGTCCTACCCTTTTTTACATTTATAGTCTCGCTGGCCCGGACTATTTCATAACTCGTCTTGACCTGCTTTTTCCCTTCCCCTGTAGTCATTGTAATGAGGAGGGTTATACTCCTTGAAAGTTTCACGCTGCCGTCGGAACTTGCAAGGTTATACGATAGACGATCCTGCCTCCTGCCGTTTCTTGCTGCCCCCCGGGATATATCTACACTTCCTTCTAGAAGAACGGGCTTTCCGGTGATGAAGACCATCTCGCTGTATTTTACTTCGTCCATTATCCCGCCTTCGAAGCCGGGAAGCTTTTGGGCAAAAGCCGCGGCAGCACTACTTAACAAAAATAAAGCCATAAAAATCAGGATGGCGAAAGTTTTTTTCAATGCATACCACATCCCACCTTTTATTTCTGGATAAAGGCAAGCAGGCAGTTGTTGTTTTCCCTGATTACGTACAGCACCTGTCCCTTTTCCAAATCATCGAAATTTATGGGTCTTGCCCCTTCCAGAATTATGGCTCCCGCTTTGTTTAGCTCTAAAGACTTTAAGCTCCTATTCCACTTTTCGCTGAACTGGTTGAAATCCAGCATGTCTTCGAGTTTCACATAGCCCTCTGAAGTAAACCCTGCAAATGTGCCCAGGCTTATCACGTCGTCGCTCCTTGTGCCTTCTTTTATTACCATAGCCCTGACTTTACCAGCTTCTAAGAGTATATATGCACTTTTCCCGAAAAATTTTTCTTCATACCTATCCCACAAAAGTTCGTCCCTGGATATGGCCTTTGGTGAGCTGGCCGTAGCATCGATTATCACAGCATCATCGTAAAATTCCAAGCTCTCACTGCTTTTCCTTTCGGAAGACCATAAGCTCTCTTCAAGTTCGCTTTTGTATCTTAATATTACGCTGTCTTTTTCAATGTCATAGATTTGTCCTTTAACAACTTTCAATTCTGGCTCAAGAAATCTCGGCTGGTAAATTAAAGCTGCCCTTGAGCCAGAAGAGCTTTTGTTCGCAACCACAAATACGCCGCCATCTTCCTTTAAATATTCAGGCCTTGCCGATGAGCTTCCCACAATGGCTATAGTCCCCTCGTCCATGAGCATCTCAAGTTCGCCTACGGAAATTTCACCCGTAGACCACCGCACCTTCTCAATAAAGCCGTTATCTAGGTACTCGTCGCCGGACTTTACTACGGCCTTGACTGCCCTGCTGATGCCACCTTCGTCCGTCAAGGCTAGGTACACATCCTTCCCCTTATATTCCGCTGCAAGTTTACCTATATCTATGCTTTTGCGTTCGTAAAACGCCTCCGCTCCACGAAACCTTACCTTGAGCATGTCTTGTGCATCCTTAAACACTCCGTAGTAGAAGTCTTTCACATCCGACACAAGGAGATATTCTTCCCCTGCTTGGCCCGCAATTTTCCCCTTTACAATGCGTGAAATTTTCCCTCCTTTTGCCACTTCCACCCTTAGGCTCTTCTCTTTATTATCTAGATAAACTGCTACTTTGTCTCCCAATTCCAGCGATGCAGGGCTGACCTTGAGGCCGTTTTTTAAAATGGTATCCATGTAGGAGATACTAATCTTTTTTTCTCCATCCCCTGTCGACACAGTAACTTTATATATCCCGCTGTCTTCCTCTATCTCCTTTACCGTCCCTTCGAGGTGAAAATCAAGAGCAGCTTCCTGGTCCTCATAGACCGGCGAGAAGGTTTCCGAAGTTACTGCAGCTTCAATGCGGCTTGCTTTGCCGTTTATCGCCCACGCAGTGACTTCTATTCCCGGAAGAAGGTCACTTAATCTGGCTTTCCTTCCATCCACGAACACTTCGGGAAACTCGGGAAGCTCCAGAATAACCGTATTTCCTCCTTCATCTTTTATATAAAGCTGCCCTTCTCCTATCATGGAAAGCTGTCCCGATATTTTTCTTGCCGAATAGTTTGCTACCTCGGCGTAAAGGACCTCGCTTTCTTTTGCCAGGACTTCAATATAGTCTCCTTTTTTTAAAATCCCCGAAGCGTATCTTTTTTTATTTTTCAATACTGGAAAATCAGTCAATCCTTGCGTCACCTTTATATCATAAACCGGGCCGTCCTCGGTCTTAACCGAAAATGCCAATTCTAAAGCCCCTGTTTTTTCAATAGAATTTATAATCCCCCGGAAAACTGTCAACTTGAAGGCTTCTTCTCCTTTTATCCTGTCGACTAGCGCAGCAAGCTCCGCCCTCGTCATGGAATTGAGAGGATAGAGCTTTCCTCCCCAGCCCCCGATAATCCCTTTTTTTGCAAGGGCAGCTATGTAAGGCAGCTTTTGCTTTTCTATATCCCCTGAATCCTCAAAAAAAAGTGCATCGCCCGTAGATTGAGGCGAAAGCTTCAAAGCTTTGGCAGTCCACGCAAATACTTCTTGCCTCAAGGCAGGTGCTTTAAAGTCCACAGAGCTTTCGTTTCTGTCCAGCAATCCCATTTGAAGGGCAAGTTCCAAATAGGGAACTGCCCAGGTAGATGCCCGTAAATTTGCCGCCCCGCTGCCCCTTTTGCCGGCAGCCCTAGATGGATCAAACCTAGCTAGCCTGGCTAGTGTCGCCAGTGCTTCTTCGCGGCTCACTGACCTTTGAGGGAAAAATCTACTCCCATCCCCCTGCATTATACCCATTGCAGAAACTCTTGCAATCGAAATTTCGGCCCAGTGGCCTGAAGTATCTAAAAAGCCGGTTGACTTTGATAAATAAAGGCCGCGGGGCGTCCCGAAGTACTCGAGATTCCCCGCTTTCACGTCCCCAAAAAGACAAAGAACTGTCAGAGTTGAAAGCAGCACTGCCAATGTCCTTATTATAGCCTTTGGTCTTGCCATTTGAATCACTCTCTCTTTCCGAAGGCGCCATACCAGCCGGGCTGGTATATATACTGCCCGCTGATTTCCCATTTTCTAAAGTCCGGATTGTACCAGTAAAGGCCGAAGCTTGTCACAGCAGATGGATATGATATACCGCTTTTTATTTCGATATAGAGCCTTGCGTTGAAGCTTGACAGCTTTTGAACCTTTTTGCCCACCTTAGACGACATTTCCACGAGAACCAGGTCGGAAAGCTGCATCATGTTTTTCTCTTTGAACTTCATTAGTTCATCCAGCTTTGCACCCTCGGCTCTAGTCACATCTATGACCAGCGCCGCATCGTCCTTTTCAGCAGAACTCAAGCCGCTGAAGGCCGGCACGTAAAGGGACGACGGCGATATGTTAATGCTAATGTCGTCAAACACAAAACTTAGTGAGGAGACCTTCTGCATCACCCCATAGGGCAGCACAGCCTTATAGCGCTTATAGCTTCCTTTAGGCGATTTTACCACAACTCTGTAGTCTTCTTTCTTTAGGTAGTCGAGGTCTTTTACAGTCAAAGTCGCATAAGTCCCTTTAGCATCTATGATTATGTCGGCGGGAAGTTCTATGAGTTTTTCTTTCGTCCCTTCTTCGGTGATAGCATAATCAGCGTAAGTATAGTCCGAAAATCCGAGCTCGTTGGCCGCCCTCACCCTGAAGTAGTAGCGGGTGTCGGGATCGAGCCCTGTTACAATGTAGGAAGTACCGGTAGTCCTGTCTATATATTTGAAAGGCCCTTTAGACGACGTAGCGCCATATATTTCGTAGTAGTTTGCATTTAAAGCCTCCGACCAAGTGAGGAGCACCGCCGTCTCGTCTATTCTCCTTGCCGTAAAGTCTTCCGGAGTGTCCGGCTTCGTCCTCGGGGGTTTATAGTAAAAGCCGTCCTTCAAGGTGGCCTGCCCGCCGTCCGGATTTATCACGGTCACGTCTTTGTATCCCGCCGAATGGGGAGGCGTCTTTGCCTTTATAGTCCTTTCGTCGATCACTTTTACTTCCTGGGCCGCCTTCCCGCCTATGAATACCTGGGCGTTCGGCGCAAAATATTCGCCGGTTATGGTGACCTCAGTCCCTCCTTCCACCGGACCTTCTTTCGGCTCTACTTTTTCTATCTTCGGGTACGTCACATAAGTAAAACCTTCTTCGAGCACGTCGAGTCCTGTGTCAGGATTTATTACTATTACGTCTTTAGGCCCTAAGTCCCCGGGGGGAAGAATTATGGTAATCTTATTTGTCTCGACAGAAGTTACCTGGGCCTGGTTTTCGCCGATGTAGACTTTGACGTTGTTCTGGAAGTTTTGGCCGTATATCTCCACGGTTATGCCGCCATAAGCTGGCCCACGGTTGGGATTCACCTGGCTTATCCTGGGGTATTTTGCGGGCACTTTATATTCGAAGGCATCTCGCATCGCTGCCGAAAGGCCGTTGCCGTTTAGAACCACTACGTCCTTTTTGCCCGGCGTGTTGGAAGGAGTCCTCCCTGTTATGGTATCAGGGCTTACTGCCACAACTCCGACCGCCTCTTCGCCGCCGAAGTATACCTTCACTGGGTTTACAAATCCCTTGCCTTTTATCGTAAATGGCGTCCCCCCAGATATGGCACCTTCAGTGGGGTCAATGGATTCCAGATGGATTTGCCCTGTGATGTTCAGGTACTCATATCCACTTTTGAGAAGGGCAATTGCCCCGTCGGGGTTCGCTACTCGCACATCTACTTTACCCGGCGTCCCCGGCGGCACGGTTACAGTAACCTTAACGCCCGATACAAAACCTTCCACATCTGCGGTCCTGCCCTGGTCGTCCTCTAACTTTTCAACTTTAGCTTCCGATGTCCCGAAAAACACCCTGAGCCCCGGGCGAAAATCCAGTCCCTCTATGGTCGCCAGGTTTCCTCCGTAGGCAGGGCCTTTTGAAGGCGCTATCCCTGTTATCCTAGGTTTAGTCTCCGGCACGGTATACTCAAAATAGCCGCCGTAAGTCGCAAGCCCTCCGTCGGGATTTACCAGCACCACTCTTACCGGGTACCTGCCGTTTACCATTTCGTCGGCGCTTCCGGTAGTGTATTCGGGGGTAATTACCGTGGCAAGGGTGCCCGTATCGTCCACGGTCACCTGGCGGGATTCCACGCCGCCAAAGTACACCTTCGCTCCCTTTGAAAACTTCTGGCCGGTAATTTTAACTATGGTGCCGCCGTAAATAGTGCCGTATTTTGGGTCTATGTCGGATATCACGGGAATGGTAGCAGGAGGCAAATATTCAAAACCGCCTTTTAAGGTAAAACTCCCACCGTCTTCGTTAACCACCGTCACGTCCTTTTTGCCGTAGCTTGCTGCCCTGGGAGTGACTATCCTTATCTCAGTAGGGCTTATCAGGTTGACGTCATCTTTCGGCACTTCAATGCCATCTATTATAACGGTTATTCCTTCTCTAAAGTCCGTCCCTTTGATGGTCACCGGCGTCCCGCCTTCGGAACTGCCCATTGCCGGTTCAACCGCGGTTATAGTGGGGCTGCTCCTCGGGACGGTGTAGAGAAAGCTCCCCGGCTTTACCGCAAAGGCGCCGTCGCTTGCGTTTATCACCTGCACATCGGCATATCCTTCTTTTCCCGCAGGGGTCTTAGCCGTAATAGTGGTGCTGTCGATAACCTTAACGCCTGTCGCAAAGGAGTCTCCGATGACCACCAGGGCATCCTTTTCAAACTGCACACCTTTTATGGTTATGTCGGTTCCACCCTGCACTGGCCCGCGGTTAGGGGTTATCGTGTGGATAACCGGGGCTGTACTCGTGGTCTTATATAGGAAGCCTCTTTTTAGCACAAAGCTACCTCCGTCGGAGTTTTCTACCTTGATATCCGCATAGCCAGTAGTCCCGTCGGGCGACGCAGGGATTATGGCCTTTATGAGGCTCTCGCTCACTACTTTTACATTTTCCAATTCTACGGCCTGTCCCGTAGACTCCTTAACAAGGTACACCCGGGCTTCGCTCTCAAAATTTTTGCCCTTAATCTCCACGAACACTCCGCCCTGCACCGGCCCCCTCGACGGGGTCACGGTTTCGATTACAGGGCTGCTTATGTACCTGAAGCATTCCCTCAGGACGGCAGTCCCTCCATCGGGGTTTATCACGGCAACATCATGTATCCCCGGGTAACCGGGAGGCGTAAGGGCGTTTATCTCTCCAGGGTTTTTCACCGTTACTCCTGAAGCTTCTTTGCCCCCTATCAGCACCCTGGCGCCGCTCATGAAGTTTTCACCGGTAATCGTTATGGACTCTCCTCCGGCAGCGCTGCCCTGTTCCGGGGATATGCTGTCTATCCGCGGCCTGCTCTGCTCTACATAGTATTGGAAGCCGCCTTTCAATGTCACGCTGCCGTAATCGTTGTATACGACGACGTCCTTGATGCCCGGTGTATTCGGAGGGACTATAAGCGTTATCTTCGTGGAATCCTCTACGTTTACGTTGTAGGCCGCTTCCCCGCCTATGGTCACTTTCGTGCCCACTGTAAAGTTGGCCCCGGTGATGGTAGCAGGAATCATCCCGGATACACTGGCGGAATTGGGAGTGATGGAGGTAATCACCATTACGTTGCTCTTGTACACAAATCCTCCCCACAAAATAGCTTCGCCGCCGTCAGGGTTCACGACCTTTACGTCCACCGCCCCTACTTGCGTCGACGAGGGAGTTATGGCTATTATGAGTCCCGCATCCACTACATCCACCATTGACGCTTTGTTCTTTCCGAAATACACTTCTATGGGTTTTCCTGCCAGCTGTGCTATAAAATCTTCGCCGTAGATCCTGACGATGCTGCCTCCACCTACCGGGCCTATTGGCTGTTCTTCCATCCCTGTCCTGGGATTGTAGACCACTACTTTCTCGATGACCGGTTGGCTCTTTGGCAGCTCGTAGATGAACCCTCCTTTTAAAACCGCCTGGCTTTCTATTTCGACTTCTTCTCCAGTTTGCTTATCAACTTTGACCACTTTTACTATTACATCCTGCGCCCCCACACTCCCGCCGGGAGTTATGGCGGTCAGCGTGGAAAGGTCGTCTTTTACTACAACTTCGGTCGCGGGATTTCCTCCGATCGTAAGCCTTGTCTCCCGGCTATAAGTCCTGCCGTCCTCTCCCAAAATGTCGGTGGTCTTTACAAAGTTTGCACCTTTTACCGTAACAGCAGTGCCTCCCTGCACCGAGCCCTTATTGGGGGTAATGCTGGTGATAGAAAGCGCTTTTTCCGGTATCTTGTAAGTGAACGGCTTTGGAGAAATGGCTTCTTTTCCGTCAGGGTTTACCACTTTTACCGGCTTTTCGCCTGCAGTGCCCGGCGGAGTTATGGCCTTCAGGACGCTTTTATACTCTCCGTTTATCATTTCGACCTTTATCTCCGTAACCGTCGCCTCATTTTTATCTATATATAGCCTCGCTCCGCTCCTTATGTCGGTGCCGACGACTTTTATCTCGGTGCCGCCTGCCGTCGAGCCCGACGTGGGTTCGATGTTCTCAATCACGGGGTTGCTCGGCGGAAGAACATAAGTGAACCCTGATTTTTTCACGAAGCTGCCGTAGTCGCTTAAATTTATCACTGTGACATCTTTAGGGCCTTCCGAATTCCTGGGCGTCTTCACTTTTATAGAGGTAGAAGTGGCTTCCTGCACCTCAGCCTCGGCGCCGCCTAAAAACACCCTGATATTCTGAGCAAAGCCAGTGCCGCTTATTACTACGATATCTCCGCCTTCGGTAGACCCCTTATCCGGGGTTACGCCGGTTATGGTCGGGGCCACCACATATTGAAATTCTCCCGTCGCCGTCGAGCCATCAGGATTTTTCACGACAACTTGTTTTATACCGACCTCGTTGGGGGGCGCCGTTGCCTCTATCACGTGCCTGTCGGGACTTTCTTTAATGACTTTCACATTGGTCGCGGCTTTTCCCCCTATGGTCACCTGCACCGCATTGGAAAAGTCCTTGCCCACGAGGCGGATCGGCGTGCCGCCAGCCGTGCTGCCCGTATTTTTTTCCTCGCCTATCAGCGTCTTGAGGTCTATATTCATTATGACTTGGATTTCCGGGCGGCTCTGCAAAAACGTAAAGCTTCCTCTCAACACGGCCTCGCCTTGGTCCGGATTCACAACCCTTATGTCCACCACTCCTGCAGCCGAAGCTTCGGGTATGGTGGCCTTTATCCAGGTCCCATCCGGAGATACAATTACATCTTTAGCTTCCAGGCTGCCGAAATAAACCCTCGCACCAGCCATAAAGTCGCTGCCTTCAATGGTGATGGTCCCCTGGCTTACGGTAGTGGCGGAATTTACGTCCAGTCTATTAATTACAGGCTCGCTCCTCGTATAAGTAAAATTGGCCGTATCGCTTCCGCCGTCTTTGTTGACTACCTTCAGCGTGGTAAGCCCTGCCGTCGAACTAGGCGGCGTCTTCACTGACATTATGTCTTCGCTAGCCCCTTTTTGAAGCCACAATACGGTAGCCAGGTTATTCCCGATGTACACCTTGATATCGTTAGGATAGCCGTCAGCTCCGAAATCAGTCCCTTTTATGTAAATGGTCTCCCCTCCGAGGACGCTGCCTTCGGCAGGGCCGGTAAAATCGAGGGTTGTCGATACCGCGTTTATGCGAGGTGTGCTCTGGGTATAGGTAAAGCCGTTTTCGAGAACGGCACTTCCCCCGTCGGGATTTATTACCGACACTGAGACGGGGCCTGGCATAGTAGTTGAAGGTACCGTAACCGTAATTACGCTGTCGCTTCGGACTTCCACGTCCTTGGCCTGAACCCCTGCGAACTTCACTTGTGCACCGGTCATAAAGCCGGAGCCGTTGATAGTCACTTTATATCCTCCAAGCACGCTTCCCATGTAAGGGCTCACGCCCGGAGGAGAATCTGTAAGCAAGTTTATCTTTGGATTTGAAATGAAAGTAAAGCCGTTTTGCTTAATGGCGCTCACCCCGTCCACCGTCACCACTACGTGCTGCGGCCCGGTTATAGAAATATTAGTGGGGGTCTTCGCCACGATGGTCTTGTCGTCTATTACCTGAACATCAGTAGCAGGCTGGCCGCCTATCGTAACGGTCGTTATGGGGGTGGAGGTATTTGGATAATATCCTGGGACGAAATTGGTACCCTTTATGGTAATTGTTGTGGCGGTATTTACGGGGCCCTTGACGGGGTCTATGCTGCTGATGGTTGGAGTGCTCTTCTGATAGAAAAACTTTTGGCTGTCATCCGAAGGGAAATACACGTCACTCCCGCCGTCGGGGTTTTCGACTTTAATTTCTTTGTATCCCGAAAAGGTTGGAGGAATGACAGCTTTTATTATACTAGGGCTCACATAAGTTACTTTTGTAGAAAGTGTCCCACCTATGAGGACATTTAGCTTGTGGTTCGAATCTATGTCCTTCATGAAGCCGCTGCCGGTGATGGTGATTTCAGTCCCGGCAGTCCCCACGAGCGGCTCGACCTTTTCTATTTTGGGAGAACTTTTTATGTACTGGAATGCATTTGTCTTGATGGCCTCCTCACCGCTAGAATTCCTTACGGTGATGCTCACCGTACCTGCCTCGGGGTAAGGCGGCGCTATAGCCACTATTGTGCTGCCGTCGGAGCTTACGACCTGGGCCTTCACACCGCCGAACAGCACCTCAACCTGGCCGACCGGCGCAAAGTTTTGGCCCGATATTGTAACTTCGTATCCCCCTGCTGTCGGCCCCTGGGAAGGATTAATTTCGTTTATGACCGGGACTGCAGCAAAGGCTACCGTAAGCGGAAAAAACTGAAGGGCAGCCAGGACAGTAGCAGATATTAAGGCCAATATACTAAATGCTTCCTTTCTCTTCGAAAGCATATCATTCCATCACTCCGATAAAAAAAATTTAGATTGTATAATTCGACAAAATGCCAATCAAATCCTCTTTTTCAAACATAACTTACCGACACGTACTATAGTCCCTTCGTCTTATAAAAAAATGAGACTTTTTATCCACGTTATCCACAAAGTTATCCACAGCTGTTGATAAATCGAAAGCCTTGTTACCACCGAAAAATTTAAATCCGGGGTATTTATCCCCATTGGGGATAACTTATCCACAAAAACCACACGCCCTGAACTTCAAAAAATTTCTATAGTGTTCGCCTTTGAGTCCCACTTCACATTAAAACTCAGTTCCCTGAACAAATTTACTGGCACCAGGAGGACTCCGCCTTTTAATACGGGCTTTGCCCCCATATTGACCATCTCCCCATAGGACTTTACCGCATACGGGGAATTTAATTTTATCAATACCTTTTCACTTTCCCGACTCAACACGAGGACGTTGTCTTCAGAATCCCATTTCAACTCAAGCCCAAGCGCTTCCCCTGCTATCCTTACCGGTACCAATGCCCTGCCATTTACTAGGATAGGAGGAGCAGCGAGGTTTGCAATCCTATCCTTCACTTGAGCAGTTTTTGAGCCAATCTTAAAAATTACTCCGGGCGAATTATACTCCCATGCGTTTAGAAGCTTTCTAAATTTTTCTACATCCGTCCCCGGCAATACCACGTTGCGGCACAGCTTATATCGGTTTGAGTCCTTATTAATGACCCCTCTTTCAGTAGTAAACCCAAGCTCGTAAAATCTTTTAGCTACGCTCAAAACCTTTCCCTCGTATTTCCCGTAAGGATAGGAAATTGCAAAAGGTAATGGAAGACCTTTTGCCTCAAAAGTTGCCTTTATTCTTTCAAAATCCCTTTTCAGTTCCTCCTCAGACATGGCAGTGGCAACAGGCCTGCCGTCTAAATAGTAATGTGCATCGAAGGTGTGGGAGCCAAACTCAATAAGGCCGCTCTCTGCCATTTGAGTTATTTGAATATCGGAAAGGTGCGGAATGTTCCCTGAGTCTCTTTCAAGCATGTCCTTGCCTATCAAAAAAATCACTGCTTTAAACCCGTATTTTCGCAGGACAGGAAAGGCAAGCGAATAATTGGACTCATAGCCGTCGTCAAAAGTTATCAGCACCGCTTTGCGGGGAAGGTTGCCACTACCAGACAAAAAATCTTCCAATTCTTTTAAAGACACGGTGTAATACCCATTTTCGTAAAGGAATTTCATCTGGGCCTCAAATTCGGAAAGCGAAATGACTGCTGGATTCTTGGGCGAAGGAATGCCGTCCGGCACTATGTGGTGGTAAAGCAACGGGACAATGAATTGAGCTTTGCCGGGTTCTTCTGAATAGGCTTTGGAAGAGGCGGCAAAATTAATTGTAATGAGCAATAATATGGCAACAGCAAGATATTTTCTACATTTCACCACTTCTGAAGTAACCTCCTCTATTTTTCTACATTTTTGCCATTTACCGAGAAAAAACTTTCTTTAACTTTATATGTTCCTTCTTATATTCTTCTACCATATTTGCCATTTACCAAATATTTTCTCAGAAAATCCATTGTTTTTCAAATAAAAAATCCCCAACCGGGAGTTGGGGAAGCAAAATCATTGGGTTTAATTGCCAAGATTTTTCCTTTTTATAAAATCCTTTAAAAAGGGAGTTATAAAGGTAATAAGAGCCAGCGTCAGCAAAAACGCTGATATGGGGCGGGTGAAGAATATGCTATAATTTCCCCCTGACATGATAAGGGACCTTCTCAAATTGCTCTCGGCCATGGGGCCGAGGATGAGGGCAAGGATAATAGGTGATGCAGGAAAGTCCAGCTTCATGAAGATATACCCTATTACGCCGCTTGCCAGCATCACGCCTACGTCAAAGAAGCTGTTGTTCATGGCATAAGAACCTACGATACAGAGGACGAAAATGAGCGGGGTCAGGATATTCTTTGGCACAGACAATACTTTTATAAAAAGCCTTATGCCTAGAAGCCCTGAAATCAACATCAAAACATTGCCGACCAAGAGCCCAGAAAAAATGGTATAGACGAGCTCGCCGTGCTCTTTGAAAAGCAGCGGCCCTGGCTGCAGCCCTTGTATCATCAGTGCTCCTAACAATATGGCCGTTACCGCGTCTCCGGGTATACCGAGGGTGAGTAAAGGAATCATGGCGCCTCCTGTGACCCCGTTGTTGCCCGCTTCGGGAGCAGCGATGCCTTCAGGTATTCCGGTGCCGAATTTTTCAGGATGCTTTGACCACCTTTTAGCTTCGTTGTACGAGACAAAGGCCGCTATATCCGCACCTGCCCCAGGTATAATCCCAATGAATGTACCCATAACCGCAGAGCGCACCGCTGTCCCCAAAATCCTCTTTATTTCACTTAAGGCCGATAGTACTCCTTCTACCTTTTGCTGAATCTTAACCGCTTGTTCGCTCTCTTCTACGTTGTACAGGGCCTGGGCAAGGCCGAAAAGCCCTATCATTACAGGGATAAAAGAAAACCCGTTTAAAAGATTTACGTTCCCGAAGGTGAATCTAGGATAAGATGTCATCGGGTCCATCCCTATGGTGGACACCAAAAGCCCAAACACCCCAACAATTATACCTTTTAACGGTGACTTCCCAGATATGCTGGAGATTATGCTAAGGCCAAATATCGCCAGTGCAAAATACTCGGGTGCGCTGAACTTTAATGCAATTTTTGCAAGAATGGGCGATATGGTAATAAGCATAAGGGTGCTCACAATTCCGCCAATAAAAGAAGCAGTAGTAGAAATACCGAGAGCTTTTCCAGCTTCTCCCCTTTTTGCCATTTCAAATCCATCCATGGCTGTAGCCGCTGCTGCCGGAGTCCCTGGCGTCCTGAGCAGTATTGCCGAAACAGAGCCGCCATAAATCGCACCTATATAAATGCCAAGGAGCAGCAGCATCCCGGCTTCAGGCTCCATGCCAAAAGTGACAGGAAGCAAAAGTGCGACTCCCATGGTTGCAGTAAGCCCAGGCAGGGAACCTATGGCAATTCCGCCCCAGACTCCGAGCAGCAAAAGCAAGAATATATCCGGCCTTAAAACTTTTGCAAGTCCATAAAAAAGATGAGATAACATCTAAAATTCCTCCTTAAGAAGCTCGCTCTAGATCCCGAATTCCGGCAAGGGGACGTTAAGAAGAAGTTGGAATACGGAATAAATCAAAAATGTAAACCCAACGGAAATGGCTACATCGTGTAGCAAATTCCTTTTTTCCAGATACCTTATTAGGATTATCAAGAACAAGGAGGTGGAAACCAAAAAGCCCAAGATGTCAAGGGAAAAGTAATAAAGCAAGAGTAAAAGGACGGTAAAAAGGACTTTTTTCCATCCATGTTCAAAAAAGACGGCCTTTCTCCTTTTAAAAACAGCGCTCAACAATAGTGCGACACTCAATACTAAGAGTATCACGGATAGCATCTTCGGAAAAAGCGCTGGCCCCGGGTCGTTTATATTTAGTTCCGGAAATCTGCCGGTGCTAAAAAACACAAAAATTGAAATAAAAGCAAAGGCAGCCGATACAAGAACATCAGCCATTAAAATTCCCCCTTATTATTAAGGGGAGCTGGTTTTTTAGCTCCCCTTACTTTTTGGCAAGCCCGAGCGAATTTATGAGTTTTGCGAAAAGCTCGTTGTCATTTTTCATCCTCTCGAGGAATTCCTTGCCGTCTTTTACTTCCAGCCCAAGCCCTGCATTCTTCATAAATTCTTTAAATGAGTCTTTTTCTGCTGCTTTCTTAAACCCGTCGTAAAGGATACTCACTATTTCATCCGGCGTATCTTTTGGCACTGCAAGACCTCTCCACGTACCGACAACTACATCAATTCCAAGTTCTTTAAACGTGGGCACATCCGGGAACTGTTCCAGCCTCTTTTCAGAAGCCACAGCCAGAATTTTCAGTTGACCTGATTTTACGTGAGATGCCACTTCAGCAGGGCTCACGGTAACCGCATCTATGTGTCCTCCCAAAAGCGCTGTCACCGCAGGTGCCGCCCCATCAAAGGGGACATGGTTGAATTTCGCACCGGTCTTGTCTTCTATTGCAGCTGCAGCCAAATGCCAGATAGCACCAGCCCCGGAATTCCCCACCTTCACTTTCCCGGGATTTGCTTTTGCGTAGTTTAAAAACTCTTCAGCCGTTTTCCACGGCGCATCTGCCTTTACCGTCAAAGCACTTGGGTCTGCATTTACTTGGATTATGGGTTTAAAATCGTTATATGTAAAAGGTGCAAGGCCCATGTTGGGCAGTGTTACAAGTTCCACAGTTACCATCGTCACCGTATGTCCGTCGGCCTTGGCCTTTGCGCCTTCGGCCATGCCTACCGCTCCGCCACCGCCGGTCTTATTTACGACCGCTATTGGCTTTGAAAAGGAATCTTTCGCGGCATCAGCAAGAGCCCTTGCTACCGCATCCGTTCCGCCGCCCGCTGCGTAAGGGACGATGATCTCGATTGCTTTTTCGGGAAAATTGACCTTTGCCTCCTTGCCTCCCTGGCTCTGGCAACCTGCCAAGATGCTAAAGGTAAAAAGCAACAAGACAGCTAGAACTCCAAATTTTTTCATTATGTATCCCCCTTTGTTTGATTAATTTAAAATTTTTATTTTGCTTAATCAATTATTGCCGACTTTATCCTCTAGCACCCCCCTTTGTCGACTTTGCATTTCTAAAAATCCTATTCCTATTTTTCTTGCTCCAAAAGGCACTGAATACTTAACTTCATCATCGTCTAGCTTTATTATCCCGCCCTTAAAATAAGGGTCTGTCGACAGTAATATATAGAAAGCTTCCCTCAATGGCCCCGGCCCACTTATCACGATCGTGTCTTCCGGATTTACCTTTAGGGCCATGCTATTCTTCATTGCCGAAATATCTTGCCCTATGACTACTCCCAGCAGGAAATTAGCCCTCTTATTCCCCTCGCTATGCTCCAACTGGTCTATAATTCTTGTCATAAAACAGCCCCTACTGAACCCAACTCTTTGAGATATCCTGGCGCCCTTAAGAAGCTCTTCTTTTTCTATACTTGTCACCAATTCAGGGGGTATAGAATCTGCAAGAATCGTATTTCTCGATATTGTGCCGAAGAGTTCCCCCGTCATAGTCGTAACAGAAGAATCAATGCGCCCCAATTCATCGACTTTTACAATCTTTATGTGAGAGCCTGCTAGAACCAACACGGCAGGACCTTTCAAGCCAGTAATCTCCATTATACCGAAAGTCTCAGTTTCCTCTCCTCTCATCATGTCCAAAGCTTCTATAAGGTCATCCCCATTGGAATCAGCCTGGAATGGCCTTCTATTTTTTACTCCCGGCACGAATAGGAAGGGTAGATCAAAAAGCTCCGGCAAAACCGAGCACCTGCTGGATCTTATTAAATCTTCTATTGTCGCAGGAGCAGTGATATGAGGAACTTCCATTATTCCCAGATTTGAAGTAATCATTCCAGATGCCACAATCAATCGTATATCTTTGTAGCCTATATTAGATTTTGCTATTATTTTTTCTATTGCCTTTCGTATCTCTTCTAGAAGTCTATCCTTTTTCCCCGTAATAGCAGTGTCCCTGACACCTACTGAAATAAGCGATGAAGCTACAATTTTATCTTCTTTAAATAGGTGTATCCTCGTATTGGTAGTACCACCGTCGATAGTCATCAAATTCATAACCGTCATCCTTCCAGAATTCGCATGAAACCAATATGTTGATTATTATGCAACAACGTTGTTATTAGAGGCTAAAAAAATTAAATTGTCGCACCCAGGGAGGAACTTATCTTTTTAGCCGCTTTCACTACCTCCTCCGAGTAGTCTTCTATAGATTTTTTCCCCAGCGTAATAGCAACCGCTGCTACGCTTATGCTCCCTATAACTTCGTTATAGCAATTGAATATAGGCGCCCCGACGCACCTAATCCCTTCTTCGTGTTCTTCAAGGTCCAGCGCATACCCTCTCCGGCGGATTTTTTCAATTTCTTTTCTAAGCAGCGAAGGCTCGGTGATCGTGTTGGCAGTGAATTTTTTTAACTTCACAGTCCCTAAAAATTCGTCTATTTCATGGTCCTTCAAAAAAGCCAAAATCGCCTTTCCAAGACCCGTGCAGTAAAGGGGCGCTCGTTTCCCTATCATCGAGTACATCTGTATGGTATTTTTCCCCGCCAATTTATCTATATAGACAACTTCATATCCATCGCGAAGCCCAAGATGCACGGTATGGCCGCTCTTTTTGTTCAAGTCCTCCAGGATATCTTTTGAAGCAGACCTTATATCCATTCTCTCGAGCAACATATTGCCCAACGAAAATACCTTCATTGTAAGGTGATACCTTTTTGTGAATTCATCCTGCCTTACGTAGCCCATATCTACAAGCGTTTCTACAAGCCTGAAGGCAGTGCTTCTGTTTACTCCCAGTTCCTTTGCAATTTCTACCGCTGAACATCCTTTTTCGCTGGCTGCAAGCTTTTCCATGATAAACAAGGCTCTTTTAACAGATTGTATTCCATCCTGCATCGCGACCACCTGTTGCGTATAATTCAACCTCGTTTCATTATTTTGTGGTTATATATTTCTCCATAGATTTAAAAAATCCTTCTCGTTATAAAAAGTTTAAAAAAATTTTTAGCAGGACCCATCAGGTCCTGCCTTCGTCTAATACGCGTAGTTCCTGAGCCTGCCTATATTTTCAATTTCGACCTCTACGACATCGCCAGGTTTTAAAACTCCCTTGCCTGGCGGAGTGCCTGTGCTTATCACGTCTCCAGGATTGAGCGTCATTATCTTAGAAATGTAGGAAATTAGCTGGGGCACATTGAATATCATGTCTGAAGTATTGCTGTTCTGCACTAGGTTCCCGTTATGATACATCCTTATGCCTAGATTTTTGCCGTCAATTCCTGCAGTAATGCACGGCCCTATGGGCATGAAGGTATCGAAGCACTTGGCCTTGGTCCAGGGCTTCCCTTTTTCCATAAAGTCCTTAGCCGTTATATCATTTCCGCAGGTATATCCCAGGATGTATTCTGTCGCCTCTTCGTGCGATATGTCTTTGGCCTTCTTTTTTATCACCACGGCCAGCTCGGCCTCAAAGTTCACCTCGTTTGCCCCTTCGGGTATTACAATTTTACCTTCCGGCCCAATTACCGATGTGGAAGGCTTTAAAAATATTACCGGCTCCTCGGGCAGCGACTCCCCTTTTTTCATAACCACTTCTCTGTAGTTTGTGCCAACGCATACGATTTTTGTGGGCTCGCACGGCGAAAGCAGTTTGACTTCTTTTAATAAATATTTATTCTTTCCTTTTGCCCAGTTTTCGAAAATACTGCCTTCAATTTCTGTTACAACATCGCCCTCCAAGACCCCGTAAACGGGCCCTTCGCCGGCATCAAATCTCACGAATTTTATCATATTTATTCCTCCTCACCTTTGCACCCTGCCAGAGGCATCCCCTTTCATGAGATTTATTACCTCGCTCAAAGTTACGTGGTTAAAGTCTCCCACAATGCTGTGCTTCAGGCACGAAGCGGCTGCTGCAAATTCAACGGCATCTTTTGATGAATAACCGTTCAAAAGGGCGTATATTAGACCTCCGGCGAAGGCATCTCCACCACCTACGCGGTCCACAATATGGATTTCATACCTTCTCGAACGGCAAAATTCCTTGCCGTCGTAGTAAAGTCCCGACCACCCGTTGACCGATGCCGAAAAGCTCTCTCTTAAGGTAATGGCAACTCCTTTAAGCGAAAAAGTATCGTACAGTTTTTTCGCAACCTCTTTATATCCTTCTTCGCTGAGGACGCCTTTTGTTATATCCGTAGATTCTGCCTTTATCCCGAATACCTTTTCAGCGTCTTCCTCGTTTCCTATTGCGATATCCACGTATTCCATGAGTTTTGTCATCACTTCCCTTGCTTTTTCAGCGGTCCAAAGCTTCTTCCTGTAGTTCAAGTCGCAGCTCACGGTTACTCCCAATCTCTTTGCAGTCTTCACAGCATCAAGGCAGGCTTGGGCTAAATTGTCGCCGAGAGCAGGCGTTATCCCCGTAAAATGGAACCACTTCGCGCCGTCTAGGATCTTCTCCCAGTCGAACTCTTCGGGCTTTGCCTGGGAGATTGACGAATAGCTCCTGTCATAGACTACTAAGGAGGCACGCTGGGAAGCACCTATTTCGTTGAAGTATATGCCTAATCTCTCCCCACCTTTAAGGACATAATCCGTCCTCACTCCATAGCGCCTGAGGTGATTTATCGCCGCCTGTCCTACCGGGTTGTCGGGGACTTTTGTTACAAAATAGGCTTCTTCACCGTAATTTGCGAGCGAAACCGCTACATTTGCCTCACCGCCGCCGTAAGTGACGTCGAAGGATTCCGCCTGTACTATCCTAAGATAATTGGGCGGCGTGAGTCTCATCATAATCTCCCCAAAAGTCACGACTTTATTCGGCATAAATATTCCCCCTCTTTATAAATTAACTTTTATACACTGCAGAATTTCATTATATTTATCTTTATATTTTTATTCATTCCTTATTTCTTGCCTGCCTCACAGCTTCTACAAACTTCCTTGCCGTCTCTTCCACCAGGGCATAGTCGCCGGTCTTTGCCCCTTTTGTGAGCTCTCCCCCAACGCCCACCGCAGGACACCCAGCCTTTATCCATTCGGCTACGTTGTCAAGGCTTACTCCTCCTGTAGGTACTAGCATTGCCTGTGGGAGCGGCGCTTTTATCGCCTTTACAAAAGACGGCCCAAGGGAACTTCCCGGGAACAATTTGACAAAGTCCGCGCCGGATTCCATAACTTTTATTATCTCCGTCACGGACATAGCTCCTGGCATAGTCACCTTGCGGTATCTGTTGCAAAGTCTTACCATATCCGGGTCAAAGCCCGGGCTCACGAAAAACTCCGCCCCTGCCAGCATGGCTGCCCTCGCCGTTTCAGCATCGAGCACCGTGCCTGCCCCGATTACTATCTCCCCTCCGGGGTAAGCTTTTGAAAGTTCTTTAATTACGTCTATTGCCCCTGGCACGGTCATGGTTATTTCGATAGCGTCGATTCCTCCCGCTTTCACGGCCTCGGCAATTTTCAGAGCCTGCTCCGGGGTTTCGGCCCTTACCACCGCCACCACACCGCAGTTTATTATCCTCTGTACTATTTCGAACCTGTCCACGAAAAAGCCCTCCTTTGTTTCGTATTATAAAACATTGTTTCATTATATTGCATAAAAAATATATTCTACCTCCAAGCCGAAAATCCTTCTTTAAATTTAAAAATTTTTCTTACCCCGCCTTCCACCCCATTTTTTCCGATATCCGGCGGGCACTTTCCATGACCTTTTCAGAAAGCTCGGGTATCTTCTCCTTCGTTACGGTAACGGTGGGTCCCGAGATGCTTATGGCGGCTATTACCCTCCCCGTGTGGTCAAATACAGGCGCTCCCACGCAGCGGATGCCAACCTCGTTTTCTTCGTCGTCCACCGCATATCCTCTCTGCCTTATCATCTCCAGGTGCTCTTTTAACTTTTCGGGGTCTGTTATCGTATTCTTTGTGAATTTTTCAAGACCTTTTGAGATTACCCTTTCCGCATCTTCTTGCGGGAGAAAAGCCAAAATCGCCTTTCCCACAGCCGACGCATGATAAGGTGCCTTCCTGCCTATCTGGGAATACATCCTTATTGTCCTCTTGCTGTCTATTTTGTCGATATATATAGCCCTGTCGCCCTCGGGCACGACAAGGTGCACCGCTTCGTTTACCTCTTCAGCAAGGGCATTCAATATGTCGTGGGCCTCGCGCCTTATGTCCATCCTGTCAAGGATTGCCCCGCCCAGGTAGAGGAGCTTCATCCCGAGGCGGTATCTTTCCGTATTCGGATTTTGCTCGACGTAACCGTACTGCAATAGGGTATTGAGGATGCGGTGCACGGTGCTCTTGTGAAGTTGAACCCTGTGCGAAAGTTCCGTAACCCCCATGCCCTCCTTTTCCGTTGCCAGCTCTTCCATTATCCTTATGGCTCTTTCTATCGACTGGACCGTGTTTTCCACAGGCAAGATTTCCCCCTCATTTCGTTGTCCCGTAGTTGTCATTAAAACGGGCAATTTATTCTTATCATTTCATAATTTTCAAGTCAATACTTTGATTGCTCTTTTGATAAATACACGCGATATACCTTATATCCCGCCTACCTGGCCATCCATCCGCCGTCCACGCACAGGATGTGTCCGTTTACGTAATCCGAAGCCTTCGACGCGAGGAACACCGCAGCACCGGCCACATCTTCCGGTACACCCCATCTTCCAGCCGGAATCCGGGAGAGGATTTCCTTATACCTTTTCTCATCTTCCCTTATTTGCCTTGTATTTGCAGTCTCTATGTATCCCGGCGCGATGGCATTTACCTGCACGTTTTTGGAGGCAAGCTCGTTGGCAAAGGCCTTTGTCAGCCCGGCCACGCCGTGTTTTGATGCAGCATAAGATGGGACGTAAATTCCACCCTGAAACGATAGCATCGAAGCTACGTTGATTATCTTCCCGGACCCCTGTGCCACCATGTATTTTGCAGCGACCTTTGAAAGATAGTAGACAGCACTCAGATTTACATTTATTACCTTTTTCCATGACTCGTTATCTCCTTCCAGAATCGGCGCCCTGTGTATGGTGCCTGCATTGTTCACGAGGATATCGATCCTGCCGTAAGCTTCGACGCATTTTTCAACCGCCGACATCGCGTCCTCTTCCCTTTCGAGCTCCCCTACCTCGTATTTCAACCGCCTTCCCAGTCTTTCTAATTCCTTTTTCATATCTTCAATATTCCTCTCCGAATGAACGTATAAAAAAATGTCGGCACCTGCACGGGCAAGTGCTGTAGCTATGGCCCTTCCTATCCCGGAATTACCTCCCGTCACCATAGCCACTTTGCCTTCCAGAGAAAAGTACTCCTTGAGGAAATTTAAGTCGGCCATTCAAATACCCCCAAAAAATTATTATTATATATTAACAGGATATCACAAAGTCACGCCATTTTTAAATATAGCAATTTCCCTGAAACCCAGGGTTTCTGCTTTCGTAGGCATCCCCGATGCCACTTTTATTACGTAATCCATGAGTTCGTCAGCCAATTCTTCAATTCCCTTCCCTTCCAGCAACTTTCCTGCATTAAAGTCCATCCAGTGCTGTTTCTTTTTGTATATCTCGCTGTTCGTAGAAATCTTTATAGTTGGAACGGCCGTTCCCAGAGGAGTTCCTCTTCCAGTTGTGAAAAGTATTACCTGGCACCCCGCAGCAGCAAGCGCCGTAGACGCCACCATGTCATTTCCGGGACTGCAAAGCAGGTTCAATCCTTTTTCCTTCACCACTTCTGCGTATTCCAACACGTCAACTACCTGGCTCGTCCCTCCCTTTTGAACGCAGCCCAGGGACTTTTCCTCAAGGGTGGTTATTCCACCTTTTTTATTGCCGGGGGACGGGTTTTCGTATACGGGCTGGTTATAACTCATAAAGTATTCTTTAAAGTCGTTAATGAGCCTTACTATTTTCTCAAATACTTCCCTGTCTTTAGCTCTGTCCATCAGTATAGTCTCAGCTCCAAACATCTCCGGTACCTCGGTTAGCACGGTGCTCCCGCCGCAGGAGATTAATTTGTCCGAAAATACCCCTACCAGCGGATTTGCCGTTATTCCTGAAAACCCATCAGACCCGCCGCATTTCAAACCCACTACCAGTTCGGAAACTGGACATTCTTCCCTCTTGAAATAAGATGCATATTCTATAAGTTCTCCGATTAGCTTTACCCCTTCCTCTATTTCATCTTCCACTTCCTGGGCTACCAAAAATTTTACTCTCTCCGGATTATAATCACCTAGGACCTTTTTAAATTCCTCCACATTGTTGTTCTCGCATCCCAATCCAAGTACAAGCACCCCTCCCGCATTCGGGTGGTTTACTAAATTGGCAAGAATCCTTTGGGTGTTCTTATGATCGATACCGAGTTGAGAACATCCATAAGGATGTTTAAATTCAAAAATCCCGTCTATCCCGTAGACATTCCCGTACCTTTCCTTCGCCTTTACGGCTACCAGTTCCGCATTTCTGTTTACGCAGCTTACCGTTGGTATTATCCAAATCTCGTTTCTCACTCCCACCCTGCCATTTTTCCTGCAATAGCCCATGAAACTCCTCTCGCATCTTTCGTATCGGCTTTCTACCTTATTCGGATGGTATTCGTATTCTAGAATTTCCCCCAGGTTCGTCTCAAGGTTATGGGTATGGACCCACTCGCCAGCCCTTATATTCTTTGTAGCACGCCCTATGGGAAACCCGTACTTTATCACGTTTTCCCCTTTCTTTATATCTTTTATCGCTATCTTGTGGCCCTGTTCTACGTCCTCCAATGCAATAACAGAGGAAGCCCCTATTTCAAGGGCCTCCCCCTTATTTATCCTTTCAAGGGCTACTGCCACACTGTCAGACTTATTTATAATTAAGACTTTCATCTACTGTGCCCCTCCCTTTACCAGCCGGTCTACAGTTTCTTTTATACCTAGGACAGCTATATCGTAGAGGTATTCCCCTACTTTTTCAGCGAAGCCCGGAATCTCATTTAAATCTTCATCCCACATCATCTTATTTCCTAGAACTGCCTTTGCCACCTCGATTGCAGATTCCCGGCTGCCATCAAAGTTCTTCCAAGTCTTTTCAAAAAATTCTAGCACAGGGAGGTCGTCCTTCATTATGAATTCCCCTTTTTCCCTCCGCGCTTTCATTGCACTTCCTTCTACCTTGCCATCTTTGTATACAGCTATCAGCGCAGCCATCGAAAATGTTAACTTTTCAGGAAGTTTACCGTATTTTTTATGATACTCTACTATTGAAGGAAGGACTCTCGCATTGTACTTGGACGCAGAGTTCAAAAGTATGCTTATTAGGTAGTGTTTAATAAAGGGATTTTTGAACCTTTCTATGACAGAATCGGCAAATCCGACGAGCATATCCTTATCCAGGTCTATCGACGGTATTATTTCGTCAAATATGATGCTCCTCACGTATTCTCCCATTACTTCGTGTTCCATCATCTCGCCTACAGTATCAAGGCCATACAAAAATGCTGCGGGTACTGACGAAGTATGAGCCCCGTTTAATATCCTCACCTTCCTCGTCCTGTATGGCGTCATGTCATCAGTCCATATCACATTTAATCCCACTTCAGTAAAAGGAAGTTTCTCAGAAAGCTCCTTGGGACCTTCAATTACCCAGAGGTGAAATAGCTCTCCCGTGTCTAAAAGCTGGTCTTCGTATCCCAATTTCTCCCTCATCTCTTCTATTTCATCTTTTGGATATCCCGTTACTACCCGGTCCACCAATGTATTGAGAAAGATATTGTGCTCTCTCACCCACACTTTAAATTCTTCCGGCAAATTCCAATCTTCCGCGAGCTGCAACACTATCTTCCTCAAGTTGTCTCCGTTCCTGTCAATTAATTCGCAGGGAATTATCACCATGCCCTTTTCGGGATCGCCGTCAAAGTGTTTAAACCTGCGGTAAAGGTATGCCGTAAGTTTGCCGGGGAATGACCTGGGCGGCTTCATTTCGATTCTGTCTTCTCTGTCATAAGATATTCCCGCTTCCGTAGTATTGGATATTACAAATTCTATATCAGGATTTTCCGCACATTTCAGGCATTCGTCCCAATCCCTGTAGGGATTTATCCCTCGGTTTATCGAGCTTATTATTTCCTTTATTTCTGTGGGCTTTCCGTCCTTCAGACCCCGCAATATCAGGGTATAAAGCCCATCCTGCTCGTTTATTTTGTCCACCAATCCTTCAGAAATGGGCTGGACTACCACTACTCGCCCGTTAAACAGGCCTTTTTTATTCATCTGGTGAAACATCCAGTCGACAAATGCCCTGAGGAAATTCCCTTCTCCAAACTGAATTACCCTTTCGGGCAAGTCCCACATATTAACGTTCACTTCGAGGTCTTTGGGAAAGTTGAATCCCCTTTCGAGAAGTTTCCTTGCAAGCTTTTCCATGAGGTATTCCTCCTTAAAATTCGCCAGCTTCTTTCATCGCACCAACTAATTTTTCGTCATCTCTAGGTGTAAGTTTTCTTCCGTAAGGTCCTGCCATGACCCACAGGTAATAGACATTAAAGCCTGGAGCAGCAGCTACCGGGTGGTACCCTTCCTTTATTATCACTGTATCTCCATCTTTTATCATATAAGCCTCTCTCACCGAAAGGTCGTCGTTATATATTACCTGCACACCGAAACCTTCTTTTGGAAATACTTTGAAAAAGTATATCTCTTCCATTTCCGTCTCTACAGGCAGTTCAAATTTATCGTGCTTATGCGAGGGGTAGCTGGACCACTGTCCCGGAAAGGAATAGGTCTCTCCTACCACTATGCGGTCCACTTTTCCTTGTACATTTTCAACTATTATGTCGTGAACTTCCCTCTGGTAGCCGGGAAGTCCGCGCCGGTTTACTATTACATCATCAGGCATGACCACAAAAGGTTCGTACCTATTCTCCGCCATCGCATAAACTATAGCTATTTCAAGCTTACAACCTGCGGTTTCCTGGATTTCGTATTCGCACTCCACCGGCAAGTACACTGCCGTCGCCCTGCCTGAAAAAACACTTTCCCTATTTCCCAAGTTTTCGTAGAGAAGGTCTCCTATTTTTACCCTGCACTTTCCTGATAATATTACAATTACTGCCTCTTTATTCCCCGTTTGCCCTCTAAAAACTCCTTCACTCTCTAAGGTGAGGAGTCCGAGGCCCGTATAGCGGGTATCTACTCCCGCCTTAACTATTTCTCTGTAGCCGTTTTTTTCGATATAAGGTATAAAATTATTCAATTTAACTCCCTCCAATAGCGCTTAATTTTTTATCACCTGACCAATATGTCCGGTCTTTTTATGCTAATACCATCTAGTTCAACTTCTTTCGTTGGGAAATTATCGGAAACAGTCAATATTTCGGGCAACCCATCTTTTACCAGAATCGTATCTTCTGACTTTACCCCTGCAATCGTCGGGTTCCACGCATAAACCTGACCTTTTTTCACAATTTCTTCGCAATCAGAGTTCGCTTTAAACTCTCTAGAGTTATATCCTGCAAGACCACCCTGATGGTGATTTTCCCATTCATCTTTATACCCTGCATCCTCATAAGCCTTTTTGCCCCTTTCAAAAATATCCCCAACTTTAACTCCGGGCAGGGTTGACGCTATAAATGTGGCATCTACTTTGAGAACAGCTTCGTACCTTTTTCTCAACTCACCCGGCACCTTGCCAAAATGTACCAACCTTGTGGCAGAGGCAAAAAGGCCGTATTTTTCTCCAGAAATTGCCATTAAAACATATTTTTCTATCTTCTTTTTTGTGGGAAGGGGGTGACGGTACATAAAAGCCCTTTCATCCGACGCTACCAGATTTACCCAGGGATTCACTTCGTAATCCGATGCAATTTTCTTTACCATCGTTGCCACATCTTCCTCGGTTTCTCCGGGGGAAATTTTGTACGCCACCTTTTCCAAAATATTCGCGATGCACTTCGATACTTCGCGGAATCTATCTATCTCCTCGGGCAGCAGCTCCCATCTGAGCTTTGTAAATTTATCGCCCAATTCTACATCGGTCACTATTTTCTTCCCTTTCGCAACTTCGAGCAACAATTTGCCGTATTCGGAAGGCTTCCACCAGGGATATTCGACTTTCTCCACCGGAATCGTGCCGAATTCCTCTCTTATCAGCCTTTCGGCTTCTATATTATTGGATATTAAATATATACCTTCTCCGGTAATCAAAATGTCGGCACAAGCTCGCTCCGAACCTTCATTTACATAAGGCCGCGCTCCCGTAAGCCACCGGAAATTCGTTTTTGTCGTTATTAAAACCCCTCCAATGCATTCCTCGACCATAAGGTTTTTTATTTTTCCGACTTTAATTTCGAATTCCTGCTTTGACCAAGCCAAAAAACCACCTTCTTTTACTTATTTGCCCATCAGGAGATTGGGCATGAACATTACAATTCCCGGAACATAGGTAATTAACAACAAAACAGCTATCATTGTAAGATAAAAAGGAATCATCGTCCTGGACAATTTTTCTATGCTAATGTTGCCGATGGCACAACCCACAAACAAAGTGCTTCCCACCGGAGGTGTAAGGAGACCTATAGCAAGGTTTAGCATCATAATTATGCCGAAGTGCACCGGGTCAACCCCGATCTGCACCGCCACCGGAAGTAAGATTGGGGTTGTAATAAGTATCAATGGAGCCATGTCCATAATGCACCCGAGCAGTAAGAGCAATACGTTTATCACGAGCAATACGACATACTTGTTGCTGGAAATCGAAAGCAGAGCTTTTGTCACAAGGGCAGGCACTTTGAGATACGCTAGCATCCAGCCAAAGGCATTGGATGTGGCAATCAAAGCCATAACAATGGCAAGAGTCTTAAGGCTTTTCAGCAGGATATAAGGAAATTTAGACAAAGGAATATCCTTATAAATAAAGAACGTAACGAAAAACGCATAAATCGCCGCTACCGCTGCAGCTTCAGTCGCGGTATAAAATCCCGTAATAACGCCGCCGACCACTATCAAAGCCGTTAAAAGCCCAAGGGCAGCATCCTTTGTGGCAACGATTGCTTCTTTTAAGCGACACGGGTCTCCTGCTGGATAATTTCTCCTTACAGCTATCACGTAAGAAAGGAGCATTAAGGCGAGTCCCAAAACGATGCCGGGTATCATCCCTGCTAAAAAAAGTCTTCCTACCGAAACACCGCCTGCCACCAGCGAGTATATAATCATGTTGTGGCTAGGTGGTATAAGTATACCTTGGGTCGAACCGGTAATTGTTACTGCTACTGAATAGTCGGTATCATAGCCCTTTTTCTTCATCATCGGTATTAAAATAGAACCTATGGATGATGTATCTGCAACCGATGACCCCGATATCCCACCGAAAAACATACTTGCAAGAACATTTACGAGCGCAAGCCCACCCTTTATTCTTCCTACTATTACGTTCGAGAAGTTTATAAGCCTTTGAGAAATGCCGCCTTCCCCCATTATTTCACCGGCTAATATGAAAAATGGTATTGCAAGAAGAGAAAAGGAATTTATGCCGCGAACCATCGCCTGTGCCAACATAGCAAGCGGAATACCTAGGTAAGCTGCAGTAATTACAGCAGAAATTCCAAGGGAAAACGCAATGGGAACTCTAAGCAGGATTAGAAGAATAAACCCTCCAAGAAGCAGCGCAATTGCCACCGCGTTCATCAAACAACCCCCTTTCTTTTTAGTTCC
The DNA here is from genome assembly GCA_021608145.1 of Thermovorax subterraneus. Classification (GTDB taxonomy): domain Bacteria; phylum Bacillota; class Thermosediminibacteria; order Thermosediminibacterales; family Thermosediminibacteraceae; genus Fervidicola; species Fervidicola subterraneus. Next base: position 32,211 of record JAKIHM010000021.1, read on the forward strand.
GCGATTGCCTCAGTTAGAACGTAATATATCATGGCGATGCCTGAGATCGGAATAACCGCATAAAGGAAGGCTGAGTTTAGTTTTAGGCCCGGCATGTAATTCCCGGTGGCTACTTGACTCATTTTGATGCCTTCTTTTATCATGAATATAGAGAAGCCAAAAATCATTACCCTTTTTATCCAGTCTAAAATCTTCAACACTCCTGCGGACAAAAACTGATCCAGTATGGTTATGCTCAGGTGCAGGTTATCCCTTACACCAATTGCCATACTAAGGAAGCCAAACCATACCATGCAAAGAAGCGAAGCCTCTTCTCCCCAGGCAGGAGTTTTGTGGAGGAAATATCTAGAGAAAACAACCCAAGAGACTATCAATGTCATCAGAACCAATAAGGACATGCTTATTGTCTCTACAATTGAATTTAAAAGTCTGTCGAACTTGTTGTTCACCCGTTCCACTCCCTTTTACTTCAAATAGGGAGGGATTTATTCCCTCCCTTCCCGTTGAAGTTCTATTTTACAGCTTTTATCCTTTCAATTAGGTCCTTGTATTCTGCTCCAAACCTTTCGTACAAAGGCTGTACCGCATCCTGCCACGGCTTTAAATCCGTTATTTCGGTAATGACATTTCCTTTTGCTTTTACGGCTTCGATTGCCTTTTGTTCATATTCCTTCCAAGCCTTTTTCTGCACTGCTTCAGAAGCTCTCGCTGCCTCTTTTATTATTTTTTTGTCTTCTTCACTCAATTTGTCCCATAGCGCTTTAGATGCTATAAGTACCTCCGGTGTCCTCGTATGGTTGTCCAGCGTGTAGTACTTTGCCACTTCGTAGTGCGAGGTGGAATAATAGCTCGGCCAGTTATTTTCCGCCCCGTCGATTACACCGGTCTGAAGGGCGCTATAAACTTCCCCGTAAGGCATAGGCGTCGCCGAAGCTCCTAGAGCCTCCACCAGTGCGACCATTAGTTCTGATTGCTGAACTCTTATCTTCAATCCCTTTAGGTCTGCAGGAGTCTTTACTTCGCGCTTGCTGTTATAAAACGACCTCGCACCGGAATCGTAATAAGCAAGTCCTATCATATTCGATTCCTTCAGCGTATCGAGGAGCTCCTCACCTATAGGGCCATCCAAGACTTTCCAGAGATGTTCTTCATTGTCGAAAAGGTAAGGTAGGGAAAGCACCCGCAGGGGCTTTGCAAAGTCCGAAAGGGGCTGGGCGTTTACTCTTGCAAAATCTATCCCGCCCATTTGGACGGCTTCGATAACGCTTTTCTCGTCACCAAGCTGTCCACCGGCATAAACTTCTATTTTTATCCTTCCGTTCGTCTTCTCCTCAACCAATCTTGCGAATTCCTTGTCTCCTATCGTAGTCGGATAATCTTCGGGCTGATTTTCGGCCAGTTTCAATACCAGCTGAGGTTCGCTTTTTCCTTCATTTTGCTGGCTTCCGGAGTTATCCGCTTTTTGCCCGCACCCCGTAAAAGCAAAGGCGAGTATAATAAGGCATAATAAAATCGCTATTTTTTTCACAAAATAACCCGGCACAAGCAACCCTCCTATTTTTTTTGATTTGCTGTTTGTTGTTATAGATTTAAAATCAGCTTCGTCCCCCACCCCCTTTTTTTTAGTTATAATCTAAACTAAAAGATTTTTGCTTAAACTAATTTGGTCAAGCAAATCGGCAGACCCGAAAAGCTCCCTTAACGCCAGAGCACATGCCCCGATTACCGCCGAATTTTTCCCCAACGAGGAAATATTTATGGTCGTGGTCCTCGCAATTTCAGGGAAAGAATGGGAATGTACCGTTTCTCTTATCTCATCAAGGAAAAATTCCATGCCCTTTGACATTTTGCCACCTATAAAAACCATTTGCGGATTGAGTAAATTAACTATTATGGCAACTGCGTGACCTACGCTTTTAGCCATCTGCCTTAAAATCTCAAAAGCATAAGAGCCTTCATTGCAACCACAATTCAACAGGTCTTTATAACTCACCTTTCCCTTTTCCTTCCATATCTTTTTTATGGGGTCATTGTCCCCTATAAGAGTTATCTCCTGATTCACCCTTCTCAAGAGGGCTGGTATCCCGTATAAACTTTCAAGGCACCCTCTATTTCCACAATTGCAGAGCGGGCCTCCTTCGACCATTACAATATGACCTATCTCTCCCGCATGTCCCTGAAACCCCTGTAAGATTTCGTCATTTAAAATTACGCCTGCGCTGATCCCTTCTCCCAAGTTTATATATACGAGGTCCTTGCATTTAGTACCCCCTCCAAAACACCTTTCGGCGAGTGCCGAGGCATTGGAGTTGTTTTCTACGAAAACCGGAAGTTGCAGCTCTTTTTCTAGGACATCCTTTATAGGATAACCGTTCCAGCTGGGACCCAAATTTACAGAACGCTCGACTATTCCCTTTTTCACATTCAACAGTCCCGGAAAAGCCACTCCAACTCCTATAAAATTTTTGTTTTGTTCGTGGCCCTTTATTAAAACCTTCTTTATATGCTCTATCAATAAAGGAACTCCTTCTTCCGGGCTCTGCAAATCTATTTCGACCGACTCAATTTCTCCAGGTAAATTTTTCAAATCAGAAATCCCTATGGTCGTCTCAAATCTGGTCACTTCTATTCCCAATACATGACCCGCCTCGGAATTAAACTTTAACTTAACAGCACGCCTGCCTCCTCTTGACCTTGCAAGGCCAACTTCTTTTACCAGATTCATATCCAAAAGTTCTCTTATAATTCCCGTTATGGCAGGGGGTGTCAGGCCTGTAATCTCAGCAAGCTCCTGGCGGGATATGACTTCCTTTTTTCTAATTAAATTCAAAACCGTCATTCTATTAACTTTTTTAACGTATTTACTATTTCCTGGTTCTTTTCGCATATCTATCACCTTATTTCCGCATATTTAACGGCAATTTTCCCCTATTTTGCAATTACTTTTTTAAGTTAATTAACTTTTCAATATAATTTATTCGACAGCAATTTTAAAATTCCTACCGTACGAAAAAATTTTTTTATTCTTACGGTTTAATAAAAAATATCCCCGGCAATTTAAACCGGAGATGTTTAAAAGAGCCAAAATCTTTAATTTGTGCAAACAATATCCAAAAAATACTTATGAAAACTGGGATCGCCCGTCACCTCTGGATGAAATGCAGTAGCCAAAAGGTTACCTTGCCTTGCTGCAACTATCTTGCCATCTAGTTCAAGTAAAACTTCAACATCGGGCGATGCTTTTTCAGCATAAGGCGCCCGAATGAATACCAATTCCAACGGTTTTTCAGAGACAGCCGGAACTACTTTCCTTACAATGAAGCTGTCAAGCTGGCTCCCATAAGCATTGCGCCTCACCCATATATCCATCAAGCCGAGATGAACGTAGTCCTCGTTTACTATCTTTTTTGCAAGGAGGATCATACCTGCACAAGTTCCCCAAATCGGCATGCCGTTTTGGGCTTTCTCTACAATGATTTTCCCGAGACCTGTCTCCCTCAAGAATTTACCTATTACGGTACTTTCTCCGCCAGGCAAGATTAAAGCATCCACATCATTGAGTTCTTCTTCTTTTTTTACAGGAATCGGATATACGCCTGCCATTTTGAGCATATTAATGTGTTCCCGCACCGCCCCCTGGAAGGCAAGCACCCCAACTTTCATCATTACCACCCTCGTTCGGCATAGCGGCTATCGAGCCTGTCTAGTTCCAAGCCAGGCATAGGCTCACCTAGATCTTCTGATACTTCAGCCAGGATTTCCGGATCGTCGTAATGGGCAACTGCTTTTACAATAGCTCTTGCCCTTTTTTCGGGATTCTCAGATTTAAATATACCTGAGCCTACAAACACTCCGTCGCATCCTAGCTGCATCAATAGGGCCGCATCGGCAGGCGTCGCCACACCTCCAGCCGCAAAGTTTACTACCGGCAGCCTACCGTGTTCGGCTACGTAGAGTACTAACTCGTAAGGCGCGCCCATTTCCTTTGCGACTGAGATGAGTTCCTCCCTCGGCATATTCTGTAGCTTACGAATCTGGGCGTTGATCGTCCTGATATGTCTTACCGCCTCCACCACGTTTCCAGTACCTGCTTCGCCTTTTGTCCTTATCATGGCCGCTCCTTCAGCAATCCTGCGCAGGGCTTCGCCCAAGTCTCGGGCACCGCAAACGAAGGGCACTTTAAATTTCTTCTTGTCTATGTGGCAAAACTCATCGGCTGGCGTCAGGACCTCGCTTTCGTCGATGAAGTCCACTCCTATCGCTTCAAGGATTTGTGCCTCCACAAAGTGGCCTATCCTGCATTTGGCCATTACCGGTATGCTTACCGCCTGTTTTATGGCCTTTATTATTTTCGGGTCCGACATGCGTGCAACGCCGCCCTGCTTTCTGATGTCAGCAGGCACCCTCTCCAAGGCCATAACCGCTACTGCACCGGCTTCCTCCGCGATTCTGGCCTGTTCCGGAGTGGTCACGTCCATTATCACTCCGCCCTTCAACATCTCGGCCAGGTTTTTGTTTAGGCTGTAGCGGTCGGGATGCGCATTTGTGTCCATTAAATTCTTTTCTTGCATCTTTTTCATTCCTCCCCATTTTGGTATAATATTGTATCGTAACATTGTTTTTGATAGAGGGAAATTGTACGTTTATATTATCCCATTATTCCCGATTGTTTGTCAATACATTTTCTTGTTATGGTGCTGGAGGTGTCATAATGGATAAATTTGTTTCGATACAATTGGATCGAAACTCGGACAAACCCTTGTACCTTCAGTTGTATGAAAGCATCGTAAAAATGATAGAAGAGAAAAAGCTATCTCCAGGCGAAAAACTCCCTACCATTAGGAAGCTATCGTCTATACTCAACGTAAATACCGTCACAGTAGTGAACGCCTATCGCCTGCTCGAACGCGATGGGTACGTCACGTCCCGCGTAGGAAGCGGCACATACGTGAGGCTGGCGGTGAACCCGGTTACCGAAGGCAACATTAGTGAAGATATTGACGAAGAAAGGCCTTTTGCGCATCAATTTCCTTACGACTTTGGCGGTGCTTTCATCTCACCTGAATATTTCCCGGTGGAAGATTTTAAAAGAGCTATAAACAAGGTACTTGACCGCGACGGAGGCTATGCCTTTTCCTACAGTGAAAGCCAAGGATATCTACCTTTTAGGCATTCCTTGGGAAAATACCTTGCCAAGGAATATGCCATAGAGGTGCCCGTGCACTTAATTCACGTCGTTTCAGGTGCCCAACAGGGGATCGATATTATTTCAAAAGCTCTCCTGGATTTCGGCGACGTAGTGTTTGTCGAATCTCCCACTTACCCCGGCGCCATCGATGCTTTTAAATCCAGGGGGGCAAGGATTGTGGAAATCCCTCTAACCCAGGACGGCCCGGACATGGGTGAGCTGGTGGCAAGGCTCCGCTTAAAACCTCCAAAACTTTTCTACACTATGCCCCATTTTCAAAACCCTACTGGTTATTCTTATTCGGAACAAAAAAAGAAAGAGCTTTTAGCTCTTTCTCGAAAGTACGACTTTTTAATCATAGAAGACGACCATACAAATGAGCTTTACTATGAAGAAAAGCCATTACCTCTAAAGAGCCTGGACCTCGAGGGCAGGGTCTTTTACATCAAAGGCTTTTCCAAACTTTTCATGCCTGGATTAAGGCTTGGGTTTATAATTGCTCCGGAACATTTTTCAAAGAAATTACAAGAAGTGAAGTATTTTTCCGATATTACATCATCAGAACTTGCCCAGAGGGCCCTCGATGTTATGCTGAAGGACGGCTCCTTTTACGACCACGCCGATAAAATGCGGGAAATTTTCCGCGAAAGGTGGAATATTGCATTAAAGGTCATGAAAAAATACTTTCCTGACGGTGTATCCTGGTCAAAGCCAGCAGGGGGGCTTTACTTCTGGATTACCCTCCCCGATGGGTGTTATTCCATGAACCTTTACGGCAAGGCCATAAAAAATGGCATTCTGATTACACCCGGAGACTTTTTCTACCCCGACCGCCGTCCCTCTACGAGCTTCAGGCTCAGCATTGCACAAATTCCTTCAGAAAAGCTCGAAGATGGAGTAAAACTGCTTGCCGGATGCATTGCAGAACTCCTGGAGGAGTATCGCATAGACCCATTGAAAGGAGATATGTATAAACCTTTATTGTGATTATTTTTCTAAACTGGATAGTATTTAAATCCATCATTTTCTCCTGCCAAGCTATGATCAAACTGATATTTTTTCGCCTGTCTTTCTTGGAAGAATTTGATGGCAATCTGCGGGAAAAGCGCATAAGTGAGCACA
>JAKIHM010000022.1 GCA_021608145.1 Thermovorax subterraneus
TCGAATATTTAACATAAAACCTCACACTCCTTTTGGTGGTTTGTGTTGTGTTTTGGGTGGTGAGGTCTTTTTTTCTACATTTGCAAGCCTTCTTCCTTCTTGTCACCTACTTAAATTTTACACTGCCATTTATGGTACATCACGGATATGTTATTATAAAATTAAAGAGGTAAAAAGGGTGAAGATTAAATGAACATTCAATCCCTCAAGTCTTTTATAGCCATCGCAGAAACAAAATCCATGTCCCGGGCTGCGGAGCTCCTATTTGTTACACAACCCGCTCTGAGTCAGCAAATAAAACAATTAGAAACACATTTTTCGGTGCAATTACTCGAGAGAACCAATCGAGGCATTAAATTAACCGAAGCAGGTAAAATCCTATACGAACATGCCCGACAAATAGTAGCGCTCTACCAAACCCTTGAGAAAGAAATGGAAGGTTTTAGGGCATCGATAACAGGGAGCTTAGCAGTCGGAGCATCATCCATTGTAGGAGGTTACGCAGTGCCATGCAGCATTTTCATTTTTAAAGAAAAATATCCGGAGTCGCATATTACGCTAAAAGTTGGAAATAGAAGACAAATTTTAGACGACCTAAAAGGCGGCACAATAGATATTGCTATCGTTGAGGGTGAAAAGCCCGATGGAAATTTATTTTCAAGCGAAATTGGAAATGATGAGATGGTCGTTATAGCGCCCAATAAAAAACCTTGGAATGAACGAAACTTTTTGAGTCTAGATGAATTTTTAAAACAGCCTCTTATTATGAGGGAAGAAGGCTCAGGGACAAGACAAACGATAGAAAAATATCTGTCCAAATTGGGCATAGATAAAAAACAACTGAATGTAGTTATGGAATTAAGCAGTGCTGATTCAATCAAAGCCGCTGTGGAAGCCGGACATGGTATTTCTATCATGCCAAAATTAGCTTTAAAAAAAGAACTCTACAATAAAACTCTAGTGGCTTTAAAAATAGAAAATATATCATTTTTCCAAAAAATCTATATAGCTTACAAACAAGAAAAAACTCAAAGCAAAGTGGCTCAAGCTTTTATAAAATTCATGCATTCCCCTAACCGCGGTTTTTGTTAGCCTGAGAAGGTATGGTTATTGTCAATTTCCATATACCGTTGTCCACTTCTTCAACACTGCTTTTAAGTCTTCTCCTCTTCATCTCTTCTATTATTGTCGTAACAGCACAACTGTGGTCGGTAAGAAGGACTATCCTGTCCCCCGGCTGCAGTTTTTTTATTTTTGACTGCACTTTAGAATTAGGTATAGGACACATATCTCCCAGTGCATTTATAAAATATTCGGCCATTGTCTTCACTCCTCCGGCACGCCTTGAAAACAGCTCTCACAATACTTTTCGATATGAAATGTTTTCAACAAGCGGACAAAAATCTACCTCGAGTTCCTCATACTACAAAACTCTTCTGAACCACAGTTATAAGTTTACCTTATAGCAATATAAATTTTATTAATTTTACATCTGAACATATTTATTGTATTTTAATAATAGAGAAAGTGATATTCTTCACTTGTAGAAGGGAGGTGTAAAAGTGGAACAGCAGGCTCAAACTTCTTTAAAATCAAAGTTGCAAAGCACTAAATCAAAATCCATTGCTAAAAAGAAAAATCAAATCGGATACGGTATCGCTCTCCTAGCATTAATTATAGCATTTGGAGTTTTTTTAGCCAACATAAAAACAATGCTCGCTATTAGATGGATGATAGGGATTGCTCTTGGTTTCGTATTACAGCGTTCAAGGTTCTGTTTTACCGCAGCTACCAGAGACCCATTCTTGACCGGGAGTACTTCCCTGCTCAGGGCGGTTATTGTAGCAATTCTCGTAGCGCTGATAGGTTTTTCCGCAATACAGTACAGCGCTTTTTCGGCCGGAAAACCTGTCCCAGGCAATATAAGCCCTGTTGGTATCCACACACTGTTAGGCGGTATCATATTCGGCATCGGTGCAGTCATTGCCGGGGGATGTGCATCCGGAACTCTTATGCGAGTCGGCGAAGCCTACATGATGAATCTTCTTGCTCTCGTTTTTTTCATAATCGGTTCAGCCTTCGGCGCGTATCATTTTGGCTGGTGGAAAGCAAATGTCATAAAAAACTCGCCGGCCGTGTTTTTGCCAGATGTCTTGGGTTGGCCATTAGCATTCTTCGGATCAATCCTTGCACTATTCGGCCTTTACTACCTAGCTTTATGGTGGGATTATAGGAAGGCCGAATAAAAAATATGCGATTTAAAATCCATTGAGATTATAAATCAACGAAAGGGGTATCGAACATGGCAGAAGTTCATCTTGATTGCTTAGGTGAAGCTTGTCCTGTTCCACTTATAAAAACCCAAAACAAATTAAAGGAGTTAAATGTAGGAGATATACTGATAGTCGAAATAGACCACAGTTGTGCTATGAAAAACGTTCCCGAATGGGCAAGAAAAGAAGGCTATCCAGTAGAAATCGAGGAAATAGAAGAAGGTCATTGGTACATCTACATTGAAAAAACAAAATAAAGGGGGGTCGTTGTGAGTAAATTTAAGGAAGAATCCGAAAAGTTGAAGAGAGCCTTATTAAAAGACCCTTTCCCTTACTGGCTGGGTGCAATATTTCTTGGATTATTGAATATAGTTATATTCATATTGACGAATCACGGCTGGGGTGTAACCACGTCCATTGCTCACTGGGGGGCATGGCTGGCAAAAGCTCTCGGCGCTTCCCCTGAAAAGTGGGCCTTTTATCAAAGCGAAGCAAACGCAAAAGCCCTATCTGGAGGATTTTTGCAGGACGGTGGTTCTATTCAAAATCTGGGCATTATTGTAGGCGCTTTACTCGCTGTTTTACTCGCTTCCCAGTTCAGAGTTAAAAAGATTAAAAGTTACAAGCAGGTTATAGCCGCAATTTTAGGCGGGCTCATGATGGGTTATGGCGCGAGGCTCTCCTACGGTTGAAACATTGGAGCACTTTTTAGCGGCACGGCTTCGATGTCGCTTCACGGTTGGATTTTCTTCCTAGCCATGTTCATCGGCGCCTATTTGGGCTCAAAACTTCTCGTCAAGTATTTCCTTACTTGATTTTCGGCGGGGGTAACCCCCGCCGAGCTCATGAGCAGAAAAAATTTCTCACAAGGAGGAGCTGCAATGCCGAAAAATATTGAATATTATGACGTCGTAGTCATCGGCGGTGGACCCGCCGGCATGACAGCTGCTATTTACTGCGGAAGGGCAAGATTAAAAACAATTTTATTGGAAAAAAACTTACTTGGAGGCCTTGCCACCTATACAAATGAAATAGAAAACTATCCTGGATTCCCTGAAGGAAGCACCGGCAACGACTTAATGAAGCTTTTCGAAAGACAAGTAAAAAAATTCGGGGTGAAGATAAAGTACGCGGATGTAACGGGCGTAGAGTTAGAAGGTGAGACGAAAGTCGTAAAAACATTCAGAACTGATTATCATGCAAAGGTAGTTATCATCGCAACCGGCGGAAAGCCCCGACTTACTGGTGCAAAAAACGAAGAGAAATTTCTTTTCGGCAAAGGCATTTCTTTCTGTGCCACTTGCGATGCTGCTTACTATACTGGCAAGGACGTATTGGTTGTAGGTAGCGGAGATGCTGCCATTGAGGAATCCATATTTTTGAGCAGGTTTGCAAATAAAATATATATTTCCGTAATTCACGATGTTGGAATAATGGATGCAAATAAAGTGGCTCAGGAAGCTGCTTTAAAAAACGAAAAATTACATTTTATTTGGAACACAATGGTAGATGAGTTTGTGGGAGACGACAAATTGGAAACTGTAATTTTACGGAACGTAAAGACTAATGAAAAAATTCCCGTAAATGTGGATGGTTGCTTCTTGTTTATCGGGTATGTACCAAATACAGATATCTTTAAAGGTATACTCGACATGACCGAAAGAGGATATATAATAACAAATGAGAAGATGGAAACTAACATTCCCGGAGTATTCGCCTGTGGAGATGTCAGAGAAAAACTTTTAAGGCAAGTTTCAACTTCTGTCGGAGACGGGGCTATTGCAGGATTTATGGCCGAAAAATACATCGCAGAAACTGAAACTTTTGAAAAGGAATTTAAAGGGGTAAAAGGACCTCAGCTAGTTTTTTGTTACGATCCTACCGATGCTCTGTCCCGGGAAAAAATGACCATAATTGAAGAGTACGGCAACCATCATCCCGAAATAAAATTAAACAAGATCGACGTTTATAAAGGGAAAGGACTTGCGCAAAGGTTGGGCATAAAAGGAGAACCCTGTTTAGTTCTTTTATTTGACGGAGAAATAAAAGAAATAGTGCCCCTTGTGGAAATTACAAGAAATTCATTAGAAGAAAAAGTAAGAACAATAATGCATAATTAAAGCCCGGTAGACCGGGCTATTTTTCTCCATCAACTTTTTCAAGCAACGCTAAAATTATCGACTTTAACAAAGCTGCAGCGGGAACTGCCAAAATTAATCCCCACAAACCAAAAAACGTTCCGCCAATCAATAGCGAAAAAATGACTGTTACCGGATGCAGGTCCAGATTTTCCCCCATTATATGCGGAGATATTATCCCGCTTTCCAGTTGCTGGATCAAGGCAAAAATAACCACTATCCCAAATATCTTGCCTGGATATTTAAGAAGGGCTATAGCTATAGCCGGCATCGCCCCGATAATCGGTCCAAAGTAAGGAATTATATTGGTTATCGCCGAAAGAATTCCTATCAAAAGCGCATAATCTATCCCAAAAAAATAGAGCGAAAAGCCGGTCAGTATTCCAACAATTAAACTTACTATAAGCTGTCCCCTTATATAACGCCCCAAAGCGGAATCTATTTTCCTCATCCAACGGAAAAGGCCATCACGATAGGCAGACGGAACGTACATTGTCATACTTTTTTTAAGCTCGTCCAAATCCTTTAGAAGGTAAAATCCGATTATCGGACCAAGTATAAAGCTGAATAAACCTGAAAAAAGCCCCGGCAATCTATTGGTTAAATTCTGCAAGACACTCATTAACCTGCTTTCCAGTCGAATTATATTCCTATCTATAACCTCCTGCATTCCAATCGGCAGATTATCCCTATATCCTTTTTTAAAAGTGTTGAAAAAGCTTTGTACTTGTTTAGCATAAAAGGGGATGCTCTCTATCAATTTATTTAACTCCGATATTATTACTGGAATTACGCAAAACATCGCAACCGCTACTGAACAAATTAGAATAAAATATATCAATGCAACTGCCACTTTTCTTTTAAAACCCTTATTTGTTAAAAACACCACTATTGGGTTGAGGATGTAAGCAGTAAGCACTCCAATACTACATGGAAATAACACATTATAGATTTTTTCCCTTAATTTGTATACAAAGACAGCCAACAGGATCAATGTAATAAATAAAAAAAGCCGGTATAAAAACTTCCGGTCTAAAATATACTTTACATTCATTCTGGCATCACTCTTTTTCGCCAACTCGCTTCATTAAAAATGTCCTTTTTTTCAGCCCTCGCGAAATTTTATAAAGTTTTTTCCCTGCTCTAAATGCCGATGAAGGCCCTAATAAGGTCGTTATAAAAGTGCCCGCTAAAAAACCTGCAAAGAGCCCTCCCAAAAAACTGAGTCTCATTAAAAAGCATTACCTCCTTTCACTGCTTCATTTTTCCCATAAGGCAGCAGTGTTCCATCATCTGCCAGTTCATAAATTGTTATTTTGTTGTGATTTACTGAAAATTCTACGTAACAATCCCAGCAATAATACTGATTGTTACCAACCTTACCGGTAGAATTTCCACCGCACAGAGGGCAATTCAATCCTTCCACCTTCTTAAAATTGTAATACCTTTTATATTTTCTCCAAAACTTGCAAAAAATACACCTTTTTTATTCCAAATGAGCCGTTTCGTTAACCTTAATTATGAAAGAACCATCGCTACATACATCACCGCTGTCGTCCAAGTTTACTACGGTAATCGAGGCATTGCTTATTTTGAATTTCCAAAAATGTTTGATATCCAACTCCAAAATGCTCATCAAGACTGCCCTTATCGGACCCGCATGAGTAACAACCAAAATGTCCTCGTTTTTGTGTTCTATGGCAGTTTTCCTCAAGAATCCCACTACCCTTTGGGTTAATTCTTTCAAATTTTCGCCCTCCGGCGGTCTTATTTCACCCGGGTCATTTAACCACATAGAAAACTCTACCGGGTATTTTCTTCGTAATTCTTCAAAAGAATATCCTTCCCACTTCCCGAAATTAATCTCCCTTAGCTCCTTTTTTAAAATTACGTCAAGGTCGCGGGGATTTGCAATCGCAAGTGCCGTCTCATAGGCCCTTTTAAGGTCGCTAGAATAAACGGCACGAAAAGTCTCTCGCTCCAGGGCTTTTGCAAGTTTTTTTGCCTGTTTCCTCCCCTTTTCGCTAAGAGGGATATCCTTTTGACCTTGATATAAAAAATTTCTATTCCATAGTGTTTCACCATGTCTGACTAAAAATATCCTCGCCAAGGCTCTTTCCCCTTTCAAAGTTTCCCTAAGATGAAAAAGATATAAAGGGCTGCAATTTCGGAGAATTCATTGACCGCACCATAGGTATCTCCCGTCATGCCGCCAATTTTCTTTAATATGTATACCGAAAACAAAATGCCGGATATAAAACTTAGAATAGCCAAAATTATCCCGTTAAACTCCCCCGCTGCAAAAGCCAATATTAAACAAAAAACTGTAGGTAAGACAAGCTGAAAAGGAGATTTGTTCTGATTGAACACTTTCCCAAGTCCTTTTTCCCTGATGTAAGGGAAAAGGACGACAGACCAGGTCATAACCCATCGCGAAATCACCGGAAAAATAAAAAGCAGTTTCGGCCTGAACCAAAGGGGCACAGAAACCAAAGCGGAATACTTTAATAAAAAAAGGGCAACAACCCCCATTACTCCGAAAGCACCCAGACGACTGTCCTTCATCACGTCGAGCTTTCCGTTTTTTTCTTTCCCGCAAAAAAGTCCATCCATCGTATCCGCAAAACCGTCTATATGTAAACCCCCCGTAATCACCGCTTCAACTACCACTATCAAGCACGCTAGCGCCGGAGCTGGAAGATAATTTTGCAAAATAGCATCAACCAAAGCCAAAACAATCCCGATAACCGCTCCTACTACCGGAAAGTATGGCAAAGAACGGATTATGTCTTTCTCTTCAAATTTTATATGAGGAAGCGGAATCCTCGTCAAAAACAAAAGAGCAATGTAAAAGCCCATTTTTTCACACCCTCGCTAATGTTAAAATCAGGATAACTTCACCCACAATTAGTCCCAGTATTGCAGTGCACACACTGAGATTTACCGAAAGTTTTATGTCTTCAAGGTTTATATCCCTCTTTTTTTCACCCATGTAAGGGTAAAAATGAAGTTTTCCCGAATAAGAATTCCATCCCCCTAGGCGGATACCGAGGGCACCAGCAAAGGCGGCCTCAGGAATCCCCGCATTAGGACTTTTATGCTTTCCAGCATCTTTCAGCATAGTCCTTAAAGCGTTTTTGCCGTCGAGCTTCAGAAAAAAAGATGCCGCTACAATTAAAATACCACCCAACCGTGCCGGAACGTAATTCAAAATATCATCCATTTTTGCTGAAAACCAGCCGAAGTTTATGTATCTTTCGTTTTTGTAGCCTACCATCGAATCCAAGGTGCTTACAGCTTTAAAAGCCAGAGCAAGTGGTGCCCCACCTATAAAAGCGTAAAAAAGGGGCGATATAATTCCGTCGACGGTATTCTCTGCTACCGTCTCAACCGTCGCCCTGCATATCTCCTCCAAAGAAAGCTTATCGGTGTCCCTGCCTACAATTCCTCCAAGCCGAAGCCTTGCATTTTTCATGTTGCCTTTTTTTAACTCTGCCAGTATCGCAAGGGCTTCGTCAGCTAAATTTTTTGTGGCAATTGATGTATATACCAGCCATACCGACAATGTAAATCCCAACCAATAATTAATTTCATAACATGCTCCTATTACTGCTGAGGTCATGAAATACACCGTGGGAACAGTTAAAATCCATAGAATAATTCCCGCCACTTTAAGCCCTATAGGGGTCTTAAAAATACCGTAAAGAATCCTTTCCAAAAAAGTTATTAGTTTCCCAATGAGAACTACAGGATGAGTGGGGCGAACAGGGTCACCCAGCAGCAGGTCTAGAACAAAAGCAAAAATAACGATTATGCCCTGAGTATATTCTGCCATAGTTATTTATCCACCTTTTCACCCATTTATAATTTGACTCAATGCTTCGATTAAAATTTCGTTTGCCCTTCTATCTTTAACCGCCACCCTAAAATATGTATCGTCCAAGAAAGCAAAATCGCTGCACGTCCTTATTAATATTCCCTTCTTGAGAAGTTCCCGCGCAAGAAAACTCGCTTTTAAGTTCCCTGTTATTTTAACTAGAATAAAATTTGCCGCTGGTTCGAATGGCTTAAAGAAATTGAATTCTTTTAAATTCCGCCATAAAAAATCCTTTTCCCTAAAAATGTACTCCCTGGTCTTTTTTATATAGTCCTCATCCTTGAGAACTTCTTTCCCAACAGCAGCTGCAAACGTATTTACATTCCATGGATCTTTGAGTTTTTCAATTCTATTGATTAATTCCCTGTCTGCAATTGCAAATCCTATACGCAATCCAGGTAAGGCAAAAAATTTCGTCAATGAACGCAATACTATAGTATTGGGATTATTAATTACCTCTTGGCTCAAACTCTCGTGTTCACCTATGAAATCTATGAAAGCCTCATCCAGAAGCAGAAAAGCACCTTTTCTTTTCGTTTCCTCCATAAGTGTTTTGATGATTTCTTTTTTTACAAGGTTCCCCGTAGGATTATTGGGATTACAGATTACCACTAATGTTCCAAAAGATATCTTTTTTATTACCGATTCCACAAAAGCGTTGTCCCACACGAATTCATTTTTCGTCATGTCCAAAAGGTCCAGCTCGATTCCTCTATTTTTTGCTGCCAGAGCATATTCGGTAAATGTAGGTGAAGGTATTATGACCTTTGAAGGCCTTAAGGTTTCAAGAACGAGATTAATGAGTTCCACGGACCCGTTCCCCGGAAGTACGTTTTCTTCGCCCACACCGTAGTAAGAGGCAGCCGCTTTTCTGAGCTCCCGCTGCTTTGGGTCGGGGTAATAAACAATGCTGTCGATATTTTTCTTTATAATTTCTCTCACCGAATCGGGAAATCCAAGGGGATTTATGTTCGCGCTAAAATCCAACAGGTCTTTATGACTAATCCCGATTTCCCTAATAGCCTCGTAGATGTTACCGCCGTGAAATCTTGTTTCCATAAATATCACCGCCTGCTCACAAGACTAGCGGACCTCTATTTTCTATTTCCGTCCTAATTATCCTGTATTCTTTTCCGTAATGTTTCATTATGGTTCTCAACCCTTCGAAGAAGTTTTTGTCTGGTATGAAGTTTCTTTCGAAGAATATACCGACCGCCGAGCCGCTGTGAGCGATGTTGACCCCAAAAGCGCCGAACTTTTTGCTCAAAGCTATCGCATCTTCCAAAAAGGGCTTATGCAATATCTCCTGGTGGGCCACAGCACTTTTAACCATGGCCTCTCCAAGCAGTCTAAAATCCTTCCTCGCAAAAGCCTGTCTGACCAGATATAGTGCTTCCTCTACTGCCGGTTCCTTTTTTCTATTTAACTGCTCGAGGTCTTTTCTGCTGTTAAACGTTATCGTATCTACTTCCTCCTCAGGGACAATTATATAAACGTTCATCGAAGGGAACTGCCCAAGACTTTCTCTCCAGGTTCCCCGAAGGTGGTCGAAAATCACGCATCCCTTGTACATCACGCCATCGCTCGGTTCTATAGACAGAGCTATATCCGCCACAAGGTCCGGTGATATATCTTTGTTTACAGCTCTGGCAGCAGCAAAACAAGCTGCCACAATATCGGCAGTACTTGAAGAAAGGCCCTTTCCTACAGGTATTTGAGATATAATGCGCAGGCTGAAATCTGTTTCATTAAACCCCCAAAAATCCAGGAGCCTCCTTACGGCATACCAAGTTTTTCTTTGTTCTACCGGCACATTTTTTTGATTTGCGGCAAACTCGCCTTCTCGCCTTTCGATCAACTTAATTTGCACCGTCGAATAAAGGGCAACAGGACAGGTTACAAGAAAGTTTTTTCCATTAATCATCCCCTGCACTATCTCACCGCAGCTTGCAGGACACCGAGCTTCCCCAATCAAATTTCTCACTCCTGAACCGCCTTTACTTAATCTTTATGGGTATGCCTGAAACCATAAAATACACTTCATCGGAGGTTGCAGCTATTATCTGATTTACTTCTCCGAGCAGGTCTCTATAAAACCTCCCTAGAGGATATTCCGGCACCAACCCCAACCCCACCTCGTTCGATACTATGATAACCTTTTGTTTTAAACTTTTTGCTAATTTTAACATATTTTCGACTTCGTCGATGTATGCTTTTCTTAAATATTCCCTCTCCGTTTCATCTTCCACATCAACAGAACAAACCCAATTGGATGTTAGCAAGGCCATGCAATCGATAAGAATAGCACGGTATTCATCATAATTTTCGTCTTCTTTTATATGTTTTAAGACCTTCGATAAAAATTTATGTTCTTCGAAAGTTTTCCATGTTGAAGGTCTCCTTTTTCTGTGAATCAAAATGCGATGTTTCATCTCCTCATCTAAGGCCTGGGCTGTTGCTATGTATATTACTTTTTCTCCTAGCTCTCCTGCTTTTTTCTCTGCAAAGCGACTTTTCCCGCTGCGGGCTCCACCTGTGACGAAAATTATCTCCACTGTATTTCATCTCCCGTTTCAGTTTCAAAGTCTGAAGTCTTTTTTGCTCTTTCTCAGCAAAAGATACAGGAAAAACGGCCCACCGAAAAGCGCCGTAAGTATACCTACCGGCAACTCTGTAGGGGCTATGACAATTCTCGACACCGTATCGGCCAGCATAAGATAAAGTCCTCCTGCTAAAGCCGACATGGGATACAGTTTCCAGTGGTCAGGACCAACCATCATCCTCATTACATGGGGTATTATAAGCCCCACGAAACCTATAACTCCGCTCACCGAAACTGCAGAAGCAGTCAAAAGTGATGCCGCGGCTAGACTTATTTTTTTCAGTAATTCTATATCTACGCCTGTAAAAAAAGCCGTATTCTCGCCCAATTGAAAAATATTAAGCGCCCGAAGGTTGCATATTCCGACCAAAAAGCCCATGACCCCGTAAGGTAGGTTCATGTATACTTCTTTCCACCCCTGCGATGAAAAGCTTCCCAAAAGCCAAAAATAGATCTGATGCAGCTTTTGGTCGCTAAAATACATTAAAAATGACACCAGAGCCGATATGAAGCTGCTTACCGCTATCCCCGAGAGCAAAAGAGTGTTGGAATTTGCCCTGCCGGCAATACCTGCAACAACGTAAACAATTATTACAGTCATGAGAGAGCCCAAAAAGGCAAACAGGGGTATGGGTCCCCATCCCATAATACTTACTCCAGAAAATAACAAAATAGCCAGGGCTGCCCCTAAAGACGCACCGGATGATGCGCCGATAATGTAAGGATCGGCAAGGGGATTGCGGAAAATGCCCTGATAGATTACTCCCGCTGCCGAAAGTTCAGCTCCAACAAGGAAGGTCAAAATTATCCTGGGAAGCCTCAATTTTAAAATTATAACTTCATGGGATTGTGACCACATAGGAGGCAATTTATTTTGCAAAACCGGAATTCTGCTAAGTATAATTTTTAAAATCTCTGAGGGCGGGACATTGACTGCCCCTACCCCCAGCGAAAAGAAACTTCCGACTAACGTTAGAGCCAGCAAAAATAGGTATATTTTCCCAACCCTTTTTTTTGCGTCCATCCGATAACCCTCGTTAATCCTTAAAAATTTCCGGGTGAATTATTTTTGCGAACTGTTCAAGCCCATCCACCAATCTGGGAGTGGGCCTTTGGATTATATTTTCATCGACGTAATATACCTTTCCTTCCTTTATAGCTTTTATATTTTCCCAGCCCGGACGCTTTATTATATCCTCCTTCGTCTGATTGCTGCTTCCGTGATGGGAGAAAATTATTATGTCCGGATTTTTTTCTATGATCATCTCCTGACTGTACTCGGGATACGCCTTTGCTGCGTCGGACGCAACGTTGATACCTCCAGCCTTTTCGATGAGGTCATGGACGAAGGTGCCGGGTCCTGCTGAAGTGATAGGTGACGGCCATAGTTCATAAAAGACTTTCGGCCTTTTGTCCTCCGGTATTGAAGAAACTTTTTCTTCGATGGCTTTAACCCTGGATTTCAGACTGGCCACAAGCTCTTCAGCCTGCTCTTCTCTATTTGTAGCTTTTCCAACTAACAACAGTGCGTCAAAGACCTCATCTATATTTTTCGGATTTAACACCAAGACAGGGATTTGCAACTCTTCCAGCTTTCTCACCGGTTGCTCGTGCATGCTCGTTGCCAAAACTAAATCTGGTTTTAAAGCCAAAACCTTTTCCATATTGGGATCTGCAAACCCGCCAATTTTTTCCTTTTGCTTTGCTTCCTCAGGGTAATCGCAATAATCGGTGACTCCAACAACTTTACCGCCGAGTCCCAGGGCAAATAGGATCTCGGTATTACTGGGAGCAAGAGATATTATGCGCTCGGGTTCTTTCTCGATTGCTACCTCTCTGCCCATCTGGTCCTTTACCGTCAATGGATATGTACTGCTGGAGCTCTCGTTGGTATCGGTTTTGGAATTCGACTTGCAGGATGCCAAAGTTATAGCAATTGCTACTGTAAGGATAACAACAAGCATTTTGTAAAGGGTGAATTTGCTTTTCACATTCATACCCCCCGTATTTTAATTTACCTCTAAAAAATAATCCCGGCCTTTCAGAGCCGGGAAAAATTCTTCTAAAACAGTACTCCCCCTTTCCTCCGAAGGCTTCGTACTAGAAAACCAACAGGCAGGTCTCCTGGCTTCCGGTTCATCTTCCCTGCGCCTTCCCAGGATTTTTCATCCCAGTGGCCTAGCAGTTCATCCCCGGTTACAGTGGCGGGACCGCTCAGGACTTTCACCTGATTCCCTTTTAAACCCAAAGGGTACCTGCTGGCAACTATTCACTTTCCTTAAATTTATTATACTTCAAACACAGATACTCTCCAAGTTATTTAATTTCCTCTAAAACTTTATTTAACATTTCTCTTATCTCAGTGGGGTTGTCCATTTCCAGGGCTTTATCCGCGATTTGCTTGGCTTGTTCAAAGGTCAAAGATCTAATCACCTTCTTGACCTGCGAAATAGAAGTGGCGCTCATAGAAAATTCGTCAAGACCCATCCCCAGAAGTATTGGAGCAGCAAGCGGGTCGCCAGCCATTTCCCCGCACATGCCTGTCCACTTTCCAGCCCTGTGGGAAGCGTCAATTACGTTTTTTATCAAACGCAAGACCGCTGGATGGAATGGCTCGTACAGGTTTGCAATTTTTTCGTTCATCCTATCTACTGCAAGTGTGTATTGGATAAGGTCATTGGTGCCGATACTGAAGAAATCAACTTCCTTTGCAAGGATGTCTGCGGTTACCGCAGCCGATGGAATTTCTACCATTATGCCTACTTCCAGTTCCTCGTCAAAAGGTATTCCCTCATGCCTTAATTCGGCCTTCGCCTCTTCTAAAATCTCATTAGCTCTTCTCAATTCCGACAGGCTAGAAATCATCGGGTACATTATTTTAATTTTCCCGTAGTGGCTTGCTCTCAGAATAGCTCGCAATTGCACTTTGAATAACTGAGGATTATCCAGGCACATTCTGATAGCTCTCCACCCTAAGAACGGGTTTAGTTCTTCGGGCATTTCGAGAAAAGGCAGCTTCTTATCCCCGCCGATGTCCAGAGTTCTAATTATCACAGGCCTTGGATACATTGCTTCTGCTACCTCTTTGTAAGCCCGGAACTGTTCTTCCTCATCTGGAAGGGTTTCCCTGTCCATGTAGAGAAATTCAGTGCGGTAAAGACCTATGCCTTCAGCGCCGTTCTCAAGTGCCCCTTTCACATCTTTAGGCGTCCCGATATTGGCAGCCAATTCTACGCGCCTTTTTCCGTCTTTTGTTTCAGCGGGAAGATCTTTTAATTTTTTCAATTCTTCCTTATACCTTTGATACTCGAGTTTTAATTCGCTATATTGTCTCAAAGTATCTTCACTGGGATTCACTAATACTATACCTTTATTTCCATCGACTATGATGGTATCTCCTTCTGAGACCTCATTAGAAATGCTGCCCAATCCTACTACCGCCGGAATTTCCAAGGACCGGGCCATTATTGCCGTGTGTGAGGTCCTGCCTCCCATGTCTGTGGCAAAGGCCTTAACCTTTTCCTTATCCATCTGCGCAGTATCCGAAGGAGTTAAATCCCTTGCAATGACGATGACTTCTTCGGCCAAATCTGCCAGAGATTGAATCGGAATACCAAGCACATTCTTTATTAGTCTTTCACTTACATCTTTTATATCGGCTGCCCTTTCCTTGAGGTACTCGTCTTCCATACTATTGAACATATCAACGTATTTTTTCGCCACCTGACTTATGGCGTTTTCCACAGTTATTCGCTCGCTTTTTATTTTTTCCCTTATCTCATCCATAAACATAGGGTCATCTAAAACCATTATGTGGGCGTCGAAAATCTGAGCCTTGTCCTTTCCAAGCTCACGCTCGGCCTTCTCTTTAATTTTTATCAGCTGCTCCCTGGACTTCGCAATACCTTCTTCCAGACGTTTAATTTCCCCATCGATTTTATCTTCCTCAATGTTGGCCGTATTTATCTTAATTTCGATTTCTTTTAGCACAAAAGCTTTTCCTATTTCGATGCCCGGCGAAGCCGCAATCCCTTGATACATCTTATCCCTCCGCTAATCCTTTTTTAATATTTCTTCCACTTCTTTTACTATTCTGTAAGGTTTAGTAATGATCCTAATGGGTAACGAAAGGAGAAATTTTGTTATGTCTTTTTCAAGCTCTTTTGTCATCCTGTAAGGTTTTGTTATTATCCGTTCGATAAATTCTGCCGCATAATTTTCTAATAATTTCTCCCTGTTTATTTCTATTTCACTGCCGCATTCTTCACATCTTACGCTTTTCAAGATTTTCCCGACATAGGTCACCACGTGTGGCGTATCCTTATTGCAATGAAGGCAAAAAAGTTCGGCCTTCATTTTGGAGTTCATAGGGCAACACCTTTCTTTAATCAAAAAAATGGACTTTTTTTTACTATACCTCGAAAATTAAAAAATATCAATATTAAGTTCTAAAAGGGAAATCCGTAAAGCCTCGCTGCCGGCTATCCAGGCACTACTTCTACCTTCCAATTTTTATGCGGATTCCCTCAGCCTATCAACTTTTCTTGTATCCTCCGTAGTTGTAAAATAAGTGAACTTTCATCTAGCTTTACAGAATCATAAGTTATTATCTGCCCTTTTTTCACATCTCGCGTCATAACCACATTCTCATTTACTAGTCCTATCGGTAATGCATTCTCCTTTTTAGTATTTTCGTAAGTATCAATTATACCATAAACCGTAAAACCGCCTATGCCATCAAGGTGCTCTCCAGCTTTTAAATCTTTTTTTGCCACTGCTATGGTCTCGGATACCGGAACACCCTTTGGTACAATAGTGGGTTCTTTATACAAATACGCCCGAGCAATCGAAATAGGTGTCTCAATACTTGTCAAGTGGTAAGGGCGATAAAGTACATAATTGGGACCTTCACCCATGGAAAGGTAAGCCAATTCTTCTTTAATAGCCTCTAAATTGGTCGTAACAATTGCGAAAACTCCCGGTGCAACACCGTTGACGTATTCCACTACCTTATACCTTTCTAAAATTCCCCCCTCTTCTTTTAACCTGAATATTTTTGTCAATTCTTTAATGCCCGCATTGGGGCCTATCAACCCCCTTCTGGTGGGCAAAAAACCGGTTGCGTTGGAAACAGCAGTAAGTTCCACCATAGTTTTAGTGCCGTCTTTGAAAGATGCCAGCATTTTTGGGCTCATGTTCTTCTTAATAGCTTCTTCTTTAACTGATTCGGGGTTAGCTTCCAGATCAAGGGGGTTGTTTTTGCCCTTGCCTAAAACCAATACCTCAAATCCCAGGGCATCAGCAAAATCATATAATTCTTTTATAGCGCCCGGTTCATCGCCGGCAGATACAGTATATACCACCCCCGCACTATCTGCCATCTTCTTCAAAATCGGCCCCACTGTCACATCCGTTTCAACGTTTAACATCACTATATGTTTGCCATTATAAATCGATTCTAATGCAATTTGCGCGCCAACCTCGGGCACTCCGGTTGCATCCACTACGACATCAATCGGTATAGCCCGCGTAACGGTACTGAAATCTTCCGTTATTACATACCTTCCCCTTGCTATCCCTTCTTCAACTTCCGCAGGCGTTCGTGCCGGAAATATATCGTCTTCGGATACCCCCGCCAATATGTAAGCTTTTTTTGCTTCTTCTAAATCCCTATCGCATACGGCCGCCATTTTTATGCCTTTCATGCAAAAAATCTGGCTCACGAGCCCCCGCCCCATCTGGCCAGCGCCTATTAATCCCACGTTAATTTTTTTCCCGCTGGCCTCCAGCTCCATAAGTTTTGCATTTAAATTGAGCATATCGTCTTCTCCCTTCCGCCATCATCTTCCTCCTTCTATATGTTAACATTTTTGTCCAGTTTCCATCAATCGTTTATATAAAATCGCCAAACTCTAAATAATTCTTATCAATATTGCACAATATATTAAAGCAAGATATAAAACGGAGGTTGGTTTTTCAATGGCAAAAAAAGATAAAAGAAAAAAAGAAAAAGCAACAAGAAAGGAAGAAGTATCAAGGGAGCTTGCTGTTAGAAAAGAAGACCTCGATAAAATCCGTGGTATGAGAAAAGTAGTGGACCCCGAACGGGGGCCCGAAAACAAAAAAGCCCGCATTAAATAAAGAATACGGGCTTATTTTTCATGCGGCGCTAATTCTTCGACACTTTTTTCCAATCCTCGAGGAAGCGCTGGATTCCTATATCGGTCAATGGGTGTTTTACCATCTGCTCCAGAACTTTATAGGGCACGGTGGCTATATCAGCTCCTGCTTTCGCAGCGTTGACCACGTCCATTGGCGTCCTGATACTTGCAGCTATAACTTTCGTCTTTATATCATGCAGCGTAAAAATATCGACAATATCCGAAACCAGAGCTATACCATCCTGGCTTATATCTGTAAACCTTCCGATAAAAGGACTCACGTAAGTTGCACCGGCTTGTGCTGCCAAAAGAGCCTGGCTTGGTGAGAAAATAAGGGTAACATTCGTTTTAACGCCATTTTTACCCAATTCTTTTACAGCCTTCAATCCTTCCCACGTCATCGGAATTTTTATTACTATGTTTGGATGCCACGAAGCTATTTCCATAGCCTCTTTTATCATACCCTGGGCATCAAGGCTGACAACTTCCGCGCTTATGGGTCCATCCACAATTGTTGTTATCTCCAGAATCGTCTCCTTAAAATCCCTTCCCTCTTTTGCAATAAGCGTGGGATTCGTCGTTACGCCCGAGATAACTCCCAGTGCGGCAGCTTCGCGTATTTCATTGACGTTGGCAGTGTCCAGGAACAGTTTCATGTTTTTAATACCTCCGTTAAACTTTTTTTGGTCCGGCATTATTATATTTTACCTTTTGATGGCAAGTCAATACTATGGTTTTAAAACAACTTTAAGTCCTTCCCCTTTCATTACCTTTTCAAAACCTCTAAACCATTCCGAAAGATCAAACATATCGCTAATGATGGCTTTCGCATTGACCTTCCCTGTTTCTAATAAATATAATGCTAATTTCCATGAACTGGGTTTTTGACTTCTAGAACCAATATAACATATTTCTTTTTGAACTATTTTTTCAAGATCAACCTCATTATACGCCTTAGAAAATATACCAACCTGGACTATCGTTCCTTTTTTTCTCAATAATGATATGCCGGAATTCAAAGCTCCAACTGCCCCCGAACACTCAAAAACCTTGTCTACACCATACCCAGCCGTAACGCTTTTTACTACTTGTTCTAAATCCTCTCTTTCAATATTAACAGTCCTATCTATGCCTAATCTATCAGCCACTTTCAGTCGTTCTTCATCTTTGGTTAGTCCGGCAAGAATTACATATCCTCCCCTTGCCTTAGCAACCTGGGCCGTCAATAGCCCGATCGGCCCTGGGCCGAATACCAAAACCACATCGCTCAGCTCAACGTCCGTTTTTTCCAAAACAGCATGGGCGGCACACGCCAGTGCTTCGGTAATAGAAGCCGAAAGTAAGTCTACATTATCCGGCAGAACGTGAACGCTTTCTTTTCTTGCCACAACATATTCGGCAAAACTTCCGTTTACTTGGGTACCTATCCCTTTTCTGTTCGGGCATAAGTTATAATCCCCGCTTTTACAATAGTCACATTCCCCACAGATGTAAAATGTAGTCTCACTCGTTACTCTATCCCCTACTTTAATACCTTTCACATTTTTCCCAACTTCTACCACCACGCCTGAAAACTCATGCCCTAACACAACAGGTGGCCTTAAGTTTTTATATTCACCTTTGTACGAATGTATATCTGAACCACAAATGCCCGAATACTCGACTTTTATTTTTACCTGGTCATCATTAATAACTGGTTCTTCAATTTCCACTAATTCCATGTTTCCGTAAGTATTATCCTTTTTTAATAATGCTTTCATAAGAGCAACCTCCATGACTTAAGGAAGAATTATAACTTTATTGTATTCTTCTTTTTTGCTTCCTATCAGTTCAAATGCTTCTTTAATATTCTTTAATTCAAATCTGTGCGAAATCATCGATTTTAACTCAATTTCTTCTTCCTTTAAGAACTTTATGCTTCTATGCCACTCATCCCCCGGGAACGGAGCGGAATAAGAATTCCAAAACCCCTTGAGCGTGAGTTCTTTTCTAAATATACTTTCAAATGCCCTTTCCGATAAATGTATATCGGAATATGCTATACCAAGGTATGCTATTTTACCTTTTTTTCTAGTAACCAATAAACACTGTTCTTGGGTAACCGTCGAACCGGCACATTCGAAAGAAATATCCACACCTTCATTAGCGGTCAACTTTAAAATTTCTTCTATCGGGTTCTTTTCTTTAGCATTTATACAAACTGACGCACCGAGCATTCTTGCTTCAGCAAGTTTTTTTTCGGAAATATCCACAGCAATAATATCTACCACGCCGCTAATTTTTAACCACTGCAAAACAAGCTGCCCTAACGTTCCGCACCCCAAGATAGCAACGGTATCCCCAACTTTAGGCTCAATGCCCATAATTCCGTGTAAAGCAACGGCTAACGGCTCGATCATTGCCGCAACTTCAAAATCAATGTCTCCAATCTTTAAAACATTTGAACACGGCACTTTTACGTATTCTGCAAAGCCACCGTATAGATTTGCGCCTAACATGTCATAATCATCGCACAAAGAAAAATTTCCCCTCAAACAATTGCTGCATTTACCACACGGAATAAAGGGGACTACAGCCACTCTATCTCCAATCTCAACATTTTCTACTTTCGCTCCCTTTTCCACGATTACCCCCGACATTTCATGGCCTGGAATAGCAGGAAGATTGTATTTCCATTTTTTTAATATTCTCGGTGGATCAGAACCGCATACACCACAAGCTTTAACTTTAACTATTACGTCGTTTTCTCCGCAATCCGGATCGGGAAAATCTACATATCTGATGTCATTTACAGCAAAGAGCACTCCAGCTTTCATTGCCATTTTCTCCTTCCCTAGTTAAAGATACGGGTACCTCCCGGGGCCAGATAATTTACGTGCCCCAAGAGGCACCTTTTTCCTTTTCCTTAGCTTTCTACCGACTTTTTATTTCTATTAGTTAGATAAACTATCAATCCTATCGCCGCAATCGCAGCAAATATGATCCAACCCCACTGTAGCTCAAAAATTTTGATAATTGCCCAGTTGAGTAAGTTTCCGCCTTCGTCTAAGCTCGATATTAAAGATGTACCTTCGGGTATCGCAAACTTCGCCTGCTGGGCCATCATGGTGTGCAGAGGTGCCAGATCAGTTGCCATATACAACGCAGTAGCCATCAATACTACCCCGGTTAGCACCGAGTGGATTATATTTCCGTTAGTTGAACCTACTATAAATGCTATATAAAATACGATCGTTGCTAGGTCTCCAAACGGTAGAACTTTATTGCCGGGCAGCAGCACCGCCAAAAACACTGTAATAGGAATCAGGATTAAAGCTGTCGCTATTACAGAAGGGTGTCCTACTACAACTGCGGCATCTAGACCTATATAAAGGTCGCTTGCATTTTTAAATCTTTTCTGTAAAAACTCCCTAACCGATTCCGAAAATGGTATTAAGCCTTCCATTAATATCCTTACCATTCTCGGCATGAGGAGCATGACTGCAGCCATAGATATTCCAATCTGAGTTATCTTTGCAAAATCGTAACCTGCTAAAATTCCCAATGCCAATCCCAGCACCAACCCCATCATCATAGGTTCTCCGAAAATGCCAAACCTCTTTTGAATAGTTTCGGGATCGGCTTTTATATCTTTAAGTCCGGGAATTCTTCCGATCAGTTTTCCTAAAGGGATGCCCAAGACGGCATAAGCAACCGTGGAACCTGTGGGTAAAGAAATTCCTTCTAACTTGAAGAAGTTCTGAACCATTGGAGCCGTCCAATCTGCAATTTTCAATACTATTACTTCGCGGATGATTGCTGCTAAAAGTGCAAGCACTACATTACCATTTGTGACCACGTAAACGAAAGCTGCTGTTGCTGCGAAATGCCAGTAATTCCAGATGTCAATGTCCATGGTTTTTGTCGTGCGCGTTACAAGCATTATCAGGTTTACAATCAATGCCAGCGGTATTATAAAAGCCGCTACCGGAGATGCCCAGCTTATAGCAGCCGCAGCCGGCCACCCAACGTCGATCACCTGCAGTTCTAAACCGAATCTATCTACCATAGCCTGGGCTGCCGGTCCTAAATTGTTAACGAGCAGGTTTATAACGAGATTTATACCTACAAAACCTATACCTATGGTAATACCGGAGCGAAATGCCTTGCTGAACCCTTGTCCAAATATTATTCCGATTATTGTCAACGCCAGAGGTAACATCACGCTAGGGCCTAGATTCAAAATATACTGCACAATACTTAACAAATTATCCATTTTAACCCTCCTAATCTTTTAAATATTTTAAAATCTCTTTGTCTATATTTTCAGTGCCAATCCCTGTCAAATAACCCATCGCATTGACCACAGGAATAGAAAAACTTCTTGGTAATATTGAAGTCGTAACCAATAAATCTGCCCCACTTTCTTTCGAGGTGACTTCTGACATTTTACATTGAATTACATCAGCATTAATTCCATTATCATCTATAATTTTTTTGACCCTTTCTGCAACAACAGTTGAAGTGGCAATACCTGTTCCACAAGCTACCAATACAACTTTTCTTTCACTCTTTTTTTTATCCATTTCTTGACTCCTCCTTGTGCTTTTTCTTTATCTATAATGCAGCATTTTTTATTATTTCTATTACTTCATCACCACCTTTTACATTTAATATTTGATTTAATATATCATCATTTTGGAACAAACTTACCAATTGTTGTAACATCTCCACCTGACTGTGAGGTGAATTCAAAGCTAGCATAAACACTATTTTAACAGGCACTTCTTCTTGAGGATTTGCCATGTTTCTAAATATCACGGGCCTTGCCAATGTCGCAAGGGCTATTGCCGGTTTTAAGACATGCTCGGCATCTGTGTGCGGTATAGCCACATTGTTTTTCCCAAGCAAAAGGCCTGTAGGATAAGACTTTTCTCTATTGATTATTCCTTCTAAAAAAGTTTCTTTGACGTAGCCATTTTTAAATAATTTTTCAAATAATACTTTAAAGACATCCCATTGGTCATTTACTTCTAAATTTGTAACTAATAATTCTTCATTGATAAGCTCTGATATCTTCACTATAATGGACCTCCTCCTAGTTAACTATGGATTACTTCCTCGCAAAAACCGTGCCACTTTCTTGCAGATTTTGTTTTATAGGCAGTCAGCACCTAAAATCCACTCAAGAAATGCCTTTTTTATAAGGCCCGGCTCTTTCAAATATTTAATTTTCTTGATAAATTGATCGTCCTGTAACAGCCTATATAATCTCCTGAAAAATTCCACTGAATCCTCTTTTAATGCCAGCATCATCACAATTTCTACCTCTTCTTCCTGTACCCACTTAACAGGCTTAGGTAATATTGCAAAAGCTACAGCAGGTCTTATTACATTTTCTGGTATTCCATGAGGTATGGCTATTTTATTCTTCAAAAGAGTAGGCCCAATAATTTCTCTTCGATAAACATCTAATAGATATCTCTCGTTCACATAGTTTTTATTTATTAACAGTCCTCCCAGATGATCCAGGACATCATTTTTAAATTGAAAATCACGATTTATCACAATTAAATCTTCACTAAAAAGATCTGCGAAAGATAATATCTCAGAAATATTCTTGTCAAAAACTTTAAAATTCTTTGTCAAACCTATAATTTGCCTCAGCTTGTTCAACGCCGAACCGCTTATAAGTTCTTCAATCGATATAAATGGGATTTCTTCATCCTCTGGATTTACAGTGCCAACTATCGCTGCTACCTTTTTTACATTTTTTATCCTTCTTATCTGCGACCTTATATCTTCGTCCGACATAGCTCCCACAGGAATTATTTCCGCTTTCTCGAAAATATCAGGAGCCATTTCTTTAATTAATTCTTTCAACCTTATAGCGGAACCCTGTCCTGTTATACATACCGTCAAGATTGTCCACTTTCCAACATTTACACGACTTTCTCCATCTAGAGCAAATCTGCCAATCTCCAATTCGTCCTTTTGTATATTCTTTACTATATCTTCCAAACTGGTATCAGGTAAAATTGCTCGTCTCACCGCCTCGAGCACCATTACAGTATCTACCCGTCCGACCGTCATAGTAGGTATTCCCGTTTTTTGAGTGATTATTTCTCCAAAAGTTAAAAGCGAACCCATATCTACCAAAAGTAGAACGCCTTTGCCTTCATCTACCTTTTTTACAACTTCAATTGTTTTCTGGAGGACAGCCTCCGGTTCCTCGTCAAGGCTCATCTCTATACCGATGGCATGTTCAACACCTAAAAGCCGGTTTACTACTTCGACCATCCCCTTTGCAACATGCCCGTGAGTCAAAACTATTACCCCTACCCTGCCCGTCTTGAAATCGGCGGGATGAGTCATAGTTCTAAGGTACATAGCTACAAAAGCTATTTCGTCCTCCGGCATCTTATACCCCGTCAATTCCTCAACAATTTCTACCATTTCCTTTGCGACTTTATATTCCAACTTGTATTCATTCTTTACTTTTTCCAATTGGGGATTAATTACGGGTTTCCCCTGGCGAATGCGATCCAAAGTTGCGCTGAGGTGTATGGCAAGGCAATAAAACAGATGGTTATCCACTTTGCCCAGTTTTTTTTCGGCAACTTTAATCATCTGTTCTGTAAGGTTCACTATTTGAGAACCTACAATTCCTTCCAAGTCCTTTTTTTCCAAGGTTTTGTGCTTAGTTTCAAACTGCCTCACCAATTGCTGGAATTTTACTTCCAGTTCCCCTCCTATCACCCTATTGATGACTTCCTGGCTTAACCCCTGGCTCTGAAGTTCCTGGTATTTTTCTTCTATATACCTGTAAATTTCTTCCGGCAGAATATAGAGGTCTTCCTTCGGCATGGGCGTAATGTCGGCTTCCCCAGGGTTTACCATCAAGTCTCCTTGAAGGAGGGTCTCTATATCGGGAATGCGGTTTTGGACTTTTAACATCCCTCTCCTGGCGTGTACCGGTAAATCTATTAAATCCACCTCTATGAAATCCTTTTGATTACCTATATACGACAAAAATCCCCTCGCGCAGGCCACCTGTATATCGCTTCTCAATTGCCCTAAATTCCCGGGACAATCGTACATCAAAAGCGCCCTTAACGCTTCTTGTTTAACCCTTATTTTTACCCCGATGCGGTCAGCCTCTTTTCTGAAGAAATCCTTTATTATCTCGTATCTTTCCGATATGGGTCGAGCCGAAAGCGGGGGCAATTCTATTATCATCGGGATTCTTCGCCGGAAAGTTAAAAGCAAGGATGATTCTATATCTTCCGTAGTGGCGGCAATTATCATGACGCTGGCGGTGCGGAAACTTTCCGTTTCACCCAATCTCCTGAACTTCCCTTTATCGATGAGGTAATACAAAATCTCCTGTCCCTCCGGAGGAAGCCGGTGAACTTCATCTAAAAATAAAATTCCACCGTTAGCTTTTTCCACCAGTCCTTCCTTCGGCGAATCCGCACCGGTATAGGCTCCCTTCACGTGTCCAAAAAGCTGAGATAATAGAAGCTGGGGGTTTTCGGCGTAATCGGCGCAATTGAACACCACAAAAGGAGCATTTTCGGGAAGTTTCCCGGTTTCGACAGCAAAATGGTACATGGCTTCGGCAAGAATGCTCTTTCCGACCCCCGTAGGACCGATAATGAGAGTATGCAGCCCGTGAGGAGGATAAAGAACCGCCGCCTTGGCCTGCTGAATCTGGGTCTTCAAACTTCCATCCGACCCGATAATCCTGTCAAACGCTGTCGATGTTTTCGAACCGGCTTTTAGCTTTTTCTCTGCCGTATTCTGGCCTTTTTTTACTACTCTTTCTTGCAGCTCCTTTCTAAGTTGAGAGATAATAAATCTCGATACATTAAAACCACGCTTTTGTACGGCCTTTGTCAGTTCCCTGTCAGATACGCCAGGATTTTTTGCTACTTCTTCCTCTATAGCTTTCATAAGGTGCGGTTTTCGCCTTTCGCGAGAATCAGGGATATTGAATTTTCCCCTTAAGATAGTAACCTCATCGCGCCTTATCCCCAGCATTTCTGCCAGCTGTTCATCGGTGTATGGATTTTTTTTGTCTTCATTTTTAATGAGTTCCAGCAATCGTTCTTTTTCAACCATGCCATCCACCCCTCACATCCCACATTTTATGCAATTAATGTACCATAAAAATATTTTTGAGCCTTTGCTTATATAGTTCCACATTTTATGCCACATTTTCAACACTGATGAAAAAAGCCCGACCTTTTCGGTCAGGCTTTGTGGAAGTATTCATAGACTGCCATTGCTGATTTTCTGTTCATCCCGGGCACTTTTACCAATTCCTCTACAGAGGCCTTTTTTATATCCTCCAAGCTCCCAAATGCACCGAGCAAAGCTTTCCTCCGCGCTTTGCCGATGCCCGGGATTTCTTCTAGTATGGATTTTAAATTTCTTTCAGAGCGCAGTTTTCTATGATAAGTAACCGCAAAGCGATGGGCTTCATCCCGAACCCTTTGTAAAAGATACAGGGCTTGCGAATCCCGGGGTAAAATAATAGGTTCGCTTTTAGCTTCAATAAAAACAAGTTCGAATTCCTTGGCAAGTCCAATTGCAGGAACTTGACCGTATAAATCTAATTCTTTTAAAGCCTCAAGTGCGTATCTCAACTGTCCCTTTCCTCCATCAATGACGAGAAGGTCGGGAAAATTCTTAAACTTTTCATCCCCCTCCAAACCCCTTTTAAACCTCCTAAAGACAGCTTCTTTTATGCTTTCAAAGTCATTTGGACCTTCAACCGACTTTATCTTAAACCTCCTGTAGTCTTCCTTTTTCGGCATCCCATTTTCAAATACAACCATGGATGCAACCGATTCCGTCCCCTGCGTGTTGGATATATCAAAAGCTTCAATGCGCTTGGGCAATTTTCCCAGTCCAAGATAGCCTTTTAATTCTTCCATCGCCCTTTCGTTCCTTATCCTTTGCCTTTCTTCAATGGCCTCTTTTTGCTCAAGATAAGCCAAAGCGTTTTCCGCGACCATTTCTATTAACTTTTTCTTTTCTCCTCTTTTCGGTGCGATTATCTTCACTTTTAAACCCTTTTTGGCCGAAAGCCAGGCTTCGATAGCTTCCTTTTCATCTATTTCATCTTCTAAGATAATTTCTTTCGGAATGAAAGATGCCGTATCGTAAAACTGTTTTATGAAGGAAGCTAGAATTTCCTTCCTTTCAGCCCCTTCGGCATTGCTCAATATAAAAGGTTCGCGTTCAACAATTTTTCCCTCGCGCACAAAAAATACAGTCACGCAAGCCGTATCAAATCCCCGCGCCATCGCTATTACATCTTGATCAACCAGATCGGTTGACGATATTTTTTGCTTTTTTAATATTTTTTCCAGCGCTACGATTTGATCCCTGTAAACTGCTGCCGCCTCAAATTGAAGCGAGTTCGCGGCCTCCTGCATTTTTGCCTTTAAATGATCCAAAAGCTGTTCCTTTCTTCCTTCTAAAAACATTATGATATTTTTTACAAGTTCTCCATATTCCTCTTCTGATATGTTACCCTGACAGGGAGCAGTACAAAGCTTTATATGATAATTGAGACAAGGTCTTTCTTTCAAAGGCACCCTGTTCAAATCCTTTTTACAGCTCCTTATAGGGAAAATCTTCCGGAGCACATCTATAGCTTCGCGCATTGCCCGCGCATCTACATAAGGCCCAAAATACTTCGAACCATCCTTCTTTATTTTTCGCACCACCTCTATCCTCGGGAAAGATTCGTTTGTCGTAATTTTTATATAAGGATACTGCTTATCGTCCTTTAAGAGAATATTGTACTTGGGCCGATAGAATTTTATTAGGTTGCATTCCAGGATGAGCGCTTCCACTTCAGAATCGGTAACAATATACTCTATATCTTCTATATGTGAAACCATGGAACTTACTTTTGCAGGCAAACTCTCACCAGATTTGAAATAAGATTTTACCCGATTTTTTAACGAGACTGCTTTACCTACGTATATGACCTTCCCGCTTTTGTCTTTCATTATATAAACTCCGGGCTTTTCCGGAAAGGAATCTATTCTTCCGGGGTCGAACATAAAAAATCCCTCCCGCCTTTATTATACCATAAGCGGGAGGGATACTTTTGTTATCACGTGTGCTCGACATGGGCGAATCCCTCTTTGATAATGTGTATAACGTGGTCGTCGTCTAATGAATAATAGACTTGCTTTCCTTCCCTGCGGAATTTTACCAGGTGGGCCACTCGGAGTACCCTCAAGTGATGGGACACGTTGGACACAGTCAATCCTAATATAGCTGCAATATCGCAAACACATAGTTCATCTTGGGAAAGCAGGTACACTATTTTCAGCCTCGTCTCATCGGCGAGAACTTTAAACAGTTCTGCAAGCTCATTGGTATGGGGAATAGTTCCAGATAATTTTTTTACTTTCTCTTCGTCGATACAGAAAACGTCGCACATATCCGGAGCTTTGTTTTTATTTTCCATAACATTCACCCATAAAGTTAGTATTTGTGATAATTATAACTTATTTTATTTGTTTTGTCACCCTAAATTTTTTGTATCTCCAAAAAAACATCCATTTTTTTCACAAATTAGATGTCTTAATAAAATCTACTATTCTTTCGTCATTAACGTCAAAGGCAGGAATTTCCCTATTCCCGTTTATAACAATTCTAATATCACCGTTTTCACCTTTTTTTATATCTAGACCCTTTAAGTCTTCTTTTATCGAATGAATTTTATTTATATCGAGCATTACCACTCCCTTCACATCATCATCTTCCAACAATTTTAAGTCTTCTGGGGTAATTTGGTTTCCGTAAACTACTATCTTCGGCAAACAACTTGACTTGTAACCTTCCACCAATACTAATTCAACGTCCTTTAACTCGTCCAAAATATCATTAAGAGAAACGGCTTGCTCAAGGCGCTCCATCCTTAGCAATTCCTTTTCTGAAGAGGCTATGACTACATCAGCACCTGCCGTATAAATACGTCCCGTATCACTTTCATCCACATCAAAGCCATGGGGCGTGTGTTTTATAACGCCAACCCTCACCCCATCTTTTTTTAACCTTTTTACTATCCGTGTTATCAAAGTTGTCTTACCGCTATTTGAAAAACCAGCAAACCCTACAACTCTCATATAAACATAAGCCCCTCTTTCAAATAATCCGAGTCCATGAAATAATTATACTAAAAAAAATCCGAATGTCGAAGTACATAAAAAAGCCGTGGAAGTCCACGGCCAATCCATTCTTCAAAATTATTTTAATTATTTTATAGTCGGATCTTCTGCTTCCAACCTTCCTTCCCACAGGTACTTCTTTGTCTCTGCCACCAAGACACCGCTCAAGGCGATAAGAGAAATTAGATTCGGTATGGCCATCAGACCGTTGAAAATATCCGCAAAGCTCCACACTATATCCAGGGTAGCAACAGAACCAATAAATGCAGCGATTACCCACAGCCACCGGTAAGGCATTACCGCACCTGTGCCAAAAAGGTATTCCACCGCTTTTTCACAGTAATAGGCCCAGCCGAGAATGGTGGAGTAAACAAATGTCAGTAAACCTATTGTCAACGTTATGGGCCCAATAACGGGTATATGCTCAAAAGCGGTCTTTGTAAGTTCCGCCCCCTTAAGGCCTGTCTCCCAGCTTCCCGTTGTGACAAGCACCAAGCCGGTCATAAGGCAGATTACCACGGTATCCCAGAACGTCCCGGTCATCTGGACAAGCGCCTGGCGGGTGGCATTTGGTGTCTGTGCTGCGGCAGCGGCTATTGGTGCGCTCCCTAGCCCGGACTCATTGGAAAAGAGTCCCCTTGCCACGCCGTATCTCATTGCCTGCATCACTGTTGCTCCTACAAATCCACCGATTGCAGCCTGCCCGGTAAAAGCACTCTTTAAGATTATAGCTATAGCAGAGGGGATATTGGCCGCATTCATTCCAAGTATTATAAGGCATCCTGTCACATATACTATAGCCATGAATGGAACTAACATTTCACAGACCCGCGCAATACTTTTTATTCCGCCTATAATTACGATGCCGGTAAATACCGCTATTACCAGACCCGTAATCCAAGTAGGAATGTTAAAAGTAGCTTTGACCATTTGCGATATCGAGTTGGCCTGGACTGTACATCCTATTCCAAAGCCTGCTATTGCTGTAAAGAGCGCAAAGAGAACACCTAGCCATTTCATTTTGAGACCGCGTTCAAGGACATACATAGGGCCACCGGCCATTTGTCCCAATGCATTCTTTGTCCTGTACTTCACAGATAGCAGGGCTTCAGCATATTTTGTGGCGATTCCGAATACCCCAGTTATCCAGAGCCAAAAAACAGCTCCGGGACCGCCTAAGCCAACTGCTGTAGCAACGCCTACGATGTTACCGGTGCCGACCGTCGCAGCAAGTGCGGTAGTCAAGGCCCCAAAGTGGCTCACATCACCTTCGCCTTCCGATACTCTCGTCAAAGACAGTTTTATGGCCTTAAATATGTATTTTTGAATAAACTTCAACCTAAATGTCAGATATATATGAGTGCCCACAAGAAGGATGAGCATCGGGGGACCCCAGACTATGTTACTTAATTCCCCTAAAATTTTTTCTAGCGCTTCCACTCAAATCCCTCCATAAATTTTAAATTTGACGGCAGCTAATCTCTATCTGACTTGCCCAACACCTCCTTCATCATAATTTTTTTATTATTCAACTTTTATGCACGGTATATATTATATCACTTTTTTTATTTTTACACATTATGTATATTATAAAATGGTCGCAATTTTATTAATGCCAGTTCGAAAGGTGTTTGTTAGTTAATAGAGAATATTATAATAGCATTAGTAGGTTAAAATTTTGTTCGGAGGGTTTCCTGTGAAAAAATTCAGGTACAGGATACGCTTTAAAGACAGAGTGGGTATGGTAAGGGATATTTCGGAAATCGTAGCTCAAGGAGGGGCTAACATAGTTTCTCTGGAAGTGAAACGGGGTGAAATTTACCTCCAGGTGGAACCCCTGCCGGAAGAAAAGCTCTCTTACATCATCAATCGCATTTCCCTCATTCCCGACGTCTACGAAGTAACTCCTGTGGAATGGATGCCTCACGAACTGGCGGAGCAACAACTAAGAACGGTTATAAATTCCGTACAGGAAGGCATACTTTCAGTAAGCAAAAAATTAATCATCAATACTTGCAATGCAAGAGCAATGCAAATTCTAGAAATTAACTACCCACCGATAGGGAAAACTTTATACGAAGTAGTGAAATTTCCAGATGAAGTTCTTGAACTAATAAGAAGCGGAAAACCCCTGGAGCAAAAAGAGGTCTCCATCAATTCCTCCGGGGGCTCCATCCGGGTAATGGTCAACTCCAAACCTATTTTCGACGATAAAGGAGAAATTGCGGGTGCCGTGCTTACGATAATGAAGATGTCCGAAATTCGACGGCTGGCCCATTCCTTAACGCGCCCAGTAATGGTCACTTTCGACGATATCATACACCGGAGCAGGAAAATAAAAGACCTTATAGAACTTGCTAAGACCGTGGCAAAAGGCGACTCCACCATCCTGCTGAGAGGAGAAAGCGGCACCGGCAAAGAACTTTTTGCCAGGGCAATCCACATGGAAAGCCCTCGCAGGGAATACCCCTTTGTTGTAGTAAACTGTGCAGCCATCCCGGATACTTTGCTGGAAAGCGAACTTTTCGGCTACGCCGACGGTACTTTCACAGGAGCGAGGCGAGGAGGACGGCCGGGCCTATTTGAATTTGCCCACAAGGGTACGATATTCCTGGACGAAATAGCGGAAATCCCACCGCACATCCAGGCCAAGTTGTTAAGGGTACTTCAAGAAGGGAGCGTCCGCAGGTTGGGTGAAATGGAGGAAATCAGAGTAGATGTGAGAATAATAGCCGCCACCAACCGCCCACTTGAGGAAATGGTTTCAAGAGGTGACTTTAGAGCAGACCTATTTTACAGGCTCAACGTTATACCTATTTACCTGCCGCCTTTGAGGGAACACAAGGAAGACATACCCGTACTTGTGGATTATTTCATAAAAAAATTCAACCAGAAATTCAACAAATGCGTTCAGGGCATATCTCCAGACGCCCTAGAGCTTATTTTAAACTATCCCTGGCCCGGCAACATCAGGGAACTTGAAAACGTCATGGAAAGGGCGATGAACCTCTGCAAGGATCACATAATAAAAGTCAAAGACATAATAATAAATTCGCCTCCGTTTTTGCTTTCACCTTCCGAAAAATACCTGCATTTAAAGGAGATGGTTGAGGAGACCGAGAAGGAAGCGTTATTGAGGGCGCTCAGCCAGGGAGGGAGCGCGAGAAAGGCGGCAAAAATCTTAGGAGTCTCCCACACCACCGTAATTAAGAAAATGAAAAAATACGGAATCACTTTAGAATAATTCCACAATGGAAACTTAAGTTTCCATTCAACGAATCAAAATCCCAGCAGGAAAGCGAAACTTCATAATGGCACAAATTTTGCAAAGTATAACGTGGAGAGAGGTTGTAAAAAATCTCTTTTCAAGAAGGAGGTAAACTCAAAATGATTGTCGGCGTACCAAAGGAAATAAAGCCTCAGGAAAACCGTGTAGCGATAACTCCCGCTGGCGTTGACGCCCTCGTTAGGGCAGGCCACAAGGTTTTAATCGAAAAAGGTGCGGGCGAAGGAAGCGGCATTTACGACGAGGATTACAAACAAGCCGGCGCCGAAATAATGCCCTCCGCTGAAAGCGTCTGGGAAAACAGCGAGATGATAGTTAAAGTAAAAGAACCGCTGCCGAGTGAATACAAATACTTCAAAGAAGGACAGGTTATCTTCACGTACCTTCACCTCGCTCCCGAACCCGAACTCACCAAAGCCTTAATGGAAAGCAAGGTCGTGGCAATTGCCTATGAAACGGTGCAGAAGGACGACGGCAGCCTGCCGCTGCTCACACCCATGAGCGAAGTCGCCGGAAGATTGGCCATTCAGGAAGGAGCCGCTTTTCTTGAAAAATTCCGCGGAGGAAAGGGTGTGCTCTTATCGGGAGTACCTGGCGTTCCCCCCGCTTCAATCGTAATCGTAGGTGCTGGAACAGTCGGCACCAGTGCCCTCAAAAGGGCCGTTGGCATGGGTGCAAGGGTTACAATTCTCGATATAAACGTAAACAAGCTTCGCTATTTGGATGACATTTACCAGGGACGCATCGAAACCCTCTACTCCAACCGCTTCAATCTTTTGAACGCCATAAGTAAAGCCGACCTCGTAATAGGCGCCGTGCTCATACCAGGAGCCAAGGCCCCGAAGCTCGTCACCGAAGAAATGGTCAGGGCCATGGAACCAGGCAGTGTCATAGTAGATGTTGCAATCGACCAGGGAGGCTGCGTGGAAACCATAGACCATCCCACAACCCACGCCGACCCGGTATTCGTAAAACACGGAGTAATTCATTACGCCGTATCCAACATGCCAGGTGCGGTGCCGAGGACTTCCACTTTCGCCCTTACCAATGCAACCCTTCCCTACGCGCTGGAACTCGCCAACAAAGGGTGGAAAAAAGCAATACTGGAAAACAAGGCTTTGGCCCGCGGAGTCAACGTCTTAAACGGCAAAATCACCTATAAAGCCGTGGCAGAAGCTCACAATCTGCCATACCATCCGCTGGAGGAAGTCCTCTCGGAAATATAACAAGACCCCCTTCCGGCAAACCGGGAGGGGGCCTTTTACTGGGAATAAGGGATGGTAAAGCAAAAAACCGCTCCTTTTTCCCCTGCGTTTTTTGCCCAAACCTTTCCACCGTGGGCTTCCACAATCCCCTTCACGATAGAAAGTCCAAGACCGGTTCCGCTGCTGTCCCTCGTCCTTGCCTTGTCAACCTTATGAAATCTCTCCCAAATAAAAGGCAGCTCTTCTTCTGGTATACCGGGGCCCTCGTCTTTTATACACACCACCACGCCATCCGAACTACTAATAGCTTCAATCGTTATTTTCCCACCTTTTTCGGTATATCTCAACGCGTTATCTATTAAATTAATCAACACCTGTTCGATCCTATCCTCATCCGCCAAGACTAATGGAATATCCTTTACATCAACTACTATCGAAACTCCCTTTTTTTCGATTGAGGGATTAATCTTTTTTATCACTCTATCTATTAATTTGTCCAATGAGAAACTGTCTTTTTTCAGGTTTAAATGCCCTGCTTCCATCTGCGAAAGATCTAATAGGTCATTTACCAACCGGCGAAGCCTCAGAGTTTCCTCCAAAATGATGTTGAGATATTTTTTCTGTTCATCAGGTTCTTCTATCATGCCATCTATTAAGGCCTCAGTATACCCCTGAAGATAAGTCAGTGGAGTTCTCAGTTCGTGAGACACATTAGCTACGAATTCTTTCCTCAATGACTCCAGCTTTTTTTCTTTTGTAATATCCTGCAAAACCGCCACCACGCCCCATACACCTGATTCGTCACTAAAAAGAGGCGCTAATCTTACGCTCAAAAATCTCCCCTCGAATTTTACTTCCTCTTTTATTTGTTCTTTTTTTTCTATAACTCTTTGAACAAGTTCACTTAAAAGACTTTTTGCTTCTTCCTCCCAACCATTCTTTTTTGTACTACCCCCTAATAATTCTTCAACTTGCGGATTAGCCATAATAATTTGCCCTACCTTATCGAAAGTTATAACACCGTCAGTCATGCTGAGCAAGACGTTCTGCAGTTGGTTTTTTTCCTGCGAAAGGGCAGTTATATTTTTCTTCAAAGCATCGGAGAGAATGTTTAAAGTTTCAGCTAAAGTTCCAACCTCATCGTCGGCACTTATCTCGACCTTGTCTTCAAAATTGCCCTTTGCCATATTTTCCGCTACCTTTTTCATTTTCACTAGAGGTCTTGTTATAGTCCGCGAAAAGCCCAAACTTAAAAAAGTCGATAATATTAAAGACACTACCGCTACAAAGGTTATTCCTCGTCTGATTTCCCATATTGATTCCTGAATGGAAGCCATTGGCGACAATAGAATAAGCCCTCCCACCACATTTCCATTGCGTACAATTGGAAGGGCGACCATGAGCATAGAAGATTCTTGCTCAGGCAAATAACTTTTATCTACTACTATTTCTCCCTTTAGCACACTTGAAAGCTTTAATCCATCTATCGGAAGGTTCTTGCCAAAGTATAACCTATTTGTACAGGCCATAATTAGGCCGCGCCTATCTACCACTATAGTATAAGCGTTTATAAACTTACTAATATCTACGAGCTCTTCAGGGGCTATACCTCGGGTAATTAGGGTAGATAGCTGCTGTCCTTCATTAATCATTTCAGTTTGTTTTATTTTTATATAAAAATCTTCAAAAAAACCAGATAACACAAATCCAGAAAATACAATAGTAATTATGGTCAATAATGTCATATATATCCATAATTTTATAGTAATGCTGTTTTTAAACTTCATTTTCCCACCTCAAATTTATAACCCACTCCCCAGACCGTGACAATGTATGAAGATGCCTTGCTCCTCCCTAGTTTTTCTCTTAGCTGTTTTATATGCGTGTCAACAGTTCTTAAACTTCCAAAAAAGTCATAACCCCATACCTCTTCCAACAATTTCTCTCTCGTAAAAACTTTATCTTTGTTCTTAGCTAAGAAGTACAAAAGGTCAAATTCTTTTGGTGTCAGCGCTACCTCTTTTCCATCAACCACAACTTTCCTAGATTCGGGATCTATGATGAGCCCTTCGAACTCAAATATTTGTCTTAGTTCTCTATGGCCGAATCGCCTCAACAAAGCTTTTACCCTCGCAACCAGCTCCCTTGGACTAAAGGGCTTCACGACATAATCGTCTGCCCCCAATTCGAATCCAAGAACTTTATCGAATTCCTCCCCTCTTGCCGTAAGCATTATGATGGGGATATCGTATTTCTTCCTGATTTCCTTGCAGACAGTCCAACCATCTACCACGGGCAACATCAAATCCAAAATTATCAAATTATATTCGGCTTTTTCTATCATTTCGAGAGCCTGCTGCCCATTAAGCGCTTCATCAACCTTGAATCCCTCTTTTTCAAGATAGAGCCGTACCAAATCTATCATCTTTTTCTCATCGTCGACTACAAGGATCCTCACTTGTTCCAAAAGTATTTCCCCCTTGTCATAAAAGGGCCACTTATATGGCCCTTGTTTTACAAACTAATTATAAAATTCCAGGGATTATTCCGTCAATGGTTCTATTTGTTTTTTCCTCATTTCTCCAGTGTTTCTGTCCACATAATAATCTCCCTTTAGCAGGAGCTCGGATACAGGAACAATCTTGTAACCCCTTTTTGTCAATTCCTCTAATATAAGTTCTACCGCCTCCGGTGTGTTCTTACCATTATTGTGAAACAAAACTATAGATCCCGGCTTTACTTGCTTTATAACACGACTGTATATGGCACTCGCGCTCAAATCCTTCCAGTCCAGGGAGTCGACATCCCATTGAATTACATAATATCCTAACTCATTGGCCGTTTCAATCAATGTATTGCTGTAATCCCCAAAAGGTGGCCGGAAGACTTTACATTCTTGGCCGGTAAGTTCTTTTATTTTCTCATGAGTGGATTTTATCTCCTCAATTATTTGCTGTTTTGAAAGACTACCCATCCGTGGATGGGTTGCCGAATGGTTGCCTATCTCATGACCTTCTTTTGCTATTAACTTAGTCATGTCTGGATATCTGTCCATCCACATCTTTACTAGAAAAAAAGTAGTTTTAACATTATATTTCCTCAGGATTTCTAACAACTTTGGGGTCTTATCCGAGCCCCAGGCTGCATCAAAGGAGATTGCTATTTTCTTTTCATCAGTCTGAACCCTGTAAATAGGCACTAATCTATCCCGTCCGGCAAAAACAAAAACTGCTCTTTTAAAAAATTCGGCGTTAGAAGCCAAAAAAATAGCGACGAAGGTAAAGAAACATATAATGGCAGTAAAAAACTTTTTATTTATATTCACATACACCACCGCCCTGATTGAATTTCATCTAAATCTTTATTCGGGCATTACGATATTTATGATTATTGTTTCTTATACAATCAAAAGCGGTGGTAATGTATTATTAACTGACCTTTCGCACCCTTAACCATTAAAAAATTTTTTAAATTATGTTAAAAACCAGCATGTACTTTGGCCATCTCTGTCGAATATATAAAAAAAGAAAAAGTTAAGACAGAGGTGGCTGTAGTGGATTTTTTCGAAATAAAAGAATTAGGCCCCGGACCCTTCAAAGCGCCATATTCAGACAGCTCGGATTCTACGACATAGCTGGAACAAAAGCCTGATAGAAAATCATGCGGTAAATATTACACCCGAGATTTTGTTAATCTTTCCCTCATAGAAAAGAAAAACCTCAAATTCATATCCCGCCTTCCAAGTACTTTTAACTTAACTTCGGAACTAATTGAAAAGACTTTTTCATTAAAAGAGAAGGCTGGGAAAAGTATTCTCCGCATGAGAATAAAACTTCCTATAAGCTCAAGGAATCTGAAGCGGAA
Source organism: Thermovorax subterraneus (assembly GCA_021608145.1). Lineage (GTDB taxonomy): Bacteria > Bacillota > Thermosediminibacteria > Thermosediminibacterales > Thermosediminibacteraceae > Fervidicola > Fervidicola subterraneus. The sequence goes on from JAKIHM010000022.1 coordinate 36,584, forward strand.
GTTTTTAACCGCCGGTATAGATTGGTAGTAGTATGCCCGTTACCTCTCGACAAGCGAAAGCTAAAAGAATTAGAATCAAGGCTCAAGAAGGAAAGAGCAAAACTGGAAAAAGAAATAGAAGAATTAGGCAAAATACGCTTTGCCTGCGAAGTAGACGCAAGGGAAGCTTTTAATAGGTTTTTGAAAGAAAAGCAAAACTCAATTTACAGGATAAAAGGAGAGGTAGAACATTGCCTTGAAAAACAAAAAAGAATTATAGCATTAGTTTTATTTTGATAATTATCCCAATAGAAGTTTGAAAAGAGCAAAAAACTAATTACTCCCCTTTCTTCGCCTCTTTATGGCCAAAAGTTCTTTAACCAATTCGTTCATAATTAGGTCAGGATTCAATTTTAACTTTTTCACGGCAGTACCGAAGATGTACCTGACCAACTCTAGTTTTAATAATGTATATTCAGGTCTGTAAGTGAGTAAAAAGGCACAAATCTTACCGAAATCTTCTTCGGGGCTTCCTTCACCTGCTTCTTCAAAATCGATACCGTAAATCTTGCCATCCCGAACTATATAATTCCTCAAGTTTACATCTTTCATAATAATTCTTTTATGTAACGCCTCTTGTGCCGCCCTATAAAAAGATTTAAGCCATTTGCATAAACTGTCGGCAATGGGATAAACGTCTTCGGGTGGCACCCCTTTTTTCTCCATTTGTTCAACAAAATCCGCTAAGTTCTCACCATCTATGTATTCTAATAATAGATAATTGCTGCCTCTATGCAAAACTCGTGGCACTCTTACGCCTTGCTGCTTTAGAATCTCTAAAAACGCGGCCTCTTTCACAAGATCCCCGGGATTGCTGAACACCTTCAAAACACAATTCCGTTTTTGTCTGGTAATAGCCGGATTACGGACTAGATAGACCCGGTTCCTTTTGCTGCGGAACCGCTTTATGAAGGTATAACTGTTCATTTTGAGTTTGATCAAAATATTATTATTGGAATTCACGTTGATTACACCCCTTACCCTTTCACCAATAAGCGGAGCTCTATTTTTATCCAGGATTTGGAATATTGGGGAGTACACGTGGCACCCTGGCCTCGATATAATCCGCAAGCTTTTGCGCATCCTTCAGCGGATCGAAGACAGGCAGCCCTTCATACCGGTCCAGATATTTCGCTATAACTCCGGATAATGCAAAAACGGTTGGGTCTATACGTTCTTCGATCTCTTGTTTGCTGCGTACACAAAGGAGTTTGGGGACAACAAAATCGGTTACTCCTTCTAAAATCACAAAATCATGGTCGTAAAACTTCAGTATTTTATCCATAGACAGGCGCTCCCCGAAAAGGAGATCAGTCTCATATAGTCCCCGGGCCGCAATCAGTTTCGATCCTGCCTGCCGGTGCCTGTTCGTATCTGTTCCGGGTTTGTCCATGGTAAATTGTTCATAATGTATTTCCTTAACGGATCCCACGGAATAACCCCGGCGGGAAAGCTCCTTTATAATTACTTCAATAGCGGTGGTTTTGCCCGATCCGCTTACTCCGACTACCGAAAAAACTTTCATGGACCTTCCTCCTTGCGATATAAGTGTAATGTCAAATTAGGGCACCAAATTCACATACCTATGGCCTCTAAAACATTGAAACTAAAAGTTTTTCGGAAAAAAGGAGGATTCCCTCCCCTTGGTGTCGTAGGTAGTAGTTGCCAAAACAAAT
>JAKIHM010000023.1 GCA_021608145.1 Thermovorax subterraneus
ATTTGTTTTGGCAACTACTACCTACGACACCAAGGGGAGGGAATCCTCCTTTTTTCCGAAAAACTTTTAGTTTCAATGTTTTAGAGGCCATAGGTATGTGAATTTGGTGCCCTAATTTGACATTACAAAAGGGGCGGGGGTGAGGAAAATGATGATGGATGATGACCGCATATCGACTGAGCAGGCCATCGCACTGATTGTAAATGCGGCGGTAGGCGTGGGGATTTTAAGCCTTCCGAGAGTTGCGGTAAAAAGCGCGGGCCCCGACTGCTGGATCGTCGTGCTCCTGGGAGGATTAATAGCCCTCCTCGGTGCCCTGTTGGTCGGAGGGATTATAAAGCGGCTGGAGGGGAGGACTCTCGTCGATTATATTTCCTTAGTCTTCGGAAGGCCCGTGGGTCTGATACTGGGCGTTGTTTACGGGATTTACTTTACTCTGATTGCGGCGGTCGTGCTAAGGGACTTCGCGGAGGTGATGAAGAATTTCGCCCTGGAGGAGACTCCTCTAGAATTTTTCGTCGTGACGCTGATGGTGCTCTCGGCCTATCTCATAAGGCACGGACTCGAACCCATGGTTAGGCTGATGGTGGTAATTTTCCCCTTCTGGTTCATCCCTTCAGTGGCCATTCTTTTACTCAGCCTTTACAACGCCGATTTTTCCGAATTGCTGCCGTTTTTGAGGACGCCGCCGGAAAAGTTTTTACAAGGGGCCTTGAGTTCAATGCTGAGTCTGGTGGGCTTTGAGGTGCTTTTGACGTCGGCCCAGGGCTTGAAGAAGGTGAAGGACATAAACAAAGTTATGGTGATTTCGATGGGCATCGTGACGGCATACTACACTTTCGTGGTGGTTACGGTAGTCGTGTCGATGGGTATTGCCGAAACTTCGAGGACCATCTGGCCCTCAATGACTGTCGTGAGGAGGATAAGCGTGCCGGGCGAGGTCCTAGAGAGGTTGGATGCACTGGCGGTGGCGCTATGGGTGATGGTGGTTTTCACTACGGTGTGCGCCTATTATTTCGCGGCGGCGGTCACATTCACCAATGTTTTCAGGGCCAGGGATTTTAAAATATTTTCCTCCATCCTTTTCCCGTGGATATATCTTGCCGCGATGCTCCCGGAGAACATCCTGGAAGTGGAGGATTGGCTGAAATTTGCCGGGAACTTTTCGATCCTAACGTGTTTTTTATTACCCATCATTATCCTTGTTGCAGGCATGGCCAGGGACAAATGGGGGAAGAAGGGATGAAGCTGAGAAAAATCATACTGGCAGGGCTTTTGTCAATTGCGGTTTTCGTAGTGTCGGGCTGCTGGGACATGGTGGACATAGACCGCAGGTTTTTCGTGGGGAACATAGGCATAGATAAAGCTGCAGTGCACGGCAAACTTAAAGTTGAGTTCACGATGCCCATAGTCAGGAAAATCTCGGGCGAGGGAGGTCAGGGAGGAGGAGGCGGCGGGGGCTCCACTATCGCCTCGGTCAGCACGGTAGCCGAGTCCATCCACGCCGCTGCGCGCCAGATGTCCCACCGGCTCAGCCGGCGGCTCTTTTTCGAACATACCCGGGTGATATTGATAGGAGAGGAAGCAGCAAGGGACGGGATAGAAGGGGTCGTGAATTTCCTTTCGAGGAACACTGAAGTAAACCGCCGCGGGAGGATAATGGTAGTAAAAGGGAAGGCCGAAGATGCGCTCAAGGTAAAAAACGAGTACGAGACGTTTCTTGCAATGTATATAGCCAACATCTTTGAGAATTGGACGTTCTGTTCTAAATTTATAGAAATCACCATCGACGATTTCATGAAGAGCGTCTACTCCACGAAGGGCAACGTCCTGCTTCCGCGGCTTAAGCCCGGGAAGATGGATGTCTCGATAGGCGGTGCGGCGGTCATAAAAAATTACAAACTGGTGGGGTGGCTGGATGAAAACGAAACCCTGGGGGTAAACTTCGTCCTCGGGAAGGTGAGGGGAGGCGATTTGACCTTCAGACAGCCGGGCGAGGATTATCCGGTGGTGATGAGCATCATCCAGATTTCGACGAAAATGGAACTCGTGGAAGCGGGTACCTACCCCAAGTTTAAAATATCCCCTAGAATAGTGGCCGATATAGTTGAAACGCCCGTAGACATGAAAATAGATGCAAACATGATAAAATCCATGGAAAAGGACCTGGAAGAAAAGGTGAACAAGATAATTTTAAAAGGCGTGAAAAAGCTGCAGAAGGAATTTCAGGTGGACGTCCTGGGCTTTGGCGAATACCTCTACAAATACAGGCCCGACATCTGGGAATATTACAGGGAGGACTGGGAGAATATTTTCCCTGACGTGGAGGTTGTCGTTGACACGAAGGCCACGATACGCGGTATAGGTGCTTCCCTGTAGGGGAATAATTTAGTATAGATAAAGTTAGCAAGGGGGGAGGACATAATGTCGGCTCTTAAAAAAGTGGCTATAATAACTTCGATGGTGGTGCTGCTTTCCATTGCTGGTGCCCTTGCAGGGATATCGGGCATAGCAGGCCATAGTCTAGATGCCCAAAAAAATCCCACTAATATAATAAGGTTTCACGTGGTGGCTAATGGCAATTCTAAAGAAGAGCAAGAGCTGAAGCTTCATGTTCGCGATGCGGTGTTGGAAGCACTGGAAGATGACCTTTCGAATTTCGACAATATAGATGAAGCTAGGGATTATATTAAGTCTCATCTCGAAACCATAGAGGCCATAGCAAAAAAAGTAGTAAGAGAAAGAGGAAAGGATTACGATGTAAAAGCGCTCTTCGGCAAGTTCCAATTTCCCGTAAAGACCTACGGTTTTATCACCCTCCCGTCCGGCGAATATGAGGCATTGAGGATTATCATAGGAAAGGGGGAAGGGAAAAACTGGTGGTGCATATTGTTCCCGCCTCTTTGTTTTGTTGACGTTACCCACGGCATTGCAAAAGAAGAGCCAAAATTGATGGAAAGTCAAAGCTTGATGGCAGGCGAAAGTAGCAAAAAAGAAAATAAATTGCAAGGAAAGATAAAAAACAATAAAGTGCAAGAGTCTGCGAAAGCAAAAATCGCAATCGCTTACGCAGATAAAATTGAGAGCCAAGAAAAAATGCCTATCGTGGTAAAATTCAAAACTGCGGATTGGCTTCAGGCGGCGTGGGATAAGTTCCAGCAGAGCTTTAAACTTGCCATAAACAATTGAAAAACGGCATTTAATGAGCGTATATCGCCGGCATTTTCGATTAACCCAAATGGCGTGGATAATATTCGGCTATAAAAATATTTATTCATTATTGCACCATTTCTTAACAAAAAATTAACATTTTGTTCTGGTTTTTATATTGAATTTCGAATCATTCTGTGCTTTAATTAGTATGTTAAAAAGATGGGAGGGTGACTGGTATGAGAGTTGAGGAACAGCAAGAAACGCCGCTCTTTACCGCCCTCAAAAAGTACGTGGAAGACGGCACCATATCTTTCCACGTGCCGGGGCACAAGGGCGGCAGGGGAATTCCAGAATTCAGGGAATTTGTAGGAGAGAATATCCTGGCCATTGATGTCACCGCAGGCCTCCTTGGCCTTGACAACGTCTGCAACCCCCTTGGCGTCATTAAAAGGGCAGAAGAGCTGGCAGCAGATGCCTTCGGAGCTGACCATGCCCATTTCCTGGTAAATGGCACAACTTCGGGCATCCAGGCTATGATCCTTTCGGTGGCAGGGCCCGGAGATGAGATAATAATCCCGCGAAACGCCCACCGTTCGGTGGTGGGAGGCCTGATATTGAGCGGTGCAAGGCCAGTTTATATAAAGCCCGTGATAGACGATTACATGGGAATTGCCATGGGCATCACTCCGGAAAGTGTAAGGCGAGCTTTGGTGGAGCACCCGAATGCCAAGGCCGTTTTCGTGATAAACCCCACTTATTACGGCGTGGCATCGAACCTCAAGGAGATAGTAGAAATTGCCCACGCCTTTGAAAAGCCTGTGATAGTGGACGAGGCCCACGGAGCCCACTTCGGCTTTCATCCAGAGCTTCCTCTTTCTGCGATGGAGGCCGGCGCAGATATGAGTGCCGCCAGCGTTCACAAGCTCGTAGGGTCCATGACCCAAAGCTCCATACTGCTAGTAAAAGGGAATCTGGTTGACGACAAAAGGGTAAAAGCAGCCATGAATTTGACCCAGACCACCAGCCCTTCCTATCCTTTGATGGCATCGTTGGATGTTGCTCGAAAACAAATAGCCTTGAAGGGCAGGGAGATGCTCGAAAAGACCATAAAACTTTGCGAAGAGGCAAGGCGTAAGCTCAATTCCATAGACGGAATATATGTGATGGGAAGGGAAATCGAAGGCACCGAAGGGTGCTACGCCTACGACCCAACGAAACTTGCCATTAACGTGAGGGAGCTAGGGCTTTCCGGCTTTGAAGTGGAAAGGATACTGAGGTACGAATATCGTATTCAGGTAGAACTTTCCGACCTTTATAACGTTTTGGCTGTAGGTGCTATAGGCGACAGCGAAGAGAGCATGGCTGCCTTGGTCGATGCCATAAAGGAAATAGCGCAAAAATACGCGAGGAAAAACGTCATAAAGATTGCTGCAAGTCTCCCGGAAAACCAGGAACTGGTGGTTTCGCCTAGGTTTGCATTCTACAGCGAAAAAAGGGTTATGCATCTTGAGGAGTCGGAGGGTGAAATTAGCGCCGAGATGCTGATGGCGTACCCGCCAGGGATACCTATCATATGTCCTGGAGAGCGCATTACCAGGGAAGTCATAGAATACGCTAAGGCACTCAAGGCCGAAGGCTGCCACCTGCAGGGCACCGAAGACCCCGAAACCAATTTCATAAAGGTGCTGGCCGACAGGGAAAGCGTAGAGATGGAATATTACAGGCAGGCCGAACAGGTCGGATGAAGGCCGTCAAAAGCCCCTGATTAAAAGGGGCTTTTGTGATATGAAGGGTGATGGAATTTTATTAGCAAAAAATGGCAAAAATAGAGGGTACTATCAACATATTTTTCTGCTTATTGCGCACCATAATAATGTGCGAAAAAATTTAAGGAGGGAGCTTGATGGCCCGACGGCGCGGCGTTATGTCTGAAGCCCTCAAGTACGAACTTGCAAAAGAGCTTGGGGTGGCGGATATCGTCGCGAGAGAGGGTTGGGGAAGCGTGTCTTCCAGGGACTGCGGCAACCTGGTAAGGCTTGCCATAGAGAAAGCAGAGCGAATGCTCATGGAAGATAACGCCAAAAATAAAAAGTAGGCTCCCGAAAGCGCACAACCAGGGTTTTAAAAAGCCCTGGTTTTCTATTTTTCACCAAAAAAAATTACGATGAATAAGCTAAGACTATGGGAGAAAACCGGGGGAGGTGGTGAAAGTTGAAACTGCCTGCCTTTGCCCTGTCAAGCAGAGACCTCCTTAAAACAAGGCCCTACATGAGAGGCACCGATGTGAGGCGGCTGCAGCAGACCTTAAAGTGGTTCGGACTTTATTGCGGAAAGGTCGACGGCGTATTCGGCCCTGACACGGAGCGCGCCGTGAGGAAGTTTCAAAGGTTAATGAAAATAAAGCCGACCGGGATTGCTGACGGGATTTTCTTCGATGTTCTGCAAAAGATGATAGAGAAAGGAGCCGGAGAATGGGTGACCTTTAAGAGAGATTTTTGCCATACCGGTCATTCTCCGGTGTTTTTGGGCTCATCCCTTGAGGTTTCGAAACTAGCAAAAATAAAAGGGCTGGTTGCCCTAGCCGCAAAGAGAAACGCGGTTTTTGTTGCGGAAGAAAATTCTATAGGGGCCTTCGACCTTGGAAACAAAAAATTTAAGTGGAGGAAAAAGATTTCGCCGAGCTCTATGAGCCTTGCCCCGGAGACAGTTTTAGTTTCAGCATCTTCGCTAGTTGCTTTAGATGCCTATTCCGGGGAGGCAAAATTTGAATTTGCCCGTGATGATTTTGAATCGCCCGCTGTAGCTAAGGAGGATGGCGTGTACGCCTCATCAAGGAGCGGAGCTTTATACGCCCTGAACTGGAGTGGGGAAATAATGTGGCGGTACAGGGCAAGTTTTGACTACATCACCCCTTTGACTTTGGTCTCAGGTTTTTTGTATTTTGGCTCCCTTTCAGGAGTCTACTGCCTAGATGATAAAGGTGTACTATGCTGGAAGGCAAGACTTCCCGGGCTCATAAAAGAGCCTGTTTCGGTTTTTGAAAAAAAAGCGTTTGCGGTAAACGAGGAAGGATGCATATTTTGCCTGGATGCGAAGACGGGGAAGATGATCTGGAATAAAAATTTTGGGGAAAAAATTCTTGCGCCCTGTTTTTTGGAAAAAAGCGCGATTGTCGTAACTCACAGCGGAAAAGTCGTAGCTCTTGATGCCGAAGACGGGAATCTGGAGTGGGAGGAGGATTTAAATGTGCCCCTTGCCGCATTGCCCCTTTCATGCGCCGATGCAATATTTATTCCCACCGATGCCGGCCTTGTGGTGCTAAAGCCCGGCGGTGAAAGAGTAAAGACGTATTTTGAAGGAAAGAGCATAAGTCATGTCATACAGGCAAGACTTGGACTGTTAGTCGCTGCAGATGGCTATTTGTGGGATTTTTCGCCGCTGGAAAGATTATAAAAACTGGTGTAAACTAAATAATATTATTATCACAAAGATAAAGAAATTTTCATACTTGCGCAGGAGGTCTAAATATGGATAGGCAAAAACCGATTGGAGTATTCGACTCCGGCATCGGAGGACTTACGGTGGCAAAGGAAATCATGAATCTACTGCCTTGGGAAAATATCGTTTATCTGGGCGATACTGCAAGGGTGCCTTATGGTTCCAAATCCAAGGAGACAATCACCCGGTTTGCCAAAGAGGGAGTAAGTTTTCTTATGAAACAGGATGTGAAGATGATTGTGATCGCCTGCAACACCGTTAGCGCTACGTGCCTGGGGGAGCTACAGGACATGCTGCCTGTCCCGGTGGTAGGAGTTATAGAACCGGGAGCCAGGGCAGCCGTGAAAGCTACAAAAAACGGGAAGGTGGGGGTAATAGGCACCGAGCGGACGGTAAAAAGTGGAGCTTATGAAAAGGCAATACGCGCTATAAATGAGAATATAGCTATATTTTCCAGGGCTTGTCCCCTCTTTGTGCCCCTCGTTGAAGAAGGTTGGCTGGAAAACGAAGTCGCATACCATACGGCAAAAATTTACCTTGCTCCGCTTCAAAAAGAGGGTATAGACACGCTGGTGCTGGGATGTACCCATTACCCCCTCCTAAAACCGACGTTAAAGAAAGTAATGGGAGATGGAGTGACATTGGTAGATTCGGCTCTTGAAACTGCCAAAGAAGTAGCAGCCATACTTTTTGAAAAAGGCCTGGAAAGGGGACAAGGACTCTTACCTCATTATAAATTTTTTGTGAGCGACGACCCGGAAAGGTTTATAAAAGTGGGCGAGGCATTTTTACAGCGCCCCATAGATCCGATAAACGTAGTAGACCCCGAGCGGTGGTGAACTCATGGTATAAAACCGGCCATCAAGGAACTTGTGGAGTCGGGAATAGCAGTGGCGGTCACCACCCAGGTGCCCTTCGAAGGGGTGGACCTGACTCTCTACGAGGTCGGAGTAAAACGAAATCTCTCAGCACTTCCTCCATCGGGTCGACGACTGTTACATCGAGCTTTTCTTCGAGTATTTTTTTCAAATAGGGGAAGTGCGTGCAGCCGAGCACCAGTCCCTCGGCTCCGAAACTTCTTGGCAAGAAATTGGCAAGGTCGAACTTCTCGAAGATGTCTTCCGGCGGCATTAAATTTTCAATGGCATTCACCACCGGGAGGAGGGTAACTCCGATGACCCGGATGGATGGGTTGCTCTCGTATAGAATCTGTTCTATGACCTTGAGGGACTGGGCGTTGGCGGCCCAGACGATAAGGCGGCTGTATTTTGACGCCAGGTTGCGGTACGATTGAAGTGGTGTTAAGATATTGGAAGAAGGATATTTGTTTTCTACGAGGTTAAAGTCTATGGCTGCCGAAAGAGAATTGCAGTATATCATAATGCTTTTTATGTTCTTTTTATGGAACTCGTCTATAATGGCGATGACTTTTTGAGTAAGGGTATCGGCTTTTTGGTACTGCAGCATGTTTTGCTCTTCGGGGTTTGAGGCGGTAGGAATTCCCACCGCATCAAACCCCTTTTTTCTCAAAAATTCCACGCCCATTTTTGTGTCTTGAGGCGTTCCGGCGATTACGCCAAAAGTTTTGGAAAAGTATGCCATAAAATCACTCCGCTCTTAGAAGGCGGGCACGACGGCACCCTGATATTTCTCCTCGATGAACTTTTTGACTTCGGGGGAATTCAATGCTTCGGCGAGCTTTTTGAGCTCCGGCCTCGATTCGTCGCCCTTTCGGACCACCAGCACGTTTACATAGGGCGAGTTGGCATCTTCAATGATGAGCGCGTCCTTTGTGGGAACAAGCCCTGCCTCCAGAGCATAGTTGGTGTTGATTACCGCCAGGTCCACGTCCGGCAGTACCCTGGGGAGGGTTGCGGCCTCAAGTTCGGTTATCTTCAAACCTTTTGGATTTTCAACTATGTCGCCCACCGTGGCTTTTATCCCTGCTTCAGGCTTTAATTTAATGAGTCCCGCTGTCTGCAGGAGCAGGAGAGCCCTTCCGGCGTTGGTCGGGTCGTTGGGTATGGCGACGGTGGCTCCTTCCTTTAGTTCGCCGAGATTTTTAATCTTTTGGGAATAGGCCCCCATGGGCTCGATGTGGACCTTCGCGATGTAGGTCAAATCCAGATTGTGTTCCTTCGAAAACTCCTCAAGGTACGGAATGTGCTGGAAATAGTTGGCATTGAGTTCCTTTTCTGCCAGCTTCAAATTGGGCTGAACATAGTCGGTAAATTCCACAATTTCTAGATTAATCCCCTCTTTTTCCAGAATTGGCTTTACAACTTCCAGGATTTCGGCGTGGGGCACCGGAGAAGCTCCAACCTTGATAGTCACTTTTTCATTTTGCACCTGCTGATTTGCGCTATTTTCGCTGGCAGATTGATTTTGCCCGCATCCCGAAAGCAGGAATGCAAGGATGCTGAGTGTTAAAAACAAAGCAAGAAATTTTTTCATTCAATGTCCCTCCTCAATGCAAAAATTTTTGATTGATTAACGGTGTTTGGAAAGGTACTTTACCACCAAATCTCCAAGGACCTGGATGAGCTGCACCATAACCACGAGTATTGCCACGGTGTAGAGCATGATGTCGAGCATGAAGCGCTGGTATCCATAGCGCACCGCCAGGTCTCCCAGTCCACCACCTCCTATCACGCCGGCCATGGCGGAATACCCCACCAGGTTTATGGCGGTTATAGTTATTCCAGCGGCGATCGAAGGCAGGGCCTCGGGGATTAAAACCTTGGTTATGACCTGAAAAGGAGACGCCCCCATGGCCTGTGCCGCTTCGATGACGCCGCGGTCTACCTCGCGCAAGGCCGTTTCGGTGAGCCTTCCCATAAAGGGAATGGCCGCCACCGAAAGGGGAACTATGGCGGCCGTGGTGCCTATGGATTTTCCCACGAGCCACCGGGTAAAGGGAATTAGCATTATTAACAAAATGACGAAGGGAATGGAGCGGAATATATTGACGATGGTGCCCAAAGCTTTATTCAAGGGGCTGTTTTCCAAAATCCTTCCTCTGTCGGTGGAATAAAGCAGGACGCCGAGAGGTATCCCGAAAATGGATGCTATGAGCACCGACACCGCCACCATGTAGACAGTCTCACGGGTCGCACTAAAAAGCAGCTTTACAGTTTCAGCCAATTTCCACCACCTCCACTTCAAGGCCTATATCTTGCAAGTACGAAAGAGCCCTGTCGGCCGTCCCGTTTTTCCCCTCGAACTGCACCACCAAAGTTCCAAAGGGAGTACCTTGAATGTGGTCTATGTTTCCGTACAGGATATTGGCGTTTACGCCGAATTTTTTCACAACCTCCGAGAGGATGGGCTTTGCGGTAATTTCCCCGAAAAATCCTATTTTGACCACGCGGCCCTCTGCCAGGTTTCCGTTTAAGGCCTTTATTTTCGCTTTAAGCTCTTCGGGAATTTCGCAGATGAACATGGATTTTAAAAAGTTGCGGGCCGTCTGAGTTTTCGGCCTTGAAAATATTTCAAAAGTTGTCCCCTGCTCCACCACCCGGCTTTTTTCTATAACTGCCACTTTGTTGCATATTTGCTTTATCACGTTCATCTCATGGGTCACGACCACCATGGTGATGCCCAGCTTCTCGTTGATGTCTTTTAAAAGTTTCAGGATTGAAAGGGTGGTTTCCGGGTCCAGTGCCGAAGTCGCCTCATCGCAGAGCAGAACCTTCGGGTCGCAGGCAAGAGCCCGGGCGATGCCGACTCTCTGTTTTTGCCCTCCCGAAAGCTGCGAAGGGAAGGACTTTGCCTTGTCGGAAAGCCCAACCAGATTCAAGAGATTTTCCACCTTTTCGTTTATGGTTTTCCTGTCAAAACCGGCGATTTCCAGCGGAAAGGCCACATTCCCCCACACGGTCCGGGAGGAAAGCAGGTTGAAGTGCTGGAAAATCATGCCGATTTTCTTGCGCATCTCTTTAAGCTCTTTGGGGGAAAGTCCGGTCATCTCCACGCCGTCGATTTCGATAGAGCCTGATGTGGGCTTTTCCAGCAAATTGATGCACCGAAGTAGGGTGCTTTTCCCTGCGCCGCTTAAACCTATTATTCCGAAAATGTCTCCTTTTTCGATGTCGAGATTTATGCCGTCTAACGCTTTGACGGTTCCCGAAGCCGAAGTGTAGACCTTTGTGAGATTCCTTATCCGAATCAATTAAATCCCTCCCCTTCCCAAAAATGCAACAAAAAACCCCCTTCTGACAGCGAGAAGAGGGTTTGGTAACCTCTTATCTGCCAGAACGTTACGTTCTGCTGGAATTAGCACCGCTGCAACTGCGCTCGCAGTTGCCGGTTGCCGGGTTTCATCGGGCCAGTCCCTCCACCTGCTCTCGATAAGAGTTTTCTTATTCAATTTTGATGATATAAATATTAACATTCATTTAGGATTATGTCAATCGATTTTTTTAGGGAAGCACGCAGGATAGAATAACCCCTTATGGTTGTTGCATCAGCCCTTCAATATTAAAGCCGCTAAGGAGTTGTTTTTTAACTGATGTCAAGGATGCTGAATGGATTGCAAATTTACTGCGCCACGGCCTTCTAAAGGGCAGCTTCGTCCCGGACAGAGAGCAAAGGGAGCTTCGCGATCTCGTCCGTTACAGAAAAAGCCTTATTGAGGAGCGCTCAAGAGAGCTTAGCCGCATCCAGAAAGTGCTTGAAGGCGCCAATATCAAGCTGTCTTCAGTAGTCTCCGATATAAACGGCATGTCCAGCCGCGCTATACTGGAAGCAATAATAAATGGAGAAGAAGACCCCGAAATCCTGGCAGACCTCTCTCAGGGGAAGTTAAAGAATAAAAAGGAAGATCTTAAGCGCGCTTTAAAAGGGTTGATCAATGATCACTTGAGGATGATGCTGGAAATACAGTTGAGACATATAGACTATCTCGATGAAGAAATAGAAAGATTGGATGAAGAAATAAAAAAGCGGATGCTCATACAATTCCCGGAGTGGGAAGAAGGACTGCAGAACAGATAATTGCAGAAATCGGAACTAATATGGACCAGTTCCCCTCCGCCGCTCATTTGTGTTCTTGGGCGGGGCTGTGCCCAGGTCAAAATGAAAGCGCCGGCAAGCAAAAGTCTGCCAGCACTCGAAAGGGAAACAAAAAATTGCGAAGTGCTCTTGTAGAAGCTGCCCGGGCAGCTTCTAGATCTAAGGATACTTATCTTTCCAGTCAATACCACCGCATTGCTGCCCGAAGAGGTTCGAACCGGGCAGCAGTTGCGGTGGCCCACAGCATCCTGACTATAGTTTACCATATTCTCAAGCGAAAGCAACCTTATATTGAACCGCGTCTTAAATTTTTTAGGTTTTTGTTATAGCTTTATGTTAATCCCATATTTTTACATTTAGGTATGGGCTTACTTTTTTATTGCTTTTTTTCGGAACATTATTTTCAGGATAGACTAGAAATTGATTTATCATAGTACCGTTGATAGTATTTGTACTTTATGGAAAATTATATCATAACTTCAGTGATATTATTTTGTTTTCCAGATTTCAAAATTCAGAAGCTAGTCGCTCTATTTCCCGGAAGAAGAGCTCTTCTAGCTAGCTGTTCCTCTAGGAATCAGTCCCGCTCTCTTCCCATATTAAACGCCGCAAACCGGTTAATATCATCCAAACACTTTCTATTTTTCCTTCATTTTTACCGTACCTACCTTGTTCTATCTCTCGTTCAAATCGTTCAAATTCCTGCTCTATTTCCTCTCGCGTTCTTCCTTCACTAAAAATTTTCACAAATCGCAACCAATGACGAATCTCGATACCCGCTATACGTTCGTTGTATATTTCCTCTATGTATTCTTCCATAATACCTGTTCTGGCAATACGCCCAAAATTCTTGCCACGATCGGATACAGGTCTATCGTTAATAGCATCGCTCTTACGCGGATAGGGACGTACATCTTCAGGCACTATGATTCCTCTATCGTCCTCGGTCTGTCTAGTATGCTCCCAATAATAATTCCGCCATGCAGCGACATACCTTGCGTTTTCCACGAATGGTTTTAGGAGTTTCGGACGTCCAGAAATAACTTGTGATAATAGCCAGGGCACAATAACAACCAAATCCGCAGGTGCGCATGCCTCTTTTGTAGCACAGAATCGAAAGTTTGGCTCTTTTTCTTTTGCCAATAGATACCACGTTTTAAGCTCAATGCCAAGAATAGGAGTGATATCTCCTCCGCCCGGTTTCGTGAGAAGAACATCAGGAAACGTCTGCGCCTGGCGAATGAACGCATATTCGCTGTACCTGCCTTCCGGGTCCCACACTGACCGTATTTGATTCAAATTATCCACCAGTTGCTGCTCGATCGTCGTCCCTACCGCAGGAGATAACGTTGGAAGATCCGTAAGGCTAACACCTTCAATGTACGTATCTGTGTGAAATTGGTAAGGAAGATTGTAAAGAGCCTCTTTGACGTTAACCCATAAGTTATAGTGTTCCCATTCCCTACTCGGTTCTTCACGTATTGGTGTCCTAGGACCTGTCATACGTCTTCAACCTTTCAATAGCAATTTTAAAGTATCTAGGGTTAATTTCAGCACTGTAATGGACTCGGCCCAACTTATGGGATGCAATGGCCTCCGTACACAACCCTCCAAATGGTGCCCAGACAACATCTCCCGGATCAGAGCTAGCCCGAATAATCCGTTCTGTCAGCTTAAGTGGCTTCTGATTAGCATGTAACGCCTTATTGATACGATCAGGAACCTTAATACGTTCAGGACCGCGCACAGACGGTTCATCCCAAACATTCGTAACCCCTGGCTCGCAATAAAACTTTGGGCGCATGTTTGCCCACTCTTTGGCGGTAAGAGGACGCTTCCCGTCAAGCGAGAAATATGGACGGCCGTTCGGGTCTCCGTACTGGTTGGCGTAGGCAACAAGGCGCTCAAAAACGTCCGGCGGTGGACAATACCAAAGGTGATCTTTGGTCAGATACTTTCTTGTGGCTGCATTCTTGACCCCGGCTGCTTCATTGGCTTTTGAAAGGGGAAGACCGCTACGTTCCCATTCATAGCGCAACCATTCCTGCATGGTCATAACCCGATGTCCCACACGGAATTCCGCCCTTCGTACATACTGCACACATACTTCAGTAACAACAGGGTACTTGCGAAGCGTTTTTGTATTAGAGTTGCCAGCTATATGGCTTATACCTTTGTTCCAAATATGACAATTCACAAAAGACCATCCATACTTTTGCAGCACCCCGTGAACATTTGCCCATCCGTGTTCGGAATTCCAAAACCACAGGGTGGTCGCAGGAGTAGCCGCCTTCGACCAGGCTACAATATGGGGTTCATACCATTCAGCTAAGACATCAGGCGTCGGCGGATCGCCGGGAAATCCCGCAATACCATAAGGGCCATCTGAAATGATTACAGTTGGGGAAGGCCATTGGTCATACCAGTCCAACGCATCCCCAAGAACAATATGAACCTTATCTCGCACAAACACCCGCTCATCACTATCCAAAGCTAAACCCAGGTTGCTCACACTTTGCAATATTTCACCCCTCTTACCGAACCAGTTTCGCAGATTTTGCTCCTAGCTATAATGTATTCCTCTCTCTCAGAACTGATCTAATTCCTTTTTAACATGAAAATACCAAAAAAAGAGTCTTGAGTCAACCAGAGCCATATTTTTCTAACCAAAAAAGGCAACACTAAAGTAAACCACTGTTTTTGTGGCTTCTTTGTTTTTTTATTGCTTTCTACAGTTAATAGCTTATTTTTATGCAGCAGCCGATTTCTAATCTGCTGTTTATTCTTTCTACTGCTGTCCTTTTTTTGTAATACTTTTCCCATTTGTAGCTTGAACGGTCTATCGCTATTACGAGACGTAATCTTTCAAGATGATTGTTAAAAATTTAACTTGATTGAGTGCAAAAAGTGTGATAAAATTGTTGTTACAAAATTAAAAAAAAGTAACACTACAGTCTGGAAGGGGGTGCTTTGGTGGAGCTTATGCCCATTGGAAAGATTCACAGTCCCTTCATAATCCACAATGCTCCGCGCCAGGGACGGTTTTCCAATGAAGTTTCAGAAATTGAAATTTACGCTGAATTTTGCGGCGGATTAAAAGGTATTGAAAGCGTATCGCACCTTATCGTGCTTTACTGGTGCCATTTAGCATCGCGGGATGTCCTTCAGACAAAAACCCCGTTTGGGCCGGAAATCCAAGGGGTCTTTGCTTGCCGCTCACCATCCCGACCCAATCCCATAGCGTTTTGCGTGGCTGAACTGTTGGAGGTCAAGGGAAACCGCCTTACAGTTAAAGGTCTCGATGCTATTGACGGCAGTCCTTTGATAGACGTAAAGCCGTATTCTTCTGATCTTGACAGCATTCCCGGGGCGTGCATCGGCTGGTTCGAAAAATCAAAAAAGGAGGAGGAATAAATGCGGATGAGAGCATTTAAGGCAGTGGCTATGCTAATTGCCCTGCTTATTGCTTTCATTACGATGAGTGGGTGCGGTGCTAAAACAACTGAGCAGGAAAAAGCTGCACCGCAGAAAGCCGTTGTTACCGACCTGGCCGGCCGGCAGGTGGAAGTTCCCGTTCCGGCAAATAGGGTGGTGGCCATCGGCCCTGGTGCCCTGCGGCTGGTTTGCTATGTCAACGGCATAGATAAGGTGGTAGGCGTGGAAAACGTAGAAAAACAGTGGCCCTCCACCGGACGGCCTTACATTTTAGCCTATCCCGAATTAAAAGATTTGCCCACCATTGGTCCAGGAGGGCCCAATTCCACACCGGATGCAGAAAAGCTTGTAAGCGTCCAACCTGACGTAATTTTTGTCGCCTATCTTGTGGACAGGGCTCAGGCAGATGAACTGCAGGCTAAAACGAATATTCCCGTAGTGGTCTTAAGCTACGGCAGCGTCGCAACCTTTGACGAAGATGTTTATAAGTCACTGAGGCTGATTGGGAAAATTATTGGCAGGGAGGAAAGAGCCCAGGAGGTTATTGATTACATGCAAAAATGCCAGCAAGACTTACATGATAGGACAAAGGATATTCCTGAAGACAAAAAGCCCAGAGTTTACGTAGGGGCCCTGGGCATGAAGGGGGCGCACGGCATCGAGAGCACCCAGGCCAAATATCCACCCTTTGTAGCTATCAATGCCCGGAATGTGGTTGATGAAACGGGTAAAACGGGGAGTGTCATGATAGACAGGGAAAAACTCCTGAGCTGGGACCCCGATATCATTTTTATCGATGCAGGGGGCCTTTCCCTGGTGCAGGAAGATTACAAGAAAAACCCCCAGTTTTACCAGTCCCTGAGGGCGGTCAAAAAAGGCCAGGTCTACAGCCTGATGCCCTATAATTACTACACCACGAACATCGACACCGCCATTGCCGACGCTTATTTTGCCGGAAAAGTGATTTTTCCCGAACAATTTAAAGATATAGACCCAGCCAAAAAGGCCGATGAAATTTACCAGTTCCTTTTGGGTAAACCTTTATACGAACAGATGGCGAAAGATTACGGTGGATTTAGAAAGCTGGATCTTGAAAATCCTTAATACATACTCGAGGAGAAAGAAAATATGCGGCATCTAGCAATGGAAAACATGCCGGAAAGTTATCTGAGGTATACCCAAAGAAAAGTTTTCATCATCTGCCTGCTTTTCCTTTTAACTATCCTGCTTGGCGTATACGCTATCAACGCTGGGTCGGCTAAACTTTCGCCGGCCCAGGTGTTGTTGACGTTGCTTGGCAAAGCAGAAGGACATTTAAATATAATTATCTGGAATATCCGGCTGCCCCGGGTGCTGGCGGCTATCACAGCCGGGGCCGGCCTTTCCGTGGCCGGCTGTGTTATGCAAAGCATCTTGCGCAACCCCCTCGCATCACCCTTTACACTGGGCGTTTCGCAAGGGGCAGCCTTTGGTGCAGCCGTGGCAATCATCGCCCTAGGGGCAGGAAGCACCCACAGCGCCAGCGCTGACGCGGTAATCATCAACAACCCGTACCTAGTCACTATTTCAGCATTCGTTGGAGCGATGGTGACAACCATGGTGGTTTTATTCCTGGCCCAGATCAAAGGAGTCACTCCTGAAGCGATGGTCCTAGCTGGGGTGGCCCTGAGCTCGCTTTTTTCAGCCGCCACTATTATCCTGCAGTATTTTGCCAGCGACGTGCAAGTTGCTTCGATTGTTTTCTGGACCTTCGGAGATATTGGCAGGGCTTCCTGGCGGGATCTCGAAATCATGGCCGTGGTAACTGGTGCCGCACTGATATACTTTATGGCAAACCAGTGGAATTACAATGCCCTAGACAGCGGAGAGGAAACGGCCAAAGGGCTGGGTGTTGATGTGGAGAAAATCAGGATGGCCGGGATGTTCGTAGCATCTCTGGTCACATCTGTGGCTGTTTCGTTTCTGGGCATCATCGGTTTTATTGGCCTGGTAAGTCCACACATGATGAGAAGGATATTGGGCGGCGATCACCGTTTTTTAATCCCGGCTTCTAGCGTAATGGGAGGGCTTTTGCTGCTTGCTTCCGATACTCTGGCCAGGACAATTATTTCCCCGGTTGTTTTACCAGTAGGGGCGATTACCTCCTTTATGGGTGCTCCGCTATTCCTTTACCTTCTCTCTAGGGGGTACAGCAAAAGATGATGCTGGTGGTAGACAAAGTAGAATTCAGTTACAGCAGTCGGCCCGTGCTAAGAGATATCAGATTTGAAGTCAAAAGAGGTGAACTTTTTTCTATCCTGGGCAACAACGGAGCTGGGAAGTCCACCCTGCTCAAATGCCTGAACAAAATTTTAAAGCCGCAAACGGGGACAATTCTCATTGAAAAAGAAGACCTATCTATGTTAAACCGGCGGGAAGTTGCCCGCCGCCTGGGTTACGTGGCGCAAAGATACGAAAGTGGCCGTTTTACAGTATTCGATGCTGTGCTTTTGGGCAGAAAACCTCACATCAAGTGGGGTGCCACCCCAAGAGACCTGAAAATAGTCCAAGACGTTTTACAGGTCCTTGGCATGGAGGAACTTTCTCTTCGCTACCTCGACGAGCTGAGCGGAGGAGAGCTGCAGAAAGTAGTCATAGCCAGGGCCCTGGCCCAGGAGCCGCGGGTGCTTCTGCTGGACGAACCCACCAGCAACCTAGACCTAAGGAATCAGTTCGAAGTGCTAAAGATAGTAAAAAAAGCTGCCAAGGAGCGAAACATCGCAGTGGTGGTAGTAATGCACGATTTAAACCTTGCAATGCGGTTTGCTGATAAATTCCTCCTTTTGAAAAACGGGACGATCTTCGCCTGCGGGGGAATGGAAATAATGACGCCGGAAAACATAGCCAGTGTCTACGGAGTCCAGGTAGCGGTGGAAAGACTGGCGGGAATCCCTGTGGTTGTGCCCCTGTAGGGCTAAATAAAAAAACGTGGAGGCGAAATGTGCAATGGAAATATACTTGGATAAGGATGACTGGAAGAAATGCGTAGAGTTTCACGGTCACGTTTGCCCCGGCCTTGCCATAGGGTACAGGGCCTGCGAGGCTTTGAGGGAAAAGCTAGGAGCGGGCTTTTCAAAAGACGAAGAACTGGTTTGCGTCACGGAAAACGATGCATGCGGCGTCGATGCGGTGCAGGTACTCACTGGGTGCACTTTTGGAAAGGGCAACCTGATATACAGGGGCACAGGCAAGATGGCTTTCAGCTTTTTCAAAAGGGATACTGGGGAGAGCATACGGATAGTATATAGGCCAAAAGAAAATTTTGAGGACCGGCAAAAGAGGCTGGAGTACATTTTGATTTCCCCTCTTGAAGATTTATTCTTGTTTAAAAAACCAAATTTCCCCCTGCCAGAAAGGGCGAGGATCTTTACGACGATAATTTGCGAAATGTGCGGCGAAGGTGCGCCGGAACATAAAATACGTCTTATGGACGGCAAAAAAGTATGCCTCGACTGCTTCGTGGATTATACAAGACAGATGTTATTTTTATAAAAGTGAAGTGAAATGCCCCCTCACTGCATATTATGAATGGTGAGGGGGCACCTTTTTATTGCATAAAATAAAGCAAAAATATATAATAGTAGTATCGAGCGGGGCAATTAACTATTCTGACAATTTTGGGAGGATTTGTATGAAGGACGTCAAGGCAAAGATGAAAGAAAAACTGAAAGAAATTACCAAAGACGCCCTGAGGAAGGCCATCGAAGAAGGGGCCGTCAACCTTTCCCAAATCCCCGAATTTACTGTCGAGGTGCCTCAGGCAAAAGAGCATGGAGACTTTGCAGTGAATGTGGCCATGCTTGCGGCAAGGGAGGCCAAAAAGCCTCCTAGGGAGATTGCGAATATAATAGTGGAAAGGATGGAAATCGCCGGTTCGGGCGTGGAAAAGGTGGAAGTGGCCGGGCCGGGTTTTATAAATTTTCACCTCGAGCCCACTTGGGCCCACGAGGTAATCCGAATTATCCTGGAGGAAGGAGAAAATTATGGGCGCATTGACCTCGGAAAAGGGAAAAAGGTACAGGTGGAGTTCGTGAGTGCCAACCCCACGGGGCCGATGCACATGGGGAATGCCCGGGGTGCAGCCCTGGGGGATGCCCTGGCATCGCTGCTGGAAATGGCGGGATACGACGTTACCAGGGAGTTTTACATAAACGACGCCGGAAACCAGATAGAAAATTTCGGCCTTTCCCTGGAAGCGAGGTACCTGGAGCTTTTGGGCTATGAAAGCCAGATTCCCGAAGGGGGATACCACGGCGAGGACATAAAAGACCACGCCAGGGAGATCATCGAAAAAGAAGGGGACCGATTCCTTTCGATAGACCCCGCCGAAAGGAGGGCCTATTTTGTAGAGTTCGCTTTAAAGAAGAACATCGAGAGGATGAAGAAGGACCTGGAAGACTTCGGGGTGCACTTCGACGTTTGGTTTTCGGAAAGAAGCCTGCATGAAAGCGGGAAGGTAAAAGAGGCGATAGAGCTCCTCACCCAAAGGGGATATACTTACGAAAAGGACGGAGCCCTCTGGTTCAAGGCGACGGAGTTCGGCGTCCCGAAAGATGAAGTTTTGATAAGGCAAAATGGAGTGCCGACATATTTTGCCGCCGATATAGCCTACCACAAAGACAAATTCGACCGGGGCTTCGAATGGGTCATAGACATCTGGGGTGCCGACCACCACGGGCACGTCCCCAGGGTAAAAGGGGCCCTGGCGGCTCTGGGGTACGACCCGGATAAGCTCACTATAATTATAATGCAGCTTGTGCGCCTTTTCAGGAACGGCGAGATCGCCCGCATGTCAAAGCGCACGGGCCGGGCGGTGACGCTCGCGGACCTGGTTGAAGAGGTTGGGAAAGACGCCGCGAGGTTTTTCTTCAACATGAGGGGGGCCGACACGCACCTGGACTTTGACCTGGACCTGGCGGTGAAGCAGTCGGAGGAAAACCCGGTGTATTACGTGCAGTATGCCCATGCTCGCATAGCCAGCATCTTAAGGCAAGCGAAAGAGCAGAATGTAAAAGTGCCCGAGGGCAACGACCTTTCGCCTCATGAAATGGAAAGGCTTTTTTCGGTGCTCACTCACGAGACCGAGATAGAGCTTGTAAAAAAACTTGCGGACTTTCCGGAGACCATAAAGGTTGCTGCCACCACCCTTTCTCCTTACCGCATTGCAAATTATACGCTCGAACTTGCCGCGGCATTCCATTCTTTTTACAACGTCTGCCGCGTGCTGACCGGTGACGAAGACTTAACTAAAGCCCGGCTGATGCTGGTAAAAGCCGTAAAGCAGGTCTTGCAAAACGCCTTTAAAATTTTAGGGATTTCAGCTCCTGAGCGGATGTAATTTCTATTGCCAAAAGGCAAGTGAGCTTGAAAGGCGGAATCCCGATGAGTGAAAGCAATGCCAGCGAAATCCTGAAGGCGCTGTTTGAACTTTTGCTTTCCCACGTGGAGGAAGGGGTCCACATAGTGGACCAGCGGGGTGTGACTATATATTACAACAAAGCCGCATCTAGGATAGAAGGCCTTTCACCTTCGGAGGTGGTAGGCAGGCCCCTCCTTGAGGTTTTTCCTTCGCTCACCGAAGAGGAAAGCACGATATACAAGGTATTAAAGACGGGAGAGCCGATTTACGAAAGACTGCAGACATTCACCAATTACAAGGGGAAAAAGATTACTACCATAAACAGCACCCTGCCGGTTAAAGTAGGTAGCAGGGTCATGGGCGCTATTGAAATTTCAAGGGACGTTACTTCGGTAAAGTCCATGTCCGAACGCATAGCGGACTTGGAAGCCCTCCTTTACAATAGGCCGGCGGTTGAAGTTCGAAAAAAGCGCTTTTTCAGGCACACCCTTGACGACATAGTGGGTGAAAGCAGGGCTATAACGGAACTTAAAAAGCTGGCCGCGAAGGTCGCCAAAAGCTCGGTGCCCGTTCTGGTATGGGGAGAGACCGGCACGGGCAAGGAACTTTTCGTGCAGGCGATCCACAACGAGAGCCCAAGGAAAGACGGACCTTTTATACCGCAGGACTGCGCGGCGCTTCCAGGCACGCTGCTGGAAAACGTGCTGTTTGGCACGGTGAGGGGAAGCTTTTCAGGGGCAAAAGACCGCCCAGGACTCTTCGAGCTGGCCCACGAGGGGACGTTGTTTTTAGATGAAATAGACGCCATGCCCCTTGAGCTTCAGGCAAAGCTCTTGAGGGTGCTGCAGGACCGGATAATAAGGAGAGTTGGTGATACGAAGGAGCATCTGGTTGATGTAAGGGTGATCGCCGCCTGCATCGAAGACCCCGTGGAGGCGGTCGAAAAGGGGAAGTTGAGGGAGGACCTTTTTTACAGGTTAAACGTAGTGACCTTGAGAATCCCTCCTCTCAGAGAGCGCAAGGAGGACATACCCCTTCTTGTTGAGCATTTTATAAAAAAGTTTTCGAAAGAAGAAGTAAAAATTTCAAAGGAAGTCATGGACATTTTCATGGAATACTCCTGGCCGGGAAACGTGAGGGAACTGGAAAATGCGATAGAAGGTGCGCTGGTGGTGATGGATGGGGACGAAATAAGGCCCGAACACCTTCCGCTGCAGATTAGAGCTTACTTTTCGCCCAAAAAAGGAGCCGTTTTGTCAGGTGAACACCTCAACCTGAACGAGGCACTGGGAAGGGTGGAATCCGAGCTCATCAAAAAGGCCATCAGGGAATCAAAGGGCAACGTCACCAGGGCGGCAAGGATGCTCGGCATCCCGAGACAGACCCTGCAGTATAAATTGAGGAAGCTGAGGGGTGATGGCATTACCAAGAATTAACTTAAAAGGAAATGGTTAAAATAAAAAAGCCAAGCAGGAATTTTGCGTTTTTCCAAGAATATATTATAGAGTATGGAGGTTTAAAGATTATTGCATCGAGAAAAACGAAGAAGGTGTAGATATAGCACTTTTCTCAAGGTTTGCCCAAGCCTTGAAAGAAAGGGAGGTTTTTAATGTGAAGATTCGATGGTTCGGCCATGCGTGCTTCCTTCTCGAATCTCAAATAGGGACGAAAATAGTGACCGATCCTTTCGACGGAAGCGTGGGTTACAAGATACCCAAGGTGGAGGCCGACGTTGTAACGGTAAGCCATGACCATTACGACCACAACTACGTGGAGGCCGTGCAGGGAGACCCGACCATTATAAAGGCTCCGGGAGTATATAACACCTGCGGGGTCAGCATAAAAGGCGTCTCGTCGTACCACGATGAGGCCAAAGGGGCAAAGAGAGGCCCCAACATAATTTTCGTCTTCGAGATGGACGGCATAAGGATTTGCCACGTGGGAGACTTGGGACACCTCCTCACCAAGCACCAGGAGGAGGAAATAGGGAAAGTCGACGTACTGCTTTTGCCGGTAGGCGGGACGTTTACTCTGGACGCCGAAGGGGCCGTTGCGGTCATGGAGCAGCTTTTGCCCAAAATAGTAATACCAATGCATTTCAAGACCCCTGCGGTGAGCATGCCGATAGATCCGGTTGAGAAATTTTTGGAAAAGGTGGGCGGCGGGGAATTTCTGGAGAGCAACACTCTCGAGATAACCGCGGAAGATCTGAGAAAAGAAGGAAGGAGAATTGTCGTCTTAAAGTACGAATAGGAGACAAAAAGCAGTGGCGATGCCTTCACCGCTGCTTTTTATTTGTTAAAGAGATATTGACAATTGTCTTTTAAAATGCCTAGAATAAAATGTATGGCTTTTTTTATGTACGGAATTTCCTCAAGGAGGACTAATGATGAGGACCAAGTTCATATTCATAACGGGAGGAGTCGTTTCTTCGCTGGGCAAGGGCATCACGGCGGCATCGCTGGGAAGGCTTTTGAAGAGCCGTGGACTTTCGGTTTTCATGCAGAAGTTTGACCCTTATATAAACGTGGACCCTGGTACCATGAGCCCGTACCAGCACGGAGAAGTTTTTGTGACTGAGGATGGGGCAGAAACAGATTTAGACTTAGGCCACTACGAGCGATTTATAGATGTCAACCTTACGCGAGACAGCAACGTTACGACCGGACAGATTTACTGGTCTGTAATAACTAAGGAAAGGCGGGGGGACTACCTGGGGGCAACGGTGCAGGTGATACCCCACATCACCAACGAGATTAAGGAAAGGATTACGCGGATTGCCCGCCAATCTTCCCCCGACGTGGTCATTACCGAAATAGGAGGAACTGTCGGCGATATAGAGAGCCTTCCCTTTTTGGAGGCCATAAGGCAGCTCAAGGCCGACGTGGGGAAAGACAACGTGCTTTACATCCACGTGACACTGGTTCCATACCTCGGGAGCGCAGGGGAGCTCAAGACCAAACCCACCCAGCACAGCGTGAAAGAACTCCGGAGCATAGGCATACAGCCCGACATAATTGTCTGCCGCACCGAAAAGCGCCTGTCCCGGGAGCTGAAGGAAAAGATAGCCCTCTTTTGCAATGTAGAACCAGAGGCGGTTATTCAAAACTACGATGTAAAGAGCATCTACGAAGTGCCGCTCGTTTTGAAAAAGGAAGGCCTCGACGAAGTGGTTGCAAAGAAACTCGGCTTTGACGGCAGGAAGGCTGACCTTTCGGAATGGGAGGCCATGGTGGAAAAGGTCAAAAATCCTTCAAATAAAGTCACCATAGCACTGGTCGGCAAGTACGTGGAGCTCCACGACGCTTACCTGAGCGTGGCCGAAGCCCTGTGCCACGGAGGCATTGCCAACGACGCCAGGGTAGACATAAAGTGGGTGCATTCAGAGGAGCTCGAATCCGACGGGGCAGATATAAAAGAGGTTTTAGCAGATGTCAGCGGCATCCTCGTCCCCGGAGGCTTCGGCGACCGGGGCATAGAAGGCAAGATAAAGGCGATAAGATATGCCAGGGAGAATAAAATACCCTTTTTCGGCATCTGCCTCGGGATGCAGTGCGCGGTTATAGAATTTGCAAGAAACGTCTGCGGCCTAAAAGGTGCCCATAGCACCGAATTCGAGCCGAAAACGCCCTATCCGGTCATCGACCTTATGCCGGAACAAAAGGGAGTGAAGGAAAAAGGCGGGACTATGCGCCTTGGCAAGTATCCGTGCCGCCTTGTCCCGGGAACCAAAGCCTTCGAAGCCTACGGCGAAGAAATGATAGACGAACGCCACCGCCACCGCTACGAATTCAACAACGATTACAGGGATACCCTCGGAAGGTCCGGAATGGTCATCGCCGGGCAGTCCCCCGACGGCAGGCTCGTCGAGATAATCGAGATAAAAGACCACCCCTGGTTCGTGGGGGTGCAGTTTCACCCGGAATTTAAGTCCCGGCCCAACAGGCCCCATCCCCTTTTCCGGGATTTCGTAAAAGCTGCCCTGAGGCACAAAGAGAGCAAATGATAAGGCTGGAGTGCAAAATCCAGCCTTTTTTTATATTTTTTATAGTCCTTTCCAAAATTCTAATTTAATTTTAACAAAGCCTTTATTTCCTCATCTGAATCGCAGAGCATCAACCGGAGTATATACGGAAAATGAGGCTTGCGGTTGGGTGAGTTGAGAAAAAGCTGGGACCTTTCCAGGTACTCTTTGGCGTAATCTATTAATTCTTTTATCAATTCCTCCAATGCACTTTCCATGTTGGGAGCGTTGACGGCAATTTCAAGGGTGTCCATTGAGAGAGTAATGGTTCCGTCTTTCTCCCGATAAATTTCTACTTTGAATTCCGCAGGTAAGTAGTCCCTTAAAAGGTCCTTTCTCAGCATTAATATTTCCTGATCTTTTCTTCTTTTGATTATGGCCGGCTTCAGCTCGTTATAAACCGTATTAAAAACTTTTGAAAAATCGTTTTTTGCCTCCGTAAACCCGTATTCGTTGATCATAAGATCATCTCCTCGAGTTCATGATAGCATACATACATATTAAAGACAATCCAAAAAAGATGCATTGAACAAAATCTCCCAAAAGTTTATATTATAATTATAAATGCTCGTGCCCGATAAATTTTAATGGAAAGCGAGGGATACCCGTGCTCAAGGAACTTTCATCCAAGGAACTTTGCGAGACGTGCGACCCGTCGGTATTCAATTTCCTTTCTACCGACGAACTCGAGCCCCTTTCCGGCATAATAGGCCAGGAAAGGGCCGTCCGGTCCATGGAATTTGGGCTTAGGATAGAAAAAAAGGGATACAACATATTCGTGGTGGGACCAAAAGGGACGGGGAAGACTACATATACAAGGAGCGCGGTCTCGAGAATCGCGAAGGAAAAACCGGTCCCTGACGACATATTGTACGTATATAACTTCTTAAAGCCCGAAAAGCCCAGGGCGATATTCCTTCCCGCAGGCAAGGGTTCGGAATTCACAAAGGACATGGAAAAGCTCATAGAGGAAGTCAGGCGGGAAATTGCCCGGGCCTTTGACGACGAAAAGTTCGAAAACCAGCGGCAGGAGCTGGTAGAAAAATACCAGAAGATGTCAGTAGAACTCTTTGAAAAGCTCGAAAAACTCGCAAGGGAGGAAGGCCTTTCCATACAACGCACGCCCCAGGGCTTCATAACTATCCCGCTGAAAGACGGGAGACCCATGAACCAGGAAGAATACGACGCACTGACGGAGGAAGAAAGAAAAACCCTGGAAGAAAAAAGCCGCGCCATACAAAGCAGGATTGACGAGACGCTCAGGAAGATGAGGTCTCTCGACAGAAAGCTCAGAGAGGAAATATCAGAACTAGAAAAAAAGACAGCCCTTGCGGCTATAGACCCGTACTTTGAAGAGATAACAGCCAAGTACGCAGAATTTGAAAGCATAATAGATTATCTAAAAGCCGTCAAAGACGACATTATCAAAAACCTTCCGGCAATAAGGCAGGGCGATGCCCAAAAAGCCGAGCTCCAAGAGATAGCCGCCATCTCCGGCCATGCAGCCCCGAAAGAAGACTTTTTCGTGCGCTACAGGGTGAACCTCTTTGTAGACAACAGGGCAACTGAAGGTGCACCGGTGATATTTGAAACCAATCCTACATATTATAATCTGTTCGGCAAGATTGAGGGAAGGGCCTTTTTCGGAACGGTAGTGACCGACTTTACCCTGATAAAAAGCGGAGCAATCCACAGGGCAAGGGGCGGGTACCTGGTGCTTCAGGCCGAGGACCTCTTTAAAGACCCATTCGCATGGGATACCTTAAAGCGCACCCTCAAAAACGGCGAGGCCAGAGTGGAAAACATCGGGGAACAGTACCGCACGGTCCCGACGGTCACTCTAAAGCCAGAGCCCATACCCCTTGACGTAAAGGTCATAATAATAGGCACTCCGTTCATTTACCACCTCTTGAACGAATTCGACGACGACTTCAGAAAGCTCTTCAAGATAAAAGTGGACTTCGACGTGGAAATGGACAGGAACGAGGAGAACATGAAAAATTACGCCTCGTTTATATGCAACATCTGCCGGGAGGAAAACCTGCTCCCCTTCGAGCCTTCGGCGGTGGCGAAGGTGATAGACTATAGCTCCCGCCTTGCCGGCGACAGGAAAAAGCTTTCCACGCGCTTTAACGAAATCGCAGAAATAATATACGAGGCCGGCGCCTGGGCGGCGATGGAAGGGGCTGAAAAAGTCACTGCAAAACACGTGGAAAAGGCCATAGACGAAAAGGTCTATCGGTCGAACATGATAGAGGAAAAACTGCTCTCCATGATAGAACGGGGCGAGATAATAGTAGAAACGGAAGGCAGGAAGGTAGGCCAGGTCAACGGCCTTTCGGTCATAGACATAGGAGACCACGTATTCGGCCAGCCCTCGCGCATAACGGCGAGGACCTTCCTCGGAGACGCCGGAGTGATAAACATAGAGCGGGAGGCGAAGCTATCCGGGAAAATCCACGACAAGGCTGTGATGATCCTTTCCGGATATCTCGGGGAAAAGTATTCCAGAGAAACTCCCCTTTCGGTCACGGCCAGCATCACCTTCGAGCAAAACTACGGCGGTGTGGAAGGGGACAGCGCCACCTGCGCCGAACTTTTGGCCTTACTTTCCAGCATATCCGGAATACCTGTGCGCCAGGACCTTGCCGTAACGGGGTCCCTTGACCAGCACGGCAACGTGCAGCCCGTCGGGGGAGTCACGGAAAAAGTTGAGGGCTTTTACCACGCCTGCCGCATAAAGGGCCTCACGGGGACCCAGGGAGTTGTAATACCTTCGAAAAACGTCGACAACCTCATGCTGAAAAGGGAAGTGGTGGAGAAAGTAAAGGAAGGGAAATTCCACATCTACACCGCCGAGACCATAGACGACGTCATCGAAGTGATGACGGGCCTATCTCCGGAAGAATTCCACGGGAAGGTCTTAGAATCCTTAAAGCTTATGGCCGAAAAGGCCAGGGAATTCTTCGACGGCGAGGGCAAGTGATTTTTTGGCAAAAATTTTTATCAGAGGAAGGAATTTAACGGGATTTATCGAATATATATAACTACCGGAAAAGCTTGTATGCTACAGAAGTATTACCCGATTTTTACATTTATATTACAATTTTGCCAATTATATTGACGCTCCAAAAGGCTGATGCTATAATAACCATAGAATTTGAACTTTGAAAACCGAATAATGAGCCTTGAGCTCATACTCAAATCCGATGACGGAAAGAAAGAAGGCTCATTATTTCAGGATAAATTTTCTAACTTTGACCTTGCGAATTGCACGCAATATCTTTCCAATGATATTGCGTGTGGCTGTCATAATGAAAAAAGGAATAAACCTTTTCAGATACCGAGAGGGGGGATATCAAGAGAATAAAAGCTTTTTAAATAAAAAATAAAAGATAAAAAAATAAGGAGGATTTGGGTATGAAGCGATTCAAAAAGTCACTCGTGACCCTGCTCGTGCTGGTCTTCGTACTCAGCATCATGAGCACTGGGTTCGCGGCAGTAACCGAGTCGTCGACCTCAGTAGTAAGAGCCAAAGCGCTCGGCATACTGAAGGGCGACGAGAAGGGCAATCTAAACCTTGATAAACCTATCACACGTGCTGAAGCGGTAACACTCATCGTAAGACTTTTGGGTCTTGAGAAATCCGCTGAACTCATGAAGGGACAGACCCAGTTCAAAGATGTAGGAGCTAATCATTGGGCATCCGGCTACATAAACGTAGGAGTAGGTCAGGGCGTTCTCAACGGCTATCCCGATGGAACGTTCAAGCCTGAAAACAATGTAACTTACGCAGAAATGGCCAAGATGCTCCTCTACGCCATGAACTACGGCGTGACTGTGCAGGGTGCTCCTTGGCCCAGCGGAGTAATGGCTAAAGCCGATGACCTCGGCATTTTCGACGGAGTAAATGCCGTTCCCAACGTACCTGCCGTTCGCGGCGATGTCGTGCAGATGATCGACAACTCGCTCACGATAAAGCACCTGAAGCAGACTGGTTACGGCGACCTCAAACAGTATGAAGAAAGCGACACTACCTTCCTTTCCAAGATGGATGTGGAGGAAATCGACGGTAGAGTTACAGCAGTTGACGTTAAGGATAAAGAAGTAACCATTGACCCCGATGATGAAAACCTGAAGACCAAGACATACACCTTGCTTGACGAAGAAATCGACATCGAAAGCCTCTTAGGCGTAGAGGTTACGGTATGGGTAAACGACGATGATGAGATCTTTTTCATCGATCCCAACATGGACGATGTGAAGGTCGACATCGTTGACGCCGATGTTGTAGCTGATGCAGATGAAATCGACCTCAAACTTGCTGATGATTCATTTGACATTGCTAAAGATGTAAAGGTATACATCAACGGTGCAAAGGCCGATCTCGATGACCTCAAAGCAGGCATGTATGGTTACTTTGTATTTGATGATGATGAAATCGTCTACATCAACGTAAAAGAATGGAACAAAGTTGATGCTGGAGTGGTAACGGAAGTTAATGCAAAGGACAAAATAATAACTTACTTTGATGAGACTGGCAGCGAAGAGGAAATTGACTTAGACGATCCAGACGACGGTTATGTAATAACCCTTGACGGTAAGAAGATCGATCTTGATGACATTGAGAAGAACGATGTGATTTACGTTGCTGACTACGATGATGTCTATCATATACTCGTGGTAAGGAAGACCGTAGAAGGCAAAGTTGAAAGGGTAAAAGACGAAGAAGTTAAGATTAGCGGAAAAGTTTATGACGTATCCGACAAAGCTACTTATTCGCTCAATGAAGACGAGGATATAGCTGTTTTCTCTGCTGATGCCGTAACAGACATGACTGGCGAAAATGCTCTCGCTATCCTCGATCTTGCTGGTGAATTAAGACACATAACCAGCGATGTTGAAGCGACATCCAAAGACATTTATGGCGTACTTACCAAAGTCGATACTTACAATGAAGTTGTCAAGATTTTCGCTAACGGAGAATCTAAATCTTACGAGATCGATGGAGATATATACGAGGGCGATGATACTACGGCGACAACGTTAGGGTGGGATGGATTGAAAGGCTATACTGATGGCACCAATGGTAATTATGCCATAGTAAAATTCGCTCTCAACAAAGATGGTGCTATTGAAGACCTCTTCGTATTAGCCGGGTACAAAGATGGGGCAGCTACTTTTGAAAAAGACAACTCTGCCTACACAACTCTTGCTACTGTAACTGATTTCGATGAGGATCACGATGTGATCAAGGCAGGTTCATCGTATTTTGTAACTTCTACCACAACTATAATAGATGAAATTTCCGATATGGACGTTGTGAAATGGGACGACATTAAAGAAAAATCTATCCCCTCACCGTCGACAGTTAAAGCAATAATAGTGGAAAACGACAAGAGCGAAGCACAATTGGTTGTATTCGTGCAAGATTTCAACAAAATAGCTGAAGATGAAGAACTTGGTGTCGTCCTCGACAAATTCGTAGAAGATGGTGATTGGAAAGCTACAGTCAAGGTATATGACGGTGAAGAAAAAGACTATGTCCTCAACTCAAAGAACGATGTTGAAATTGGTCAAGTAATCAGGTTTAAAGTCGGTACCGACAATGAATTGACAAATATTACGAAAGTAGTCTACGAATCATCCAGCAATGTTGTTACCGGATTCGATGTGCAGGGTCTTGTAACCAAGAAAGATGGCAACTATTTGACAGTGGCTGGTGGTGTGTACAGAGTTGATTCACTCACCCTTATATATGATGTATCCGGTGATGATGTGCTTGGCGATATAGATGAAGCTACTCTCTCCGACATAAAGGCCAATAAGACAAACGTAGGGTTAGTGGTAGACGGCAAAGTAATTAAAGTACTCTACATCTTAGGAGAAACTTCAACATCTGCAGTAACTAATTGGACCATGACTGTCACCGATCTAACTGGAGATGGGTTTAAAGTTGAATTGACTAAGCCATCTGATAAAGCATTCTCTGATTATGCGGTAGCGGTTTATGAGGGCTCAACTCTTAAAGCAATAAAAACAGCAGATGCCACTGTTACTTTCGGCTCCACTGACGGTGTCACGAAGGGTAAAATATACACAGTCAGACTTGTGAAAAGAGCAGATCTATCAGTCATACTAGAGAAGAATGTAGCAGATATAGATTAATAAGGTAAAACCGGCAGGAGTGGATTTCCTGCCGGTTTTTTATTTGCACTCGCCATAGAGAAAGCTCTGGTGAAAGTCCACTGCAGGCGAGGCAGCAAAGTCTTTCGCCAAAGGCAAGGGTGTCCACCGTGAGGTCGGGGACCCACCGTAGGTGGGTGCCGAAGGAATCCGGAGGCAAAGCCACGGCCCGATGAACAAGAACCTCATACGAGTCTAGACCGCTCGGATGAGCTGGCACAACACAGCAAAATCCTAGGCTGCCAAGGGGCGATAGAGTATATGGGGCGGGCGCGGGGAATCTTTTGCTCTTATCTGAGTCAGCACCTCACGAAAATAAGTATTACCGGAGCCCCAGTCAAAGCTGGTAACCCGTGCCTAAAGATATAGGTATAAAGCATGGGAAGCTGCTAGCATAGAGAGAGTAACCGAATGCTAATTGAAAGAAGTTAAAATATTCTTAGAGAAAAGTGAAATTGCCAGATTTTCATTAAAATATAACCCCGCCGGTTTTAAAATCTATCCCCGCGGGGTTTTTTAATTTGAAAAACTTGGAACAAAAAAAACAATGCCTCCATTCCTTATCAACACCCATACTCGCAATTACAATAAACGTACTCTCGAGAAAGAGAGAGCATTATACAAAGTCCACAATTTCTTCGGAAGAAAAGGATATGGAAATTCTTTTCGGCTAAGGAGTAAAACCATATTACCTAAACGACGATGTACTTTCCAGAACCTTAGATGACCTATACGATGCAAACCCAAAGATAGTCTTTCCACTCTTGCGCTTAAAGCCGTTATACACGAAAACATTAAAAAATAATCAGTCAAGTCTTTAGACCTATTTCAAATAATTTTCCATTGTGATATATTGGAAATCAGTATATTTGAAATGTACAGCAGTAGAAAGGATGGTTTGGCAGCATGGTCAGACGTTCTCTTATTCCTCTCATACTTTTTCTATGCATAATTTTTAATTCGAGTGTTTCCTTTGCAATGCTGGCGGTCCCCGGTGGAGAAAACTACCGGGTAAGTCTGAGGCACTATGTGCCGCCTAAACCAGGGGTTTACGATTTAAAACCGAGGGGACAGGGGTTCTTTTCAAGTATGTCTAACCAGCGTCCGGTTATACCGATAGAAAAATCGGCTCCTGCACCGGAGGGTCCCGTCACAGGCACACATAAAGTGCTGGTGTTGCGTGTCAATTTTCTCGGTGAGGATTTTGAGCAGACACACGGTGATGCCTACTGGGAAGACTTGATATTCGGAAGTGAAGAAAACATCAAAAGCCTTTATAATTATCTTAGGGAAAACTCTTACGGTCAGTTTTTAATCACCGGCGATGTATACGATACACTAATAACTGCGGACAATCCTATAACCCATTACGGGCAAAATTCGGGGAACCTCATTGATGTAAATGTAAAAGAGCTTATAGGAGAAGTCATCTCCAAGGCAGATCAAAACGTTGATTTCTCACAGTATGCAAATGAAGAAAAAGTTGTTGACCACCTCATTATAATCCACGCCGGTCCCGGAGAGGAAGCCGGTGGCGGTCCTTACGGAGCCAATTCTATATGGTCCCATTACGGGAGGTTCGGAAGTCCGGTAACCGTGGATGGTGTTAAGATCGAAGATTACATAATTGTTCCCGACGACGGCCTTCTGGGTGTGCTCGCTCATGAGTTCGGCCATGACCTGGGTCTTCCCGATCTTTACAGCACCGCAGACGGCCTGTCAGTAGTAGGAATATGGGACGTCATGGATTACGGTGCCTGGGCGGGAGATCCTCCCGGAAGCTCCCCCACCCACCTTTCCGCTTGGTCCAAGGCACTGCTTGGCTGGGTTGACGTAACAAACGTAGCAGTGGATCAAAAGCTGGTCATAAGGCCTTCCGAGAATAATTCATCGAGTAGCGTATACAGACTCTGGACAGATGGGGATGTGAACTCTCAGGAGTACTTCCTCATAGAATACAGGAAAAAAACCGGCTTTGATTCGGCATTGCCGGGAGAAGGATTGTTGCTCTGGCACATCGACGACAGCATAGG
Source organism: Thermovorax subterraneus (assembly GCA_021608145.1). Lineage (GTDB taxonomy): Bacteria > Bacillota > Thermosediminibacteria > Thermosediminibacterales > Thermosediminibacteraceae > Fervidicola > Fervidicola subterraneus. The sequence continues at coordinate 32,741 of JAKIHM010000023.1, forward strand.
CAGCTTAGAAGAAAACAATGTAAATGCGGACTGGGAAAATCCGAGGGTTTCCCTGAGACAGGCCGATGGTAGGAGTGATTTAGAGGCAGGTTATAATACCGGCGATGCCGGGGACCCATTCCCGGGAGAGACGGATAATAGACAATTCACTGCATTTACAAGTCCGGGCAGTTTTTCCCGTGATGGTAATTTTACATTTGTGGAATTAACCAATATCAGTGATCCCAGCGATACTATGACTGCTGACGTACACGTTAAAGCAATGGTTCCGGCCGGGGCGCCGGGCGAATTGGGAATTGATCGTGAAGGTTCAAACATCGCTTTCTTCTGGCAACCCGTTCTGAAAGCTGAAGCTTTTGACCTGCAGATTGCTGGAGATATATATTTTAAAAACATTATTGTGGATGCTAAAGATATATACGGCACTTATTACATAACCGATAGCATTACAGAAAATGGGGTTTATTACTGGAAAGTTAAAGCAAAGAATTCTCTCGGTGTGGGCCCATGGTCAAAGATAAGCAGTTTTACAAACTCTGCCGATGCTGCTTTTAAAAACCTTAACCTGTACCCGAATCCTTTTTCTCCCAAAGTGTCTGATAAAGTAGTTATAACATACACAATGACGGAGAATGCTACGGTAGGCGTATTCGTATATAAAGGCGATGAAAGACTGGAAACTGTGCAAAACTGGGTATACAGCGAGGCAAATACGCTATACCAAATTGACTGGGAATCGCTTACTACTTATGATGATGGCAAATACACGGTATTACTTTGTGCGTATAATGAGCAGGGGAGATGGGAATTGGGCCTTGACTTGATTGTTGACAGTGTGGCGGAGCTTAAAGAGCTGAATGTGCCCAGTTCCATTTCTTCGGAGACACTAACAGTCAAGGGGAAATCCGAACCGGGAGCGATTGTTAAAATTTTTGTATCCGGTGCCGAAAGCATTGAAATAACGACTCCGACTAAAGATGACGGTACCTTTGAAGCCCACCTAGCCCTCAGCAAAACAGGAGACTATTACGTCAGATTTAACGCAATAGACTGGGCGGGAAATGAAAGTTATGCCGGACCATTTAAAGTAACCCGAATATCTTCCTCCGGGGACACTGGCGGTTCGGGTGGATCGGGAGGTACAGGAGACACGGGCGGTTCCGGTGGCGGAGGCGGAGGAGGCAGTGCGACACCGGTCACAGAGGTACCCGGACTCCGCGTGGAACAGGAAGTCGCTCCCGATAAGGGCGGCAAGATTGAAGCTTATGACGGGAACCTGGTTGTGGACGTGCCCGCCGGTGCCGTCGAGGAAAAGGTGAAAATATGGGTGCAGATCGTAAAGGCTGCTGACAAACCCATCTCCGAAGGCCAGGTGCCGTTCTCGAGTGTATTCAATTTCGGGCCAGAAGGCATTAAATTCAAAAAACCCGTGACCATCATTATGAAATACTCTGAAAAGGACCTGAACGGCTTCCCGCTCGAAAAGCTGTCCATATTCACCTGGGACGAGAACCTGCGTAAATGGGTAAGCCTTGGCGGCAGGGTTGATAAGGAAAAGCAGGAAGTATCTACTACTGTAAATCACTTTTCTCTCTACAGGTTGATGGGATATAGCCCCACCTTCGACGATATCCAGAACAGCTGGGCAAGGTATGAGATCGAGATGCTGGCTTCCAGGGAGATCGTCGACGGTGTGAGCCCGAACGCTTTCGCCCCCGGGAGGAACGTCACCAGGGCGGAGTTTATAAAGCTCCTTGTAAAAGGGCTTGGACTGGAGACGGACGTTTCCGGCGATTCTAGCTTCAAAGACGTAAAAGCCACCGACTGGTTCTACGCCAGCGTAGAGACTGCCTACAGGTACGGTTTGGTCAGAGGTGATCAGGACAGCTTTTTCAACCCCGGAATGAACATGTCCCGGCAGGAGATGGCGGCTGTACTGGTCCGCGCCCTGGGGCTTGAGGAAGAGGCCGGCCTGATGTCCGATGTCGAGGTGGAGTCGCTGCTTGCCTTCAAAGACAGCAGTGAAATCTCGCCATGGGCGCGGAAGTACGTCGCGGCTGCCGTAAAGCACGGGCTCATGAAGGGCAATCCCGACGGCACTTTCAGGCCGAAGGATTTCACAAGGCGCGACCAGGCAGCTGTGGTGATCTTCAGGCTGCTTGAGCAAAAGGGTAGGATATAAATTGTAATAGAATGCCCGGCGGTAAAAAACCACCGGGCATCTTATTACTTTATTTTCACCGAAAGGTTGCCGGAGTGGAGGAAGAAAACTTCTGGTTCAACATTGAAAAATTCCCTGAAATATTCAGCCAGTTCATCTCTTGCCCTTAATACAGCGTCCTTGTTGTAATCTATAAAGCCGTCTATGGGGATAAAAATATCAGTGCTTTCTTCGGTTATTTTTCCCATTTCCGACTGGCGCCAGATCCACCGGCGGGTTTTTACCGTGTGGTCGTCAGCGTATACTAGCTCTCCTTTTTCGACGTACTCGGGCTTTGACTCGCCAAAGGGGATAAAAGGCTCTCCTCCCTTAGAAAAGCAAACCTTTAGGTTTCCCTCCACACATTTAAGGTCGTGGGCGCCCATGGGGAGGGTATGTTTTAATGATACGGCGTTGATGAGGTTTACGACGTTGTTAATGGAGGGCAGGTTGTTCCCCTTTACCACCCGTGATGTCATGGCTTCTACCGAGCATGGAAACTTGTTAGGGTTGATATTTAGTTTTCTCAAAGCTTCACGGTAACAGAGGATGTCAGGATGTGCCTTTATATTGACACACTCAAATTTTTTTCTCGCAAGCTCGATGCTTTCTTCGAGGAGCTTTAGGATTTCCTCGTTTTTCCCGCGGTTGTTCACGCCTCTTGCTACAACCACGCCGAAACAGACATTGGGCAGCATATCGAATACCCTATCTTCAATTATGAATTCCATCGGTTTAGCCTGGTTCAAAAAACTTGACTGTTTTTATCTCCAGCCAAGCCGGCCCCCGGACCAGGATTTCGCCTCCTTTCCAGATATTTGATTTGCCCTCCGAGGGGCAGGGCGACAGGGGGCCTCGGCCCGGGACTCCCACCCGGAACCCGGACGGAGAGGTTATTATCCAAATACTCCGCTGCCACACGGTAGCCCTTCTCCTGCGCGTATGCTCCTTTTTGGCTATATTTTACCAGAAATGATGTGAAAAATGAATTTTATTCGATAAATATTCATAATAAAAAGTGTGATTAATTGTCATCTGCGATAATTTGATTTCAAAAAAGCATAAAGCAGAAAAAGGGAAAAGGGAGATAATAGCGAAGTATATAAAAACAAAAAACGAAGAGGTGTAAAAGATGCGGCAGGACTTTTTGGATAAACCTTTAAAACCACCGCTTTGGACAAAGGACTTCGTCCTGATTAGTATTGCCACTTTCATGTTCTGGGCGGCATCCCACATAGTGATGCCGGTGCTGCCAAAGTACGCATTAAGCCTTGGGGCTGATGCCAGGTTAATAGGCTTGATCAATGGATTTTATACGGCGGCTGCACTGGCAATGAGGCCTGTGGTGGGCATGGAGTGCGACAGGCGGGGGAGAAAGTTAGTTTTTGTAATTGGGCTTTTGGCTATATTGCTTTCGGCTGTGGGGTATTATTTTGCTGGGTCGGTTGTATTGCTCTTATTTTTAAGGTTTCTCCACGGCATGGGCTGGTCCGCGTGTTCTACGGCTTCTAACACAATAGCCGCAGACATAATACCTGCCGAGAGAAAAGGTGAGGGCATGGGGTATTTCGGGATATTCCAAACCATTGCTCAGGCCGGGGCGCCTGCTGTGGCCTTGAGCCTCCTTGCGTCTTTTGGATTTGGCCCTATATTTTTGGCTTCGATTTCTTTTGCAACTTTAGGCCTTATAATGGGCGGAATATTGAAGACACAAAATGAACTGATATTGAATAAAAAAAGAGTGAGGCCTGCCTTTTTTGAAAAGAGGGCACTCGGAATAGCTTTTTTGATGTTTTTCCTCGCCTTTACCTATAGCGGTATAGTTTCCTATATAGCCCTCTGCGGTGAAGAAAAAGGTATAGCGAACATGAGCCCTTTTTTCCTGGCGTATGCCCTTGGTATTATAGCCTCGAGGCTCAGTGTTGGCAAGTACTATGATACGAGAGGGCCGCATCTAATAATCCTGTGGAGCTTTATACTCCTTGTTTTGTCCGATTTAATGCTTGCAGTATCTTCTTCGGTTTTTGCTTTTTCAATTGGTGGCGCGGTCTTTGGCATAGGCTACGGAGCCCTGCAGCCGACGCTGCTTGCTATGGCTGTCAGGGATATAGAACCGGAGAGACGGGGTGCTGTAAACGGGACTGTAATGGGAGCTTTTGACATAGGAGTAGGGGCAGGGGCGTTGGTTTTGGGGTATGCGGCAAGCTACATGGGGTATTCGAGTATATATTTTGTTTCGGCCATCGCGCCGTTTTTAGGCCTTCTAGTATATATCGCGGACAGACTAAATAAAAGTAGAGTAAAAGCTAAAGGGTGAAAAGATCTGGGTGTAAAGTTAATGAACAAAGCTTTAAATGCTCTGTAATAACGTAAGCTCAATAGTATAAATGAGTAAAATAAGATTAATTTGACATTATCTTCGATAAAGGCGGATAAAAACGGACAAGGCTGTTTGAAAACGGACAAAAAGCTGTGGTATATTATAAAAGCGTCCGGCGGGAAAGCGCCGGACGGAAACGAGTAGAAAGTTGACAGCAGGAATTTCACAGTGTATAATAAAAAATTGTCGGCGGAAAAAGCTGAAGATGAGATAGTTGACAAGAAGAGCAAAAGATGATACAATAAAATTCCGCCGAGGAGATGGACCTTGAGAACTGAACAGTGCCACGCCTGAGAGTTTCAATCTAGAAGGTGTGTAATTAAAGTAAGCGGAGAGCTTACTTTAAAGGAATAGGATTTAACCTGAGAGTTTGATCCTGGCTCAGGACGAACGCTGGCGGCGTGCCTAACACATGCAAGTCGAGCGGAGGTGGTG
>JAKIHM010000024.1 GCA_021608145.1 Thermovorax subterraneus
AAAATATGGAAATAAAAAACATGCTGCTTTTTAGCTTCAAAAAATTCTTTTTGGTACTTCAATAGAGGGAAAATATTGCAATAAATAGGTGACCAAAATTAAAAAAATGGCACAAAGCAAAAAGCTCAATTAAGAAAATTCGCTTGACTATAAACTTCCTCTCTGTTATACTTTAATAGAGTTTGCTGTATCATATTATGATGAGCAGCAATATCAAGGCTTAAAGATTCTGTTATAACCTAAATCCACACATGTACTATTACAGCACTTATATACAATTATTGTTTTATAACAGTAAAAATTCCGAGGGGAGGAAATTTCATGGCGAAGGTGCTGGAGATCCGCTGGCATGCCAGGGGCGGCCAGGGGGCAAAGACGGCGGCTCTGATGCTGGCCGAGTCTGTAGCCGAGATGGGGAAGTACGTTCAAGGCTTTCCCGAGTATGGGCCGGAGAGGATGGGTGCTCCAATCCAGGCTTTTAACAGGATAAGCGATGAGCCGATCTACATCCACTCCAATGTGGTGAACCCCGATATCGTGATGGTGCTTGACCCGACGCTGATAGGTAAGGCCAACATAACCGACGGTGTGCCCGAAGACGGAATTTACATCATAAACACCACGAAGACGCCATCGGAAGTGCGGGAGATGTTAGGTATCAAGGGAGGCCGGATATATACCGTAGATGCCAACCAAATATCGCTTGAGACGATAGGAAGGCCGATTCCCAATACTCCGATGATGGGGGCTTTTATCAGGGCAACGGGGATAATACCCTTCGATGAATTTATGGCCCGCATGAGGGAGCAGCTGGCAAAGAAGTTTAAGTCAAAGCCCGAAGTGATCGAGGGCAACTTAAAGGCTATCGAGAGGGCTTACCAGGAGGTGAAGGGCGAATGACTCAATACGGTCCATTGAACAGGAATCTAGGTTCTGGCACGAGGACAAAAGCGGTGCGCTCCGATATGAAATGGCACGAGCTCACCAGGGCGGGCAACATATATGAACCGGGTAATGCCAATAGTTACGAGACCGGCGACTGGAGGTCGATAAGGCCCGTATGGAATAAGGAGCGCTGCATAAACTGCCTCTTCTGCTGGAGATACTGCCCCGATGCTTCTGTCATTGCAAAGGACGGCAAGTTCGAGGCCTTCGACTACAAGCACTGCAAGGGTTGCGGTATATGTGCAAAAGTTTGCCCGGTCAATGCGATAGATATGGTCTCCGAGGATGAGATAGAAAAGGTGAAGGAGGCGAACAAGGATGAAAACTAAGGTGGCTCTTACTGGAAACGAAGCGGTAGCACAGGCGATGAAACAAATAAACCCCGACGTAGTGGCTGCGTATCCGATCACACCTCAGACTGAAATCGTGCAGATCTTTTCATCCTTTGTAGCCAACGGCGAAGTTGACACCGAGTTCGTGGCTGTCGAAAGCGAACACAGCGCAATGAGTGCCGCTATAGGTGCGGCAGCCGGTGGAGCAAGGGCTATGACCGCCACTTCCAGCCAAGGCCTTGCGCTTATGTTCGAAGTGGTTTATATAGCTGCTTCCATGAGACTTCCCATCGTGTTCCCGGTGGTAAACCGCGCGTTGAGCGGCCCGATCAACATCCACTGCGACCACAGCGACGCTATGGGACTCAGGGATTCGGGCGTGATTCAGATCTTTTCCGAGAATGCCCAGGAAGCCTATGACAACATGATTCAGGCCGTGCGCATAGCGGAGCACCCGGATGTGCGCCTGCCTGTAATGGTCAATATGGACGGTTTCATCACCAGCCACGCCATGGACGTGCTGGAGGTATTAGACGACGAGACCGTGAAAAATTTCGTGGGAACTTATGTCCCGGACGATTACCTGCTGGATGCCCAAAATCCCATTTCCATGGGCAACTTCGACATGTACGACTTTTATTTCGAACACAAGCGCCAGCAAGTGGAAGCCATGAAAGCGGCAAAGGAAATAATAAAAGAGGTAGGCAGGGAATTTGCGAAGATTTCCGGCAGGGAATACGGCCTCATCGAGGCTTATAAATTGGACGATGCCGATGTGGCGGTAGTTGTGCTCAATTCCGCGGCGGGGACTGCAAAGGGAGTGGCAGACGAGCTCAGGACAAAGGGCATTAAAGCAGGAGTTTTAAAGCCCAGGGTGTACAGGCCATTCCCGCAGGAAGAGATCCGCGAAGCTTTAAAAGCAGTCAAGGCCGTAGCCGTTATGGACAGGGCCGAAACCTTTTCAACCTGTGGAGGTCCCATGTTTGCCGATATCCGCAATACTCTATATGATCTGAAGAACGATATAAAGGTGGTAAACTATATATACGGACTGGGCGGCAGGGATCTGAGGCTGGAGCATGTTCAGCAGGTTTTCGAAGACCTCGAGAACATCAGGAAAACTGGTAGGGTCGACGAAACCGTAAAATACCTGGGTCTTAGAGAATAGGAGGTGTCGTGATGGCTACTTTGAAGGAACTTTCCAAGGTGGAAGAAAGATTCGTTGGAGGCCACAGGCTATGCGCCGGTTGCGGCCACGGCATAACGGTCAGGATGATATTAAATGCGGCGGAAGGCTCCAACGTGGTAGTGGGATGCGCGACGGGCTGCCTGGAGGTAGCCAGCACCATTTATCCCTATACCGCTTGGAGATGCTCCTTTATCCACAATGCCTTTGAGAATGCAGGTGCGACAATAAGCGGAGTGGAAGCCGCTTACAGGGCTTTGAAGAAAAAGGGCAAGGTGAAGGAAGATTTTAAATTCATAGCGTTCGGCGGCGATGGCGGAACTTACGATATAGGGCTTCAATCCCTCTCCGGTGCTATGGAAAGGGGTCACAACATAGTTTACGTTTGCTTGGACAACGAAGCTTACATGAATACCGGAATCCAGCGCTCCAGCGCAACACCGACCGGAGCTGATACTACCACAAGTCCGGCTGGCAAAGTAATACCCGGTAAACAGCAGCCGAGGAAGGACCTTACAGCCATAATGGCGGCTCACAATATACCTTATGTTGCCCAGACTGCGATAAACAACTGGCAGGATGTCCACAAGAAGGCCAAAAAAGCTTTGGAAGTAGAAGGCCCGGCTTTCATCAACGTGCTTTCGCCGTGCCCGCGCGGTTGGCGCTACAATACTCCTGACATAGTGGAAATAACTAAACTTGCGGTAGAAACCAGGTTCTGGCCGCTTTTCGAAGTTGAAAACGGCAAGTGGAAGCTGAATTACAAGCCCAAAAAATACGTGCCGATAGAGGAGTTCCTAAAACCCCAGGGCAGGTTCAGGCACCTTTTCAAGCCCGGAAACGAACACCTAATCAAGGCCATTCAGGAAGAAATAGACAGCAGATGGCTTGCGCTCCTCGAGCGCTGCGGCGAGACTCCGGAACTTCCTCCGAGGTAAAAAAACCCTCGCGGGTTAAACCGCGAGGGTTTTTATTTGAGCCAAGATAAACACATTATGAGGCTTTTTTTCATTAATATATTTTAGGAAGCTATTGCGGTTTTGGTAGGAATTTTAAGGGGGGTGAGGAGGATGGAAGAAACTAAGAAGTACCGTTTCGGCTTAGTTCTGAGTGGAGGGGGATTCAAGGGAGCGGTGCACCTTGGGGTATTAAAGGCACTCCAAGAAAGCGGGATCTATCCTGAAATTGTTGCCGGGACCAGCGCGGGCAGTATAGCGGCGGCATTTTACGCCTGCGGAGTGAATATAGATTGGTTTGCAAAGGAAGTAAAATGCTTAAAACCCTGGAAAGCCTTGGACCCGGCCTTTCCGCTGGCTACTATACTTGCCTTTTTATACCGTTTTTGGCTGCGCAAGCCGTCCGCTTTAGCGAAATGGCCCGATGGACTGTTTAAAGGAGACAAAATCGAGGAGTGGCTGGATGACCTTTTTACTGGGAAAACTTTTGATGAGCTTAAGATTCCGCTTTCGGTGGTCAGCGTGGACGTAGAAAGCTCAGAGACGGTGGTGTTTTGCCCGCAAAAAAATATCCCTCGAGAGGGATTGAGAAACACCGTTTTTATAAGCCAAGTTCCGGTCTCAAGTGCCGTCAGAGCCAGCATATCTCTTCCCGGTATTTTTGTGCCCAAAAGAATAAAAGGCAGGAAGCTTATAGATGGTGGCGTTAAAAATAACGTGCCGGTTGATGTGGCCTTCTGCCAGGGGGCGGAAAAAGTAGTGGCGGTTGACCTGGGGAAGGCCGAAGGAAGGAGAAAGATAGGGTCCATATTTGATGTGCTCATAGCTTGTATTGACATTATGGGCGCCGAAATCGATTATTGCATTCACAAAAATTACCCTGCCCTTTACCTTTATCCACAAGTGCAGGGTATAGGTTACGATGACTTTTACATGATTCCCGAGCTCATAAAATTGGGGGAAGAATTCGCAAAACGAAAATTGGAAGAGATAGAAGAGTATCTTAACAGTTAAAAAATTAATGTTCCATGTATGCCGAATCAAAGAGCAAATCTTCCAGGAATTCCTCCATTATCTTTTCCGCATCTTCTATGTTGTCGGCGAACATCATCATTTTTTTGCAGGGTTTCATTAGATACACCCCCCAAATGGATAATTGTATACAAGTATCATTGTAATCTATTATACAACGATAATTTCGTTACGTCAACTGGAAAAATAAAAATGGCGATGGACTATTCGATTATTGACTTTCTTTAAGAGTTGTTATATAGTTTTACTGTAGCAGAAATAATAATAGTTACTAGTTTATTGAGGAGGTGTGAAATATGGCCGTTTGGAAATGCAGCGTTTGCGGGTACGAAAAAGAAGGCCGCTGCAAACCGAAAAAATGCCCGCAGTGCGAAGCAAAGGATACTTTTGTAAAGGTTGAAAATCCTAAGGAGGAAAAATGAAATAAAATGCAAGAAAAAGAGCAAAAAAGGCCATTGAGAAATAGTAAGCAAAGGGCGATTATCCTGGAAGTTCTTAAAAGCACGAAGACCCATCCCACAGCCGATTGGATATACGAGAAGGTCAGAAAAAAAATACCAAACATCAGCCTTGGGACTGTATACAGGAACCTGTCGGTGCTCAAAGAAATGGGGAAGATAATGGAATTAAATTGCGGTGAAAAGTGCAGCAGGTATGACGGAAATCCTGAAAATCATTATCATTTTGTATGCTTGAAATGCGGTCGGGTTTTCGATGTGGAAGGTATTGATGTGAACCGAAAAATAGACGAGGAAGTGTCCGAGAAAAACGGTTGGGAGGTTTTCTACCATAGGATGGAGTTTTATGGCCTTTGCGGTGAATGCAGCAAAAAGAACGATTAGAAGTTTTCGAGCGGTCAAAAGCCGCCTTTTTTATTGCCCAGCAGATAAAAGTCAGCAATTGATAGATTGGACTCGTAACGAATTAAAATGGAAGGGTAATTTATCAAAAACCTGTCTCAATTTGTTTTTGAAAAAAAGTCACCATTATGCCTATAATGGACTTGTACATGGTTTTCATAAAGCGAGGTGAAAAGGTGAAGCGAAAGAAAATAAATCTTTCCGAAAACGCCAAAGTGGTGCTTAAAAAACGGTATCTTGCAAAGAACGAAGAAGGGAATATAGTGGAAACTCCCGAGGACATGATAGAAAGGGTAGCTAGGGCGGTAGCGGAAGCCGAGAAAAACTACGGGGGCGACCCTGAATACTGGGCCGAAAAATTTTACGATTTAATGGCTGAGCTAAAATTTCTTCCCAATTCTCCGACCCTCATGAATGCGGGAAGGGAGCTGGGACAGCTTTCGGCGTGCTTTGTGCTGCCTGTGGAAGATTCCATGGAGGGCATCTTCGATGCCATTAAAAATGCGGCTCTCATCCATAAAAGCGGTGGGGGAACAGGGATGTCTTTTTCCAGGCTTAGGCCCAAAGGTGCGCTGGTGCGTTCGACGGGCGGGGAAGCATCGGGGCCGGTATCCTTCATGAAGGTGTTCAATGCAGCTACAGAAGCGGTAAAACAAGGAGGCCGGCGCAGAGGAGCTAACATGGGGATCCTCAGGGTGGACCACCCCGATATTCTGGAGTTCATCCGCTGTAAGGAGGACGACAAGGAACTTACCAATTTTAACATAAGTGTTGCCGTTACCGATAAGTTCATGGAGGCCTTAAAAAACGACGACACTTACGAGCTGGTGGACCCCAACACCGGAAAGGTCACAGGCAAGCTGAAGGCAAGGGAAGTCTTCGACCTCATAGTAGAGATGGCTTGGAAAAACGGCGAGCCCGGCGTGATTTTCATAGACCGGATAAACGCCGCAAATCCCACTCCTCACGTGGGCCAGATAGAAAGCACAAACCCCTGCGTGACCGGTGATACGCTGGTGGCTACCGAATGCGGCCTTGTTCCGGCTTCCGAACTCAAAGTAGGTGACAGAATAGTAACTCCTCAAGGGCTCAAGCCCATTATGGCAGTATATAATAACGGAATCCAGGACATTTTCGAGGTTGTTACTAAAGGAGGATATTGCTTAAAGGCGACTAAAGACCACAAACTCCAGACTTCAGATAGGAAATGGGTGCCTATAGGAGAGCTGAAGCCAGGAGATAGGGTTAGGTTACAGAGCGGCTTTGCTTTCCCCGAGAACAGGTTATTACCGAGGGCATTCGAAGTAATTAATCTCAGACAGCGGACCGGTTGGCTGTTGCCTCTTGAGTTTAATGAGGAGTACGGGTTCCTCCTTGGTATGTTAGTGGGCAGCGGATACTACAGCAGTACGAGTGCCCTGTATTTCGGTCAGAACGAGGCGGAACTTTTACAGCGAACCAGGGATATTCTTGATTCGTGGCATATTCAATACCGACTAAGAACGCGGGGTAAAACTACGATTCTGGAACTACCGAAGAGCATCAGGCGGGTTTGGAAAGCTTTTGGGGCTATACCCGGCCGTTCCCGATATCGTAGGGTTCCGAAAGCCATTTTTCAGGCTCAAAAATCCGTTGTAGCCGCTTTTCTGTCTGCCTTCTTTTCTTGTTCTGGTTCAATAGATGCTGACGGGGGTATAAGGGCCTCTTCAGCGTCTAAGGAACTACTGAGGGAAATCCAGCTTTTACTTCAGGGTTTCGGGATAATGGCCAAGATAAGGCAGCAGGTCCGAGATAGGGCGGTGGGGTTCGGTACTTATTGCGACAGCTCCGGTAACGAGCGTGCCTATACATTTGGAGAATACTATGAAATTCGCATATCACCTTCTCTCAGCAGCCGCTTTATAAGTGAGATAGGATTTTGTTCTACTGAAAAAACATTGAAGTTTTTTGAAAGGCGCTCCAATAAACTTTGTAAAATAGATGATAACGAACTCCCAACAATATTTGAGGATGAAATAGAGTCAATAAAATTCATAGGACGGGAAGAGGTTTTTGATGTTACGGAACCCGAGACGTTAACGTGGATCACTAACGGCTTCATCTCGTTGGATTGTGGCGAGCAACCTCTCCTGCCGTACGAATCGTGTTTCGCGGCAGATACTCGAATTATGACGGATAAAGGTTGGGAGACTGTTGAAGAGGCCTATATGAGACAGAGCCGGGGAGAACAGGTTTGGGTCTATACTGACGGGCTCTTTACGAACGAAACAGGAATTATCCTCCGGCCGGCCACCGTCATTCCTATAGGTGAGAGGGATATCGTAACTGTCGAGCTTTACAACGGACAGCGGCTGCGGGTGACGCCGGACCACAAAGTACTGACCCAACGCGGATGGGTTCCAGCCGGTTTGCTCAGCGAGAAGGATTATGTATATCTGCCTGATGGGGCGTTTCCCGAGAAAGAAATCGATTTACAGGCAAGAAAATTCTATAGAATGTTGGGCTGGATGGTTGGCGATGGATGGCATACGGAAAAGTCAAGCGGGCTAATATTCGGACCCGATGATGATAAGGCTGAGGCTGAGCTTTTGCCGGTATTTCAGGAACTCTGTGCTCGTTTGATTAACCCCATGTCGAACGGAAGAATTCCGGCAGGAAGCCGTGCCGCCAATGGCACGCTGACAGTGGCATGTACCAACGCGGGAGTTCGTAAATTCCTTGTAGGGTGTGGGTTAGAATTTGCTTTATCGAAAAATAAGCGGGTTCCCAATTCAGTGATGATGGCTAGTAAAGAAGTTCAGATTGAGTTCTTAAAAGGGCTATTTGGAGCCGAAGGCTCTGTTAATGCTTGTCGTGCTAAAGTTTCTCTTACAACGGCATCCAGGGAGCTTGCTAGCGATGTGCAACTGTTGCTACTCGGACTGGGTATCAAGTCCTGCGTAAAGACTTACCGTCATAAAGACGGACGCGAATGGAGCTACGTTATAATTACTAACGAAAGTCTGACGCGTTTTGCTGAGCTTATTGGATTCCCTTTAAATCCCGCCAAACAGGAGAGATTACTTAAATGGATAAAAAGTCGGAAGAAAAAATATCGTGATTCTAGGCGAAGTCGGGTCAAGTCAGTAACTCCAGCGGGCAGAGCATACGTTTATGATGTTTCGGAACCCGTAACTCATTCACTCATCGCGGAGGGGATGATAGTTCACAATTGCAATTTGGGTTCTATAAACCTGATGAAGTTTGTCAAAGATAAAGAAATAGACTACGAAGAGCTAAGGCAGGCCGTGCACACCGCCGTTCGATTCCTGGACGACGTCATTGATGTAAACAAATATCCTCTCGATGAAATAGAAAGAATGACCAAGGCCAACCGCAAGATAGGCCTCGGAGTGATGGGATTTGCCGACATGCTCATAAAACTTGGAATACCTTACGATTCCGAAGAAGCTTTGAAAATTGCGGAAGATGTGATGGGCTTCATACAGCAGGAGGCAAGAAAAGCCTCTCGGGAGCTTGCAAAAACAAGGGGGGCCTTCCCGAATTTTGTAGGAAGCGTGTATGACGTTCCCGGGGCAAATCCAGTAAGGAATGCGACGGTGACCACCATTGCCCCCACCGGCTCCATCAGCATTATAGCAGGGTGCTCCAGCGGCATAGAGCCGGTGTTTGCCCTGGCTTTCGAGCGGAACGTCCTCGACAGGCAGCGTCTTATCGAAGTTTATCCGCTTTTCGAAGAGGAGATGAAAAAGAGAGGACTTTACAGCAAGGAGCTTATGGAGGAGGTTCTAGAGAAAGGTTCGCTTAAAGGTATCCCGGGGATACCGGAAGACATTAAACGCGTTTTTGTGACGGCGCACGAAGTATCGCCGGAATGGCACGTGAGGATACAGGCAGCCTTCCAAAAATACACCGACAATGCGGTGTCAAAGACGGTGAACTTCCCAAACAGCGCCACCCGCGAAGATGTCAAAAAGGTTTATCTCCTTGCCTACGAGCTGGGCTGCAAAGGAGTGACGGTTTATAGGGACGGGAGCCGCGAAGAGCAGGTGCTCAAAAAGGGCACAGGAAAGAGCGAGGATTTCGCTGAAAGTACCTGTTCCTCCTGCGAACCGGTGCCGCAGAGGATAAAACCAAGGCCGAGGCCCAGCATAACTTACGGCAGCACCGAAAAGGTCAAGATAGGGTGCGGCAACCTTTATATAACGGTAAATTCCGATGAACATGGAATATGCGAGGTATTCACAAACCTGGGAAGAGCCGGCGGATGTCCGTCCCAGTCGGAAGCCACGAGCCGCCTTATATCGCTGGCGCTTCGTTCCGGCATAGATGTAAGGTCCATTGTGGAACAGCTGAAAGGAATACGCTGTCACTCGACACTGAGGCAGATGGCAAGCAATAAAGAAATCAAGGTGCTGTCTTGTCCGGATGCAATAGCGAGGGCCATAGAAAGGCATATCGGCGAAGGTTGCGAAGAAAGCGGTAACGGCGTGGAATACTTAAAGAAAATATACGAGTCTTCCGATACGGCGATGACTCTGGACTCTTCATCAAGCGAAAAGGGCATGGAGAAAGGAAGTAAGGCTGTTTGTCCCGAGTGCAAAAGCTTGCTCGAGCACGAGGGTGGGTGTGTGGTCTGCAGGTCCTGCGGCTATTCAAAATGCAATTAGGGAATGCGAAAGTCCCGGGTCAATCCCGGGACTTTGTTTTCATCCCCTTCCCAGTTGCTGCAACAATTGGGGGAGTCCTTCCACCAATAGAAATACTCCTATGCCCACGAAAAGCACGCCGGCTATTACTTTCATGTACACTGCAGGTACGTAACGAGTTACCGCATGGCCGAACACTGCGCCGAGAAAGGTTACCACGACCAATGCTAAAGACGCCCCCAAAAATATGGGTAGGGGTTTGTTATACTGGGTCACGAGTGTGAAAACGGTAAGCTGGGTTTTATCGCCGAGCTCCGCTAAAAAAAGCAGCCAAAAGGCCATGAAGAAAAGTTTCAGGTCCATATCTAGATTACCTCCCGGCTTTTATATATTCCAAAAAATTAAGACCTCTATTCCGCAAAATGCCGGAATAAAGGTCTCGTTCCCGCAAACGGCGAAAGCCCAGGCGCCTTGCGCCAGCATGTTGAGCTTTCGAAGGCTTGATGCCCGAACTACTCCCCTTTATTTGCCAATAAAATTATAGCAGAAAGGTCCTTAAAAGACAATAAGTTTTCCACAAATTGTGGAAAAATGATGTGAATAATGTGGATAAGTAGAGGTGATACAGGTGGTAGTGGGAATTATGACTGTAGAAATTTTTCTCGGGGATGCTTTCACTTTGAAGGATAAGAGGCAGGTGGTAAAGAGCATCGTAGAAAGACTGAAAAACAGGTTCAACGTGTCGGTGGCGGAGGTTGGAAAGCAAAACGAGCTTCAGTGGGCCGTAATAGGTATGGCGTGCGTATCAAATAGGACAGAGCATGTAGAAAGCCAACTCGACCGCATCCTTAACTACATGAACTCAGATGGCAGGTTCTCTGTTGAGGGGATAGAAAGGGAAGTGCAGCATTTTTAAAAACCGGACTGTTGACACATCTTATGAATTTTGATAAACTTTCACATAAAAATAAACACGTACAGGGGGCGGTTTTTTGGATAAATTAGAGGATAAGTTCGGAAAGGAAGGCCTTAGTTTTGATGACGTTCTTGTGCTTCCTGCTAAGTCTCAAGTGCTGCCTAAAGATGTAGATGTAAGTACACGGCTTACTAATAACATAAGGATAAACATCCCCATCGTGAGCGCTGCGATGGATACTGTGACGGAGGCGAGGCTTGCCATTGCCCTCGCAAGAGAAGGCGGCATAGGGATCATTCATAAAAATATGCCCATAGAAAAGCAAGCTCTCGAAGTGGACAAGGTGAAGAGGTCCGAGCACGGCGTAATAGTAGATCCATTTTCTCTATCGCCGGACAACACCATAGGAGAAGCCATGGAGCTCATGGCAAGATACCGCATATCCGGCGTCCCCATTACGGAAAACGGAAAACTGGTTGGCATCATCACCAACAGGGATATCCGGTTTGAAGACGACATGACGAAAAAAATAAGAGAAGTAATGACAAAAGAAAATCTCGTCACGGCTCCGGTGGGCACTACCCTCGAAGAGGCGAAGCTGATTTTGAAAAGACACAAGATAGAGAAACTGCCTCTGGTCGACGAACATTTTAATTTAAAAGGGCTTATAACAATAAAGGACATCGAAAAAGCGATAAAATATCCAAACGCTGCAAAAGACAAGAACGGAAGGCTGCTGGTAGGGGCTGCTGTGGGAGTCGGCAAGGATATGATGGACAGGGTTAAGGCTTTGGTCGAAGCAAAAGTCGACGTCGTGGTAGTTGATACGGCTCACGGCCATTCGGAGAACGTGATCAAAGCTGTGGAAGCCATAAAGGAGAAGTTCCCCGATCTAGACGTTATTGCGGGAAATGTAGCTACGGCCGAAGCCACGCGTGATCTTATAAAAGCCGGGGCGGATGCGGTAAAGGTCGGCATGGGGCCGGGCTCTATATGCACCACAAGGGTAGTGGCGGGGATAGGTGTGCCACAGATTACCGCCATCTATGACTGCGCAAGGGAAGCGCAGAAGTACGGCGTGCCGATAATAGCCGACGGCGGCATCAAGTATTCGGGTGACATCGTAAAGGCCATTGCGGCCGGAGCCGACTCGGTGATGATCGGAGGACTTTTCGCAGGAACGGAAGAAAGCCCCGGAGAGATAGAGATATACAAAGGGCGCAGCTTTAAAGTTTACAGGGGAATGGGTTCCCTCGGTGCTATGGAAGAGGGAAGCAAAGACAGGTACTTCCAGGAAGATGCAAAAAAATTCGTGCCCGAAGGAGTGGAAGGACGCGTACCGTACCGCGGGCCGCTTTCGGAAATTGTCTTCCAGCTGGTCGGGGGACTGAGAGCGGGAATGGGTTACTGCGGCGCGAGGAACATCGAAGAGCTTAAAGAAGCCAAGTTCATAAAGATTACTTCGGCAGGGCTAAGAGAAAGCCATCCCCACGACGTTTACATTACAAAAGAAGCTCCGAATTATACCCAGTTTTAAGGACCGGTTAAAACCGGTTCTTTTTTTTAGTCAATGTGATTTTCGAAATATTTATGTATAAGATAAAGAAAAGAAAATATGAAATTTAGCAGGAAAAAAGTAAATTAAGGTAGAATAACAATAATTAATAATAAAATTATTTGTACAAGTCGAAAAAGGAGGAGATCGGGTTGAAAAATTATAGCAGCGACAGAATAAAGAACATAGGCCTTTTCTCGCACAGCGGAGCAGGGAAGACTTCACTTGCTGAAGCAATGTTGTTTACGGCGGGAGCCATAGATCGCATGGGCAAGATAGATGACGGCAATACCACATTAGATTATGATCCGGAAGAAATAAAAAGGAAGATTTCAATTTCGCTGGCTTTAGCACCGTTTGAGTGGAAAGACTTTAAGATAAATATCCTGGATACCCCGGGTTTTTTTGACTTTGTGGGAGAGGTAAAGAGCGCCCTCAGGGTGGTGGATGGAGCGGTTTTAGTCGTATGTGCGGTGTCGGGAGTGGAAGTCGGGACGGAGCAGATGTTTAAACTTATTGATGAACGAGGATTGCCCCGGATGTTTTTCGTAAACAAGATAGACCGTGAAAACGCCAATTTTTCTAAAGTGGTTGAAAAAATTCAGGAGGTATTTGGGCAGAAAGCCGTGCCCATCCAATTGCCCATAGGACAAGAGGCAAATTTTAGGGGGCTCGTTGATATAGTCCATAAAAAAGCTTATGAATTTGATGGGAAAGGCGTAAAAGAAATTCCGCTACCTGACGAGCTAAAAGACGAAGTGGAAAACTACCGCCTGATGGTCATTGAAGCTGCCGCGGAATCTGATGACGATCTGCTTGCCAAGTACTTAGATGGAGAAGAGTTGACCGATGAGGAAATAGAGCGCGGGCTGAAGGCTGGTGCAAAGGCGGGTCATATATATCCGATTCTTTGCGGTTCTTCGATTACAAATAAGGGGATAAATTTCTTGTTGAATGCAATATGCGATTACCTGCCTTCGGCGGCAGAAGGAATGCCGGAGCATGGCAAAAATCCGAAAAGTGGAGAAGAAGAAAAGCGAAGGTGCGATAGCACGGAGCCTTTCAGCGCGATTGTCTTTAAAACCATGGCTGACCCGTTCGTGGGTAGGCTAAGCCTTTTTAAAGTTTGCTCAGGCACGATAAAGCCCGACACTGTAGTTTACAATGCGAACCGGGGCGTCGCCGAAAAAATCGGCCACTTATACTTTATGAAGGGGAAGAAACAGGAAAGCGTCCAGATAGCAGCAGCGGGCGATATTGTAGCTGTAGCGAAGTTGCAGAACACCTATACCAACGACACTTTGTGCGATAAAGACCACCCGATCCTCCTCAAAGAAATAGATTTTCCAAAACCCGTAATTTCCTTCGCGGTAGAACCGAAGTCAAAGGGAGATGAAGAAAGGATTTCTTCGGGCCTGGCAAGGCTGACCGAAGAGGACCTGACTTTTAAGGTAGAAAAGAACAACGAGACCGGGCAGCTTCTCATCTCGGGGATGGGAGAAATCCACCTGGAGGTCTTGGCGGCAAAGCTTGCCACCAAATTCGGCTCGGAAGTGGTGCTCAGCGTGCCGAAGGTCCCTTACAGAGAGACGATAAGGGGCACAGCTAAGGTAGAAGGCAAGTACAAAAAGCAGACGGGCGGAAGAGGGCAGTATGGCCACGTCTGGATAGAGTTTTCTCCCATAAATTCCGAAGATGGGTTTGAGTTTGAAGAAAGGATTTTCGGCGGCGTGGTGCCAAAGCAGTATATCCCTGCAGTCGAAAAGGGAATAAGGGAGGCTATGAAAGAAGGCGTTTTAGCAGGTTACCCGGTGGTGGGCTTCAAAGCGGTGCTGTACGACGGGTCCTTCCATCCAGTAGATTCCTCGGAACTTGCCTTTAAAATAGCAGCTTCAATGGCTTTCAAAAAAGGGATTACTCAGGCAAAGCCGGTGCTCCTAGAGCCCATCTACGAGATGGAAGTGGTGGTGCCGGAACATTACATGGGAGATATAATGGGAGACCTCAACAAACGCCGGGGTCGCATAATGGGCATGGAAACGAAGGATGGAATGCAGCATATAAAGGCTCAGGTGCCCCTTGCCGAGATATTCCGGTACGCCACGGATTTGAGGTCCATGACCCAAGGCAGGGGATGGTTCTCGGCCGTCTTTAGCCATTATGAAGAAGTGCCTGGGCCGATAGCCGAAAAGGTCATTGCAGAATCGGGTAAAAAACATGCGGAAGAAGAGTAGTTAAAAGAAAGGTCCCTCCATTTGTTTGAATTATGGGAAGCTGACGGGGAAAACTTAAAATGAAATAGCAAAAAAGGAGGGGCCAAAGTGGAAAAAAAGCCGAATAAGCGTCTTGGCCATACGGAGGGAAGATTAGACGCCTTGTACAAAAAGAAAACAGATGACATCATCGAAGATGAGCTGGGAGATGACACGATGTATGGCGAGGTAATCCCCAGTTTAATGGGGTGGACTTCGTCTGAAGAGCAGGATGAGCGTATGAATACGCTGCTTGAAATTTCTGAGGAACTTAGCAAAAAAAAGAGAAAAAAGGAATAAAATTTATAAGGAGGGAGTTTATCCCTCCGATTTTGTCTCTTGAAAAAATTTCTAATGTAGGTTATAATATTTACAGCAAAAGTCAAAGATAGTCAAAGTCAAAATTAATTCGTTGGAGTCGTCCGGAGGGAATCGCTTATGCCCAATCTGGCAGACGTTATAGAAAATTTCATTAAAGAAATGTTTCAGGAAGGGAAGAATATCCTCGAAATTCAGAGAAACGAACTTGCCAGCAAGTTTAGATGCGCTCCTTCTCAGATCAATTACGTGCTAACCACAAGGTTTACAGTCGAAAGGGGATACATCGTAGAAAGCCGCAGGGGAGGCGGCGGATATATAAGGATAAAAAAGTTAAAAATAAGAAATGATGAATTTTTGAGGGAATTAATAGAGCTGGTGGGCGATTCCATCTCAAGTTCTAAAGCCGATGGACTTGTGGAGTTTATGTTGGAAGAGGGCATTATTTCCAAAAGGGAGGCGGAGCTATTCAGGGCGGCCATTAATCGAAAGAATCTAGAGATACCGCTCCCCGAGCGGGATAGGTTGCGGGCCCGACTTTTAAAAGCCATGATTGCTGCTTTGCTGGGCCACGAAGAGGAAAAGGGGGATTGATAATTATGATGTGCGATGAATGCAAAAAAAGACCGGCCACAGTGCATATAACGAAGATAATAAATGGAGAAAAAACTTTGCTCCACCTTTGCGAGCAGTGTGCCAGGGAAAAAAGCATATTCGATGTTTCTTTCAACTTAGAGGGAGAGCCGTTTTCGATGCAGAAATTTTTGGCCGGCTTTTTCGAACCCTTCATGAGGGAATTTCCGGAAAAGTCCCAGCCGCTTTCCTGCGACCGGTGCGGATTAACCTTTCCGCGGTTTTCCCAGATAGGCAGGTTCGGCTGTAGCCATTGTTACGAAGCTTTCAAAGGGCAGCTGGATCCGATGCTCCGGCGCCTGCACGGGAAGACGTATCACGTTGGCAAGGTCCCAAAAAGGCGAGGCGGAAAGATTCGCATAAAGAGCGAAATAGAAAGGCTCAAAAGAGAGCTACAGGAAGCGGTTAACGCCGAAGAATATGAAAGAGCCGCAGTGCTCAGGGATAAAATCAGAGAACTTGAGCAAAAACTGGGCCGGGGTTGATGGGGGTGCGGGATGTGTCTATTGAGGAGCTTTTGGATACAACAAAAATAGAATGGATTAATTCCACGGGCCCCGAAAGCGATGTAGTGATAACAAGCAGGGTAAGACTTGCCCGGAATCTAAAAGATGTGCCGTTTCCGCACCTCCTGAGCAGGACCCAGGCGGAGGAAGTAATTGACTCGGTGTACAGGGCTTTTTTGACCAACCCGGTTCTTTCCAAAGATGCCAGGCTGTACCTTATGAAGGACTTATCGGATACCGAGAAGAATCTGCTGGTGGAGATGCACTTCATAAGCCCGGATCTGGCGAAAGACGACAGGGGTGCGGTTATAATAAGCGGAGACCGGCGCATAAGCATAATGATCAACGAAGAGGACCACCTCAGAATTCAGTGCATCTTTTCAGGCTTGGACCCGCAGGGAGCTTATGAGCTCGCAAGCCGCGTGGATGACGTGCTCGAGGAACAACTCGATTTTGCTTTTGACGAACGCCTGGGGTATTTAACAGCCTGTCCCACCAATGTGGGCACCGGAATCCGGGTCTCTGTCATGATGCACCTTCCCGTGCTCACCATGTTGAAACAGGTAGACCGCATGTTTTCCACGATGGCCCAGCTGGGATTGGTGGTGCGGGGACTTTACGGAGAGGGTACCGAATCCTGGGGCAACCTTTATCAGGTATCGAATCAAATAACCCTCGGGAAATCGGAAGAGGACATCATACAAAATCTCCTGAGCGTTGCGGGTCAGATAATATCGAGCGAAAGACAGGCTAGGAGAAATCTGAAGGGAGAAGACCGTCTTCGCCTCGAAGACCGCATATCGAGGTCCTACGGAATACTTACAAATTCGAAGCTCCTGTCCACCCAGGAGGCCATGGGTTATATATCCGACGTGAGGCTTGGGGTGGACATGGGGATCATAAAAAATTTGAAGCCCGAGGAAATCAACAACCTGTTTATAACAGCAGGACCGTCGTATATCCAGGAAGTGTTTAAAAAGACCATGACTCCTTTGGAGAGGGACTTAAACAGGGCAAATTTGCTAAGACAAAAATTATTGAGGTGAGGTGAGAATATGAACGGGAAATTTACGGAAAGGGCACAAAAAGTCATAGCTTTTGCCCAGGAAGAAGCAAGGCGGCTGAACCACAACGTCGTGGGGACGGAGCACATTCTTTTGGGATTGATAAGGGAAGGAGAAGGAGTGGCCGCAAAAGCCCTTCAGAATTTAGGAGTGGAGCTTTCTAAAGTAAGGGAACAGGTGGAAAGAATGATAGGTGTAGGTCCTTTTGCGGTTCAGGGTCCGATAGGGTATACACCCAGGGCGAAGAGGGTGCTGGAGCTAGCTCTCGATGAATCTCGGAGGCTCAAGCACAATTATGTGGGGACAGAGCATATTCTCCTTGGGCTCATCCGGGAAGGAGAGGGCGTGGCAGCGCAGGTGCTGGCCAATTTGGGAGTGAGCCTTGAAAGGGCCCGGAACGAAGTCTTATCGCTCCTCGGCACCGATGTAAAAGGACAGGCGAACTTCAGGAGAGCGAACAATACGCCTACCCTGAATCAATTCGGAAGGGACCTGACGGAACTGGCGGCAGAAGGCAAGCTGGACCCGGTTATAGGCAGGCAAAAAGAAATAGAGCGGGTCATTCAGGTTTTGACCCGGAGGACCAAAAACAACCCGTGTCTCATAGGCGAACCCGGTGTGGGCAAGACCGCCATCGTAGAAGGACTCGCTCAGCGGATAGTGGAGGGCGAAGTGCCCGAGATTTTGAAAGATAAGAGGATAGTAAGCCTGGATTTGGCTTCCCTGGTGGCGGGGACCAAGTTCAGAGGGGAATTTGAAGAAAGGTTAAAGAAGGTTATAAACGAAGTTAGGCAGGCGGGCAACGTTATCCTGTTTATCGACGAAATGCATACCATAATCGGAGCCGGTGCAGCAGAAGGCGCCATCGATGCTTCCAACATATTGAAACCGTCGCTGGCGCGCGGCGAACTTCAGACCATAGGCGCAACCACCCTTGATGAATATAGGAAGCACATAGAAAAGGACCCGGCTTTGGAAAGGAGATTCCAGCCCATAATCGTAGAAGAACCGACGGTGGAGGACACCATAAAGATTCTGGAAGGTCTAAGGGATAAGTACGAGGCGCATCACAGGGTTAAAATTTCTGACGAGGCCCTGGTCGCTGCCGCAAAACTTTCGGCCAGGTACATTACCGACCGGTTCCTGCCGGACAAGGCCGTTGACCTGATAGATGAAGCCGCTTCCCGGGTGAGGTTAAACAGCCTTACGGCTCCTCCGGAGCTGAAGGAACTGGAAGATGAGCTGGAAGCAGTTAGAAAGGAAAAGGACGCTGCGATTAAAGCTCAGGAATTTGAAAAGGCGGCAAGACTTAGAGATAAGGAGCAGGAAATAAAGGCCAAGGTCGACAGTTTGAAAGCCCGGTGGCAGCAGGAGCAAAAGCTGGACAATGCAACGGTTACCGAAGAAGATATAGCAAAAATAGTCTCTAGCTGGACCGGCATACCGGTGGAGCGTCTGACCGAAGAAGAATCCGAAAGACTGCTTAAGATGGAGGAGATTCTGCACCAGAGGGTTATAGGTCAGGACGAAGCGGTGAGGGCCGTCGCGAGGGCCATAAGAAGGGCCCGCGCCGGGCTGAAAGACCCGAAGCGCCCTGTAGGTTCGTTTATCTTCCTCGGACCTACCGGTGTGGGCAAGACTGAACTGGCGAGGGCTTTGGCAGAGGCCATGTTCGGCGACGAGAATGCCATGATAAGGCTCGACATGTCCGAATACATGGAGAAATTTGCAGTTTCCCGCATGATTGGTGCTCCTCCGGGATACGTAGGATATGAAGAAGGAGGAGAACTTACCGAAAAAGTGCGCCGCAAACCTTATTCGGTCGTGCTGTTCGACGAAATAGAAAAAGCCCACCCCGATGTGTTCAATATCCTCCTCCAGATACTGGAAGACGGCAGGCTCACCGATGCCCAGGGCAGGACTGTTGACTTCAAGAATACTGTCATAATAATGACTTCCAACGTTGGTGCAAATCACATACAGAAAACCAGGGCTTTAGGCTTTGCACCTAAAGAAGATGATGCAAGAAACTACGAAGAAATGAAAGAAAGAGTGATGGAGGAACTAAGGCGCACGTTCAGACCCGAATTTTTGAACCGCGTGGACGAGATAATAGTTTTCCATCCTCTCAATGAAGAACACATGAAGAAGATTGTGGACCTGATGCTGAAACAGGTCAACGATAGGCTGAAAGAAAACAACCTGACCATAGAAGTTTCGGAAAAGGCAAAAGAATGGCTAGTCAAGAAAGGTTTCGATCCCTTGTACGGTGCAAGGCCTTTGAGAAGGGTCATCCAAAAAGAAGTGGAGGACAGCCTTTCCGAGGAGATCTTAAAAGGAAGCGTGTCGCCGGGTGATGTGGTGCTGGTAGATGTAGAGGACGACAAGCTGACATTTAAGAAAAAAGAGCTGTCTTTGACAACAAATAGCGGCGAATGATGACGACACCCGGCTGCAGAATCGGTTTTCGGGATTGCCCAAATTCGGTTCGCAGCCGGGTTTATCCGTCATTTTAAGGGAAAAAAGAAGGGGTGCTTAAACACCGCCTGCTGGGACTAAGCACTCTATGAAAGGGCGGACTATAAATAGCCCAGCTATCTAAACTGTTAAGTTACAGTTTAGATAAAAAAGTGAGGGGAGTTTGAAAGCCAAGAAAAAATACGTTTGCCAGCAATGCGGCTTTGAATCGGTGAAGTGGATGGGAAAGTGCCCCGAATGTGAAAGCTGGAACAGCCTTGTGGAAGAGCTTTTATTCGAAGAAAAAAGAGCCCCGGCTGTATACAATAAGCCCAGGCTTTTGAGTGAGATACAATATTCGGAAGAGGAACGGATAAAGACGGAGTTAGAAGAGCTCGACAGGGTCCTTGGAGGCGGTATAGTCCCGGGAAGCCTGGTGCTTCTGGGGGGTGACCCCGGGATAGGAAAATCCACCCTGATGCTACAGATGGGCGGGAAACTCAGCGCTATGGGGAAGGTTGTGCTCTACGTCACTGGCGAAGAGTCGGAAAAACAGGTCAAATTGAGAGCGGAAAGGCTCGGGATTGTAGAAGGGAGGCTTTACTTGGCGGCGGAAAACAACATAGAGGTTGTAGAAAGCTATGTGAGGGAACTTTTGCCTCATGTAGTAATCCTGGACTCGGTACAGACCGTCTATCTTCCTGCTTTAGAGTCGCCTCCTGGTAGCATCAGTCAGGTGAGGGAAGTCACATACAGGCTGCTCAAGATTTCAAAAGAGACTGGTGCGGCTGTGTTTATCGTCGGGCACGTTACTAAAGATGGGAGCCTTGCGGGTCCCCGGACTTTGGAGCACATGGTGGATTGCGTGCTCTATTTTGAAGGTGAAAGATATCAATCGTACCGCGTGGTAAGGGCTGTAAAGAATAGATTCGGCTCGACCAACGAAATTGGAATATTTGAAATGAAGGAGGCGGGGCTCATAGAAGTCAAGGTCCCCTCTAGATTTTTGCTCATGGGAAGAAAGAAAGCCGCACCTGGTTCTGCCGTGGTTTGCACCATAGAAGGCACGAGACCTCTTTTGGTAGAAGTCCAAGCGCTTACCTGTCCTACCGGCTTCAACCTGCCTCGGCGTCAGACATCGGGGATTGACTACAATAGAGCTGTTTTGTTAATTGCGGTTTTGGAAAAGAAGCTGGGGCTTAACCTTACCCACGAAGACGTGTACATTAATGTGGCCGGCGGGATCAAACTCTCCGAACCGGCCGTGGATTTGGCTGTAGCAACTGCCATAGTTTCAAGCTTTAAAAATAGGCCTGTAAGGGAAGCGGTAATAATAGGGGAAGTGGGCCTTGGAGGAGAAGTACGTTCGGTTGGCTACGTAGAAAAGCGAGTTAATGAAGCGGTAAAACTTGGCTTTAAGGAAGTTATAATACCTTACGATAACCTTAAGGATTTGAAGACCGGCGGCTCTATCGAGGTCGTAGGGGTGAGGGAGTTGAAGGAGGCGATAGATTTGGCTCTAGATTGAGGAATTCAAGAAAGATTATAAATACCTAGAGTTGTAAGTTTTTCGTTTTCTTCTAAAAGGACGTCTTCCAGGCTCACGTTCAGCAGGTTGCATAAAGCGGTGAGATAAAAAAGATGATTGCCTAGCTCCTCCTTTAGGATCTCTCTGCAGTTGGGGCACAAATTGCCCTTCAGGTGGGTTTCCATGTATGAACTCAGGTCCTGAAGGCTGATGTTGCTGGGGATTTGCTGTTTTCTTGCGTTGATTTCCAGACATCCGCATACGGTGACCGATTTTGCTATGGCCCGGTTGATGCGGCTTACGGTTTCTTGAAGCTTTGTGAGGACGTCTATGATGCTCTTGTGCCTTACGAGGCACTGGGAGACCGTGGCTTGGAATTCCTCATAGGTCAGGTCCTTCATTGTGATTCCCCCTATATTTTCTTACAAGTCTTATTATATCCATGATTCCGGGCGTTTGTCAAACTTAAGTTAGAATATAGAGAAAAATGTGAAGTATGTTTTCCACCCATCTGAAAGGGGCTTATAAAAAATTCTGATTGACATAATTCTGTTATGTATAGTATAATTAAAATTTAACTTGACATTTCAGGAATTTTATGTTATTTAATAATAAAATAAAGTTATATTGTTTTAGGGGGCTTCGGAATGTTCAACATTGGGGACAAGGTTGTCTATCCGATGCACGGAGCTGGGATTATTGAAGCCATAGAAGAGAAGGAGATTCTGGGGGAAAAACAGAAGTACTACGTCATGAGGATGCATTTCAAGAACATGAAGGTCATGATTCCCATAAAAAGCGTCAAAGCGATAGGCGTTCGTCAAGTCGTGAGCGATGAAGAGATAGAACAGGTATTCAAAATACTTCGCGGGGAAAAGAGCAAAATGCCGGCTAACTGGAATCACAGATACAGGGCCAATATGGAAAAAATTAAAAGCGGAAATATATTTCAGGTAGCCGAAGTTGTAAGAAATTTAGGGCTGAGGGAAAAGGAAAAGGGGCTTTCCACTGGCGAAAGGAGAATGTTTGAAAACGCCAAGCAGATCCTTGCAAGCGAAATTGCCCTTTCGAAAAATATTGATGAGATGAGCGCCCACAGGTTGATAGAAAGAGCATTAGGGTAAGGGCGTTTTTTTGTATTTCCGCATTTTACCTCCCAAATGTGGATTGGAAGGAGATTTTTATTATATAATGGGATTAGAGGGAAGGGAAAAAAGTGCTAAAAATCGGCAATACTTTATATAGGAGGTGATAAAGAGTGATATACAGAATCGTTCAAGCCGCTCTATCGCTTTTGGGACTTGTTATTGGGTACGAAATTTCTTCAATGGTATTTAAGGTAAACGAACTTTTGAACCTTTTATCCCTGAGCGAAACCAGTGTAAGAGCTGGCAAGATAGTGAGCTCTATAATTTTCGCAATGATATTTTATTTACTAACTCCGAAGCTATTTTTGTGGGGGACCAGAACCAAGGAGTGGTTGGAAAACAGGCTTCAGAAAACTCCGATGAGGGATATACTTTACGGATTTATAGGACTTTTTATGGGGCTTGTCATAGCAAATCTGTTTTCTAGGGCGCTTTTGGGCATCCCGTGGATGGGACCGTATTTGCTTATCGCAGCGAATCTGATATTGGGGTACATCGGAGCGAGTGTTGCCATAAAAAAGCGGGAAGAATTGTCTGCCTTGATTCCCATCCCAGTATGGCCCAAGAAACAGCAAACTGCGCCGGCAATTTCCTCTTCTAACTCCAGCAAGATAAAACCGAAGATTTTGGATACCAGTGTAATAATAGATGGCCGAATCGCCGATATATGCCAGACCGGATTTATCGAAGGACCCATAATAGTGCCGAGCTTCGTGCTTGAAGAGCTGAGGCACATAGCCGATTCGTCGGATGTCCTGAAAAGGAACCGCGGCCGCAGAGGGCTTGACATTTTGAACAGAATGCAAAAGGAAATGAATATCGAGGTGCAGATTTGCGAAAAAGATTTCGAAGATATTACAGAGGTCGACAGCAAATTGGTAAAACTTGCCCAGATGCTCGACGGAAAGATAATAACCAACGATTTTAACCTGAATAAAGTGGCGGAGCTGCATAAAGTTCCTGTCTTGAATATAAACGAACTTGCCAATGCGGTAAAACCGATAGTTCTCCCGGGTGAGGAAATGGTTGTACAGGTTATAAAAGACGGCAAAGAGGCGGGGCAGGGGGTCGCATACCTGGACGATGGTACAATGATAGTGGTGGATGGTGGCAAAAAGCACATAGGTGAGACAATAGGCGTAATGGTGACCAGCGTGTTGCAGACTGCTGCCGGGAGGATGATTTTTGCAAAGCCTAAATCGATGTAACCGGGGTGAAAATTAATGAAAGTTGCGGCGGTGATAGCGGCCGGCGGCAGGGGCAGGCGGATGAATTCCACCTTGAGCAAGCAGTTTTTGATGCTGAAAGGTCGCCCTATCCTTTATTACACGTTAAACACCTTTGAAAGCCTGCGGGAAATAGATGAGATAATACTGGTCGTGGGGTCTTCGGATATTGTTTACGTACAAAAAGAAATTTTACTCCCCTACCGATTCAAAAAGGTAAAGCTCGCAGAAGGCGGAAAAGAACGCCAGGATTCCGTTTACAACGGTTTGAGGAGCTGTTCTCCTCAAACCGAAATTGTTGTTATACACGATGGCGTGAGGCCATTCGTCACGAGAAAGATAATTTTGGATAGCATTGAAGCTGCAAAGAAATACAAGGCCGTTGGCGTGGGAGTGCCTGTGAAGGATACCATCAAGGTTGTGGAAAAAGGATTTATTCTGAATACCCCCGACAGAAAGACTCTCTGGGCAATCCAGACGCCACAAACCTTTGAATATTCATTGATACTCAAAGCTCACGAAGAGGCGAGAAAGAGTGGATTTTACGGCACGGATGATACAGTCCTTGTGGAAAGGCTTGGGTTTCCTGTAATAATGATAGAAGGAGCTTATGAGAACATCAAAATTACGACCCCGGAAGACATGATAGTTGCAGAGGCCTTTCTAAATATGGGATATGGTGATTTCAAGAGGTGATAAAATGAGAGTAGGTATCGGATACGACGCCCACAGGCTGGTAAAAGGGAGAAAGTTAGTGTTAGGTGGAGTCGAGATTCCTTATGAAAAAGGGTTGCTGGGCCATTCCGATGCGGACGTCCTGGTCCATGCAATAAATGACGCGCTTTTAGGGGCAGCGGCTATGGGCGATATAGGTGTCCATTTTCCAGATACTGACCCGGAATACAAGGACATACGAAGCATTCTCCTTTTGAAGAGGGTAGGAGAGATGCTAAAACGCGAGGGTTTTGGGGTGGTAAATATAGATTCGGTGATTTGCGCCGAAAGGCCAAAGCTTTTCCCTTACATAGATAAGATGAGGGAAAACATAGCACAGGCGTTGAACATATCTAAAGATAAGGTAAGCATAAAGGCCACCACCACTGAGGGAATGGGGTTTGAGGGAAGAGGCGAGGGGATTTCGGCACAGGCCGTGTGTCTAATTAAAAAACTTTAAAGCAAAAAAGCGGGGTTTATCCCGCAATTTTTTTATGCAAAACTCTTGACATTATTATAAAATGCATTGTATAATCATAAAAAAATTGAGCACAGGTATACAAGAGCACTTGTAGGGGAGGGTGCCTAGGGTTCCGGCCTTTGAGGCGTCTGGACCGAGCGGCACCAGGCAGGCAAGTCCTGTCACACCGTAGGGATAAAAGCCCTCGGAAGGTCCCTGAAATGGGATTTTCCGAGGGCTTTTACATTATAATAAAAAATTATGCTATGCATGGAGGGATTTTAGATGATTTCATGGCCAAAGTCCAACGACGTGCTAGGAACAGTAAACAGGGGGAACCCTGCAGAATCAGGGCTCTGCACTCTCTGCAGGGCTGATTGCCAAGGCAAGTGTGAGACCTGGCTTTCAAGTCTCATCGGCAGGAAGATGCTTTACCCCAGAGATTTTGGAACGGTGACGGCTGGCAGCGGCAACACCATGCATCTTGGAGTTTCCTACAATTCTTTGAGGATTCTGGGATATAACTACGGCGCCACGGGGCTTAAGGAGAACTTGACAAATTCGGCGGATGACTGCATATTTCCCAACGTCGATGTATCTACGGAGTTTGGCAATAAAGAAAAGATTAAGGCTAGGGTTCCGATAATGACAGGGGCGTTGGGTTCGACTTTTATCGCCGCAAAATACTGGGATTCCCTTGCAATAGGAGCTGCCCTCGTCGGGATTCCTATCGTAATAGGAGAAAATGTGGTTGGGGTTGACAAAAATTCTGTCATAGAAAATGGCAAGATAAAAGTAGCACCTGAACTTGACAGGAGGATAGAGACCTACCTTAGATACTACGACGGGTATGGAGCTATTTTTGTGCAGTTAAACGTCGAGGACACTCGAAATAAAGTGGCAGAATACGTTATAGAAAAATACGGCGACAAGGTCGTAATAGAGCTCAAGTGGGGCCAAGGAGCAAAGTGCATAGGCGGGGAAATTCAGGTAAAGGATATTGAATATGCAACCTTCCTCAAGAAGAGGGGATATGTTGTCGACCCTGACCCCGAAAGGCCGGAAGTCATTGAAGCATACAAGAGCGGAGCAATAAAGTCCTTTGCACGGCACAGCAGGCTTGGGTACACCGACCTTTCTTCGCCGGAGGAAGTAAGAGAACAATTTATGAAGGCTGTAGAGTATTTGAGGAAATTGGGGTATAAGTGGATAACGTTAAAAACAGGGTCTTACTCTGTTGACGGCCTTGCAATGGCGATTAAATACGCAACTGAGGCTAAGCTAGACCTGCTCACCATAGACGGTTCCGGCGGAGGAACCGGAATGAGCCCGTGGAATATGATGGAGACCTGGGGAATACCGTCTATACTGTTGCATTCGAAAGCTTATGAATATGCAACTATATTGAAAGAAAAAGGATACAAAGTCGTAGATATGGCCTTTGCTGGCGGATTTGCAAGAGAAGACCACATCTTCAAAGCCCTTGCTTTGGGAGCACCCTTTGTAAAAGTAGTTTGCATGGGAAGGGCACTGATGATTCCCGCCTTCGTGGGGTCCAACATTGAAGGGGCACTACATCCAGAGAGGAAAGAAAAAGTCAACGGAAATTGGGATACCCTACCTGCGACTGTTTCGCAGATAGGACTGAAGGCGGAAGAAATCTTCGCAGGGTACCACGAAGTCAAAAAGAAAGTCGGCGAGGACGAGATGAAGAACATACCTTACGGCGCCATAGCATTTTGGACTTTGGCCGATAAGCTTTCGGCAGGCTTACAACAGCTTATGGCAGGAGCGAGGAAGTTTACGGTTGGAACTATTTCTAGGGACGATATTGCTTCCTGCAACAGGGAGACTGAAAGGGAGACGAAGATTCCGTTTATAACGGAGGTAAGAGAAGAAATAGCGATGAAAGTCCTGAATTCGTAAAAGTTAGTTATTTTTTCGGTATTGACTTGCTATTGTGTTCTGGTGTATTATACTTTATAAAAGTAAAGGGTCCCATTACTGGCGGCAAGGTGTGGAATTGACCACAGGGGAGTGGGGCCAATAGGATGCCGGCCGCCTGGGCAAATTGTTGGATTTGCTCAGGCGGCTTTTGCTTTTAAATAAAGAAAGGAGGAGGCCGAAAGATGCAAGAAGCGTGGGAAGGTTTTGTCCCGGGACGATGGGTTGAGGAAATCGATGTGAGGGATTTCATTCAGAAGAATTATACTCCGTACTATGGGGGTGGCGAATTTTTAAAGGGGACTTCGGAGAAAACCAGAAGACTCTGGGAAAGGTGCAAGGCTTTACTCGCAGAAGAAATGAAAAAGGGAGGGGTATTAGATATAGATACGAATACAGTATCCACCATAACGAGCCACGGCCCCGGATACATCAAGAGGGAGGATGAAGTAATAGTAGGCCTTCAAACCGATGAGCCTTTGAAAAGAGCTGTCAATCCCTTCGGCGGGATAAGGATGGCCGAGCAGGCGTGTTCGGCATACGGTTACAAGTTGAGTGATTCTATAAAGGAGATATTTACTAAGTACCGCACGACCCATAACGACGGAGTTTACCGGGCTTATACGGATGAGATGCGCATGGCGAGAAAGCTGGGCATAATTACCGGGCTGCCGGACAGCTACGGGCGGGGAAGGATCATCGGGGATTACCGCAGGGTAGCGCTTTACGGCGTGGACAGGCTCATTGAAGAAAAGAAAAAGGACCTAAAAAATCTTATAGGCCCGATGACTCCGGAGATGGTTCAGCTCAGGGAAGAAGTTGCATGTCAGATAAAGGCTTTGATGGACCTAAAGCGTATGGCCGAAAGTTACGGATTTGACATATCGCTTCCTGCGAAAAACGCGCGCGAGGCGGTACAATGGGTGTATTTTGCATACCTAGGTGCTATCAAGGAACAAAACGGGGCGGCTATGTCATTAGGCAGGGTTAGCACTTTTCTAGATATATATATCGAGAGAGACTTCAAAAGGGGTATTATCACCGAAGAGGAAGCTCAGGAGCTGGTGGACCAGTTTGTAATAAAGCTTCGGATGGCGAGGCAGCTCAGGACTCCGGAGTACAACGAACTTTTTGCGGGAGACCCCATGTGGATAACGGAATCTTTGGGAGGCGTGGGGCTTGACGGGCGCCCCCTGGTCACCAAGACCACCTTTCGCTTTTTGAACACCCTTTTGAACCTGGGGCCGGCACCGGAACCCAATCTTACCGTCCTCTGGTCGAAGGATTTGCCGGATAATTTCAAGCGCTTTTGTGCCGAAGTTTCCATAAAGACCAGCTCTATACAATACGAAAACGATGACCTGATGAGACCGGTTTTCGGCGATGATTACGGCATAGCTTGCTGCGTTTCAGCCATTAAACTCGGGAAGCAGATGCAGTTTTTCGGCGCTAGGGTAAATCTGGCAAAAGCGCTGCTTCTTGCCATAAACGGGGGAAGGGATGAAATTACTGGTCTAGAAATCGGTCCAAAACTTGAGCCCTTGCCGGAAGGACCTCTGAACTTTGACAGGGTGTGGAAAAGGTACATTAAAGTCCTAGAGTGGCTCGCGAATCTTTACATCGACACCATGAATCTCATACACTACATGCACGACAAGTACAATTACGAAAAACTTCAAATGGCCCTTCACGATACGGATGTGGAAAGGCTTATGGCTTTTGGAATTGCTGGATTTTCAGTGACGGTAGATTCGCTCAGTGCCATAAAGTATGCAAAAGTTACGCCGGTAAGGGATGACAGAGGGATTTGCGTAGATTTTAAGGTAGAGGGCGATTACCCGAAATACGGGAATGACGATGAAAGGGTTGATTCGATTGCCGTTTCCCTTGTTAAAACTTTCTACGGATTTTTAAGCAGGAAACCCCTTTACAGGGGTGCCAAACCTACCATGTCCATACTTACAATCACATCAAATGTGGTTTACGGGAAAAAGACCGGTGCTACTCCTGATGGCAGAAAGGCAGGAGAGCCTTTTGCTCCTGGAGCAAATCCCATGCACGGGCGGGATGAAAATGGACCCCTGGCGGCCTTTAATTCGGTCTGCAAAATTCCTTACGAATACTGCAGGGACGGCATATCCTATACGTTTTCGATCCTGCCGAAGGCTCTGGGGAGAACGGAGGAAGCGAGAATAAAAAACCTTGTGGGCCTTTTGGACGGGTATTTTGCAAAAGGCGGGCATCACATGAACGTAAATGTTATGGACAAGGAACTTCTCATAGATGCCATGAAAAACCCCCACAAGTACCCGCAGCTCACGATAAGGGTGTCGGGTTACGCCGTCCACTTCGTAAAGCTTTCCAGGGAGCAACAGCTAGAAGTGATTTCTCGGACATTTTTCGAAAGCATGAGGTGATAAGGTGGGGCAAAAGGGTAGGGTGCATTCTGTCGAGAGTATGGGGACATTAGATGGTCCGGGGATACGGTTCGTGGTATTTTTGCAGGGCTGCCCCTTGAGGTGCGTTTACTGCCATAATCCGGACACATGGTCGCTTTCGGGAGGAAAGATAGAAGATGCGGATTTTTTGGTGAAGAGGATAATTTCATTTAAGCCATATATGGATGCATCAGGAGGGGGAGTAACCCTTTCTGGGGGTGAGCCCACCCTACAGCCGGATTTTGCATCCTGCATCATGAAAAAGTGCAAAGATCTAGGTATAAACACGGCTCTCGATACAGCGGGGTATTGCAAAAGGGATGCTTTTGAAAAAATCCTCCCTTATACCGACCTCGTCCTTTTTGACATAAAGCATTTGGACCCGAAAGTACACATGGAGCTTACCGGCAAGGATAACCGATTAATCCTAGAAAATCTCCGCTTTATAGATTCTCTTGGCAAAAAGATTTGGATAAGGCATGTTTTCCTGCCGGGGTTTACAGATGATGTGACGCACCTTAAAAAACTGGGCGAATTTTTGAAAAGCCTAAATTCGCTGGAGCTGGTGGAACTTTTGCCCTATCACAAATTGGGAATCCACAAGTGGGAGGCTCTCGGACTAAAATACCTCTTGAAGGACGTAGAACCGCCGTCCCGAGAAATTCTGGAAATGGCAAGGGCAATGTTGAGAGAAATGGGGTTAAACGTTATATAGCTTATAGTTGCAGGATAAACGAGAATCCCCTTGACTTTAGTCGGAATTTCTATTATCATAAAAGTAAAAATCGATATTGTAAAGACTATGATGGGGAAGGTAGGCCCGATACCCTTACAGAGAGAAACCGCCGGCGGCTGAGAGCGGTTTCAAGGAAAGGCGGGACCGACGTTGCACCCCGGAGTTCAGGCCTTGAAATCTAAAGTAGAGGCCTGCGGCTTAGGCCGTTAAGGAAAAGAGTGAAAAATCAGAGTGGGACCGCGGGCCTTTCGCCTCTGGAGAGGTGAAAGGCCTTTTGATTTGATTAACTACGCAAATTTTAAAAGGAGGGAAACATAATGTCGCTGTTGAGGACGATTAAGGAAGACATAAAAGTGGTATTTGAGCGGGATCCGGCGGCAAAGAGCATCCTAGAAGTAATCCTTTGCTATCCGGGGTTTCACGCCATTTTGATGCATAGGATAGCCCATTTCTTTTATCAGAAAAGGTTATTTCTGATAGCAAGGATTATATCCCAGATATCCAGGTTCTTCACGGGCATAGAGATCCACCCGGGAGCTAAAATAGGTAAGGGGTTTTTCATTGATCACGGAATGGGCGTCGTGATAGGAGAGACCACCGAAATTGGGGATAACGTCACCCTGTATCAGGGAGTGACTTTAGGAGGCACGGGAAAGGAAAAGGGGAAAAGGCATCCGACTCTCGGCAATAATATAGTAGTAGGGGCCGGCGCTAAAGTCCTCGGACCGATAAAGATAGGAGACAACTGCAAAATAGGAGCGGGAGCGGTGGTTTTGAAGGACGTGCCGCCTAACTCTACGGTGGTAGGTGTGCCAGGTAAGGCCGTGGTGAGAAAGAAGATAGATTTTGCAAAGGCTGACTTTACAAAAGTTGACCTAGACCATCACCTTCTGCCCGACCCGGTGGCGGACATGATGAAGAGTTTGCAAAGGAAAATCGAAGAGCTGGAGGAAAGGATAAAGCAGCTTGAAAGGAGGCATGAGGGTGAAGATATACAATACCCTGACAAAAAAGAAAGAGGAATTCAGACCGCTTAACGGAAACAAAGTTACCATATACGCCTGCGGCCCCACGGTTTACGATTATTTTCACGTGGGCAACGCAAGGGTTTTCATAACCTTTGATGTGGTGAGAAACTACCTGAAATACAAAGGCTATGATGTCAAATTTGTTCAGAATTTCACCGACATTGACGACAAGATGATAAAAAGAGCGAACGAAGAAGGGATTACCGTCAAGGAATTGGGGGACAGGTTCATCGAGGAGTACTTTAAAGACGCGGATGCCCTCAATATTAAAAGGGCAGACGTTCACCCCAGGGCAACTGAGCACATCGATGACATAATAGAATTTATAAAAGTGCTTATAGAAAAGGGTTACGCTTATGTGGTGGACGGTGACGTTTATTTTTCGGCAAAGAGTTTTCCCGGGTATGGCAAACTTTCTGGGCAGAATTTGGAGGAACTCGAGGCCGGGGCGAGAGTAGAGCCCGGAGAAAAAAAGAGGGACCCTATGGACTTTGCCCTATGGAAAGCAAAAAAACCCGGTGAGCCTGCTTGGCCCAGTCCTTGGGGAGAGGGAAGGCCTGGCTGGCACATAGAATGTTCAGTTATGGCAATAAAACACCTGGGAGAGACCATAGACATCCACGGCGGCGGACCAGACCTCATCTTTCCCCACCATGAAAACGAAATCGCCCAGAGCGAAGCCGTCACCGGCAAACCTTTTGCCAGATTCTTCATGCACGTAGGTTACCTAAATATCAACAATGAAAAAATGTCGAAGTCCTTGGGAAACTTCTTTACAGTAAGGGAAATTCTTAAGGAATACGAAGCGGAAGTGCTGAGGTTTTTGATGCTGTCGTCCCATTACAGAAGCCCTATTAACTTCAGCAAGGAGTTAATGGAACAATCAAAAAATGCATTGGAGCGACTTTATACGGCGCTTTATGCCATGGAGCACCTGGAGAAGGTAACCCCGGAAAGACCTATGAGCCCAAAGGAAGAGGAGTATCTGCAAAAGCAGCTGGAAAACAAGAATAAATTCATCGAAAGCATGGACGACGATTTTAACACCGCCAGCGCTATAGCCGCTTTATTCGATATCGTAAGGGAGTTTAACGTGAGCCTGGGCGAGAATTCCTCAAAGGAAGCAGTAAAAAAGACAAAGGAGCTGGTGCTGGAATTGGGAGGAGTCCTCGGGCTTTTTTCAAAATTCCAGCCGGTCCTGCTCGATGAAGAGATCGAGCGTATGATAAAGGAAAGACAAGAAGCTAGAAAGGCAAAAAATTATGCGCTCGCCGATAAGATCAGGGATGAACTCAAAGCTCGGGGAATAATAATCGAAGATACGCCGACCGGCACCAGGTGGCGGCGGGCTTAACGGAGTGGTGAGTAGTGGAAAACGAAAAGAATAAAAGTGTATCGGAGCTTTCTTCCTTGGCATTGGCCTTTGTGGGAGACGCCGTGTTCAACCTGTTTGTCAGGACAATGGTGGTGGGGAGCGGGAAAAAAGTCAAAGACCTTCATCAAGAGACGGTAAAGTATGTCAGGGCTTCGGCGCAAGCAGAAGTTTTAAAAAAGATTGAAGAGTACCTGACGCCTGAAGAAAAAGATGTGGTGCGAAAAGCTAGAAATGCAAAAGTTAATTCGGTGCCCAAGAACGCAGATGTAATGGACTACCATTACAGCACGGGTTTTGAAGCGCTCTTGGGCTACCTTTACCTCTCGGGGAAAAATGACAGACTCAACAAAATCCTCATGGCTTCGTTTGCATTGGTCAATTCCGGACAGGATACTTCCCGCAGCTAAAAGCTCCTTCTGGACAGTATCCAGTGGCTTCACAGGGTGCTCCGGCCTTTTTAAAAAGGTTCGGGGCGATTTTTCTTACTTCTTCCAGCATCATTCGAGCAAGCTCGCGGATTTCCGACTGGGCCCTTTCGCAGCACCGGAGGTTGAAGAAGTTATAAAGGCTCCTCGCGTTCATGGTGACCACGAGGTTTGTGCAGGTCCCCATCGGCAGTATGTAGCGGGCGTCCTCCTTGTCGACTCCCATTTTCACCATTTCGAGGTAAGCCTTTTTGCAATTTTCAAGGGCGGCTATATAAGTCAAAATCGCATCAGGGTTTTTTTCTATTTCCGCCGGAAGTACGCAGTAATAGCGCTGCGCGATATAATCTCTCGCCTGTGTTTTAATTTTGCTGAAAAATTCCGGAGCCCTTTTGCAAAGATTCGCCAGCTTTTCCCTGGAATATAGTGAACGGACAAAATCAAGTCCATCATAGATGAAAAGACAAAAATCCACCGCTTTCTTTCCGGATAAAACGAGGCTTTCGCCCTTTTGCTCAAACTCAAAAGGGGTCTGAGAGAGAATCGAATAAAATTTTTCTGGGAAAGATAAGGAAAAGCCGTCATCGGTTATTTTGCCCTCGGCGTCGAATAGCCCCCTTAAATAGTGGCCGGGGTATTCGCGGTCGATTTTGTCCGGTAGATTTTTCCTTATTTCTTCCAGTTCGTCTTCTTTGATGTCGCACCCTACGAGAGCTATGTATTTTCCGCTTGAGGTAACCCCCTGCAGGTATGCCCTGTTTTCGGCTTTCAAACAGGTGGT
This sequence comes from Thermovorax subterraneus, assembly GCA_021608145.1. Lineage (GTDB taxonomy): Bacteria > Bacillota > Thermosediminibacteria > Thermosediminibacterales > Thermosediminibacteraceae > Fervidicola > Fervidicola subterraneus. The sequence continues at coordinate 33,465 of JAKIHM010000024.1, forward strand.
TTGTACTTCATCCTGATTACTCAGTTCTTCTTCGAAAGGATTGTTATACCTCAAACTTTGAACCGAGTATGAGGCTATCCGGTGGCGGGTGAGCTGGGCGAGTAAAGTTCGGCTGACTCCTTCTACGGCGAAGGTAAAGCTTACATGCTCCAAAGGCGACATGTGGCCCGAATTGATCAGTTTTTGAATGAAAGAAGCCACCTTTTCGTCGGTTAAGTTTTCCATAATTTCCATTGGGCCGATTCTGGAATAACAAAGGCGAGCAGCCGCAGCCACTGTTTTTTCAGGATCGGGGGTGTGGGTCAAAACGGTTACCTTCACGTTATTCGCCTCCTTGACTTTTAAAGCAAATTGAAATATCATGATTACAAACTTCGTTTACACCATTATATCATTAAGAGCATTTACCGAAAACAGCGATTAGTAAAATCCATCATGGGGAGTGGTGGAATATAGAAAAGGAGTTTCAGATAGAAGGGAAAAATGCGGTTTTGGAAGCTTTGAAGGCAGGCCGGCCTCTAAATAAAATTTATATAAAAAAAGGGGAACAGCAAGGCTCCTTAAAAAAGATAATAGAGCTGGCAAAAAACGCAGGCATACCCGTTGTGGAGCTCCCGCGCGAGAGTTTTGTAAAGATGGCGAGAACCAGGAGTCCTCAGGGGATAATTGCCGTTGCTTCGCCGAAAGAATACGTTTCGGTTGATGACCTTTTAAAAGCGGCTGAAAAAATGAATGAAGAACCTTTAATTTTTGTGCTGAACGAAATAAGCGACCCCCAAAACCTGGGAAGCATTGTACGCACCGCCGACTGTTTGGGTGTCCACGGGATAGTAATTCCGAGAAGAAGGGCCTGTGCAGTTACGCCTGCTGTGGTCAAGGTGTCGGAAGGGGCTTGCGAACATGTTAATATAGCACGGGTGCCTAATATAGCATCGGCCTTAGAATACTTTAAAGAAAAAGGAATTTGGGTAGTAGGTGCTGACCCGGATGGTAAACCTTACTACGAAGCAGATTTAACAGGACCCATTGCCCTAGTGGTGGGAGGCGAGAATAAAGGGTTGGGGAAACTGGTAAAGGAAAAATGTGACTTTCTGGTGAGCCTTCCCATGCGGGGGCACGTGACGTCACTTAACGCTGCAGTTGCCGCAGCGGTCCTAGGGTACGAAATTTTGAGGCAAAGGGAAGGAAGGCATGGTTGAAAAACACGAAGAATATTTATTCATAGACGGATATAACATTATAAATGCATGGCCGGAGCTCATAGAGGCAAAAAGCGTAAGCCTTGAGACGGCAAGGGACAAGCTAGTGGATATCCTGAGTGACTATGCGGCCCAGACGGGGACGAAAATCATCGTGGTCTTCGATGCCCATCATGTCGAAGGGGGTTGCGGGGCTCGTTACTTCATAAATGGGGTAGAAGTGGTATTCACAAGAGAAGGGGAGACTGCTGATGCGTACATAGAAAGAACGGTAGACTCTATGGGAAAGAAAGACAAAATAAGAGTAGCTACTTCCGACTGGATAGAACAGCAAATTGTAATGGGTCGCGGAGCTATACGCGTGTCAGCAAGGGAATTAAGGAATGAAATAATGGCTTTGGTGGAAAAAAGGAGAAGGCAGGAAGAAATACAGAGGTTAGAAAGAAATACATTGGCGGAAATGGTTGATAAAAGCATAATAAGGCTCATTCTCGAGCGCTTTAAAGGCGGCAAGGGAGCTTGACTACTCGAATTACTATGAGCTATAATGGAATAGGTCTATTTCTGCAGGGGGCGATAATGTGAAGGCGGGGCTTCATAAAAAAGATTTTGCCTGTTACGAGGACATGCAGGACGAGGAGGTAGTGTACGAGGCAAGAAGCGGAAGCCGCGAAGCATTGGAGTACCTTATAAATAAATACAAGAATTTTGTGAAATCAAAGGCAAGGTCCTATTTTTTAATAGGCGCAGACCGGGAAGACATAATTCAAGAGGGCATGATAGGCCTTTATAAGGCAATAAGGGATTTTAACCCGGATAAACTGTCGTCCTTCAGAGCTTTCGCAGAACTATGCATTACAAGGCAGATAATCACAGCTATTAAAACTGCCACCCGCCAGAAGCACATACCGCTCAATTCTTACGTTTCTTTAAATAAGCCCATTTACGATGAAGATTCGGAACGCACGCTGATGGATGTGTTATCCGAGGTGAAGATTACTGACCCGGAGGAACTCATAATCAGCCGGGAAGAAGTTGCGGATATAGAGTGCAAGATGGGAGAAATATTAAGCAAATTAGAATGGGAAGTACTGATATCCTACTTAAACGGGAAGTCCTACCAGGAGATAGCAAAAGAACTTAAGCGGCACGTAAAATCTATCGACAACGCCCTGCAGAGGGTAAAAAGAAAACTGGAAAAATATTTGGAAGTAAGGGATATTTAGGAATAAAATAGCTATTGACCAAAACGGTTTTTGCTTTTATAATATAAAGAGCATGGCAGTGTGGAGAGATGCCCGAGCTGGCCAAAGGGGGCAGACTGTAAATCTGCTGGCGCACGCCTTCGGTGGTTCGAATCCACCTCTCTCCACCATGATGCGGGAATAGCTCAGATGGCAGAGCACCAGCCTTCCAAGCTGGGTGTCGCGGGTTCGAATCCCGTTTCCCGCTCCAAAAGTTAACGTCGCGGGGTGGAGCAGTCTGGCAGCTCGTCGGGCTCATAACCCGAAGGTCGCTGGTTCAAATCCAGCCCCCGCCACCATAGATATGCCCACGTAGCTCAGTCGGCAGAGCGTCGCCTTGGTAAGGCGGAGGTCGCCGGTTCGATCCCGGTCGTGGGCTCCATTTTTATGTTGAAACTATTTGAAAATTGACTTTTATTTGGTTATAATATAGGAGGACGAGCATTTTTTTATTATTTTAATTTATTCTACATATTAAGGAGGAAAAGCGATGGCAAAGCAAAAATTTGAGAGGAAGAAGCCTCACGTAAACGTAGGCACGATAGGTCACGTAGACCATGGGAAGACCACATTGACAGCGGCGATAACGAAGGTATTGTCGAC